>NZ_JBUZRB010000001.1:0-1226845 GCF_055407105.1 Pseudomonas sp. C321 | reverse complement strand
TACGACGTTGATAGGTTGGGTGTGTAAGCGCTGTGAGGCGTTGAGCTAACCAATACTAATTGCCCGTGAGGCTTGACCATATAACACCCAAGCAATTTGTGAACTCGAAAGAGGCCAGATTGCGGTGTGTGAAGACGATACAAGTCGAAAATTCACAAGCAACACACAAATCTATTACATACCCATTCGCTGGAGCGTGAGCCGAAAGGTACACGAGCTGGCTACCGAATTTCTTGACGACCATAGAGCATTGGAACCACCTGATCCCATCCCGAACTCAGTAGTGAAACGATGCATCGCCGATGGTAGTGTGGGGTTTCCCCATGTGAGAGTAGGTCATCGTCAAGATTAAATTCCGAAACCCCATTTGCGAAAGCAGATGGGGTTTTGTTTTGGGCGCTCGAAAAGTATGAGCGAGCGCCTGCCAGTCGCCTTCAATGCTAAAGTCCTGCCTTTCTATGCAATGGCCCTATGCATGGCTATCATGCGTGCCTCATTGTGAGGCGAGACTTGCATGCTGACGTTGTTGAAACTTCTAAAAGATGGCCGATTCCACTCCGGGGAAGCGCTTGGTACAGCCTTGGGCGTCAGTCGCAGTGCTGTATGGAAGCAGCTTCAGCATCTTGAGGCGGAGTTGAATCTGCCTATCCATAAAGTCCGTGGCAGGGGATATCAGTTGGCTGCGCCCCTGGCGTTGCTAAGCCATGACGAAATAGCTGCAAATGCGCCTTCTTCTGCCTGGCCTGTCTATATCTCCGACTCCATTGACTCTACCAATGCCGAAGCATTGCGTCTTATTGGTGGGGGGCAAGTTGCGCCGTTTCTGGTGCTGTCGGAGCAGCAGACTGCTGGCAGGGGTAGGCGAGGGCGTAAGTGGGTAAGCCCTTTCGCTCAAAATGTCTACTACAGCCTCGTCTTGCGAATTGATGGGGGGTTGCGACAACTGGAGGGGCTTAGCCTGGTTGTCGGCCTGGCGGTCATGCAGGCCCTGCGGGAGGCTGGCGTGCGCAATGCAGGCTTGAAGTGGCCCAATGACGTCTTGGTGGGGCAGAAGAAGATTGCTGGCATCCTCCTGGAGTTGGTCGGAGATCCGGCTGATGTCTGCCACGTAGTCCTTGGTGTGGGGATTAATGTGAATATGCAGAAAGCGCCTGAAGTCGATCAGCAATGGACCTCTGTGCAGTTGGAAACCGGTAGCGCCGTTGATCGTAACTATCTGGTAGCCCGTCTCGGCTTGCAGTTACAAACCTACCTTGATCGTCATCAAGCGTTCGGCTTTTCCGCTATTCAAGGCGAGTGGGAGCAGAACCATCTATGGCAGGGGCGTTCCGTCTCGCTCATTGCCGGCGTGAATCAAGTCGAAGGACTGGTGCTGGGTATCGATGGGCAGGGTGCGTTACGCTTGGGCGTGGATGGTGTTGAAAAAATATACAGCGGTGGTGAGTTAAGCCTGAGGTTGCGTGATGATTCTTGAGCTCGACTGTGGGAATAGCTTTATTAAATGGCGAGTGCTTGAGTCAGGCAGGGCGTATGTTTTCGCAGAGGGAATCGTCGGCTCGGATATCGTGCTAATCGATAGCCTGTCAGCGCTTGCGGGCTTGGCGATAAAACATTGTCGACTGGTGAGTGTTCGTGCTTCCGAGGAGACCAACAAGTTGGTCGCGGCCCTGGTAGATGCCTTTGGCATCACTGTGGTTTGTGCTACATCTGCGAGGCAGATGGCCGGGGTGCGTAATGGGTACGAAGACTTCGAGCGGCTGGGGCTTGATCGCTGGCTGGCTATGCTTGGCGGTTTTCAGTTGTCGCCGGGCTCGTGCCTTGTACTCGATTTTGGTACGGCGGCTACCTCCGACTTCATTGCTGCGGACGGTGAGCATCTCGGCGGATTTATTTGTCCTGGTATGCCATTAATGCGTAACCAGTTGCGAACGCATACTCGCAAAATACGCTACGACGATATTGCCGCCGAGCGTGCCCTAGAGCACCTGTCGCCAGGTCGTACGACCGTAGAGGCGGTGGAGCGTGGCTGTATGCTTATGTTGAGAGGATTTGTCCTGACTCAGCTGGAGTTGGCTCAGCGTTACTGGGGTGACGAATTCACCGTATTCCTGACGGGAGGGGATGCTGAGCTGATTGCTGATGCCGTGCCTCGAGCGAAACTTGTCCCTGATCTTGTTTTTGTTGGTTTGGCGATGGCGTGCCCCTTGTCCTGAGGTTTTTATGCGTTGGCTGTTTTTGCTTTTGCTGGTCCTTAATATCTTCTATTACATTTGGCATCAGCAGGAAGCGCCCCTGCGTGCCAAGGATGTTACGCCCCTGGTTCTGTACCGAGGTTCTCAGCAGGATATCCAGTTATTGAGCGAGTCTGCTGATGCCGTGGTTCGACGGGACAGGGCAAAAGCCCCAGAGGTGCAGAGCGGTTGTCTCTATATTGGTGGTTTTGCTGATCAGAAGCAGGCGCGATCTGTGGAGCAGCGGCTTACCAGTCTGGACATCAAGGTAAAACTGCAATCGCTGAGCGCTCCTGATGTTTCGGGATACTGGCTGAGAGTGGCACCTGAAAGCCGGCGTCTGGCCGATGATTTGCCCTTTGAAAACCTTGCTAACGAATTCAATGAGTTAAAACATAAAATAATGCCGTGCGAAGGCATTGCAACTGTTGAATAGTTTGCATAGAATGGCGCCCGCTTCGCAGTGATGACCTCTTGAGGGAAACGGTGTGATGCGACAGTCAATGCAGCTAACCTCATATTTTCAATGAGAAAATGCTTGACAGAAGGCTGGCATGATATAGAATGCCGGCTCGCTTAGGAGGGGTTCCCGAGCGGCCAAAGGGATCAGACTGTAAATCTGACGTCTACGACTTCGAAGGTTCGAATCCTTCCCCCTCCACCATTTTAGCGTGAGCTGCAAGCTCTGCGGGTATAGTTTAGTGGTAGAACCTCAGCCTTCCAAGCTGATGATGCGGGTTCGATTCCCGCTACCCGCTCCAAGTTTGCAGGTTGTGCATAGTGTTTTGCTCTTGTAGCTCAGTTGGTAGAGCACACCCTTGGTAAGGGTGAGGTCAGCGGTTCAAATCCGCTCAAGAGCTCCATATAACAAGGCAGATATGAAAATATCTGCCTTTGTTTTAACAGCTACCTCTGATTGATTCTGCTCTCTTTCGTGATTTTGTTTGGGTAGGTTCCAGGTCTGCAGGGGTTTGTTGTTGTAAAGTCTTTTTCAGATCGGCATAATTGTCGGCCTGATTTTGTTTTAGGTCAGTAGCTCAATTGGCAGAGCGACGGTCTCCAAAACCGTAGGTTGGGGGTTCGATTCCCTCCTGACCTGCCAGATTCACTTGGTGTGTCTGGCTTTCTTTTCACAGGATCTTCATAGATGACTCCTAAGGCTGAAGCTCAAGGCTCTCGCTTCGATCTCCTCAAGTGGCTTGTAGTAGTCGCTGTTGTGGTCGTAGGCGTTGTCGGCAACCAGTACTACTCTGCGTCGCCGATCCTGTACCGCGTCCTCGCATTGCTCGCCCTTGCTGCTGTTGCTGCCTTTGTTGGCCTGCAGACTGCTAAAGGCAAGTCTTTTGCGGTCCTGGTAAAGGAAGCTCGTACCGAGATCCGTAAAGTCGTTTGGCCGACTCGCCAAGAAACCACGCAGACCACTTTGATTGTGGTAGCTGTTGTTCTGGTTATGGCGTTGCTGTTGTGGGGGCTTGATTCCCTGCTCGGCTGGCTTGTTTCCTTGATTGTTGGCTAAGGGTGTCCCGTGGCTAAGCGTTGGTACGTTGTGCATGCTTACTCGGGTTACGAGAAGCATGTCATGCGCTCTTTGCTAGAGCGCATAAAGTTTGCAGGCATGGAAGAAGGCTTCGGCGAAATTCTGGTTCCCACTGAAGAAGTGGTTGAAATGCGTAATGGCCAGAAACGCAAAAGCGAGCGCAAGTTCTTCCCTGGCTACGTGCTGGTTCAAATGGACATGAATGAGGGTACTTGGCACTTGGTCAAGGATACTCCTCGTGTCATGGGCTTTATCGGTGGTACCGCTGATAAGCCTGCTGCGATTACCGACAAAGAGGCAGAGTCGATTCTGCGTCGTGTTGCTGATGGTAGTGACAAGCCCAAGCCGAAGACGTTGTTCGAGCCGGGTGAGATCGTTCGTGTCACTGATGGTCCGTTTGCAGATTTTAACGGCACTGTCGAAGAAGTTAACTACGAAAAGAGCCGGATCCAAGTGGCAGTGCTCATTTTCGGTCGCTCTACTCCGGTAGAGCTAGAGTTCAGCCAGGTCGAAAAAGTCTAGCTGAGCAAGCATCCCAACCCCGCAGCCTTAGGCTGTGGGGTTTTGTCGTCACTGGGATAAACGCGCAAGTAACCGGGGAGCCTTTCGAGGCGTTCGAACCCGTAATTGGAGTGCCTCATGGCCAAGAAGATTACCGCTTACATCAAGCTGCAAGTGAAGGCCGCTCAGGCCAACCCAAGCCCACCCGTCGGTCCAGCTCTGGGTCAGCACGGCGTGAACATCATGGAGTTCTGCAAGGCCTTCAACGCCCGTACTCAGGGTATTGAGCCAGGTCTGCCGACTCCAGTGATCATCACTGTATACAGCGACCGTAGCTTCACTTTCGAAACCAAGTCGACCCCGGCTTCGGTTTTGTTGAAGAAAGCTGCTGGTCTGACTAGCGGTTCCGCTCGTCCAAACACCGTTAAGGTTGGCACCGTGACTCGTGCTCAGCTGGAAGAAATCGCGAAAACCAAAAACGCGGATCTGACTGCAGCTGATATGGATGCAGCCGTGCGTACCATCGCCGGTTCTGCTCGTAGCATGGGCCTTAACGTGGAGGGTGTGTAATGGCTAAGCTGACCAAGCGCCAAAAGGCTATCGCTGGCAAAATCGAAGCGGGCAAGGCCTACAACTTTGTAGATGCCGCTGCACTGCTGACCGAGCTGTCGACTGTCAAATTCAGCGAGTCTGTTGATATTGCTGTGAACTTGGGTGTTGACCCGCGTAAATCCGACCAGGTCGTTCGTAGCGCAACTGTGCTGCCACACGGTACTGGCAAGACTGTACGTGTTGCTGTCTTCACCCAAGGCCCGGCAGCTGAAGCTGCTCTGGCTGCCGGCGCTGACCGTGTAGGTATGGACGATCTGGCTGCCGAAATGAAAGCCGGTAACCTGAACTTTGACGTAGTTATCGCATCCCCGGATGCAATGCGCGTTGTGGGTCAGTTGGGTCAGATCCTGGGCCCACGCGGCCTGATGCCTAACCCTAAAGTCGGCACCGTAACCCCAGACGTAGCTACCGCGGTTAAAAACGCCAAGGCTGGTCAGGTTCGTTATCGCACCGACAAAAACGGCATCATTCACACCTCCGTTGGCAAAGTCGGCTTTGATGCCGTCAAGCTGAAGGAAAACGTTGAAGCCCTGATCGCTGATCTGAAGCGTATCAAGCCAGCTTCCTCGAAAGGTATCTACGTCAAGCGCGTTACCCTGAGCACCACTATGGGCCCAGGTCTGGTCATCGACCAAGGCTCGCTGGACGTATAAGACATAAACTGGCGCAAGCAATTGCGGCAGTTGAAAAATTGGGGTCCCTGCCTGGCGGGGGCTATCCAAGACCGTAGGCGGCGCAAGTCTTAAACCTCAAGCCTACGCAGATGGTGCTCCCGGTTCCTTACCGAATCAGACACCAAAACGACATCCGGCTTCGGTTGGATGAAACGGTAACAAGCAGGAGTTTTTCCCGTGGCAATTAAACTTGAAGACAAGAAGGCCATCGTCGCTGAAGTCAACAAGGCTGCCAAAGTTGCCCTGTCCGCTGTCGTGGTTGATGCCCGCGGTGTGACAGTAGGCGCTATGACCGGACTCCGTAAAGAGGCTCGTGAAGCTGGCGTTTACGTACGTGTTGTACGTAATACCCTGCTCAAGCGCGCTGTTGCCGACACTCAATACAGTGTTCTCAACGACGTGTTCACCGGCCCGACCTTGATTGCATTCTCCAACGAACATCCGGGTGCTGCTGCCCGTTTGTTCAAAGAGTTCGCAAAAGGTCAGGACAAGTTCGAGATCAAGGCAGCTGCGTTCGAGGGTAACTACCTCGCAGCTAATCAGATCGACGTACTGGCAAGCCTGCCGACCCGTGACGAAGCCATTTCCCAGCTGATGAGCGTGATTCAAGGCGCAACCAGCAAATTGGCTCGTACTCTGGCGGCTCTTCGCGACCAGAAAGAAGCTGCTGCAGCTTAAGGCTGAGCAACTCCTTTTTACGTTTATTGTTTATTTCGATGGCCGCGTAGGCCGTCACCCCAATACAGGAATTTATAGTCATGTCTCTGACTAACGACCAAATCATCGAAGCAATCGGCGAAAAATCCGTTCTGGAAATCGTTGAACTGATCAAGGCAATGGAAGAGAAGTTCGGCGTTTCTGCTGCTGCTGCTTCTGCTGGTCCTGCTGCTGCCGCTGCTGTCGTTGAAGAACAAACTGAATTCAACGTTGTTCTGCTTGAAGCTGGCGACAAGAAAGTTAACGTGATCAAGGCTGTACGTGAGCTGACCGGTCTGGGCCTGAAAGAAGCCAAGGCTGTAGTTGATAACGGTGCTGGTTCCGTGGTTCTGGAAGCTGTGTCGGCTGACGCTGCTGCTAAAGCCAAGGCTACCTTGGAAGAAGCAGGCGCTAAAGTCGAGCTGAAGTAAGCATCGACCTTGCGTCTCCAGCCCAAGCGTTAAGCTGAAGGCTGATGGCTGGTGGCTCTTGCCACCGGCCTTTTTCCGTTATTGGCAATCGACTCGGTCGTCGCCTATAGCGCGCTGTAACCACCCGATGGGGTGGCGCAAACCATGGGGTTTGCACGATTTTCTGGCTGCTCCCGTCGGGAGGGGCCAAACAAGCAGGTGACCAAGCTGGGGAACGCTGATGGCTTACTCATATACTGAGAAAAAACGTATCCGCAAGGACTTTAGCAAGTTGCCGGACGTCATGGATGTCCCGTACCTTCTGGCTATCCAGCTGGATTCGTATCGTGAATTCTTGCAGGCGGGAGCGACCAAAGATCAGTTCCGCGACGTGGGCCTGCATGCGGCCTTCAAATCTGTTTTCCCGATCATCAGCTACTCCGGCAATGCTGCGCTGGAGTACGTCGGTTATCGCCTGGGCGAACCGGCATTTGATGTCAAAGAATGCGTGTTGCGCGGTGTTACGTACGCCGTACCTTTGCGGGTAAAAGTCCGTTTGATCATTTTCGACAAAGAGTCGTCGAACAAAGCGATCAAGGACATCAAAGAGCAAGAAGTCTACATGGGTGAAATCCCCCTGATGACTGAGAACGGTACCTTCGTTATCAATGGTACCGAGCGCGTTATCGTTTCCCAGCTGCACCGTTCCCCGGGCGTGTTCTTCGACCACGACCGCGGCAAGACGCACAGCTCCGGCAAACTCTTGTACTCCGCGCGGATCATTCCGTACCGTGGTTCGTGGTTGGACTTCGAGTTCGACCCGAAAGACTGCGTGTTCGTGCGTATCGACCGTCGTCGCAAGCTGCCGGCATCGGTACTGCTGCGCGCGCTCGGCTATACCACTGAGCAGGTGCTGGACGCGTTCTACACCACCAACGTATTCCATGTGAGTGGCGAAACCCTCAGCCTGGAACTGGTACCTCAGCGCCTACGTGGTGAGATTGCTGTTCTGGACATCCAGGACGAGAAGGGCAAGATCATCGTTGAAGCCGGCCGCCGTATTACTGCGCGCCACATCAACCAGATCGAAAAAGCCGGTATCAAGACGCTGGAAGTGCCTTTGGACTACGTCCTGGGTCGCACCACCGCCAAGGTCATCGTGCACCCGGCCACTGGCGAAATCCTGGCTGAATGCAACACCGAGCTGAACACCGAGATCCTGGGCAAAATCGCCAAGTCTCAGATTGTTCGCCTCGAGACCTTGTACACCAACGATATCGACTGCGGTCCGTTCGTCTCCGACACCCTGAAGATCGACTCCACCAGCAACCAATTGGAAGCGCTGGTCGAGATCTATCGCATGATGCGTCCTGGCGAGCCACCAACCAAAGACGCTGCCGAGACCCTGTTCAACAACCTGTTCTTCAGCCCTGAGCGCTATGACCTGTCTGCGGTCGGCCGGATGAAGTTCAACCGTCGTATCGGTCGCACCGAGATCGAAGGTTCGGGCGTATTGTGCAAGGAAGACATCGTCGCGGTACTGAAGACCCTGGTCGACATCCGTAACGGTAAAGGCATCGTCGATGACATCGACCACCTGGGTAACCGTCGTGTTCGCTGCGTAGGCGAAATGGCTGAAAACCAGTTCCGCGTTGGCCTGGTACGTGTTGAGCGTGCGGTCAAAGAGCGTCTGTCGATGGCTGAAAGCGAAGGCCTGATGCCGCAAGACCTGATCAACGCCAAGCCAGTGGCTGCGGCGGTGAAAGAGTTCTTCGGTTCCAGCCAGCTCTCGCAGTTCATGGACCAGAACAACCCGCTCTCCGAGATCACCCACAAGCGCCGTGTTTCTGCACTGGGCCCGGGCGGTCTGACTCGTGAGCGTGCAGGCTTTGAAGTTCGTGACGTACACCCGACTCACTATGGTCGTGTATGCCCGATTGAAACGCCGGAAGGTCCGAACATCGGCCTGATCAACTCCCTGGCCGCTTATGCGCGCACCAACCAGTACGGTTTCCTCGAGAGCCCGTACCGTGTGGTGAAAGACGCTCTGGTCACCGACGAGATCGTGTTCCTGTCCGCCATCGAAGAAGCTGATCACGTGATCGCTCAGGCCTCGGCCACGATGAACGACAAGAAAATGCTGATCGACGAACTGGTAGCTGTTCGTCACTTGAACGAGTTCACCGTCAAGGCGCCGGAAGACGTCACCTTGATGGACGTATCACCGAAGCAGGTAGTTTCGGTTGCAGCGTCGCTGATCCCGTTCCTGGAACACGATGACGCCAACCGTGCGTTGATGGGTTCCAACATGCAGCGTCAAGCTGTACCGACCCTGCGTGCTGACAAGCCGCTGGTAGGTACCGGCATGGAGCGTAACGTAGCCCGTGACTCCGGCGTTTGTGTCGTGGCTCGTCGTGGCGGTGTTATCGACTCTGTTGATGCCAGCCGTATCGTGGTTCGTGTTGCTGACGACGAAGTTGAAACTGGCGAAGCCGGTGTCGACATCTACAACCTGACCAAGTACACCCGCTCCAACCAGAACACCTGCATCAACCAGCGTCCGCTGGTGAGCAAGGGTGATCGGGTTCAGCGCAGCGACATTATGGCCGATGGTCCGTCCACCGACATGGGTGAGCTGGCGCTGGGTCAGAACATGCGTATCGCGTTCATGGCCTGGAACGGTTACAACTTCGAAGACTCCATCTGCCTGTCCGAGCGTGTTGTTCAGGAAGACCGTTTCACCACGATCCACATTCAGGAACTGACCTGTGTGGCACGTGACACCAAGCTTGGGCCAGAGGAAATCACTGCAGACATCCCGAACGTGGGTGAAGCTGCACTGAACAAGCTGGACGAAGCCGGTATCGTTTACGTAGGTGCTGAGGTTGGCGCAGGCGACATCCTGGTTGGTAAGGTCACTCCGAAAGGCGAGACCCAACTGACTCCGGAAGAGAAGCTGTTGCGTGCCATCTTCGGTGAAAAAGCCAGCGACGTTAAAGACACCTCCCTGCGCGTACCTACCGGTACCAAGGGTACTGTCATCGACGTACAGGTCTTCACCCGTGACGGTGTTGAGCGTGATGCTCGTGCACTGTCCATCGAGAAGACCCAACTCGACGAGATCCGCAAGGATCTGAATGAAGAGTTCCGTATCGTTGAAGGCGCGACCTTCGAACGTCTGCGTTCCGCGCTGGTAGGCCGTAAGGCTGAAGGCGGCGCAGGTCTGAAGAAGGGTCAGGAGATCACCGACGAAGTACTCGACGGTCTTGAGCATGGTCAGTGGTTCAAGCTGCGCATGGCTGAAGATGCTCTGAACGAGCAGCTCGAGAAGGCCCAGGCCTACATCGTTGATCGTCGCCGTCTGCTGGACGACAAGTTCGAAGACAAGAAGCGCAAACTGCAGCAGGGCGATGACCTGGCTCCAGGTGTGCTGAAAATCGTCAAGGTTTACCTGGCAATCCGTCGCCGCATCCAGCCTGGCGACAAGATGGCCGGTCGTCACGGTAACAAAGGTGTGGTCTCCGTGATCATGCCGGTTGAAGACATGCCGCACGATGCCAATGGCACTCCGGTCGACGTCGTCCTCAACCCGTTGGGCGTACCTTCGCGTATGAACGTTGGTCAGATCCTTGAAACCCACCTGGGCCTTGCGGCCAAAGGTTTGGGTGAGAAGATCAATCGTATGATCGAAGAGCAGCGCAAGGTTGCTGACCTGCGCAAGTTCCTGCACGAGATCTACAACGAGATCGGCGGTCGCAACGAAGAGCTGGACACCTTCACCGACCAGGAAATCCTGGATCTGGCGAAGAACCTGCGCGGCGGTGTTCCAATGGCTACGCCGGTGTTCGACGGTGCCAAGGAAAGCGAAATCAAGGCCATGCTGAAACTGGCAGACCTGCCAGAAAGCGGCCAGATGCAGCTGTTCGACGGCCGTACCGGCAACAAGTTTGAGCGCCCGGTTACTGTTGGCTACATGTACATGCTGAAGCTGAACCACTTGGTAGACGATAAGATGCACGCTCGTTCTACCGGTTCGTACAGCCTGGTTACCCAGCAGCCGTTGGGTGGTAAGGCTCAGTTCGGTGGTCAGCGTTTCGGGGAGATGGAGGTCTGGGCACTGGAAGCATACGGTGCTGCATACACTCTGCAAGAAATGCTCACAGTGAAGTCGGATGATGTGAACGGCCGGACCAAGATGTACAAAAACATCGTGGACGGCGATCACCGTATGGAGCCGGGCATGCCCGAGTCCTTCAACGTGTTGATCAAAGAAATTCGTTCCCTCGGCATCGATATCGATCTGGAAACCGAATAACACGTGACGCGAATCGAGAGCGGGGCTGTTTAGCCCGCTCTCTGCTCCGCCAGGAGGAAAGGCCTTGAAAGACCTACTGAATTTGCTGAAAAACCAGGGTCAAGTCGAAGAGTTCGACGCCATCCGTATTGGATTGGCATCGCCTGAGATGATCCGTTCGTGGTCGTTCGGTGAAGTTAAAAAACCGGAAACCATCAACTACCGTACGTTCAAACCTGAGCGTGACGGCCTGTTCTGCGCCAAGATCTTTGGCCCGGTAAAGGATTACGAGTGCCTGTGCGGTAAGTACAAGCGCTTGAAGCACCGTGGTGTGATCTGCGAGAAGTGCGGCGTTGAAGTTGCACTGGCCAAGGTTCGTCGTGAGCGCATGGCGCACATCGAACTGGCTTCGCCGGTTGCTCACATCTGGTTCCTGAAATCGCTGCCGTCCCGTATCGGCTTGCTGATGGACATGACCCTGCGTGATATCGAACGCGTTCTCTACTTCGAGAGCTACGTTGTTATCGATCCAGGCATGACCACCCTTGAAAAGGGTCAGTTGCTCAACGACGAACAGTACTTCGAAGCGCTGGAAGAGTTCGGCGACGATTTCGATGCCCGCATGGGTGCTGAAGCTGTCCGTGAACTGCTGCACGCTATCGACCTGGAGCACGAGATTGGCCGCCTGCGTGAAGAAATTCCGCAAACCAACTCCGAAACCAAGATCAAGAAGCTGTCCAAGCGTCTGAAGTTGATGGAAGCCTTCTTGGGTTCCGGCAACTTGCCAGAGTGGATGGTGCTGACCGTTCTGCCGGTTTTGCCGCCAGACTTGCGTCCGCTGGTACCGTTGGATGGCGGTCGCTTCGCGACTTCTGACCTCAACGACCTGTACCGTCGCGTGATCAACCGTAACAACCGCTTGAAGCGCCTGCTTGATCTGTCCGCTCCGGACATCATCGTGCGCAACGAAAAGCGTATGTTGCAGGAAGCTGTCGATGCCTTGCTCGACAACGGTCGTCGTGGCCGCGCTATCACGGGTTCCAACAAGCGTCCTCTGAAATCCCTGGCTGACATGATCAAGGGTAAGCAGGGTCGTTTCCGTCAGAACTTGCTCGGTAAGCGTGTTGACTACTCCGGTCGTTCGGTAATTACCGTAGGCCCGACCCTGCGTCTGCACCAGTGCGGTCTGCCGAAGAAGATGGCTCTCGAGCTGTTCAAGCCGTTCATTTTTGGCAAGCTGGAAATGCGCGGTCTTGCGACCACCATCAAAGCGGCCAAGAAAATGGTCGAGCGCGAGCTGCCAGAAGTTTGGGACGTTCTCGCTGAAGTGATTCGCGAACACCCGGTTCTCCTCAACCGTGCACCGACCCTTCACCGTCTGGGTATCCAGGCGTTTGAACCGGTACTGATCGAAGGTAAAGCTATCCAGCTGCACCCGTTGGTCTGTGCTGCGTACAACGCCGACTTCGACGGCGACCAAATGGCCGTGCACGTACCGCTGACGCTGGAAGCCCAGCTGGAAGCGCGTGCGTTGATGATGTCGACCAACAACATTCTGTCGCCAGCCAACGGTGAGCCAATCATCGTTCCGTCGCAGGACGTTGTATTGGGTCTGTACTACATGACTCGTGAAGCGATCAACGCCAAGGGCGAAGGTCGTGTGTTCGCGGATCTGCAGGAAGTTGACCGTGTGTTCCGTGCCGGCGAAGCCGCTCTGCACGCCAAGGTCAAGGTCCGCATCCACGAAACCGTCAACGATCGTGATGGTGGCAGCGTCAAGAACACCCGTATCGTCGACACTACTGTCGGCCGCGCGCTGTTGTTCCAGGTTGTTCCACCTGGCCTGTCGTACGACGTGGTCAACCAGCCAATGAAGAAAAAGGCGATCTCCAAGCTGATCAACCAGTGCTACCGCGTGGTTGGTTTGAAAGAGACCGTTATCTTCGCTGACCAGTTGATGTACACCGGTTTTGCTTATTCGACCATTTCCGGCGTTTCCATCGGTGTTAACGACTTCGTTATCCCGGACGAGAAAGCCGCCATCATCAGTGCTGCTACCGATGAAGTGAAAGAGATCGAAAGCCAGTACGCCTCCGGCCTGGTAACCCAGGGCGAGAAGTACAACAAAGTGATCGACCTTTGGTCCAAGGCCAACGACGAAGTGTCGAAGGCGATGATGTCGAACCTCTCGAAAGAGCGTGTTATCGACCGTCATGGCGTAGAAGTCGATCAAGAGTCGTTCAACTCGATGTACATGATGGCCGACTCGGGCGCACGGGGTTCTGCCGCGCAGATCCGTCAGCTCGCCGGTATGCGTGGCCTGATGGCCAAGCCGGACGGTTCCATCATTGAAACGCCGATTACTGCGAACTTCCGTGAAGGTTTGAGCGTACTTCAGTACTTCATCTCTACTCACGGTGCGCGTAAAGGTCTGGCGGATACCGCGTTGAAAACTGCTAACTCCGGTTACCTGACTCGTCGTCTGGTAGACGTTGCGCAAGACTTGGTTGTGACTGAAGTCGACTGCGGTACCGAACGCGGTCTGCTGATGACTCCGCACATCGAAGGCGGCGACGTTGTAGAGCCGTTGGGTGAGCGCGTACTGGGTCGAGTAATCGCCCGTGACGTATTCAAGCCAGGTACCGAGGAAGTTATCGTTCCTGCCGGCACTCTGGTTGACGAGAAATGGGTCGAGTTCATCGAACTCAACAGCATCGACGAAGTGATTGTACGTTCGCCGATCAGTTGCGAAACCCGTTATGGCATTTGCGCCAAGTGCTATGGCCGTGACTTGGCTCGTGGTCACCAGGTGAACATCGGTGAAGCGGTCGGCGTTATCGCTGCCCAGTCCATCGGTGAGCCGGGTACCCAGCTGACCATGCGTACGTTCCACATTGGTGGTGCGGCAAGCCGGACCTCCGCTGCGGACAGCGTTCAGGTGAAGAATGGCGGTACCGTTCGTCTGCACAACTTGAAGCACGTTGAGCGAGTGGATGGCTGCCTGGTTGCTGTGTCCCGTTCCGGTGAGCTGGCAATCGCTGATGACTACGGTCGTGAGCGTGAGCGTTACAAGCTGCCGTACGGTGCTGTGATTTCGGTCAAAGAAGGTGACAAGGTCGACGCTGGCGCAATCGTGGCCAAGTGGGATCCGCACACTCACCCAATCGTTACCGAAATGAAAGGTACCGTGACGTACGTGGGCATGGAAGAAGGCATCACGATCAAGCGTCAGACTGACGAATTGACCGGTATGACCAACATTGAAGTACTCGACGCCAAAGATCGTCCAGCTGCCGGTAAAGATATCCGTCCTGCTGTGAAGATGGTTGATGACAACGGCAAGGATCTCTTGCTGCCGGGTACCGACGTAATTGCCCAGTACTTCCTGCCTGCCAACGCCCTTGTCGGTGTGGCGGATGGTGCGAAAATCGCGATCGGTGATGTTATCGCTCGTATTCCGCAAGAGACTTCGAAAACTCGTGACATCACCGGTGGTCTGCCGCGTGTTGCCGACTTGTTCGAAGCTCGTCGTCCGAAGGAAGCATCGATTCTGGCTGAAGTCAGCGGCACCATCGCGTTCGGTAAAGAGACCAAAGGCAAGCGCCGTCTGGTCATTACCCCTAACGACGGTACCGATCTGTACGAAGAGCTGATTCCGAAGTGGCGTCACCTGAACGTCTTCGAAGGCGAACAGGTAAACCGCGGCGAAGTTATCTCCGACGGCCCGAGTGATCCACACGACATCCTGCGCTTGCTGGGTGTGAGTGCGCTCGCCAAGTACATCGTTAACGAGATCCAGGACGTTTACCGTCTGCAAGGCGTGAAGATCAACGATAAGCACATCGAGACCATCCTGCGTCAGATGCTGCGTAAAGTTGAGATCGCTGAATCCGGCGATTCGACTTTCATCAAGGGCGACCAGATGGAGTTGACTCACGTACTGGTAGAAAACGAGCGTCTGGCTGGCGACGAGAAATTCGTTTCCAAGTTCACTCGGGTACTGCTGGGTATCACCAAGGCGTCGTTGTCCACTGAGTCGTTCATCTCGGCGGCCTCCTTCCAGGAGACCACTCGCGTACTGACCGAAGCAGCGGTAACCGGCAAGCGCGATTACCTGCGCGGCCTGAAAGAAAACGTGGTTGTGGGTCGTCTGATCCCAGCCGGTACCGGTTTGGCTTACCACAGCGAGCGCAAGCGCCGCCGTGAGCTTGACAAGCCGCTGCGCGTAAGCGCCAGTGAAGTGGAAGCTGCACTGACCGAAGCGCTGAACTCAAGCGGTAACTGAGTTCTGCGATAAATAAGTCCGGGCCCTGGCAGCCCCGTTCGTCGGATCGAGATAGTTTTATCCCGGTTCGATGGAAGGGGAGGTCGGGGCCTTGCCTTGACTGGGGGCAAGATCCTCTTTAGACTCTTGTACCCCTAAATTTGGCGGGAATTCGTTCCTGCCATTTTGCTTTTCTTGCAAGACAATAGCGTCGCAAGACAACAGTGGAGCTAGTAGATGGCAACTATCAACCAGCTGGTACGTCAGCCGCGTAAGCGTATCGTCGAGAAATCCGACGTGCCTGCGCTGCAGAACTGCCCGCAACGTCGTGGCGTATGCACTCGCGTGTATACCACTACGCCGAAAAAACCTAACTCGGCACTGCGTAAAGTATGCCGTGTGCGTCTGACCAACGGTTTCGAGGTTTCCTCGTACATCGGCGGTGAAGGCCACAACCTGCAAGAACACAGCGTGGTACTGATCCGTGGCGGTCGTGTAAAAGACTTGCCAGGTGTTCGTTATCACACCGTGCGCGGCTCCTTGGATACCTCCGGCGTTAAAGGTCGTAACCAGGGTCGTTCGAAGTACGGTACCAAGAAGCCTAAGTAGTAGTGGCTTTTTGTAAAACTGAATCATCTTATTTTCTGAGTCGATAAGAGTAAGGTCGGAGGCGTCCCGCAAGGGCACCGATTCCGAACGAACCTGAAGACCGTTTGAGGGCTTATCCATGCCAAGAAGACGCGTAGCAGCCAAGCGCGAAGTGCTTGACGATCCAAAATACGGAAGCCAAATTCTGGCCAAGTTCATGAACCACGTGATGGAAAGCGGCAAAAAAGCCGTTGCCGAGCGTATTGTTTATGGCGCGCTGGAAAAGGTTAAAGAACGCAAGAACAGCGACCCCCTGGAAATCTTCGAGAAAGCTCTCGACGCCATCGCTCCGCTGGTCGAAGTGAAGTCGCGCCGTGTAGGCGGTGCTACTTACCAGGTTCCGGTCGAAGTTCGCCCGTCCCGTCGTAACGCTCTGGCAATGCGCTGGTTGGTAGACTTCGCCCGTAAGCGCGGCGAGAAGTCTATGGCTCTGCGTTTGGCTGGCGAGCTGTTGGATGCTGCCGAAGGTAAAGGTGCTGCTGTTAAGAAGCGTGAAGACGTGCACCGTATGGCTGAAGCCAACAAGGCTTTCTCGCACTACCGCTTCTAATTTCAGCTTCACTAATTTTGCGAGGGCTTTATGGCTCGTACTACTCCGATTAGTCGCTACCGTAACATCGGTATCGTCGCTCACGTGGATGCTGGTAAAACCACCACCACCGAGCGCGTCCTTTTTTACACTGGCAAAAGTCACAAGATGGGCGAGGTGCATGACGGCGCCGCGACCACCGACTGGATGGTGCAAGAGCAGGAGCGTGGTATTACCATTACTTCTGCTGCTATTACCACCTTCTGGAAGGGCTCTGAGAAGCAATACGCAGACAATCACCGCTTCAACGTCATCGACACCCCAGGCCACGTTGACTTCACTATTGAAGTTGAGCGTTCCCTGCGTGTACTCGATGGCGCGGTAGTTGTGTTCTGCGGCACCTCAGGTGTTGAGCCACAGTCGGAAACCGTATGGCGTCAAGCCAACAAATACGGTGTTCCACGTCTTGTTTACGTGAACAAGATGGACCGTGCTGGTGCGAACTTCCTGCGCGTGATCGAACAGATCAAAAAGCGCCTGGGTCACACTCCGGTGCCGATCCAGTTGGCTATCGGTTCCGAAGACAACTTCCAGGGTCAGGTCGACCTGATGAGTATGGAAGCTGTGTATTGGAACGATGCGGACAAGGGCACTGTTCCTCGTCGCGAGGCTATTCCTGCAGACTTGCAGGCGCTGGCTGAAGAGTGGCGTGACAACATGGTGCAGGCTGCGGCCGAATCCAGTGACGAGCTGATGAACAAGTACCTTGAAGGTGAAGAACTCACCATCGAGGAAATCAAGGCCGGTCTGCGTCAGCGTACTATCGCTGGCGAAATCGTCTTGGCTGTTTGCGGTTCTTCTTTCAAGAACAAGGGTGTTCCCCTGGTTCTCGATGCTGTTATCGACTACCTGCCGGCCCCAGTCGACATTCCTGCCATCAAGGGTACTGACCCGGATGACGAGACTATCGAACTGGAGCGTCATGCAGACGACAGCGAGCCGTTCTCGGCGCTGGCGTTCAAGATCGCTACCGACCCATTCGTGGGTACTTTGACCTTCGTTCGAGTTTACTCGGGCGTGTTGAGCTCCGGTGACGGCGTGATCAACTCGGTTAAAGGCAAGAAAGAGCGCGTGGGTCGTATGGTGCAAATGCACGCAAACGCCCGCGAAGAAATCAAGGAAGTGCGCGCTGGTGACATCGCGGCCTTGATCGGCATGAAGGACGTCACCACTGGTGAGACTTTGTGCACTGCTGACAAGCCAATCATCCTGGTTCGCATGGACTTCCCGGAGCCGGTTATTTCGGTTGCCGTTGAGCCAAAGACCAAGGATGACCAGGAAAAAATGGGTGTTGCTCTGGGCAAGCTTGCTCAGGAAGATCCATCTTTCCGCGTCAAAACTGATGAAGAGACTGGTCAAACGATCATCTCTGGCATGGGCGAGTTGCACCTGGACATCCTGGTTGACCGGATGCGCCGTGAGTTCAACGTCGAAGCCAACATCGGTAAGCCTCAGGTTTCCTATCGTGAGCGCATCACGAAGAGCTGTGAAATCGAAGGCAAGTTCGTTCGTCAATCCGGTGGTCGTGGCCAGTTTGGTCATTGCTGGATTCGTTTTGCACCGGCTGATGAAGGTCAGGAAGGTCTGCAATTCGTGAACGAAGTCGTGGGTGGTGTGGTTCCTAAGGAATACATCCCGGCGATCCAGAAGGGTATCGAAGAGCAGATGAAAAACGGCGTTGTTGCCGGTTATCCGCTGATCGGCCTGAAGGCAACCGTTTTTGATGGTTCTTACCACGACGTCGACTCCAACGAGATGGCGTTTAAGGTGGCTGCCTCCATGGCAACCAAGCAACTGGCCCAGAAGGGCGGTGGTGAGTTGCTTGAGCCAATCATGGCGGTAGAAGTTGTTACGCCTGAAGACTATATGGGTGATGTCATGGGCGACCTTAACCGTCGTCGCGGCATGATCTTGGGTATGGAAGATACGGTTTCCGGCAAAGTGATTCGTGCTGAGGTTCCGTTGGGCGAGATGTTCGGTTATGCGACCGACGTTCGTTCCATGTCCCAGGGTCGCGCAAGCTACTCTATGGAATTCAAAAAATACAATACAGCTCCGTCGCATATCGTCGAAACTGTTACCAAAAAACAAGGCTGATTCAGTCCTTTAGGCAAGGAGTTAATTGTCGTGGCTAAAGAAAAATTTGTACGTGACCTCCCGCACGTCAACGTTGGCACCATCGGTCACGTTGACCATGGTAAAACCACGCTGACTGCAGCTCTGACTCGCGTCTGCTCCGAAATTTTCGGTTCGGCCGTTGTTGCTTTCGACAAAATCGACAGCGCTCCGGAAGAAAAGGCTCGTGGTATCACCATCAACACTGCGCACGTTGAATACAACTCGCTGGTGCGTCACTACGCTCACGTTGACTGCCCAGGTCACGCTGACTATGTGAAGAACATGATCACCGGTGCTGCCCAGATGGACGGCGCGATCCTGGTTTGCTCGGCCGCTGATGGTCCGATGCCGCAGACCCGCGAACACATCCTGCTGTCCCGTCAGGTAGGCGTTCCGTACATCGTTGTCTTCCTGAACAAGGCTGACATGGTTGACGACGCTGAGCTGTTGGAACTGGTTGAGATGGAAGTGCGCGATCTGCTGAGCACTTACGACTTCCCGGGCGACGACACTCCGATCATCATCGGTTCCGCTCTGATGGCTCTGAACGGCCAAGATGACAACGAAATGGGCACCACTGCCGTTCGTAAACTGGTTGAGACTCTGGACAGCTACATTCCAGATCCAGTTCGTGTTATCGACAAGCCGTTCCTGATGCCAATCGAAGATGTATTCTCGATCTCGGGTCGCGGTACTGTTGTGACTGGTCGTATCGAGCGCGGTATCGTTAAGGTTCAGGATTCGCTGGAAATCGTAGGTCTGCGTGACACTGTTGTCACCACCTGCACTGGCGTTGAAATGTTCCGCAAGCTGCTCGACGAAGGTCGTGCTGGCGAGAACTGCGGCGTTCTGTTGCGCGGTACCAAGCGTGACGACGTTGAGCGTGGCCAGGTTCTGGTCAAGCCAGGTTCGGTCAAGCCGCACACTACCTTCGAAGCTGAAGTGTATGTGTTGAGCAAAGAAGAAGGCGGTCGTCACACTCCGTTCTTCAAAGGCTACCGTCCACAGTTCTACTTCCGGACCACTGACGTGACCGGTAACTGCGAACTGCCGGAAGGCGTTGAAATGGTAATGCCAGGCGACAACATCAAAATGGTTGTCACCCTGATCAAAACCATCGCAATGGAAGATGGTCTGCGTTTCGCTATCCGTGAAGGCGGTCGTACCGTCGGCGCTGGCGTCGTAGCCAAAATCATCGCTTAATAAGCGATGACTTGAAAAAGCCCCCGCTTAGCGGGGGCTTTTTTATTGGGTTGACACTGTGGTGCCCCGTCTATAGAATTGCGCCTCCTTTTAACGGGCGTATTGCGTCCGGTGGGAATAGCAATCTGGAGTCTGAAATCCAATGCAAAATCAGCAAATCCGTATCAGGTTGAAGGCTTTTGACCATCGCCTGATCGACCAATCCACCCAGGAAATCGTGGAAACCGCGAAACGTACTGGTGCTCAAGTGCGTGGTCCAATTCCACTGCCTACCCGTAAAGAGCGGTTCACCGTTCTGGTCTCCCCGCACGTCAACAAAGACGCGCGTGACCAGTACGAGATCCGTACTCATAAGCGCGTACTGGACATCGTCCAGCCAACGGATAAAACCGTTGATGCACTTATGAAGCTTGATCTGGCGGCCGGTGTGGAAGTGCAGATCAGCCTCGGCTAAGACTTGGGTCTTAGTCGTGTAACGCTCTGAAATGGGCGGCCATAGCGGGTGAAAGCCCCGTACACTCATGAGGTTTACAACATGACTATTGGTGTAGTCGGTCGTAAATGCGGTATGACCCGTATTTTCACCGAAGAAGGTGTCTCCATTCCGGTTACGGTCATTGAGATCGAGCCGAATCGCGTCACCCAGTTTAAAACTGAAGAAACCGATGGCTATCGTGCAGTGCAAGTCACTGTCGGCGTGCGTCGTGCTTCGCGTGTGACTGCTGCTCAAGCAGGTCACTTCGCTAAAGCAAACGTTGCAGCTGGTCGTACTGTCATGGAGTTCCGTCTTGAAGATGGCGACTACCAGGCTGGCGATCTGATCAACGCTGAAATCTTCGCCGCTGGTCAACTGGTTGATGTAACCGGTCAGTCCAAGGGTAAAGGCTTCCAGGGTACGATCAAGCGTTGGAATTTCCGTGGCCAAGACAACACTCACGGTAACTCCGTTTCCCACCGCGTCCCGGGCTCTATTGGCCAGTGCCAGACTCCTGGTCGTGTATTCAAGGGCAAAAAAATGTCCGGTCATATGGGCGCTGAGCGCGTGACCGTGCAGTCCCTCGAAGTAGTGCGCGTCGACGCTGAACGCAATCTGTTGTTGGTCAAGGGTGCTGTTCCTGGCGCTACTGGCGGCAACCTGGTTGTACGTCCAGCGGCCAAGGCTCGCGGTTAAGGGGAAGCTGACATGCAATTAAATGTAAATGACGCTCAAGCGATCGAAGTTTCCGAACTGACATTTGGCGGCGAATTCAACGAGACGCTCGTTCACCAAGCAGTCGTGGCCTACATGGCTGGCGGCCGTCAAGGTAGCAAGCAGCAAAAGACCCGTTCCGACGTTCGTGGTGGCGGTAAGCGCCCTTGGCGTCAGAAAGGTACTGGCCGTGCTCGTGCCGGTACTATCCGTAGCCCAATCTGGCGTGGCGGCGGTACCACTTTCGCAGCTCGTCCACAGGATCACACTCAGAAGCTCAACAAGAAGATGTATCGCGCAGCACTGCGCTCCATCCTTGCTGAACTCGTGCGTACTGATCGTCTGGTCGTGGTTCAGGACTTCGTAGTTGAAGCACCGAAAACCAAAGATCTGCTGAACAAGCTGAATGGCATGGGTCTGACTGATGTCCTGATCGTGTCCGAAGCTGTTGATCAGAACCTGTACCTGGCTGCTCGCAACCTGCCACACGTCGATGTCCGTGACGTGCAAGGTTCCGATCCAGTTAGTCTGATCGCATACGACAAGGTGTTGATCACCGTGTCGGCCGTGAAGAAATTCGAGGAGCTGCTGGGATGAACCAGGAACGCGTATTTAAAGTTCTGCTTGGCCCGCACGTTTCCGAAAAGGCTACGGTTCTGGCTGACAAGAAAGGTCAGTTCGTTTTCAAGGTTGCTACTGACGCAACCAAGCTGGAAATCAAGAAGGCCGTCGAAAGCCTGTTCAGCGTGAAAGTAGAGCGTGTTACTACCCTGAATGTTCTGGGTAAGAGCAAGCGCACTGCTCGCGGTCTGGGCAAGCGTAATGACTGGAAGAAGGCAGTTATCTCCCTTCAACCAGGCCAAGATCTCGATTTCAGCAGCAGTGCTGAGTAAGGAAGGGGTGCATCATGGCAATCGTTAAATGCAAACCGACTTCCCCTGGCCGCCGTTTTGTGGTCAAGGTGGTCAACCAGGAGCTGCATAAAGGCGCTCCTCACGCACCGCTGCTCGAGAAGAAATCGAAGACTGGTGGTCGTAACAACAATGGTCGCATTACCACTCGTCACATCGGTGGTGGCCATAAGCAGCATTATCGTTTGGTCGATTTCCGTCGCAATGACAAAGATGGCATCTCTGCCACTGTCGAGCGTATCGAATACGATCCAAACCGTACTGCTCACATCGCTCTGCTGCTGTACGCAGATGGCGAGCGTCGCTACATTATCGCCCCTAAAGGCGTGAGTGCTGGTGACCAGCTGATCGCAGGTGCTCTGGCGCCGATCAAGCCGGGCAACGCTCTGCAACTGCGTAACATTCCAGTTGGTAGCACCGTACACGGCATCGAATTGAAGCCAGGTAAAGGCGCGCAAATCGCTCGTTCCGCTGGTGCTTCGGCTCAGCTGATCGCTCGTGAAGGTGTCTACGTGACCCTGCGTCTGCGTTCTGGTGAGATGCGTAAAGTATTGGCTGAATGCCGTGCGACCTTGGGCGAAGTCTCGAACTCCGAGCATAGCCTGCGTTCGCTGGGTAAAGCTGGTGCCAAACGCTGGCGTGGCGTTCGCCCAACCGTTCGTGGTGTTGCCATGAACCCGGTTGACCACCCACATGGTGGTGGTGAAGGTCGTACCTCTGGTGGTCGTCATCCGGTATCGCCGTGGGGCTTCCCGACTAAGGGCGCGAAGACTCGTGGTAATAAGCGTACCGACAAAATGATCGTCCGTCGTCGCAAGTAAATAGAGGGATACGACAGTGCCACGTTCTCTGAAAAAAGGTCCTTTTATTGATCTTCACCTACTGAAGAAGATCGAAGTGGCGGCGGAAAAGAACGATCGCAAACCAGTGAAAACCTGGTCGCGCCGTTCGATGATCCTGCCACAAATGGTCGGTTTGACCATTGCTGTGCATAACGGTCGTCTGCATGTCCCAGTTCTTGTGAACGAAGACATGGTCGGCCACAAACTAGGCGAGTTTGCCGCTACCCGCACTTATCGTGGGCATGTGGCAGACAAGAAAGCCAAGCGTTAAGGGGTAAGGAATGATGGAAGTAGCCGCTAAGTTGTCGGGCGCTCGAATCTCCGCCCAGAAAGCCCGCTTGGTCGCCGACCAGATCCGCGGGAAGAAGGTGGGCGAAGCGCTCAACCTGTTGGCTTTCAGCAGTAAGAAAGCCGCCGAGATCATCAAGAAAGTGCTGGAGTCGGCCGTAGCCAACGCCGAGCATAACGAAGGCGCAGACGTTGATGACCTTAAAGTCAGCACCGTTTTCGTCAACGAAGGGCGTTCGCTGAAGCGCATCATGCCTCGTGCCAAAGGCCGGGCTGATCGCATCGTCAAGCGGTCTTGCCATATCACTGTCAAGGTTGCTGACAAGTAACGGAGTCGAAGAGATGGGTCAGAAAGTACATCCCATTGGCATTCGCCTGGGAATCGTCAAGGAGCACACCTCCGTCTGGTACGCAGACGGTCGGACTTATGCGGACTATTTGTTCGCTGATCTGAAGGTGCGCGAGTATCTCCAAGACAAACTAAAAAGCGCGTCCGTAAGCCGTATCGATATCCATCGTCCGGCCCAAACTGCACGTATCACCATCCACACTGCTCGTCCAGGTATCGTTATCGGGAAGAAAGGTGAAGATGTTGAGAAACTGCGTCAGGACCTGACCAAGCAAATGGGTGTGCCTGTGCACATCAATATCGAAGAGATCCGCAAGCCGGAGCTCGACGGTATGCTGGTTGCGCAGAGCGTAGCTCAGCAGCTGGAGCGTCGTGTAATGTTCCGTCGCGCTATGAAGCGCGCTGTACAGAACGCTATGCGCATTGGTGCCAAAGGCATCAAAATCCAAGTGAGCGGTCGTCTCGGCGGTGCTGAAATCGCACGTACTGAATGGTATCGCGAAGGTCGTGTGCCACTGCACACCCTGCGTGCCGACATCGACTATGCCAACTACGAAGCTCACACCACCTACGGTGTGATCGGTGTAAAGGTTTGGATCTTCAAAGGCGAAGTAATTGGTGGTCGCCAAGAAGAGCTGAAACCACAAGCACCAGCGCCTCGTAAAAAAGCTGCTAAGTAAGGGGTACGCCAAATGTTGCAACCAAAGCGTACGAAGTTCCGCAAGCAGATGACAGGCCACAACCGTGGTCTGGCTCAGCGCGGTAGCAAAGTCAGCTTCGGCGAGTTCGCGCTGAAGTCTGTAGCTCGTGGTCGTCTCACCGCTCGTCAGATCGAGTCAGCGCGTCGTGCACTGACCCGTCACGTTAAACGTGGCGGCAAGATCTGGATCCGTGTATTCCCGGACAAGCCTGTAACCAAGAAGCCACTCGAAGTTCGAATGGGTAAAGGTAAGGGTAACGTGGAATATTGGGTTGCCCAGATTCAGCCAGGCAAAGTCCTGTATGAAATCGAGGGTGTTACTGAAGAGCTGGCGCGTGAGGCTTTCGCCCTGGCTGCTGCAAAGCTGCCGCTCGCCACCTCCTTTGTTAAACGGACGGTGATGTGATGAAAGCGAATGAACTTCGTGAAAAATCCGCACAGCAGCTGAACGAGCAACTGCTCGGCCTGCTGCGCGACCAGTTCAATCTGCGTATGCAGAAAGCAACTGGCCAGTTGGGGCAGTCTCATCTGCTCTCGCAAGTTAAGCGTGACATTGCTCGCGTGAAGACTGTGCTCAACCAGCAGGCAGGTAAGTGATCATGGCTGAAGCCGAAAAAACTGTCCGTACGCTGACTGGCCGTGTTGTCAGCGACAAGATGGACAAAACCATCACCGTTCTGATCGAGCGCCGCGTTAAGCACCCGATCTACGGTAAATACGTTAAGCGTTCGACTAAGCTGCACGCGCACGACGAAACCAATCAGTGCCACATCGGCGACAAAGTCACTATTCGTGAAACTCGTCCCCTGGCCAAGACTAAGTCTTGGGCACTGGTTGATGTTCTCGAACGCGCTGTGGAAGTCTAAGGACTAGGGGTCGGAGAAATTATATGATTCAGACTCAATCCATGCTCGATGTGGCCGATAACAGCGGCGCTCGCCGCGTTATGTGCATCAAGGTGCTGGGTGGCTCCCATCGTCGTTACGCTGGTATCGGTGACATCATCAAAGTTACCGTGAAGGAAGCAATTCCTCGCGGTAAAGTGAAAAAGGGCCAAGTGATGACTGCTGTTGTAGTCCGCACTCGTCACGGCGTACGCCGTGCAGATGGCTCCATTATCCGCTTTGATGGCAACGCTGCTGTTCTTTTGAACAACAAGCAAGAGCCGATCGGCACCCGTATCTTTGGGCCAGTGACCCGTGAACTTCGTACTGAGAAGTTCATGAAGATCGTCTCGCTCGCCCCAGAAGTGCTGTAAGGAGATCCGACATGCAAAAGATTCGTCGTGACGACGAGATCATCGTGATCGCCGGCAAAGACAAAGGTAAGCGCGGTAAGGTGCTTAAGGTTCTCGCTGATGACCGTCTGGTCATCGGTGGTTTGAACCTGGTTAAGCGTCATACCAAGCCTAACCCCGCGTCGGGCGTACAAGGCGGTATCGTCGAGAAAGAAGCGCCACTGCACGCTTCTAACGTCGCCATTTTCAACGGCGAAACCAACAAGGCTGACCGCGTTGGTTTCAAAGTAGAAGACGGCAAGAAAATTCGTGTCTTCAAGTCGACCCAAAAAGCGGTTGATGCTTGAACACTGCTAGGTAGAAGACCATGGCACGACTAAAAGAGATTTACCGGAAGGAAATCGCACCGAAACTTAAGGAAGAACTTAAGCTTTCGAATGTGATGGAAGTTCCGCGCGTTACCAAAATCACCCTGAACATGGGTCTGGGCGAAGCGATCGGCGACAAAAAAGTCATCGAGCACGCTGTTGCTGACCTGGAAAAGATCACCGGTCAAAAAGTCGTTGTGACTTACGCTCGGAAATCCATCGCTGGCTTTAAAGTCCGTGAAGGTTGGCCGATCGGCGTCAAAGTGACTCTGCGCCGTGAGCGTATGTACGAATTCCTGGATCGTCTGCTGTCGATCTCCCTGCCTCGGGTACGCGACTTCCGCGGCCTGAATGCCAAGTCCTTCGATGGTCGTGGTAACTACAGCATGGGCGTTAAAGAGCAGATCATCTTCCCGGAAATCGACTACGACAAGATCGATGCTCTCCGCGGTCTGGACATTACCCTGACCACCACTGCTCGGACGGATGATGAAGGTCGCGCACTGCTGCGCGCTTTCAAATTCCCGTTCCGCAACTGATTGGAGTAGGACCATGGCCAAGATGAGCATGAAAAACCGCGAGCTGAAACGTCAGCTCACGGTTGCCAAGTACGCCAAGAAGCGTGCAGCACTGAAAGCTATCATCGTTGATCTGAGCGCAAGTCCAGAAGCGCGTTGGGAAGCTACAGTAGCCCTGCAGAAGCAGCCACGTGACGCAAGCGCTTCGCGCATGCGTAACCGCTGCCGCCTGACCGGTCGTCCACACGGCGTTTACCGCAAGTTCGGCCTCGGCCGTAACAAACTGCGTGAAGCGGCAATGCGTGGTGACGTACCAGGTCTGGTTAAAGCTAGCTGGTAAGTACTTTCGAAGTCTCGATGGTCAGAATCGCAAGATACTGACCATCGGCGGCCTTGAATCTGAATCAAGCCCCTTTTGGGGCTTGATTCATTTCCGGGGTGTGTCTAAAATACGCGGCTCGCCTGAGCCCGTGTGTTTTATGCTCGGAGATTCTCGGCGACACGTAGTAGCCGCAAGGCTAATTTTTTTGTATTAGGAGCGTCTAGCCCATGAGTATGCAGGACCCGTTAGCGGACATGCTAACTCGAATCCGTAATGCCCAGATGGCTGAAAAGTCCGTCGTAAGCATGCCATCTTCCACGTTGAAGGTTGCTGTTGCCAAAGTCCTGAAAGACGAAGGCTACATTGCGGGTTATCAGATCAGCAGCGAAATCAAGCCACTGCTGTCCATCGAGCTGAAGTACTTCGAAGGCCGTCCGGTCATCGAGGAAGTGAAGCGCGTTAGCCGTCCAGGCCTGCGTCAGTACAAGTCCGTCGAAGATCTGCCGAAAGTTCGTGGCGGTCTCGGTGTGTCTATCGTCTCCACCAATAAAGGTGTGATGACGGATCGTGCTGCGCGCGCTGCCGGTGTCGGCGGCGAAGTTCTTTGCACAGTGTTCTAAGGGGGGATAAGCATGTCACGCGTCGCTAAGAACCCCGTTAAGCTGCCAGCCGGTGTCGAAGTCAAATTCGCAGGTGGCCAGCTTTCGGTGAAGGGTGCCAAGGGCACTCTAGAACTGAACATCCATTCGTCCGTTGAGGTCGTTGAAGAAGCCGGTGAGCTGCGTTTTGCTGCTCGCAATGGCGATCAACAAACTCGCGCAATGGCCGGTACCACTCGTGCGTTGGTAAACAACATGGTCCAAGGCGTAAGCCAAGGCTTCGAGCGTAAGCTCCAGCTGGTCGGTGTTGGTTACAAAGCGCAAGCAAAAGGCACGGTTTTGAACCTGGCCCTTGGCTTCTCGCACCCAGTGGATTACGAACTGCCGGAAGGCATCACCGCTGAGACCCCTAGCCAAACCGATATCCTGATCAAGGGTATTGATAAGCAGCTAGTAGGTCAGGTGGCCGCTGAGATCCGCGACTTCCGTCCACCTGAGCCGTACAAAGGCAAAGGTGTGCGCTACGCGGACGAAGTCGTCCGTCGTAAAGAAGCCAAGAAGAAGTAGGGCATAGCAAATGACCGACAAAAAAGTTACTCGACTGCGTCGCGCTCGCAAAGCACGCCTGAAAATGCACGAACTCGAAGTCGTGCGTCTCTGCGTGTTCCGCTCGTCGCAGCACATTTACGCCCAGGTCATCTCGGCCGACGGCAACCAGGTCCTGGCAAGCGCCTCGACTTTGGATAAAGAACTGCGTGATGGCGCCACTGGCAACATCGACGCGGCCACTAAGGTTGGCCAGCTGGTCGCTACGCGTGCAAAAGCCGCTGGCGTCTCGCAGGTGGCTTTCGACCGCTCTGGCTTCAAGTATCACGGTCGCGTCAAGGCGCTGGCTGATGCTGCTCGTGAAGCTGGGCTGGAGTTCTAAGTTATGTCAAATAACGACCAAAAGCGCGACGAAGGCTACATTGAGAAGCTGGTTCAAGTTAACCGCGTAGCCAAAACCGTTAAAGGCGGCCGTATCTTCACTTTCACCGCGTTGACCGTGGTGGGTGATGGTAAAGGGCGCGTTGGCTTCGGCCGTGGCAAGTCACGTGAAGTGCCTGCTGCGATCCAGAAGGCAATGGAAGCTGCTCGCCGCAACATGATCCAAGTTGATCTGAACGGCACCACGCTGCAGTACGCAATGAAGTCCGCTCATGGCGCTTCGAAGGTGTACATGCAGCCTGCTTCTGAAGGTACTGGTATCATCGCTGGCGGCGCTATGCGTGCTGTCCTCGAAGTTGCCGGCGTTCAGAACGTTCTGGCCAAGTGCTACGGCTCGACTAACCCGGTAAACGTGGTTCACGCTACGTTCAAGGGTTTGAAAGCAATGCAGTCTCCTGAATCTATTGCCGCCAAGCGTGGCAAAAGCGTCAAGGAGATCTTCTGATCATGGCTACCGTTAAAGTAACGCTGATCAAAAGCATGACCGGTCGCATCCCTAACCACAAATTGTGTGTTAAGGGTTTGGGTCTGCGTCGCATCGGTCACACTGTAGAAGTACTTGATACTCCCGAGAATCGCGGGATGATCAACAAGGCTTACTACATGCTGCGTGTCGAGGGTTAATCGATGAAACTCAATGATCTGAGTCCAGCGCCGGGTTCCCGTCGTGAAAAGCATCGTCCGGGCCGTGGTATCGGTAGTGGTTTGGGCAAGACCGGTGGCCGTGGCCACAAAGGTCAGTCCTCCCGCTCCGGTGGCACTATTGCTCCAGGCTTTGAAGGCGGTCAACAGCCGCTGCATCGTCGCCTGCCGAAATTCGGTTTCGTTTCCCTGAAAGCCATGGACCGCGCAGAAGTGCGTTTGTCCGAGCTGGCCAAAGTGGAAGGCGACATCGTTACCGTGCAGACCCTGAAAGATGCCAACGTGATCAACGTCAACGTACAGCGTGTGAAAATCATGCTGTCCGGTGAAGTGACTCGCGCTGTCACTATCGGCAAGGGAATCGGCGCCACCAAAGGTGCGCGTTCGGCTATCGAAGCAGCTGGCGGCAAGTTCGAGGAATAAATGGCTAAGCAAGGTGCTCTCTCAGCGCTCGGCAAAGGCGGTATGTCTGAACTTTGGGCTCGTCTGCGTTTTCTGTTCCTGGCGATTATCGTCTACCGAATAGGCGCACACATCCCGGTTCCAGGTATCAACCCGGACCGACTCGCAGACCTGTTTCGACAGAATGAGGGGACCATTCTTAGCTTGTTCAACATGTTTTCCGGCGGCGCGCTGGAACGGATGAGCATCTTTGCATTGGGGATCATGCCGTACATCTCGGCATCGATCATCATGCAGCTGATGACCGCCGTCAGCCCGCAGCTGGAGCAGTTGAAGAAGGAAGGTGAAGCTGGCCGTCGCAAGATTAGCCAGTACACCCGCTACGGCACTGTCATTCTCGCCTTGGTCCAAGCTATCGGCATGTCCGTTGGCCTGGCTGGGCAGGGTGTTGCGTTCACTGGTGACTTTGGCTTCCATTTCGTTGCGGTATCCACATTTGTGGCTGGTGCGATGTTCATGATGTGGCTGGGTGAGCAGATTACTGAGCGCGGTGTTGGTAACGGTATCTCGATGTTGATTTTCGCAGGTATCGTCGCCGGTCTTCCGAGAGCAATTGGGCAGTCTTTCGAGTCTGCGCGTCAGGGTGATATCAATATCTTTGCCCTGGTTGCCATCGGTTTGCTGGCAGTAGCGATTATCGGTTTTGTGGTGTTCATTGAGCGTGGTCAGCGTCGTATTGCTGTTCATTACGCCAAGCGTCAGCAGGGCCGCAAGGTTTTTGCTGCGCAGACCAGCCACTTGCCGCTGAAAGTGAATATGGCCGGGGTAATTCCTGCTATCTTCGCGAGCAGCATTTTGCTGTTTCCGGCTTCGTTGGGTGCCTGGTTTGGTCAGTCTGAAGGTATGGGCTGGTTGCAGGACATCTCGCAGTCGATCGCTCCTGGTCAGCCGTTGAATATTCTGCTGTTTAGTGCAGGGATTATTTTCTTCTGCTTCTTCTATACGGCGTTGATGTTCAATCCGAAAGACGTAGCGGAAAACCTGAAGAAGTCCGGTGCCTTTATTCCGGGCATCCGTCCAGGTGAGCAGTCTGCGCGCTACATTGATGGCGTTCTGACTCGCTTGACCATGTTCGGTGCTCTATATATGACGGCCGTGTGTCTGCTGCCCCAGTTCCTGGTGGTTGCGGCAAACGTTCCGTTCTACCTTGGGGGGACCTCGTTGCTGATCGTGGTCGTGGTTGTGATGGACTTCATGTCTCAAGTACAATCGCACCTCGTTTCGCACCAGTACGAATCCCTGATGAAGAAAGCCAACCTGAAGGGTTACGGCAGCGGCATGTTGCGCTGAGTACCCATAAGGTTCGAGGAGTTGGTGATGAAAGTTCGTGCATCGGTGAAAAAGCTGTGCCGTAACTGCAAAATTATTCGCCGCGAAGGTGTTGTTCGAGTAATTTGCAGCGCGGAACCGCGTCACAAACAGCGCCAAGGCTGAGTGTGATCCGCTTGAAGCCCGGCAGCTAGTGCGCTGCCGGGTTGATTATTTGTTATTACAGCGATATTATCTCGCGCCCTATTTCTTGGCTTCCGGGGCGTAGGTAGCTGTCAATTGGAGTCCCACTGAATGGCCCGTATTGCAGGCGTTAACATTCCAGATAACAAGCACACTGTTATCTCGCTGACCTACATCTATGGTGTTGGTCGCACTACTGCGCAGAAAATTTGCGCAGTGACTGGGGTAAACCCAGCCGCAAAGATCAAAGATCTGAGCGACGAGCAGATTGAACAGCTGCGTGGCGAAGTGGCGAAGTTCACCACTGAAGGTGACCTGCGTCGCGAAATCAACATGAAAATCAAGCGTTTGATGGACCTCGGTTGCTATCGCGGTCTGCGTCATCGTCGTGGTCTTCCAGTACGCGGTCAGCGTACCAAGACTAACGCGCGTACCCGTAAAGGTCCGCGTAAGCCGATCCGCAAGTAATCGCCCCAGCGAATCGACAGGAAATTAATCATGGCAAAACCTGCTGCTCGTCCTCGTAAAAAAGTTAAAAAGACAGTGGTTGATGGCATCGCCCACATCCATGCTTCTTTTAACAACACCATCGTGACCATTACCGACCGTCAGGGTAACGCGCTTTCTTGGGCTACCTCCGGTGGTTCGGGTTTCCGCGGTTCTCGCAAGTCCACCCCGTTCGCTGCTCAAGTAGCTGCTGAACGTGCTGGTCAAGCTGCGCTGGAATATGGCCTGAAAAACCTCGACGTTAACGTCAAAGGTCCAGGTCCAGGTCGTGAGTCTGCTGTCCGTGCATTGAACGGCTGTGGCTATAAGATCGCCAGCATCACCGACGTGACGCCAATCCCGCACAACGGGTGCCGTCCGCCGAAGAAGCGCCGCGTGTAATCCAGGAGATTGTAAAGAATGGCTCGTTACATTGGTCCAAAATGCAAACTCGCTCGTCGCGAAGGCACCGATCTCTTTCTGAAGAGCGGCGTGCGCGCGATCGAATCGAAGTGCAACATTGAAGCAGCACCTGGTATCCACGGCCAACGCCGCGGTCGCCAGTCCGATTACGGCACCCAGCTGCGTGAAAAGCAGAAGGTCCGTCGTATCTACGGCGTTCTCGAGCGTCAATTCAGCGGCTACTACAAAGAAGCTGCTGGCAAGAAAGGTGCAACCGGTGAAAACCTGCTGCAACTGCTCGAATGCCGTCTGGACAACGTTGTATACCGTATGGGCTTTGGTTCGACTCGTGCCGAATCCCGTCAGCTGGTATCGCACAAATCCGTCAGCGTAAACGGCCAAACCGTTAACGTCCCGTCCTACCAGATTCGTGCTGGTGACGTGGTCGCGATTCGCGAGAAAGCAAAAAACCAACTTCGCATTGTCCAAGCTCTCGATCTGTGTGCCCAACGTGGCCGCGTAGAATGGGTAGAAGTAGACACTGAGAAGAAGTCGGGCGTTTTCAAGAACGTTCCTGCTCGCAGTGATCTGTCCGCCGACATCAACGAAAGCCTGATTGTCGAGCTCTACTCCAAGTAAGGGCTAGAAAATAGGTGCATCCATGCAGATTTCGGTAAATGAGTTCCTGACACCCCGTCACATTGATGTGCAGGTTGTCAGTCCAACCCGCGCCAAGATCACTCTCGAGCCTCTCGAGCGTGGTTTTGGCCACACCCTGGGCAACGCGCTGCGCCGCATCCTGTTGTCCTCAATGCCCGGCTGTGCAGTAGTCGAGGCCGAGATTGACGGTGTGCTCCACGAGTACAGCGCCATCGAAGGTGTACAGGAAGACGTAATTGAAATCCTGTTGAACCTTAAAGGTCTGGCTATCAAGCTGCATGGCCGTGACGAAGTTACGCTGACCTTGTCGAAGAAGGGTTCGGGGGTGGTTACCGCTGCCGATATTCAGCTGGATCATGATGTCGAGATCGTTAATCCCGATCACGTAATCGCTAACCTGGCGTCTAACGGCGCCCTGAACATGAAGCTCACTGTAGCTCGTGGTCGTGGTTATGAACCGGCCGACTCGCGTCAGAGCGATGAAGACGAAAGCCGCAGCATTGGTCGCTTGCAGCTTGACTCTTCGTTCAGCCCGGTTCGCCGTATCGCATACGTGGTGGAAAACGCCCGTGTCGAGCAGCGTACTAACCTGGACAAGCTGGTTATTGATCTGGAAACCAATGGTACTCTAGATCCTGAAGAGGCTATTCGCCGTGCTGCAACCATTCTGCAACAGCAGTTGGCTGCGTTCGTCGACCTCAAAGGTGATAGTGAGCCAGTGGTAATCGAGCAAGAAGACGAGATCGATCCGATCCTGCTTCGCCCGGTTGACGATCTGGAACTGACTGTACGTTCGGCTAACTGCCTTAAGGCGGAAAACATTTACTACATCGGCGACCTGATTCAGCGTACCGAAGTAGAACTGTTGAAGACTCCGAACCTGGGCAAGAAATCCTTGACTGAAATCAAGGACGTTCTGGCCTCCCGCGGTCTGTCCCTCGGCATGCGCCTCGACAACTGGCCGCCTGCAAGTCTTAAGAAGGACGACAAGGCGACTGCCTGATCGTCGTAATCACCGAACGTGAGTTTGGTAAGGAATGAACCATGCGTCATCGTAAAAGTGGTCGTCACCTGAGCCGTACCAGCTCGCACCGCAAGGCCATGTTTCAAAACATGGCGGTGTCGCTGTTTGAGCACGAGCTGATCAAAACTACACTGCCGAAAGCTAAAGAACTGCGTCGCGTTGCTGAGCCGCTGATCACTTTGGCCAAGACAGACAGCCTGGCTAACCGCCGTTTGGTTTTCGACCGTACTCGTTCGAAAGTTATCGTTGGTAAGCTCTTCAACGACCTGGGCAAGCGTTACGCTACCCGTGAGGGTGGCTACCTGCGCATCCTCAAGTGCGGTTTCCGCTCTGGTGACAACGCGCCTATGGCGTACGTTGAGCTGATCGATCGTCCAGTTGGCGGTGAAGCTGTATCCGCTGAGTAAGACGTCAGTCTGTAACGAAGAACCGGGCCTAGCGCCCGGTTTTTTGTGCCTGGAAAAAAGGCGTCTATATTTTTGAGTCACTGCCACCTCCACAATCAAGGCAATAGCTATGTGCTCCGATGGATCGTTAGTTATTCTCTATCAAAGACCATGATTTATTGAATTTGATGGTGTCATTCTGATGGTCAATACTCCCTCCCAGCCGATTAGCCGGCAGTTCCAAGACTGACCTGAGGAAGATTGAGCATGAGCCAAACTAAAGTCCTTACCACCGCCAGCGGCGCGCCCGTTGCGGACAATCAGAATTCCCGTTCCGCAGGCCCCCGTGGCCCGCTGCTGCTCGACGACTTTCACCTGATCGAGAAGCTTGCGCACTTCAACCGTGAAAACATCCCGGAGCGTCGCGTACACGCCAAAGGATCGGGTGCCTACGGTACCTTCACCGTCACTCAAGACATTACGCAGTACTCCAGCGCCAAGCTGTTCGAGTCTGTGGGTAAACAAACGCCGACCTTTTTGCGCTTCTCCACCGTTGGCGGCGAACGCGGTTCGGCTGACACCGAGCGCGACCCGCGTGGTTTCGCCTTGAAGTTCTACACCGAAGAAGGCAACTGGGACATCGTCGGCAACAACACTCCGGTGTTCTTCATCCGTGATCCGTTGAAATTCCCTGACTTTATCCACACTCAAAAACGTCTGCCGCAAAGCAATTTGAAGAGTGGGCAGATGATGTGGGACTTCTGGTCCCACTCCCCTGAGGCGCTGCACCAGGTCACTATCCTGTTTTCGGACCGAGGCATCCCGGACGGCTACCGTCACATGCACGGCTTCGGCAGCCACACCTATAGCCTCATCAGCGCCACGGGTGAACGGCACTGGGTGAAGTGGCACTACAAGACCAAACAGGGCATCAAGAACCTCGCGCCTGCTGACGCAGCACGGCTGGCCGGTACCGATCCTGATTACGCCCAGCGCGACCTGTTCGGAGCTATTGAGCGCGGTGATTTCCCGAAATGGCGCGTCTGCATCCAGATCATGACCGAAGCTCAGGCCAATACTCACTATGAGAACCCCTTTGACGTGACCAAGACCTGGTCGCAAAAAGAGTTTCCTCTGATCGAAGTGGGTGAGCTGGAGCTGAATCGTAACCCGCAGAACTACTTTGCTGAAGTAGAGCAGGCCGCGTTTGGTCCAAGCAATATGGTCCCAGGTGTAGGCCTGTCGCCAGACCGTATGCTGCAAGGCCGTGTGTTCGCTTACGCCGATGCTCACCGCTACCGTATCGGCACCAATCACCAGCACCTGCCGGTGAATGCGCCACGCAGTCCGGTCAACAGCTACCAGCGAGACGGTTCAATGGCGTTCGGTAGCAACGGCGGCGCGGCTCCCAACTACGAGCCAAACAGCTACGCCGACGCGCCGAAGCAAGCTGCGCAGTTCGCCGAGCCTGCCCTGGCCCTGAGCGGTGCGGCTGACCGTTACGATCACCGTGAAGACACTGACTACTATAGCCACGCTGGTGCGCTGTTCCGCCTGATGAACAATGAGCAGAAAGCCCTGCTGATCAACAACATCGCCGGGGCAATGGCCGGAGTTTCCAGCGATGTAGTCCAGCGCCAATTGCAGCATTTCTTCAGGGCCGACTCTGCTTATGGAGAAGGTGTCGCATCTGCACTGGGTGTATCGCTTAACCAACTCTAAGTGATAAGCAGAACCGCCCTCATTTGGGCGGTTTTTGCGTTATTTCAGCTGATTTTCTCTGAATATCATCGCTTTTCTGCCGTTGGTCCCGTGACCTGCAGGTCATCATGGTTCAAACTACAGCCTTTCAAGCAGGGAGATGTAGGGCGATGCAAGGTCACCCCGACGTAATCGATTACCTCAACACGTTGCTGACGGGCGAACTGGCAGCTCGTGACCAATATTTCGTTCACTCGCGGATGTACGAAGACTGGGGCTTTACTGAGCTCTACGAACGTATCAACCACGAAATGGAAGAAGAGGCACAGCACGCTGACGCGCTGATGCGCCGCATCCTGATGCTCGAAGGTACGCCACGTATGCGTCCCGACGATCTGGATACCGGCACCACGGTGCCTGACATGCTCGCCAGCGACTTGCGCCTTGAGTACAAGGTCCGTGCTGCACTGTGCAAGGGCATTGAGCTCTGCGAGCAGCACAACGACTATGTCACCCGGGAAATCCTGCGGGTGCAGTTGAATGACACTGAAGAAGATCACACTTACTGGCTGGAGAAGCAGTTGGGTCTGATCAAGTTGATCGGTCTGGAAAACTACCTGCAATCGCAGTTCTGATTCCGCCGGCATCAAAAAAGCCCCTGTCACCTCAACGGTGACAGGGGCTTTTTCATAAGCCTGGATCAGGCCTTGTCGCGAGCCAACAATGCCTTGAGATAGAAGCCAGTGTGAGACTGCTTCATCTCCGACACTTCTTCCGGTGTACCGACGGCAATGATCTGCCCACCTTTGGAGCCGCCCTCAGGGCCGAGATCCACCAGCCAGTCGGCAGTCTTGATCACGTCCAGGTTGTGTTCAATCACTACCACTGTATTGCCGTGGTCGCGCAAGCGATGCAGCACGTCCAGCAACTGCTGGATATCAGCGAAGTGCAGACCGGTGGTCGGCTCATCAAGGATATACAGGGTCTTGCCGGTATCGCGTTTGGACAGCTCACGGGACAGTTTCACCCGCTGTGCCTCGCCACCGGACAAGGTAGTCGCCGATTGCCCCAGCTTGATGTACGACAGGCCGACATCCATCAGCGTCTGCAGCTTGCGCGCTAGTGCCGGGACCGCATCAAAGAACACTCGCGCTTCTTCAATAGTCATTTCCAGCGTTTCGTGGATGTTCTTGCCCTTGTACTTGATCTCCAGGGTTTCACGGTTGTAGCGCTTGCTCTTGCATACATCGCACGGCACGTAGATGTCCGGCAGAAAGTGCATCTCTACCTTGATCAGGCCATCGCCCTGGCAAGCCTCACAGCGTCCGCCCTTGACGTTGAAGGAAAACCGCCCCGGGCCGTAACCACGGGAGCGGGACTCCGGTACGCCAGCGAACAACTCGCGAATCGGCGTGAACAGTCCGGTGTAGGTCGCCGGGTTGGAGCGCGGTGTACGTCCAATCGGGCTCTGGTCGATATCGACCACCTTGTCCAGATGCTCCAGGCCCTTGATGCTGTCGTGAGCCGCGGCCTCCAGGGTGGTCGCGCCGTTCAGTGCGGTAGCGCTCAAGGGGTACAGCGTATTGTTGATCAGAGTCGATTTGCCTGATCCGGACACGCCGGTCACGCACGTCAGCAGGCCCAGCGGAATCTCCAGGTCGACATTGCGCAGATTGTTGCCACGCGCACCCTTGAGGTGCAGCGCCATCTTCTTGTTACGTGGGGTGCGTTCGGCTGGCACGGCAATCTTCACCCGACCTGACAGGTACTTGCCGGTCAACGAGTCAGGATGAGCCATGACTTGCGCTGGCGTGCCCTCGGCAACAATATGCCCACCATGCACGCCCGCGCCGGGGCCGATGTCGACGACATAGTCGGCCAGACGAATGGCATCCTCGTCATGCTCGACCACGATCACGGTGTTACCGATGTCCCGCAGGTGCTTCAGCGTACCAAGCAAACGGTCGTTGTCGCGCTGATGCAAGCCGATGGACGGCTCATCGAGGATGTACAGCACTCCTACCAGGCCGGCGCCAATCTGACTCGCCAAGCGAATCCGCTGCGCTTCACCACCGGAAAGGGTGTCGGCGCTGCGGTCCAGTGACAGATAATCCAGGCCAACGTTGACCAGGAACTGCAGGCGCTCACGAATTTCCTTGAGGATCTTGTCGGCAATTTCCCCACGACGACCGGTCAATTTCAGCGTGCCAAAGTATTCGCAGGCATCGCCAATCGGCAGGTTGGTCACTGCCGGCAACGTCTTCTCGCCAACCCACACATGCCGCGCCTCGCGACGCAGGCGGGTGCCCCGGCAATCCGGGCACGATTGGGTGCTGAGGAACTTGGCCAGTTCCTCGCGCACACTGGCCGACTCGGTCTCGCGGTAGCGCCGTTCCAGGTTTGGCACGATCCCTTCGAACGGATGGGAGCGTTTGACGATGTCGCCCCGGTCGTTCAGGTACTTGAAGTCGACGTTCTGCGAACCGCTGCCATGCAGGATGACTTTCTGCTGCTCGGCCGGCAGTTCGTTGAACGGCACTTCCAGGCTGAACTTATAGTGCGAGGCCAATGAGCCGAGCATCTGGAAGTAATAGACGTTACGCCTGTCCCAGCCGCGTATCGCACCCTCCGCCAACGTCAGGTCACCGTTGACCAGACGCTTGATGTCGAAGAATTGCTTAATCCCCAGGCCATCACAGGTCGGGCAAGCGCCGGCCGGATTGTTGAAGGAAAACAGCTTGGGTTCCAGCTCGCTGATGGCATGGCCGCAGATCGGGCAGGCAAAGCGCGCGGAGAAGATGATTTCTTCGCCGGGCTCGTCGTCCATCGGCGCCACCAGGGCGATACCGTCCGCCAGTTTCAACGCGGTCTCGAACGACTCAGCCAGGCGCTGTTGCAGATCGGCACGCACCTTGAAGCGGTCGACGACCACATCAATGGAGTGCTTCTTCTGTTTATCCAGCTTGGGCAGCTCGTCCAACTCACAGAGCTTGCCGTTGACCCGCGCCCGAACGAAACCCTGGGCGCGCAACTCTTCGAACACTGAAAGGTGTTCACCCTTGCGCTCGCGAATCACCGGTGCCAGCAGCATCAGCTTGGCGCCTTCCGGCTGGGCCAGTACCAGGTCGACCATTTGGCTGACGGTCTGGGCTTCCAGCGGGATGTCGTGATCCGGGCAGCGCGGAATACCGACGCGGGCATATAGCAGGCGCAGGTAATCGTAGATTTCGGTAATGGTGCCCACGGTGGAGCGCGGGTTATGGGAAGTCGACTTCTGTTCGATGGAGATCGCCGGCGACAGGCCTTCGATGGTGTCGACGTCTGGTTTTTCCATCATCGACAAAAACTGCCGGGCATAGGCCGACAGCGATTCCACATAGCGACGCTGGCCTTCGGCATACAGCGTGTCGAACGCCAGGGACGACTTGCCGGACCCGGACAGGCCGGTGATAACGATCAGTTTGTCCCGTGGCAGGGTCAGGTCGATGTTCTTCAAGTTGTGGGTTCGAGCCCCACGAATCACGATCTTGTCCAAAGTGGCCTCGCACGGCGGGCGTAAACGCAGGAGTATACGGTTAAATACTGGATGAATACACACTATCAAGTCACCCGGCGCAGCCTTACATGAAAGCTGCGCGGCAAAGCGCCGCATATACCCTCTCAAACGATGGGACTGATAGAATCGCCGCCGGTTCACACGAGGTTTTTCCATGCACGATCCCCACAGCGAACGCATGAGTGGCAGCGAGACCCGCGCGGCAAGCGGTCTGGCCCTGGTGTTCGCCTTCCGTATGCTTGGCATGTTTATGGTGTTGCCGGTCCTGGCGACCTATGGAATGGACCTCGCAGGCGCGACCCCGGCCCTCATCGGCCTGGCAATTGGGGCCTATGGCCTGACCCAGGCGATTTTTCAGATTCCGTTTGGGTTCATTTCCGACCGCATCGGCCGCCGGCCGGTGATTTACCTCGGGCTGATCGTTTTCGCCCTCGGCAGCGTGCTGGCGGCCAATGCCGATTCGATCTGGGGCGTGATCGCCGGACGCGTCCTGCAAGGTGCCGGGGCGATTTCTGCTGCCGTCATGGCGCTACTCTCTGACCTGACCCGCGAGCAGCACCGTACCAAAGCCATGGCCATGATCGGCATGACCATCGGGCTGTCGTTCGCCGTGGCCATGGTGGTCGGCCCGTTGCTGACCCGTGCCTTCGGCTTGTCGGGGTTGTTCCTGGCCACGGGCGGCATGGCCCTGGTGGGCATCCTGATCGTTGCCTTCATGGTTCCGCGCTCCGCCGGCCCGTTGCAGCATCGCGAGTCAGGCGTCGCCCGCGAGGCGCTGTTGCCCACACTCAAGCACCCGGACCTGCTGCGCCTGGATTTAGGTATCTTCGTATTACACGCAATGCTGATGTGCAGCTTCGTCGCCTTGCCCCTGGCCCTGGTAGAAAAAGCCGGGCTGCCCAAGGAGCAGCACTGGTGGGTTTACCTCACCGCGCTGCTGATTTCATTCTTCGCCATGATCCCGTTCATCATCTATGGCGAGAAGAAACGCAAAATGAAACGAGTTCTACTGGGCTCCGTCGCGACATTGATGCTCACTGAGCTATTCTTCTGGCAGTTCGGCGACAGCCTCCGGGCGTTGGTGATTGGCACGGTGGTGTTCTTTACCGCGTTCAACCTGCTGGAGGCTTCATTGCCTTCGCTGATCAGTAAAGTTTCACCGGCCGGCGGCAAGGGCACGGCAATGGGGGTGTATTCCACCAGTCAGTTCCTCGGTTCGGCACTCGGTGGGATCATGGGTGGCTGGATGTACCAGCATGGCGGTTTGTCGGTTGTGTTCCTTGGATGCGCCGGGCTGGCTGCACTTTGGCTGGTCTTTGCTGTTACCATGCGCGAACCTCCATACGTCACAAGCCTGCGCCTGCCGTTATCGCCCGAAGCGATTCGTGAAGCCGGTCTGGTAGAGCGCCTGAAGGCCGTCGTCGGAGTAACGGATGCAGTCGTGGTGGCTGAAGAAGCCGCCATTTACATCAAATTGGACACCGAATTATTGGATCGCGCGACGCTTGAGCAACTGGTCAATCCAGTGCCAACAGCGCGCCCAGCTTAGGAGAACGTTATGGCCCGTGGGGTTAACAAAGTCATATTGGTCGGTACATGCGGCCAGGATCCCGAAGTTCGCTACTTGCCTAACGGTAACGCCGTGACCAACCTGAGTCTGGCGACCAGCGAACAGTGGACCGACAAGCAAACCGGCCAGAAGGTCGAGAAAACCGAATGGCACCGTGTGTCGATGTTCGGCAAGGTCGCAGAGATCGCCGGTGAATACCTGCGCAAAGGTTCGCAGGTCTACATCGAAGGCAAACTGCAGACCCGCGAGTGGGAAAAAGACGGTATCAAGCGTTACACCACTGAAATCGTGGTCGACATGCAAGGCACCATGCAACTGCTGGGCGGCCGTCCACAGGGCGACCAACAGGGCCAGGGCGGCATGTCCAACTCGGCGCCACGTCCACAGCAGTCCCGTCCGCAGCCAAGCCAGCAGCCTCAGCAGCCACAGCGTGAGTCGCGTCCAGCGCCACAGCAGGCCGCCCCGCAACCGGCAGCTGACTTCGACAGCTTTGATGACGATATTCCGTTCTAGGGTCTCTTGAGACCTGGATTATCGAGCAACACCCAAAACCCCCGCAGCCATCGGCTTCGGGGGTTTTTTATTGGGCGCCAGCATTTGTCCTCATGGCTCACAAGATTTAGGCTATCTGCGCCCCCATCAAAGATGAAGGAAAGCCCATGACCTGGTCAGCCAAGCAGTATTCGATGTTCGAACAACAGCGCACACGTCCCGTCCGTGACCTGGTCGCAGCCATTGCGGATGCTGACGTGCGCACGGCTGTCGACCTGGGATGCGGCCCGGGCAACTCCACTGAAGTGCTGGCCGAGCGTTTTCCTGCCGCCGTGGTCACCGGCATGGATAGCTCTGATGACATGCTGGTCAATGCCCGTGAGCGGTTGCCCGCGCTGAACTTCGAACTGGCGGACATTGGCGCATGGAGCCCGAACCAGCAATACGATGTGATCCTCGCCAATGCGTCGCTGCAATGGCTGGCGGACCACGCCGCGCTTTACCCGCATCTGGTGAACCAACTGACGCCCGCAGGCACCCTGGCGGTGCAGACCCCGGACAACCTTGATGAGCCGGCCCATCGCCTTGCCCGTGAAGTAGCAGCGGACGGTCCATGGGCAGGCAAGATCGGCACGGTCAAGCACAACGAGCGTCATACGGCGAGCTTCTATTACGAGCTGCTTAGCAAGCATTGCAGCACCGTCGATGTGTGGCGCACCACCTATCACCACCCGCTGGCCGGCGGTCATGGCGCCGTGGTGGAGTGGTTCAAGGCGTCGGCGTTGCGTCCGTTCCTGGCGCCGTTGGACGAGGCTGAGAAAAGCGCTTTCCTCGATGCTTACCTGGCGCGGATCACTCAAGCGTATCCGGCCTTGGCCGATGGCACCGTATTGCTGCCCTTTCCGCGGCTGTTCATCATTGCCACTCGGTAAGTGTTCAAACGATCAAGTGGCGGTCACGCTGGCGCTTGAGCCTGCAAGAATTCACCTGTCGACACCACGCTGGCATACGCAAACCCCAATGATGACATGAAGGCAGCATGCACCTGAGCCGCTGGCACGGTCATACCGTTGAACTCCAGGTCGCGGGTGGCGCAGGCGTCGTGGATCACTGTCACGCTGTAGCCCAAATCTGCTGCTGCACGCACCACGCCATCGATGCACATATGGCTCATGCTGCCGACCACCACCAACTCGGTGATGCTGCGCTGCTCCAGCAGTGTCCTCAGGTTGGTTTCGCGAAAGGAATTGACGAAGTGCTTGAGCACGACAGGTTCGCCGGCCTGATTCAGCACCTTGGGATGCAGGTGTGCGCCTTCGGAACCCGGTGTGAAGAAGGGCGCATCTTCGTTGGTGAACTCGTGACGAATATGGATTACTGGCTTACCGGCCTGGCGAAACGCCTCAAGCACCTGCGCCGCCTTGTCTGCCGCCGCTTCGACGCCGCTCAGTGGCCACTTGCCTTGGGGGAAGTAGTCGTTCTGGATATCGACTAGGATGAGCGCTTGCTGGGTCATGGTTGTTTCCTCGTGAATAACTGTGGCGTCCAGTATCGTGGCTGGTGAGCCGTCCGGGGATTGGCCGCACCGACAATAGCAGGGGGAAAACTGACAATGGCTTTGGAACGCGCGGTCGTCGAGGTGGGCGTACTGATCTATAGCGGTGCGCAAATGGCTGCCGTACATGGTTTGACTGACCTGTTTGGCGTGGCCAACCGTATCGCCGCCGAGCATCAGTCCGAGCAGTTGCCATTACTGCGCGTCAGCCATTGGCGGGCCGATGCCAGCGAGGTGCCAAGCCGTGTGTTCGACAGCTTACCGGGCCCAGGCCAGCACTTGATGGCGGTGTTGATCCCTCCCTCGATTGGCGAGTTTTCCGAAGAGCAGGGGCCGCCGCAACTGATTGATTGGCTCCGCCAGCAACATGCTGGCGGGACGGTCCTTGGCGGTGTGTGCATCGGCTCGATTCTGTTGGCTAAAAGCGGTTTACTGGACGGTCGTAGCGCGACCACCCATTGGTCTTCGGCCAAGTCCTTTGCTGCCCGTTACCCGGCGATTCGCCTGGAAGCCGACAAGCCCATCGTCGACGACGGCGACATGATTACCACCGCCGGGCTGATGGCCTGGTCCGAACTGGGCTTGCGCCTGGTAGACCGCCTGCTCGGCCCGAGTATTGCCGCCAGCACTGCGCGTTTCTTGGTGATCGAGCACAGCGACAGCGCCAGCCAGTGCGGCAGCAACTTTGCGCCGATCCTCAGCCATGGTGATGGGGCGATTCTCAAGGTGCAGCATTGGTTGCAGGCCAGCGGTGCGGTGGATGTTTCTTTAGCAGCGATGGCGCAAGAGGCTGGCCTGGAAGAGCGCACGTTTCTACGGCGATTTCGCAGTGCCACTGGTTTGAAACCCACCGAATACTGCCAGCACCTGCGGGTCGGCAAGGCGCGGCAGATGCTGGAATTCACCAACGCTACCCTCGACCACATCGCCTGGACCGTGGGCTATCAAGACCCCAGCACCTTTCGTGCCCTGTTCAAGAAAATCACCGGATTGGCGCCTAGCGATTACCGCAACCGCTTTGGTGTGAACCCCGCCAGCGTCAGGGTTTGATTAAGCGTTGTTGTCGATCACGCCACGGCAGAGGGTGAGGTTGCCGGTCTTGGTACAGGCCTTGCCGCCGAATCGGATAAGCCGGGCAGGTTCGAAGCGCTTTTTCGACAATCCCCAGTAACAGTGCTCGTGCAAAATGCGCGGCGCATAATCTGTGATCGTGCAAAATAAACGCCGCCAAACCCATTCGTCTGCCGCGAATGGTCGGCTTGCCCGGTTGGCGCGATCCCTGCACCTTCGAGTCCATTGCAGGACTCACCGAAGGGGAGAGCCATGACCCGAAACAGCCCGGCAAAACTGGTGGTCGCCCACTCGACGCGTCCCTCGGCGCCCCAGCACGAGGTCGAGACCAATCAGGCCCTGGCCCGCTGGCTGGCGCAGATACTGGGATGGGAGTTCGGCGGCAGCTATGACCCCGAGCGTCACAGCGGGCGCAACCTGTACCTAGTGCCGACGCAAACCTTGGTGGGGCCTGCCCAGGCGCTGAAATTGGGCATCAAAGGCCCCGAAGACTTGTGGGGCGGTTACGTCGACCATGACTTTATTTGCACCAAGGCCATCAGCCACGGCCTGCCTAGCAAGGACGCGTTTATCCCTGAAGGCTGGTCGCAGTTGTTCTCGGAGCGCGTTCGCACTGTGGTATTGGAGGGCCTGAGCGTATTTGCCCTAGAGGACGCGCGACCAGCCGCCGCCCACTTGCTGCGCAGCGGCCCGGTTCGTCTCAAACCGGTGCACGCCTGCGCCGGCCGCGGCCAGGAAGTGCTCGAGAACATCGACCAATTCGACGCGATTCTGGCCCGGCCCAATGCAGCGAAGCTGTTTACCGAAGGCGTAGTGCTGGAGCAGGACTTGCGCGATGTGATCACCCACAGTGTCGGCCAGAGTTTTATCGGCGATCACGTCTTCAGTTACTGCGGCGATCAATACTTGACCGAGGACGGGCAGGGCGAAGCGGTCTACGGCGGCTCCAACCTGCTGGTGGTCCAGGGCTATTACGAAGACTTGCTCGCTCTCGACCTGCCCGATGACATTCGCCTGGCTATCGAGCAGGCGCAAACCTTCGATAACGCCGCAGACGAGGCCTATCCCGGTTTTTATGCCTCGCGGCGTAATTACGACATTGCCCAGGGGCTGGACAGCGAAGGTAAACAACGCAGCGGTGTGCTGGAACAATCCTGGCGTATGGGCGGGGCCAGCAGCGCGGAAGTCGCGGCGCTGCAAAGCTTTATCAAGCACCCCGACCTGCGGGTGATTCGTGTGTCATCCGTGGAAACCTACACTGATCAAGCGCTACCCGCCGATGCCATCGAGGTCTATCGCGGGCCGGCGGAAAACAGCGCCTTTCTTCTGAAGTACGTAACGGTCAAATCTTATGACGGCTAGAAGCGAAACCATTGCGATCGATATCGACGATGAACAGATGAGCGGGACATTCCTCAGTCCCAAATCGAAAGTACCGGGGGTGTTGTTTGTCCACGGTTGGGGCGGCAGCCAGGAGCGTGACCTGGAGCGGGCCAAAGGCATCGCCGGCCTCGGTTGCGTGTGCCTGACCTTTGATCTGCGCGGGCACGCCGATAACGGCATTCCATTATCGCGGGTCACCCGTGAAGACAACCTGCGCGACCTACTGGCAGCCTACGACCGATTGTTGGCGCACCCGGCCATCGACACCTCGGCAGTGGCGGTGGTGGGCACCAGCTATGGCGGCTACCTGGCCGCGATTCTCACCTCGCTGCGCCCGGTGCGCTGGCTGGCGCTGCGGGTACCGGCGTTGTACCGCGACGAGGAATGGCTGATGCCCAAGCGCGATCTGGACAAGGCCGACTTGTTGGATTACCGCAGCGCCCTGGTGCACGCCCAGACCAATCGCGCTCTGCATGCCTGCGCGGCGTTTACCGGAGATGTGCTGATTGTCGAGTCGGAAACCGATGACCATGTGCCCCACGCCACCATCATGAGCTACCGGGCGGCCTGCCAGCAGACTCACTCGCTGACCCACCGGATTATCGACGGTGCCGACCATTCGTTGAGCGATCCGGTATCGCAGCAGGCCTACACCTCAATCCTGGTGGACTGGATTACCGAGATGGTGGTGGGTGAGCGGCTCAGCATCATTCAGTCCCGATGACTTTATGGGGGCGTCTTCTTCACCCGCAACGCCTTGGCCTTTGCCTCCACGCCGAGGTACATCACCAGGGCCACCAGCAGCGGCAAAATAAAATAGATCGCTCGGTAGGCGATCAACCCAGCCAGCAAACTGCCTCGCGACGCTTCATGCTGCAACAACGCGATAAACACCGCTTCGAGCACCCCAAGCCCGGCCGGGATGTGCGTCACTACCCCGGCAATGCTGCTGATCAATAACACGCCGAGTACCACCGGATACTCCAGTTGCTTGGGCAATAAGGTAAAAATAACCGCCGCCATCAGCGACCAGTTCAACGTGCCGAGTACCAGTTGCAACAGCGCCATGCGCAGCGACGGCAGGTTGATTTCAATCCCCCGCACCGACCACGCCCGCCGCTGGGAAAACCGGCACGCCGCCAGGTAACCCGCACTCACCAGCAACAGCAGCACCCCCACCCCTTGCAGCGCACCGCTGCTGAGTTTCCACCCCGGCGGCAACGTCACCAGCCCGCTGCTGAACACCACGCCGGCCAGCGCCATGTAGCCGAACCAATTGGTCGCCAAGCTCAAACCGAGAATTTTCGCGATATTGCCGTTGCTCACCCCAAGCCGCGAATACAACCGATAACGCATGGCGATACCGCCGACCCAGGCGCTGAGATTGAGGTTGAACGCGTAGCTGATGATTCCCACCGGCAGGATCTGTTTCCAGCGCAACGGCTGGCGGATGTAGGTGCGGCCGATTAGGTCGAAGCAGGCATACACCAGGAAACTGCACAGGGTCAGCCCGGCCGCAATCAACAAGGTGCGCAGCTTGAAATCGCCTAATGTGTCGAACACTTCGCTCCAGTCTATGCGCCGGGCGAGCAGGGTAAACAGCACGATCAGCAGCAGGAAAAACACCACCGTCAGTGGCTTCTTCCAACGCTTGAAACCGTGTCGGCCGGTATCAGCCGCGTGGGCTTGAGTCATGGTCCTGGCTCCCGGTGTGTTCATGGACGAAAGGTTTCAAGCGTGGCTTGTGAGCTGGCAGCGAGCCGATCCACACCGGGAAATGGCGCAGCACGTGAAACACCATGAAACCCACCGTCACCCGCCATAGCCAGCCGCGCGGCGTACGGTTTTCCGGCATGGTCGTGCAGTGATTTTTGCTCAGCACTTGCAGGCGCTCGAACAGCTGTTGATTGAACACTCGATCATGAATCAGCACGTTGGCTTCCAGATTCAGCGACAGGCTCAGCGGATCAAGATTGCTTGAACCCACGGTGCTCCATTGCTCGTCCACCAGCGCCACCTTGCCGTGCAGCGGGCGGTCGCAATACTCGTGGATCACCACGCCATCCTTGAGCAAGTAGTCATAGAGCATGCGGGCTGCCAGCTTGGCCATCAGCACATCCGGCTGGCCCTGCATGATCAGTTGCACCTGCACCCCGCGCCGGGCGGCGTTGCGGATTTCCCGCAGCAGGCGGTAGCCGGGAAAGAAGTAGGCGTTGGCGATCACCACCCGCCGCTGGGCCTTGCGCAGAGCGTGCAGGTAGGCCTCTTCAATGTCTGAACGGTGTTGCAGATTGTCGCGGTAGATCAGCCGCACCATGCCGTCTGCGACTCCCGACTCCCACGACGAAGGCTGTTGTTCGCGCCGGCGCCAGCCTCGTCGGGTGCGCACTTGGCGACCGCTTTGCGCCAGGGCGAAGTGATGCAGGTCGGCCACCGCCGGGCCTATCACTTGCACTGCGTAATCCTGCTTGGCCTCGGGGCCGAAATCCCCCAGGTGATCGGCCGAAAAATTGATCCCGCCGATAAACGCCACGGTAGCGTCCACCACCACGATCTTGCGGTGCAGGCGACGAAACCAATTAGTGCGAAAACCCAGAGTCTTGGATGCGGGGTCGAATATCTGCACAGTCACGCCAGCCTCGGCCAGCTCACTGAGAAACGCCGCACTCAGCTCGCCGCAACCAAAACCATCAAGGCTGACCACCACCTTGACCCCGCGCTGCGCCGCCTTGATCAGGATTCCTTGTAGCTCATGGCCGACCTTGTCTTCGAAGAGGATAAAGGTCTCCAGCAGAATCTCTCGCTGGGCCTGGCGCAACGCGTCGAAGACCTTGGGGAAATAGGCCTCGCCGTTTTCCAGCAGCTCAACCTGGTTACCACGTTGCCAGCCATAGTCCAGATCCCAGGCCGCCGAATCGTCCAGCGGTTGGTCGGTAGCCATGTGTTGCACCGCGACTTTTTCCACCGGGGCGCTGCTCATAACTCGATCTCCACCGACAGCGGGGCGTGATCTGACAGATGGGACCAGGGCCGGGTGCTCAGCACCTGAGGTTGGTGTGCCTTCACATTGCGCACATAGATGCGGTCCAGCCGCAGCAACGGCAGGCGCGCCGGGAAAGTGCGGGCCGGTTTGCCGTGAGCTTCGACGAACACTTCCCGCAGCCCGCTTTGGCTGAGATCGGCTTGCTGGCGCCAGTCATTGAAATCTCCAGCGACGATCAGCGGTGCGTCGGCGGGAATCTCGGCGATGCGCTGCGCCAACAGCTTCAACTGCTGTTGGCGATGTACCTCGCGCAAGCCGAGGTGGACGCAGATCGCGTGTACGTCCTGGGCGTTGCCGGGCAGGCGCAACACGCAATGCAACAACCCACGGCTTTCGTGGCCGCTCTGGGAGATGTCGAGGTTGTCGTAGCGGATGATCTGGAATTTCGACAGCAAGGCATTGCCGTGATCGCCATCGGGGTACACCGCGTTGCGACCGTAGGCGAATTGCGGCCAGATGCTGTCGGCGAGAAATTCGTACTGAGGCATGGTTGGCCAGTTGCTGTAGCGCTTGGGATGGCGCTCGTGGGTGCCGTGGATTTCCTGGAGGAACACCACGTCGGCGGCAACGCTGCGCACTGCCTCGCGCAACTCTGGCAGGATGAAACGCCGATTGAGGGCGGTGAAACCCTTGTGGGTGTTGACCGTCAGCACTGTGAAGCGAGTGATGGCGGCGGCGGGCGTGACGGGCACCCATTCTGGAATCGCGGCCATGGTTTCTCCCGTGCGTGAGTGATGTTTTTGATGACCTCCGTTCTAGGGTGACTGTGATTTTCCAGAGAAAGTTTCGACGGTCCTACAGACGGCACACATCCAATGTGTGCCAACGATGACGAACTCGGTCGTCCCGATGGCGAAAGCGCTGAGGGTCAGCGCGAGCAAGGCAATGGGCATGGTTGCAACTCCGGAGAGTTTCAATCAGGAGCGCAGTGTCGAGGTTTGGCTTATGCGAAAAAATAGAGGTATTGGCATTTGATATTTGCCTTGCAAGCACAGAACGTTCCCACGTCGAACCGTTTGCGTGGGAACGATCAGGCCCCAACCCCGTCAGTTCCTTACAGCCCTTTGTGAAGGAGTCCGGTGTTTTGTTGAACTTTAAGGCTGCACTTCTGCTCGGTACGCTGCTGTTTTTCGGCAGTGGCGCACTGCAAGCCGCCGATCCAGCGCCTGAGCCCGAGGCACCGGCCAAGCCGGAGTTGCTGGTCGAAGGCGGCCTGCTCGGCGCCATCAGCTCCAGCATTGACGAGGTGCAGGAGACGCTCGACCTCAACCAAAACCTCGTCGACGCATGGCGCCTGCGCACTGACCGCGCGGCAGATGAGGTGGAGCGTCTGCTCAACCGGCCTTCCGAGCGATCACCGTGGAGCGTGGCCGGGGATTTTCTGATGTTGTCCGGCGTGTGGGTCGGTGCCTTTGTGCTATTGACCCTGCTGGGCCGATTGATTGTCAGTCGCCTTAGCCATCACCGCGTTATCCAGCCTCGGCAGCGGCTCCAGGCTCTGCTCGGTTACCTGATTCCCTACACGATCCCGGCGTTGATCTGCCTGCCGCTGACCCTTTACGCCAGCCATTTCCTGCCGACCTCCGTAGGCCGCGCGCTGGCGCTGTGTTTTGCCTACGCCACCAGCAGCGGTATTTTCTCCACGTCGGTGCTGTTGGGCGTGATCGTGATGTTCAGCGTCGGCCATAAGCGCCCGGCGGTACAGATTATTCGCGACTACTGCCCCAGGCCGCTGTTCCTGATTGGCTTCCTCGCCGCCCTCAGCGATGCCCTGACCAGCCCGCAGATCGCCCGCCAACTGGGTGGCAACATCACCAGCAGCGTCGCGGTATTTACCGGGCTGTTTGCCTCGGTGATTTTCGGCCTGCTGGTGATCCGCCTACGCCGCCCGGTGGCGCATTTGATCCGCAACCGTGCCCTGACGCAGCGCCTGAAGCATCCGGCCTTGCAGCAATCGTTGCGAATTTTTTCCGGGTTGTGGTTCTGGCCGATCCTGCTGATGGTGCTGGTCTCGGCGATTAATCTGATCGGTGCCGGCGAAGACAGCCAGAAAGCCCTGCGTTGCGCCTTGTTCACCACGATTCTGCTGATTGGCACGGTGTTCCTCAGTACCGTGCTGCAACACCTGTTCAAATCTCGCAGCACCGTGGCTATCCAGCGCAGCAGCGCCTACAAGGAGCGTTTCCTTAGCCTGTTGCATGCGGTATTGCGCATTGCCATGGCCATCGCCTTTATCGAAGTCCTCGGGCGGATCTGGGGCGTGTCGCTGTTCGAATTCGCTCAGCGCAATGCCGTAGGCCGGGCCATCAGCGATTCGTTGAGCAGCATCGGCTTGATCCTGCTGATGACCTGGCTGTTTTGGGTGGTGCTCGACACGGCGATCCAGGAAGCGTTGAAGCCGCCGGTTAACAAGCGCTCCAGCCGCCAGCCCAGCACGCGGGTGAAAACCATCCTGCCGCTGCTGCGCAATGCGGTGAAGATCATCCTGGTGGTGATCTGTGCGATTACCACCATGGCCAACCTGGGCATAAACGTCGCGCCGCTGCTGGCCGGTGCCGGGGTGGTTGGTCTGGCCATCGGGTTTGGCTCCCAGCAACTGGTGCAGGATGTGATCACCGGGCTGTTCATCATCATCGAAGACACCCTGTCCATCGGCGATTGGGTGGTGCTTGACTCCGGTCACGCCGGCACCGTCGAAGGCCTGACCATCCGCACCCTGCGCCTGCGGGACGGCAAGGGTTTTGTGCATTCGGTGCCGTTCGGCCAGATCAAGGCGGTCACCAACCAGTCGCGGCAATTTGCCTATGCGTTCTTCTCGGTGCAATTCACCTACGACACCGATGTCGACCAGGCCGTGGAGCTGATCCGCGAGGCCGGGCAGTCGATCCGCGACGACGTATTCCTCAAATACAACCTGCAAGGGCCGCTGGAGGTGTTTGGCGTCGAGAAGATGGACCTCAACGGCGTGGTGCTGACGGCACAGTTCCGCACGGTGTCGGGTGGGCAATACGCGGTCAGCCGGGCGTTTAACCAGCGGCTGAAAAAGCTTGTGGATAACTGCGCGTGGGTGCACTTCGCACAAACTTATCCACAGCAGGTGATGGTGCCTCAGCGAGTTGCGCAGGTGGATGAGCCGGAAGATGACGGGACGCCGCCGGCGCTGACGGAGCAGCCGCGAACCCAATGACTATGCAGGTTATGCCGGGCCCATTGCAGGGCGGCGCACTTTATAAGTGACGGTTGCGCTACAAACCCGCAAAATGCAACGATTCTGGCAAATGCCAGCGACATGGCTACCAAGCCTGTCGATAATAGCCATCGTTCCAAACAGACCGGGCCTGCTTAATCTATGCGAATGCGCCTTATGTTACTGGGCGGCGGGAATGCCCTCGGGCAGGCGCTGATTCGCCTCGGAGCGGAGGAAGACGTCGGTTTCCTCGCCCCCCGTCCGCCCCAAGACGGCTGGGATGCCGCGAGCCTCACCCAATTGCTCGACGACACCCGTCCCGATGCCTTGATCAACCTTGCCTACTATTTCGACTGGTTTCAGGCGGAAACGGTTAGCGAGGCTCGCTTGGCCGGGCAGGAATTTGCCATCGAGCGGCTGGCCGAATTGTGTCAGCACCACAACATCACCCTGTTGCAGCCTTCCAGCTATCGGGTGTTTGACGGCTCCCGCGCCACCGCCTACAGCGAAAAAGACGAACCGGTGCCGTTGGGTCTGCGGGGCCAGGCGTTGTGGCGAATTGAACAGAGTGTGCGCGCCACCTGCCCGCAACATGTGCTGCTGCGTTTTGGCTGGCTGTTGGATGACAGCATCGACGGCACCCTCGGGCGCTTCCTGGGTCGGGCCGAAAAACCTGAAGAGTTGCTGATGGCCGACGACCGGCGCGGCAATCCGACGCCGGTGGACGATGCGGCGCGGGTGATTATTTCCGTGCTCAAGCAACTCGATTGCTCCGCGCCGTTGTGGGGCACTTACCACTATGCCGGGCACGAGGCGACCACGCCGCTGGCGCTGGGGCAGGCGATTCTTACCGAAGCGCGTAACTTCCATACGCTGGCCGTCGAAGCCCCCACCGCCCAGGCCCACGCGGCACGGCCGGATGCCGCTGATGAGCCGCAGCATGCGGTATTGGCCTGCAAGAAAATCCTTCACACCTTCGGTATCAAACCCCGCGCCTGGCGTGCCGGGTTACCGGCGTTGCTGGATCGGTTTTACCGACATAACTGAGCATAAAAAAAGGCGCCTGAAACAGGCGCCTTTTTTATGTGTGGCCGCTTGGGCTTAGAACTTGTAGCCAATGCCGACCATGTAAACCATTGGGTCAACATCCACATTGACCTTGGCGCGAGTGCCGGCACCCAGGGTGTTGTTGTCGACGGTGGCTTTGGTGCTGATGTCGATGTAGCGAACCTGGCCGTTGATCATCCACTTGTCGTTGATCATGTAGTCGGCGCCGATCTGCGCGGCCCAGCCCCAGGAGTTTTCGGCCTTGAAGTTGCTGAAGCCGACATCGCTGGCGCGCCCGCCGACGTGCTCGTCGTAGATCCAGGTGTAGTTGATACCAGCACCGACATACGGTTGGAACGCCGACTTGCTGTCCAGCGGGTAGTACACAACGCTCAGGGTCGGTGGCAGGTGTTTCAGGCTGCCAAGCTTGCCGTTGGCGGCGCCCAGGCCGGTGTTCTTGATCTTCACGTCATGTTCGAACGGCGTGGCTGCCAGCAGCTCGATACCGATGTGGTTGGTGATCATGTAAGCGAAGTTCAGACCCAGCTGGGTGTCACTGCTCATGGTCGCCTTGCCGCCCAGGTTGGTACCGGCCTTCGGGCCCTGATCAACCTTTACACTGCCGCTGTCGGCCTTTGGGTTGACAGTGATGGCACCGGCGCGAATGAGGATGTCACCCGCTTCGTGTGCGTGGGCGAGTGGTGCGGCGAGTGCAAGTGCGAAGAGGGACGCGCTGAGCAGGGACTTGTGCATGAGAGGCTCCAAAGGACGTTTTATTAGTTGGCTGTGTCCAATGGTAACGATCGTAACGTTCGAGCCTTTGACTCAGCTCAATGAAATAGTTATCACCGCGCGCCTACAAAACAGCTATTGCGGCAACTCATACACATAAATCTTTTCGGCATCCATCTGATAGCCCGCATCCGCCAGTTCACTGGTGGACGGTTTGACCTGCATCTGGCCCTCAATCCAGTACGGCTGGTACAACTCTTCCAGTTTCACGCCGATCTCGCTTTTAACGTGGACGATTTGGTTTGACGGCGGTGGCGGCACATGGATGCAAGCACCGAAGTATGGCACCAGCAGAAACTCAATGGTCCGACCTTCCTCGCTGACTTCCAGCGGCACGATATAGCCCGGCAGGCGGATGTGCTGGCCGTCGAGCTTCTGCACTACCGGCGCATCGGGTAAGTCCTGCTTGGCCGCCGGTGCTGCCTGCGCCGATAGCGCATCGGCCATGTTCGACAGGTCGTGCAGCGGTTTCATGTTGGGGATTTCCGGCGGCGCGTCCGGCGGAATCATTTCCTGCCACGACAGGTCCTTGGGCTCGGCGGCCGAGGAGGGCAGGGCCACCAGCAATAACAGCGCAAGCAGGAAACGGTGCATCGAAGCCTTCCTCATAAACGTACGGACAGGCCATCGGCCAGTGATTGTCGATAGGCGCGCCACGCTGGCACGCTGCCCATTAGCAGCGCCGCGACGAGGATACCGCCCAATAGCGTCCACTCATATTCGCTTGGCCAGGACAGCGGCAGATCCAAACCGTAGTTGGCCTGCAGATACCCGCGTGAGGCGGCGATGCACACATACAGCAGCGCCGTGCCTGCGACCACTCCGGACAATGCCAGGGCGAATGCTTCGAAAATCAGCAGCGTCGCAATGTGCCAGGGCCGCGCGCCCACCGAACGCAGGATCGCCATTTCCCGGCGGCGCTCGTTGAGGCTGGTGAGGATCGCCGTGAGCATGCCGATCAAGCCGGTCAGCACCACGAACAGCGAAATCACGAACAGCGCCTTTTCGGCGGTGCCCATCATGCTCCAGAGTTCTTGCAAGGCCACACCCGGCAGAATCGCCAGCATCGGTTCGCCACGGAATTCGTTGATCTGCCGTTGCAGGGCAAATGTGGAGATCTTGTTGTTCAGACCCAGCATGAACGCGGTGATGGCCTGGGGCGTGAGGTCCATGTTGCGCGCCTGATCGGCGCTGATCCGGCCTTTTCCTTGGGCGGGCACGCCGTTGTGCCAATCGACATGGATCGCCTCCATGCCGCCGAGGCTGATGTGCAGCGTGCGGTCCACCGGGGTGCCGGTACGCTTGAGAATTCCGACGACGGTAAACGGCTTGTCATCGTGCTTGACCAGGCTGACCACCGCTACGCCGTGGGCCAGTACCAACTTGTCGCCGAGTTTGTAATGCAGCGCATCGGCCACCTCGGCGCCGAGCACCACTTCGAAAGGGTCGGTGGCGAAGGCGCGACCGCTGGCCAGTTCCAGGTTCTGTTTGCGGCCGTATTGATAGTGTTCGAAATAGGTTTCGTTGGTGCCCATCACCCGGTAGCCGCGATGAGAGTCACCGAGGGAAATCGGGATCGCCCATTTCACCTGGGGGCTGGCGGCGAAGTGCTCGAAGCTGTCCCAGCGGATGTTGTTGGTGGCATTGCCTATGCGAAACACCGAATACAGCAGCAGGTTGACCGAGCCGGAACGGGCGCCGACGATCAGGTCGGTACCGCTGATGGTGCTGGCAAAGCTGGCGCGGGCTTCGATGCGCACCCGTTCCACCGCCAATAACAGGCACACGGAAAGGGCGATGGCAAAGGCGGTGAGGATCGCGGTAAAGCGGCGGTTAGCCAGGCTGGCCATGGCTAGACGAAACAAATACATCTCAAACCTCTGCGGGCGTGGCGGCGCGATTGAGTTCGGCCAGCGATAGGTTACGGTCGAACAGCGGCGCCAGGCTCTGGTCATGGCTGACGAACAACAGGCTGGCGCCGGCTTCGCGGCATTCGGCGAACAGCAGCCGGATGAAAGCTTCCCGGGCGTCGTAGTCCAGTGCTGATGTGGGTTCGTCGGCGATCACCAGTTCCGGCTGGCCGATCAGCGCTCGGGCAGCGGCCACCCGTTGTTGCTGGCCGATGGACAGGGAGTCGGCGCGGCGCTCCAGCAAGTCCTTGTCCTTCAAACCCAGGTGGGCGAGCAGGGTAGCGGCGGCCTGGTCGACACTGCCGTGGCGCTGCACTGCCCGTTGGGCGCGCAGTTTGGAGAAGTGGCAAGGCAGTTCAACGTTCTCGCGCACCGAAAGAAACGGCAGCAGGTTGAACTGCTGGAAAATGTAGCCGGTGTGATTGACGCGAAAGCGGTCACGGGCACCGGCCGACAGCTCGGTCAGTTCCTGGCCCAGCAGGCGAATGCTGCCGCGACTGGGCTTTTGCACGCCGCCCAACAGGCCCAGCAACGTGGTCTTGCCGCTGCCGCTGGGGCCCTTGAGGAACAGGGTTTCGCCGGGTTCCAGGCGAAACGCCGGGATGTCCAGCAACGGTGGGTGACCGGGCCAGTTAAAGCCCAGGTCAGTCAGTTCGATAAGTGCTTGGGTCATGTGAACTCAGAATTTCAAGGTGGCTGCTGCGGCTGTCGCTTCAACACCTTGCTGGCCGCCCGGGCCAATGAGTTGTACCTGAATTTTCTGGGTGGAGGGGAAGGTCTTGAAGATCTGCGTCAGGTCGAGGCTCTTCAGTGCGGTCGGCGTGGCGCAGGTGAACTGGTAGTGGGCGTGGATTTCGCTGTGGTCATGATGATGCTCGTGGGCGGCAGCGCCTTTGCCGTCGGTGGCGTGGTCGTCATCATGATCGGCTTCGGGCTTGTCGCCGAACAGCGGGCTGTTCAGTTCCTGGGTGCTGACCACACAACCGGCGCCCTTTGGCAGACTGAACAGTACTAGAGGCTGTTCCAACTGTTTGCGGGCGGCGGCGACCTTGGCCTTGTCGGCATCGGTGGTGGCCAGGTGTTCGAAGCCCACCAGATTCATCGCCGGGCTTTCCAGCTCCAGCTCCAGGGATTGACCGTCGAGCACCGCGTTGAGGCGGCCGACGCCATGCTCGTGGGCGCCAAGGCTGCCGTGTTCATGGTCATGCTCTTGGGTATGGGCGTGCTCGTCAGCGGCCTGGGCGATGGTCAGTGGCAACAGGGTAAACGGCAAAGCGAGCAACAGGCGGCGCATGGCGAACTCCGGGGCAAGATGAATGTTCTGTTATGTGATCTTATAACAATTATGGCGAGAGTTTGACCGCCCGCTTGGTGTTGCGCAAGACGCATGGGAGCATGCTGGTCGGAAAAGTGCGGGAGTGAGAGCGATGTTGCGAATTCGTGGAACCATCGGCGACCTGCCGGTTGACCTGACACTGGAGATGGATGACGGCGATTGGGCGCAACTGGGCGCGCAATTGCAGACGGTCAAACCGTCGAGCGCGGAACCTGTTGCTCCGGCGGCACCCGTCAATCAGGACAACACGCTGTGGCAGAACGCCCAGGACCTGCTGCGCAAGGCCGGGCAGATGAGTGGCCTTGAGTTGGCGGATCAGCTTGAAGGATTGGCCGGCAGCGCCTCGGCGGGCAAGCGCCTGCTGGTGCGCCTGCGCCATTGCGCCAAGGTCAAGGTGAGTAGCGGCGGCGATACGCCGCTGTACAGTTGGATCGAATAACCGATCAATACAACGCGGTGTACAACTTGCGCCGATAGACCGTGACCAGCGGGTGATCACTGCCCAGCAACTCAAACACCTGCAGCAGGGTTTTGTGGGGCAGGCCTTCGCTGTAGCTGCGATTACGGATAAACAGCTTGAGCAAGCCATCCAGCGCGGCATCGTATTGCTGGCGAGCCAGTTGCTGTACGGCCAGTTGATAGACCGCTTCGTCATCCTGAGGGTTTTGCGCCAGGCGGGCTTTCAGTTCGGCGGCGTCAGGCAGGTCAGCGGCCTGGCGCAGGAAGGTGATTTGCGCCTTGGCGCCGGCCAGTGCGGCCTTGTGATCGTCGCTTTTTACTGCGTCGAGCACGGTCTGCGCTTCGCCCAGCTCACCGCGTTCGGCGAGGCAGCGCGCGTAGAGAATCAGCGCGGCGGCGTTGGTGTTGTCTTCGCCCAGTAAAGTGACCAGCACCGCTTCGGCATCGCTGATGCGACCTTCGGCAAACAGCGCCTCGGCCTGCACCAGCGGATCAGCCTCGGCGGGGGGCGGCATTTGCACATGCGGCTCAAGCATCGCTCGCACCGCTGACTCCGGCTGCGCTCCGGAGAAACCATCCACCGGCTGGCCGTCCTTGAACAGCACCACCGTTGGCAGGCTGCGAATGCCAAAGCGCGAGACCACGTCTGGCTCGGCATCGCAATCAACCTTGGCCAGCAGCAACTCGCCCTGATAACTCTCGGCAACCTGCGCCAGCATCGGCATCAACGCCTTGCACGGCGCGCACCACTCGGCCCAGAAGTCCACCAGCACGGGTTTGTGGAACGAATTCTCGATCACCGCCTGGTCGAAAGTGGCAGTGGTGGCGTCGAAGATGTACGGGGTGGGCTCACTCATGGGGTATCTCGAACAAAGCGTGGGATGGGGGCAACTATAAGGGCTGGCGGGATTGGCTGGAAGCGCGCCGCGAATGGTACAGGCTCACCTTGCGAAACTCCCAAGGCTCGGCCAGGTCGGGCAAGGTCAGTGCATCCAGGATTTCCAAGCGCTGATAATCCGGGTGCTGGAAGTCGCGAACCCGTGAATCCGCCACCAATGCCTCCCGGCCACGGGTGAGGAATTGATCCAGCAGCGGCAAGTTCGCCCGGTCATACAATACATCCGCCACCAGGATCAGATCAAAACGATCCGCCTCGGCGAAAAAGTCTGCTGAATAACCCAGCGTAACGCCATTGAGTTCGGCATTTGCCCGGCACGCCGCCAGGGCCAGTGGATCGAGATCGCAGGCCAGCACTTCCAGCGCCCCAGCTTTGGCGGCAGCAATTGCGGCCACCCCTGAACCAGCGCCAAAGTCCAGCACCCGTTTGCCTGCGACCCATCCAGGATTGGCTGCCAGATACCGTGCCAGCGCCAAACCGCTGGCCCAGCAAAAACTCCAGTACGGCGGTTCATGGAGGATGCGCTGGGTTTCTTCCGGGCTGAAGGCGCGCTCCATGTTGTCGGCGTCCAGCAGCCACAGTGACAGCTCGGTGCCTGGCAGCGGGGAGGGCACCAGTTGCGCATCGCCAATCAGCTCACTCAAGGCCCGCTGCAGGTCCAGCGGTGGTGTCATGGCGCCTTGACGAGTTGCAGGGGGCCAGTGGCCTGGGTGATCGCTTGTTCGATGCGCACCGCAGGCAAGTGCAGGATCAATTGGCCGGACTGGCTGGCGCGACCGCGCAATTCAACGCGGGCCCCGGCTGGGAATGCCTGGGGGTTGAAGCGCAAGCGGAACGCCAACGACTTGTTGTTACCGATCAATATGCTACTGGCCAACAATTGCTGTGGGCGGCTGCGGTCATCGATCACCAGCAGCGCCAACTCGACTTCAGCGCCGGCCGGCACGCCGTTGAGGGTGCCGCTCACTTCACGCTGATAGGCCGGCAGCGGGCCGAGTTCTTCCACGCCGGGGATTTTTTTCTGTTGTTGTGGCGTCGGTTGCGGGGCGGCCGGTTTTGGCGCTTCGCTGCTGCAGGCCACCAGGAAACTGAACAAAGTGAGCAAAACGAGTGGTCGTAGCGACATGTACGGCTCCAAAAAGGGCGAAAATCCGTGACTTAAAGATAAGAAACATAATAGTCAGCCTATATACCGTAAAGGCTATGGCTTGTCTTGCCACGGGGATGCGCTACCATGGCCCTCCCATTTTTTGTTGCCTGCCACCATGCACTGTCCCTTCTGCGGTGCCAACGACACCAAGGTCATTGACTCGCGTCTGGTCGCCGAGGGCGAACAGGTGCGTCGCCGGCGTGAATGCCTGGCCTCTGGCTGCGGTGAACGTTTCACCACCTTCGAAACCGCCGAACTGGTATTGCCACGTCTGATCAAGACCGACGGCAGTCGCCAGCCCTTCGACGAAGAAAAACTGCGCGCGGGTATGCAGCGCGCCCTGGAAAAACGCCCGGTGAGTGTCGAGCGGCTGGAAGCTGCGCTGGCGCATATCAAGCACAAGCTGCGGGCGACCGGCGAGCGCGAGGTCAAGTCCCTGGTGGTTGGAGAACTGGTGATGGGCGAGCTGCAAAAGCTCGACGAAGTTGCCTACATCCGTTTCGCTTCGGTGTATCGACGCTTCCAGGACCTCAATGAGTTCCGCGAAGAGATCGACCGCCTGGCCCGTGAGCCGATCAAAGAATGAACCCACCGTCAGTAGAGCAAACCATCCTCGACGCCCATTACATGGCTCGCGCCGTGGAACTGGCACGCAAAGGCCTGTACACCACCCATCCCAACCCTCGGGTCGGGTGCGTGATTGTCCGTGACGGGCAGGTGGTCGGCGAAGGCTGGCACGTACGCACCGGCGAACCCCACGCCGAAGTCCACGCCCTGCGTGCAGCCGGCACTCAGGCGCGGGGCGCCACCGTCTATGTGACGCTGGAGCCTTGCAGCCATCACGGCCATACGCCGCCCTGCGCCGATGCGTTGATCAACGCCGGCGTAGGCCGGGTGGTCGCCGCCATGCAGGACCCCAACCCCGAAGTTGCCGGCCGTGGCCTGCAGCGCCTGGCCCAGGCCGGGATCGCGGTTCACAGCGGTGTGCTTGAGGCGGATGCGCGGGCCCTCAACCAGGGGTTCCTCAAACGCATGGAACACGGTTTGCCATTCGTGCGAGTCAAGCTGGCGATGAGCCTGGATGGGCGCACGGCGATGGCCAGCGGCGAAAGCCAGTGGATCACCGGGCCGGCGGCACGAGCGAATGTGCAGCGGTTACGTGCCCAGGCCAGCGTGGTGCTGACCGGCGCCGACACGGTGCTGGCCGACGGCGCGCGCCTGACCGTGCGCGCTGCCGAGCTGGGCCTGGATAAAGAAACCACCGCCCTGGCCATGTCTCGGCCGCCGCTGCGGGTGTTGATCGACGGTCGCCTGCGGGTGCCGCTGGATGCGCCGTTCTTCAAGGCTGGCCCGGCGCTGGTCATCACTTGCGTGACGCCGGAAAACCAGTACCCCACCGGCCCCGAGTGCCTGGTAGTGCCGGGTGTCGAAGGTCAGGTCGACCTGCGTTCGGCGCTGGTGGCGCTGGCGGCCCGTGGCGTCAACGAGGTGTTGGTGGAAGCCGGCCCGAGCCTGGCCGGTGCCTTCGCCCAGCAGGGCTTGGTGGACGAGTACGTGATTTTCGTCGCCGGCAAGTTCCTCGGTTCAGCCGCCCGGCCGTTGCTGGACTGGCCTCTGGCGAAGCTGGCCGACGCACCCCAACTCAAGATCATTGAAATGCGTGCTGTAGGCGACGACTGGCGAGTCACTGCCATTCCCGTCCCACCAGCAAGCGTATAATTCCCGGCCTGCGCCAAGCCCCCAGGAGGACTCCATGTTCACCGGCATTATCGAATCCATCGGCAGCATCCGTGCACTGACCCCCAAAGGCGGTGACGTGCGGGTGCTGGTTGAAACCGGCAAGCTCGACCTGAGCGACGTCAAGCTGGGCGACAGCATTGCCGTCAATGGCGTGTGCCTGACCGCCGTCGAGTTGCCTGGCAACGGTTTTGCCGCTGACGTCAGCCGGGAAACCCTGGACTGCACCGCGATGAACGACCTCAAGGCCGGCAGCCCGGTCAACCTGGAAAAAGCCCTGACCCCGACCACTCGCCTGGGTGGGCATCTGGTCAGCGGTCACGTCGACGGCGTCGGCGAAGTGGTAGCGCGCAGCGAAAATGCCCGCGCCGTGGAGTTCCGCATCCGTGCGCCCAAAGAGCTAGCCAAGTACATCGCCCACAAAGGCTCGATCACCGTCGACGGCACAAGCCTCACCGTGAACGCCGTCAATGGCGCTGAATTTGAACTGACCATCATTCCCCACACCCTGAGCGAAACCATCATGGCGTCGTACCTGCCAGGTCGCCGGGTGAACCTGGAAGTCGACTTGCTTGCCCGTTACCTGGAACGCCTGTTGTTGGGCGACAAGGCCGCAGAGCCTGCTGCAGGGAACATCACCGAAAGTTTTCTAGCCGCCAATGGCTATCTCAAATCCTGACCAAGGGGGTGCCACGTGGCGCTCAATAGCATCGAAGAACTGGTTGAAGACATCCGCCAAGGCAAGATGGTCATCCTCATGGATGACGAAGACCGTGAGAACGAAGGAGACCTGATCATGGCCGCCGAACTGTGCCGGCCTGAACACATCAACTTCATGGCAAAGCACGCCCGTGGTCTGATCTGCATGCCCATGAGTCGCGAGCGCTGCGAACTGCTCAAGTTGCCGCTGATGTCACCGCGCAACGGTTCGGGTTTTGGCACCAAGTTCACCGTGTCGATTGAAGCGACCACCGGCGTGACCACCGGCATCTCCGCCGCTGACCGCGCCCGCACCGTGCAAGCGGCTGCTGCAAAAGACGCCAAGGCCGAAGACATCGTCAGCCCCGGCCATATCTTCCCGCTGATGGCCCAGTCTGGCGGCACCCTGGCCCGTGCCGGCCACACCGAGGCTGCTTGCGACCTGGCGCGCATGGCCGGTTTCGAACCGAGCGGGGTGATCTGCGAAGTAATGAACGACGATGGCACCATGGCCCGTCGTCCCGAACTGGAAGTCTTTGCCGCCGAACACGACATCAAGATTGGCACTATCGCCGACCTGATTCACTACCGGATGATCCACGAACGTACCGTTCAGCGGATTGCCGAGCAGCCTCTGGACAGCGAGTTGGGTCAGTTCAACCTGGTGACCTATCGTGACTCGGTGGAAGGCGACGTGCACATGGCCCTGACCCTGGGCAACATCTGCGCTGAAGACCCGACCCTGGTTCGCGTGCACAACATGGACCCGCTGCGGGACCTGTTGATGGTCAAGCAGCCGGGCCGCTGGAGCCTGCGGGCCGCGATGGCTGCGGTGTCCGAGGCCGGTAGCGGTGTGGTGTTGCTGCTTGGCAACCCGGTGGATGGTGACGTGTTGCTGACGAATATTCGCGAAACCGCCGAGCAAATTCCGCTCAAAACGCCGACCACCTACAGCATCGTCGGTGCCGGTTCGCAGATTTTGCGTGACCTGGGCGTGCGCAAAATGCGCCTGATGAGTGCGCCAATGAAATTTAATGCGATATCCGGTTTCGACCTGGAAGTTGTAGAATACGTGCCCTCCGAATAAAGGCTGGCGTTTTTCGCCCCTTGTTCGCGGTTCAAATATCACTGAGGGACGCGTAATGAACGCGTCCCGGCTCTTTAAGAGATTTGTCGAATGACCCTGAAGACCATCGAAGGTACCTTCATCGCCCCCAAAGGCCGCTATGCTCTGGTGGCTGGCCGCTTCAACAGCTTCGTCGTTGAAAGCCTGGTAAGCGGTGCCGTGGATACCCTGGTTCGCCACGGTGTGAGCGAAAGCAACATCACTATTATCCGCGCCCCTGGCGCCTTCGAGATTCCACTGGTTGCGCAGAAAGTTGCCCAACAAGGCGAATACGCGGCGATCATCGCCCTGGGCGCGGTCATTCGAGGCGGTACTCCGCACTTCGAATACGTGGCTGGCGAATGCACCAAGGGCTTGGCCCAGGTGTCCATGGAGTTCGGCGTTCCCGTCGCGTTTGGCGTGCTGACCGTTGATTCCATCGAGCAAGCCATCGAACGTTCCGGCACCAAGGCCGGTAACAAAGGTGCCGAAGCTGCCCTGTCTGCCCTGGAAATGGTCAGCCTGCTGGCACAGTTGGAGGCCAAGTGATTAGCGACGAAAGCGATCGTTTCAACCCCCGTGACCCGCGCCCTGCGGATGCCGGCAAACCTTCCAAGAGCGTCAAGCGTCGGGAGGCCCGTCAGCTCGCGACCCAGGCGCTGTACCAGCGGCATATGGCCAAGCAATCACTGAACGAAATCGAAGCGCAGTTTCGCGTCGACAACGATTTCAGTGATGTCGATGCCAGCTACTTTCACGAGATCCTGCACGGCGTCCCGGCTAACCTGACCGAAATCGACGCTGCGCTGACGCCGTGCCTGGACCTGACCATCGACGAGCTGGACCCGGTTGAACTGTGCGTACTGCGCCTGTCGACCTGGGAACTGCTCAAGCGCGTCGACGTACCGTACCGCGTGGTGATCAACGAAGGGATCGAACTGGCGAAAGTCTACGGTTCCACCGACGGCCACAAGTTCGTCAACGGCGTGCTCGACAAGCTGGCTCCGCGCCTGCGTGAAGCCGAAGTGAAGGCGTTCAAGCGCTAATCAGCGCTTGCTTGCGCCATGGGCGAGTTCGAACTGATCCGTAAGTTCTTTGCCGCCGCGCCCTGTGCGCAAGGCGGCGAGGGCATTGCCCTGGGGATCGGCGACGACTGCGCCTTGCTGGCGGTTCCCTCAGGGGAACAGCTGGCGATTTCCACCGATACCCTGGTGGCCGGCGTGCATTTTGCCGACCCCTGCGATCCGTTCCTGCTCGGCCAGCGCTCGCTGGCCGTGGCGGTCAGCGATCTGGCGGCCATGGGCGCCAACCCTCTTGCGTTTACCCTTGCCCTGACTACCCCGACGGTGGATGCCGATTGGTTGCAACGCTATGCCCAGGGTTTGAACGTCATGGCTCAACGCTGTGGCGTGGGCCTGGTGGGCGGTGATACCACCCGTGGCCCGTTGAGCCTGACCCTGACCGTCTTTGGTCGGGTGCCGGCAGGCCTGGCCTTGACCCGCAGCGGTGCGCAACCTGGGGATTTGCTGTGTGTGGGAGGAGCGCTGGGCAACGCCGCCGGAGCCTTGCCACTAGTGTTGGGCCAACGCACTGCGCCTGCCGCCATTGCCGAACCGCTGCTGGCCCATTACTGGTCGCCCCAGCCCCAGTTGGCGCTGGGCCTGGCGTTGCGGGGCAAGGCTACGTCTGCCATGGATATTTCCGACGGCCTTTTGGCCGATTGTGGGCATATTGCCAAGGCTTCAGCTGTCAGTTTGTTGATCGAACGGCAAACGCTGCCGTTGTCGGAGGCCCTGCTGGCGTTTCTCGGCGACGATGATGCCCGATCCGCCGCGTTGAGCGGTGGCGACGACTATGTATTGGCGTTCACTTTGCCGTCTGTCGAGCTGGCGCCATTGCTGGCCGCCGGCTGGCCGATCCATGTGATCGGTCGGGTGGCGCAGGGGCAGGGCGTGGTTCTGCTGGACGCCACTGGGCAGGACATCACCCCGGTGATCCGGGGTTATCAACACTTTCGGGATACGCCGTGACAGATCACCCTCGACAGGCCCCGGCCGAGTTTGTGCCGCCATCGGTGTGGTGCAATCTCTGGCATTTTCTCGCGTTCGGCTTTGGTTCGGGCTCCTTGCCCAAGGCGCTGGGCATTTGGGACTCGCTGGTTGCGCTACCCTTTACCCCGTTGTGGCAGCCTTTGCCAGACTGAGGCTACTGGCCGATAGTGTGGTGTTTGACGTGAGCTGATTTTATTAGAGGTCGTCGTTATGGATGGTCGCCGCTGGCTCTTGGTACTGCTGTGTGCATTAGCGTTTTCGGTTCGGGCGGATGACATTCCGACGGTTCCCGATCAGATTCGCCTGGCCAGTGAGGCCTGGAGAAACTACACCAACGAAGACGGCAGTGGCCTGGCTTGGGACGTGTTGCGACAGGTTTTCGAGCCGGTCGGGGTCAAGGTCAAAACCCGCAGCGTGCCTTACACCCGTTCGGTTGGCCTGGCCCAGCGCGGCGAGGTCGATGCCTGGGTCGGTGCCTACCGTGATGAAACCGAGGGCGTGCTGTACGCGCGCTGGCACTACGATTCCGATCATATCTATGCACTGGGGCTGGCAAGTACGCCGGCGCCGACCCTGGCCACGCTGGGCAACTACCGTCTGGCATGGGTGCGTGGCTACAAGTACGACACCTACTTGCCCAATATCCACACCTTCAATCAGATTGAGCGCCGCGACGGTATCCTGCCGATGCTGCAGCACAAGCGCGCCGACCTCTACATCGACGCCCTGACCGAGGCACGTTACACCCTGGATCAAGCGCCGGACCCTTCGCTATTCAAGCTCACCCATCTTGCCGAACTGCCGCTGTTCCTGGGCTTTACCGACAATGAGCGGGGTCGGGCACTGATGGTGCTGTTTGATCAGCGCATGGACGCTTTGGTGAAAAACGGTGAGCTGAAGCCAATTTTCGAGCGCTGGCACCAGCCGTATCCTTTTTGACCCGCTCCTACAGTAGAGGTGGCCCATAGAACCAAGGCAAAGGCCAATCGAACCTATTGATCTTTATCAGCGATAATTCAGCTTAAGCGTCTGTAGGAACGTGCTGTTACAATGCCCGCCTCGTGTAATTTGAAATCAGGAGCACACGGTGCCCGTCGTTTTCGTCGCTGCTTCCAAGCTGCCTACCCCTTTTGCCCAATTCACCATGCATGGCTTTCTTGAGCAAGCCAGTGGGCGCGAACATGTCGTGCTTAGCCTGGGTGATGTGGCTGACGGCGCGCCGGTTCTCGGCCGTTTGCACTCCGAATGCCTGACCGGCGACGCCCTGTTCAGCCAGCGCTGCGACTGCGGTTCGCAACTGGAAGCCGCGATGCAGGCCATCGCTCGCGAAGGCCGTGGCGTGTTGTTGTACTTGCGCCAGGAAGGCCGTGGCATTGGCCTGCTGAACAAGATCCGTGCCTACGAACTGCAAGACGGCGGCGCCGATACCGTGGAAGCCAATGAGCGCCTGGGCTTCGCTGCCGACCAGCGCGACTACGCCATGTGCCTGCCGATGCTGGAACATTTGGGAATCAAGTCCCTGCGGCTGATGACCAACAATCCGCGCAAGGTCAAGGCCTTGGTCGACATGGGTATCACCGTCGCCGAGCGCGTGCCGCTGCATACTGGCCACAACCCGCACAACAAGCTCTATCTGGCTACCAAGGCCAGTAAGCTCGACCATATGATGGGCAACGAGCATCAGAGCGAGGCTGACCGGGCGTGACCCGTGGTCAGGTCAAGCGGCGACTGTCGTTCAACTGGTGGCAATACCTTGCCCTGGCGCTGTTGCCGTTATTCGTGATCAATCTGGTGTTCGGCAAGGCCGAGCCGCTGTTACCGGTGTTGGCCATGCCGTTTTTTATCGCTGGCACCGCCTCGATGTTTGCCAGCCTGCGTTACTTCCATGGCTACAAACACGCCCTGATCGCCACCGGCAAAGCCCTCGATACCCCTGAAGAATCCGCTGCCTGGATCACCCTTGCGGCCCGGCGGCGCCTGGCGCTGCTGGCGGCTTCCTTGCCCGCCTGGATCGGCGCACTGGCGGTGTTTGTCGGCCTGGAAGCGGTGCCGCTGTTTCTGCTGGCGCTGTCGACGATGGTGCTGTTCTACCTCTACCGCATTCCGCGTCAATTGGGCTGATGCGCGCCTGGTTGGCGGTTTTGCTGCTGGCCGCCAGTGTCCAGGCAATGGCGGTCGAGCGGGTGGTCAGCCTCGCCCCCTCCTTATCTGAAATCGTCGTTGAGCTGGGCGCTGCCGATTTGCTGGTGGGTGTGCTCGACGGCGGTGAGCGGCCAGCGCCATTGGCGAATGTGGCGTCGGTGGGGCGTTACGGCCAGTTGGACATGGAGCAATTGCTCAGCCTCAAACCGGATTTGATATTACTGTGGCCTGGCAGCATCGGCCCGGCCCAGCACGAACAGCTCAAACGCCTGAATATCCCGACCTACGTGGCCGAACCCCATAGCCTTGAACAACTGACCAGCCAGGTCGAAGCCATTGCCCTGCAATTGGATCGGCCCGAGCGTGGCCGCCAGTTGGCCACGCAGTTGCGTCAGCGCTTGACCGAGTTGCGCCAGCGCTATCACCGGGCCGAGCCGTTGCGGGTGTTTTATCAGGTATGGAATCAACCGCTGTACACCGTGGGCGGCGGGCAGATCATCAGTGATGCGCTGGCTGTGTGCGGCGCGCGTAATGTGTTCGATGACCTGAAACTGCCGGCGCCCCAAGTCAGTGTCGAGTCGGTGCTGCAGCGCAATCCCGAGGTGATTCTGGCGGGTGACCAAGCCCAGCTGGATGCCTGGAAGGCCTGGCCCCAGGTGGCGGCGGTGGCCCAGGGGCGCTTGCTGGTGGTGCCGGACAAAGGCCTTGAGCGGCCCAGTGGGCAGATGTTGGAGGCGGTGGCCAGGTTATGTCAGGTGATTGCAGCCAGCACCCACTAGATCTCTGGCGTCCACGTCACTCCAACCATCCAAGTCCGACCTTCTTCCCGATAGTCATGGTTGTTCTCGAAGTTTGGCTCTTCATAGCTGTAGCGCGCCCGTGCGTAAGTCTTGTCCAGCAGGTTGTCGAGCTTCACTGACAGCAACACTTCCCGGTTCAGCGCCCAGCTGCTGCGCAGTCCGAGCAGCGCATAACCGCCGAGACGGTTTTTGTTTTTTTCATCGTCATAACTGCCACTGACCGCTTGCCAACTGGCGCCGACGCCCAAGCGGTCGAATTGCCGATCCAGGTCCAGGCTCAAGGTCCGGCGGGCGCGGCGGGCCAGGGTGTGGCCGCTGTCGCGATCCCGTGGATCAATAATCGCCAGCCCCAGATTGGCCTGCCAGCCGAACAGCTCTTGCTTAAGGGCGGCTTCGAAGCCGTTGATGCGTGCCGAGGCGACGTTGTATGGCACGTAGTAACTTTCTTGGCGGGCGACAATCGCGTCCTTGAGGTCGGTGCGGTACAGCGAGGTTTCCAGGCGTGTGCTGTCAGTCAGCTGGCTGCGCCATTGCACCTCGTAGCTTTTCGAGTGTTCGGGCTTGAGGTCCGGGTTGCTGCTGCCGGGGTAATACAGGTCGTTGAAGGTCGGCGCTCGGAAGCCTTCGCTATAGGACAGCAGTATCTCGTTATTGGGGTTGAGTGGCAGGGTGAAGGTGCCGCTCCAAGTGTTCTGACTGCCGTATTGCTGGTTGTCGTCGTGGCGCAGACCCAGTTCGGTGGAGAAAGCATCCGACTGGAAGCGATGCTGAATAAAGGCTGCGCGATTCCAGCGGCTGGTTTCATCCAGGCCGCGACGCTGGAAGAAATAATCAAAGTCGCTGCGAACCCTGTCTTCGTACCAGTCACCGCCGAGGATCAGGCTGTTCTGGTCGTTGAGAGTCAGGTCGTTTTGCCAGTTGATCGAATCGCGGTAGGTGTTGAACGCACTGAAGTCATCACTGAGCCTGTCGCGTTTGGTGTCGCGGTTCTCGCTGTGGCCCAGCTCCACGCGGGTTTGCCAGCGTTCGTTGAGCTGGGCGTCGATGTAGCTGCTGACGCTGCTCACGGTGTAATCGGTGTAGGGCTGCTGGCCGACGCTTTTCAACAGGCTATTGTCCCAACGTCCGTACGGGTTGTCGTACTCTGACTTGCCCCGACCATCCAACAGGTTGAAGCCCACCTCAACGTCGTCGGTCAGCGCGTGGCTGAGATTCAGGCTCAAGGATTTGTTGCGGTAGGCATCGTGATCGTTATCGGCGGCAAATGACTCACGCGTCGAGTTGATCCCTTGAGTCTCATCCAGGCTGGCACCGAGATTAAAACGGGTGCGCTCATCGCCTCCGGACAGCCCAAGGCTGCGCTCCCAGGTCTTGTTGCTGCCAAACCCCATATGCAAGCGTGGATGCACACCGGGTTGCGCATTGCGCCGAGTGAATATCTGAATCACCCCGCCAATGGCATCGCTGCCATAAATCACCGAGCGCGAACCGCGCAGCACTTCAACCCGTTCAATCTGGTCGATGCTCAGGTATTGCAGGCCGCTGTCGCCGGAGGTGGCGTTGGCGATGCGTTGGCCGTCCACCAACACCAGGCTTTGCGCAGCCTTGGTACCGCGAATGAAAATTCCCGGCAGGCTGCCACGTCCACCGGTTTGTGCCACTTGCACCCCAGGCACGCGGCTGAGCAGGTCGGTCACGCTGGAGGGTTGCAGGCGGTCGATGTCGTCGCGGGTGAATACGGTGTTGGCCGCGCTGCTGTCGTTGCGGGCCTGGACCTGGCGGTTGGCGCTGATGACCACGTCAGGAAGTTTCAGGGCCTGGTCGCGCTCAAAGCTGTCGGCGAGCAGGTCGGTGGCGGGCAATAACAGCAGGGGCAGAGCGAAACGAAGGCGGTTCATGGGCAGTCCATAGCTCCCAAGGATTACGCAGAGCTAATGTGGGAGCTGGCTTGCCTGCGATAGCGGTGGTTCAGTTGATGAGGGGGCCGCTGACTCACTGCTATCGCAGGCAAGCCAGCGTCCACATTTGATCCGGTTTTAACCGGGGAGTTGGGTCAGAGCCCCAGGAGCGTCATGCGCTGACGAACCGAGGCTTCAATCCCCGCCTCATCCAGCCCACACTCGGCCAGCATCTGCGCCGGCTTGGCGTGTTCGACGTACGCATCCGGCAAGCCCAGGTGCAGCACCGACTTGAGGATGTTCTCCCGCGCCAGGAACTCACTGACTGCTGCACCGGCACCGCCCATGATGGCGTTTTCTTCAATGGTCACCAGCAACTCATGGCTGCCGGCCATTTCGCGCACCAGGGCTTCGTCCAGAGGCTTGACGAAACGCATGTCCACCACGGTGGCGTCGATTTTCTCGGCAACCTTCAGGGCTTCGGCCAGTTGCACGCCAAACACCAGCAGAGCAACGTTGCTGCCCTGGCGGCGGACGATGCCCTTGCCGATCTCGATAGGCTCAAGGTCTTTCTCGATCACTGCATTGGGGCCATTGCCGCGCGGATAACGCACGGCAGCCGGGCCGTTGTACAGGTGACCGGTGCTGAGCATCTTGCGCAGTTCGTTCTCGTCGCTCGGGGTCATCACCAGCATGCCGGGGATGCAGCGCAGGTAAGACAAGTCAAAGCTGCCGGCGTGAGTCGGGCCGTCTTCGCCTACCAGGCCAGCACGGTCGATGGCGAACAGCACGTCGAGGTGCTGCACGGCCACATCATGCACCAGCTGGTCGTAACCGCGCTGCAGGAAGGTGGAGTAGATTGCCACCACCGGCTTGGCGCCTTCGCAGGCCATGCCCGCGGCGAAAGTCACTGCGTGTTGCTCAGCGATGGCGACGTCGAAATAGCGCAGCGGGAAGCGTTCGCTGAACGCCACCAGGTCGGAACCTTCCTTCATCGCGGGAGTAATGCCCACCAGACGCGGATCGGCGCAGGCCATGTCGCATAGCCACTCACCGAACACACCAGAGTACTTCGGCCCACTGGCTTTCTTCGGCGCAGCGGCCGGCGCGTCCACCGGTTCGAGCTTGGTGATGGCGTGATAACCAATCGGGTCGACTTCTGCCGGAGCGAAGCCTTTGCCTTTTTTGGTGACGATATGCAGGAACTGCGGGCCTTTGAGGTCACGCATGTTGCGCAGGGTAGCGATCAGCGTCGGCAGGTCATGGCCGTCGATCGGGCCGATGTAGTTCCAGCCCAGCTCTTCGAACAGGGTGCCCGGTACCAGCATGCCCTTGGCGTACTCTTCGGTGCGGCGGGCGATTTCCCACGCACCAGGCAGGCGCGACAGCACTTTCTTGCTGCCTTCACGCATGCTGGCGTAGGTGCGGCTGGAAAGGATTTTCGCCAGGTAGTTGGACAAGCCACCGACATTGCGCGAGATCGACATGTCGTTGTCGTTGAGGATCACCAACATGTTGGCGTTCACTTCCGGCGCATGGTTCAGCGCTTCGAAGGCCATGCCCGCCGTCAGCGCGCCATCACCGATCACGGCAATCGTCTTGCGCTCGCTATTTTGCAGGCGGGAGGCAATCGCCATGCCCAGCGCAGCGCTGATCGAGGTGCTGGAGTGGCCGACGCCAAAGGTGTCGTACTCGCTCTCGCTACGGCGCGGGAAGGCGGCAATGCCGTCCTTCTGGCGCAGGGTCGCCATGCGCTCGCGGCGTCCGGTGAGGATTTTGTGCGGATAAGCCTGATGACCCACGTCCCACACCAACCGGTCGTCCGGGGTGTCAAAGACGTAATGCAGCGCGATGGTCAGCTCGATTACGCCCAGGCCGGCACCGAAGTGCCCACCGGTCTGGCCGACCGTGTAGAGCAACTCCAGGCGCAACTCATCGGCCAGGGTTTCCAGCTCGGCTTCACCCAAACGGCGCAGGCCGACCGGCGTGTCAGCACGGTCGAGCAGGGGCGTGGACGGGCGCTTGCGGGGAATCTCTTGGAACGTCGTGGGCATCAGGCGAATCGTTATAGGTATAGAAGAGGCGGCAGTTTACCTCAAGCATCGCAAACTGCCCACGCAGAGCGCCGAACTTGGCCGATATGCGGGGGAAACTGCCGGACTTATCAGTGGCGCCGTTCAACGATATACCGCGCCAGATCACGCAGGGGCTCGGCCGCCGCGTCGAAAGGTCGCAGGGCGTCCAGGGCCTGGTCCCGTAGCTCAAGGGCGTAGGCCTTGGCGGCTTCCAGGCCGAGCAATGACGGATACGTCGGCTTGTCCCGGGCAATGTCAGCGCCTTGGCGCTTGCCGAGGGTCGCGGTATCGCTTTCAACGTCGAGAATGTCGTCCTGCACCTGAAACGCCAGGCCGGTGGCCTGCGCATAAGTCTTCAGCGCTGCCAAGTGCGCGGCTTCGGCGCGGCCACTGGCCAGAGCGCCGAGTTGCACGGCAGCTTCAATCAGCGCGCCGGTCTTGTGGCGGTGCATGTATTCGAGGGCTTGCTGATCAAGCTTCAGGCCGACTGAGCCTAGGTCAATCGCCTGGCCGCCGACCATGCCGGCCGGGCCTGCGGCCAATGCCAGGGCGGTGACCATGCGCAAGCGGATCTCGGTGTTCACACTGCTCAGCGTCGGGTCCAGCAAGGCGCTGAACGCCAGGCTTTGCAGGCCATCACCCGCCAGAATTGCACAGGCTTCATCAAAGGCTTTATGGGTGGTGGGCTGGCCGCGACGCAGGTCGTCGTCGTCCATCGCTGGCAAATCGTCGTGGACCAGTGAGTAGGCGTGAATCAACTCCACCGCACAGGCTGCGCCGTTGGCTTGTTCCGCTTGCGCGCCCAGAGCCTCACAGGCCGCATAGGCGAGCAACGGACGCACGCGTTTGCCGCCGTTCATCACGCTGTAGCGCATGGCTTCATACAAGCGGTTCAGTTCGGGGCTTGGCGCAACAAATAGGGTGTCCAGCGCAGCATTGACCCGGGCCTGGCTGCTGGCCTGATAGGCAACGATCATTCAGGCTGTTCCGCGTCGAAAGGCTCTTCGGCCAACTCCCCATCACGTTCCAGCAATACCTGGACCTTCTGCTCGGCCTGCGCCAGGGCGCTCTGGCAATCGCGGGTCAGGCCGATGCCTTGCTCAAACGCCGTCAACGAGTCTTCCAGCGACAGCTCGCCGTTCTCCAGACGCTCGACCAGGGTTTGCAGGTCAGCGAGGGATTGTTCGAAATCGAGTGCAACTTTTTTGCGGGCCATGGCGGCTATTCCGGTTGACGGTAAACGGGCGCGACACTAGCAGACATGGGGGGGTGGGGCAAATGAGGGGGAGGGTTTGCCTTGGAAATCAGTCACCTTGGGGGTTGATTTGGTAACGGGTGCTACGACCGTCGCCGGGTAGCCAAGATCCAGTACAGGTGATCCATGGAGGCGTGCTCGGTGTGTCAGCCGAATAGAAGGCTTATTGCCGGCGATGGCACTGTTTTGCGGGTCGCCGGTCTGGGTTTGCAGTTCATGGTCATCGTTGATGCCGCGTGCGCGATTGCGTCGGGCGTGGTCGATGCTCAGGTTATTGGCGATGCGGTAGAGAAAAGCGCGGGCGTTGCCGATCTTGGCGACTTCACTGTTCATCAGGCGGATGAAGGCGTCTTGCAGGAGGTCATTGGCGTTTTCGCAGCAGTTTACCCGGTGGGTGAGGTAGGCCAGGAGTTCGCTACGGTGACGGCGGTAGAGCGGGCCGAGGTTGCGGTTGCCAGGGGAGCCGGGCATGGCGGCGCTTTTGGGGGAGTGGTTCAGGTGGGGATGGTAGAGGGGTGAGAGTTTGTCGCAAGAAGGTGCTTCTTGCTGATAAGGCCATTTTGCTGGGAAATCCTTGTTTTGTTTAAACGTTTGTTGGGTGGAGGTGGATTACGGTTGTTGTTAAATCCACATGGCTTGGTTTTTGGGCTGGTGTCTTATCGATTTCAATAAGAGCAATAGAACCGTTAATTCTTATAGCGGCGCAATTATCGTCATCGACAGAGATTAACTCGGCACACTAAGTGCGTTTTTCCATTCACTGAGTAAAAGAGATCAACGTTTTTGTCTGCGGGGTTTATATTTTCTCCCCAGTAAAAAACATCATCCAGATTTAACTCAACGTCGCATTGTTGGCCTACCTCCGGAGCGCTTCCAATCCACACTGCTACCCCGTTGCCGGCAGGTGAGTGAAAACTCACATGCAAGGCACCGTCTTTTGAAGATACGTCCGCTATTTTTACAATCATTCTATCTCTTCAGTAAGTGGGCTCTGACTACTGCGTTGTCCACGTTCATCGTCTTGGTTTCAAACTCAAGAGCCCATGTTTCTTCGTGATAATGATGTTTTAATATTTTATCGATTTCGTTTTTCCAGGGGCTCAATTCTTGCGCGAGTGGAGTTGTCCTCTTTAGATGTGTCTGGGTTTAATTAAAAACTCCATCATCCTCAGGGCCGTTTATGTAAACCGAGGGGCCGCTTAGAGATATGAATTTGGCTTTGAATTCTATTAGGGAGTTTTTGGTGGTGGCTTGAAATATAAGAAGGCCGTTTTCTTCTGCTATGGTTACAGAGAAGATTTCTTTGGTTGGGATGTTATTGATTTTTAAGTCGCTAATATTTGAGCAAGTGAGGCCGATTCTGCAAGTATTGAATCCTTTGTTCTTCCATTTTTCCGGCAGGTTATCTGGAAACTCTGGAATGTCGAAGCCTAGGCCTACAGAAGGTTGATCATTTTCAATCTGCAGTGAAAAAAGAGCAATTTTACTAATTTCGACTGAATGGCTAAAAACCTTCCCAAGAAATACGCTTTCATCTAGCTCGTTCCAGTATTTCATTTTTTTCCCTTGAAGTTATAGTGTTCCTTTGTTCCCGGGACTTTACCGTTCCGGGGCTTTTCGATTGGGCGTAAGTTGAAATGTGCTCCTTGGTCTCGCTTTCGCCTACAGCATTGGTTGCCTCAATCAGCCGCCAAGCGTCGTCATAGCGGTAGGAAACAACGCTCTGCTCGGTAACCCAGACGAACTCCTGGTACTGCTCAGCACGCTGCAGCTGATAGTCGACTGCAACGATATGCCCGCGGTCATAGCGCAGCAGTAACGAGCGACCCACGCCGTTATCGATCCGCTGAATCCGTCCTGAGTAGTCGCGGGAAATACGCAGGCGGTTGTCATACGCGTCGCTGATCGATGTCAGCAAACCGTCGCGAAAATGATAGAAACGGGAGTCTTGAGCCAGCACCAGTTCATCCGGCACTGAGCCTAGATAAATCGCCGCCTCCGCCAAGCTATTGCTGATCGCCGGCCGCGAAACGGTAGGCAGTACAAACGTTGTGCTGCGGTTCTCATGGTCGGTCCACACCACCGACTCGCCAATCACATAAAGCCGCTGGGCCAGCGAATGGCTCCAGCCAAACCCCAACCCACAATCCACTTCCACGGCACTGGTGCGATACACCCTTGTCCAGGCAAACGGCAGAAGCCCGTCCAGCTCGCCATCGGTGAGGGTCAGCAGCTCCTCACCGGTAACCATCGACACTGGGCAACCGTTGGTGGCGGTTTTATCGGCACTGGTTGCTGCATCGCCGTTAGGGTTTTTCGCAGAAGAGGGCACATCGTCGACATGCGCTTCCTGCCGCAACACCGTGTTCTGCCGCGCCCCCCAGCGCATTTGCATCCTGCCTTTTTTCAGGCCGCCCACCGCTCCACGAACAGCCACCGCCTTGTAGCGACTCACTGCCCCCATGAAGCTTTTGATGATGGTGAAGATGCCTTTAACAAAATCGATGGCAGCTTCAACAAGCTGCGTGCCGTACTTGGCCAGACGCAGCCCCAGATAGGCGATGCCTGCACCTTGTAGGGCAATGGTCAGCACCACTGCGATTAACAGGTCAATCAGCAGCGACACTACAACCCCGGCGACGATCTCGGCCGTCTTGCCGGCGACTTGGCTAGGCGGCAGCGCCGACAACCAAACCATCGCCGTACGCAACATCAAGTACAGCGCCGCCTCGTCACTGGCCAACAGCATGGCCTGTTCCATCACCTGAGGCGCGGTGCAGGCTAACTCAGCCAATTCGCTGGCCTGCGCGCCCAATCGCTCGATGTGTTTTTCCGGGTCTTTAAGAATGTCCTGAATCAGCGAAATGCTGTCCCATACCCCGGTAATCGCTGACCAACCTCCGGCCAATAGCCCAATGCCAATCGCACTCGACGTCGACTGCTCCCAATGTGGTTTAAAACCATCCCACTGCTGGCGAAGCCAGGTTTCTAGATCCGCCGTCAGCCCGTCATAGGATGAAAACAGCGCTTCCACCTGCTCCGCTGAAACCCCGCCCTGCACCCGAACCTGATAGCGCTCGCCCGCCGCGCAGAGGTGAGAACCTTTGCCCTGTTCATCGAGCATGACGACCCTAGAACTGCCGTCATCCAGCCCAATCACCTCAACCGGTATGTTCCCCAGTGGCACGTCATACACCGACTCGAACTTGCTCTCGATCTGCAGCACACCGCCCACTTGGCAGCTTGTCACTGTCGAGAAATTGTCATCTGTCATGCTCACCGACTTGCTCGAATTCCCCGCCCGAATGACCCGGTCCATGCCCAGCAACGACGGCAAATCTGCGGTATGGCTTACCTTGTCCAGCGCCTGCGAGTACCAGGCGCCCACTTGCTGGCGATACACGGCCAGGCTCTGATGAAAGCCATCTAGTTCGTGTTCGATATGGGCAATGTGGGACGAAGAAGCAGTCATCCGTGACGTCTCAGCAGGGGCAAGGCGTCGGAGTCTGCAACAGCAAAAGAGGGCTGGACGAGTGGTCCAAAAAATCAGATTTGGATTACAAGAAGAGAGATTTTTTCCGTGCTGAACTGCTGCCCAGCACTACATAAAACAGAGATTCAGCTCATTGAAGGAAATGGCGTTTTCACCTGTGCGCTGCATTGACCCTGAGCATTCTTGAGGCTGACCTCAAACTCGACCAGTCCGCCATGCATCTTCTGCAACGCCTCAATTTGGTTTACCAGTTCCTGCTTCTTGTTGGCGATCGCCTTGTCCGCCAGTTCCCAGGGCAACCCGCCACCGTGATGCCCGCCGAGAATCGCCTGCAACTCCTTGAGCTTGAACCCCAGCTGCTGCGCACACTTGATAAACATCAGCAGCTCAACGCTCTGTGCTGAATAAACCCGGTAGCGACCTTCCCGCTGCGGCGGCGGTAACAGACCGATGTCCTCATAGTGACGAATCGCTTTGATCGTTGTGCCCGACAGTAGTGCGGCTTTGCCGATGTACATGAAACGTCCTTTTTCCGAAGAGGGCACCGGCCTGCTTTAACCACCTGTCCCGCTGCTGCACCGTTGAACCCAGCACCGGCCCGAACATCAACGACTTGATCGGCTTGATGCCGCAAAACTCAAGGGTCGTCCTGCGCATCTGATGCAGCCCAGGCATGCGGTAGAACCACCTGTAATACCACGGCGGCGTATCCAGGGTCACCAGTAAGTGTGCGGTTCGCCCCTTCAGCAGCTTGTCCGGGAACGCCTTGCCCTCGCGATATTTAAAGGCAAACCCCGGCAGGAAAACCCGGTCGATAAAACCCTTCATCAACGCCGGGATGCCACCCCACCAGATGGGGAAAACAAACGTCAGATGCTCGGCCCAGAGAATGTCGGATTGAGCCTTCAGCAAATCAGGTTCGAGGGTTTGGATCTGGGTGTAGCCGTTGTGCAGGATGGGGTCGAAGGCCAGGTCGGCCAGGTGCAGGAGGCGTACGTCATGGCCGGCGGATTTGGCGGATGCGATGTAGGTATTGGTGAGGGCAGAGCAGAAACTGGTGCGGGAGGGGTGGCCGAGGATGACCAGGATTCGTTGGTTCATGGAGGTAGATCCTGAAAAATAAGCCTCAGGGTGAGGTGTGACCTTAGGGGGAGAGTCAAGCAGAAGCGCCGGCCCAGAAGCGTCGACCATTGTGTCTCTGGGCGGCAGAGGGTGTCCTGATGCTCATGAATGCGAGCAGATATATCCACTTCTGTTCATTTAAAGGCTTTCCAGGCACCGGGATTCGATGAGGGTAACTCCTCTCATACTCAAAGACTGGCCATGCTGCGACAAGGCCAGGTAGGGTCATGTCGGCTCAGCATCTACCATCAGCTCATCCTTCACGACGATTGGCTCGTTACCCATATCACGATCAGTTGTGAACCAGCCCAAAGCAGTATTTCCGACATATTTCGTTAGTGCATAGTTGGCTGTGGAGCCAATCACTACGCCAATGCCGAATGGAATTGCCTTTTCCAATGCTTTTCGAGTGAAGGTGATGCCTATGCGTTTGAACATTTCCTTGATTGCCCGCAATGCTGCTCCCTTCAGATACTGGCGTACCATGTTTACGCCAGCCTTAGAGGCGAATGCGGTACCAACTTCCACGCCAAACTTCTCCAGCGATCCTCCTGCTGCAATCATAAATGCCAGTTGCCGGGCATCCTCACTTGTGAGATCCCAGCCAAAGGCATCAGCCAGGCACATGCACATATCGACTTGAAATTTCATACCGATTGTAGCGTCGGTTAGTCCGCCGCCTACCATCGCGACGGCAGTGCCCAGGCCCGGTATGACGCCGGCCAAAGCCGTAACTCCACCGCTGGTGGCTGACATTTTTGAGTAGCGACTGATGATTTTCTTCGCGACCAGTGCCTGAACTTCATGCTCTGAAGCATTAGGTTTAGATGCCTTCACTTGAATTCTGTACTGCGAGACTAATGCCTGGGCATCCTTTGGGCTGATGGCGATCGACTCTACAGCCTTGAGCAGGCGTGACTCGTTTTCTGGCTTCGTTTCGTCGGTCATACAAAAACTTCCTGTTTGGTATTGGCGAGCCGTGCCGGTGAATCCACGGGCTAATAGAGAGTCGCTCTGACGCAGCCGCGCAGTGCTTGGGAAGGTTTATCGGCATCGAGATGGATTCATTGAATGGACAATGATGCTGTAGTGCCATTACTGCCTGCATAGCACCGGAAGACCCGGCACTGCATGGTTCGGACGTGTAAAAAATCCATGCAGAGCAGCGTGTGTTGCCGCTGACCGAAAACTGACCCCGGTGGGTCAGTTCTCAATCAGCGCCCACTTAGAGATATCAACCAGCCCGCACCAAGGTGTCGGGGGATGGACTGAAGTATGGGCTGGCTCGATGCTTGACTGAAAAAGTCGTATTTTACAAAAGGATAGGGCATTAAAAAGCCGGCTTGTGGGCGGCGTTATTGTTTGGTTTTTTCCTTGTTTTGCTGGGTTCTATGGTGGTTTCAATTTCTGTCCCCCCATTTATCCCCCCACTCGGGGCGCGAGTGAGCTCTTGGCATTGAAACCCCTCGACCGATACTAGCAAATATCACCGCGTGCAGTGGCCCAGTGCTGGCGGTGGATGCTCAAGGTTGTTCACCATCAGGAAGAGCCTTCCTTTACAATCTGCTGCGCCGTGGATTGGCTAAAACTGCATCTGGAAAATCGAATCGGTTTTTTAGTCACTATTGGTAGAGTCCCTCAGCATAGAACTGATGCAGTGTGACTCAAATGCCATGGAGACATTATCGCTGTCAGGGGGACTACGGCTCCCCGCACGCGATTTCCGCCGTTCGAGGTTATCGGAATGGTACACAGCCACTTGGGCGGCATGAGAGCAGATGCCCTCTGAGCGCTAGCAATAACCATCAAAATTAACAGATGAAGTCGCCCCACTCGCTTGTGAGTGCATTGGAATTGGTAAACCATGAACGCAGTAGAAATTGAGTCCGCAATCTCGGATCTGGTCCTTGAACCTTTTGATGTGGCTGAATTCCCGTTCGTCTTCCTGGCTGCTTTTGGCAACAAGGAAACCGCTCTCAGGCGACTGCGTGCCGGTAATAACAACGCTTCTGACGTACCAGGTGGCGTGCTGCTCCGCAGCAATATTCATATTGCCGCATGTGAGCCCGGCGCCGTAGGCGAAACGCTTAATTCATTGCGTGCCAGCCCTGCAACGACAAAAGCCAAAGCCAAGTTCATTCTTGCCACCGACGGACAAACGCTGGAGGCCGAAGAGCTCATCACGGGTGAAACCATCACCTGTGATTACCAGGACCTCCCCAATCACTTCGGCTTCCTGCTGCCGTTGGCTGGGATCTCCACAATCAAGGAGATTAAAGACAACCCCATCGACGTGCGCGCCACCAGCCGGATGAACAAGCTGTACGTCGAACTGTTAAATGAGAACCCGGATTGGGCCAGGGCCGAGCGCCGTCATGACATGAACCACTTCATGTCTAGGTTAGTGTTTTGTTTTTTTGCTGAAGACACCGACATTTTTAATGGTGATGGCCTTTTCACCAAAACTGTTGAGCAGTACAGCGAGCACGGTGGCTCAAATACCCACCAGGTGCTGTCTGAAATTTTTCGCGCCATGAATATTAAGCAGACCGAGCGAGAGATTGTTGAGCCTCGCTTGCCGAGCTGGGCTAACGGCTTTCCGTATGTGAATGGCGGCTTGTTTTCGGGCAGCACGGAGGTGCCACGGTTCACTCGTATGGCACGCACATATCTGCTACACGCGGGCAAACTGAACTGGCAGAAAATCAATCCCGATATCTTCGGCAGTATGATACAGGCCGTGGCTGATGATGAAGAGCGCGGCTCATTGGGCATGCACTACACCAGTGTGCCCAATATTCTTAAGGTATTAAATCCGCTGTTTCTGGATGATCTGCGCGCGCAGTTGGAGGCGGCTGGCGACAATAAAGCCAAACTATTGAATCTGCGTAAACGTATGGCGCGTGTCCGGATATTTGACCCAGCCTGCGGCTCCGGCAACTTTCTGGTAATCGCCTACAAGCAAATGCGCGAGATTGAAGCCGAAATCAACCGCCGCCGTGACGAGGCTAACAATAGGTCAGAAATCCCACTGACTAACTTTCGCGGCATTGAGCTGCGCGACTTTCCGGCAGAAATTGCCCGTCTGGCATTGATCATTGCCGAGTTTCAGTGCGACGTTCTGTATCGCGGGCAACAGGATGCACTTGCCGAGTTTTTGCCGCTGAATGCGCAGAACTGGATTGTGTGTGGCAATGCGCTGCGGCTGGATTGGCTGAGTATTTGCCCACCTACAGGCACTTGCGTAAAGGTCGTAGCTGATGATTTATTCGGCACGCCGCTGAATCAGGCGGAAATTGACTTTGAGAACGAAGGAGGCGAAACCTACATCTGTGGTAATCCGCCTTATCTCGGAAGCAAATGGCAATCGGAGGAGCAGAAATCTGACTTGGCTGCAGTATTCGCGGGCCATGGTACTGGATGGAAGACGCTTGATTATGTCGCAGGCTGGTTTATGAAGGCTGCCGACTATGGATCAAAGACTTCTGCAATGACGGCGCTAGTATCAACGAACTCCATATGCCAAGGGGTACAGGTTCCTACCCTTTGGCCGCTTATATTTGCAACGGGCCATGAGATTATTTTTGCTCACACATCATTCAAGTGGGCGAATCTCGCCAGTCATAACGCTGGAGTTACGGTCGCAATCGTCGGCATTTCAAGGAATGTTGCGCGCCCAAGAATTCTGTTTTCTGCGGTGGGAAGGAACGAAGTAAGCGCGAAGCAAGTTCTCAACATTAACGCGTACCTAGTGCCAGGTCCTGACCTCGTTGTTCAGCCGTTGCGTAAATCGATGTCTGGATGTTCCTATATGGATCTAGGGAACATGCCCAAGGATGGAGGCCACCTTCTACTTTCAGGCGCCGAAGCCGATGAGGCGGTGAGGTCCGAGCCAGCTATCGCCAAATACATCTTCGACTTTGTCGGCTCACAGGAGTTTGTCAAAGGTATTGTTCGTAAATGCCTTTGGATTGACGACGAGCAGGTCGAGGAAGCTAAGCGCATATCCATTGTGGCAGCCCGTTTAGAGGGTGTACGCGCAATGCGTCTAGCTAGTGACGCAGAGTCAACCCGCGCTTATGCAGATCGCCCGCATCGTTTCAAACAGATTCAAGGACGTGGACTGACATCGTCAATCGTAGTGCCTAAGGTCTCGTCGGAATCACGCGATTTCCTCCCCGTAGGCCTGCTGACAGCTCACTCAGTGGTTTCCGATAATGCCTTTGCGTTGTATGACGCGCCTCTATGGAACCTGGCACTTATCGCTTCTAGAATGCACCTTATCTGGGTGGCTACTGTCTGCGGAAAACTGGAAACACGCTATCGCTATTCGAATACCCTTGGTTGGAACACCTTCCCCGTACCGCTACTGACCGAGCAAAACAAGGCCGATTTGACCGCCTGCGCCGAGAACATCTTGCTGGCTCGCGAAGCGCATTTCCCCGCGACCATCGCTGACCTGTATGCGCCAGACAGAATGCCGGACAACCTGCGCCGCGCCCACGAACGCAATGATGAAGTGCTGGAGCGTATCTATATTGGCCGTTGGTTTAGAAACGATACCGAGCGACTGGAAAAGCTGTTTGACCTCTACACCAAGATGGCTGCAAGTACAGTGAAGGCGGCGCCGAAAAAAATACGAGGGAAAAAAGAATGAGCGATGTCCCGGTTAGTCTGAGTATGTCAGTTGAGTTTTTACTTCACTGCTGCGGATGCTCAGATCAAGCATCCAGAGGGCGGTTCAGCCATTGGCATGCTGCTGTATAAGAGTAAGAACAAGATAGTGGCCGAATACGCCCTGCGTGATAACGCCCGCCCCATCGGTGTGGCCGAATATCAACTGGTGGACTCCCTGCCGGCAAAGGCTGAAAACCAGCCTGCCTAGCATCGAACAGATCGAACGCGAACCGGCAAGTGATGACGCATCCATGGAAGACGACTCGCAATGACCGAACAGACTCAGAACCCCACGAACACCTACACGCTGCCTTCCGTATCTATTACCACGGCACACACCGGGGCTTCCAGCAAAGCCAATGAGTTGGGTATGCGTACCATGCAGGAGCGTGCCTATACCAAGCGTGGTGAGCAATACCTGTTGATCAAGTCGCCTCCCGCATCGGGCAAGTCCCGAGCCTTAATGTTTATCGCGCTGGATAAGCTGCATAATCAAGGACTGCAACAGGCTATCGTCGTAGTGCCGGAGCGCTCCATTGGCGGGAGCTTCGCAGATGAACCGCTTAGCTCTTCTGGTTTTTACTGGGACTGGCAAGTGGCTCCGCAGTGGAACCTATGCAATGCCCCAGGCATCGACGAGCCGCGCGTTGCCAAATCCAAGGTCGAAGCTGTGCGCTCCTTCCTGAAAAGTGCAGATAAGACGCTGGTCTGCACTCATGCCACCTTTCGCTTTGCTGTAGAGGAATTGGGAATCGAGGCATTCGACAACCGTCTTATTGCCATCGATGAGTTCCATCACGTTTCCGCCAACCCGGATAACAAGTTGGGCGGTCAGCTGAGCGCTTTTATCGGGCGAGATAAAGTACATCTGGTAGCCATGACGGGCTCTTATTTTCGCGGTGACAGTGAGGCCGTGCTGGCCCCTGCGGAAGAAGCCAAGTTTGAAACGGTGACCTACACATACTACGAACAGCTCAATGGCTACCGCTGGCTCAAGTCACTGGACATCGGCTACTTCTTCTACACAGGTAAGTATGTGGATGCCATCGCCAAGGTACTAGACCCTGCACTGAAAACCATCGTCCATATTCCCAACGTAAATGCTCGTGAAAGCCTCAAAGACAAGGAGCGGGAGGTAAACGAAATCATGAGTGCGCTGGGCGATTGGCAGGGTGTCGACCCTGCGACCGGCTTTCACCTCATCAAAGTCAAAGACGGGCGCACGTTGAAAGTAGCCGACTTGGTGGATGATAGCGACGCGACTAGACGCTCCAAAGTGCTCAGTGCGTTGAAAGATCCGGCGCAGAAGAACAACCGCGATAATGTGGATGTCATCATTGCTCTGGGCATGGCGAAGGAAGGCTTTGACTGGATCTGGTGTGAACATGCACTAACCATTGGTTACCGCAGCAGCTTGACTGAAATCGTGCAGATCATTGGTCGCGCAACACGTGATGCAGAGGGTAAGGAGCGCTCACGCTTTACCAACCTGATCGCTGAACCCGCAGCCGATCAAGCCTCTGTTGCTGAGGCGGTGAACGATATGCTCAAGGCTATTTCCGCTAGCTTGCTGATGGAGCAAGTGCTGGCTCCACGCTATGAGTTCACCCCGAAAGATACAGGGCCGAAAGAGGGGTTCAATTACGGGGCTGAAGGTTATCAACCAGGTGGGATCAATTTAGGGGTGAATGAAACCACAGGTCAGTATCATGTCGAAATCAAGGGGCTGGTTACGCCTCAAAGCGCAGAAGCTACGCGCATCTGCAAAGAGGATTTGAACGAAGTGGTGACCAACTTCTTGCAGGATAAAACCGTGCTGGAGCGCGGCCTTTTCGATAAGGAAAACACTCTGCCCGAAGAGTTGACCCAGTTGCGTATGGGAAAGATCGTACGCGAGCGTTACCCAGATTTGAGCGAGGCTGATCAGGAAGCCGTCCGCCAGCACGCCATTGCTACAATGAATATTACCCAGCAGGCCAAGCTGGCCTTGGCCCAAGTCGATACAGGCAATGGTGACACGGTACAAGGAAGCACAGCGCTGCTGGATGGGGTGCGTAAGTTTGTCAACGTACGCGAGCTGGATATTGACCTGATCGACCGCATCAACCCATTTGATGCCGCTTATGCGGTGTTGGCAAAAACGATGGATGAAAAATCTTTGCGGCAGGTGCAAGCCAGTATCGCCGTCAAGAAAGTGAGTATTCCTCGTGATGAGGCGGTTGAACTGACCAATCGCGCAAGAACTTTCAAACGGGAGCGAGGCCGTCTTCCTGACATCAACTCTGCTGATCCCTGGGAAAAACGCATTGCCGAAGGGGTGGCCGCGTTCATGCGCTTCAAGGCTCAGGAGATGGCTGCGCAACAAAGTGGGGTGATCAATGGCTGAGATTGACGAAGACGAACTGCTCGCAGATCTTGGCCTTGAAATCGCTCCGCTCAAAGTTGCCAGTCGGACCCCTGGAGAGGAGCGCATCATCGCTGGCTTCGAGGATATTCTGCGCTTTTGTCAGCTCCACGGTCGTGCACCGTTACATGGTGAACACCGCGACATATTTGAGCGTTTGTATGCCGTGCGCCTAGATCAGTTACGTACATTGCCGGAAGCGCAAACTCTGCTGGCTGAGTTGGATGGCCTCGGCCTGCTGACTGGTGCATTAGCTTCCCCAGCGGATGGGGATGAGCTGGATGAGGACGCGTTGCTGGCCGAATTGGGACTCGGCGGTGAGTCCGCTGATCAGGCCGACATCACGGTGCTGCGCCATGTACGTTCGAGCACTGAAAAACGCGCAGCCGAAGAAGTTGCGGACCGTACTCGATGTGCAGACTTTGAAAAATTCCAGCCGTTATTCGAGTTGGTCGAGAGAGAGTTGAAGTCTGGGGTTCGCAAAACCTTACGTTTTGGGCGCGATACCAGCATTGAAACAGGTCACTACTTTATCGTAGGTGGGCAGCTTGCCTATGTGTCCGAAATAGGCGAAGCCATCAAAGCTCCTAATGGCGAAAGCGATGCGCGTCTGCGTGTTATTTACGCTAACGGTACCGAAAGCAACCTGCTGCGTCGTTCGCTGCAACGAGCTCTTTACAAGGACGATACTGGTCGCCGACTGACCGATCCGGACATGGGACCATTGTTTGGCGATGCTCCAGAGCCTGACGATATTGAGAGCGGGACTATCTACGTACTGCGGAGCTTGTCTAGTCACCCATTCGTAGCTGAGCATCGCGAGCTGATCCACAAAATCGGCGTGACTGGCGGCAAGGTGGAAACCCGTATCGCAGGCGCGGAAAAAGACGCCACCTATATGCTGGCTGGCGTGGAGGTGGTCGCCGCCTACACGCTGCACAACCTGAATCGGACTAGGCTAGAGAATATCTTCCACCGCTTATTTGGCGCAGTACAGCTTGATCTAACTATCGAAGACCGCTTCGGAAATCCGGTCAAACCGAGAGAGTGGTTCCTAGTACCGCTCCATGTGATTGACGAAGCGGTTGAGCGCATTCGAAATGGATCTATTACCGAAGTGATCTACGATCCACAAACTGCTCGCTTGGTCAGCTAGGTGGGATGGAGAGGTTACGAGGTTCTGTAAAAAAGCCCACGTCTCCACGCTAGAGCTCGCTATGCAATCGGGCATCAGACCTTCCGGATTCAATTGCTTAGGACGATGGTGTCCACCCTGATAGTTGGTCACCATTTTTAGCCACACATAGCGCATCGTAATGCGCCGACGAACTTCTAATAACCCGGCCTTCAATCCAGCGTCATTCATAATACTTTGCAACCGAAATCAAGTATTTGCGGAAACGGCTTCATTTTGCCACTACACCGCTGACAACCTCTTCAGTCTTCTATAGATTCCTCTCGTATTGCTCCTCCACGGCAGGGACCGCAGATGAAAATTGGCATTGATTTTGGCACCAGTTACTCCAGCGCGGCAGCGTTTTGCAACGGCCGTATCGAACACATCCTGTTCAATGGCCAGCCGCAATTTCGGACGTCGGTATTTTTCCCCGACCGTGCAGTCGACATTTCCGGGTTTGAGCTTACCGTCTCCCATGAGCAGGAGATCAGTGACGGAATTCGCGCTGCCAAGTCCTCTTACGCCAAGCGGGTTACTAAGTACAACGAGGATATGGCAGCGATAGAGGCGCGAATTCGAGCCGCCGCTCGCAATAATAATCCGATGACCAAGGAGGAAAAAGCTGAGCGCCGCACCATGATCGCAAAGCCTTTCCTGAGCAGCGATCAGGACCTTCGCGAGTCGGCCATCAATGCAATTAAACGTCGTTGGCTGAGCGATGAGATCGTGAAAGCCAAAGAGGCCGACATTCGCCTTGATGCCGCGATCTTTGGTGAGGAAGCCATTGATGCCCTATTCATCTACGAGTCTGGTCGCCTGGTCCAGTCTCCAAAATCGATGCTGGGCTTCCGCCTAGGGCAGGCCCAACGTGGCTACATCACCGGTATTGTGACGCGTATTCTCAAGCACATCCGAGAACAAGCGTGCTTGCAGCTCGGACAAGTAGTCAGGTATGCAACTCTGGGAAGACCTGTGAAATTTCGCAGCTCCATAGGGCCGGACGGAGGGGCGCAAGCCATTGCCATCCTCACCGAAGCAGCCCTTGCCGCCGGCTTCGAAGCAATCGACTTTCTACATGAGCCTTCTGCCGCTGCTGTGGCGTACCACACCAGTTCAGTCATTGCGCACCATGCTTTGATCGTCGATATCGGGGGTGGAACCACCGACATCGCATTGGCTGAAGTCGGTACCGGGGACACCCAACCTAATATTCTGAACACATGGGGCGAACCCAAGGGCGGTACCGATATTGATCTCGGTCTCTCGCTCCGCTCCGTAATGCCATTGTTCGGCAAGGGGGTATGCCCCGAGTTGTTAGCACCGGTGTTTATGGACGCCGTGTCGGTGAGTGACCTCAATCGGCAAAAAACCTTCCGCGGTCTCAGCTTCCCCCATACCCCACTTCCCTACGCATACCGACTGGCGCAGCTACAGAAGCCGGGCATCCCCGTGCGCCTAAACCGTGATGTGGAGAAGCTAAAGATCGAACTCAGCGAAACTGCGCAGAGCGAACGTTCACTGGATTACATTGAGCAGAACCTGGTAGTGCAAGCGACCGATAGCCACTTGGCATTGGCCGCCGAGAGTTTCATGCGCACCTTTCAAGCGCTTCTCGCGCAAGTCGCTAGCGAGATCCAGAACTATAATCCGACGCTGTTCCTAACCGGTGGCATGTCCCGTGCGCCCTACGTGATCGAAGCGGTAAAGCAGGCCTTTCCGCACTGCGATATAGCCCCGAGCGAAGCCTCTCTAGGAGTCGTCGATGGGTTGTCGGTATACGCCTCACTAACCCGGGATGCCCGGGCCCCCGAGCATGTCTGAATACCCAATACCCTCCAAATGACCAAGGAGCGTCATGGGTGACCCATTTGTTTCAATTAGTTTGGCTATCGCAGTGGCTGATTACAGCGCGGAATCATTACAAAAAATAAGTGTGGGGGGGTAGTTACCTGGCGATGTCCGCCCTAGCATCAGCCAGGGCAGTCAATCTTGCGGTGTGGATCTAGGAGTTATAGGCAACCTCGTTCAGCCAACGATACGCAGCCTTCATGGCCTACGACGACATGATCCAATGTTTGGGTACCAATCATGTTTAGAGCATTCTTGAGGGTTGTGGTCAGTGCGCAACCGACTTGGCTGGGCTCGTAATGGTTAGAAGGATGGTATTCCACTAGGATTACGGCTGCTGCGTTATGTTCAAGGGCGATCCTGATCACCTCCCGAGGGGACACACAAGCAACTTCCAATGCCCCCCTGAATAGTTCTCTGAAGCCAATAACTCGGTGCTCAATATCGAGCAGTAACAAAGCAAAGACTTCGTAATCATGGAATTGCAGCAGCGTTTGTAGATGGCTGAAGACGAGTCTACGCTCGGTCAACGCCCGTCCTTTAGACAGACGATACATCGCGAGTTGTTGAGCCATCTGCAGGATGTCGGCTTCAGTGACCGGCGATTCCACGACATAGGTGTCGGGCGTTTCACCGACTTTGAGCTTGGGATATTTCATGCTGGTATTCCTATCGGAACGCGTGAAAGCACTGGAGGATGGGTGGCACAATTACTAGAAGTGTGGGATTAAATGATTCCGAACGCCCCAGTAGGTGAGAGCGCTCGGCAGTGATTTGGCTCGATGGTTCATGCAACGAGTTGTAAGGCTGCATCGAGTGCCTTCTGTTTAATAACTGCACCTTGACCAAACCATGCCGAATCCATTCGATACTCAGAGCTTCTCGCGCGTCTTTCATGATCCACGTATTCAGTCACGGCGTTCAGCAAGCCCCATGCTGTTCCGCGAGCGGACGCCATATCAGACCCTCGGCCTTTACCTTCGTACAGGTTTTGTACCTTCTCCATAGCTCGTTTGTTGGGCAGTACATTGGGAATGGGGTCATGCGCGCTGGTGTCGCACAGCACGTCCATGAAGAAGCTCATGGCCTCAGTCCACTGAACCTTACGTTCCGCGAGTGCGTGCATCCGATACATAAATTCGTCCCATTGCGAGGCGGCGATGCCTAGTTGTTTTTTTACTGCCTGCGAATCAAACCGCGTGTTGTGTGGAACCTTGATTGCGCGGGTAGCGGCGTTCAGGGAGATGGACAGGGTGTTGTTGCAAACCACACGCACGGTGGTCGGGGTCGCGGTGGTGGCTAGTGTGCCGTCACAGGAGGTGGCCAATAGCAGATAGCCGCTCACTTGATCATTCCCCTTCAGCGCAGTCTCTTGGCCCGTCCTGGCGAGCGCCCAGAACTTGCGCCCACCTTTAAGTACTCCGGCGGTTTCCAGCTCATACCCTGAGACCTCGGTGAGGTCTCGGTAGAACTCCAGGACTTCACGCGGCTGCACCACTTGATAGCGATTAGAGACCACCGATAACGGCGCTTTGGTGTCGGAGCGGTACAGCACCCTTTGTTCCGGAAAGGAGTGGATCGAGCCCAGAGTGCCGATTGTGTCTGATTTGAAATGAACTGGACTGTCCTGGATTTGCCAGTTCATGCCGGCTTCGCGCTGCCAGACATCCAGCGGTTGTTTTTGCGTCAGGCGGTTACCCAGGCCATGCCAAGGGGTAGCGCCAACGTAGGCCATTTGTTCGACGAGATGAGCCATGCGAGTGATTCCATTTCATAGGCGCGCGACGAGGCCGCTGAGCGTTCAGCAGGGATCAGTCAGCGTGCGGGATGGTATTGGAGAGGGGGTGGTGATGGATCAGATGGGGACCAGCAGTTGCGTGAAACGGGAGATGAACAATTCAAACGGAATGACGGCTGCTAAATGACAGTCCGCAGTTGAGACAACCGTAATTGTCCAAAACCCGCTCATCGATGACTTCGCCGAGTTTGGCGCCCGCGATGCAGCCGGTCGCCGCTCCGGCTAATCCGCCGAGAATGGCCCCGGCCATACTGCCAGCAATGACACCAGCGGGACCGGCTACGACGCCGATGACAGCGCCAACCTCGGCACCGCCCATAGCGGCTGTGGCACCTCGGGCGGTGCCACCGACGGTGCCGATAAGGGCGCCGACTTTCCTGGCGAAATCCTTGGTGATGACAGCGCTGGAGTGACAGCGTGGGCATTGAGTGGTCATGTGCAGGGTTCCTGTAGAGAGTCGCGATGAAGTCATTACACGGGCATAGAGCTCATCAAGCGGATTGCCTAGGCAATCCGCTTGATGAGCTCTCGAGTGTGGAGGGATGCTTTATGCACAGAGGTACAGGGTTGTGATGTATGACTGAAATTTCGTTGACTAAGTATTGATGAATTTTCAATCTCGCTTATGGCTCGAATTATGCTTATGAGTGACGCTCTGGAATCTGTTCGGATCTTTCAGGACTGGCTCAGATCGGGTTGGACAAGATGAGGGAAAGACATTTTCTACTGGTAATTGACATGAGAACTAAGTCGCTTGTCTAAGAACTAACTCTAGGACGAGTCAATGCGGGCACGCATGCACGTGCCTGCATACGCGCACGCGCGCGAGGTAAACAGCAGTGGGCACCCGCCTGGCGTGTTGACGCGTTTCTGTAAAACTTCTACGAAAGCACAGGTAATTTTCCGGACGAGGGAATCCCTTTAGAGTAGTCCCATCGCGTACCAACGCAGTCTGGAGCTTACGAAATGGCAGAAATCAGCACTACCCATCCCAGAGTTTTACGCCTTAAACAGGTGCTCGATCGTGTGGGTTTGTCGCGTTCAACGATTTATGACCGGATGAACCCTGCGTCACCGCGCTACGACGACTCGTTCCCCAAACCGATGAAAATTGGTAGTTCAGCGGTAGGCTGGTTGGAATCGAGCATTAACAAGTGGATTGAATCACTGGTTAATAATACTTTGAGAGGAAAGTGAGCTTGGAATAAAAGTTCAGGATAAGCCCATCTAGAGATCTGTTCTTCGCGTACTAACTTAAGAAAATGGTTGAGTTTGTTATGGCTCAATCTAGGCGGTGTGTTGAGTTTTATTTGTGGTATCTCTGGTCTGAAGAGGGTGTGTGGATATTGGTTTATATGTTATTAGATAATAACTAGAGGGTGTTGAGTTGTTTGATGGTGTGTAGGGCGTTGAGTGACCTGTCTGAATGACAGGTCGTAAATGTGATTAAAATTTTATATTGATTGTGGATGTGGTGTGGTTATGAGTTTTAATGAGTTGGAATTTATTGATGCTTATAAGGAAAAGGTTGTTGAGGAGTTTTATGATCCAATAAAGGAGGAGGGGTACTCGTGTTTTAGTGGGGACGGTATGCTGTTTGATTCTGTTAGCAGGATCATGAGGGCTGTAAGTGTGATGGAGAAGGCGACAGGAGATATATTTAGTTTGTCGTCGCTCAAGCATCGAGGTGAGCTGGTGTTAAGTAAAGAAGAGACAAGTATTGTTATGGCGGTTACAATTAACTATGTTGAGCTTGAAAGAGGAATGGTCCTCTTTAAGGTGAATCCTTATGTTAGTGTCTTTTATGAGTGCTATAGAAAAATAAATCCTACAAGTCCATACAGGCTGGAGAAGTCGGAGTTGCCTGAATGTTTTCATGGGCTAAATCGGTTTGTTAATGCGGTGAGAGAGTGTGTTTCTGGTGGAGCATTCAAGCGGGAGATGTCCGCGCATATGCGGGCAGCTAATAAGAACTATTCAGGTCTCTTGAGTTACATAGATTCTTTGTTTGCGCGTTATTCTAGAATTTTGGTTTTAAGAGTTGATTTCTCATACGGAAAGGGGAAGCTTGAAGTTGAAGATTATAGCCGGTCGAGTGATAGGTTGGACGCTCTAGGTATTGTTACGAAGCAAATTGTTCAGCATCGAATAGAGCTTATCGACTATCTGAAAAACAAGTGCCCTGATCTGGGGATGGTGGGATACGTATGGAAGCTTGAGTACGGTAGGGAGAAAGGCCATCATTACCACATGATGTTCTTTTTAGATGGGGCGAAGGTGCGGCAGGATATTGTCATTGCGAAGCTGATAGGTGAGTACTGGAATAATGTGATCACTCAGGGGAAGGGCGTTTATTATAACTGCAATGGAAATAAATCGAGGTACAGGCACTGTGGTGTGGGGATGATTCACTACAGTGAGGCGGAAAAGCTGAGCAGTCTTAAAGAGATGGCAGCAATCTACCTTACCAAAGCGGATCGATATGTAAGTGCTTGCATGCCTGGGAACAAAAGAACATTTGGTAAGGGGAACTCTCCAAAGGTTGGCGAGCGATCAGTTGGTCGGCCGAGAGAGCATTAATATCAATCAGAGATGTAATGAGTTGGAGGTTTGGCGATCCTAACGGCAGCGGAGACGATAGGATCATTTTTTATCCAGCGTCTCAATGTCTTTTCGATGCTGCTCAGAGCGGGACGCCTTACGTTGTTTTCTACCATGTATTTTTTTATTTCTGGTAATATTGCTTTGTAAGCATCTAACTCTTGAGTCCAGCCTTCGTGCGGAGCTAGTGTGTTAATAAGGTCGCAAATTTTTTGTTTGGTGGCCAAGTAGTGCTCCTTGCGAGCAAGGCCTCCTTCTGTCGCAACCTCTGATCGTGTTTTGATTGTCTCTTTAAAGTATCGTTGGTCGCCTGAATAAAGCATATGCAGGCCGCAAGATAAAATCTTTATTCCTATATCTGCTCCGCGTGTTTGGTAGTAATCTATCGCGATGAATATGCTTGAGTAAGCGTTTTTTATATGTTGGAAGGCAGCGCTTTTTTCCTTTGTTAGAATTGGTTTTAATTTATTTTTTAGTTCCTTGTTGTTGTGTGAGTGTGTATTCGTGCGCTCTACTAATATTTTATCAAGATTGATTTTGTTTTCGTTCGAAATGGTTCTACGAAGCATCATGTATCGTTTTATTACTATTTCAAACACTTCATTTGCTGCGCTCTCTATGTTAAGGAGGACTAGGTGTTTGTATTCGGGGTAGTCTGCTAGGTTTGGTAGGAAGGGTTTTTCTTTGGGGGGAGATTGCTCGATTATGAGCTCTAGTTTGGTTTTTTGGGTTGCAGTCCAATTATCGAGGTCTAGAGAGATCTCTATGGAGAAGTGACTTTTTATTTTGGGGTCGTTACTTGTACGTGTAGTAACTCTTAATTTGTTGCGTTGAATCTGCAAAATTTCATCGTCCTTGAATCGGTCGTTGAGGCAGCTCCTTCGAAGGAACTGCTTATGTTTTTAAACTGAATTAGTTGCTTGGGTGTTCTCAGTCAGCGGCTTGCATATGAATTTAGCCCAATCTGTCATGAGTGCCCGTCGCTTGTCGAGGAAATCGGAGCGAGAGTACGCCCCTTCAGTTTGGTCGCGTTCGTCATGTGCGAGTGCCATTTCACAAACCTCTCGTGGGTAGTGTGTGCATTCACCCGCCCAGTCACGAAATGAAGAGCGAAAGCCATGTCGAGTAATGTGTTCATACTTCATGCTGTGCAGAAGCGTGCGGATGGCATTTGTGTGCATCACTCCTGACTTCCCTTGGCCTGGGAACAGATAGGGGCTTCCTTCAGCTCGCGGGATACCTCGCACCAGCCTTATGACCTCATCGGCAAGCGGGACGACAAAGGCCACGCGCATTTTCATGCGTTCATCCGGCAGAGACCAATTGCCAGCTTCCAAATCAAACTCATCCCAACGAGCAAACCTCACCATGTGGGCACGTGCGCTGGTCATGATCAGCAGTTGAGCGGCCAAGGAGGCGGGTGTGGCGTTCGCGCTGAGTTTGCCCATTAGGGCTGGCACGTCCTGCCAGCGCAACGCTTCAAAGTGCTCGCGTTTTCGAGCCTTCTTCTTTTCAGCACGACTCAGAAGGTTGTCCAGATGTCCGCGCCAGCGAGCAGGGTTTTCGCCCTCTCGTAAATTGCGTGCCTTGGCTGCGTCCAGAACCTGTTCAATTTGCCCGCGTACCTCGTCGGCAGTTCTGGTTTTGGTGGCCCAGATAGGTTGCAGCACCTTGAGCACCTGAGGAGTACCGATCTCCTCGGCTGACAGCTTGCCGATATGGTTAAACGCATACAGCTCCAGCTTCCGTAGCCAGCCTTTACGCCACTTATCTGACCAGGTGCCTCCGTGTGCCTCGCAGTATTCCTTCGCGAGTGTCTCGAACTTCAGCTGTTTCGCTTCGCTAGTACGTTGTGCTTCACGTTGGGCCGCGCGTTCGATGTCGCGAGCGGCTAGAGGATCTATACCGTCGCTCAATTGGCTGCGTTTGGCGCTGGCGTCCTGTCTTGCTTTCTTTAGACCTACTTCAGGGAATGAGCCCAAGCCCATCTCCCTACGGCGCCCCGCCAGTTGAAAGCGAAGTAGCCAGGATTTACGCCCGGTAGGTTTGACGACCAAGCGAAGCCCATCACCATCTTCATAGGTGCCGGGTTCGGTTAGGTTTTCGACTTGTTTCGGATTCAGCTTACCCATTGGATTTCCCCTGTCGTCCCTTTTGTCCCCCCACCTGTCCCCCCACTTCATCGTCGGATGAGGTCAGATGGCGTTAAACACCATCGGACAGGGGAATGCCTGAACCCCCCGGAATAGCTAAGCTATCAGGAAGATTCTCGGACGGGATAGGATTATTTTGGACAATTAAAAAGCCGGCTTGTGGGCGGCTTTTCCTGCGTCCAATAAAGTCCGGGCTCGTCTACGTGTATCGAGGGAACAGCCCTTGTACATTGGGTAAAACGCTATCTAGTGTCTACTGCTTGCCAGTGCCCGCCAACATCATCTACCGTTCTGGGTATGGGCCTGCGTATGGGCTGTAGTTTTGGTGGGGATATGGTCAAGCTGACAGTGAAGGGAATCGCCGGGTTGTTGAAGTCTGGTAAACGAGGCTACGCCGGTGACGGAGGAAACCTGTATTTCAAGTACAGCGCGGATGGCAAAGGAAGCTGGATTTTTCGCTACAAGTGGAATGGAAAGTCTCGTGATATGGGGCTGGGCGCTTACCCAGACATCAGCCTGTCTGACGCCCGTACAGATGCCCTAGGGGCTCGCCGAATGTTGAATGCGGGTGTTGACCCTCTTTCGGACCGAGAAGCCGCTCGCGAAGCTCAGAGAGCTTTAGAGCTAGCTGCTGAGGCCAAGCGTCACTCGTTCAAAAGCCTCGCCCTTGAGTACCACCAAGCTCATAGCGGCAAGCACTCTGAGAAGTGGCGAAAGGGTTGGGTGCGAAAAATGGAGAAGTATGCGTTTCCGTCAATCGGTGACCTTCCTGCTGAGGCAGTTGACGTTGGTCATGTGCAAAAGATTTTGAACCCCATATGGGGGGAGAAAACTCGCACGGCGGACGAGGTTCGCGGGCAGATCGAACAGGTGTTGGACGCGGCAAAAGCACGCGGGTTACGTGTGGGTGAAAATCCGGCCCGTTGGCGAGGTAATTTGGAGCATCTCCTTTCTAGGGATGCGAAGAAGGCGGCCCGAAAACGCCAGCATTTTACTGCCCTGAAGTGGGCAGAGTTGCCTGGATTGATGGCGAATCTGCGAGGGAATGAAACGCTCGCGTCGTTTGCGGCTCAGTTACTTATTTTGACTGGCGCCCGCGCGCATATGGTCCGGTTTGCACGTTGGGAGGAGTTCGATTTTGACTCGAAGATCTGGCTGCTGTCGGCTGAGCGCATGAAGGCGCGGAAGGCCTTTGTCATCCCTCTCGCCGAACAGGTAATAGGCATCCTAGCCAAGATCCCACGAGTCGAAGGGAGCCCATTCCTGTTTCCAGGGCGAGGGAAGAGTGGGGTTATGCATGCAAATGCGGTGCGCAACCTCCTACATGGTTTAGGGCGCGCTGATATTACCCGTCACGGATTTAGATCAACGTTCCGGGACTGGGCTGCGGAAAATACAGAACACACTCGCGAGGTTTGTGAGATGGCGCTTGCACACGACGAGCGTGATCAAACTGAAGGGGCATATTCTCGTACTGACTTTCTCGAAAAGCGCCGGCCATTGATGCAGGAGTGGGCGGACTATGCGTTGGCCTCGAATGTTACGGATTAAGTGCTGTAGGCTTCGATTCTTTTTCCATCATTCGATGAGGTGACCCGACATGCGGGCAGATCTACGTGGCTTGCAGTGGCTTAGCTTGGAGCAGGCGCTGCTCTGGTTGAAGGAAAAGGGTGGCTTCCCGCTTCTGAAGGAGGATTTACTGGCGCAGTGCGATGCTGGCCGATGTGCCGCATACCTCAATGTTGACAGGTTGAAAGGCGAATGCGTTGAAGGACTTATGGATGAGATGGGTGAGCGATTCTTTGATGTCTACGGAGTAGGCAAAGGACAAATCATAAATCCGAGAGCAATAATAGAGGCAGCTGGTAAGCCCGAGATAACACTTGAAATTTCAGGTGAGGTACGTGAAATCGAGCGCGCCGAGGCTGAGGTCTATCAAAGCATCGACTGGACTACCAAAGTCTCGCATGCCGAGTGCCATCTGCTCTTCAAAACTGAGGAGATTGAAGAATTGGGTCAATCTTTCGCCAGCGGCGCCTCATCAACGGGCGCAGTGAAACCATCCCAATATCTGACAATAGCCGCTCTTCTGGACTTGGTGCTCAAGCCAGGGCGCCCTGTTTATAACCAAGCCGATGTCATCGCAGAGATACTTGATCGGTACCCAGCTCATGGCCTTAGTCTAAGCAATCTTCAGAAAATATTTGCCGCCTCAAACGGGCGGGCGAAAGACGCCAAAATGTGGTGATCGACGATTGCAACTGCAATGGTTGAAATTGCAGTTGAAATGACTTCCTTGGCGCTAGCGGATTGAATGGCTCCCACCAGTCCACAACGCACCAAGGAACTCCACGATGCAAAACACTACTTCAAATCGTTCGCTCCCGGCCCCCTCTGGCTATTCAGGCCGTCGCATACTCAGGCTGCCAAATGTCGAGCTTCTAACCGGCTTCAAACGCGCCCACATTTACAGTCTCATGACTCAAGGACGATTTCCGAAATCCGTTCGTCTGGGCACGAGGGCTGTCGGCTGGGACTCTACTGCTATCGAAAAATGGGTCGAAGATCGCATCTCCGGTGACGCTACTTACCGTTCCAATGCAGTAGGAGAAGGCCTATGACCATGCTCGCCTATTTCCTTGTTGGCGCTGATGGCCAAGAGGCCAAGCCTCAGCTTGGAGCGATTGAGCAGGCGCACGAGGTGGGTCATTGGTTCGCCGATATGACGTCCAGCAGATCGACCCCAGCTTTAGAGCGGTCCGGCTTCGGTGAGCTACGCCGGCTTGCAAAAAAAGGGGATGTCATGGTCGTTTCGTCGCTCGACTGCTTAGGCGCAAGCGTCACGGAGTTGATTGAGGTTCTCCAGACGCTCAATGAGAAGGGTGTAGCGGTGATCTCAACCCAAGAAAACCTCCATTTGTCTATCCACCAAGGAACGGCAGATAAAGCGCTGTTGGAAAAGCTCTGACGTGCGAGATGTGCTTCGAGCGAACCAGCTAACAAATTGTCATGAAATTCACTGGCTCAAAGGGTGTACTTCTTGAGCCCCAAAATATGCTTGGTCCGCTCTGCAAAAACGCTGGGCGCCAAGATGGCTCAAATGTGTTGATTTGTTATGAGCTACTCGATATATTCTGAGCCATACTTTTGAGCTATCGAGTGAACGCCCCTATGACAGTTCTAGCCTACGTCCGAGTCAGCACAGATGATCAGAGCACTGACGCACAGCGTCACTCGATTGCTGTGCTGCACAACGTCGAGCACTGGTTCGCCGATGAAGCTACTACCGGAGGAACGAAAGCCCTTGAACGTCCCGGCTTCACAGACCTCTTTAAGTTTGCTCGTAAAGGCGACACTTTGGTTGTATCGGCAATCGACCGCCTGGGACGCGACACTATCGATGTGCTTGTAACTGTCCAGGCGCTAGAGGCCAAAGGTGTGACGGTCTTATCAATGCGAGAGGGCTTTGATCTCTCATCTCCAGTCGGAAAAGCGATGCTTGCAATGCTGGCCGCCGTTGCGCAGTTGGAGAGATCCAACATCAAAGCTCGACAGATGGCCGGTATCGCACGCGCTCGGGCGGCTGGGCAGAAGCTTGGCGCGCCCAAAAAGATTGATGACGCCGCCGTAAGTGAGTGGCGCAGAGCCCAAAAAGCCACCATCCAGGAGACGGCGCACCAGTTCGGGATTTCAATTGCCGCAGTCAAACGAGCCTGCGCCAGCAAATCCGCAGTCAGCGTTCAAGGGGAATGACTATGGCAGGTAAACAGAAAACGCCAGACCAAGCTGTACAGGCAGTAATACTGTGTGAGGCCGGGTGGACAGTGTCCGCAATTGCAGAACGTCTTTCGATCAGTGTGAGCACCGTCCAGCGTCTGCTGAAGAAGAACAACGCCGTGGCTGGAGCTGGGACACAGGCTCTCATCGAGCGAGCCAGAGAGGAACTGCTCACGTCAGCTTTTTCATTGGAAGCTGTACAGCAGACAGTAGCGGCACTTGTGACGGATGAGCTGGCGCTGAGTAAGCAGATCAGAACAAAACTAGCAAATGCCTTGGAAGCCCTCGACCCGACTGATCCGGTTGCCTTCAGAGGACTTGCCGCTGCTTCTACGACACTCAAGCTAACGCAAGACGTAACCCGGCGCTCACTTCCCATCGAGAAGCTCAATCAAGCTTCGGAGTTCGAAGAGCTTCCCGTATTACAAATTCACATCATGACCGAGCAGGACGTGGCGGAGATGCGGGCAAAGCAGCGGCTAGAGGAAGCTGAGATCAGTGGAGATACTCAAGGCACTCAAGATGAATTGGAAAACCTGCGATGGATGGGGAGTAGGCGCCTAGCGCAACTAGATCAGACGGATGAAGACGACATTGTGTGTGAGGGGGTTGACTCACTCATGACCGGAACTTGACCCGGCCATTCGTCAAACCCCTAGAAACTAGTGTAAGTATCGAACACCCTGGCGCCTCTGCCGGGATGACCATTTTGAAAATCCAATATATTGGATCGGTGCCGAGTTAAGTCATGAAGTACCAACACACGGACCTCAGCACGAGCGATTTTGTTGAGGGAGACGCAATCAAGGCGAGCGGCCCTTTTCCAAAAAAGGCTGCTATTACGCCACCAGGAAAAAAGCGCTGCACACCAGCTATCGCGGGGGGCTTGGCGGGTTTCTATACGTCCCATATGAAGAACCTAGCAGTATTAGGGGAATTAGAGCTTCAGGAAACGAAAGACCAAGCACGCATAGACAGGCTGAAAGCCAACAACAATCACCTAAAAGCAATCGCGCAGGACTACGCTTCTGACGTACTTCTTCAAGACTGGAAACGAAGGTTGCCGGCTGATACAAAGCGCGCTTTCAGCTTTCTAGGGTTCACACTGAAGCCTGACGCTCAGGTAATAAATTTCCGTCTAGGCCACGAGGTAGCTGAAGCCGCCTTGTCAGCCAAGAAAGGACCGACCGACTACCTTTCAGCACTCCTCAGAACAATCGGTATCGTAGACCTGGTTTTTGTCTTGGAGCTTGCCAGCAGTGACAGCGAAGAAAACCATCCCTTGCACCTTCATGGAATCGCCTGCATCTCGGCTGCCCTCGCTCCACAAGCCATCCGAGAGCTACTTGCACCGGAACCAGATCTGGGCGCATCACCTCCGACAAGGGGTTATCGCCAACGCTGGGGCAATAAGGCCATTGCGGTGACTGAGCTTCAGACTCCGGGCACGTGGGTATCCTACAGCGGTAAAGAGTTCGACTTTACCGCCCACAGCTTGCAATCCAATCCGGGATACGCCAGCCGATCAGCGACCACGGCAGGCAGAGAGCGCTATGAAGCGATTCGGGTTTGGCTGCGCTCCTAGAGTTCGCCTAGCAACCGCTGCTGCCAATACCGAGTCTCTCCCAAACAACTGCTTTGAAAGCGCCAGCAAGCTCCCAGGGCTATCCCGGCCATTGCCTCTGGCGCGACGAGACTGTTCGCTGGCGCTGCCTGTCATAGAGTCATCCTCACCACCAGACGGGTAAGTCGGACACGACAGCATGGCGTAACGCTAGACTGGCTAATGGCTTTTTTGCTGCCAGCGCATTCTCTATATGAGGAATTCCTTGCGATGGAGACAATGTTCCATTTGATCGGAAACATTTGCGCTACTTACCCTACCTAAACAACGGAGAATGCTTGATAGAACTGGAGGCGCGTCTTGTGAAGAGAATTCAGTCCACGCTTCAGTGAATAATTAGCTGATGGATACCAATGATACGAGACGGCCCGGACCAGAACCGGGCCTTGCAAGAAAACAAATATGATCATTAGTGCTTTTTAAAAATACCCGCGCTCTAATACGGTATCAACAGTGTCATCCCCAGCCTCTGGAAAGCATTCATCCAAGTGTGCGAGAAAGCGCTCGAAGCTTGAAAGATGGATTGGATTGTCGTGCACGAATTTTGTGTATGCAGCCAAACTGTTTTGCCTGCCAGAGTACGTACTAAACGCCTTGCGCACATTCGATGCAAGACGCTTAGCTTTCCGCAGTACAACCACTTCATCAATGGAGGTTAGCTTTGTTGTAATGGGTGTCATATCCAGGTATTCGCAAAGCAAAATGTACTTTGATCCAGGAACTGCCTTCTTGAGTTCATTCGCCGTCTGAGATGCTTCTTGAAACATTGTCTTATCTAAGTTGGTTTTTATCTCAGTGGCAAAATGCGAAACGCAAAACTTTGCTGTGTACGATTTGTCAGTGACAGGAAAATCACTGATAGTGATGCGGTGCGTTTTAGCAACCGAAAAATCTTGATCTTTATTTTTAAGGTAAACACCACCAGAATCCAGATCTAGAAATGGAGATCCAAAACTGAGACCTGCGAATGATGACTGGGGGCCGCATATCACATTGGACAATCGCTTAAAGCCCGGAACCATGCGCTCATCGAATACATAGGGCAAAAACTCCTCCAGTATGCTATTCGAAAGTTTCAATTGGCCATTCTGGCGGTATAGAAAGTCCCCCTGCGAACCGAATATCAGATCAAGATCAATCGAGTTCTTGTAATCATTAAGAAGCGCGACGAGGCTACCCAGCAGCTCTTTCCCCTCTCCAGACATTTCTGATAGAGCCGAGCGCCACTCTTCATACCTATCAATGGCATCAGCTACCCTCTGTCTGTCGCCAGGTGGCAGGCTAGTGTTATTTGCTAATGCTTTTAATTTACTGCCATGCGTTTCCGGGTGAGAAACCTTCACATTAATATCCTATTAATACGGTTTTTTTAAATCTAACTTTGGGGACGGCAATACTTTTTCAGCAGACTTGATAGCAAGCTGTAGCAGGTCTGCGCTGCTCTGAGGCGCGGTACTGAGTGCCCCTAACAGAGCCTCGACACCTATGGCTCTGGCGCCATCCTGCGGTATGCTGTTCTTACCCACACATTTTAAAACAAGAATGTCTTCGTATATCTCTTGACCGAACCGATTGGTAAATACCCGCTCTGCCTTATTTGTGAAGATGAAGGCGTGACTCTCGTCGAATAGCTTTGTGATTAGTTCAGAGTTCAAAAAAGAAGTCCCAAGAATATTAGACTCCCTACCTACTACCATCACAACAACGGCGTCTGCTCTACAAACCCTAGCCAGTTCATCAATGACCATCGCCATGTCAAGGCAATACTGAACGACGGTCAGGAATCGGTTCTGTCGATGCTTACGGTTAGCTCCGATCTCGGATTTGGCAGCACTCAACGGATTCCAGCCGAGCAACTCAGTAGCTGGCCGGTAGTTTTGGTGATAATTGAAGACATTTATGTACGGCGGTGACGTAATGACACCGTCGATAGTGCCAGCATCGAGGGAGGTATATCTTGCATCCTCTAAAAGACACTCTCCACCGCCCTTATAAAGCCCGACCTCTCTGAGGACTTTTTTTACAATCTTAGCGCCATACTGAACTGTTTTTTCGTTCAGCTCAGCACTGTTTTTCATCCCGAGAAGAACGCACGCAGTCAAACACTTTTTTGTATCTTCAAGAATGGTGGGGGACAACAATGCGTCGCGCACAGCACTCTGGGAATAGCCAGAGCTCGACAGTTCAAGAATTACTCTATCTAGTTCGGAACATATGGCATCAATGCTGATCGACGCAGAGCTTGCCAAAGAAGCCAGCGCAGCGAGATGCCATGCTGAAGGGTTAACCTCGGTACCTACTGCGGTGCGCCCTTTGAAGGCCGCCTCATAAATCACCGTGCCACTACCACAGAACGGATCAAAAATATGCTTTGCGTCTAATAGCGCAGTTTCTAAAAGGTACTCCACAAACTCTGGAGAGAACTGCCCTCGCCAAGGAAGACGACTGGTCCTAGATTTGTTTTCAATGTTGAGCCTTGGCTGGAGGAAAACACCGTCAAGGGAGAATTTTGTAGCTGAAGTCATTGACATCTCAAACTTAGGGAGGGTGCGTACTCAAAGGTCCGTTAAAAATCGTTATGACCTAGGGCGTTTGCGTGGGGGGCGCCTACGCGGAATCCATCTTACAATCCTGCTGACCCCAAGGCCAGCAAGGACGCGCCGCAGCATCACTGGGAAATGGTCGTGACGCGCCAAAACAGCTAAGGCGGCTTCTCCCTCAACAATGTTGCAGTATCAAGTGCTAGCGTCCGGCTGCCATTGCCATTGCCATTGCCATTGCCATTGCTAATGGCTCGACGCTTTCAGAAGGCGCTTCTCTTCACTTATCGGATTAAGCGTAGTGAGCCTTGTTTGAGGGTGCTCTAGTCAGCTTTTCAGGCTCATTTCTGGGTAGAGAGCAAGCTTGGCTAACGGGTATGGGCTGAGGTATGGGCTGGGGTGGGCAGCGCTTTTTTAGGCTCGATATTACGAGGTTGTAAGGCATTAAAAAGCCGGCTTGTGGCCGGCTTCTCGGGGACGGGTTCAGCTTATTTTTGGTAAACCTCACCAGCCTTCAAATCGTTCAGCCAGGCTTTCACCTGGCTGATAGGGGCATCAGCGGGAACTCCTCCGCATCGCCAGGCAGGGCGGCGAGCGTTAAGCCAACCCCCTACCAAATGTGCCGCGCATGATACCCATATCCCCCTCAACTTCCCAGCTTCGCGTCCGTTTTAGAGCCTTTTTAGCTCAGTAAATGTTCATCCAGCGGCACCGGTGGCCTTCGATTATTGAGGGTGTACCACCAAAACACTCTCATAAAAAAGCCCCGATTAATCGGGGCTTTTTGGATTGCCTGGGCAATGAGTCGCGGGTATCAGCCTTTGTAGGCGGCTACCGACTTCATGATCTCGGCACGGGCGGCGTCTGCGTTACCCCAACCTTCGATCTTCACCCATTTGCCTTTTTCGAGGTCTTTGTAGTTCTCGAAGAAGTGCTTGATCTGTTCCAGCAGCAATGGCGGCAGGTCGGTGTATTCCTTCACGTCGACATACAGCTGGGACAGTTTGTCGTGTGGCACTGCGATGACTTTGGCATCGCCGCCGCCGTCGTCGGTCATGTGCAGGATGCCGACCGGGCGAGCGCGGATGACCGAGCCTGGGGTGACCGGGTAAGGGGTCACGACCAGCACGTCGAGGGGGTCACCGTCGTCAGCCAGGGTGTTGGGGATGAAACCGTAGTTGGCCGGGTAGAACATCGGGGTGGCCATGAAACGGTCAACGAACAGGCAGTCGCTGTCTTTGTCGATTTCGTATTTGATCGGCGCGTGGTTGGCCGGAATCTCGATGGCGACGTAGATGTCGTTCGGCAGGTCTTTGCCAGCCGGAATCTTGCTGTAGCTCATTGGGCGTTGCCCCCGTAGTTGGCCAAGAAACTTGGCCGGATTGGCCTAAAAGTGGCGGCGATTATAGGCATATTCCGAGGCCGATGCCACGCGCCAGACGTCGTACGGTACTTAGCCTTCAGTCTGATAGCGCGGGTCGCTGGCTTGTAGTTGTGTAAGGCGCGTCAGTGGATCTTGGCGGTAAAAGTGGCTCAGTTGCTCGTAGACCTGTGGGTAACTGCTGATCAGCAAATCCGGGGCGCTGAAAAAATACTCGCTGGTGACAGCAAAAAACTCTGCCGGGTTTTCGGCGGCGTAGGGGTCGATGGCGGTTTCGGCATCGGGGTTGTGGTCGAGTTGGCGGTTGAGGTCGTCGAAGGCGCTTTGCATCACATTCGCCCATTCCTGTACGCGCATGTCGCTGTGCAGCGGCGGCAGGCCGTTGGCGTCGCCGTTGAGCATGTCGAGTTTGTGGGCCAGTTCGTGGATCACTAGGTTGTAGCCTTCCCAGTTGCCGCTGGCCAGCACGCCGGGCCAGGCGAGAATCACCGGGCCTTGCTGCCAGGCTTCGCCGCTGTGTTCGCCATCCCACTCGTGCTCGACACCGCTGGCGTCGCGATGGCGCTGCGGGCTGACAAAGTCGTCGGGGTACAGGACGATTTCGTGGAAACCCTGATACCACTCCAAATCACCCAGGTGCATCAACGGCAGTTGCGCCTGGGCGGCGAGCAGCAGGCGTTGTTCCTGGTGCAGTTCCACGCCGGGCAGGGCGGTGAGGTGTTTTTGCGCGAGAAACATCACGCAGGCTTCACGCAGCCACTGGTCTTGTTCGGCGCTGATGCCGTCGAGAAAGGTCAGGTGATGGCGCACCCGCTGCCAGGTGTCATCGGCAACGGGATACTTGGCCAGGATGCGCCGGCGACGCCAGGCGCTGAGGGACCACATCGCCGGTCAGTGCGGTTTGGCTTCGGACGAGGTGCGGCCAAAGCGGCTACGGAACACGCCAATGATCATCGGCACCAGGGACAGAAGGATGATAAACACCACCAGCAGCGACAGGTTTTTCTTGATGAACGGTACGTTACCGAAGTAGTAGCCCAGGGTGACGAGGCCGCCAACCCACAGGATGGTGCCGAAAACACTGAAACCGAAGAAGCGTGGGTACGGCATCTTGGCGATGCCAGCGACGAACGGCGCGAAGGTCCGCAGAATCGGCAGGAAGCGCGCCAGGGTCACGGTTTTGCCACCGTGCTTGTCGTAGAAGTCGTGGGTTTTCTGCAGGTAGTCGCGGCGGAAGATTTTCGAGTTGGGGTTGCTGAACAAACGCTCCCCAGCCGTTCGTCCGATCACGTAGTTGGTGCTGTCGCCGAGGATTGCCGCCAGCATCAACAGGCCGCCCAGCAGGACCGGGTCCATGCCGCCGCCCGCGGCTACGGCGCCGGCGATGAACAGCAGCGAGTCACCCGGCAGGAACGGCATGACCACCAGCCCGGTTTCGCAAAAGATCACTAGAAACAGGATGGCGTAGATCCACGGCCCGTAGTTGGTTACCAGCAGGTCGAGATACACGTCGAGATGCAGGATAAGGTCGAGCGGGTTGAAATCCATGGATGGCACCTGTGTGAATGACCCGACTCAGCGGGGCGTGCGAAGGCTTCGGGTAATAAGGCTACAAGGTTGTGGCGATTTTCTTACGACCCGAAACGTCGGCATTATACGGACTGAGTGGTGAAAAGCGTGTTGGTTTTGTAGCGGGGGATGTCGCAGAGGGTAGCTGGGCAGGTTATGGGGCTGCTGCGCAGCCCAGCGGGAGAAAATCTCCCTTGCCATAGGTTTGTGCTGCCTTTAGCGGGGCTATTCGTCGCTGATCGGCAACACGTAGTTCTTGAACTCCGTATCTTCACGAAACCCGATCGACTCATAGGTCTTTTGAGCCACTTTATTGTCGCTGCTGGTGGACACCCGCAAGCGTACGGCGTGAGTTTCCTTGGCCATTTTCTTCGCCGTTCGCATCAGGTTATCGGCCACCAACTGGCGCCGGGCATCTTCGGCAACGTAGATATCGTTGAGAATCCACACGCGCTTGAGGGACAGCGACGAAAAGCTCGGATACAGCTGGCAAAAGCCAAGCAGTTTGTCGTCGTCGTCATCCGGCAGGGCCAGGTAGATCACCGATTCCTTGCGCCGCAGACGCTTCTCCAGGAAGGCCCGGGATGAATCAGGAAAGGGCAGCGCGCCATAAAATTCGCGGTATTTGACGAATAACGGGGTCAGCAGGTCCAGGTGTTCCAGGGTCGCTTGAGTAATCCGCATGCTAGGCCTCAACTTCCAAATAGGGGACGACGACGCGAGCGGCCGTGGTTTGATGCTGCCTAAAGTCGGAAAAAATCGCAATCGTGCAGAATCAATCCTCCGGCGGGCTGAGCAGAAAGTTGCGCTTCATCATCGCAGGATCGTCTGATTCCAGTGTCTGAACCTGGGCTTCATCCTTGAGGTTGACCCCCGACAGTTGCCGGCGACAGGCTTCGCGCATCAAGTACAGCAGGCGGTGAGCCGCCATGCCGTAGCTCAAGCCCTCCAGGCGAACATTGGAAATACAGTTTCGGTATGCATCGGTCAGGCCGACCTTGGGGTTGTAGGTGAAATACAGCCCGAGGCTGTCCGGTGAACTGAGCCCCGGCCGTTCGCCGATCAGGATCACCACCATTTTTGCGCCCAGCAATTGGCCTATTTCGTCGGCCACCGCCACACGGCCCTGTTCCACCAGAATCACCGGCGACAGCGACCAGCCTTCTGCGTGAGTCTGCTCTTCCATTCGTGTCAGAAACGGCAACGTATGTTTATGCACCGCCAGCGCCGACAGGCCATCGGCCACCACCACTGCCAAGTCGACGCCGCCTGGGTTGGCCTCGGCGTAGTCCCGCAGGATCTGCGCCGACTCATCACTCAGGCGCCGTCCCTGATCCGGGCGTTGCAGGTAGCTGTGGCGGTCGATAGCAGCGCTGTGCAGCAATAGGCTGTCGCGGCCGCGTTCGGCCATTTGACTGCTCAAGCCTGCGTGATCGAACGGTAGGTGCACCGCGTCCCGGGCCTGGGCGTGGGCGAACTGAAAGTCCAGTTGTGCGCCCGTGGGAATGCTGGTGCCGGTGCGGCCCAGGGCAATCCGCGCCGGGGTCAGACGGCGCAGTTCCAGCCAGGGATTATCCACAGGCTCGGTGCTGATCTCAGGGGTATCGATATGCACTGGAGGTTCCTTCATCCCAATTGCGCCAAGGCTTGGCGGAAGGCTGGCGGCAGGCTGTTGCCAAAACGCACTTTGCCATCGGCTTGCGTGAAGATACCCATTTTCGCCAGCCACTGTTCAAACTCCGGCGCTGGTTTTAAACCCAATGTTTGTCGGGCGTACAGCGCATCGTGGAACGAGGTGGTCTGGTAGTTGAGCATGATGTCGTCGGAGCCGGGGATGCCCATGATGAAGTTAATTCCGGCCACGCCCAGCAGGGTCAGCAGGGTGTCCATATCGTCCTGGTCGGCTTCGGCGTGGTTGGTGTAGCAGATATCGCAACCCATCGGCACCCCCAGCAGCTTGCCGCAGAAGTGATCTTCCAGGCCAGCGCGGATGATCTGCTTGCCGTTGTACAGGTACTCCGGGCCGATAAAACCGACCACGGTGTTCACCAGGAACGGCTTGAAGTGCCGCGCCACAGCATAGGCGCGGGTTTCGCAGGTTTGCTGGTCAATACCAAAATGCGCATTGGCCGACAGGGCGCTGCCCTGGCCGGTCTCGAAGTACATCAGGTTCTGCCCCAGGGTGCCGCGATTCAGGCTCAAGCCCGCGTCGTAACCTTCCTGCAGCACATTTAGATTGATGCCGAAACTGGCGTTGGCCGCTTCGGTGCCGGCAATCGATTGGAACACCAGGTCCAGCGGCACGCCCCGGTTGATAGCCTCGATGGATGTGGTGACGTGGGTTAACACACAGGCTTGGGTGGGAATTTCATAGCGCTGGATGATCGCGTCGAGCATTTCCAGCATGGCGCAGATCGAGGCGATGCTGTCGGTGGCCGGGTTGATGCCGATCATCGCGTCGCCGTTGCCATAGAGCAGTCCATCGAGAATGCTCGCGGCGATGCCCGCCGGTTCATCGGTAGGGTGGTTGGGTTGCAGGCGCGTGGACAGGCGCCCACGCAGGCCCATGGTGCCGCGAAATTGGGTAATGACGCGGATCTTCTGCGCCACCAACACCAGGTCCTGCACGCGCATGATCTTCGACACGGCGGCGGCCATTTCCGGTGTCAGCCCCGGCGCCAGGGCTCGTAGGCTGTGCTCGTCGGCCGCGTCGCTGAGCAGCCAGTCCCGCAGGCCGCCGACGGTCAGGTGGCTGACCACGGCAAACGCCTGTTTGTCGTGGGTGTCGATGATCAGTCGGGTGACTTCGTCGCTTTCATAAGGGATCAACACTTCTTCAAGGAAGTGCTTCAGGGGAATATTGGCCAAGGCCATTTGCGCCGCGACCCGTTCGCCGTCGTTCTGTGCCGCAACACCGGCGAGGAAATCTCCGGAGCGCGCCGGGCTGGCCTTGGCCATCACGTCTTTGAGGCTGTCGAAGCGGTAGGTCAGTGCGCCGACCGAATGGGAAAAGCTTGCCATACAGACTCTCCATGACGACGCGGGTGTTGGCCCGCGCCGTGGTTTACGGCGTTAGTGCAAGGCAGCTTCTGCGGCTTGAATGGCCGCAAACTCTTCTTCCGGCGTGCCTGCTACCAAGTGATGCCGACTGTAGAAAGCAAAGTAAGCAATTAATACTCCATAGATGATCGCAGCGCCAATCACCACCCGCGGATCTACCAGAAAGCCCGCCACGACAGCGATGCAGGCGAGTACCAGGGCAAGGCCTGAGGTGAAGATGCCGCCCGGTGTGCGGTACGGACGGTCCATTTTGGGGCGGCGGATACGCAGGGTGATGTGCGCGGCCATCATCAGCACGTAGGAAATGGTCGCGCCGAACACCGCCACCAGGATCAGCAAGTCACCCTGGCCGGTCAGTGACAGTCCAAAACCGATGATGCCGGGGATGATCAGCGCCAGGACTGGCGCCTTGCTTTTGTTGGTCTGGGACAGTTTGCGCGGCAGGTAGCCGGCGCGGGACAGGGCGAAGATCTGCCGCGAGTAGGCGTAGATGATCGAGAAGAAGCTGGCGATCAGCCCAGCCAGACCCACCAGATTGACGAAACTGCCCATCCAAGTCGAGCCGCCGTAGGCCAGGGCCAGGGATTCGACCAGCGGGTTGCCGGATTTGACCAGCGCCAGGGTGCCAGCACCGCCCGGTGCAATCACCAGGATCAGCAGGGCGAAGCTGGTGAGCACCACAATGGAGCCAATCAGCCCACGGGGCAGGTCGCGTTTCGGGTTTTTGGTTTCTTCGGCGGCCAGTGGCACGCCTTCGACGGCGAGGAAGAACCAGATCGCGTAAGGAATCGCTGCCCACACGCCGACATAACCAAACGGCAGGAAGCTGCTGGCGCCTTTGGCTTCAGTTACCGGAATGTCCAGCAGGTTGGCAACATCGAAGTGCGGCACCATCGCCACCAGGAACACGCCCAACGCAATGGCGGCGACGGCAGTGATGACGAACATCAACTTCAGCGCTTCACCAACACCAAAGATGTGGATGCCGATGAAGATGATGTAGAACGCCAGATAAATCATCCAGCCGCCAATGCCGAACAGCGACTCACAATAGGCGCCGATAAACACTGCGATGGCGGCCGGAGCGATGGCGTACTCGATCAGGATCGCCGTGCCGGTGAGGAATCCGCCCCAGGGGCCAAATGCGCTGCGGGCAAAGCCGTAGCCGCCGCCGGCGGTCGGAATCATGGAGGACAGTTCGGCCAGGGAAAAACACATGCACAAGTACATGGTGGCCATCAGTAGTGTGGCGAGGAACATCCCGCCCCAGCCGCCTTGGGCCAGGCCGAAGTTCCAGCCGGCGTAGTCGCCGGAGATCACGTAGGCAACGCCGAGGCCGACCAAAAGCACCCAGCCGGCGGCGCCTTTTTTCAGTTCACGTTGCTGGAAGTATTCGGAGCCGACCTTTTCGAAGTCGACGGAGGAGCCGGATGTGCCGCTAGGTTCGCTAGGCATGATGAAGCACCTTCTATTCTTATTGTTTTGTCCCGGCTTTCTTGAGCCGGATGGGGTAGCAGCTACTTGCGAAGATCAAATGTGGGCTTGCCTGCGATAGCGGCAGTTCAGCAAACATCATTTGTTAAATGACACGCCGCCATCGCGGGCAAGCCCGGCTCCCACACTTGATGGCGTTTCAAATATGGGAGTGGGTTGCCCGCACAGAAGTGCTTAGAAGAAGCCCAACGGATTAATGTCGTAGCTCACCAACAGGTTTTTGGTCTGCTGATAGTGATCCAACATCATCTTGTGAGTTTCACGGCCCACACCGGACTTCTTGTAACCGCCAAACGCAGCATGCGCCGGGTACAGGTGATAGCAGTTGGTCCAGACACGACCAGCCTTGATCGCCCGACCCATGCGGTAAGCGCGGTTGATATCGCGGGTCCACAAACCAGCGCCCAGGCCATACTCGGTGTCGTTGGCAATCGCCAGCGCTTCGGCTTCATCCTTGAAGGTGGTGATGCTCACCACCGGGCCAAAGATTTCTTCCTGGAACACCCGCATCTTGTTGTTGCCCTTGAGCAGGGTTGGCTGGATGTAATAGCCGGTGGCCAAATCGCCGGTCAACTTCTCAACCTTGCCGCCGGTCAGTAGCTCGGCGCCTTCAGCCTTGGCGATTTCCAGGTAGGAAAGAATCTTGTCGAATTGTTGCTCGGAAGCCTGGGCGCCGACCATGGTGTCGGTGTCCAGCGGGTCGCCGCGCTTGATCTGCTCGACCTTTTTCATCACCACTTTCATGAAATCGTCGTAGATCGACTCTTCCACTAATGCACGGGATGGGCAGGTGCAGACTTCGCCCTGGTTGAAGAACGCCAGCACCAGGCCTTCGGCGGCCTTCTCGATGAACTGCGGTTCGGCTTTCATGATGTCGGCGAAGAAGATGTTCGGCGATTTGCCGCCCAGCTCAACGGTGGAGGGAATGATGTTCTCGGCGGCCGCATGCATGATGTGCGAGCCCACTGGCGTTGAGCCGGTAAAGGCGATCTTGGCGATGCGCTTGCTGGTGGCCAGGGCTTCGCCGGCTTCTTTGCCGAAGCCATGCACCACGTTCAGCACGCCTGGCGGCAGCAGGTCGCCGATCAGTTCCATCAGCACGTTGATGCCCAGCGGGGTTTGCTCGGCGGGCTTGAGCACCACGCAGTTACCGGCGGCCAGGGCCGGCGCGAGTTTCCAGGCAGCCATCAGCAGCGGGAAGTTCCACGGGATGATCTGCCCGACCACGCCCAGCGGTTCGTAGAAGTGATAGGCGGCGGTGTGTTCGTTGATTTCGGCGCTGCTGCCTTCCTGGGCGCGGATGCAACCGGCGAAGTAACGGAAGTGGTCAGCGGCCAGGGGGATGTCGGCGTTGAGGGTTTCGCGAACTGCTTTGCCGTTGTCCCAGGTTTCGGTGATGGCCAGCAGTTCCAGATTCTGTTCAATGCGGTCGGCGATTTTCAGCAGCACCAGCGAGCGGTCCTGGGCCGAGGTCTTGCCCCAGGCGTCAGCGGCGGCGTGGGCGGCGTCCAGGGCCTTGTCGATGTCTTCGGCAGTAGAGCGTGGGAATTCGGCGATGGGCTTGCCGTTTACTGGCGAGGTATTGGTGAAGTAGTTGCCTTTGACCGGCGCAACAAACTCGCCACCGATAAAGTTGCCGTACTTGGCCTTGAACGAAACGATAGCGCCTTCAGTACCGGGGTGTGCGTAACGCATGGTGGGTATCTCCTGGCTTTTATGTTTATTTGGAGTGCAGCACATTGCATGCATAGGCAGCTGCGCTTGTATAAGCGTAGAGCAAAGGTCGGGCCAGTGCCTTGCAGGCTAGGTAAATCAAGGGCTTGCGATTTTTTACAGGCGTTCGTTGTGACAGGAGTGATACAGCCTTCGTGACAGTTTGTGCCATAAGCGATACGCCCTGTGACCCACGGGTCGAACCGCGATTGCAATGAGCAAGAGCCTGGAGGATGCTGGGCGTCCCGGTCCGCGGTGTGTCTCACGCAGCAGGAGAATAATAAGAACATGCACAACAATGATTTCAGTCGCCATGCCCAGCAAGTGCTGACCGTAACCCGTGGCCAAGACCCACAGCACGGTCCGGGCAGCGATCCGTCTATTGCCCGCTCCTGGCTGCGTTGCCTGGAGGATTATCACCTCGACCCCGCGCTGACCATCGCCCCCACGGTGCTGGAACATGGTCGCCTGCTGGAAAGTCGTGAGCGCCTGCAACAGGTGTTGCGCATCGCCGGCAATGAAATGAACAGCCTGCACCAGCAACTTTCCGGCGCGGGCCACGCGGTGCTGCTGACCGATGCGCGTGGGGTGATCCTCAACTGCGTCACCGCCCCCAGCGAACGCAAGATTTTCGAGCGCGCCGGGCTGTGGCTTGGCGCCGACTGGAGCGAGGCCTGCGAAGGCACCAACGGTATTGGCACCTGCCTGGTGGAGCGCCAGGCACTGACCATTCATCGCGATGAACACTTCCGTGGCCGCCATACCGGCCTGACCTGCTCCGCCAGCCCGGTGTTCGATCCCCATGGCGAGCTGCTGGCGGTGCTCGATGTGTCCTCGGCACGGGAAGCGGTCTCGCGCCAGAGCCAGTTCCACACCATGGCCCTGGTCAACCTCTCGGCGAAGATGATCGAGAGCTGCTACTTCCTGCGTTATTTTGAGAGTCACTGGCTGCTGCGCTTCCACTTGCAGGCCGAGTCCGTGGGCCTGTTCAGCGAAGGCTTGCTGGCGTTTGATGGCGAAGGGCGGATTTGCGCCCTCAACCAGAGCGCGCTGAACCTGCTGGGCGAAGCCCGTGGGCGTTTGCTGGGGCTGCCGGTGGAGATGTTTTTCGATTGTTCCCTGGATGAACTACTCGGTCGTGCCAGCGTCCATGCCAGCGCCAGTTGGCCCCTGCGCACCCGCGATGGGCGCAATGTATTCGCGGTATTACGCGGCCAGCCCCGTAGTGTGCCGAGCCCGGTGGTACAAGCGCCGCCGCAGGTGGAGCGGCCGCGCCTGCCGAGTATTTGCCTGGGAGATGCGGCGCTGCAAAGCGATTTTCGCAAGGCACTGCGAGTGTTCGAGCGTGACGTGCCGCTGCTGATCAACGGCGAAACCGGCTCCGGTAAGGAGGCCTTCGCCAAGGCCGTGCACCACGCCAGTCAACGGGCAGAAAAGTCCTTCGTCGCCCTCAACTGTGCGGCGATCCCGGAAAGCCTGATCGAAAGTGAACTGTTCGGCTATCGCGGCGGCAGTTTCACCGGCTCGCGCAAGGAAGGCATGCGCGGCAAGTTGCAACAGGCCGACGGCGGCACCTTGTTCCTCGACGAAATTGGCGACATGCCCCTGGCGTTGCAAACCCGGCTATTAAGGGTGCTGGAGGATCGTCTGGTGGTGCCTATCGGTGGCGAACCACAAGCGGTGAACGTGCGCATCATCAGCGCCACCCACCGTAACCTGCTGGAGCGGGTGCAGGACGGCAGCTTCCGCGAAGATCTGTACTACCGGCTCAACGGCCTGGAAATCTCCTTGCCGCCATTGCGTGAGCGTAGCGACAAGTCGCAGTTGCTGGACTTCCTGCTGGCGCAAGAGGCGGGCGATCAGCCGGTGCTGCTCGATGGTGCGGCACGCCAGGCGCTGCTGGCGTTCGCTTGGCCAGGCAACGTGCGGCAGCTGCGCACAGTGTTGCGCACGTTGGCGGCGTTGTGTGACGAAGGGCGGGTCGGCTTTGAGGACTTGCCGGCGATAATTCGCCAGGCTCGAGCGCAGCCGGTCGCAGTGGATGAGCCTACGGACTCACCCCTGGACGATGCCGAGCGCCTGGCGTTGCTCAACGCCCTGGAGCAACAACGCTGGCACATGACCCATACCGCCGGGCAGTTGGGCGTCAGCCGTAATACGCTTTACAGAAAGCTGCGTAAGCATGGCATCGCCCGTTGAGATCCTGCAGCTAAAGAGTGCGATTTCTCCCACCCTGCGCTAACCTGCCTCGATGTTTTACGAGGTCGACTATGCACATTCATATTCTCGGTATTTGCGGCACGTTCATGGGCTCGATGGCGGTTTTGGCCAAAGAGTTGGGCCATCATGTCACCGGCTCTGATGCCAACGTTTATCCGCCCATGAGCACGCAACTGCAGGCCCAGGGCATTGAGTTGACCCAAGGCTACGACCCGGCGCAATTCGACCCGGTCCCGGACCTGGTGGTGATTGGCAACGCCATGTCCCGTGGCAACCCGGCGGTCGAATACGTGCTGAACAAAGGCCTGCCCTATGTCTCCGGTCCGCAATGGCTGTCGGACCATGTGCTGCAAGGCCGTTGGGTGCTGGCCGTCGCCGGCACCCATGGCAAAACCACCACCAGCAGCATGCTGGCCTGGGTCCTGGAGCATGCCGGCATGAGCCCGGGCTTCCTGATCGGCGGTGTGCCGCAGAACTTCTCGGTGTCGGCGCGTCTGGGTGACACGCCATTCTTCGTCATCGAAGCCGACGAATACGACAGCGCCTTCTTCGACAAACGCTCCAAGTTTGTTCACTACCGCCCGCGCACGGCGATCCTGAACAACCTGGAGTTTGATCATGCTGATATCTTCCCTGATCTGCCAGCCATCGAGCGGCAGTTTCACCATCTGGTGCGCACCATCCCCAGCGAAGGCCTGGTGATCCACCCGACCACCGAGCCTGCCTTGCAGCGAGTGATCGAGATGGGCTGCTGGACCCCGGTGCAAACCACCGGTGCCGGCGGGCAGTGGCAGGTCAAGTTGCTGAGCCAGGACGGTTCCAGGTTCGAGGTGTTGTTCGAAGGCGTCGCCCAAGGCGTGGTCGACTGGGATATGACCGGCCAGCACAACGTTGCCAATGCCCTGGTTACCCTGGCCGCCGCCCGTCATGTCGGCGTGGCCCCGTCCATGGGCATCGCCGCGTTGAGCGCGTTCAAGAGCGTTAAGCGGCGCATGGAAAAGGTTGCTGAAGTGAATGGGATTACCATCTACGACGACTTTGCCCACCACCCGACGGCGATTGCCACCACCCTCGACGGTTTGCGCAAGCGCGTGGGTGATGCACCGATAATCGCCATCATCGAGCCACGCTCCAACTCCATGAAACTCGGCGCCCATCGCGATGGCTTGCCGCAAAGCGTGGTCGATGCCGACCAGGTGGTGTGGTATGCGCCGGCCAACCTCGGCTGGGATCTGGCGGCTGTCGCGAACCTGTGCACGGTGCCGTCGATTGTCAGCGATTCCCTGGAAGGCATCATCGAACGCGTGAAAAGCCAGGCCAAGCCCGGTACCCATGTGGTGATCATGAGCAACGGCGGCTTCGGCGGTCTGCACGGCAAACTGGCCGAGGCACTGCAATGAGCGGGCCGGAGCGTGTCACCCTGGCGATGACCGGCGCGTCTGGCGCACCTTATGGCCTGCGCCTGCTGGATTGCCTGGTACGCGAAGACCGCGAGGTGCACTTTCTGATCTCCAAGGCCGCGCAGTTGGTGATGGCGACCGAGACTGATGTCACGCTGCCACCCAAGGTGCAGATGATGCAGGCCTTCCTCACCGAATACACCGGAGCGGCGGCGGGGCAGATCAAGGTTTATGGCAAGGAAGACTGGATGTCGCCGGTGGCCTCTGGTTCCGGCGCGCCGGCGGCGATGGTGGTGGTGCCGTGTTCCACCGGAACCTTGTCGGCGATTGCCACGGGCGCTTGCAACAACCTGATTGAGCGGGCGGCAGACGTGACCTTGAAGGAGCGTCGCCAGTTGATTCTGGTGCCGCGCGAGGCGCCGTATTCGAGTATCCATCTGGAGCACATGCTCAAGCTGTCGAACATGGGTGTGACCATCCTGCCGGCGTCCCCAGGTTTTTATCATCAGCCGCAAACCATCGATGACCTGGTGGACTTTGTGGTGGCGAGGATTCTCAACCTGCTGAACATTCCTCAGGACATGTTGCCGCGTTGGGGCGAGCATCATTTGAGCAGTGATGAATAAAGCGCTGCTGGTATTGCTGGCGCTACAGCTGACCGGTTGCGCCACTGTGCGCACCCTGGATGCGGCGAAACCGGGTGCGCCGGTGGTATATGCCGGCACGCGCCTGGACCTGTATGCGATGCAGGGCGGCTGTTGTGCAATGGACCGTTTCGGCGCCGAAGCCCCAAGCTACCCCGGCGTAGACCTGCCGGCCAGCGCCTTGCTCGATACGCTGCTATTGCCGCTGTCGGCGTTGACGGTGCTGGGAGTAGGGTTTAACGCGACGGGCGGGCTCTAATAACCTGTGACGAGTGGGCAAGCCCGCTCGCCACAGTAATTGTCGCTCTCAAGAGCGTTAGTTACTTGCCGAGCTTACGCAACTCATCCGACTCCACAATCCGCAACCCATCTTGTTCTTCCAGTGCCAGCCGCCACATCGCCCGGGCCAGTTCGCAGACTTCAATGCCGTGATACTTGCCAGGAACCAGTCGTGACAGGGGCCCCGCCAGTTTTTCCACCAGTCTTGTTTCCAGCCGCTCCCCCAGCAGCAGCGAAGGCCGGACGATGGTCAATTGCGGCCAGTCCTGGGCCTTCAAGGCCTGTTCCATTTCCCCTTTGACCCGGTTGTAGAACACCGAGGATTTCGGATCGGCGCCAATCGCGCTGATCACGATCAGGTGCCGTGCGCCCATTTCCCGCGCCCGCTTGCTGAAGGCCACGACCATGTCCAGGTCGACGGCACGGAAGGCTTGTTCGGAGCCTGCCAGTTTGATGGTGGTGCCCAGGCAGCAGAAAGCGATGTCCACCCGCCCGCTGAGTTGTGGCAGGAACACCGCCGGGTCGCCCACCGGGTTTTCCAGGTGCGGATGCTCGGCCAAAGGCTTTCGGCTGGGCGCCAGTACGCGGGTCACGGTGGGCTCGTTGAGCAGGCGGTCCAGTAGATGTTCCCCGGTCAATCCCGAGGCTCCGGCAAGCAAGATATGCTGAGGCGTCAAGTACATGATGTTTCCCCCTTGATACTGTTTCAGCTTAGTTGCTCTTGGCTTCCTTGCTATTCATAGAGACGCTTTCGAGCGCTTTTCGTGCCTGCTGCTTGCGTAATAGTTGCCAACGGGTGATCACGCCTTTGGGTGCCCAGATCTGGGGTTCGGAGGCTTCGAAGTTGTCCGCCATCTCGCGCTCGGTCACATGCAGTTGCGCCAGCTTGAAGGCTTGCTGCAAATCGTCGGTCTGGTTGAATGCCTGAGCGAACAGCGCGTCGCCAAAGTAGGTGAAGTCTGCCTCTTCGGAGCAGCCGAACGACACACGATCGGCTCGCGAAGCCGTCATGATCAGAGTGCGTTCGTCTTTTAGCGCCGGGATGAAACCACCGGAGTAGCACGCGGAGATGACGATGATCTTGTCGCGTTTTTTCAGTGGCGCGAGCACGGCGGCCAACTCATCGGCCGGCAGGTCGGCCAGCTCCATGCGCGGTTGGTCCAGTACCAGTTCATGCTCATGGGTGCCGTGGCTGGTCATATAGATGAACACCAGATCCTCCGGGCCCGTGCGCTCGGCGAGGGTCTGCACGGCGCGGCGCAGGCTTTCCCGAGTGGCCATGGGGCGGTCGGCGATATGGTCGCGGTGGTTGACCAGGCGTATCTGACCTTGGGCGCCGAAGCGGGTGGCCAGCAGGTTGCTGACGTAGTCGGCTTCACGCAGAAACACGCTTTGCTTGCCATCACCCGCCAGCACCAGGGTGTACAGCTCAACCGCTGCAGTTGAGGCGGGAACAGCGGCAAGAGCCTGGTCGAGCAGGCGACCCTGGGCCAGCACGCCGACTTCCAGCGCATCGGGCAGCAGGTGGCCGTCGGCATTGCGCACACGCATGCCGTTGACCCACGTCCCGGCTTGCACGGTGCCATCGGTGAGCACCAGAGTGCCTTTGCCCTGGTAGCTGTCGCTGTCGAAACCGCCCACATAGAAGCTGCCGTCGGTGAGGTTCAGGCGACCCTCGCCGGTAAAGCGCCAGTCACTGAACTGACCGACGTAGTGACTGCCGTCGACGCCAATCAATTCGCCCTTGCCGTTCAGCGCGCCTTCCTTGAACTCACCGATCCACACATCGCCGTCGGCGTTTTCGTAGCGGCCCTTGCCGTTGAGCTGGTTTTGTTTGAAGTGGCCGACGTACATGTCGCCGTCAGCGCTATTGAAGGTGCCGTTGCCTTCCAATTGCCCGTTGACGAAGTGGCCGCTGAACTGGTTGCCGCTGTCGTCGTTGCGCTGGCCTTCACCGTTGGGTTTGCCGTGGGTGAACTGGCCCTGGTATTGGCTGCCGTCGGCCAGCTCCAGGCGACCGAGGCCGGAGTACTGGTCGTCCTTGAACTCGCCGCGATAGGTCATCTGGCCCTCTTTGAGGGTGCCTTCGCCATTGCGCCGGCCTTGCTTGAAGCCGCCAACGTAACGGGTGCCCGCAGTAGTCAGGTTGCCTTGGCCGTCGAACAAGCCTTGCTGGAACTGACCTTTATAGACTTCGCCGTTGCTGCCGTGCCATTCGCCCTGGCCGTGCCACTGACCCTTGTCGAACTGGCCGGCGTACCAACTGCCGTTGGGGTAATCCACGCGTCCCTGGCCTTGCAGCAGGCCATTGACCACATCGCCACGGTAACGCCCGCCGTCCGGCAGCCTTGCGTCGGGCGGCAACAGGGATTCGCCATCGCCGCACGCGGAGAGCAAAAGGGCCAGGACAAGGGTAAGGGGAGCGAGTGGGCGCATAGCGGGATCCGGATAATTGAGCGCCGAGTATGCCGCAGCTGTGAGATCTATACATGAGTTTGTGGCGAGCGGGCTTGCCCGCGTTGGGCGGCGCAGCCGCCCCAATAAAGACACTGCATTCCTTCAGGTAAAATCAGGTTGCAGGTTTTAGGGCCGCTTCGAGGCCCAGCGCGGGCAAACCCGCTCGCTACGGGTAAGCCTTTGATTACATAATTATTTCAGACGAAACAGAGTGACAGCGACTCGGCGATGTAGCCGGGTTTTTCCTGGCCTTCAATTTCCAGGGTGCAGGTGGCCTTGAGCAGCCATTGGCCGGGTTTTTTCTCAGTGGCGTCGGTGAGGGTGACGGCCAGGCGCACCTTGGAGTTGACCTTTACCGGCTGGATGAAGCGCACGGTGTCCAGGCCGTAGTTGACCGCCATCTTCAAACCCTCGGGCATGATCAGGATGTCTTCTATCAACTTGGGTATCAGCGACAACGACAGGAAACCGTGGGCGATGGTGCTGCCGAACGGGGTCTGGGCGGCCTTCACCGGGTCGATGTGGATGAACTGATGATCGCCAGTGGCTTCCGCGAACAGGTTGATGCGCTCCTGGTCGATGGTCAGCCATGCGGAACGTCCCAGTTCCTTGCCGACATAATCTTTGAGTTGCGCTACGGGTACTGAGGGCATTGTGACTCTCCTTGGGTTCATCGGTTTTTATTGTTCATGTGTGGGGCGAAGCCCTGACAACCACCTTAGATCATCATGGGCAATCGGCTTGGTCAACCCTCCATATTTTTGGTGAATTCCGGTCCATAGGTCCAGCGTGCTTATAATGGCCAGCGCGCTTTTTGGGGGAGAGAACGGATGCTGTTACGCGGTCTGACATGGCTGGTGCTGTTTCAATTGCTTGGCACGGCAATTAATCACTTGTTCCTGCCGGTGTTGCCGGGGCCGATTGTCGGTCTGCTGCTGATGCTGGCGTATCTGGTGTGGCGCGGCGAGGTGGCCGAGCCCCTGAGCCTGGCCGCCAGCAGTTTGCTGCGTTACTTGCCGTTGCTGCTGGTGCCGCCGGCCGTGGGCGTGATGGTTTATGCCAAGGACATTGCCGCCGACTTCTGGGCCATCGTCGGTGCGCTGGTGCTGTCGTTGGTGATTGCCATGGGCTTTGTTGGCGTGCTGATGCAAAGGCTGGTCAAACGTCAGGCGCGGCGGGAGGAGGGGCAATGACCTTCGACTGGCAAGGCGCGTGGGCAGCGGTGATCCATCATCCGTTGTTTGGCATTGGCATCACCTTGGGCGCCTATCAATTGGTATTGGCAGGCTTCGAAAAAACCCGCTGGATCTTCCTGCAGCCGGTGCTGGTGTCGATGCTGCTGGTGATCGGCGTGCTGCTGGGCTGCGGCCTGACCTACGCCGAATATCGTAAAAGTACCGAGATCATGAGCATCCTGCTGGGCCCGGCGACGGTGGCCCTGGCGGTGCCGCTTTACTTGAACCTGCGACGAATTCGCCAGCTGTTCTGGCCGATTTTTACTACGCTGGTGGTGGGTGGTGTACTGGCGACCGGCCTGTGTGTGCTGCTGGGCTGGTGGTTCGGTGCCGAACACATGATGTTGATGACCATGGCGCCCAAGTCCGTGACCTCGCCGATTGCCATGCTGGTGGCCGAGCAGATCGGTGGTGTGGCGGCGCTGGCGGCAGTGTTTGTGCTGATCACCGGGGTGATCGGGGCGATGATCGGGCCGGCTTATTTGTCGCGCCTGGGGGTTCATAGCCCGGAGGCGCGCGGCATGGCGTTGGGCATGACTGCCCACGCCGTCGGCACCTCGGTGGCCTTGCAGGAAAGTGAAGAGTGCGGCGCCTTTGCGGCGCTGGCGATGAGTTTGATGGGCGTGGCCACGGCGGTGTTCCTGCCGTTGGCTGTGTCGCTGGTTGTTTAAGTCGGGTTTAAGGAAACCTATATGAGTCTGGCGCTTTTCCCGCTCAATACTGTGCTGTTTCCCGGTTGCACCCTCGATCTGCAACTGTTCGAGGCGCGCTACCTGGACATGATCAGCCGCTGCATGAAAAAGGGCGAAAGCTTTGGCGTGGTGTGCATCCTTGATGGCAAGGAAGTCGGGATGGCTCCCGATGGCTACGCGCTGGTTGGTTGCGAAGCACTGATCCGCGACTTCAAGCAGCAGGATAATGGCCTGCTGGGGATTCGGGTTGAAGGTGGCCGGCGGTTCCGCGTGCTGGAGGCGGATGTGCAGCGCGATCAGTTACTGCTCGCTGAAGTCGAATGGTTGGAAGAGCACCCCGAGCGGCCCCTGGACGAAGAGGACTCCGACCTGCTGGCGCTGCTCCAGGCACTTGCCGAGCACCCAATGGTCGCTTCTCTGGATATGGGCGCCGACGCCGGAGGTCAGCAGGTGCTGGGTAATCGACTGGCGTATTTGCTGCCCTTTACCGAGGCCGACAAGGTTGACCTGCTGCAACTGGACGACCCGCAACGGCGCCTGGATGCGATCCAGTTGTTGCTTGATGAGCTGCAAGGTGAGCTGTTTACCTGAACCGCCTTGTGTGCCCGGAATCGTCCGTCTCTGCTTTCAGAGTATTCGTCGGTCCACTCTAGTAGGCGTACCTGAGCAGAGCGTGGGCGCTGCCGCTAAATGCAAAAAACCCCAACACTGCCACACAGGCCGGCAAGATCAGCCACCAGACCTTCGGTGACATCGGCGGCAGAAGCGTCTGGCGCTGACTCAGGGCCAGGCTGAAGGCGCAGACCGTTATCGCCAACAAGGTGCCGGCCAGAATGTCGGACGGCCAGTGGGCGCCCAGGTACACCCGCGACAGGGCGATGGTCGCGGCGGGGATGCAGCCCAGCAACAGCCATGTCAGGCGCATGCGCGTGGGTTGACCACGGCCTGCGAGCACTGCCAGGGCCAGGAAAAACGCAAACGAGCCGGAGGCGTGGCCGCTGGGCATGCTGAAGCTGGTTAGCGGGTCGGTCAGTATTTCCGGGCGCCCACGGGCAAAAAACAGCTTGGTGCCGGTGTTGATCAGCGCCGCACCGAGCAGGGTGGCGCCGACGAAAATCGCTTGGCGCCATTGCCGAGCCAGCAGCAGCAGCCCGGTCAGCACCGCGCTGGCGACGAACATTTTCTTGAACTCACCCAACTGAGTAATCATCACCATGGCCTGGTCCATCGCCGGGCCGCGGTGCTCCTGGATCAGGGCCATCAAGCCTTGGTCAAAGTGGTTCAGGTACGGATAGCCGATAAACAGGGCGATCAACAACGTCAGGCTGGCGCAACCCATCCACAGCGTGGCCCGTCGATGACCGCGCAGGCTGCTGTTGAGGCTTACTCCCAGCAAGACCGCCAGGCACGCAGCGACGACTCCGGCCTCGGGCCAGAAACCTTCGGGCAGCGGCAGGCGAAACGCTGCGCCCGTGGCCCAGCCCGGCAACAGGTACGCCACCGACCAGCCGGCCCCCGCCAGCACGCTGACGGCGGCGAAACGCGGGAAGGGCATGTCGCACATGCCGGCAACCATCGGCAGCATCGGCCGTAGCGGGCCGATGAAGCGTCCTACCAGCAGGCTGGCGATGCCGTACTTGTGGAAGTAGGCCTCGGCACCATTCATCCATTCCGGATGATGGCGCAGGCCGGGCAGGCGGCGGATATTCTGGTGGAAATGCCGGCCGAGGTAGTAGGAAATGCCATCGCCCAACAGCCCGCCGAGCAAGCCCAGTAATAGTGTTTCCCCCAGTGACAGCGCACCACTACCTGCCAATACGGCAATGGCGAACAGCAAAACAGTTCCCGGTACGATCAAGCCGGCGATTGCCAGGCATTCCACGCAGGCCACGATAAACACCGCCGCCGCCAGCCATTGGGGGTTGAGGGTCAGCCAGCCGGTAATGCCATCGAGCCATGGGCCCATAAAATCAACTCCATTGGTATTCACAGTCCTCTGTAGGAGCAAGCTCGCTTCTACAGTGGGTGGGCTTATATCTTTCAAATCAAAAAGTAGTCGCGGCCTTCGACTTGGCCCCGGCGCAGCGGGTTCCGTGTGCAGTAGGGCGAATAGCCGCCGTCGACAAAGCGATACATCAAGTGTTCATCCCGCCCGTTGGGAATCCCCAGGCGGGTGGTCTGGATAATCTGCGCCGGAACCAGCCCCACGTCTTCGACGTAGAGCTGCTCCTGGTCAAAACGTTTGGCGTCCCACATCGGCACTTTCAGGCCCAGGGCCTTACATAGCAGGGTCTGCCCGGCGCACAGCTTCTGGGATGGGCGCGGCCGGCCGCTGGCATCCGGGTTGTTCAACAGCATTTGTGCCAGGCTCGCCGGCCCCGATAATTCATCGACCCACGGATAGCCAGATTTGATCAACACCGCGTTACCCGGCCCCTGGGCGCTGAAGTTCAGGGAGTCGCCGCCACGGGCGTAGTACATATAGATATGGCCGCCATCCAGAAACAAAGCCTTACGCTTTTCTGTGTAGCCGAGGGATGCGTGGCTGCCTTTTTCGGCCTCGTAATAGGCTTCGGTCTCGATGATTCGCGCCGACAGCCACAAATCGCCAACCCGATGGCGAATGACTTTGCCCAGCAAATCTTTCGCGAGCTGTTGCGCATCGCGATCGAAGAAGCCGTCGGGCAGGGCGTTGGCGGGGATCAAGGGTGGAAAGTTGGACATGGCATAAAGGGTTGAGGCGACTAAATGTGACAGGATGATAACAACTTCAGCCTTAATCACGGCTGAACGTCGGTTTTTTACAGTTCATTTCAACCATCCGCCCCTCACCGCTGTCCGTGGACGGGCGCGACAGCTATAATCTGCCGCTTTCCTCTTTGCCAAGACCCCACCAGACTATGACTGAGTCCGTTCTTGACTACATGACCCGCCTGGGTCGCGCTGCCCGTCAGGCCTCGCGGTTGATCGCCCGTGCGAGCACCGCGCAGAAGAACCGTGCGCTGCTGGCCGCTGCCGATGCCCTGGATGCTTCGCGCTCCGAGCTCAGCGCTGCCAACGAGCTGGACCTGGCCAACGGCCGGGCCATTGGTCTGGAACCGGCATTGCTGGATCGCCTGGCGCTTACGCCGGTACGCATCGACGAAATGATCGAAGGTTTGCGTCAGGTGGCGAAGCTGCCTGACCCCATCGGTGAAATCCGCGACATGCGCTACATGCCGTCGGGAATCCAAGTTGGCAAGATGCGCGTGCCCCTGGGCGTGATTGGCATCATCTATGAGTCCCGTCCGAACGTGACCATCGACGCCGCCAGCCTGTGCCTCAAGTCTGGCAACGCCACCATCCTGCGGGGCGGTTCCGAGGCGATCAATTCCAATCGTGCCATTGCCGCCTGTATCCAGCAGGGTCTGGCGGTGGCCGAGTTGCCAGCCGAAGTGGTGCAAGTGGTGGAAACCACTGACCGCGCCGCCGTCGGTGCCTTGATCACCATGCCCGAGTTCGTCGACGTGATCGTCCCGCGCGGTGGCAAGAGCCTGATCGAGCGGGTCAGCCGCGATGCCAAGGTGCCGGTCATCAAGCACTTGGACGGCGTCTGCCACGTCTATATAGATGTCGCTGCCGATCTCGACAAGGCCATCCGCATTGCCGACAACGCCAAGACGCACCGTTACGCTCCGTGCAACACCATGGAAACCTTGCTGGTACACGTGGCGATTGCCGAGCGCGTGTTGCCGCCGCTGGCCGCCATCTACCGTGACAAGGGCGTGGAGTTGCGCGGTTGCGAACGCACCCGCGCCTTGCTTGGCGCCGACATCATCGAAGCCACCGAGCAGGATTGGTACACCGAGTACACGGCGCCGATCCTGTCGATCCGCATCGTCGACGACCTGGATCAGGCCATCGAACACATCAATACCTACGGCTCCAAGCACACCGACGCCATCGTCACCGAGCATTTCAGCGATGCCCGGCGTTTCCTCAACGAAGTGGATTCCGCTTCGGTGATGGTCAACGCCTCGACGCGCTTTGCCGACGGTTTCGAATATGGCCTGGGGGCGGAGATCGGCATTTCCACCGACAAGCTCCACGCCCGCGGTCCGGTTGGCCTCGAAGGCCTGACCAGCGAGAAGTACGTGGTCTTCGGCGATGGTCATGTGCGCACTTGATGGGTAAACGCATCGGGCTGCTCGGCGGCACCTTCGACCCCGTGCACATCGGCCATTTGCGCAGTGCCCTGGAAGTCGCAGACGCTCTCGGGCTGGATGAACTGCGCCTGACACCGAATGCCAGGCCGCCCCATCGGGACACGCCTCAGGTTTCACCGCTTGACCGGCTGGCGATGGTCCAGTGTGCCGTTGCCGGTATTTCACCGCTGGTGGTGGACGACCGCGAACTCAAACGCGACAAACCGTCCTACACTATTGACACCCTGGAACTGACGCGGGCCGAACTGGCCGCTGATGACCAGTTGTTTCTACTTTTGGGCTGGGACGCATTTTGCGGCCTGCCCACTTGGCACCGCTGGGAAGAGTTGCTCCAGCATTGCCACATCCTGGTGCTGCAACGCCCGGATGCCGACAGCGAACCGCCGGATGCCTTGCGCAACCTGCTGGCAGCGCGGTCGGTAAGTGACCCGCAGGCCCTGACCGGGCCGAGCGGGAATATTGCATTCGTCTGGCAGACCCCGCTTGCGGTGTCTGCCACCCAGATCCGTCAACTGCTGGCCAGCGGGAAGTCGGTACGTTTCCTGGTGCCTGACGCGGTCTTGGCCTACATCGATGCGCACGGGCTTTACCGTGCGTCGAACTGAAAAGGCGCGCTTGAAGGCACGAATAGTCGTGTATTGAAGCGCCCGAACATACGAGCAAAACGAGTTTTATATGACGAACAAAGACGTAAGCAAAGTTAAGCGCAAAGGCACATTCAAGAGCGCCCCGCTGCCGGAAGTGGTGTTTAGTAACGAGCCCCTCAAGGGTGACGAACTGGTCAAGGTCGCTGTAGCGGCCCTGGAAGACGTCAAGGCCCAGGACGTGCTGGTGATTGATGTCCGTGACAAGCAGAGCATCACTGACTACATGATCATCGCTACCGGTACCTCCAACCGCCAGATCGGCGCGATGCTCGATAAGGTCCGCGAGATGGTCAAGCTGCAGGGCGTCAAGCCACTGGGCGAAGAAGGCAAGGGCGACAGCGATTGGGTGCTGCTGGACATGGACGACGTGATCGTCCATATGATGACCTCCAACGCTCGCCAGTTCTACGACCTGGAGCGCCTGTGGAAAGGTGCCGAGCAGAGCCGTGCCGCCGATGGCAAGCACCACAGCCCTGAAGTCGGTCACGAGCATTTCACCAAGCTCAACAAAGACCAGGAATAAGGGCCGGCTGTGCGCCTGCGTCTGATCGCTGTCGGTTCACGCATGCCCAAGTGGGTGGAAGAAGGCTGGCATGAGTATGCCAAGCGTCTGCCATCCGAGCTGGCGTTGGAGCTGGTGGAAATACCGCTCAATACCCGGAGCAAGAATGCCGACGTGGCGCGTTTTATCCGTCAGGAAGGCGAAGCCATGCTGGCCAAGGTCGGCCCCAATGAGCGGATTGTCACCCTCGAAGTGCATGGCAAACCCTGGAGCACCGAGCAGTTGGCGGTGGAACTGGATCGCTGGCGCCTGGATTCTCGCACGGTGAACTTCATGGTCGGCGGCCCCGAGGGGTTGGCGCCGGAAGTCTGCGCGCGTGCCGATCAGCGCTGGTCGCTGTCGCCGCTGACGCTGCCACACCCGTTGGTAAGGATTCTGATCGGTGAACAGCTGTATCGCGCCTGGACAGTTCTGTCCGGGCACCCTTATCACAAATAATCTGCGCCCTGCCTGATGACCCAGCCGATCCGCATCAAGGACCACGAGAAAGACGCACGTCTGGTACGCGCTCGGGTCGTGTTCGGCGCCATTATGGTGGTCGTTCTGATGTGCGTGCTGATCGCCCGCCTGTATTTCCTGCAGGTGATCCAGTATGACTATCACTCCACGTTGTCGGAAAATAACCGGGTGCATGTGCAGCCGATTCCGCCGACCCGTGGCCTGATCTTCGACCGCAACGGCGTGGTGGTGGCGGATAACCGGCCCAGTTTCAGCCTGAGCATGACCCGCGAGCGCTCCGGCGATTGGCAGCAGATTCTCGATGTCATCGTCGAAGTGTTGCAGCTGACGCCGGAAGACCGGGTGATCTTCGAGAAACGCATGAAACAGGGACGACGGCCGTTTGAGCCGGTGCCGATCCTGTTTGAGCTGACCGAAGAGCAGATTGCCCGTATCGCGGTGAACCAGTTCCGCCTGCCGGGTGTGGAAGTGGTGGCGCAGTTGGTGCGCCATTACCCGCAAGGTGCGCACTTTGCCCACTCGGTCGGCTATATGGGGCGGATCAACGAGAAAGAGCTCAAGGGCCTCGATCCGGTCAACTACAGCGGCACCCACCATATCGGCAAGACCGGCATCGAGCGTTTCTACGAGCCGGAACTGCACGGCCAGGTGGGTTACGAAGAAGTCGAGACCAACGCCCGTGGCCGGGTGTTGCGAGTGCTTAAGCGTACCGACCCGATTCCCGGCAAGGACATCGTCCTGAGCCTGGACATCAAATTGCAGGAGGCCGCAGAGATGGCCCTGGGCGGGCGTCGTGGTGCGGTGGTGGCGCTGGACCCGAACACTGGCGAAGTACTGGCAATGGTCAGTCAGCCGAGCTTCGATCCGAACCTGTTCGTGACCGGGATCAGCTTCAAGGCTTACGCCGAGCTGCGCGATTCCATCGACCGACCGCTGTTCAACCGGGTGCTGCGCGGTCTGTATCCGCCGGGCTCGACCATCAAGCCGGCAGTGGCAATTGCCGGCCTGGATTCCGGTGTTGTTACCGCCTCCAGCCGGGTATTCGACCCTGGTTATTACATGCTGCCCAACTACGATCACAAATACCGTAACTGGAACCGCACCGGCGACGGCTATGTGGACCTGGACACGGCGATCATGCGCTCCAATGACACCTACTTCTATGATCTGGCCCACAAGCTGGGGATCGATCGTTTGTCGACCTATATGGGCAAGTTCGGCCTCGGTCAGAAAGTGTCCCTGGACATGTTCGAGGAATCCCCAGGCTTGATGCCGTCCCGGGAATGGAAGCGCGCTACCCGTCGTCAGGCCTGGTTTCCCGGTGAAACGCTGATTCTCGGGATCGGCCAGGGCTATATGCAGGCCACCCCTCTGCAATTGGCCCAGGCCACCGCTTTGGTGGCCAGCAAGGGCAAGTGGATCCGCCCGCACCTGGCCAGGACCATCGAGGGTCAAAAGCCTGTCGATGAAAACCCGATTCCGGACATCGTCCTGCGCGACCCGTCCGACTGGACCAAGGTCAACCACGGCATGCAGCAAGTGATGCACGGCGCCCGTGGCACCGCGCGCAAGGCTGCGGCCGGCGCGCAGTACCGGATTGCCGGCAAGAGCGGTACCGCCCAGGTGGTGGCGATCAAGCAGGGTGAGAAGTATGACCGCTCCAAGGTTCAGGAGCGCCACCGCGACCACGCCTTGTTTGTTGGTTTTGCTCCGGCCGACAACCCGACGATCACCGTGGCGGTAATGGTCGAGAACGGCGAGTCCGGCTCCGGCGTGGCTGCGCCGGTGGTGCGCCAGATCATGGACGCCTGGTTGCTGGATCAGGACGGCAAGCTCAAGCCTGAGTACGCCAACCCTTCAAGCGCGGAGGCTACGGCCCGTGAAGAGTAATTTTGACCGCATCCTCTCCAGCGAGGATGTGATGCGTCGTCGCGCCACCTTGCTGCAGCGCATGCACATTGATGGCCCGTTGCTGATTCTGCTGCTGACCCTGGCTGCCGGCAGCCTGTTCGTGCTGTATTCGGCCAGCGGCAAGAACTGGGATTTGTTGATCAAGCAGGCGTCGTCGTTCGGGCTTGGCCTGTTGTCGATGGTGGTGATTGCCCAGTTGGAGCCGCGCTTCATGGCGCGCTGGGTGCCACTGGGCTACGTCGCCGGCGTTTTGCTGCTGGTGGTGGTGGACGTCATGGGCCACAACGCCATGGGCGCCACCCGCTGGATCAATATTCCGGGGGTGATTCGCTTCCAACCGTCGGAGTTCATGAAGATCCTGATGCCAGCGACCATCGCCTGGTACCTGTCCAAGCGCACTTTGCCGCCGCAGCTCAAGCATGTGGGGGTCAGCCTGATGCTGATCGGCATCCCCTTTGTTCTCATCGTGCGTCAGCCGGACCTCGGTACTTCGCTGCTGATCCTCGCCGGCGGTGCGTTCGTGCTGTTCATGGGCGGCCTGCGCTGGCGCTGGATTCTCAGCGTGCTGGCGGCGGCGATACCGGTGGCCGTGGCCATGTGGTTCTTTTTCATGCACGAGTATCAGAAACAGCGAATCCTGACCTTCCTTGACCCGGAAAGCGATCCGTTGGGCACTGGCTGGAACATCATTCAGTCCAAGGCCGCCATCGGTTCCGGCGGTGTATTTGGTAAGGGCTGGTTACTGGGCACCCAGTCGCACCTGGACTTTTTGCCGGAAAGCCACACCGACTTTATTATCGCGGTGATGGGCGAAGAGTTCGGCCTGGTGGGCATTTGCGCGCTGTTGCTGATCTATCTGCTGTTGATCGGTCGCGGCCTGGTGATCACCGCGCAAGCGCAGACGCTGTTCGGCAAATTGCTTGCCGGCAGCCTGACAATGACTTTTTTTGTTTACGTTTTCGTCAACATCGGTATGGTCAGTGGCCTGTTGCCGGTGGTTGGGGTGCCGTTGCCGTTTATTAGCTACGGCGGAACTTCGCTGGTGACATTGCTGTCAGCGTTTGGGGTTTTGATGTCGATCCATACCCATCGTAAGTGGATCGCGCAGGTTTGAATAAGGTGAAGATGTCAATGCAAGTAATGCGCGGCTGGGCTGCCCGGCACGCGACCTGTGTAGGCCTGGTGGGCCTTCTGGGCATCACGCAGCAAGTGCTGGCCGGCGACTACGACGGCTCGCCCCAGGTCGCCGAATTTGTCGGCGAGATGACCCGTGACTATGGTTTCGCTGGTGAACAGCTGATGGGCGTGTTTCGTGAAGCCCAGCGTAAACAGTCGATTCTCGATGCCATCTCCCGTCCCGCCGAGCGCGTGAAGCAGTGGAAGGAATACCGGCCGATGTTCCTCACCGATGCCCGCGTGGCACGGGGCGTGGACTTCTGGCGCGAGCACGAAGCGGTGCTGGCCCGCGCCGAGCAGGAGTACGGCGTGCCGGCGCAGGTCATTGTGTCGATCATTGGGATTGAAACCTTTTATGGCCGCAACACTGGCAGCTACCGGGTGATCGACGCCTTGTCGACCCTGGGTTTCGATTACCCGCCGCGCGCCGACTTCTTCCGCAAGGAACTGCGTGAGTTCCTGCTACTGGCCCGTGAAGAACAGATCGATCCGCTGACCCTCAAGGGTTCCTATGCCGGGGCCATGGGCCTGCCGCAGTTTATGCCGAGCAGCTTTCGCGCCTACGCCGTGGATTTTGACGGTGACAACCATATCAATATCTGGAGCAACCCCGATGATGCCATTGGCAGCGTGGCCAGCTATTTCAAACGTCACGGCTGGGTCGGTGGTGAACCGGTGGTGATTCGCGCCGATGTCAGGGGAGATCGCGCCGACGAAGGCCTGACCCAAGGCATCGAGCCGGTCAAGACCGTCGGGGAGTTGCGGGCGCTGGGCTGGTCAAGTCATGATGCGCTGCGCGATGATATGCCGGTTACTGCATTTCGCCTCGAAGGCGAAAATGGCCCTGAATACTGGATGGGCCTGAAGAATTTCTACGCAATCACGCGTTATAACCGCAGTGTGATGTACGCCATGGCCGTACATCAGCTGTCAGATATGCTGGTCCAAGCACGGGGCGTCAAGTAATGCGGGTATTGCCGATCAATAAACCCCTGAAGCTGGTGGCGCTTGCCGCATTGTCGTTGATGGTGGCCAGTTGCTCCACCAGCACCAGTCGCGCGCCTGCCCAGAAATCCGGGGCTGCCGTGCGCTCTGCGCCAGGCCTGGACATCAATCGCGCCCACAAAGACGGCGCGCCCTGGTGGGACGTTGATGTCTCGCGCATCCCGGATGCCACGCCAACCCTGCACACCGGCCCCTACAAGGCCAACCCTTACACGGTGCTGGGCAAGTCGTACTTCCCGTTGCAAGAGTCCAAGACTTACGTGCAGTCGGGTACCGCTTCCTGGTACGGCACCAAGTTCCACGGCCAGAACACCGCCAATGGCGAGGTCTATGACCTTTACGGTATGAGCGCGGCCCACAAGACCTTGCCGCTGCCCAGCTACGTCAAGGTGACCAATCTGGACAACAACCGCACGGTGATCCTGCGGGTCAACGATCGCGGGCCGTTCTATTCGGATCGGATCATCGACTTGTCCTACGCTGCCGCGAAGAAACTCGGCTACGCCGAAACCGGCACCGCGCGGGTCAAGGTCGAAGGTATCGATCCACAACAGTACTGGGCCCAGCGTGGCAAGCCGGCACCGTTGATGCTCAACGAACCGCAAACCCCGCAGCCACAAATCACCGCATCGGCCGGCAAGGTCGAACAATGGACGCCACCACCGCAGCAACACGCCGCGCCTGTGGTGGCCGTGCCGCAAGCGGCGCCTGGTGGCCAGACGGCGGCCGGGCAGTACCTGCAAGTCGGCGCTTTCGCCAACCCGGACGCGGCAGAGCTGTTAAGGTCCAAGCTCAGCGGGATGGTCAGTGCGCCGGTCTTTATCAGCTCTATCGTGCGTAATCAGCAGACCCTGCATCGGGTTCGCCTGGGGCCAATTGGTACGCCAGGTGAGATCGCGCAAGTGCAGAACAGCGTGCGGCTGGCCAACCTGGGGCAGCCCAGTGTGGTCAGCGCGGAATAAGTGATATCGGATTGATGGTTCAGGCTCGCTTGCGGGCCAGGACCCTGGTTGTTGGCTCTTGGAATAATAAAAACCCGAAGGCAAGGGGTGAGCAGGCAACTGAACACGCGACAGTCTGGTAACGGGCTGTCTGAATAGTTTTGCCCGCGAGGGCAAGTTTCCATAAGTAATTTCGAGAGACGGATGAACATCACCACCTTAGCCAAACGCCTGTGCCTGCTTGTCCCGCTGATCATCACACCTGCCGCCTGGGCGGCCGAAATGGTGCCGGCTTCACCGCAACTTGCCGCCAAATCCTGGGTGCTCATGGATGCCGCCAGCGGCAACGTGCTGGTCGAGGGCAACGGTGACCAGCGCCTGCCACCGGCCAGCTTGACCAAGCTGATGACTGCTTATATCGCCACCCTGGAAATCCGTCGCGGCCAGATCGGTGAAAGCGATCCGGTGACCGTCAGCGAAAACGCTTGGCGCACCGGCGGTTCGCGGATGTTCATCAAAGTCGGCACCCAGGTGACTGTCAGCGACCTGCTGCACGGCATCATCATCCAGTCCGGTAACGACGCCAGCGTCGCCCTGGCCGAGCACATCGCCGGCAGCGAAGACGCATTCGCCGACATGATGAACAAAACCGTGACTGACTTGGGCATGACCAACAGCCACTTCATGAACCCGACTGGCCTGCCGAACCCTGAGCACTACTCGTCGGCTCACGACATGGCGGTCTTGGCCCGCGCGATCATTCGTGTCGACCCGGTGCACTATGCGATCTACTCGCAGAAAGAGTTCTTCTGGAACAACATCAAGCAGACTAACCGCAACCTGCTGCTGTGGCGCGACAAGACCGTCGACGGTCTGAAAACCGGTCACACCGACGAAGCCGGTTACTGCATGGTGTCCTCGGCCGTGCGTGACGGCCAGCGGCTGATCGCCGTGGTGTTCGGTACCAACAGCGAGCAGGCCCGTGCGGCCGAGACGCAAAAGCTGCTGACCTACGGTTTCCGCTTCTTCGAAACCCAGACCTTCTACCAGAAGGGCGCCGAACTGGCCCAGGCCCAGGTATGGAAAGGCACTGAGCATCAAATCAAGGCAGGCCTGGCTGAAGACCTGACTCTGACCATGCCTAAAGGCCAATTGAAGAAGCTGGCTGCCAGCATGACCATGAACCCTCAATTGGTCGCGCCAATCGCCAAGGGCGATGTGATTGGTAAAGTCGAAGTGAAGCTGGACGACAAAGTGGTGCACAGCGCCGACCTGATCGCCCTCGACGCTGTCGACGAAGGTGGTATTTTCCGCCGCGTGTGGGATAGCATCCGTCTATTCTTCTACGGCTTGTTCAACTGATAGTGTGCACCTGCATGACCTCGCGCTGATCCGGCGCGCAGGTCATGCCCGTCGCCACGGCTTACGCTTACGAGGCCGTTACGCCATGACCGATACCGAAGTAAAGGCGCCAAAGATCGAATTCCCCTGCGCGGATTACCCTATTAAGGTAATCGGCGATACCGGCGTGGGTTTCAAGGACAAGATTATCGAGATCCTTGAGAAGCACGCCACCGTCGACCACAAGACCCTGGCCGAACGTCAAAGCACCAACGGCAAGTACACCACTATCCAGTTGCACATCATTGCCACCGGGCAAGACCAGCTGTACGACATCAACAGTGATCTGCGGGCCACCGGCTTCGTGCATATGGTGTTGTGATGTCACAGACTCTGGGCTTTCGCGAGCTCGGCCAAATGGCATACGAGCCGGTGTGGCACGCCATGCAGCGGTTCACCAACGAGCGCGGCACCGAAGCCCCGGATGAAATCTGGCTGGTGGAGCACCCGCCGGTTTTCACCCAGGGCCAGGCCGGCAAGGCCGAGCATCTGCTGCTGCCGGGAGAAATCCCGGTGGTGCAGGTCGACCGCGGCGGGCAGGTGACTTACCATGGCCCTGGCCAATTGGTGGCGTACCTGTTGCTGGATGTGCGCCGGCTGGGTTTTGGCGTGCGTGAGCTGGTCAGTCGCATGGAGACATGCCTGATCGAGCTGTTGGCCAGTTACGGTGTGACTGCCGTAGCCAAGCCTGATGCGCCGGGGGTGTATGTTGACGGCGCGAAAATCGCCTCCCTGGGTCTGCGAATTCGCCACGGCTGTTCCTTTCATGGCCTGGCCCTGAACGTGGACATGGATCTGGCACCGTTTCGACGGATTAATCCCTGTGGTTACGCCGGGCTGGCCATGACGCAGCTGGGCGAGCACGCAGGACCGATAGAATTTGCCGAGGTAAGTGCCCGGCTGCGCGCGCAGCTCGTCAAACACCTCGACTATGCTGAGCAGACGACCCTAACGGGCGGAATCGACTGATTATGACTACTGATGTTGTGCAAACCATGATCCCGACGCTGGACATCACCGAGCGTCCGGCCCCGCGTGCCAAGGTGGAAGCTGGCGTCAAGCTGCGCGGCGCCGAGAAGGTTGCACGCATCCCGGTGAAGATCATCCCGACCACCGAATTGCCGAAAAAGCCCGACTGGATTCGTGTACGTATCCCGATCTCGCCGGAAGTCGATCGAATCAAGGCCCTGTTGCGCAAACACAAGCTGCACAGCGTCTGCGAAGAAGCCTCCTGCCCGAACCTGGGTGAGTGCTTCTCCGGCGGTACCGCGACCTTCATGATCATGGGTGACATTTGCACCCGTCGTTGCCCGTTCTGCGACGTCGGTCACGGCCGTCCGAAGCCATTGGACGTCAACGAGCCGCAAAGCCTGGCCATCGCCATCGCCGACCTGAAACTCAAGTACGTGGTGATCACCTCCGTGGACCGCGATGACCTGCGTGACGGCGGTGCCCAGCACTTTGCCGACTGCATCCGCGAAATCCGCAAGCTGTCGCCGGACGTGATGCTGGAGACCTTGGTCCCGGATTACCGCGGCCGCATGGACGTCGCCCTGGAAATCACCGCCGCCGAGCCGCCAGATGTGTTCAACCACAACCTGGAAACTGTACCGCGCCTGTACAAGGCTGCGCGTCCGGGGTCGGACTACCAGTGGTCGCTGACCCTGCTGCAAAAATTCAAGCAGATGATGCCGCACATTCCTACCAAGTCCGGCCTGATGCTCGGCCTGGGCGAGACCGACGAAGAAGTCATCGAAGTCATGAAGCGTATGCGCGAACACGACATCGACATGCTGACCATCGGCCAATACCTGCAACCTTCCCGCAGCCACTTGCCGGTCCAGCGCTTCGTGCACCCGGACGTGTTTGCCTGGTTTGCCGAAGAAGGCTACAAGATGGGCTTCAAGAACGTTGCGTCGGGCCCGCTGGTGCGTTCTTCGTACCATGCCGACGAACAGGCAAAACTGGTCAAGGCCAGCCTGGTTTCCTGAGAATGAGCAAGGCGGTGCCGGCCTTGCGTGCCGAGGGGGTGATCGGACTGATCGCTCCTGCAGGGCCCGCAGCGCTGGATGTCGATAAGGCACGTCGGTGGATGGACGCCAGAGGTTATACCTTGCGTGTTTTTCCCGGTGTGGGGCAGCGTGATGGCTACCTGGCAGGCAGCGATGACGTTCGGCTCAACGATCTGCATGAGGCCTTTGCCGACACTTCCATCGATGCCATTTTTTGCCTGCGGGGTGGCTACGGCACTCCGCGTCTGCTGGATCGCCTGGATTTTGACCTGCTGCAGGCCAACCCCAAACCGTTTGTAGGCTATAGCGATATCACCGCGCTGCACGTGGCGATCAACCGCTACGCTGGCTTTGTGACTTTTCACGGGCCGATGCTCAATGCCGACCTGCTCGGTGAAAAGCAGCAGCCTACCGAGTCGTCGCTGTTCAGCCTGCTGCGTGGGCAGTTGAAGGCCGGTAGTGCGTTGATCCACCCGGTGGCCTTCCCGTTGACGACAATCGAGCCAGGCATCGCTCGCGGGCGTCTGCTGGGTGGCAATCTGTCAATGATCGCTGCGACTATGGGCACGGCCTACGAACTTGATGCCAAGGGCATCATCCTGTTTATCGAAGACATCAATGAGCCGCTGTACCGCATTGATCGTTTGCTTACCCATTTGCGGTTGGCAGGCAAGCTGGCTCAGGTTGCCGGGGTGTTGGTGGGGGATGTGGCGGGTGTCGAAAGCGCTGCGCTCGAACGCTTGCTCAAGCAAACCTTTGAACCGTTGCGCATTCCAGTACTGTCGGGTTGGCGCAGCGGGCATTGCGATCCGAACCTGACGTTGCCGATGGGCGCGTGGGTGCGGCTGGATGCGGGGGAGAGGACGTTGGTGTTGGAGCAGGATGTGGTCTTTAAGGGCTGAAATTCTTATCGCCAGTGAAGGTCCATCGCGGGCAAGCCAAGCTTGCCCGCGATAGCGATAGTCGCCGCATAACGGTCTATTTGTTACGCAAGGTCTCCAGCAGCTTCACCGTCGGATACCCATCCGCTGGCCAGCCCAGCGCCTGCTGTGCGGCCCGAATCGCCTTGCGCGTATTGGCGCCAATGATTCCGTCCGGGTTGCCCGCAGCGTAGTTATTGGCGCTGAGTACCGTCTGTAACTCAATGCGCTGGGAGCGGGTCAACGGCAGTTCGTCTTTTGGCCACTCCCCACGAATCACCCCGCCCCCCGCAAACCGCTCGGACAGCAGGCCGATCGCCAAGGCGTAGGACGACGAGTTGTTGTACTTGAGGATCGCGCGGAAGTTATCCAGCAGCAGGAACGCCGGGCCGCGATGGCCTGCCGGCAGCAACAGCGCGGCGGAAAGCTGGTCCACGTTGGGCGGGACGCTGGCGCCTGCAGGCACCTGAATCCCCAGTTTCAACCATTCGCCAACCGGTTTGCGCACTACGCCATCAGCCAGTGCGTAGTCAAAGGTTGCGGGCAACTGCTGCACCTCAAACCCCCACGGCTGGCCTTTCTGCCAGCCGGAGCTTTGCAGGTAGTGCGCGGAGGAAGCGAGGGCATCGGCCGAGCTGTTCCAGATGTCGCGGCGACCGTCGCCGTCGAAATCCACCGCATGGGTGTTGTAGGTGGTCGGGATGAACTGGGTCTGGCCCATGGCCCCGGCCCAGGAACCGAGCATCTGGTCGGCCTGGATATCGCCGTGCTGGATGATTTGCAGGGCCGCCAGCAATTGCGCGTGTGCGAACGCTGGCCGGCGGCCTTCATAGGCCAGGGTCGCCAGGGAGCGGATCACCGAGTTATTGCCCTGGAACTGGCCAAAGTTGCTTTCCATGCCCCACACCGAGACCAATACCTGGCGGTCGATGCCATAGCGCTGCTCGATACTTTGCAGGATATCGGCGTGCTTGATCAGCAAGGCCTGGCCGTTACGCACCCGCAGCGGCGACAGCGCACCGTTGAGGTATTCCCACACAGGTCGGGAAAATTCCGGCTGGCTGCGATCGGCGCGGATCACCGCCATGTCGGGGCTGACGTTGGCAAACGCAGTATCAAATACCGCAGGGGTAATACCCGCTTTCAAGGCTTCAGCACGGAAACCCGCCTGCCATTCGGCGAAGGTCTGGGTCGGCTGGATATCGAGATTGTCCACCGCCAGCGGCGCAACCACGGCAGGGGCGGTCACCGGTGCGGTCTGGAGCGGGGGCAGGGGTTGAGCGTCGGCGGCGGTAGGTTTTTCCGCGCAGGCGACTAACAGAATGAGGCTGGAGGCAGCGATCAGTTGGCGAAGGTGCCAACGACGGGAAAGACTAGAGGGCATGCACAGGTCCAGAAAATACGAATCAGATGCAGACCTTATCATGCCAGAGGGGCAGTTGCCTTCAGGCAGCCAGAAAGTAAGAAGCCTCCCAGCTATTAGACTGGAAGGCTTCGCGGCGGTAGCTGCCTTTGCCCTTGCCGGCGGGTTCCTGACGACTGCGGAACAGGGGCTGGGCGATGATGGATTTGGCCTTGTTGGGGCCATGCTTGGATGGCTTTTTGCTCATGATGGGTACTCTCGTTTAGGGTGGGATGATGCGGTGTGAATCATCGGCCGAAGTTTGGATTCTGTCCAGCCCGGCGAGGTGTCAGTAAATGCGTCGTGCCCTGTAGGAGCCCCTCGCTCCTACAAAGAGTGGTGTTATTCGGCGGGTAACGTCAGGCGTTGTCCTGACATAAGCAGTGACAAACGACTCAGGCTCATCCACGGCGAGCCTGCTGCCTGCCCCTTGATCTGAGCATCAATGCGCTGCGCTTCCAGCAACAACTGCGCCCAGCGTTGCGCCGAGTGTCGTTGCAGGGCTTTGCTAATCAAGGGTTTGCGCTTGTCCCACACCGGCGGTCGGGCCTGGCTGAAGGCCTTGTCCAGCGGTATGCCCTGGCTGTATTGCAGGGCAATATTGGCCAGCAACCGCAACTCACGGGCCAGAGCCCAGAGAATCACCGGAGGCTCGACGCCTTCGCCCCGCAGGCCTTCGAGCATGCGCAGAGCGTGGGCGGCTTCGCCATTGAGGATTGCGTCCACCAGGCCGAACACGTCAAAGCGCGCACTGTCAGCCACCGCACCTTGCACGGTTTCGACGGTAATCTGCCCACCTTCGGCCATCAGCTTGAGCTTTTCGATTTCTTGCGCGGCAGCCAGCAGGTTGCCTTCGACCCGAGCAGCGATCAGCTCTACCGCGTCCTGGCTGGCGGACAGCCCGGATTGCGACAGGCGCTGGCGAATCCATTGCGGCAGCTGATTGCTGTCCACTGGCCAGATCTGGATGAATTGGGTCTGCTGACCCTCCACCAATGCCTTGCCCCACTTGGTCTTCTGCGCACTGCCATCGAGCTTGGGCAAGCTGATCAGCAACAGCGTGTCTTCGGCTGGACGCCCGCAGTATTCCATCAACGCCGCCGCGCCTTTGTCGCCGGGCTTGCCCGAAGGGAGGCGCAGTTCCAGCAGGCGTTTTTCGGCAAACAGCGACATGCTCGCACCGGCTTCCAGCAGCGTGCCCCAGTCAAAGCTGGCATCGGCGCTGAACACCTGGCGCTCGTCGAAGCCCTGCTGGCGTGCGGCGGCGCGAATGGCGTCCGCAGCCTCCTGACACAGCAGCGGATCATCACCGCTGACAATGTAGACGGGCGCAAGGCTGCCTTGCAGGTGTTTGGCGAGTTGGGCGGGGGCGAGTTTCATAGGCGGGGCAAACGGGGCGCGTGACGCGCCCCGTGTGGCTTACTCGGCAGGGATTTCGATTGGCGACTGCTTCGGTGTGCTGTTTTCGTACTCTTGCGCGGCTTTCAGCGCATCGGCGTCAGCCTTGGCCTTGGCGTCAGCGGTCTGCTGCAGGGCATCCAGTTGTGCCGGGCTCAGCAGTTGCAGGCGCAGAACCATGCGCTGGACCAGGTCGCGACGCATTTCCTTACGAACCTGGATGGTTTCTGAATCCGAACCCACCAGGTTGTTGCCGTCGTGGCTTACGACTTTCTGCACTTGCAGTTTGTCACCCATCAACGGCAGGTTGTCGTGGCCCTGGATCTCGAAGTTGAGCACGGTGCTCAGTTCGATGTCCGACGCACGGCCGGCGCTGGCGTAGCTGAGGTTGCGCTGGGTTTCCTGCTCGTTGACCAGGACCAGCTTGTAAGGCGCACCGGTATAGACTTTGACGCCGCTGTTTTCCAGCACCTGGCGCAGTTGCGTCACGGTATCGCCGTAGGCGTTGCGGGCGCTGAGGTCCAGTTCCTTGATCGCCAGTTCAGTGGTGCCGGTGCCGCGCAGCTGGAAGCCGCAAGCGCTCAGCAGCACGGCAAGGCCCATAACCAGCAGATTGCGTTTGATCATTTTGTTGCTCCCCTTGAAACCATGTGGGCCTTATCGAGGCCCTGGAGGTTTTGTTCGGCGCCAGGTGCATGCCCTGGCGCCCGATCCGATTAGCTAGCGACGATGTTGACCAGTTTGCCGGGCACGACGATCACTTTGCGGATAGTCAGGCCTTCGGTAAAGCGCAGCACGTTTTCATTGCTGCGAGCGGCGGCTTCAACGTCTTCACGGCTGGCGCTGGCAGGCATGTCGATCTGGCCGCGCAGTTTGCCGTTGACCTGAATTACCAGCTGCAGTGTGTCTTGCACCAGCGCGCTGTCATCCAGCACCGGCCAGCCGGCGTCGATGACTACGTCGCTGTGGCCCAATTGGCTCCACAACTCATGACTGATGTGCGGAGTGATCGGTGCCAGCAGCAGGGTGACCGTTTCCAGGCCTTCCTGTATCAGGGCGCGATCTTGTGCAGTGACCTGAGGTGCTTTTTCCAGCACGTTCATCAGCGTCATCACCTGGGCGATGGCGGTGTTGAATTTGTGGTGCTGGCCAACGTCCTGGCTTGCTTGCTTGATGACCAGGTGGGTACTGCGACGAATGGCTTTCTGTTCATCGTTGAGCTTGTTCAGGTCCAGCTTGCCCGGCAAGCCCTGGCTGACGTGGGCATGGGCCAGACGCCAGACGCGCTTGAGGAAGCGATGGGAGCCTTCGACGCCGGAGTCGGACCATTCAGCGCTCATGTCAGGCGGTGAGGCGAACATCATGAACAGGCGGCAGGTGTCTGCGCCGAACTGGTCGATCATCGACTGCGGGTCGACGCCATTGTTCTTCGACTTGGCCATCTTCTCGGTGCCGCCGATTTCCACCGGCAGGCCGTCGCAGATCAACTTGGCGCTGATAACCTTGGCCTTGCTGTCACGCACCAACTCGACGTCCGCCGGGTTGAACCACGTGTAGGCGCCATTGGCTTCGCGACGGTAGTAAGTCTCGGCAATCACCATGCCTTGGGTCAGCAGGTTCTTGAACGGCTCGTCGGAGCTGACCAGGCCTTCGTCACGCATCAGCTTGTGAAAGAAGCGCGCATACAGCAGGTGCAGAATCGCATGTTCGATGCCGCCGATGTATTGATCCACTGGCAACCAGTGGTCGGCCGCGGATTTTTCTACCAGGCCGCCTTCATAATGTGGCGAGGCGTAGCGGGCGTAGTACCACGAGGACTCGACAAAGGTGTCCATTGTGTCGGTTTCACGCTTGGCAGGCGCGCCGCATTTCGGGCAAGCACATTCGTAGAACTCGGGCATGCGCGCCAGCGGCGAACCGGCGCCATCCGGTACCACGTCTTCCGGCAATATTACCGGCAACTGGTCTTCCGGCACCGGCACGTCACCGCAGGTTTCGCAGTGGATGATCGGGATCGGGCAGCCCCAGTAGCGCTGGCGGCTGATGCCCCAGTCGCGCAGGCGGAACTGGGTGCGCGAGGCACCGAGGTTTTTCTTGATCAGCGCGACTTCCATGGCGTCAAAGGCGCCTTCGAAGTCCAGGCCGTTGAACTCACCGGAGTTGATCAGTTCGCCGTGTTCACCATAGGCGTCCTGCCACGGGGCCGGGTTGGTGTCGCCGGAGCTGGTGCGCACCACCGACTTGATCGGCAGGCTGTACTTGGTGGCGAATTCGAAATCACGCTCGTCGTGAGCTGGCACTGCCATTACGGCGCCATCGCCGTAGTGCATCAGCACGTAGTTGGCGACCCACACCGGCAGCTTCTCGCCGGTCAGCGGGTGCTCGACGAACAGCGAGGTCGGCAGGCCCTTTTTCTCTTGGGTGGCGACGTCGGCTTCGGCGACGCTGCCGCCTTTGCATTCAGCGATGAACGCCTGCAGCTCAGGGTTGTTTTGCGCGGCGAGGGTGGCCAGCGGGTGTTCGGCGGCCACGGCGACGTAGGTCGCGCCCATCAGGGTGTCTGGACGGGTGGTGAAGACTTTCAGTACGCCCGCTTCGCCAATGGAATCGACGTTGTAAGGGAACTGCACTTCCATGCCACGGGATTTGCCAATCCAGTTACGTTGCATGGTTTTGACTTGCTCGGGCCAACCCGGCAGGTCGTCGAGGCTCGACAAGAGTTCATCCGCGTAGGCGGTGATCTTGAAGTAGTACATCGGGATTTCGCGCTTTTCGATCAGCGCGCCGGAACGCCAGCCGCGACCGTCGATTACCTGTTCGTTGGCCAGTACGGTCTGGTCCACTGGGTCCCAGTTGACGGTGCCGTTCTTGCGGTAGATCACGCCTTTTTCGAACAGGCGAGTGAACAGCCATTGTTCCCAGCGGTAGTAATCGGGCTTGCAGGTGGTCACTTCGCGGGACCAGTCCACCGCGAGGCCCAGGCTGCGCAGCTGGGTCTTCATGTAGGCGATGTTTTCGTAGGTCCACTTGGCGGGGGCCACGTTATTTTTCATCGCGGCGTTTTCCGCCGGCATGCCGAAGGCGTCCCAACCCATGGGTTGCAGGACATTCTTGCCTTGCATGCGCTGGTAGCGGGAGATCACGTCGCCGATGGTGTAGTTACGCACGTGCCCCATGTGTAGCTTTCCGCTGGGGTAAGGGAACATCGATAGGCAATAGAAAGTCTCCTTGCCTGGCTGTTCACTGACTTCAAAGGACTTTTGCTCGTCCCAGAATGACTGGGCGGCATTTTCTATTTCACGGGGCTGGTAATGTTCGTGCATGGCTACTTTTGAACTGAATAGGGGTGGCCTAATCCTCTTCAATGCACTGCTCGGGTTGATCGACACCAAAAACGGCGCGTCCATGCCCAAACCCTGCTGGAAGTGGAGTTACAGGAAGCGCCGTAGCATACATGACCCCACTCTATCGAGGGAAACCCTGATTGCGCCCCGCTGGCCGTTGGTCGCGGCGCCAGATTGGTTTCGCCAGCGCAGCTACGCTGTTTAGTGGGGAGTGATTCTTATCTTCAATGAGGTGAGGGGATGGTTGATTCGCAGCGAATGTTAACGAAACCGGAAGTTTATGAAGGACTGATCGACCGTTTGGGTCGTGCACTAGATGTGGCAAGGACAGCAGCTCGGTTGCGTGATGAACGGCCCGAGGAGTTGGAACTGCGGGGCTTGAGCCCTGCGGAGTTTGAAGTGATCAAGGCCTATCTGGACTTGAGCGAGCGTACGGCCCCGCAATGGGTGGCTCCCCCGCCATCCAGGGAACCCGCGCGATCGGCCAAGGTGGTGTGGCTCAAGGACTTGTCGGCTGGCCGTGGCCCGGAAAAACTCCGGTCCGTGCGGTTCAAGTAACGTGCGTCGTCATGTGTCGTTTGATCAGCGTTACCTCGCAATTGTCACTGTTTTGCTCTTGTAAAGATTGTCGTTAAACCCTGTTACACCTTAGGCTTCGGGCATCTTTGGAGATGCTCGATGCCTATTCGTTATTTCATTAAACAGTTGCTGTTGCCGCCCGGCATTCTCTTGCTGTTGTTGGCGCTTGCCTGGTGGTTTCGACGCAGCCGCCCGCGACTGGCCGGGGCGTGTTTTGCCTTGGGGCTGGGCGGGATGTGGCTGATGAGTTTGCCGGTAGTCGTGGAGTGGAGCGCGAGAGCCCTGGAAACCGAGCCGCCGTTGGCCCTGGATAGCTGGGCAGCCCTGGCGCAGCGAGCCGATGCCATTGTGGTATTGGGTTCGGGGCGTGAACGGGATGATCCGGCCTGGGGCTCCGATCAGCCGACCGGTATTGGCCTTGAGCGGGAACGCTACGCCGCGAGATTGGCCAAGGCTTCGGGCTTGCCGGTGCTGACCAGCGGTGGCCTGCATTACGGCACGCCGCCCAGCGAAGCGGCGTTGATGGCCGAGTCGATGTTGAATGACTTTGGCGTGACCGTGCACTGGAAGGAAGAGCGCAGCCGCACCACGTGGGAAAATGCCCGGATGAGCGCCGAAGTGTTGTTGCCGTTGGGGATCAAACGGGTAGTGGTCGTGACCCAGGCCTGGCACATGCCCCGTTCGCGCTGGAGCTTTGAAAAAGCGGGCTTCACCGTGGTGCCCGCGCCAGTGGGCTTTCTCGGCGTGGACAATGCCAGGCCGCTGGGTGGCTGGATGCCGGAATTCAAGTCGGTGTGGCAGAGCGGGCAACTGATGAATGAGGCGGTGGGGCAAGTGGGCTATCGGTTGTTTTACCGGTAGGAGCGAGCTTGCTCGTGATGGTCGTTAACGATAACGCGGGAAACCTGACACCCAGCGGGGCCCTCAGGTTTCTCGTCGGAACGCTGTCCGGAGCAAGCTCGCTCCTACACGGTCTTTGACATCCGACCAGCCAACAACGCCCAGCCAAACAATCCCAGACACACAATTATCAGCGGCCACGACCGCCATTGCAGGTACGGCGTCAGGTTGTGCATCGGCACCACTTCGCCATAGAGAATGCCGCGCTCGAACTGCGGGATCTGCTCGGTGATCTGGCCAAACGGGTTGATCAGGCCAGTGACGCCGTTGTTGGTGGCGCGAATCATCCAGCGACCGGCTTCAAGGGCGCGCATCTGGGCCATTTGCAGGTGCTGCAACGGCCCGATAGAGGTGCCGAACCAGGTGTCATTGCTGATGGTCAGCAACAGATCGCTGCGGGCCGCGAGGCTGGCGGCGAACTCTGGGTAGACCACTTCGTAGCAAATGTACGGCGCAATCTGATAGCCCTTGGCTTGCAGCAGCGTCTGGTCAGCAGGGCCGCGGGCAAAGTCTGACATCGGCAAGTCGAAGAAGGCAATCAGGCCTCGCAGCAGGTCTTGCAGCGGCACGTATTCGCCAAAGGGCACCAGTTTTTGCTTCAAGTAAGTGCCATCACCTTCGCCGACCACGGTGATGCCATTGAAGTAGCGCTTTTCACCGTGCAGTTCCTGGCGAATAGGTACGCCAGTGATCAGCGCAGTATTCCGATCAGCGGCGAACTTGCCCATCATGCCCAGGTAGCCTTCGACGGATTCCTTGAGCACCGGGACTGCGGTTTCCGGCCAGACCAGTAGATCGACACGCTTGGAGGTGAAACTCATATCGCGGTAAAGCGCCAGCTGTGCGTTGAGCTGCTCGGGGTCCCACTTCATGCTTTGTTCGATATTGCCCTGAAGCGCCGCCACTGTCAGCGCCGGGCCTGCCGGGCTGGTCCAGGCATGGTGTTTGAGTGCCAGGCCAATCGCCCACGGAGCCACCAGCAGTACCAGGCCCGCGCCGATAAACGCATTACGTTTGGCGACCAGCAAGCGCGGCAGGTTGCAGATCAGCGCCGCAGTCAGCGCCAGGGCAAAGGAAATCAGCCAAATCCCACCCATCGGCGCGAGGCCGGAGAGGGGGCCGTCAAGCTGGCTGTAACCGGAATAGAGCCACGGGAAACCGGTGAGGAACCAGCCGCGAAAGGCTTCCTGGGCCACCCACAGCGCAGCAAAGGCCAGGGCATCGGCCAGCGGCGCTTCGTTGCGACGCAGCCAGCGCGCCCATAGCCAGGCGGGCAAGGCAAAGAACCAGGCAATTGCGGCGGTAAACGCCAGCATCAGCAGCCCGGCCAACAGCACCGAAGCGCCGCCGAAGTGATGAATGCTGTAGTAGATCCAGCTGGTGCCCGCGCCGAACAGGCCAAAACCGAAGCACCAGCCTCGGCCCATGGCCTGACGCGGCGTCAGTGTGCGCAGCCCTGCATAGAAGAACCCCACCGCCAGCAGCGCCAGCGGCCAGATATCGTACGGCGCCAGCGCCAGTGTGGTGATAGCACCGGCCACCACGGCCAGCAAATTACCGGGCCAGCCGGGGCGGGTTAGGCGCTGCATGTCATTCCTTAGCGGGCAATAGGTGTCAGGCGAATCAGATGAATCCTGCGGCTGTCAGCATTCAGGATGCGAAAGCGATAGGCGCCGATTTCAGTGGTCTCGTTACGCTTGGGCAGGTGCCCGAACGCACTCATCACCAGGCCACCGACGGTGTCGAATTCATCGTCGGAGAATTCGCTGTCGAAGAACTCGTTGAAGTTCTCGATGGGCGTCAGGGCCTTGACCAGGAAATCACCGCTGGGCAGAGGTTTGATGTAGCTGTCTTCTTCGACGTCGTGCTCGTCTTCGATGTCGCCGACGATCTGTTCCAGCACGTCTTCAATGGTCACAAGACCTGCGACGCCGCCGTATTCGTCAATGACGATGGCCATGTGATTGTGGTTGGCGCGAAACTCGCGCAGCAGCACATTCAGGCGCTTGGATTCGGGAACGAAAGTGGCAGGACGCAGCAGGTCCTTGATGTTGAAGCTGTCGCCGTTCTCCTTGAGGATCAGCGGCAGCAGGTCCTTGGCCAGCAGGACGCCCATGACGTCATCGTGGCTTTCGCCGATCACCGGGTAGCGCGAGTGCGCCGAATCGATGACGGCCGGGAGGAATTCCCGGGGGGTCTGGGTCGCCTTGATGCTGATCATCTGCGAGCGCGGGACCATGATGTCCCGTACTTGCAGGTCAGCGACCTGGATGGCGCCTTCGACGATGGCCAGCGCTTCGCTGTCCAGCAACTTGTTCTGATGGGCCTCGCGCAGCAGCTCCAGCAGCTCCTGGCGGTTTTTCGGCTCGTGGGCAAAGGCCTGGGTGAGTTTCCCCAGCCATGACTTTTGCCCGTTGCTCGATCGGTCTTCGCTCATAGCGATTACTCTAAATCCTTTGTTGTTTCAGTTAAGTGTTGTTTCAGTTTTCGTCGTCTGCATACGGGTCACGATGACCCAGTTCAGCAAGCAACGTTCGTTCCAGAGCTTCCATTTCCTCGGCCTCCTCATCATCTATATGGTCGTAACCCAAGAGATGCAAGCAGCCGTGGATGACTAGATGGGCCCAGTGGGCCTCAAGTTCCTTGCCTTGTTCCGCCGCTTCACGCTTTACCACTTCGACGCAGATCACCAGATCCCCCAGCAGCGGGATATCCAGGAACTCGTCCGGCACATCGGCGGGAAACGACAGCACGTTGGTCGCGTAGTCTTTTTGGCGCCAGGTGTGATTCAGTTCACGGCCTTCGGGCTCATCCACCAGGCGAATGGTCAGTTCCGAGTCGGCGGTGCGCTGGCGCAGGGCCAGTGCGCACCATTGACGAAACTGTTCTTCGCTGGGGGCGGTCGCTTCGGTAGCCAGTTGGAGATCAAGCTCAAGCATCGTGGCGAGTGTCCTTGGACAATGCGTCGTCGCGGTGTTCGAAGCGCTCGTAGGCTTCGACGATGCGCTGGACCAGTGGGTGGCGCACCACGTCTTTGGGCGAGAAGTGGGTGAAACTGATACCTGGCACGTCCTTGAGCACTTCGATCACCTGGCTCAGGCCCGACTTGGTGCCCTTGGGCAGGTCAACCTGGGTGATGTCACCGGTGATCACCGCCGTGGAGCCGAAGCCGATACGGGTCAGGAACATTTTCATCTGTTCGACGGTGGTGTTCTGGCTTTCGTCGAGAATGATGAAGCTGTTGGTCAAGGTGCGCCCGCGCATGTATGCCAGCGGAGCGATCTCGATCACTTGGCGCTCGATCAGCTTGGCCACGTATTCGAAACCGAGCATTTCGTAGAGGGCGTCGTAGAGCGGGCGCAGGTACGGGTCGATTTTCTGTGCCAGGTCGCCGGGCAGAAAGCCCAGTTTCTCGCCGGCTTCCACCGCCGGGCGCACCAGCAGGATGCGTCGCACTTGTTCGCGCTCCAGGGCATCTACCGCGCAGGCCACAGCCAGATAGGTCTTGCCGGTACCGGCGGGGCCTACGCCAAAGTTGATGTCGTTACCGAGGATCTCTTTGACGTAGCGCTGCTGATTCAAGCCGCGAGGGCGAATCATGCCTTTTTTGGTACGCAGCGCCACGCTGGCTTCGGCCACCGGGTTACTGGCCAGGTCTTGCACGGCCGACTCCTGCAGGTACAGGTGCACCGTTTCTGGCGACAGCTCGCTACCTTTGGTTTCCCGGTAGAGGCGACGGATCAGGTTTTCTGCAGACGTGGTGTGCTGGGGTTCACCAATGAGCTCGAACTGATTGCCGCGGTTGCGGATCTCGATGCTCATGCGCTGTTCGATCAGGCGCAGGTGTTCGTCGAACTGTCCGCACAGATTGGCGAAACGGCGAGCCTCAAAGGGCTCAAGGAGAAAACGATGTGGTTCTATGGGTGCGTTCAAGGTCGTTTTTAGCCGCCCTGGGGCAATTAAGATGAAATCAAGGATAACGCCAGCAAGCGGTGTGCGAAAGCACTTATATGTCCCGAAGCTGGCACCGTTCTAATGTGGGAGCGAGCAAGCCCGCTCCCACATTGGGTTATCGTCGTCTGGACTATTGCTGCACCAACGAGCCGCGTAGCGAGTGCGGTTGCGCCGCATCGATGTGCACATCGGCAAATTGCCCGATCAGCGTCGGGTTATCGCAGCGGAAGTTGACGATCCGGTTGTTCTCGGTCCGGCCTTGCAGTTCGCCCGGGTCTTTCTTCGAGTAGTCCGTGACCAGAATGCGCTGGGTCGAACCTACCATCTGTCGGCTGATTTCGAAACCTTGCTGGTTAAGCCGATGTTGCAGGGCGTTCAAGCGTTCCTTTTTCAACGCTTCCGGCGTTTCATCCGCCAGGTCGGCAGCCGGTGTGCCCGGGCGCTGGCTGTAGACGAAGGAGTAGGAGAAGTCGAAACCGACGTCTTCAATCAGCTTCATGGTCTGCTGGAAATCTTTCTCGGTCTCGCCGGGGAAGCCGACGATAAAGTCCGAACTGATGCAGATGCCCGGCACCGCCGCGCGCAACTTGCGCAGTTTGGATTTGTATTCCAGGGCGGTGTGGTTGCGCTTCATCGCCGAAAGGATGCGGTCCGAGCCCGATTGCACCGGCAAGTGCAGGTGCTTGACCAGTTCCGGCACTTCGGCGTGGGCCTGGATCAGGCTGTCGGAGAATTCCAGCGGGTGTGAGGTGGTGTAGCGAATACGCTCGATGCCGTCGACGGCGGCTACCACGCGGATCAACTCCGCCAGGTCTGCCATGCGCCCGTCGTGGGTCTGGCCGCGATAGCCGTTGACGTTCTGCCCCAGCAGGGTGACTTCGCGTACGCCGTTTTCGGCCAGGTGGATGATCTCTGCCAGCACGTCGTCGAACGGACGGCTGACTTCTTCGCCACGGGTATACGGCACCACGCAGAAGGTGCAGTACTTGCTGCAGCCTTCCATCACCGACACGTAGGCGCTCGGGCCGTCGATGCGCGGCTCGGGCAGGTGGTCGAATTTTTCGATTTCCGGGAACGAGACGTCAACCTGGGGCAGCTTGGTGAGGCGGGCGGCGTTGATCATTTCCGGCAGGCGGTGCAGGGTCTGTGGACCGAAGACCACGTCGACATAGGGCGCGCGGTCGCGGATCGCTGCGCCTTCCTGGCTGGCCACGCAACCGCCGACAGCGATAACCATGTCCGGGTTGGCCAGTTTCAATTCGCGCCAGCGGCCCAGTTGCGAGTAGACCCGGTCCTGGGCCCGTTCGCGGATCGAGCAGGTATTGAGCAGGATCACGTCGGCATCTTCAGCGCGGGCGGTGACTTCCAGGGCCTGATGTTCACCCAGCAGATCGACCATGCGCGAGCTGTCGTACTCGTTCATCTGGCAACCGTGGGTTTCGATGTAAAGCTTCTTGGCCATGGGGGATCGTCAACTGGTGGTAAAGAACCGCGCATTATAGGGGGCATACCGATAGGTTCCTAGCACTGTGCGTCGGGTGCCATGCTATAGTTCGCGCCCTCTTTTATATCCCCGATGTGTTACCCGCCCACCATGACCAAACGTGAAGCTCCAATCTACAAGGTGATTTTCCTTAACCAGGGCCAGGTGTTCGAAATGTACGCCAAGCAGATCTATCAAAGTGATCTGTGGGGCTTCCTGGAAGTGGAAGAGTTCGTCTTTGGCGAGCGCACACAGCTGGTCGTCGACCCGGGCGAGGAAAAGCTCAAGGCCCAGTTCGAAGGCGTGGTGCGCAGTTTTGTGCCGATGCATTCGATTGTGCGCATCGACGAAGTCGAGCGCCTGGGCACGCCGAAAATCAGCGAGGCCCGGGGCATGAGCAATGTCATGCCGTTTCCGATGCCGATGCCTGAAAAATAGGGTTCAGAACCTTTGTGGCGAGTGGACTTGACACAAGCCGCTTGGGCTCAAGGCAGTGGCGAGAACGGCGAGCGCCCATCCGCACTCTGCAATTCCTGCAGATAGTTACGGAAAATCTGCCCCAGTACCTGCGTCGCCACTTCAAGTTCACCACGCTGCATGTGTTCGGCCACTTCGTCGGCCGTGTCCAGCGCATCCTCAGCACCGTTGACCGCCGCCATTTTCAGCACGATATATGCCTGAACGTTATTGGCTGGCACGCCTTCGCCATGGAAAAACATGGTGCCCAACTGGAATTGCGCCTGGGCATGGCCCTGCAACGAGGCTTTCTCGAAGTAGCTCAAGGCTTTGTTGAGGTCGCGGGAGGGATTTTTGCTGTCGTAGAAAAACTCGCCCAACTCGTATTGCGCCTGCGCATCCCCACTCTCGGCCAATTGCTGGCACGCGCTCATGGCTTCGGCCTGGCTTTCTGGCTGGGTATTGAGGGTGCAACGACCTATCGCTGGGATTAACAACGAGTTGCCGCCTGCTTGTGCGTGCGCGAGCAGGGGCTGAAGGAGCAACAGGCAGCCCAGAACCAGGGTGCGGCCGGTGCGTTTCATGGGAATCGACTTACCTCTGACAGGGCGCGTGGACCCGCAGGGGATCCAATAAGCGCGCATTATGAAATAAGCAGGCCTCTGCTTACAAAGTCTTTACTCGTTTTTCTGCTACGTGGGCAAGTTATCTGCCGGTTTGCAGGTTATTTCTCGAAAAAAGAAGGAAAAATCTATAAGCACGGTAACAAATCTGACGCCGCCATGGGCGACGTCAGGTGTTTACCCGCTTATTTCAGGGCAGCGAAGGCGCGCTCGGCGGCATCGAGAGTCAGTTTCAGCTCGGCGTCGCCGTGGGCGATGGAGGTGAAACCGGCTTCGAAGGCGCTGGGTGCCAGGTACACACCGCCTTCCAGCATCAGGTGGAAGAAACGCTTGAACAGGTCGGCATCGCTGCCCATCACGTCGTCGAAGGTGACGATGTCGTCGGCCTCGCTGAAGTACAGGCCGAACATGCCGCCTACTTGGGTGGTGACGAACGGAATGCCGGCGGCATCGGCGCGCTGCTGCAGGCCGTCCAGCAGTCGCGTTGTGTAGTCGGTCAACTCGGCGTGGAAGCCTGGGCGGCTGATCAGGCGCAGGGTGGTCAGGCCGGCGGCCATGGCCAGCGGGTTACCCGACAGGGTGCCCGCCTGGTAGACCGGACCCAGCGGTGCGATGTGCTGCATGATTTCCCGCTTGCCGCCAAAGCAGCCCACCGGCATGCCGCCACCGATAATTTTGCCGAAGGTGCTCAGGTCCGGCTTCACGCCGTAGTGGGCCTGGGCGCCGCCGAGGGCGACGCGAAAGCCGGTCATCACTTCGTCGAAAATCAGCACTACGCCGTGTTTGTCGCACTGGGTACGCAGGCCTTCAAGGAAGCCAGGCGCTGGCGGTACGCAATTCATGTTGCCTGCTACTGGCTCGACGATGATGCACGCCACGTCCTGGCCCACGTCATTGAGCATCTGCTCAACGGCGGTGATGTCGTTGAACGGCAGGGTCAATGTGTGTTTGGCAAACGCTGCTGGCACCCCGGCGGAACTCGGTACTCCCTGGGTCAGCGCGCCGGAACCTGCTTTGACCAGCAGGCTGTCGGAGTGACCGTGGTAGCAGCCTTCGAACTTGATGATGCTGTCGCGGCCGGTAAAACCACGGGCCAGGCGAATAGCGCTCATGGTGGCTTCGGTACCGGAACTGACCATCCGCACCATCTCCATCGATGGCACGATAGAGCAGACCAGATCAGCCATCTCGGTTTCCATGGCGGTCGGTGCGCCATAGGACAAGCCGTGCTCCAACTGTTTCCGCACCGCGTCCAGTACGTCCGGATGGCTGTGGCCGAGGATCATCGGGCCCCAGGAACCCACGTAGTCGACATAACGCTTGTCATCTTCGTCGGTGACGTAGGCGCCTTCGGCGTGCTTGAAGAACAGCGGTGTGCCGCCAACGCTTTTGAAGGCACGCACGGGCGAGTTCACGCCACCGGGGATGTGTTTTTGGGCATTGGCAAACAGGGTTTCGGAACGGGACATGATTGGGCTCTCTGAAATCGATTATTTAGACGTGAGCAGTTCGTTGAAGGCGCGGGCGCGGCGCGTCACTTCCTGGGCGCTGTCGGCGCCAAACAGACCGTGGACAACCGCCAGCAGGTCGGCACCGTGGGCCACCAGCGGCTCGGCGTTCTCCAGGGTGATACCGCCGATCACGCAGATTGGCAGGTGCAGCCGGGAGCGGGCCTGGGCCAGCAGTTCAACGGTGGCGGCCGGGGCGCCGGGTTTGGTATTGGAATTGAAGAAACGGCCGAAGGCGACGTAGCTGGCGCCTTCCTTGGCAGCCTGCTCGGCCAGTTCGATCTGGCTGTGGCAGGTCGAGCCGATGATTGCCTTGGAACCTAGCAGCGCACGGGCTGGTGTCAGCGGGCCGTCGGTCTGGCCCAAATGCACGCCGACACCCAGGCGCGCAGCCAGCTCGGCGTCATCGTTGATGATCAACTGCGTCTTGTAACGTGAGCACAGGTCACGCAGTTTTTCCGCTTCACGCAGGCGGCGCGCGTCGTCGTTGCTTTTGTCGCGGTACTGCAGCAGGGTCACGCCACCGTCCAACGCCGCTTCGACGTAGGCCAGGAACTTGCCGGCCAACAGTTGGCTGTCGGTAATGGCGTAAAGGCCACGTAGTTTCATCGGGCAGGCCTCTTGGTGTTACGAGCAGAAATCCAGCGGCAGACGACGAGGCACAAATTGCCCCTGGCCGAGTTGTTCGGCGTCACGCAGGGTGCGCCATGTGTAATTGAGCGCTGATTCCACGGCGCTGACCAGCCCTTCGCCCTGGGCCAGGCGCCCGGCAAGGGCGCTGGCCAGGGTGCAGCCGGAACCGTGATAGCTGCCGGGTAAACGCTGGCAGGTAAAGGTGCGGTGGCTGCCGTCGCGGCTGTACAGGCGATTGTGTACTTCATGCTCGTCGCCATGGCCGCCGGTGATCAGCAGGTACTTGATAAACGGCAGCAGTTTCTCGGCGCATTCGTCGGCGCTGCCTTCGGGCAACTCAGCGAGGATGCGTGCTTCTGGCAGGTTGGGCGTGGCGATCAGCGACAGTGGCAAAAGCCGTTCGCGCATGGCGTAGCCGACTTCGTCCTTGCCCAGGCTGCCGCCGCCGCCCGCCCGCAGGACTGGGTCGCAGACCACCGGCAGGTGTGGATGCTCCTTGAGCAGTTCGACCACGGTGTCGACCATTGCGGTGGAGCCGAGCATACCCAGCTTGACCGCTGCGACTTCGGAGTCGCTGAGCACTGCGTTGGCCTGGGCCAGCACCCATTCGCGGTCCAGCACACGGAAATCGCTGACATTGACCGTGTTTTGCACGGTCAGCGCGGTGACGGCCGGGGCCGCATGACAACCCTGGGCAATCAGGGCTTCGATATCTGCCTGCAAGCCGGCGCCACCACTGGGATCATGGCCGGAGAGACAGAGGACAACAGGGCGAGAACTGTAGATATTCATGGTGCGCGAGCTTACCACCAAACGCTTTTTGCGTGGCTCTCGGGCGATGGCTGAATTTTAGGCTTGAAAGTGTCGGTAAGTGGCTGTTAGTTATCACCCGATACTTAGAAGAAACACCCTGAAAGTGCCGGTTTAGAGCCTTTCAAAATTTTATTTCAATGGTGTCTTTTGGCCTTTACCGGCTATGCTAGAGTGGATCCAAACAATAACTGTATCGCCGGTATACGTCTTCTCAAAAGGAATGGGGGGCTTTTGACTACCGGACAGGTCACGCTGGGGCTCTATGCGCTATTTGCTGATGTTACTGTTGAGCTGGCTGCCGATGCTGGCCGGCGCAGTCGAGTTCAATGAGCTCACCCGAAGCCTTCCTCTGGGCCAAGTCATGCAAGTGCTTGAAGACCCCAATGGCACCGTCGCCATTGCGGATGTCAGCTCGCAGGCTATGGCCAGTCGATTCAAACCCCATGACAAAGCCACCCTCAATGCCGGCTACTCGCGCTCGGTGTTCTGGCTCAAGGTCAACCTGCATTACTTGCCCAAGGATCCGGACGCACAGCGCACCTGGCTGTTGGAGCTGGCTTATCCGCCCCTCGATCATCTTGAACTGTACGTGCCCGACGGCGCTGGCGGCTATCGATTGGCAGGGCGTACCGGCGATGCCATGCCCTTCAGCAGTCGCGAAATTCGCCAGAACAACTACGTGTTCAACGTCGACTTCGCCCCCGGCGAGCAGAAAAACTTCTACCTGCGCCTGCAAAGCGAAGGCTCGATCCAGGCCCCGCTGACCCTCTGGTCAAGCACCGCGTACCTGGAAGAGCAGCCGCTGCGTCTCTATGTATTGGGCCTGATCTACGGCGTGCTCCTGGGGATGCTGGTCTACAACCTGTTTATCTATCTGAGCGTGCGCGACACCAGCTACCTCTACTACATCTTCTATATCGCCTCGTTCGGCATGTACCAGCTCTCGGTGAATGGTGCGGCAGTGGAGTATTTCTGGCCAAACAATCCGTGGTGGGCGAATGCCGCGACGCCATTTATGATCGGTGCGTCTGCGCTGTTTGGCAGCCTGTTTGCTCGCAGTTTCCTGCACACCGCCGTCTACAGCCGCTGGCTTAACCGCCTGTTGCTGGCGATGGTGGCCAGTGGCGCGGTGGTGATGTTGCTGTCGCTGATGACCAGTTACGCCCTGGCCCTGCGCCTGGCCACCGGGCTGGCGTTGATTTTTACCGTGACGATCTTTATCGCCGGGATCAAGGCCTGGTGCTGCGGCCAGCGGGTGGCACGCTACTTCATCATCGCCTGGTCGGCGTTCCTGATCGGCGGGGTGGTCAACACAATGATGGTGCTGGGCTACCTGCCCAATGTGTTCCTGACCATGTACGCCAGTCAGATCGGTTCGGCGATTGAAGTTGCCTTGCTATCCCTGGCCCTGGCAGACCGCATCAACTCGATGCGGGAGCAGCAGTCACAGACTCTATTTGATGCCAGCCAGAAGCTGGAGGTGCTCAACCAGCAACTGGCCCACAGCAATCGGTTGAAAGATGAATTCCTCGCCACGCTGACCCACGAGCTGCGCACACCAATGAACGGGGTGATCGGTTCCCTGGAATTGATGCAAACCGTGCCCCTGGAAGATGAGCTGGCGCAGTACCAGCAAACCGCGGCCGGCTCTGCCCGAGACATGATGCGTATGGTCAACGGCATCCTCACCCTCACCGAGTTGCAAGCTGGCCGCCTCAGTGCCCAGCGCCAGGTGTTCAGCCTGCGAGGGTTGATCGATACCTTGCGCCAGCAATTCCTGGCTAACGCCCAGAGCAAGGGCCTGGAGTTTTCCATCGATGTGGCGGACGAACTGCCCGATCGCCTGGACGGTGACGCCGACAAGCTGACGCAATGCCTGGAATGCCTGTTGGACAATGCCTTCAAGTTCACCGGCGAAGGTGCAGTGCGCATGCGGGTGGTCGGGCGGCTCAATGCTGAGGGCAAACTGCGCCTGACCTTTATCGTCACCGACACCGGCATCGGCTTCGCTTATCTGGACGAGGACACCCTGTATCAGCGCTTCTTCCAGCTCGACGGCTCGATGACCCGTGAATATGGTGGCCTGGGCATCGGCCTGGCGATCTGCCGGCAACTGATTGAACTGCTTGGCGGGCGCCTGACCCATCATTCCGAGCCTCGGCGCGGCAGCCGTTTCCAACTGGAGCTGGAGGTCATTGCGGTGCCGCCCGAACCATCCTCGCCGAACCGTGTGCCCGATCTGCATCGGGAGCCTCAGGACTGCGCGGTGTTGCTGGTGGACGACAACAGCGTGGCGCAATTGGTGGTGCGCGGCATGTTGCTCAAGCTGGGTTACCGGGTGAAGGTGGTCGACAGTGGGCCTGCGGCATTGGCAATGTTGCAAGGCGAGACCTTCGACGCGGTACTGCTGGATGTGTCGGTGGATGGTTTCTCTCTGTGCTGTCAGGTTCGTGCGTTGCCCGGATACAGCGAGCTGCCGGTGATTGCCTTGAGTGCGTCGCTGCAAAGCCTGGCGCGAGAGCATTGCCATGGCGTTGGCATCACCGAGCAGTTGGTCAAACCGGTGCGCTTCGAGGCGTTGCAGGCGGTATTGCAGCGTTACTTGTTGTGTCCTTTAGAGGGTGAAAGCGCCGGCAGTTAGGCGTTTATGCCACTTTTTTAAGCGCCAAGACGATGCTTAACTGAAATTCCGGCCTCAATCGATATGCACCCTTGTCGGAGCGAGCTTGCTCGCGAAGAACCTCAACGATAACGCGCGCATCCTGGATAAACGCGTTGCTCTCAGGTTTTTCGCGAGCAAGCTAGCTCCTACAAACAGCAACAATCGACGCGGCCTTTTTCCAGGAGGCCCGTCATGAACCTGCACCAGTTCGCCGAAACCCACGACGTCACCAACCAGCCGCCGTCCCTGGACGGTACCAACCTGTATCGTATCGACTTGCCCCTGCAAGACTGGTCGCAGCGCTTCGGCGCGGGCTGGGCCCAAGAACGGATCGATACTTACGGCGCGCTGGCGGGTGGGCCGCTGATGGAGGCCGGGTTTCTGGCCAACCAGAACAAGCCTGTCTTTAGCAGTCATGACCGCTATGGCAATCGTATGGACCTGGTGGAATTTCATCCGGCCTACCATGAGCTGATGCGCACGGCTGTTGAACATGGCCTGCCGTCGTTGCCCTGGGCCCATCCGCAGCCCGGCGCCCATGTCGCCCGCGCCGCCATGACTTACCTGCACAGCCAGGCCGAAGCCGGCACTGGCTGCCCACTGACCATGACCTTCGCCTGCGTCCCGGCCCTGCGCTTGCAGCCGGACTTGGCTGACGCGTGGCTGCCGAAAATCCTCAACACCCAATACGACCCGCGTAACGTCGGCATCGCCCACAAGGCTGGCGCCACGATCGGCATGGCCATGACCGAAAAACAAGGCGGCACCGACGTGCGCGCCAACACCACCCGCGCTTACCCGGTGGGTGCCGGTGGCCCGGGCCAGGCCTATGAGCTGGTGGGTCACAAGTGGTTTTGTTCGGCGCCGATGTGCGACGCCTTTTTGACCCTGGCCCAGACTGACAAAGGGTTGACCTGTTTCCTGCTGCCGCGCCATCGCCCGGATGACACGCGCAACCAGTTGTATATCCAGCGCCTGAAAAACAAACTCGGCAACTGCTCCAATGCCTCCAGCGAAGTGGAGTTTCGCGGGGCGCTGGCGTGGATGATCGGCGAGGAAGGGCGCGGCGTGCCGACCATTATCGAGATGGTCGCCATGACCCGCTTTGATTGCATGGTCGGCTCCAGCGCGTTGATGCGCCAGGCGCTGACCCAGGCCAGCCATCATTGTGCCCATCGGCTGGTGGGTGGCCGCGTCCTTAGTGAGCAACCGCTGATGCAAAACGTGCTGGCCGACCTGGCCCTGGAAAGCGAAGCGGCGCTGGCCCTGAGCATGCGCATGGGCCGGGCCCTGGACCATCTGGAGAATGAACAGGAAGCCAAGTTCGCCCGGCTGGTGACGGCGGTGGGCAAGTATTGGATCTGCAAGCGTGCACCGGCAATGATCAACGAAGCCGCCGAATGCATGGGCGGTGCCGGGTATGTCGAGGACAGCATCCTGCCACGACTGTACCGTGAGGCACCGGTCAACTCGACGTGGGAAGGTTCTGGCAATGTGCAGTGCCTGGACGTGCTGCGAGCCCTGTCGAAAGAACCAGGTGTGCTGGAGGCGTTGTTTGTCGAGTTGGGGGATGGCCATGGCGACAAGCGCTTGGCCCGGCATATTGAGCAACTCAAGTCAGCGTTTATGGATACCCAGGATATTCAGTACCGTGCTCGGCAACTGACTGAGGATATCGCCGTGGCGTTGCAGGCCAAGTTGCTGCTGGAGGCGGGCAATGCCAGTGTTAGTGACGGGTTTATTGCCAGTCGATTGGGGGAATCGTCGGGTCGGGTGTACGGCACCTTGCCACGCGGCGTGGATGTGGAAGGTATTGTCGCGCGATCTACGCCACAAGGTTGACTGCACTCCAATCCAAGGTTCCCGTCTGACAGCGATGCAGGCAAGATGAAGGTCTGCAAGTCAGAACACAGGATGCTTACCGTGACCGAAGCTTTTGTTGTCGTTCAAACCGCCGAAGAAGCCGTGGATCGGCTGGCGGCTCTTCATGAGCGTGCTACCGGTACGCTCAATGAAGCCCTCAAACAGTACCTCAAAGACCGCGTCGAACCCGACGCCGAACAACGCGCGATGTTTCGTTATCCGGAACTGCGCCTGACTTACCACTGCCACGGCGAAGTCCCACAGACTACTCGGGCGTATGCCAAGGTCCAGTTGCCTGGCACCTACAGCGTTACCGTCACCCATCCGGCGGCGTTCCGTAAGTATTTGCTGGAGCAACTGGTGCCGCTGATGCATGACTTCACCGTGACGGTGGAAGTCGGTGTCAGCCAGCAGAACATTCCGTATCCGTATGTGGTGGAGCAGGGCGATGAACTGGCCGGTTCCGGCGTAACCGCCGCCACCCTGGCGCGGGTATTCCCCAGCACTGACCTGTCGGCGGCCACCGATGGCATCGCTGATGGCCTTTACGACTGGGAAAATACCGATCCGCTGCCTCTGGCACTGTTCGACGCGGCCCGTGTCGACTTCTCCCTGCGTCGCCTGGTGCATTACACCGGCAGCGACTGGCGGCATGTGCAGCCGTGGATTCTGCTGACCAACTACCACCGTTATGTTGACCAGTTTATCGTCCATGGTCTGGAGAGGCTGCGCAGCGATCCACGGTTTATCCGCATGGTACTGCCGGGTAACGTGATCATCGAAAAAAGCATGGACCATGGCGAAGCGTCGGCCATTGCCGCTGGCGTGGTCTGGCACCGTTACCAGATGCCGGCCTACCACTTGATGGCCAGCGACGGCCACGGCGTGACCCTGGTCAACATCGGTGTCGGCCCGTCCAACGCCAAGAACATCACCGATCACTTGGCGGTGTTGCGCCCTCATTGTTGGCTGATGATCGGCCACTGCGGCGGCTTGCGCCAATCCCAGACCATCGGCGACTACGTGCTGGCGCACGCTTATATGCGTCGCGACGGGATTCTCGACCGGGTAGTGCCGCCGAATATTCCGATCCCGGCCCTGGCCGAAGTGCAGATGGCCTTGCAGCAAGCAGCGGCCAACGTGACCGGCGAGAAGGGCGAAGAACTGAAAAAACGCCTGCGCACCGGCACCGTGCTGACCTACGACGACCGTAACTGGGAGTTGCGCTGGGCTCAGGAACGGCCGCTGATCAACCTGTCTCGCGCCGTAGCGGTGGACATGGAGAGCGGCACTATTGCGGCGCAAGGCTATCGTCTGCGGGTGCCTTACGGCACCTTGCTGTGTGTCTCGGACAAACCGTTGCACAGTGAGATCAAGTTGCCGGGTTCGGCCAACGCGTTCTATGAGCGAGCGGTCAGCCAGCACTTGAAAATCGGCATCGAGGCGGTGGATCTGTTGCGCACCGAACTCAACTCGTTGCACTCGCGCAAATTGCGCAGCTTCGACGAGCCGCCGTTCCGCTAAACGGTTGGGATGGTTATTTAACGGTCAGGCCACTAGCATTGTCGGTCCTGACCGTTAGATGTCCCCTTGCCATGTCCCGTCCTGCCCGTCCCGTTTCCCGCCGCCCTGGCGTGAAAAGCCCGCAAACCTCGTCAGCCCCGCGCCGTGTTGCCAAGGCGCCACCGGCTGAGCCGAAGTTGATCCTGTTCAATAAACCGTTCGATGTGCTGACGCAGTTCAGCGACGCAGAAGGGCGGGCGACCCTCAAGGACTTCATCGACATCCCCGGCATCTACCCCGCCGGGCGTCTGGACCGTGATAGTGAAGGCCTGTTGTTACTCACCAATGACGGCCAGTTGCAGGCGCGAATTGCTGATCCCAGGCACAAACTGGCGAAAACCTATTGGGTGCAGGTGGAGGGCGAGCCGACAGAGGCACAACTGCAACGTCTGCGCGACGGTGTTGAGCTTAACGATGGCATGACCTTGCCCGCTGAGGCCCGGCAACTGGATGAGCCGCAACTGTGGCCACGCAACCCGCCCGTGCGCTTTCGCAAGAGCGTGCCGACTCATTGGCTGGAGCTGGTGATTCGTGAGGGGCGTAACCGTCAGGTGCGGCGCATGACGGCCGCGGTCGGTTTGCCGACCTTGCGCCTGGTCCGGGTGCGTATTGGTGGCTGGTCTATCGAAGGCCTTGATCAAGGCCAGTGGAAAGAAGTGCCTGCGCGCTTATAAAACGCCGGACTCGATCAGGCCGATCACCACGCTTTTGATGATGAACGCGGCAACACCCAGGCCCAGCACGAAGAACAGGATGAAAGAACCAAAGCGCCCGGCCTTGGATTTCTTCGCCAGGTCCCAGACGATAAAGCCCATGAAAATGATCAGGATCGTGACCAGGCCGGTCATCATCCATTCTTCAAACAGCACAGGATCGATGGAGTCCATCGAACATCTCCAGCAGGGGCAGGGCGGCGAGTATACGCCAGGGCAACACGCTCAATGTTGACCTGCGTCGGTCTGCCGCAGGCTAAAACGCGGTCAATGTGGGAGCCAGCTCCCACACTTGTTCGGTGGTGGCCTTAGGTGCGCAGGTGGGTCAGCGGCAACTCGGTGCTGTTCAATACCTGATTCAGCACAAAGCTCGAGCGCACGCTGGTGACGCCTTCAATTCGGGTCAAATGCCCCAGCAGCAGCTTCTGATAATGATCCATGTCCGGCACCACCACCTTCAACTGATAGTCGGCATCCATTCCGGTCACCAGGCTGCATTCCAGCACTTGCGGCAAGGTGCGGATGGCCGCTTCGAAGTTCTCGAAACGTTCGGGGGTGTGTCGGTCCATGCCGATCAGTACGTAGGCCGTCAGGCTCAGCCCGAGCATCTTGCGGTCCAGTAAGGCGACCTGGCGGGCGATGTAGCCATCGTCTTCCAACTGCTTGACCCGCCGTGAGCAGGGCGAAGGTGACAGTCCGATACGCTCGGCCAACTCCTGGTTGGAGATCCTCGCGTCGCGCTGCAATTCCGCCAAAATACTCAGGTCGTATCGGTCAAGTTTGCTCATGGGGCTGGCCTTTGTCATAACTATTGCGGTGAATTATCTATCCAGGGTTAAAAATTGCGCAAGCGATGTTTATTGACGCAATCTTCGCAATCATCTGTCGGAGTCTCAGGCCTATGATTACCAACAGAATCACTGCCCGGACATAGAGTCCACTGCAGCCCGCCGAATCAGGCCAGCTGCGGCCGCCAACCCCACAGGGTTGTCCCGGCCCCCGGGCTGCACACTGTCCACAAGACGGCGTGAGATGAGCCAACGTCAAAAGCGTTGAGCCAGGACGAAGTTCTCAAGGGGCGACCGACGGGTCGCCCCTTTTTATTGCCTGCGAAAATTGTTCTCGTGACTGATAACCTGTTGCAGAACCGGGCGGTGCTTTTCCAGTCTCATCTACAGGCCCTAATCCGCAGTGAGGAATAGCATGAAGCGCGTCTGGCGTTTGGCAGGTGTTGGTTTGCTGATGGTCACCGTTGGCGCGCAGGTCATGGCCGACGAGCGAGATAATTCACCGCGCCAGGGGCAAGGCCCGCAGGGCGGTGGCGGGGGGCAACATGAGCGAGGCCAGGAAGGCGGGCGGCCGGGCAACAATCAGCCACGTCCTGAGAACAACACACCTCGCCCGGAAAATAATCAGCCGCGCCCCCAGAACCAGCATTTTGACCGTGGAGGTCAGAATGGTCAGGGGCAAGGCCGTCCTCAAGGCAACGAGCAGCCTCGGCCAGCACCTCAGCCGGGCAACAACTTGCCTATCCAGGGGCGTCCCGACTCGGTGCGCCAAACCCAGCAACCCCGGCCCGGCAACGACCGTGACATTCCCCGGCGCAACGACGGTAACCCGCATTGGGAAGCTGGCGGCCCCGGCTCACGGCCAGGCTACAACGGCCACTCCAATGACAACCGCTGGCCGGGCCGTCCTGATGGGCATGGCAACGGCTGGGGCCCTGGGCCGCAACATCGCCCCGGCTATATGGTGGATCGGTTCCCCGACCGCAACTACCGCGTACCCTATCGTGGCCAGGATTACTTTTTCTCCGGTGGCTACTGGTACCGTCCGCAAGGCCCGCGCTACGTAATAGTGACGCCGCCGTACGGGATACGGGTGCATTACCTGCCGGACTATGCGCGGGAAGTGTGGGTCGGCAGTGCGCTGTTTTTCCTTGCCGCCGGGGCCTATTACACCTACGAAACCAGCAGCCAGCAGTACGTCGTGGTGCAACCGCCAGTGGCGAGCCTGCCACCGCAGCCGGCGCCACAGGGCAACGGTTATGATGTGGTTGCGTATCCGGCCAACGGCCAAACGCCGGAACAGGTGCAACAGGATGGCTACGATTGTTATCGCTGGGCTGTGCAACAGAGCGGATTCGACCCTCGTACCGTCACCTATGCTCCGGCGCCTGCGGTGGTGCAAACCTATCGTCAGGCCCAGGGCAACTGCCTGAGCAGTCGCGGCTATCAGGTGACCTACTAGGCCTTGGTACTCGTCACCACTTCTTGCGGATCGGCGTGCACCAGCACTTCGGCCCGTGGGTAGGCTTGATGGATGGCATCGGCGGCCTGGTCGCTGATGCCGTGGGCCACTGTCAGAGTCAACTCCCCCGGCAATTCCAGATGCAGCTGCACAAACCAGTGGCTGCCGGAAATCCGCGTGCGCAAGTCATGGGCGCCGAGTACGCCTGGCACACTGCAGGCCAGTTCCAGCATGTGCTGGCTGACGTTCGCAGGCAGTTCCTCATCCATCAGCACCGCGAAGCTTTCCCGGGCGATCTGGATCGCGCTCCACAAAATATAGGCGGCGATGCCCAGGCCAAACCAGGCGTCCACTTGATGAAAGCCAAACCCAGCCAGTACCAGCGCCACGAGGATGCTGCCGTTGAGCAGCAAGTCGGAGCGGTAGTGCAGCGAATCGGCGCGCACCGCATTCGAACCGGTTTCGCGAATCACCCGGTGTTGCAGAATCAGCAAGGCTACCGTCAGCGCCAGGGAAAGAAGAATCACCGCAATGCTCAGCCACGGCGCGCCCACCGGCTCCGGATGCTGCAAGCGTGCGACGGCCTGAAAGGCGATCAGCACCGCACTGCTCGCAATAAACAGCGCCTGGGCCATGCCGGAAAGAGATTCGGCCTTGCCATGGCCATAACGGTGATCGTCATCGGCTGGGCGCAAGGCGTAATGCACCGCGAGCAAGTTGAGCAGCGAGGTCACGCCATCGAGCAGTGAGTCTGTCAGCCCGGCGAGCATACTCACCGAACCGCTCAGCCACCAGGCGATGGCTTTGGTGATAATCAGCACACAGGCCACACCTACCGAAGCGCGGGTGGCCAGGCGCAACAGCCGGGCGTGTTCGGGACTGCTGGTCATAAGTTGATCAAATCCTTCAGGCGGCGGGTTGCAGGCCAAGCATGGCCAGTTGTTCAACGCTGCCCTTGATCTGGATCAGGCGCGGGTCGGTCAGCGGCAGGTGGCGGCCCAGTTCAGTCTGGATGATGGTTTGCAGCTTGGCGTTATCGACTTTGCCGTCGGCGCCAATGGCTTCCTGAAGTTTTTCCGGCGCTACTTGGGCGGTCTTGCCCGGTTCCAGGTAGATGGCGCCGGTGGCGAAGTCGATACCGAAGGCGATCAGGCCGGGGATCACGTAGAACAACAGGCCGACTGCATCGAGCACGGCAATCGCCGGGTCGATCTTGCCGTCGATCTGGCCACGGCGGTCCGGGTAGAAAATCGAACCGCAGGCCGTCAACTGGCTCAGCAGGGTGGCGGCCAGAACACCGCCGATGACACGGGAAGCAATACGCATGGGACTCTCCTGAATAAACGCTGGACGTAACGATAACGCGTGCCGCCTGAATGTGCGCGGCGCTCTCGCGTTTTCGCGAGCAAGAACTGGGCGTCCCCCTCGCTCCAAGTGAAGGGGCTGCGTCGATGAGACCGCCACCGACACCCGGCCGTTCGCCGTTATACTCGCCGCTCTGCTTTGGAGCCAGTATGAATTCGTTGCCAATCGATGATGTTTTACCCGCCCTGCGTGAAGCCTTGGCGACGCGCCATGAAGCTGTGCTCGAAGCACCACCCGGCGCCGGTAAAACCACGCGGGTGCCGTTGGCGCTGTTAAATGAGACCTGGCTGGCCGGGCAAACCATCCTGATGCTTGAACCGCGGCGCCTGGCGGCGCGTGCGGCAGCCGAACGGCTGGCCAGCGAGCTGGGTGAAAAAGTCGGTGAAACCGTCGGCTACCGCATCCGCCTGGACAGTAAAGTCGGGCCCAACACTCGCATCGAAGTGGTCACCGAAGGCATCCTCACCCGCCGCTTGCAGGACGACCCGGCGCTGGAAGGCGTAGGCCTGCTGATCTTCGATGAATTCCACGAACGCAGTCTCGACGCTGACCTGGCGCTGGCCTTGAGCCTCAATGGCCGCGACTTGTTTCGCGACGAGCAGCCGCTGAAAATTTTGCTGATGTCTGCCACCCTGGAAGGCGAACGCCTGGCCGCTCTGCTGGACGACGCGCCCATCCTGCGCAGCGAAGGACGCATGTACCCGGTGCAAATGCGCTGGGGTCGCCCCTTCCAGCCCGGTGAATTTATCGAGCCGCGGCTGGTGCAGACCATCCTCGAAGCCCTGAATGACGAAACCGGCAGTGTTCTGGTGTTCCTGCCGGGGCAGGCGGAGATTCGGCGGGTCAATCAACAGTTGGCCGACGCCTTGGGTGATCGCGGCGACGTGTTGCTATGCCCGCTGCATGGCGAACTGGACCTGGCGGCGCAGCGGGCGGCCATCGACCCGGCGCCACCTGGCAAGCGCAAGGTGGTACTGGCCACCAACATCGCCGAGACCAGCCTGACCATCAATGGTGTGCGGGTAGTGATCGACGCGGGGCTGGCGCGGGTGCCTCGCTTCGATCCGGGCAGCGGCATGACGCGCCTGGACACCCAGCGTATTTCCCGTGCCAGCGCCACCCAGCGGGCCGGTCGGGCAGGGCGGTTGGAACCTGGCGTGTGTTATCGGCTGTGGTCCCAGGATCAGCACGAAGCGTTGGCGGCGTATGCCAGTGCGGAAATCCTTCAGGCGGACTTGTCTGGATTGGCCCTGCAATTGGCGCGCTGGGGCGTGATACCCGCGCAGTTGGTTTGGCTCGACGTACCACCGACTGCCGCTTATGCACAGGCCCAGGATTTGCTGGAACGCCTCGGGGCATTGAGTGAAAACACGTTGACGGCCCATGGCCAGAAAATGGCCGGGTTGCCGGCTCATCCACGCATCGCTCATCTGCTGTTGCGCGGTCAGGATCTGGGGCTGGCAAACATGGCCTGTGATGTGGCAGCACTGTTGGGCGAGCGCGATATCTTGCGCGGTGCCGGGGCGGACTTGCACAGTCGCCTGGCGTTGTTGTCCGGCGAAGAACGGGCCCGAGGCACTCAAGGCGGCGTGCAGCGTGCCAAGCAGTTGGCGCGGCAATATCGCGGTTACTTGCGTGGCAAGGCCGAACAAGCGGTCGCCGACCCCGAGCATCCGCGCTGGCTCGGCGCCTTGCTGGCCCTGGCTTACCCGGATCGCGTCGCTCAACAACGTCGCGCCGGTAGTGCCGAATACCGCCTGGCCAATGGCCGCGCCGCGCTGTTTGCCGAAGCCGACAGCCTGATGAAACAGCCGTGGCTGGTGATTGCCGATCTGGGCAGTCGCCAGGGCCAGCGTGAAGAGCGGATTTACCTGGCGGCGGACTTTGATCCGGCGTTGTTCGATTCGGTATTGGCCGAGCAGGTGCGCTGCGTCGATCAATTGGATTGGGATGAGCGCGAAGGTGTGCTGCGCGCCGAACGCCAGCGCAAGGTTGGCGAACTGGTGCTCAGCCGTGAGCCGCTGACCGGCCTGGACGAAGCGGCCCGCAACCAGGCGCTGGTCAACCTGGTGCGGCGCAAGGGCCTGGAGCTACTGCCCTGGACCCCGGAGCTGCGCCAGTGGCAGGCGCGGGTGATGCTGCTGCGCCACCTGGACGACGGTAAGGTCAGTGAGTGGCCCGATGTCAGCGACAGCGCCTTGCTTGCCAGCCTGGAGCATTGGCTGATGCCATACCTGGGCAAGGTCTCGCGCCTGAGCCATTTTGCCAATCTGGATGTCTCCAGCTTCCTCCACAATCTTCTGCCCTGGCCGTTGCCGCAACGCCTGGACGAACTTGCGCCCCATCATCTGAAAGTGCCATCGGGCTCATCAGTGCGTTTGGACTACAGCGAGCAACCACCGATCCTGGCAGTGCGGTTGCAGGAGTTGTTCGGGTTGGCCGACACCCCGCGTATTGCGGGCGGGCGGCAAGTGGTTAAGTTGCACCTGTTGTCGCCAGCGCGAAGGCCGGTGCAGGTGACTCAGGATCTGGCGAACTTCTGGCGTAGTACTTATGCCGAGGTGAAGAAGGATTTGAAAGGGCGGTATCCCAAGCATTACTGGCCGGATGACCCGCTGGTGGCGGAGGCGACGGCGCGGATAAAACCGAGAAAGTAATGTTACTGCGCCGCCGGCAACAGAAACCGCCCGATCACCGGCAGATGATTGGAGATGCGCAACGTATCGCCCTGCCGCACCTGGGCATTTACCCGTTTAATTCGCGAGCTGTAGAACAGATAGTCGAGCGTGCGATCCGGCCCATCCACGCTTGGGTCATTGGGAACGTGCGTCAGCCACTTGGCGCGATCAATGCCACTGGATTCGCTGTTGCTGGGGATCATTGGGTACTTGTCCCACAACAGATGCAGCTCACTGTCCGGTGAGTATTGCCCACGGTTACCCGCATCCAGACGCAGGAATTGCCCCAGGGGCAGTAAATTGAAGTCGCCGCCAATCAACCACGACGTGCCGCGGCTTTCGAGTTTATCCAGCAGTTTGACCGTTACCTGCACTTGATCCTGCACGACGCTGTGCCTAGGGGCGGTGCTGTCCAGCCGAGTATTGAGCACTGCCAACTGGCCACCGTCGCTCAACGGCAGATAGCTCAACAGCAGCGCCGGCTTGGGCTGGAATTGACGGCTGATCAGGTTGGCTGATGCCACGGGTAATTGCAGGCGTTCGGCGTGTTCGATCTGGTAGCGACTGAGGGTCACCAGTTTGCGGCCGACGCTGCCGAAAATATGCAGGTCCGGGACAAAGTCGGCCTTCCAGTCGAAGGCCTGGACGCTGCAGGGATAGAGGTCGACGAGGCGTTCCTGGAGCAGGGCCAACTGGTCTTGATAGTGAGAGGGCTTGGCGCCTTCGTCCAGCTCCTGCAACAGCAGGATGTCCGGTTGTTCGTCACGGATCACCCGCGCCACTTCGTCGAGGCTGAACGCCATGTCTTCGACGGTGGGGCGGTCGTCCGGGCCGCTGCCGTCTGGAGTGTCATACCAAAACACATAGCGCTTGCCGGCCAGGTATTGCACGTTCCAGGTCATTACCTTGATTGCCTGGCCCGGTAGCAGCGTTGGCGCGCGGGGTGCGACGCAGCGAACGGGCAATGTTTCCTTGTCGCCGGGGCGCCAGGTCAGGCTGTAAATCAAGGCTGTCAGCAGGCCCGCCAGGATCAGCAGGCCCAGCAGGGTGATACGCAGTAAACGGGTCATCGGCTCAGCTTATGGCGTTCCAGGACAGGCACGGAGCATAACCGAGAGCCGCACGAGAGCCCAAGGGCTCATGTCATTGCGCGTCGGCGTCGCCACCGATCAACATGAACAAGCGAAACAGCACCACGCTGGTAAACAACTGCAGGAAGCTGTGGGCGCTGTCGATCAGCACCGCCAGCATCGGGTTTTGCGGGTCTGGGTAGGCCGCCACGCTGGCGCCCTTGAGCAGCCACAGCGGGGTCATCACACACAGCAGGCAGACCAGAATGAGCAGGAAATGCCCACGGGTCAGGCGAAAGCTTTCCTTCATCGCCGCCAGCGCCGGCATCCCGCGCAGCACCAGCAAGTATTCGGCGAAGGCCAGGGTGACCATCAGCCACAACCCTGGCAGGAAGTACATGGACAGGCCCAGCAGAATCAGCAGCGTACTCAAGGCCGTCAACAGCGCAAAGCGCGGCCACAGGGACAGGGCCATGGCCAGCACGTCCAGGGTTCGCGGCGATTCGCCACGGCTGCGGGCGTCGAGGAACAAAATCAGTGCCGCCGTGTACAGCGGATACACCAGCAACCCCACCACCACGCTGTAGCCGGGGAATGCGTCAGGCCCCAGCGAGTGGTCGAGCACCTGTTGCAGCAGGGCCTCCAGAATCACCAGCGGTAGGCACAACTGAACGATGGCGCCCAGGTTGCGCTGGAAAAAAAAGAAAGAGTCGCGCAGCACGTTTAACGGATTCATCAGGGTCATCACAGGCCGAAAAAGCAGGGGGACACTTTAACCGATCACCGGCAAACGTAAACCTTGAGTAAAGACCATTGAAACCTTCCCAGGCAGCTCCATTACTAGGCAGTGCCATGCCCCATCGGGTAGGGCGAAGATTTCTACCGGCAATCTAACGAGGTCGCCATGAACAGCGAAGAGCAAACCCTGATTGATGGACTGTTTTCACGGTTGCAGCAAGCCGAAACGGACTCAGCCCCCCGCGACGCCCAGGCAGAAGCGCGGATCAAGGAACACATCACTCGCCAACCCGCCGCCGGGTATTTCATGACCCAGGCGATTCTGGTGCAAGAGGCGGCCATCAAGAGCCTCGACGCGCAGAACAAGCAGCAGGCGCAACAGATCCAGCAATTACAGGACGAACTGCAGCGGGCCAAGGCCCAGACGGCAGAGAGCAGCGGCGGCTTCCTGTCGAGCATCTTCGGTAGCGGTTACCGTGACCCGCAACCGGCACAGAGTGCTCCCGCATCTTCGGGCGGCGGCTGGCGTGAACCGACGCGCCCGGGATTTAACAGCCAACCGGCGCCACAACAGAACTTCGCCACCGCGCAGCAGAACTACCAACAGCCCCAGCAAGCGGCGCCCATGGGCGGTGGTTTTCTCGGCGGCGCACTGAAAACCGCCGCCGGCGTGGCCGGTGGTGTGATGCTGGCCCAAGGCATCAGCAGTCTGTTCGGCCACAACCAGCAACCGCAGGTGGTGGAAGAAATTGTTCGTGAAGAGCCCGCGCCCGCGAGCGACAGCGGCAATGATGAACAGCGCTTCGCTGGCAACGACAGCGATGGCAACGATTCGGATGGTTTCGCCGACAGCGGTTATTCCGACGATTCTTCCTCCTTTGGCGACGACGACTCTTTCGTCTGACGCACACTAATCCGGGGCGCTTCGTCGCCCCGGACTGATTTTTCTCGGAAACTTCCTGCTGACTGGCATACTGACCGCCTTTCCGGGCCTTTGAGTCTGGGGTCCATGTTGGTGTCATGAGGATTTTCGGTGAAAAAAATTGCAGTGTTCGCCGATGTGCAAAACCTCTATTACACCGTGCGCCAAGCGTACGGCTGTCACTTCAACTACGCCGCCCTGTGGGCTGACATCAGCCAGCGCGGCCAGATCGTCGAGGCGTACGCCTATGCCATCGATCGTGGCGACAGCAAACAGCAGCAATTCCAGCAGATCCTGCGCAACCTCGGTTTCACCGTGAAGCTCAAGCCCTACATCCAACGCAGCGATGGCTCGGCCAAAGGCGATTGGGATGTGGGCATCACCATCGATATCATGGACGCCGCCGCCCATGTCGACGAAGTGGTGCTGGCCTCCGGCGATGGCGATTTCGATATGCTGCTGGACCGCATCATCAACAAGCATGGCGTCGAAGCCGTGGCCTACGGCGTGCCGGGGCTGACGGCCAACTCATTGATACGCGCCGCCAGCCGCTACGTGCCGATTGAAGGCGCGTTGTTGCTCAAATAGCTGAAACTGATTTTTTGACGGAGTTGGAACAGGTTTGGAACGTATAGCGGTCATCGACTTTGAAACCACCGGCATTACCCCAAGCAGCTACTGCCGGGCCACGGAAATTGCCGTGGTCATCCTGGAGCGGGGCCAGATCGTGGACCGCTACCAGAGCCTGATGAACGCCGGCGTGCGCGTGCCAGGCTTTATCGAGCAACTGACCGGCATAAGCAACGCCATGCTGCGCACTGCGCCATCGGCCGAGCAGGTGATGAACGAGGTCAATGAGTTCGTCGGCACCACGCCGTTGCTGGCTCACAACGCCTCGTTCGACAAACGGTTCTGGGACTACGAACTGGGTTTGATCAAGCGCACCCGCCTGCAAAATTTCGCCTGCTCCCTGCTGCTGGCCCGCCGCCTGATGCCGGCGGCGCCGAACCACAAGCTCGGCACCTTGACCTCCTTCGCCCAATTGCCCCACACCGGCAAGGCTCACCGGGCCATGGCCGATGCGGAAATGGCGGCGAACCTCACCGCTTACCTGGCCGAGGAACTGCGCGGCAAGCACGGGTTGCGGGAGCTGTCCCATGACTTGCTGTGCAGCCTGCAGAAAGTGCCAGCGGCGAAGATTGGTGAGCATTTGAAGAAGCATCGCGGGTTTTAAACCCTGCGGTGAGGTTACTGGCCACCTTCGAGGGCAGGAGTTGGCCGCAGTTGTCGAGCCTTGGTGAGGCTACGTCGGCCACACTGGCGATCTTTACTGCTCAGCCCCCATTCTTCCCATTCCCTTCCAACTGCCCCAACGGTACCCGCCGCTCTATCGCGCTGGACAGGATGATCGACGTCTTGCTGAAGCCGAATTGGGCGATGCGGTTGATCAGGTTTTCCAGCTCCGGCATCGAGCCCACCGCCGCTTGCATGATCACGCACGGGTCGCCGGTGACGCGGTGGCATTCGGTCAGTTCGGGGATTTTGCCCAGGGCGTCGTAGACCTTTTGGCTGCCGTGGTTGGTCAGGCGCAGTTCGATCACGCATTGGATCGGCAGGCCCACCTTGGACAGGTCGACCTTGGCCTGGTAGCCGGTGATCACGCCACTGGCTTCCAGCTTGGCCACGCGCTCGGCGACGGCGGGGGCGGAGAGGTTTACGGTGCGGGCCAGTTGCGCGTAGGTGGCGCGGCCATCCTCCAGCAGAGCGCTGAGGAGCATGCGGTCGTATCTATCCATGATAAGGCTCTGGTAAGGCGTGGCTTTCGAAAGCATGGTTTATAGCGCTGATAACCATGCTTTGAAAAGTGTATGGGCGCTTTAAACAGGTTTTGTAACTTATGTTTAATTCCCGGCTTTTTTAGAATAAACCTCCCTTGCCCTGCGTTAGAGCTACCCCATGCCTGGCCCACGTCGCTTTCCCTTACCGTTGATTGCCGCTTTTTTTGCGCTGTATGTGATCTGGGGTTCCACCTACCTGGTGATTCGTATCGGTGTTGAGTACTGGCCGCCGCTGTTGCTGGCCGGGATTCGTTTCGTCACGGCGGGCGCCTTGATGTATGGCTTTTTGCGCTGGCGTGGGGTGCCAGCACCGACCTGGGTACAGTGGAAGGCTGCCGGCAAGATCGGCATCTTGCTGCTGACCTTCGGCAACGGCGCGGTCAGTGTCGCCGAGCACACGGGCGTGGCCTCCGGGGTCGCGGCGCTGGCGGTGGCGACGGTGCCTTTGTTTACTCTGCTCTGCGGTTATTTCTGGGGCGCGCGTAATACCCGTCTGGAGTGGGCCGGGGTGGCGCTGGGGATTATCGGCATCGCCATGCTCAACATGGGCTCGAACCTGCAATCGAGCCCGAGCGGCGCCGCCTTGTTGATTTTCGCTGCGGCCGCCTGGGCTTTCGGTTCGGTGTGGAGCAAGCACTTGCCGCTGCCCCAGGGCGGCATGGCCAGCGCGGCGGAAATGCTGATCGCCGGGGTGGTGCTGTTGATCGGTAGCGCGCTCAAGGGTGAACACCTGGAAGCGATGCCGCCGGTGGAAGGTTGGCTGGCCTTGGCTTACTTGACCGTGTTTGGCTCGATCATCGCCTTCAACGCCTATATGTATTTGCTGAAAAACGTGCGTCCGGCTGCCGCCACCAGCTATGCCTACGTCAACCCTGCGGTAGCGGTGTTGCTGGGGATTGTGTTTGTCGGCGAGACCATCGGTATGGAAGAGGCTCTGGCAATGTTGGTGATCATCAGCGCCGTGCTGCTGATCAGCCTGCCACAGTGGCGTAAGCCCAAACTGGATTTAGGGTAAACTGCGGCGCATTGCGACCTTGCTCTGACTTTTTCCTACGGTACCTCCATGACTTTCGCCACCCTTGGCCTGATCGAACCCTTGCTGCGCGCCCTTGAGACGCTTGGCTACCAGACCCCGACGCCGGTGCAGGCGCAAGCCATTCCGGCGGTGCTGGCCGGACGCGACCTGATGGCCGCAGCCCAGACCGGCACCGGCAAGACTGCCGGTTTCGCCGTGCCGCTGTTGCAGCTGCTGACGATGGAAGGGCCAAAAGTCAGCGCCAACTCGGTGCGCGCGCTGATCCTGGTGCCAACGCGCGAGCTGGCCGAGCAGGTTCACGCAAGCGTTGCACAGTACGCAGAAAACCTGCCGCTGAGCACTTACGCGGTGTACGGCGGCGTCAGCATCAACCCGCAGATGATGAAGCTGCGCAAAGGTGTCGACGTACTGGTGGCCACGCCGGGCCGCTTGCTGGATTTGTTCCGCCAGAAAGCGCTGAAGTTCAGCCAGCTGCAAACCCTGGTGCTGGATGAAGCCGACCGCATGCTCGACCTGGGCTTCTCCGAAGAACTGTCGAACATCTACCGCGTGCTGCCGAAAAAGCGCCAGACCCTGCTGTTTTCCGCGACCTTCTCCGATGATATCCGCCTGCTGGCTGGGCAGATGCTCAACGACCCGCTGAGCATCGAAGTCAGCCCGCGCAACGTCGCCGCCAACACCGTCAAGCAATGGGTGGTGCCGGTGGACAAGAAGCGCAAGGCCGAGTTGTTCGTGCATTTGATGCGCAAGGGCAAGTGGAAGCAGGTGCTGGTGTTCGCCAAGACCCGCAAAGGCGTGGACGAGTTGGTGGAAAAACTCCAGGGCCTGGGCATCAACGCCGACGGTATCCATGGCGACAAGCCTCAGGCAACCCGCCAGCGTGCGCTGGACCGCTTCAAGGCCAGCGAAGTGCAGATCCTGGTGGCCACCGATGTGGCGGCCCGAGGCCTGGACATTGAAGACTTGCCGATGGTGGTCAACTTTGACCTGCCAATCGTTGCCGAGGATTACATCCACCGCATCGGCCGTACCGGTCGTGCGGGCAACACCGGTGAGGCGATTTCCCTGGTGTGTGCCGATGAAGTGAACATGCTGTCGGCCATCGAGATGTTGACTCGCCAGACCCTGACTCGCCACATGGAGCAAGACTTCGAGCCAGAGCACCGCGTGCCGGACACCGATGCCAGTGGCCAAGTGGTGAAGAAACCGAAAAAGCCGAAGAAACCCAAGACGTCCGGTGGCAGCAAGCGCAACCTGGGCAAGTGGGTGGAGAGTGGGGAAGTGTCGGTGGCGCCGCCTTCGCTCAAGCCGGTGCGCAAGGTGCCTGTGTTTAATACCGGGCCGCGTAAGAAGAAGTAAAGGTCACTGTGGCGAGGGGGCAAGCCCCCTCGCCACAAGTAATCAGCTAGCCTGCAACCACTCCAGAATACCCCGCCCAGCCGCCCGCCCACTGGCAAAACACCCCGTCAGCAGATAGCCGCCCGTCGGCGCTTCCCAGTCCAGCATTTCCCCTGCGCAAAATACCCCTGGCAGTTGCTTGAGCATCAGCCGTTCATCCAGCACTTCAAACGGCACGCCGCCAGCGGTGCTGATGGCTTCGTCCATGGGCCGGGCTTTCACCAGCGTCAGGGGCAGCGCCTTGATGGCGAGTGCCAACTGCGTTGGATCGGCAAACTGCTCGGCGGCTGCCAGCTCGCGCAATAGCGCGGCTTTCACCCCGTCCAGCCCGAGTTGGCTGTGCAAATGCTTGCTCATCGACCGTGATCCGCGAGGCTTGGCCAGCGCCGCCTGGACCTTGTCCAACGGCTTGCTCGGCAGCAGATCGATATGCACCGTGGCTGAGCCATCGTGATTGATCGCCTCACGAATTGGTGCCGACAGCGCGTAGATCAGGCTGCCTTCGATACCTGTGGCGGTGATCACGCATTCCCCAAGGCGAGGCTTGTCATCCGCCAGCCCGATGGCGACGTTTTTCAACGGCGCACCAGCGAATTTACTGACCATCAACTCGCTCCAGGCGGACACCTCGAAACCGCAGTTGCTCGGTTGCAAGGGGGCGTAGGGGATGCCTTTATCTTCCAGCAGCTTGAGCCATGCACCGTCGGAGCCCAGCCGCGACCAACTGCCGCCGCCCAAGGCCAGCAGCACCGCGTCGCTGCGCAGGTTTTGGTCGCCCTCGGGGCTGTGGATAAGCAAACTGCCGTCGGCGTTCCAGCCCAACCAGCGATGGCGGGTGTGGATAACTACCCCGTTGTCGCGCAAACGCTTGAGCCAGGCCCGCAGCAGCGGGGCGGCTTTCATGTCGGTAGGAAACACCCTGCCAGAACTGCCGACAAAGGTTTGAATGCCCAACCCATGAATCCATTCACACAACGCCTCGGCACCGAACTGACGCAGCAATGGCGCCATATGCGGTGCCCGTTCGGCATAGCGTGACAAAAATGCCGGGTAGGCCTCGGAATGGGTGATGTTCATGCCTCCCACGCCCGCCAGCAGGAACTTGCGGCCCACCGACGGCATACCGTCATACAGATCGACCTTGACCCCGGCCTGGCTCAGCACTTCGGCAGCCATCAGCCCGGCAGGGCCGCCGCCGATGATGATGACGTGTGGAGACTGGGTTTGGGTCTGAGGCATGGGAGTGACTACGGTTCGGCGAAGTAAGCCGAGCATTCTACCCGAGGACAGCAATACTGCCTGATCAAAAAACGTACAGTTCCCTGCAGGCTATGGGTTTTCTCGCTTACAGACGCTTTCACTCAGGTTATCCACAGGCAGTTCCACAGGCATTGTGGGTAACGCGCACATCTCAATGACAGCCTGATGACGTCCACACCCGCTGGGCACTGTGGTGCAAAATGCCGTGGCGGCGGGCCAGGGCAGGGCGATCCTTGCTGTAGCCACCGCCGATTACGCCGACCACCGGGATGTCGCGGCCAAGGCAATGGCGCATCACGCTTTCATCGCGGGCAGCCACGCCTTGGTCTGTCAGCTTGAGGTAACCGAGGGCGTCGTCCTTGTGCACATCGACGCCGGCGTCGTACAGAACAAGGTCGGGTTGGTAGAGGGGCAGCAGGTAGTTGAGGGCATCGTCGACCACTTTGAGGTAGTCGCTATCGCCCATGCCCATGGGCAGCGGGATATCCCAATCGCTATGGGCCTTGCGCGCCGGGAAGTTTTTTTCACAGTGTAGGGACACGGTGATTGCGTCTGGAGTGTCGTGCAGGATGCGGGCGGTGCCGTCGCCCTGGTGCACGTCGCAGTCGAAGATCAATACCCGGCTCACCCGACCACTTTCCAGTAGGTAACGGCTGATTACCGCCAGGTCATTGAAGATGCAAAAGCCTGCCGGGTAATCGTAGTGGGCGTGGTGAGTGCCACCCGCCAGATGACAGGCCAGCCCGTGTTCCAGGGCTTGTTCGGCGGCCAGCAGCGAGCCGCCCACCGCGCGCACGGTACGCCGGGCCAGGGCTTCGCTCCAGGGTAGACCGAGGCGTCGTTGGTCTTCGCGGGACAGTTCGCCGCTCATGTAACGTTCGATATACCCAGGTTCATGGGCCAGGGCGAGGATCTCGGGAGGGCACAGTTCGGGGCGCAGCAATTGGCTGTCCAGGGTCAGGCCGCTGTCCACCAAGTGATCGCGCAGCAGGCGGAATTTATCCATGGGAAAGCGGTGGTCCGCCGGGAACTCTGGGCTGTAGTCGTCGTGGTAGATCAGTGGCAAAGGCATGGCATTTTCTGACGGGAACCAGCGACGGATCTTACCAGCGCGTTACACTTACGCACATGGCAGGGGAGGGGAGCGATGGAGCCGATACTGGCGTTGGAAAGTGCACGGCTGGTGTTGCGCCAATGGAGCGACGCCGATTTGCCGGAGTTTGCGCGCATGTGCGCCGACCCGCAGGTGATGCGCTATTTTCCGGCCACCTTGAGCCGCCTGGAAAGCGCCGCGCTGATCGGGCGCATTCGTGGCCATTTTGCCGAATACGGCTTTGGCCTGTGGGCGTTGCAGCGCAAGGACAGTGGCGAATTTATCGGCCTTACCGGGTTGTTGAATGTCGGCTTTGACGCCAACTTCACCCCAGCAGTGGAGATCGGCTGGCGCCTGGCCCGCGAACATTGGGGCTTGGGCTATGCCAGCGAAGCAGCCTGGACGGCGTTGCGTTGTGGTTTCGACCGGCTGAATCTCGATGAGATTGTCGCTTTCACCACCCAGGCCAATTTGCCGTCGCAGAAAGTCATGCAGGCCATCGGCATGCAGTACGATCGCTCGGCGGATTTTGAGCACCCCAAGGTCGCAGGGGATGATCCACTGCGTCATCATGTGTTGTACCGCATCACCCGCACCCAATGGTTGGATACGCTGCATGGATAAGCAGGCCGCCCGATGCTGAATGTTATCGACCGCCGCAGCCAAGACTGCGCGGCATTGCTCTGTGTGAGGAGAGTTTGAATGAGCCAAGTGTTGGAAGATCTGGTCGACTTGCTGACCCTGGAGCAGATCGAGGAGAACCTCTTTCGCGGCCGCAGCCAGGACCTGGGCTTTCGCCAGCTGTTCGGCGGCCAAGTGCTGGGCCAATCGCTGTCGGCCGCCAGCCAAACTGTTGAAGAAACGCGGCATGTGCATTCCCTGCACGGCTATTTCCTGCGTCCTGGAGATGCCTCGTTACCGGTGGTCTACCAGGTCGACCGGGTGCGTGATGGCGGCAGCTTCAGTACGCGGCGGGTGACGGCGATCCAGAAGGGCAACCCGATCTTCACTGCCAGCGCCTCGTTCCAGTACGACGAGGAAGGCTTCGAGCACCAGACGTCGATGCCCGTGGTGGTTGGCCCGGAAAATTTGCCCTCGGAGCTGGAGTTGACCCAGCAGCGCGCGCACCTGATCCCCGAACACATGCGCGAGAAGTTGCTGTGCCCCAAGCCCATCGAAGTGCGGCCGGTGACCGAGAAAGACCCCTATAACCCGCAGCCCTGCGACCCGATCAAGTACGTGTGGTTTCGCGCCGACGGCGCCCTGGCCGATTCGCCGGCGCTGCACAAATACCTGCTGGCCTATGCCTCGGACTTTGGCCTGCTGACCACTTCGTTGCTGCCCCACGGTAAAACGGTGTGGCAGAAAGACATGCAAGTCGCCAGTCTCGACCATGCGCTGTGGTTCCACGCCGACCTGCGTGCTGATGACTGGTTGCTTTACGCCATGGATAGCCCGTGGGCCGGCAATTCTCGAGGTTTCTCCCGTGGCAGCGTGTACAACCGCGCCGGCCAGTTGGTGGCGTCGGTGACACAGGAAGGTCTGATTCGTCATCGCAAGGATTGGGCATGAGCCTGGCTGAGATTAAGCATTGGGTGTTCGACATGGACGGCACCCTTACGGTTGCGGTGCATGACTTTGCTGCGATCCGTGTGGCGCTGGGTATTCCTGCGACCGAAGACATCCTTACTCACCTGACGGCGTTGCCGGCTGATATCGCGGCCGCCAAGCACGCCTGGTTGCTGGAGCACGAGCGGGAGTTGGCGCTCGGTTCCGTGGCGGCCGAGGGTGCGGTGGCGCTGGTACGGGAATTGGCTGAACGGGGTTGTCGTCTGGGCATCCTGACTCGCAATGCCCGTGAGTTGGCCCATGTGACGTTGCAAGCCATCGGCTTGGCGGACTGCTTTGCCGTGGAAGATGTGCTGGGCCGTGATGATGCACCGCCCAAGCCCGATCCAGGCGGCTTGTTGAAACTGGCCGAGGCCTGGGACGTATCTCCCGGCGAGATGGTGATGGTGGGCGATTACCGCTTCGACCTGGATTGCGGTCGTGCGGCAGGGACCAGGACCGTGCTGGTCAACCTGCCGGATAATCCGTGGCCAGAGTTGGCGGATTGGCATGCCGAGGATTGTGGGGTTTTGCGCCGGATGATTAAGGCCTGACCGCTCCTACCTGAACAACACCGCCTGCCCCTCAGGCGACGTAAACATCCCATCCCCGTTATGCCCCACCCCAGGCACTTCAATCAGCGTGTGACCCAACTGTGGATGGCGCTGCTTGAGGTAGTCGAAATAATTGTGCCCGCGAATCAGGCGGTACGCGCCCTGGGTCTCGGCGGCGCAGCTCTTGTCCAGCGCCGGGTGGTTGGGGTCGGTATCGTTCTGGCCCAACAGATAGGTGATATTGCGTTTCACGTAAGCCTGCTCCAACTGCTTGGCACGTTGCCCTTTGGCGTAGGCCGGCAGGTTTTGCATGCCGTATTTCCAGTCATTGAAACCGGGGCAACTGGCCGGGTCGAACTTCACTGGGCGTTGCGCCGTGAAGTAGGCGTAGGACGATGGGTTGGCGATCACATAACGCAGGCTGATTCCGGTGCTTTGCAGGGCCGGATGATCGTGACCGGTCAAGGCAAAGCGCTGCACTACCTGGCCGCCGCCGGAATGCCCGGCCACTACGATTTCCTTCAGGGCCGGGAACAGCTTGCGGTTGCCCAAGTGCTTGATGATCTGGTCCAACACCCCGTAGGAGCTGATGTGGCGGGGGCCAACCGACGGCTCTCCGGCCATCCAGTCATTGCCGTGCCAGCGCAGGACCTGGTTGTCCAGTTGGTTGCGCTTGACGTCGGACTCATTGAGAAACTGCGGTGCAAGCACCAGGGTGTTGGCGCTTTGTCCTGCATGCTCAGCGGCCTTTTCAGCGCTTTGCAGGTACGTCTGGGCGTTGCGCAGCCGACCATGGACGATGATCAGTGCGCGAGTCACCTGCGGTAGCGGCTGGCGCCAGTCCTGGCTCAGGCCAACACTGAGGTCGCCAGCATCCAGGTGAAACCGATCGGGGCTGATCACCTTGACCCCATGTTCGGCGGCCCAGGTGGAGGTGCATGTCATCAACAAACCCAGCAGCAACCCCAATCGTTTATTCATTTAAAGACTCTTGGCGGTGAAGGTGTCGCATTGAGTGATCTGGCCCTGGGCAAAGCCGGTCTTGAACCAGCGGACCCGTTGTGCCGAGGTGCCGTGGGTGAAGGAGTCAGGGACTACACGGCCTTGGCCCTGTTGTTGCAAACGGTCATCGCCGATGGCATTGGCCGCGTTCAGCGCTTCTTCGATGTCGCCGGGTTCCAGCCAGTTCAGGCGCTTCTGCGCGTGGTTGGCCCACACGCCAGCAAAGCAGTCGGCTTGCAGCTCCTGGCGCACCAGCAGGCCGCCGTCGCCTTCCATCTGCCGGCCTTGTTGTCGCGCGGCCTGGATCTTCGACGAGATGCCCAGCAAGGTCTGCACATGGTGTCCGATTTCGTGAGCGATCACGTAGGCTTGGGCGAAGTCGCCGGCAGCCTTGAAGCGCTGGGACATTTCCCGGAAGAAGTCCAGGTCCAGGTAGACCTGCTGGTCGGCCGGGCAATAGAACGGGCCGCTGGCAGACGTGGCGCCACCGCAGGCGGAATTCACCCGGCCACGAAACAGGATCAATTTGGGATTCTTGTAGGCCAGGCCGTTTTCCTGGAACACCTGGGCCCAGGTGTCTTCGGTATCGCCCAATACGGCGCGGACGAAGTCGGCCTGTTCGTCATTGGCCGGTGGAGCCTGGCGCGTTTGCGGGCTGACTGAGGGCGCTTGCTCGGTGAGCTGGCCGCTGAGTTGGCCGAGGATCTGCATCGGGTCCTGGCCGGTCAGCCAGCCGATGCCGACGATCAGCACAATGGCCGTGAGGCTCAAGCCCTTGCCGCCACCAAAACGCATGCCCCCACCGCCGCCGCTGCCATCGCGGGCATCCACCACGTTGTCGCTGCGTCGGCCTTTTTTCCATAGCATGTGGCAATCCTCTTGATGAGCGTGCAGATCAGTGTTGTTGGTGAGTCGGGTTGGCGCCAGTCCGGCGGTCTGACGCTATCAAAGCCCAAAGGTGTTACTGGCGGCAATAGCCTTCGCCGGTATTGACCACCAGGCAGTCCTTTTTATCGGCCAGCCATTTCATGCCAGTGGCTGCACCGTCGCCGGCACGCAGGATCTGTGGGCCGTCCGGGCGGGCAAAGGTGATGCCATCATCGGCCGCCTCGCCCTTGAAGGTCCCGGAGGAATCGGCGTCTAGCCCGTATTTCATGGTCAGCACGTAATGTCCGCGACCGATGCTATCGTCCTTGGTGATGGTCAGGCTCAGGCCTTCTACGCCAACCCATTTGCCGACCCATTTATCGGTGGGCAACGTTTCCGGCACCAGCGTGGCTTGCACGGACGCCGGAGGGGTTTTATTGGCGACTTTTGTGTCAGGGGCTTCTTTGTCGCAGGCGCTGAGCAAGATAAGTGTCGAGAGGATGAAGAGTGTTTTTTTCATTTTAGAGGGCCTTGGTTAAAAAACGCGCAATGGTGGGTTGGCGTGGAGCGTTGGACTTGATTCCGGCAATTTAGTGCGCTGTTCGAACAGTGTTTGGTTATGCTCTTGGAGCAGATGCACGCCAGGCTCTAGATTACCGGGTTGAGTGCCGCGGTGTGCGGCGGTCATCTCAGCCTGTCATTCAAGGGAACTCAATGACCCTCAGTACTCCACTTTCCGGCGTCAACCATCCCCTCAAAGGCATTTTGCTGATTGTGGTGGCGACTTTTCTGTTCTCCAGCCACGACGCCCTGTCCAAATACCTGGCGGGGTTTTATCCGATCGTGATGGTGGTGTGGGCCCGCTACATGGTGCATACCTTGCTGATGGCCGGGATCTTCCTGCCACAATCGGGCTTGCGGGTACTGCGCAGCAAAAGGCCGTGGCTGCAGGTGGCGCGCGCGTTGTGCTTATTGGGCACCAGTTTGTTTTTCACCTCGGCCCTGCATTTCATTCCCTTGGCCGAGGCAACGGCGGTCAACTTCCTGGCGCCGATCCTGGTGACTGCCTTGTCGGTGCCCCTGCTGGGCGAGCACGTGACTCGCGGCCAGTGGCTGGCGGTGATTTGCGGTTTTGTCGGGGTGCTGATCATCGTTCACCCGGGCGGTGATCTGTTCACCCCTGCGGTGTTGCTGCCGCTGTGCTCTGCGCTGTTTTTCTGCTTCTATCAACTGCTCACCCGCATCCTCAGCCAGTACGACAGCCCGACCACCAGTAACTTCTTCGCCGGTCTGTGCAACACCCTGGTGATGAGCGCATTGGTGCCGTTCTTCTGGCAGATCCCGACCTGGTGGCACGGTGTATTGATGTTGGCGCTGGGAACCTGCGGGATGACTGCGCACCTGATGCTGACCAAGGCTTTCCGCGTGGCGGCACCGGCCTTGCTGGCGCCGTTCGGCTATTGCCAGATCGTCTTTGCAGGATTGTTGGGCTGGCTGGTGTTCGAACATACCCCAACCCTGACCACGGTGGTCGGCATCGGAGTGATCTGCTTGAGTGGCCTGGCCGCTGCATGGCAGCAGCGGCGCAGGTAGGTCGAGTCAGGCGTCGACGACAGGGATCTTGCGTGGCGTCCTCGCCACAGGCGGGCTTACCGCCGGGTCAACAGCACACCCGATTCCATATGGTGCGTCCACGGGAACTGGTCAAACAATGCACAGCGGGTAATGCGGTGCGTGTCGTGCAATTGCGCGATGTTTGCCGCCAGCGTTTCGGGGTTGCACGAGATATACAGGATGTTCTCGAAGCGCCGGGTCAGTTCGCAGGTGTCCGGGTCCATGCCGGCGCGCGGCGGGTCGACGAATACGCTGCCGAATTCGTAGCTCTTGAGGTCGATGCCGTGCAGACGGCGAAACGGCCGCACTTCGTTCAACGCTTCGGTCAGTTCTTCGGCGGACAAACGCACCAGGGTGACGTTACCCACTGCGTTCTCGTCGAGGTTGCTCAGCGCGGCATTGACCGAGGCTTTGCTGATCTCGGTGGCCAGCACCTTGCGCACGCGGGTTGCCAGCGGCAGGGTGAAGTTGCCGTTGCCGCAGTACAACTCCAGCAGGTCATCGCTGCGATCGCCCAGGGCTTCATACGCCCAGTTGAGCATTTTCTGGTTCACTGTGCCGTTGGGCTGGGTGAAGGCGCCTTCCGGTTGACGGTAGCTGAAGGTGCGACCGCCGACGTCCAGTTTTTCCACCACGTAATCACGACCGATCACATCGCGCTTGCCCTTGGAACGACCGATGATGCTGACATTCAGTTCAGCGGCCAGCTTGTTGGCAGCGGTGTGCCAATGCTCGTCCAGCGGGCGGTGATAGCACAGGGTGATCATCGCATCGCCCGCCAGTGTGGTGAGGAACTCCACTTGGAACAGCTTGTGACTCAAGGCGGCGCTGGCTTGCCAGGCAGCCTTGAGTTGCGGCATCAACTGGTTGATGCGCAGGCTGGCGATGGGAAATTGTTCGATGAGGATCGGCGTGCGCTTGTCGTCCTGGGAGAACATCGCGTAGTGGCGCTCACCTTCTTCGCGCCACAGGCGGAATTCGGCGCGCAGGCGGAAGTTCTGCAATGGCGAGTCGAAAACCTGCGGCTCTGGCGCATCAAAAGGCGCGAGCAGGTCACGCAGGCGCGCGACCTTTTCGTCCAGTTGCAGGGCGTAGCTTGCGGCGTCAAAAGTCATGCGGGGAACCAGCCTAGCTTGATCACGAACAGAATCGACAGAATCACCAGCGCCGGGTTCAGCTCACGGTAGCGGCCCGAGAGCAGCTTGATGACAGTCCAGGCGATGAAACCGAAGGCGATGCCGTTGGCGATGGAGTAAGTGAAAGGCATCGCCAGGGCAGTGATCACCACGGGTGCGGCGACGGTGATGTCGTCCCAGTCGATTTCCGCCAGGCCTGAGGTCATCAGCACCGCGACGAACAGCAATGCTGGCGCGGTGGCGAAGGCCGGTACGCTGGCCGCCAGTGGCGAGAAGAACAGCGCCAGCAGGAACAGAATCGCGACCACAACGGCGGTCAAACCGGTCCGGCCACCAGCGCTGACGCCCGCTGCCGATTCGATATAACTGGTGGTGGTCGAGGTGCCCAGCAGGGAGCCGGCCATGGCCGCGGTGCTGTCAGCGATCAACGCGCGGCCCATTTTCGGCATGTGGCCGTCCTTGCCCATGAGTCCTGCGCGCTTGGCGACGCCGATCAGGGTGCCGGAGTTGTCGAACAGGTCGACGAACAGGAAGGCAAAGATCACGCTTATCAGGGCGACATCCAGGGCACCGGCGATGTCCAGTTGCAGGAAGGTCGGGGCCAGGGACGGTGGCATCGAAGTTACGCCGCCAAACGGGGTGACGCCCAGCAGGATAGAGGCGACAGTCACCACCAGAATGCCGATCAGTACGGCGCCGCGCACTTTCAGGGCTTCCAGCGCGACGATAAGCGCGAAACCGAGAGCGGCGAGAATCGGTGCCGGTTTTGACAGATCACCCAGGCCCACCATGGTTGCCTGGTTGCTCACGACGATTTCGGCGTTGTGCAGGGCAATCAGCGCCAGGAACAGGCCGATGCCAGCGGCAATCGCCGAACGTAGGGGCAGAGGGATGGCGTTGATGATCCACTCGCGGATGCGGAAGATCGACAGCAGGAAAAACAGCACCGCCGAAATGAACACCGCCCCCAGCGCCACTTGCCAGGTGTGGCCCTGGTGGATGACCACGGTGTAGGTAAAGAAGGCGTTCAGGCCCATGCCCGGTGCCAAGGCAATCGGGTAGTTGGCGATCAGGCCCATCACGGTCGAACCGATGGCCGCCGCCAGGCAGGTGGCGACAAACACCGCGCCCTTGTCCATGCCGGTCTCGCCGAGAATGCTCGGGTTGACGAACAGAATGTAGGCCATGGCCAGAAAGGTCGTGATGCCCGCGAGAATCTCGGTGCGCACGTTGGTGTTGTGTGCCTTGAGTTGAAACAGCTTTTCCAGCATGCCTGCTCCCTGTGGCGCATTCGGCGCCGTAATTTATTGACCTCAAAGTCAAAGCACAAACTGCGCCAGGCGCCGCGTGTTTTCTACAGAGGATCGGAAAAAGCGGCGCATCATACCAGCCGCGGAGGCTCAGTGGCGCTCGGGTATGGTTTTGCTTGTTATAGGCCTGAGGCATACTGCGCCGACGTTTAGTAGAGAGTCATCGACAGCATGAAAAAAACCAACGCCTGGAGTCTAGCCCTGTTCGCTTGTATCAGCTTGTGGCTGGGTTCGGCACCTGCATGGGGCGCGCCTGCACCGGCCTTGAGCGAGGTGCGGGTGTTCAAGGTCGAGTCGGCCAATTGCACGGAAGTCATCCCCGAACAGGCTGACAGCACGCGACAGTGTGCTCATCGTGGGCCTACCAAGGTGTATGTGATGGAAGTGGGTATTGGCAACAACGCCGTGGCGTCTTTCGATGGCGCACGGCTTTCGGGCCAAAGCACGGCAGTGTGCCAGGTCGGTTCCATCAGCCAGGCCTGCGGCGGGGCGGGTGTGCTGATGGGTTATGTGTATGTGTTTGATCTGGACGTCCGGGCCCAGGGCTCGTTCCAGTACAGCAACACGTCGATTAACGTGCCGCGCAATACCTTGAGTACCGTGCTCTCTATTCGCTGATCCACCCATCACTTCCCTTGAACGCTCATAACTCCCCGAAGTCGTACCGCTAAGACGGCGACTTCCCAGAACGCCGCGAATGCACACCAACCGTGAGGTGTTTATGAGCGCGACTCCTATCTTTGCTGCGGCCAAGCCGTTCGTCAGTCATCCGATACACCTGACTCTCAACCGCCAAGTCCGGCAATTGGACGTCTTGCCCTGGACCACCCTGCTGGATCTTTTGCGCGAGCAACTGGACCTGACCGGCAGCAAAAAGGGTTGCGACCACGGCCAGTGCGGCGCCTGCACCGTGTTGCTCAACGGCAAGCGGGTCAACGCCTGCTTGACGCTGGCGGTGATGTGCGACGGTGCCGAGTTGACCACCATTGAAGGCCTGGCCGACGACGAAGAGCTGCACCCGATGCAACGGGCCTTCATCAAGCACGATGCCTTCCAGTGTGGCTACTGCACACCCGGCCAGATCTGTTCGGCAGTGGGCCTGGCCCGGGAAGGGCGGGCTCACGACACCGCGCAGATCCAGGAATTAATGAGTGGCAACCTGTGCCGCTGCGGCGCCTACAACAATATCCGTGACGCCATCGAAGAGGCCTTGCCGGCCTGTCGCCAGCAGGGAGGTGAGCAATGAATCCCTTCCACTACAGCAAGCCGGCCGACGTGCAGGCCGCCGTAGCTCTGGGCAGCGCAACGTCGCGGTTCATTGCCGGTGGCACCAACCTGCTGGACTTGATGAAGGAGAACATCAGCCATCCCGAACATCTGATCGACATCACCGGCCTGCCATTACGCCAGGTCGAAGAAACAGCCGAAGGCGGGGTGATGATCGGCGCCTTGGTGAGCAACGCCGACCTGGCCTGGCACCCCTTGATCGAACAGCGCTACCCGCTGTTATCCCAAGCGATCCTCGCTGGAGCGTCACCGCAATTGCGCAATATGGCGAGCACCGGCGGCAACCTGCTGCAGCGCACCCGTTGCTACTACTTCTATGACGTCGCCGTGCCCTGCAACAAGCGCAAACCCGGCAGCGGCTGCCCGGCGCGGGAGGGCTTGAACCGCATTCACGCGATCCTCGGCGCCAGCGACCAGTGCGTGGCCACCCATCCTTCGGACATGTGCGTGGCCCTGGCCGCCCTTGAAGCCAGGGTGCATGTGCAAGGGCGCGGCGGGGCGCGAATCATCGAGTTCGCTGATTTCCACCGGTTGCCTGGCGATGCGCCTCAGCGCGACAACCAACTGGCCGACGACGAATTGATCACCGCCATTGAGTTACCCGCCGATAACCTGGCCGCCCACAGCCACTACCTGAAAATTCGCGACCGCGCTTCTTACGCCTTTGCCCTGGTGTCTGTGGCCGCCGCGCTGGAACTGGATGGCGAAGTGATCCGCGATGCGCGCCTGTCCCTGGGCGGTGTCGCCCACAAACCCTGGCGTGACCGTGCGGTGGAGGCCACGTTGATCGGCCAGTCGGTAAGCCGTGAAACCTTCAGCGCCGCCGCCGACACCATGCTCCAGGACGCCGAGCCTTTGGAGCACAACGGCTTCAAGATCAAACTGGCACGCCGCGCGATTATCCGCGCCTTGAGCGATGCCGCCGTCGCAGGAGCTCGCCCATGAGTGCTATCGGCAAACCGTTGGACCGGGTCGACGGTCTACTCAAGGTCACCGGCCAGGCGCGTTATGCCGGTGAGTTCCGCGAAGATGGCCTGCTTCACGCCAGCGTAGTCTCCAGCACTGTCGCCAGGGGCCGGGTGCTGCGCATCGACGTCTCAAAGGCCTTGGCGCTGCCGGGAGTGGTGATGGTGCTCGATCACCTCAACCGCCCGAAGCTGGCCAGCTACGACGACAGCTACGCCGACGCCGATGCTGCCGACGGCTCGCCATTTCGCCCGCTGTACAACGACCGTGTGCTGTACAGCGGCCAACCGTTGGCCCTGGTGATCGCCGATAATCTGGAACTGGCGCGATATGCCGGCTCCCTCGTGACCATCGAGTATCAAGCCGAAGCCGCCGAGACTGACCTGCTCGCCGTGCAAGAGCAGGCACACCCGTCCCCGCAAACACCGCCCAAGCCACGGGGTAACTTCCAGGCCGAATGGGCCGGTGCCGCCATCAGTCTGGACTTGCATTACAGCACCCCGATCGAACACCACAACCCGATGGAACCCCACGCCAGCACCGTGCTGTACCAGCCGGACGGCACGCTGCATATCCACGACAAGACCCAAGGCCCGCAGAACTGCCAGGCCTATGTGCAAAAAGTCTTCGGCCTGGACAAAAGCCAGGTGCGGATCTTTGCTGCGTTCGTCGGCGGTGCGTTCGGTTCCGGCTTGCGCCCGCAGTATCAACTGCCCCTGGCGGTGATGGCGGCGCTGGCCCTCAAGCGTTCGGTGCGGGTAACCCTGACCCGCCAACAGATGTTCACCTTCGGCTATCGCCCATGCACCTTGCAGCGTCTGCAAATGGGCGCAGCTGCCAATGGTCGGCTGCTCGCCCTCGGTCACACGGCCATCGGCCAGACCTCACGGTTCGAGGATTTCAGCGAGCACGTGGTGGAATGGAGCGGCATGCTCTATCACTGCGACAACGTGCAACTGACCTACAAGCTGGTGCCGCTGGACGTCTTCACCCCGCTGGACATGCGTGCTCCCGGCGCGGCTCTTGGTGTGATCGGCCTGGAATGCGCCATGGACGAAGTGGCCTGCGCCCTGGCCATCGACCCGGTGCAACTGCGCCTGATCAACTACGCCGAGCGCAACCAGAATGAAGACAAGCCCTGGTCCAGCAAAGCCTTGCGCGAGTGCTACCGCGAAGGCGCCGAGCGCTTCGGCTGGAGCCGGCGCAACCCCGAACCGCGCAGCATGCGTGACGGTCGCCAACTGATCGGCTGGGGCATGGCTGGCGGCGTCTGGGAGGCCCTGCAAATGAAAGCGAGCGCCAAGGCGCGGATCGATCATGACGGCAAGCTCACCGTCAGTAGCGCCACCACCGATATCGGCACCGGCACCTACACGGTCATGACGCAAATTGCCGCCCAGGCCAGCGGCGTTGCCATGGAGAACGTAAGTTTTATTCTTGGCGACTCGTCACTGCCGCCGGCGCCGTTGCAGGGCGGTTCGTTTACCGTGTCTTCGGTGGGCACTGCCGTGCAGCAAGCCTGTGAGGCGCTGAATGAAAAGCTGCTCAATATTGCCCGCAAGACCTATCCGGTGTTCAAGGATGCCGAGTCCGTCCGCTTTGAAAACGGTCAATTATATGCTGGCGAGCAACGTGTTTCCCTGGCGCAACTGGTGCGCGACAGTGGTGAGCAGGCGCTGGAAGTGCAGGTCGACAGCGAGCCGGATAAAAAGCGCGAGGGCTATGCCACGGCCACCCATTCGGCGGTTTTCGTCGAGGTGCGGGTGGACGAGGACCTGGGCACCATCAAGGTCAGTCGCGTGGTCAGCGCAATCGCTGCCGGGCGTGTGGTCAATCCGAAAATGGCCCGCAGCCAGATCCTCGGCGGTGTGGTCTGGGGCATCGGCATGGCCTTGCACGAAGAAACCCAGATCGACCATCAACTGGGGCGCTACATGAACCACAGCCTGGCCGAGTACCTCATTCCGGTAAACGCTGATATCGGCGAGATTGACGTGCTGTTTGTCGAAGAGCATGACGAGATCGTCAACGCCCTGGGTTCCAAGGGCGTGGGTGAGATTGGCATTGTCGGCGTAGCGGCGGCGGTGGCCAATGCCATCTATCACGCCACCGGCAAGCGGGTGCGGGACTTCCCCATCACCCTCGACAAGGTGCTTTAAACCTTGGTGTCTTCTACCGGTGCCGGCGTGTGCATGCGGTCGCGGTTGGCCAGGGTTGGGAACAATTTGATCCAGACCCCGGTCACCACCAGCGTGCCGATCCCGCCCATGACCACGGCGGGCACTGTGCCCAGCCAGTGGGCGGTGACGCCGGACTCAAACTCGCCCAACTGATTGGAGGCGCCGATAAACAGCCCGTTGACGGCGCTGACCCGGCCGCGCATTTCATCGGGGGTTTCCAGTTGTACGAAGGAGGCGCGGATCACCATGCTGATCATGTCCGCCGCGCCCAGTACCACCAGCACCGCCATGGAGAACCAGAACGAGGTGGACAGGCCGAAGGCAATGGTCGCCACGCCAAACACGCCGACGGCGGTAAACATGATACGACCGACGTGGCGGTCCACTGCAAACCGCGCCAGCCACAATGACATCAGCAGTGCTCCCACCGCTGGCGCCGAACGCAGTAGCCCAAGGCCCCAGGCTCCGGTCAGCAGGATGTCCTTGGCGAACACCGGCAGTAACGCGGTCGCGCCGCCCAGCAGCACGGCGAACAGATCCAGGGATATCGCCCCGAGAATGTCCGGGCGACTGCGGATAAAGCGAATCCCGGCCAGCAACGAGTCCATGGTCGCCTTGGCTTTGTTGAGCGGCGTCTGCCGGGCCGGCAGGTTGAGGGTCAGCACGCAGGCAATCAGGTACAGCAACACCGTTGGGCCATACACCCAGGCGCTGCCGAAGGCATACAGCAGACCACCGAGGGCCGGGGCGACGATGGTGGCTGATTGCTGCGCCGACTGCGACGCCGCCACCGCACGGGGAAATAACGCGCTGGGCACGATGCTCGGTAGCAGCGCCTGGGTGGTGGGCATCTCAAAGGAGCGTGCCGCACCGAGCAGGAAGGCGAGGATAAAGATCATCTCGCGGGTGACACTGCCGTTCAGGCTGGCGATGGCCAGGGACAGGGCGATCAGCGCCTGCAGCGTCTGGCAGATGGCGGCGACCTTGCGCCGTTCATAGCGGTCGGCAACATGGCCGGTGTGCAGCATGAACAGCACGCGGGGGATGAACTCGACCAAGCCCACCAACCCCAGGTCCAGCACATTGCCAGTCAGTTGGTAGAGGTTCCAGCCGATGGCCACGGTGAGCATCTGGAAGCCGCTGGCGGTAAAGATCCGCGCCAGCCAGAACGCGATGAAAGGGCGATGATGACGTAATAGCAACGCGGGCTCACTGGGCATCGGGAAGACAGGTCTGGGCTCGGGGGACAGGCAAGATTAGCATCAAGCTGTAACAAATAGTTGCAGGAGTGGAAATGTCCTTAGCAAGACATCTATTTCAGTGAGGCAACCTGTCACGCGGCAAAAGGCCACACAGTCCAGCGCCGAAAATGGGACTACTCTTTCAGCGATGCTTGATCCAGATCAATGCCTTTTCAGGCGTTGATCTGGCGGCCTTCAGGCCAGAATCCCTACGTGGTCAGTTATAAAAAGAACGAATTGCAATTCGCCACACTCCATATCCGTGGGGGCAGTGGGTGCAGGCCCCAGCCAGCAGCCGGTATTACCTGACAGAGGAAGACTTATGTTTGGTTTGGAGGCGCTAGACCTCGCCCGAATCCAATTCGCGTTCACCATCTCGTTCCACATCCTGTTCCCGGCCATCACCATCGGCCTGGCCAGTTACCTCGCGGTGCTGGAAGGCTTATGGCTCAAGACCCACAACGACACCTACCGTGACCTCTACCATTTCTGGTCGAAGATCTTTGCCGTCAACTTCGGCATGGGCGTGGTCTCGGGTTTGGTCATGGCCTATCAGTTCGGTACCAACTGGAGTCGATTCTCGGACTTCGCTGGTGCAGTCACCGGGCCGCTGCTGACCTATGAGGTGCTCACCGCCTTCTTCCTCGAAGCCGGTTTCCTTGGGGTAATGCTGTTTGGCTGGAACAAGGTCGGGCGCAAACTGCACTTCTTCGCCACGGTGATGGTGGCGGTCGGCACGCTGATCTCGACGTTCTGGATTCTTGCCTCCAACAGCTGGATGCAGACGCCCCAGGGCTTTGAAATCATTGACGGCCGGGTGATCCCCACGGACTGGTTTGCGGTGATCTTCAACCCGTCATTCCCTTACCGCTTGATGCACATGGCTACCGCTGCCTTTGTTGCCACGGCGTTCTTTGTCGGTTCTTCGGCGGCCTGGCACCTGCTGCGGGGCAAAGACAGCCCGGCGATCCGCACCATGCTCTCGATGGCCATGTGGATGGCGCTGATCGTGGCGCCGATCCAGGCGGTTATCGGTGACTTCCACGGCCTCAACACCTTGAAGCACCAGCCGGCGAAAATCGCTGCCATCGAAGGTCACTGGGAAAATATCGGTGACGAGCCTACGCCGCTGATCCTGTTCGGCTGGCCCGACATGAAGGCCGAAAAAACCAAATACGCGGTAGAAATCCCTTACCTGGGCAGCCTGATCCTGACCCACTCCCTGGACAAGCAGGTGCCGGCCCTCAAGGACTTTCCGCCTGAGGACCGTCCCAACTCGACTATCGTGTTCTGGTCGTTCCGGGTCATGGTCGGGCTTGGTTTGTTGATGATCTTCACTGGCCTGTTCAGTCTCTGGCTGCGCAGGGGCGGCAAGATTTATACCTCCAGGCCGTTCCTTTACCTGGCGCTGTGGATGGGGCCGTCCGGCCTGATCGCGATTCTGGCGGGCTGGTTCACCACGGAAATTGGTCGCCAGCCGTGGGTGGTCTACGGGCTGATGCGCACGGCGGATGCTTCTTCCGGGCATAGCTTCGTGCAGATGAGCATCACCCTGGCGCTGTTTGTGGTGGTGTATTTCGCCCTGTTCGGTGCCGGTCTTGGCTACATGATGCGCCTGGTGCGCAAAGGCCCGGTCACCGACGACAGTACCGAGCCGGCCCACGGTGGGCCCGGGCAACAACGCACACCGGCCCGGCCGTTGTCGGCGGCCGATGACAGCTCCGACGCCGATCATGGCGACAGCCTGGCCGATAGTCAGAAGAAGGGGAATTGAGTCATGGGTATTGATCTTCCGCTGATCTGGGCCGTGATCATCATATTCGGCATCATGATGTACGTGGTCATGGACGGGTTTGACTTGGGCATTGGCATTCTCTTCCCCTTTATCAAGGGCAAGACCGACCGCGACGTGATGATGAACACCGTCGCCCCTGTCTGGGACGGCAACGAAACCTGGCTGGTACTGGGGGGCGCGGCGCTGTTCGGCGCGTTTCCGCTGGCTTACTCGGTGGTGCTCTCGGCGCTGTACCTACCGTTGATCCTGATGCTGATCGGCTTGATCTTCCGCGGTGTGGCCTTTGAGTTTCGCTTCAAGGCCAAGGATGACAAGCGCCACCTGTGGGATAAGGCCTTTATCGGCGGTTCGCTGACGGCGACCTTCTTCCAGGGCGTGGCCTTGGGGGCGTTTATCGATGGCTTTCCCGTGGTTGATCGTCAGTTCGCCGGAGGTTCGCTGGACTGGTTCACGCCGTTTACGATGTTCTGTGGCGTGGCACTGATCATTGCTTATGCGCTGCTGGGCTGCACTTGGCTGATCATGAAGACTGAAGGCAAGTTGCAGGAACAGATGCATAACCTGGCGCGGCCCCTGGCATTCGTGGTGTTGGCGGTGATTGGTATTGTCAGCATCTGGACGCCGCTGGCACACCCGGACATTGCTTCGCGCTGGTTCACCCTGCCGAACCTGTTCTGGTTCCTGCCGGTACCGATCCTGGTGCTGGTGACCATGTACGGCCTGGTGCGTGCCGTAGCTCGCAACGCTCACTACACGCCGTTCCTGCTGACCCTGGTGCTGATCTTCCTTGGCTACAGCGGCCTGGGCATCAGCCTGTGGCCGAACATCGTGCCCCCGTCGATCTCGATCTGGGACGCCGCTGCGCCGCCGCAAAGCCAGGGCTTCATGCTGGTGGGCACGCTGTTTATCATCCCGTTCATTCTGGGCTACACCTTCTGGAGCTATTACGTGTTCCGCGGCAAGGTCACCCACGAAGACGGTTATCACTAGGAGGATCGATCAATGTCCGGCAAACCTTCGTTGCACGACATCGAACAGGCCGAGAAAAAGCCGCTCTGGCAACGCCTGGGCTGGCTGGCGATGATTTGGACCGGCAGCGTCCTGGCCCTGTTTGTAGTGGCCAGCCTGATGCGCATGTTCATGAACGCTGCGGGCTTGACCACTCACTGACATCCATCCCGTTGCCTTGCAGCACGGTTTATGACCCTCCTCACGGAGGGTTTTTTTAATTTATTTTCGTGCTTTCAGAATCACGAACTTCGGCGTGGCGGCGACTTGCTCGACACCCCGAAACAACCGCGCCAACTTACTGTGATAACCCAAATGGCGGTTGCCGACGATATAGAGGGCACCGCCCACCACCAGCGCTTCGCGAGCCTGCTGGAACATACGCCAGGCGAGGAAGTCCCCCACCACCTGCTGCTGGTGGAACGGCGGATTGCACAGCACCACGTCCAGGGATTGCGGTTCCTGATCGGCCAGGCCATCGCCAGGACGAATCACCACATCCCGCTCGCCCAGCGCCGCTCGCCAATTCTCGGCCGCCGATTGCACGGCCATGTACGACTCGTCCACCAAGGTGTACTGCGCCAGTGGGTTTTGCAGGGCGCTCGCAATCGCTAGTACGCCATTGCCGCAGCCCAGATCTGCGACCCGGGCGTTGCCCAGGTTCTGTGGCAGGTGCGGTAGAAATGCCCGGGTGCCGATATCCAGGTCTTCGCGGCAAAACACGTTGGCATGGTTGAGCAGTTCGATGGACGGCGTTTCCAGGCGATAGCGAGTGGGATAAGGCGAAACGGCCTGTGGCCGGTCGGCCAGGGTGGCGATCAGCAAACGGGCTTTTTTCACTGCCAGGGACGCATGCATCGGCCCGATGTAGCGCTCCAGTAACTCTCCGGCCGCCCGAGGCAGGTGCTTGACCATCGCCCCGGCAATCACCTCGGCGCCGGGCGCCAGTTGGCCCTGCAGGCGGATCAATTGCTCTTCGAGCAGCGCCAGGGTTTTCGGCACGCGGATCAGCACTCGATCAAAAGGTCCGATCAGCGCCTGGCTGGCGGGCACGCTCGACACCGCATCGAATGGCTTGCCATTGCGCACCAGGTTTTTCTCCAGTGCCAGGGCACCGAGGAACGAATCGCCGCTGGACGTCACTTGTACATGCCCTTCAAGACTGGCCGCCAGAGCGCCAAAGCTGTCATTGAGCACCAGAACGCGGGTTGCGTGTGTCGGTTGTTGTTCGGCCAGGTGGCTGAGCAAATAATCGTCGGCGGCATCGAAGGCTTGCAGCGGTTCGTTTTGCTGCTCTGGCTGGCGGATCAGGTCGAGTTGGGCGAAGGGGCTGTCGAGCAGGGGCATGGCGGGGAGACTCTGGGTAATCGACGGGTGTTCCGTAGTTTGGCTGTGGGGCCTGACGTGAGGAACCTTCTGAGTGGACTTCGACGCACGGTGTTGGAGGCTGCTTCATCACTCAGAACTGGCCGTAAATGTTACTTTTTTTTCCTGGGGATTACATTCGGTGTTTTGCGTCACGCTGCAGGCGTTCAGAGCGTCTTGGGCGTGCGGGTTAAAACAGGCCGGTTTTCACTGCCGTCATCACGGCAGCAATCTTGTTACTGACTCCCAGTTTTTTTATCGAACTGCTGATATGAAAACCGACGGTACGTTCGGATAGGCACAAAATAGTAGCGATATCCGCTGCGGTCTTGCCCAGCGCTGACCATTGCAGGACTTCGGTTTCCCGTGATGTCAGCTTGGTGGGTGGAGGAACGAGGGGGTTGGTCGAGTATTTTTGCGCCACCACCGCATGCAAGGCATGACAAAGCCAGAGGACTTGTCCGGCTTTTTCGTAAAGCTCCTCCGGGCTCACAGGGCATTCGCTGCGCCCCAGGCTCAGCATGCTGAAAACCCCCTGAAAGTCATGGACGGGTTGGGTCCACCCGAAATTCAGACCGTAGGACTGCGCATGAACCCACAAGTCGGGAGCGCTGGAGAAAGTTTTTTCTTCCCAGACAACAGGTAGCACGCAGCGTTTACAGTGGGAAACAACAGGGTCCATGTCGAAGTAGTTTTGTTGTTTATAAAGCTGATTCCATTCACTTGGATAGTTATTGATAAAAATAGGTTTTTTTTGAATCTGTGGTAGTTGAGAACTCATGCTAAAAGCACAGTATTGGAAGCCGAGTTCAAAGGTAATGTTAAGGGCTGCTTCAAACATGCTGGTTATTTCGTTCTCACCTTTCAGTTTGGGGAGACGGGTGTTGCGCCAATTGAGCATCGGTAACTCTCCTTGAGTATTGCTGTAGCTTGGGTACGTCCTGGACCCCAATGCGGCACGCAAATGAGTGTAGGGCATATCCTGCGAAGCGAAATAAAAGATTCGCTATCTTCAAGTGCAGGCTTATGCATTTTCTAAATGCGGTGCGTTAGTAGGCGTTACAAGTAGTCGTCAGGAAATGGCGATTTTTTTGATTTTCAATGAGTTGCCGTTGTGCTCATTAGAATGGCAAGTTCCGTGTAATGGCGCTCTTGTAACTTGCTCAATAGCTAAATGATTGATGCGACACTAAATTGCCACTACTAAGGGTTTCTGCGGTTGGTGAAAATGACAGCACAGCTACTGCTGTCTCTGGGCGATGCCATTACAAACCACCAGTGTTTCCACGCGTCACTTTGAGGGACACTAGGGCCATCTGTGAAACGGAGTCCCTCATGACGGCCAGTGCTGAAAAATACACACGCCAGACCCTTCTCGATGTGCAGTCGCTGACCCCCAGCCTGTTTACCCTGCGTACCACCCGAGACCCAGGCTTTCGCTTTCGGGCTGGTCAGTTCGTCCGCCTGGGCGTGACCAAGGCCGATGGCAGTATCGTGTGGCGTGCCTACTCTGTGGCGTCTTCGCCCTTTGACGAACACCTCGATTTCTTCTCTATTGTGGTGCCCGGTGGCGAGTTCACCAGCGAACTGAGCCGACTGCGCGAGGGCGATATCTTGCTGGTGGAGCGCCAGGCTACCGGTTTCCTGACTCTGGACCGCTTTGCTGATGGCCGCGACCTGTGGTTGCTGGGTACCGGCACCGGGGTCGCGCCGTTCCTGTCGATCCTGCAGGACTTTGAAGTCTGGGAGAAGTTCGAGCGGATCATCTTGGTCTACAGTGCCCGGGAGGCCAGGGAGCTGGCCTATCAGTCACTGATCAATGCGCTGGGCGAGCGCGAGTACCTGGTGGAGCATGCCCATAAGCTCACCTATATTCCCATCGTCACTCGTGAGCAGCATGCGGGGGCGCTGAATGGGCGGATCACTGCGCTGATCGAGAATGGTGAGCTGGAGCGTGCGGCCGGCGTCGAGCTGACACCGGAGCATTCGCGGGTAATGATTTGTGGCAACCCGCAGATGATCGATGACACACGCCAGTTGCTTAAACAGCGGGACATGCAGTTGAGCCTGACCCGGCGGCCGGGGCAGGTGGCGGTGGAAAACTACTGGTAAAAAAACGGCGCCTGATAAAGGCGCCGTTTTTTTGCCCGCCGATTACTCGGGCTTGCTGTTCTGTGCCTTGAGCAGATCGCGGATCTCCTCCAGCAGCTTTTCTTCCTTGGTTGGTACCGGCGGCAGGCTAGGTGCCACGGCCTCCTCGCGTTTGAGGCGGTTGATGGCCTTAACGCCCATGAAGATCGCAAACGCCACAATCACGAAGTCGATCATGCTCTGGATAAACTTGCCATAGGCCAGGACCACTGCCGGGATGTCGCCCTGCGCGGCCTTGAGTGTCACGGCCAGATCACCGAAGTCCACGCCACCGATCAACAGACCGATAGGGGGCATCACCACGTCGCCTACAAAGGAGGAAACAATTTTGCCGAAGGCGGCGCCGATGATAATACCGACGGCCATGTCGACCACATTACCTTTGACCGCGAAGGCCTTGAACTCATTTATCACGCCCATAGGTTATTCCTTGTTACAGATGAGGAGGGTAGAACCCAGTGTAAGTCAGTCCTGCACGGCGTGCGCGACACAACTGTTAACAGTGTTCGTTGTAATCGACACATTAAATCGTAAATAGTTTGCAAAGTGCCATCATTCGCGCGCGAATTACCCATAATTTCAGTGCCTTACCACGCTATTTTTTCAATCGACCTGGTATGGTTTTTCTATTTATCTTCTGACTCTACGGTCACTAGCCTCTGGTAAGCACAACTGAATGTGCATTAAAAAAACCAGAGGAAACCTTGATGAAAAACCCTATTAATCGCGGGCCTATTACTGCACGTTACGTGCTGTTCATGGTGACCGCCAGCCTGCTTTCGCTATCCGTACAAGCTGCCAACCTGACCCGCGATAATGGTGCTGCAGTAGGCGACAACCAGAACTCGCAAACCGCTGGCGCCACTGGCCCGGTGCTGCTGCAAGACGTGCAACTGATCCAGAAGCTGCAGCGTTTTGACCGTGAGCGTATTCCCGAGCGTGTCGTCCATGCCCGTGGCACTGGCGCCCACGGTACTTTCACAGTCACCGATAACCTCAGCGACCTGACCAAGGCCAAAGTTTTTGCCGTTGGTGAAGCCACCCCGGTATTCGTGCGCTTCTCGGCTGTAGTACACGGCAACCATTCCCCGGAAACCTTGCGCGACCCTCGCGGTTTCGCCACCAAGTTCTATACCGCCGAAGGTAACTGGGACTTGGTCGGCAACAACTTCCCGACGTTTTTTATCCGCGATGCCATCAAGTTCCCGGACATGGTTCACGCCTTCAAACCAGACCCACGCACTAACCTCGACGATGACTCCCGTCGTTTCGACTTCTTCTCCCATGTTCCAGAGTCCACCCGCACCCTGACCGAGTTGTACTCCAACTCCGGAACCCCGGCCAGTTACCGGGAAATGGACGGTAACGGTGTACACGCCTACAAGTTGATCAATGCCAAGGGCGAAGTGCACTACGTCAAGTTCCACTGGAAGAGCCAGCAGGGTATCAAGAACCTTGAGCCCAAGCAGGTTGGCGAAGTTCAGGGTCGTGACTACAGCCATATGACCAATGACTTGGTCACGCATATCAATAAAGGCGACTTCCCCAAGTGGGATTTGTACGTGCAAGTGCTCAAGCCGCAAGACCTCGCCAAGTTTGACTTCGATCCATTGGACGCCACCAAGATCTGGCCGAATGTTCCTGAGCGCAAAGTTGGGCAAATGGTCTTGAATCGTAACCCGGCCAATGTCTTCCAGGAAACCGAACAAGTAGCCATGGCCCCGGCCAATCTGGTGCCGGGCATCGAGCCGTCGGAAGATCGTCTGCTGCAAGGCCGGGTATTCTCCTACGCCGATACGCAAATGTACCGTCTGGGCGCCAATGCCCTGCAACTGCCGATCAATGCTCCACGGGTCACCGTCAACAACGGTAACCAGGATGGCGCGATGAACTTTGGCAAAAGCACCAGCGGCGTGAACTACCAGCCAAGCCGCCTGCTGCCACGGGAAGAGCCGCAAAGTGCGCGCTATAGCCAGATGGCGCTGTCGGGGACGGCCCAGCAGGCGAAGATCCAGCGTGAGCAGAACTTCAAGCAGGCCGGTGACTTGTACCGTTCCTTCAGCAAGAAAGAGCGTCAGGACTTGATCGACAATTTCGGCGGCTCCCTGGCCACCACTGATGACGTGAGCAAGCACATCATCTTGTCGTTCCTCTACAAGGCTGACCCCGAGTACGGCACCGGCGTGGCCAAGGTCGCCAAGGGTGATCTGGCTCGCGTTAAGACATTGGCTGAGAAGCTGACCGACTAACCCGTTGTTTTGCTCCCCCGTAGCCTCGTTCTACTCGGCAACTGCTACGGGGGGCATTACGTTACGAGGAGAGACTCCATGCGTATCTTCATCGGTTTGCTGATGATATTGCTGGCATTTGCCGCACATGCCGAGCCGTCAGGCCCGGCGGCGGTCAAGGCGCAACTGCAGGATTACTACTTCGATGCCGCCCGCCGGGGCGACGTGGAAATGCTCGATACCTTTATTGACGCCGGCTATTCCCTGAATACGGTCGACGAAAAGGGCTACACCGCGCTGATTCTTGCCGCCTACCACGGACAAGGCCCTGCGGTGGACCGACTATTGGCGGTCGGCGCCGATGCCTGCGCCCAGGACAAGCGTGGCAACACCGCGCTAATGGGGGCGATTTTCAAGGGTGAACTGAAAATTGCCCAGCGTTTGCTGGCCACCGACTGTAACCCCGACCAGCGCAACGGCGCCGGACAGACGGCGGCCATGTATGCGGGACTGTTCAAGCGGGTTGAACTGCTGGATGAACTGAAGGCCAAGGGCGCCGACCTGAACGCCGAAGACCCGGTCGGTAACAGCGCTTCACGGTTGGCCAGTGGTGAAATCCGTACCGCCGAGCCGCGCTGAGCTATCATCGCGTTTTTTCGGTGGAGGTTCTCGGATGGCAAAGGCCAAGCGCATGTACGGCTGCACAGAGTGCGGCGCGACCTTTCCCAAGTGGGCCGGCCAGTGCGGTGAATGCGGCGCGTGGAACACCCTCACCGAAACCATGGTGGAAAGCGGTGGTGCTGCGCCTCCCAGCCGCCGTTCCGGCTGGACCGGGCAGCAAACCCAGATCAAGACCCTGGCCGAAGTCAGCGTCGAAGAGATCCCGCGCTTCTCCACCGCCTCCGGCGAGCTGGACCGGGTGCTCGGTGGCGGCCTGGTGGACGGCTCGGTGGTGCTGATTGGCGGTGATCCGGGGATCGGCAAATCCACCATTCTGCTGCAAACCCTGTGCAGCATCGCCAGCCGCATGTCGGCGCTGTACGTCACCGGCGAAGAATCTCAGCAACAAGTGGCCATGCGCGCCCGTCGCCTGGGCTTGCCTCAGGACAAATTGCGGGTGATGACCGAAACCTGCATCGAAAGCATCATCGCCACCGCCCGCCTGGAAAAGCCCAAGGTCATGGTGATCGACTCGATCCAGACGATTTTCACTGAGCAACTGCAATCGGCGCCGGGTGGCGTGTCCCAGGTTCGGGAAAGTGCTGCGCTGTTGGTGCGTTACGCGAAACAGAGCGGCACGGCGATTTTCCTGGTGGGGCATGTGACCAAAGAGGGCGCACTGGCCGGCCCACGGGTGCTGGAACACATGGTGGATACCGTGCTGTATTTCGAGGGTGAATCCGACGGTCGTTTACGTCTGCTACGGGCAGTGAAAAACCGTTTTGGTGCGGTCAACGAACTGGGTGTCTTCGCCATGACCGACAGGGGGCTAAAAGAAGTCTCCAATCCTTCGGCGATCTTTCTTACGCGGGCTCAGGAAGAAGTACCGGGCAGTGTGGTGATGGCAACGTGGGAAGGCACCCGGCCGATGCTGGTGGAAGTCCAGGCCTTGGTGGATGACAGCCACTTGGCCAATCCGCGCCGTGTCACGTTGGGGCTGGATCAAAATCGTCTGGCCATGTTACTGGCGGTGCTGCACCGCCATGGCGGCATTCCGACCCATGACCAGGATGTGTTCCTCAACGTGGTGGGCGGGGTCAAGGTATTGGAAACCGCGTCCGACCTGGCATTGATGGCGGCGGTGATGTCCAGCCTGCGCAATCGACCTTTGCCCCATGATTTGCTGGTATTTGGTGAGATCGGTTTGTCGGGTGAAGTGCGCCCGGTACCCAGTGGCCAGGAGCGCTTGAAAGAAGCCGCCAAGCACGGCTTCAAGCGGGCCATCGTGCCCAAGGGCAATGCGCCAAAGGAATCGCCGCCGGGGTTGCAGGTGATTGGGGTAACGCGCCTGGAACAAGCGCTGGATGCGTTATTTGAGTAACCCGCAACACCACAAAATCCTCGCTCCTACAACGGATCCAGCAACGCGGCCAACTCCCGCTCAAGCTCTTCCTGGTCGCCGAGGTTCAGCTCGATCAGTCGCCTCAGGTGGCTGATCGAGTCGAGGTCGATGTGTTCGCAGACGAACCCCAACTGCCCATGATTGTCATGGGTCAGGCGCACCTGCATTTTCACATCGGTATCCTTGTCCAGATGAATATCGACATCGAATGGTTCGTCGCCATGGCCAAGCCAGGGTTCAGGCCGCTGCACCAGCAGGCCCTTGAGCGATAAATCCACTAACTGCACCGACCAAACCCGTCCGTTCTGCCCAAGCTCGGTTCTGGCATCGAAGGCAATTCGCCGGAAACGGCGTCGATCTGACGGCTGGTCGCTCATGGTGAAACCCTCTGGATATAAGGGGATTGTAGCCCTGCGCCATTATGGCGCGGATATTTCTGTTTTTTTCGCGCCTACAGGGCTCTAGAGCAACGTAAGGGGGGTGGTCTTTAGAGCCGGGCGCGCTAAACTCGCGATGGCTTTCTTTCTGTCCAACCTGGCTGGAATATATAAATGAAAAATAATAATGGCCTGCTACGCCATCTACCCTGGCTGGTGCTGGCAGTTGTAGGAGCATGCGCCCTAGGCGTAGTGGCCTTACGCCGTGGCGAGGCGATCAACGCCTTGTGGATTGTGGTCGCTGCTGTGGCCATTTATCTGGTGGCTTATCGTTACTACAGTTTGTTCATCGCTAACCACGTGATGCAGCTCGATCCACTGCGGGCCACCCCCGCCGTGGTCAACAACGACGGTTTGGACTATGTGCCGACCAACAAACACATTCTTTTCGGTCACCACTTCGCGGCTATTGCCGGCGCAGGGCCTTTGGTCGGCCCGGTATTGGCGGCGCAGATGGGCTATCTGCCCGGTACGCTATGGCTGATTGCTGGCGTAGTGCTAGCGGGTGCGGTACAGGATTTCATGATCCTGTTCCTTTCCACGCGTCGCAACGGCCGTTCCCTGGGGGACATGGTCCGCGAAGAAATGGGCCGCATTCCCGGGACCATCGCGCTGTTTGGCTGCTTCCTGATCATGATCATCATCCTCGCGGTGCTGGCGCTGATCGTGGTCAAGGCCCTGGCCGAAAGCCCGTGGGGCATCTTCACGGTAATGGCGACCATCCCGATCGCGATGTTCATGGGCATTTACATGCGCTACATCCGCCCGGGCCGCATCGGCGAAATTTCGATCATCGGCGTGCTGTTGCTGCTGGGTTCGATTTGGCTGGGCGGGCAGATTGCTGCTGATCCAGTGTGGGCCAAGGCCTTCACTTTCAGCGGGATTCAGATTACCGGGATGCTGATCGGCTACGGCTTCGTCGCAGCGGTACTGCCGGTATGGCTGATCCTCGCGCCGCGTGACTACCTTTCTACCTTCCTGAAGATCGGTACCATCATCGCCCTGGCGATTGGCATCCTGGTCACCATGCCTGACCTGAAAATGCCGGCACTGACCCAGTTCATCGATGGCACTGGCCCGGTGTGGAAGGGCGGTCTGTTCCCGTTCCTGTTCATCACCATCGCCTGTGGCGCGGTCTCGGGTTTCCACGCGCTGATCTCCTCGGGCACCACGCCCAAGTTGCTGGCAAATGAAGCTCATTCCCGCTACATCGGTTACGGCGGCATGTTGATGGAGTCGTTCGTGGCCATTATGGCCATGGTTGCCGCTTCGGTGATCGAGCCAGGCGTGTACTTCGCCATGAACAGCCCGGCTGCGATTGTCGGCTCTGACGTGGTAACCGTTGCGCAAACCGTCAGCAGCTGGGGTTTTGCAATTACTCCGGAAGCGCTGCAGGCGGTGGCCAAGGACATCGGTGAAACCACCATCCTGGCCCGTGCCGGCGGTGCGCCGACCCTGGCGGTCGGTATTGCGCAGATCCTGCACAGTGTCCTGCCGGGTGAAAACACCATGGCGTTCTGGTACCACTTTGCAATCCTGTTCGAAGCGCTGTTCATCCTTACCGCTGTAGACGCCGGCACCCGTGCCGGGCGCTTCATGCTCCAGGATTTGCTCGGCTCCTTCGTGCCGGCCCTCAAGCGTACCGAGTCCTGGACTGCCAACCTGATCGCCACCGCAGGCTGCGTGGCGATGTGGGGTTACTTGCTGTATCAGGGCGTAATCGATCCGCTGGGTGGCATCAACACCTTGTGGCCGCTGTTCGGCATCTCCAACCAGATGCTCGCCGGTATCGCGCTGATGCTCGCCACCGTTGTGCTGATCAAAATGAAGCGCCAGCGCTACATCTGGGTGACCATGTTGCCAGCGATCTGGTTGCTGATTTGCACCACCGCCGCGGGCTTCATCAAGCTGTTCGACGCCAACCCGGCGATTGGCTTCCTGTCGCTGGCCAAGAAGTACAGTGATGCGTTGGCAAACGGTCAAATCCTGGCTCCGGCCAAGAACATCGACCAGATGCAACACGTAATCTGGAACGCTTACACCAACGCAACGCTGACAGTGCTGTTCCTGTTCGTGGTGTTCAGCATCCTGTTCTATGCGCTCAAGGTCGGTATCGCCGCCTGGGGCAATAAGGAACGTACGGACAAAGAATCGCCATTCCAGGCCGTACCGGACGCGTGATAGAGGATTGCAATCATGTTCAATGACCTGAGTCGCCTCGGTAAGTACCTCGGTCAGGCCGCGCGCCTGATGGTCGGTATGCCCGACTACGACAACTATGTCGAGCATATGCAAACCAAACACCCGGATAAGCCGATGATGGACTACGAGGCGTTCTTCCGGGAACGCCAGGAAGCCCGTTACGGCGGCAAGGGTGGGCCAAAGTGCTGTTGACCTGCTAGCCAGGTTCCGGTGGGAGCCCCTGTAAATGGGCTCCCATTTTTATTTCTGTGTATTGAAGGAGAATCGCGTTTTGTCCTCTCCCATCCCCGTCACTATCCTCAGCGGCTTTCTCGGCGCTGGCAAAACCACCTTGTTGCGCCACCTGCTCAAGGCCGAACACGGCTTGAAAATCGCCGTGATCGAAAACGAATTCAGTGACGCCGGTATCGACACCCAGCTATTGGGCAGCGAGCCGGTGCAAGTCATGACCCTGTCCAACGGCTGCGTGTGCTGCACCATCCACACCGACCTGACCAAGGCCCTCTACCTGTTGCTCGAACGCCTGGACAGCGGCGAGATCGCCTTCGATCGGCTGGTGATCGAATGCACCGGCCTGGCCGATCCGGCACCCGTGGCCCAGACCTTTTTCATCGATGAAGAACTGCGCGAGCGCTACATCCTCGACGGCATCATCACCCTGGTGGACGCGGCCCACGCCGAGCACCATCTCACCCAAACCATCGCCCAGGCGCAGATCGGTTTTGCTGATCGCCTACTGGTGAGCAAGCGCGACCTGGTGGACGACGCTACCTTCGAGGCCCTCAGCGAACGTCTGACTCGCATCAACCGCCGCGCGCCAATCCGCGTCGTGGAACACGGCAAGATCGACCTGGCTGAATTGTTGGATGTGCGCGGTTTCAATCTCAACGCCGGCATGAGTTTGCGGCCAGTGAGCAAGGCACCCTCTATCGATCGAATCTCCAGCCTGGTGCTACGCACCGACCAGCCGCTGGATATCGATAAGCTCAGCGAGTTCATGAACGAGCTGTTGGAAGACCACGGCAAGCAGTTGCTACGCTACAAGGGCGTGTTGAACATCGCCGGGGAAGAGCGCCGCATGGTCTTTCAGGGCGTGCTGAAGCTCTACGGGTTCGACTGGGACACCGAGTGGGCCGAAGGCGAAGCGCGAGAAAGTGTGATTGTGTTTATTGCTGACGAATTGCCGGAAGAGAAGATTCGCGCGGGTTTCCAGCGAATCTATCAGGCATAAAAAAGCCCACTTGTAGGAGCGAGCTTGCTCGCGAAGAACTCATAGGCACCGCGTGCATCCAGGATGCACGCGTTATCGTTGACGTTTTTCGCGAGCAAGCTCGCTCCTACAGTGGGCTTTTCAATCAAGCAACTGCAATCAAGCGCCGTATACCGGCAGCTTCTTGCAGATGGCCTTGACCTTCTCACGAACAGAATCAATCACTGCTGCGTTGGAAAGGTCCGCCAGGATGTCGCAGATCCAGCCAGCCAGTTCCTTGCACTCAGCCTCTTTGAAGCCACGAGTGGTCACCGCTGGGGTGCCGAAGCGCAGGCCCGAGGTGACGAACGGCGAACGTGGGTCGTTTGGCACCGAGTTCTTGTTCACGGTGATGAACGCCTTGCCCAGCGCTGCGTCAGCGTCTTTACCAGAGATGTCCTGCTTGATCAGCGACAGCAGGAACAGGTGGTTCTCAGTACCGCCGGAGACCACGTCAAAACCACGCTCGATGAACACGCCAGCCATGGCCTTGGCGTTTTTCACCACTTGTTGCTGGTAGGTCTTGAACTCAGGCTGCAGTGCTTCCTTGAAGCAGATCGCCTTGGCCGCGATCACGTGTTCCAGCGGGCCGCCCTGGGAGCCCGGGAAGACGGCGGAGTTCAGCTTCTTCTCGATGTCGGCGTTGGCGCGAGCCAGAATCAGGCCGCCACGTGGACCGCGCAGGGTCTTGTGGGTGGTGGTGGTCACCACGTCAGCGAAAGGTACCGGGTTCGGGTAGACGCCAGCGGCGACCAGGCCGGCCACGTGGGCCATGTCGACGAACAGGTAAGCGCCAACCTTGTCGGCGATTGCACGGAAACGTGGGAAATCGAGGATCTGCGAGTAGGCAGAGAAACCGGCCACGATCATTTTTGGCTTGTGCTCGACTGCCAGGCGCTCGACTTCGTCGTAGTCGATCAGGCCGTTGGTGTCGATGCCATATTGAACGGCGTTGTACAGCTTGCCAGAGGAGGAAACGCTGGCGCCGTGGGTCAGGTGACCGCCGTGGGCCAGGCTCATGCCCAGGATGGTGTCGCCGGCTTGCAGCAGGGCCAGGTAAACGGCGCTGTTGGCTTGGGAACCAGCGTGGGGCTGGACGTTGGCGTAATCGGCGCCGAACAGTTCCTTGGCGCGGTCGATGGCCAGTTGCTCAACCACGTCGACGAATTCGCAGCCGCCGTAGTAACGCTTGCCCGGATAACCTTCGGCGTACTTGTTGGTCAGAACCGAACCTTGAGCCTCCATGACCGCGGGGCTGGTGTAGTTTTCCGAAGCGATCAGCTCAATGTGCTCTTCCTGGCGCACAGCTTCTTGCTCCATGGCGGCAAAGAGATCGGCGTCGTACTTGGCAATAGTCAAATCACGGCTGAACATGGCGGTCCTCATGGATCGGGGGGCAGAAAAGGAGAGCATTCTAACCCAATGGGTTTTAGATGGCATATGAAAGGACATCATGTCGCGGACAAGTGGTGTTCATCTGGGGATGTACGACTCTCTCTTTTCCGGCCACTCGGCCCCTCAGATCAATCGAACACAAACAGCGCATCATTGCTGAATTGCGCCTCGAACCGATTCGCCGGCATCGGCCGGCCGAACAGATAACCCTGCACCTCATCGCAACCATGCTCACGCAGGAAGTCCAGCTGCTCATGGGTTTCCACGCCCTCGGCGATCACCGCCAGGTTCAGGCTGTGGGCCATGGCAATAATGGCTCGGGCGATCTGTGCGTCCTGCTCGCCCGACGGTAGGCCATCGACGAAGGTGCGGTCGATTTTCAGCACGTCGATAGGGAATTGTTTGAGGTAGTTCAACGAAGAGTAACCGGTGCCGAAGTCATCCACCGCGATACTCAGGCCCAGATTTTTCAGGCTGGCGAGGATCTGCATGGCTTCGTTGACTTCACGCATCAGGATACTTTCGGTCAACTCCAGCTCCAGGCACGCTGGCGGAAGGCCGGTGTCCTTGAGGATGGTGGCGATACGCGTGCCCAACTGGCCGTCGGAGAACTGCCGGGCGGAAATATTCACCGAGACCTTGGGTACCCGCACCTTGTTCTGGTGCCAAGTCTTGAGTTGGCGACAGGCTTCGCTGATCACCCAGTCGCCCACATCCACCACCAACCCCAACTCCTCCAGCACCGGAATGAAATCCCCTGGTGGTACCAGCCCGCGTCGCGGATGGCGCCAGCGCAGCAGGGCTTCGGCGCCGGTCAAACGTTTGCCATCGCCGCTGAACTGCGGTTGGTAATAGAGCACGAATTCATCTTGCTCCAGAGCGTGGCGCAAATCGCTTTCCAGTTCCAGGCGTTCCAGGGCACTGGCGTTCATATCTGCCTGGTAGAACTGGAAGTTGTTCTTGCCCCGTTCCTTGGCGTGATACATCGCCGTGTCGGCGTTTTTCATCAGTTGGCTCAGTTCATTGCCGTCCTGAGGGCTCAACGCGATGCCGATACTGGCCGTGACGAAAAACTCGCGGCCCTCCAGCACGAACGGCTTCACCAGGCTGGCGAGGATCTGCTCGGCCACATGGATTGCCCGGTTCAGCGCCAGCTCGCGACTGACTCGCGGTTGTAGCAACAGGGTGAACTCGTCGCCGCCCATGCGCGCGACTGTGTCGTCTTCAGCCACGCAGCCCAGCAGGCGGGTGGCCATTTCCTTGAGCATGCGGTCGCCGGCGGCGTGGCCCAGGGAATCGTTGATCGGTTTGAAGCGGTCAAGGTCGAGGAACATCAGCACCACCCACGACTTCTGCCGTTCTGCCGACTGCAGCGCGGTGTGCAGGCGATCCTGGAACAGCGTGCGGTTAGGCAGGTGTGTCAGGGCGTCGTAGTAGGCCAGGCGGTGGATGCGCTGTTCGCTGGCCTTGCGCTCACTGATGTCGCTGAAGAAACACACGTAGCTGGCCAGGTCACCCTCGTCATCGAGCACGGCGGTGATGCCGACCCATGCCGGGTAGTGCTCGCCGCTGCGGCGCTTGAGCCACACTTCACCTTCCCAGGTACTGTTCTGGTGCAACTGCTTGAGTATGTAACGCAGGTGCGCTTCCTGTTGTTCGTCGACGGTGAGCATGTTCGGCAACTGGTCGAGGACATCCGCCACGGCATAACCGCTGACCCGGCTGAACGCCTCGTTGGCCTGCACGATGTAACCGGCTGGGTCGGTAATCAGAATCGCGGAGGTGGAGTGTTCAAAGACCGTGGCCGCCATGCGCAGGTCTTTCTCGGCGCGGCGTTGCTGGCTGATGTCGCGACCGACACCGAGAATGCCTTCGAACGCGCCGTGCTCATCCCACACCAGTACCAGCCGCAGTTCGATTGGCACCTTGCGCCCATCGGCCCGCAGGCAATCGAACAGGAACAGTTGGGTCTGCACTTCGTTGCGCAGCAGGGCCAGGGTCTCGGGATTGTCCAGGGCGCGGCTGACCCTCTCCACCAGGGTGTAGATGCCGGTCAGCTGTTGCGGGTTGGCAATGGTCGATTGCCAGCCGTTCTTGAAGATCCAGTCGACCTCATAACCCAGCACCGCATTCACCGAGGGGCTGACGTAGTTGAGGGCCAGTTTGCTGTCGGTGGAAAAAATCACATCGCTGATGCTTTCCGCCAGCATGCGGTAGCGCTGTTCGCTGTCACGCAGGGACTCGCTGGCTTCGATCTGATCGGTAATGTCCTTGGCCACGCCGATGATCCGCGTGACCTGGTCGGACTTGTCCCGCGCCAGGGCCTGTTCGCGGATATCGAACCGACGCCATTGATTGTTACGGTGGCGAAAGCGCAACTGGCATTGCAGTTGGGCCAGGTAGCCTGTGGCACGCTGCTGTTGGCGTAGTTCGTGATAGCGCTCGGCGTCTTCGGGGTGCAACAGGATCTCCCAGAAGTACTCGCCCATTTGCTGCAACTCGGGCTTGTTGTAGCCCAGGGTGTGCCCCAGATGGTGGTTGCTGAAAATCATCCGCTGGCTGATCACGTCCTGTACATAGAGGTGATCGGGCACGGTACGCACCACGTCCGACCAGAAGCCTTCGCGCTCCACCAGGGACAACTCGATCAGCTTGCGGCTGGTGATGTCGCTGATGCTGAGGATCACCGCCTTATAGTCGTGCTGCTCTTCTGGCAGGCGCATGACCAGCCACAGATATTGTTCGTTACCTTCGACGTCGTTGAGCTGAATCTCTAGCTCAAGCTGCTTTTGCTGGGTGAGCACCGCTTCGAGCACTTGATAGCCGATGGCAGTGGTGTTCTGCGGGCAACCGTCGATCAGGCGCTCCCAGGCTTGTTCGCAGGACGCCACATTGAGCAGGCGCACGGCAACCTGGTTGACCTCGGTGATGCGCAGTTCCTTGAGCAGTTGCTGGCGTTGCTCCGGGCTGTTTTGCAGCCAGTCCTGCAGGTGTTCACGGGTCTGCAAGTGGGCCTTGTCGAAAAATGCGCGCAAGCCGGACAGATCAAGAACGCACAAGGCCACGCCAGTGCCTTCGAAAATATCCTGGTAGCGCCGGCGGCCTTCATTGACCTGGCGCTGGCGGCGGCGCATGTTCAGCAGGACAATCACCGGGACCAGCGAGAAGGCCAGGCCCAGCAGACATTTGCCGATAAACGCCGGCAGCAGTTGCTCCAGCACGGCGACGCGATCAAACAGACCGCGCAGTTGCCAGTCACTTTTGCTCAAGGGTGTGACCAGCACGCTTTTGTTCAGCTCGTCCGGGGTCAGCGCTGCCGCCCATCGGGCGGTCATGCCGCTGTCGCGGCTGACCACCCGGTGGTTCAGGCGGTTTTCAATGACCCACATCGGCCGCTGGCCCTGGCCATCCTGGCGGGTCAGGTTGGCCAGGTAGTTAGGCGCCAGGCGCAACGCCCAGTGCATCTTGGCGCCGCCGCTGGGCTGATGCAGCAGCAGGTAAATGACTGTGCCGTCGTTGTTATTGCTCAAGTAATAAGACTGGGAATGGCTGCGCTTGACCAGTTCTATCAGCCAGGCGCTGTCCTGGCTGTCTTTGGCGCTGTCACTGACCACCGCTCCGCTGGGGGCGAGCAGGGCGACGCTGCGCAGTTCCGGCAACGAGCGTTGCAGGGTGCGCATCAAGGCTTGTTGCTGTTCATCGTTGCGCGGTGGCTCGACGATCGGCAGCAGATTCAGGGCGATCTGTGCGCTCAAGGCCATGTTCAGGCTGATCTGTTCGGCGAGGTCCGCGCTGTAGTCGATGGTGTACTGCTGTTGGTCCTTCTGGTTCTGCTGCAATTGATCCAGCAGTTGCCAGAACAATAATGCGAGCAGCACGAGGACCAGCGTCGCCAATGCGCCTTTGAGGGTTCCGTGCAGGGGCGCTCCCGGCGCTATATGAGCGGCGCGCAGGGGAGTTGGCGGCGTGACGTTGGACAAACTGTGATCCTGCGGTTTGGCTGGACTGGCGCGCGACGTGCACTATAAGCCGGACGCCCGGAGGGCGGCTAGCATGCCTTGTGTTGTGGCAAAGTGCCAGCCCCGCTTGGCTGGACTGCCCACCCGCATTCAGGTAGCTTTGCCGGTTACGCGAGGGCGTCCCAGCCCCAGACAATCAGGCTTTTTCCGTACGCAGGCATTGATCAACATCAACGGCCCGCGTCGCGCATGGCCTGGCACGGGCTTCGCCCGCTTAATTCATCAGTTACTGACGCTAGGTTCACCATGGCTCAATACGTCTTCACCATGCATCGGCTGAGCAAAGTTGTTCCGCCGAAGCGGGAAATCCTGAAAAACATTTCTCTGTCCTTCTTCCCTGGCGCCAAGATCGGCGTGCTCGGCCTCAACGGTTCGGGTAAATCCACGCTGTTGAAAATCATGGCTGGCGTCGACACCGAGTTCGACGGTGAAGCCCGTCCGATGCCCGAGCTGAACATCGGCTACCTGCCGCAGGAACCCATCCTGGACCCTACCAAGACCGTGCGTGAAGTGGTCGAGGAAGCGGTCAGTGTGATCAAGAACGCCCAGGCTCGCCTGGACGAGGTCTACGCCGCCTACGCTGAACCGGATGCCGACTTCGACAAGCTGGCCGCCGAACAGGCCAAGCTCGAAGCCATCCTGCAAGCCAGTGACGGTCACAACCTGGAGCGCCAGCTGGAAGTCGCCGCCGATGCGCTACGCCTACCGGCGTGGGACGCCAAGGTCGAACATCTGTCCGGTGGTGAAAAACGCCGTGTGGCCCTGTGCCGTTTGCTGCTGTCGGCTCCCGACATGTTGCTGCTCGACGAACCCACCAACCACTTGGACGCCGATTCCGTCGCCTGGCTGGAGCACTTCCTCCACGACTTCCCGGGCACTGTGGTTGCGATCACGCACGACCGGTACTTCCTGGACAACGTCGCCGGTTGGATTCTGGAACTCGACCGTGGCGCCGGTATCCCTTACGAGGGCAACTACTCCGGTTGGCTGGAAGCCAAGTCCGACCGTCTGGCCGCCGAATCCAAGCAGCAGTCGGCCCATGAAAAGGCCATGAAAGACGAGCTGGAGTGGGTACGAAAAGGTGCCAAGGCGCGTCAGTCCAAATCCAAGGCCCGTCTGCAACGCTTCGAGGAAATGCAATCCCAGGAATTCCAGAAGCGCAGCGAAACCAACGAAATCTACATCCCGGCCGGCCCGCGCCTGGGTGACAAGGTTATCGAATTCAAGAACGTTTCCAAGGGCTACGGCGATCGCGTGCTGATCGACAACCTGTCGTTCTCCATGCCCAAGGGCGCCATCGTCGGCGTGATCGGCGGTAACGGTGCGGGTAAATCCACCCTGTTCCGCATGCTGATGGGCAAGGAGCAACCGGATTCGGGCACCATCGAAGTCGGCGAAACCGTGCAGCTTGCCTGCGTGGATCAGAGCCGCGACGACCTCGACGGCAGCAAGACTGTGTTCCAGCAGATTTCCGACGGTTCCGACCAGATCCGCATCGGCAACTATGAAATTCCGTCGCGCACCTATGTGGGCCGTTTCAACTTCAAGGGCGGCGACCAGCAGAAGTTCGTCAAGGACCTGTCCGGTGGTGAGCGCGGTCGCTTGCACCTGGCCCTGACCTTGAAAGAGGGCGGCAACGTCCTGCTGCTCGACGAACCGTCCAACGACCTCGACGTGGAAACCCTGCGCTCCCTGGAGGAAGCCCTGCTGGACTTCCCGGGCGCCGCCATTGTGATCTCTCACGATCGGTGGTTCCTTGACCGCGTGGCCACTCATATCCTGGCGTACGAAGACGACTCCCAGGCCGTATTCTTCGAAGGCAACTACACCGAGTACGAAGCCGATCGCAAGAAACGCCTCGGCGATGCGGCTGCCCAGCCGCATCGTGTACGGCACAAAAAACTGGTCTGATTCGGGCTGGTGGTTTGAAAAAGCGGAGCCTTCGGGCTCCGCTTTTTTTTGCGCACTACGAGGTGGTGTCTGTTGGTGCGATGCTTGGAGCTGCGCTCCCCCTTAAGGTGCAAACAAACCTGTAAAGCTGGGTTATTTATACCAAGCGCACCATTTAAATTCAAAAAGGCGACATTTTGCGCTGTTGCGGTGCGACATGAGTTGTTAAAGTCCGGCTCAAGTCTCCGTTAACGACACTAAATTTGCCGAGAATTTTCATGATCGAATCCGTTGAATCCTTCCTTTCCCGTCTAAAGAAACGCGACCCTGACCAGCCGGAATTCCACCAGGCCGTGGAAGAAGTCCTGCGCAGCCTGTGGCCGTTTCTTGAAGCCAATCCCCACTACCTGACCTCGGGCATCCTGGAGCGCATTTGCGAGCCGGAGCGCGCCATTACGTTTCGGGTGTCTTGGGTCGACGATCACGGCAAGGTCCAGGTCAATCGCGGGTTCCGCATCCAGATGAACAGCGCCATCGGCCCCTACAAGGGCGGCCTGCGCTTCCATCCTTCGGTAAACCTTGGCGTGCTGAAATTCCTCGCCTTCGAACAGACCTTCAAGAACTCCCTGACCTCGCTGCCCATGGGCGGCGGCAAGGGCGGGTCGGATTTTGATCCCAAGGGCAAGAGCGACGCCGAGGTCATGCGTTTCTGCCAGGCCTTCATGAGCGAACTGTACCGCCATATCGGCTCGGACGTGGACGTTCCGGCCGGCGACATCGGTGTCGGCGCCCGGGAAATCGGTTTCTTGTTCGGCCAATACAAACGCCTGAGCAACCAGTTCACCTCTGTGCTGACCGGCAAGGGCATGAGCTACGGTGGCAGTCTGATCCGCCCGGAAGCCACCGGCTTTGGCTGCGTGTACTTCGCTGAAGAAATGCTCAAGCGCAACGGCCAGCGCGTCGAAGGCAAGCGTGTGGCGGTCTCCGGCTCCGGCAACGTCGCCCAGTACGCGGCACGCAAGGTCATGGATCTGGGCGGCAAGGTGATTTCCCTGTCCGACTCTGAAGGCACCTTGTACTGCGAAAGCGGGTTGACCGAGGAGCAATGGTCGGCGCTGCTGGAGTTGAAAAACATCCAGCGTGGTCGTATCAGCGAGTTGGCCGGGCGCTTCGGCCTGGAATTTCGCGCGGGCAAGACCCCGTGGGAACTGGCCTGCGACATCGCCCTGCCATGCGCGACCCAGAACGAACTGGATGCCGACGCCGCGCGCGCACTGTTGCGCAATGGCTGCATGTGCGTGGCCGAAGGCGCCAACATGCCCACCACTCTTGAAGCTGTGGATATCTTTATCGACGCAGGCGTCCTGTTCGCCCCAGGCAAGGCTTCCAACGCTGGCGGCGTAGCGGTGAGCGGCCTGGAAATGTCGCAGAACGCCATGCGCCTGCTGTGGACCGCTGGCGAAGTGGACAGCAAGCTGCACAACATCATGCAGTCGATCCACCACGCATGCGTGCACTACGGCGAGGAGAATGGCCGGGTCAACTACGTCAAGGGCGCGAATATCGCCGGCTTTGTCAAAGTGGCCGATGCAATGCTGGCCCAGGGCATCGTCTAAACCTGGGGCTCGATGCGCAGGATCTCGATCAACTGATCGCCGGCGGGGCGCTTCCACAGCACCTCGTCGCCTACCTGGGCACCCAGCAACGCCCGGCCCAGAGGCGACCCCCAGTTGATCAGGCCCACGCTGGCATCGGCCTGATCCTCACCCACCAACTGAATGCGTTGCTCCACACCCTGTTCATTGGCAAAGGTTACCCAACTGCCGATCTGCACTTTATCGGTAGAGGTCGCCGGTGCTACCACCTGGGCGCTTTGCAGACGCTGGTTGAAATAACGCAAATCCCGCTCAAGGTCAGCCTGGCGCTGTTTGTCGGCTTGCTCGCCCTTGGCAGACTCTTCACTGTACTGGTGCTGTAAATAGGCAACCTTGGCCTGCAACTGCGCCAGCCCCTGGGCAGTGAGGTGATTGGGTTGCGCGCTGACTTGGCGTTCCACCGGTTGGCTGGCCTGGGCAGCGGCGCTGTCTTCGTTGACGAAAGCTCGACTCATGAGATTCTCCTGCTATGGAGTTTGGGCCATGGTCGCAGGGGTTAAGTTTCGATGGATGTCTGAAAGCGACCTATTGCGAGCGATAAGCCTTGGCCGCATCACGGTCCTTCTCCTGCTGCCAGGCCCGTTCCCGCTCGTTCCAGTGGCGGTCCTTATAGTCATTGAGGTCTTCGCTCTCGCGCATGGCCTTGCACTGGCGGAAGCCGTCGTCCCAGCCTTCGGCGTATGGCCGGTCTTTCAGATAGCGTGGGACGTTCTTGCGAAACTCTCCGGTGATCACCCCAGCCGCCTGGCGGCCACTGCTGCAACCGTCGTCGAAACCATCGGCAAAGGCGGGTGGATAACCCTTGGCCAGCAAATCCTCGTGGGTTGACTGGCAACCGGTCATCAACACCAACAGGCCCAGCGCTACTGCGAACCGCCACATCTCATACTCCCTGGCCGTTGAACGGCTGTTGAGGGAAGTTTAGAAGGGGATTCGTTGGAAGGATGTGAAAGGACTGTGAGAAATTGATCTGAGAGCAGTGGTGCGGCCGACGTAGCCTCGCTCGGGCTCGACAACTGCGGCGGTTCCTGCCTTCAAAATGTGTAGATACCTATGATGCGATAGCATCACCGTGGTCTAACTGAAAGACCGAGTCGTCTGCATCGCGGGCAAGCCCGGCTCCCACACAAGCCCCACACTTGGGCAGTATTGTTCTGCCGGGCGTCACTCAATAGTGATACCACTTCACCTCAAGCATCACCTCATTGACTGGCGTCGCCAGATGACTGAACTCCCGCTGCGCGCTTAAGCGCAAACCCAGATTACGGGATAATTCCCACTGCTGATTCAGGCTGATACTGCGCCGCACTTCGCCGTTGGTGAAGAAGTCGCCCTTGGCTTCCAGGCTGAGGTTGCCCAGCGGATTTTTCCAGAGTACGCCGGTATTGAATCCGGCAGCCGGAGAGATGAATTCGTCGAAGTCGTTGTTGTGCTCCACGCGCACGGTGCCGAGGGCGAAGCCGAGCATGTCGTCGCGCAGTTGCCAGGTGCCGCCGGCGCCGCCGTTGACGTGGCTGACCAGGGTTTCGTCGTCATGTTTGCCCGGCACGCGCTCAAGGCCTCCGGTGACTTGCCAGGACCAGGGTTGTAGCAGCTCGTTGCGCGGGGTCAGTGAGCGAATGGTTGCCAGGTCCAGTTGCTGCAGCTGCCAGTGATTGCCTTCGTACTGACGCAGTTTCATTTGCAGGATTTCAATCTGCGCGCCCAGGGGGAAGCCTTCGGCGTTGTCGTTGAGGTCGTGGTAGGCCATGCGCAGGCCGTATTCGCCGAAGGCCTTGTCGCCACGGGTGCCGATGCCGGCTTGCCAGGTGCGGGATTCGTGGCCGTTTTCGGGCAGGCCGGGGCGTTCGATTTTAAGGTCCGGCGCCGGGTTCTGGTTGATTGCCCGCAGCAATTCGAAGCTGCGCTGGGAGCGCTCGGTATCGCGCTCCAGGCCATTGGCGCGGTAGCGGCCCAGACGATAGGCTGCGTCGATGATCAGCGCCTGGCGATCCTTGGTGATGGCCTTGAAGGTCGGGTCCTGCAATTGTTTCTGGTCGTCGCTGATTTTCAGCACCCACTGCTGTTCATCGCCGTCCAGGGGCTTGGCGCGCTCCAGCAGTTCACGTTCGCGGGAGGGCCGGTAGTCGATTTTCTCCACCAGTCCGGCGTCCTTCACGGCTTTAACCGTGTCGGTGGGAATGGCTGTCAGCGGGAACTGTTCGGTCAGCCGCAGGCCCGGCCGTGCCACTTGCAGCAGTTCCAGCAGGCGGTAGGAGCAGTTTTCGTCGAAGAAGAAATAGTCGAACTGAATCTGTTTGAGTTCCCAGACGTGCTCGACCATGCGCTCGGTCTCGACCTGGGTCAGGTTCAGCCGGTATTCCCACAGGTCGCGGTTCTCAAGGCTACGGTATTCCGAGAGTTTTTCCTGATAGGGCACCAGGGCAAAGAGGCCAGGATAGCCGCCCATCAAGCCTTTCCAGGCATAGAGGATGCTGTTGTCCGAGCCTTCGATATAGGCGCCGAAGTTGATCGCGTAGCTGAGCAGGGCGGTGTTGTTACTTTGTACGTCAGCTTGGTCGATGCGCAGCAGGGTGTGGCCGAACATTGACGACGGGCTGTTGAGGTAGGCTGCCGGGAAGATCATCACCGCGCTGTGGGGGGCGACGTCCTTGAACCATTGCTTGAATTCTGTGCAGTCCATGGTTGGCAAGTCAGTCAGCTGCAACTGGTCCTTGAGCCAGCGGGTACGTGCCGGGTAAACGCATTGGGCGTGTTTTTCGCCTGCCGTCGCCGGGGCGTAGAGCGCCTGTACGGTGGCCTTGAGTTCTGCATCCGGGTGATGGGCGCCGTCGGCGGCGAGGAAAAACTTCTGATCGCTGACATAACTGCGCCAGCCTTTTAGCTTGCCCGCTTCGTAATGCCCCAGCGATAGCCAGAATGGGTCGTTGGCCAGTTGCTGCAAACGTTGATCATCAAGGTGCGGTGCCGCATGCAGCGGGGTGCAGGCGAAGAGTGCCAGGCAAACAAGGCGTTTGAGCATAGGGGCAACTTAAGTCGAAATAAAAAAGACCCAAAGTAGGGGCAGGTCCAAAAATATAAAACCCGCGCCTCGAAAGGCGCGGGTGGGTCGAGATTAAGCCTGGGTCGCGTATTTCGCCAGACGGGTGTCGCTTTTCAGTACCGCGATGGTGTTGGAGTGCACGTCTTCTGCGGTCACGTCAGCCTTGCTGAAGATCTGCTGGAAGTGTTCGTGAGTTACAGCTGCAAAGTGCTCACGATCTTCTGGAGCAACACCCAGTACCACGGCGTAGGTGGTCAGCGCTTCGCCATTGCCTTTGGCCATGTCTTCGGACAGCTCGTTCATCATGCCATTCATGGCAATCCACGATTTGCCGCCGTAAGTCAGGGCGCTGTTGGTGGCGCAACCGTTGGTGCCCGAGGTCATGCCGAAGGTGGCGTTACCGGAGGTACCGTTGGTGGTGGAAGCCAGGAAGTGAGCGGGAGTACCGCGTTGGCCTTCGAACAGCAGGTTACCCCAGCCGCAGTTCGGGCCACCTGGCGCTTCAGCCATTGCATTGAGGGAGACGACGGTGAAGAGAGTACCGAGAAGGATCCGTTTCATAGCTTTATTCTCTTAGTGTGCAAACCAATGGACAAGGGTTTCAGGTGCCTCACAGCACCCTAGGGGTCGGTTATTAGTCCAACCCGCGCAGTTTGGAGTTTAGGCACGATCCAAGGGTTCCGTGGCTTTTTGTAAAACAATTGAGAACACCGAGGTTTTTTGGCAAGGCCGATCTTGTGTCTATGCTTTCCTTAAGTCGTGCCTTGCCAGCCAGCCACGCACGGCGCCAGAATGCCGCCATTGCCCTGCCTGATGTAAGGAAGCCCGATGCCTGATCCTGTTGCTGCCAGCTTGCGTCTAGCGCCCGAAGCGCTGACTCGCCCTTTCTCCGCTGAACAGTTCAGCTTCTCGACCACCAATGATTTGGAGCCCTTTCGCGGAGTGCTAGGCCAGGAGCGTGCGGTCGAAGCCTTGCAGTTTGGCGTGGCCATGCCACGCCCCGGTTACAACGTATTTGTCATGGGCGAGCCTGGAACCGGCCGCTTTTCGTTCGTCAAACGCTACCTCAAGGCTGAAGGCAAGCGCCTGCAGACCCCGGCAGACTGGGTCTACGTCAATAACTTCGACGAGCCCCGCGAACCTCGCGCGTTGGAGCTGCCTGCGGGTGGCGCGGCGGCGTTCATCATTGATATCAACGGCCTGATTGATAATCTGGTGGCGACCTTCCCGGCGGTCTTTGAGCACCCGACTTATCAACAGCGTAAAAGCGCTATCGACCGGGCCTTCAACCAGCGCTATGACCGCGCACTGGACGTGATCGAGCGTCTGGCCCTGGAAAAGGACGTGGCGCTGTACCGCGACAGCACCAACATTGCCTTTACGCCGATGGCCGAAGGCAAGGCCCTGGATGAGGCCGAGTTCTCGCAGTTGCCGGAAGCCGATCGTGAGCGTTTCCACACTGATATTTCCGAACTGGAAGAACGCCTCAACGAAGAACTCGCCAGCCTGCCCCAGTGGAAGCGCGAGTCCAATAACCAGATGCGCCACTTCAACGAAGAAACCATCACCCTGGCCTTGCAGCCATTGTTGGCGCCTTTGTCCGAGAAGTACGCGGAAAACGCCGGCGTCTGCGGTTACCTGCAAGCGATGCAGGTCTACCTGCTGAAAACCGTGGTCGAGCAATTGGTGGACGATGCGAAGACCGACGCCCAGGCCCGCAAGCTGCTGGAAGAGCAATACTGCCCGAGCCTGGTGGTCGGCCATCCGGCCAACGGTGGTGCGCCGGTGGTGTTCGAGCCCCATCCGACCTACGACAACCTGTTCGGCCGCATTGAATACAGCACCGATCAGGGCGCGCTGTACACCACCTACCGGCAGTTAAGGCCGGGTGCACTGCATCGCGCCAATGGCGGTTTTCTGATCCTGGAAGCGGAGAAAATGCTCAGCGAACCGTTTGTCTGGGACGCCCTCAAGCGTGCCCTGCAATCGCGCAAGTTGAAAATGGAATCGCCACTGGGCGAGTTGGGCCGCTTGGCCACGGTGACCCTGAACCCGCAAGTGATCCCGTTGCAAGTCAAGGTCGTCATCATTGGCTCCCGGCAGTTGTACTACACGCTGCAAGACCTGGACCCGGACTTCCAGGAGATATTCCGGGTGCTGGTGGACTTCGATGAAGACATCCCGATGGTCGACGAAAGCCTGGAGCAGTTCGCCCAGCTGCTGAAAACCCGCACCTCGGAAGAAGGTATGGCGCCGTTGACGTCGGATGCGGTGGCGCGTCTGGCTACCCATAGTGCGCGACTGGCGGAACATCAGGGGCGTTTGTCGGCGCGGATCGGCGATCTGTTCCAGTTGGTCAGCGAGGCGGATTTCATTCGTCACCTGGCGGGCGATGAAATGACCGATGCCGGCCATATTGAGCGCGCACTAAAGGCCAAGGCCACGCGCACCGGGCGGGTCTCGGCGCGGATTCTCGACGACATGCTGGCGGGAGTTATTCTGATCGATACCGCCGGTGCTTCTGTCGGCAAGTGCAACGGCTTGACCGTGCTGGAAGTCGGTGATTCGGCCTTTGGTGTGCCGGCACGGATCTCGGCGACGGTGTACCCGGGCGGCAGTGGCATTGTCGATATCGAGCGCGAGGTCAACCTCGGTCAGCCGATTCACTCCAAGGGCGTGATGATCCTCACCGGTTACCTGGGCAGCCGTTATGCCCAGGAATTCCCGTTGGCGATCTCCGCGAGCATCGCCCTGGAGCAGTCCTACGGTTATGTCGACGGCGACAGTGCCTCCCTGGGCGAGGCCTGCACCTTGATCTCGGCGCTGTCGAAGACGCCGCTCAAGCAGTGCTTTGCCATCACCGGCTCGATCAACCAGTTTGGTGAAGTGCAGGCGGTGGGCGGGGTCAACGAGAAGATCGAAGGTTTCTTCCGTCTATGCGAAGCCCGTGGCTTGACTGGCGAGCAAGGGGCGATCATTCCCCAGGCCAACGTCGCGACGCTGATGCTGGACGAGAAGGTATTGCAGGCTGTGCGGGCGGGGCAGTTCCATGTCTACGCGGTGCGTCAGGCTGACGAGGCCTTGAGCCTGCTGGTGGGCGAGCCGGCCGGTGAGCCGGATGCGGAGGGGCAATTCCCTGAAGGCAGCGTCAATGCGCGAGTGGTCGAGCGTTTGCGGGCGATTGCCGAGATGATCAGTGAGGAAGATCTCAAGGAAGCAGAGAAGGAATTGGCGCAGCAGGCGTTGGTTGAAACCAAGCCGAGCTGATTGTGTTTGTGGCGGGGGAGCCGGCTTCCCCGCCACAATTTTGACTCGTTGAATCAGGGCTGATTGCCCGTTGGTCTCGACGGCCTTGGTTTGTACGGGTTTTCTTCTATTCTCAGCTCAAGGGATATCCACAGGAGTCGCTGGATAGAGACAGTCTCGTCTTCTGGAGGCTGAACACAGGATCTACCGAGGGTCGCCGCCATGCCGCGCAGCCTTTGCCTCACCCGCCAGTACCTGGGCCTGGTCACACGAATCGAATGCAGCATTCGCCCTCTTGCGGGGGATACCGGGATGTGGACCTTACTATTTGCCGCTGGAATGACCGGTGAGCAGCCCACAACGATCAAGGCCCAGGGCCCGTTTCATGGGCCGTTCGTGGCCGAAACCATCCTTGAGTCGATTGTTGAAAGCCTGACGCTGCACGGCTATCAACTGGCCGATGACCCGCAGATCTGGTGTCTGCACCTGCAGGCCCACCTGCGACAGCTCAATGGCGGGCGGTCGCGGGCGCTCACAGACATACAACTTCATCCTGAGCACTGAGCTGAGCTTACGGCTTGGCAGGCACCGCAGCCTCAGGCTTGTTCAGCTTGACCTCAAACCCATACTGCACGGTGTTCAGTTCGGTGCGCTGGTAGGTTTCAAACTGCGTAGGCTGGCCATAAAAATAGTGGACATCAAAGAGCGCCGTGCCGTATTCCTCAGCGCGGTGGCTGACGCCGAGAACTTCCTTCAAGTAGTTTTCGCTGGCGTCCTTGGCGAAGAAGCGCCAGCTGTCGGAGGGAAACAGCTGCTGGTCGACAATCAAGGCGTTGCCCTGCATTACCAGACCCTTTGGAAGCTGGCTGGCGGTGACGGTGGCTTTTTCGACGTTTGCCAGGAACAGCGGAATCGAACCCACGACAAACGTTGGGTTCTCGGGGAACAGGTTCAGATCGTAGGTGATGACGCCTCGCCCAGGGTCAACTTCAAATGCCTCGGTAGGCAGCTCGATGGGCTCACCGCGCTGGCCGTCCTCATTGGCGGTAAAGAATGTCACGGGTGCATTGGCGCCACTGCGGGCTTCGCCCAGCATGTCGTCGTTGAAGGTGTAGGGGTGGTCAAACACGATGTGTGCGGCACTGGCATCGTCGACTGACTGGTTGATGCTGATGCTGTTTTTGAGCTGGTCTTCGGAAAGTGTGGCGCCCTTGAGCCACTCCGCGGCCTGGTCGTCGTACACCGTCACTGGCATCGGCAGGGGTTGTACGGTTTTTTCCAGGCTGTTCTTGTCGAAGCGCCGAATCGGCAGGTCCAGGTCTTTGCGGGTCACTGTGGCGGCGGAAAAGTCGAGGACACTGACTTGCAGGTTATCGATCAGGCCGTTGAAGTACACCTTGGTGTAATGGTTGGCCTGCTTGTGTTCGAAAGCTTTTTGCTCGTCTTCCAACTGCTTTTCAAAGGCGTCGGACCAGCCTTTCTGCTTCTGCATCTCGGCCAATTGTTTCTCGTAGAACGCCAGTTGAGCGGCGCTCTCGTTGATCGAGCCTGCGCGGGATAGAAATTGCCCCGTGGTATCCCTGGCCTGCACCAGCAGCGCGTTGGGAGACGTGTCAGCGACTTGTGGCGCCAGGGGGGCATTGTTGGTCAGTTCGATTTCGGCGTAGTTCTTTTCCAGGGTCAGCAGCGTGACGGTGACGTTTTCTTCACTGCGTTTGTGGCCGACGTCTTGTTTAGTCAAGTCAAAGGTGAAGACCTTGCGTGGTGCGATGACTTCAACCTGGCCTTTGAGGGTGACGGGTTGCGGCTGGATTTTGTTCTCGGTCTCGATGCCTTCGATGAAGGGGTACGTGACCGTCAAGTCGTCCGGGTTGGTCAGGTTGGAGCTGGAGGGGCTCAACTGGATACCGGGGTCGGTTTCCGACCATTCCGGCTGGAAGGGGACGGTCTTGTTGTTGCTCAGCGTCACCGACTGCCATTCCAGGCCATGGGGAAAGGGGAACTGGTCGGTGCCGTTGAAGTTGAACGGGAACACCGGCTGCAGGTCCGTCAGATAGTCCGAGTGGGAGTTTTTGCGCAGAACAAACAGACCGTTGATGTAGGTGTCCACCAAGGCTTGTGGCGTTGGGTAGTGCTTGAGCAGCGCCAGGGTGTCTTCGACGTACTCGGCTTCGATGGGCTTGGTGCTGAGCTTGATGCTGGCGCGCTCCAGCAGTAGCAGGGAGCCACCAAGGTCGGCCACGGCATCCTTGAGCCTGGGGTCTTGGATGGTGTCCAGGGATTGCTCGAACTTGGCGGTTTTCTCTTCGAGGCTGGTTTGCTTGTGTTCGTCGCTGGGGGAACAGCCGCTGCCAGCCAGCAACGCCACACATAGGCCAAGGCTGGCCAAAGGGGATCGCACATCCATTATCTTCAGTTTTCCTGTCCGACATCATCGAGCCGAGTTGATGAGCCCGACACTAGCAGAAAAACTCTTTGACAGATGCCGTGCCGGTCAGTTTTCTCAGTGGTTCTGGCCTTTGCATGTGGCTGATATACTCGCCGCCATTTTTAGCCAAGCTGTGTGAGATTCAATGGAACGTTTTATCGGAAATGCAATGTACGCCTCACGCTGGCTGTTGGCACCGATCTATTTCGGCTTGTCCCTTGGGTTGCTGGCGCTGGCGCTGAAATTTTTCCAGGAAGTGGTTCACGTTCTCCCCAGCGTCTTCGCCATGACCGAGTCCGATTTGATCCTGGTGCTGCTGTCGTTGATCGACATGGCACTGGTTGGCGGCTTGCTGGTGATGGTGATGATCTCCGGCTACGAGAACTTCGTCGCCCAGCTGGACATCGACGACGACAAGGGCAAGCTCAACTGGTTGGGCACCATGGACTCCTCCTCGCTGAAGATGAAAGTGGCCGCTTCCATCGTGGCGATTTCGTCGATTCACTTGCTGCGGGTGTTCATGGACGCCAAGAATATCGATCCCGAGCATCTGAAGTGGTACGTGATCATTCACATGACCTTTGTGGTCTCGGCGTGTGCCATGGGCTACCTGGATAAGGTGACCAAGCACTGATTGGCTGACTGATAGCGTGATGAGCAGCAGGCAGGGCCTGGGGCTCATCAAACCCCGGTTTTCTATGCTAGTCTGCTCGCCCTTTTAGTTCGGATGACACGGGAAACGCTGCAGTTCTGTAGTGTTTCCAGTGCCTTCCTACAGCGGAGCAGTTCCATGTCTGAAGTCAATCTGTCCACCGACGAAACCCGCGTGAGCTACGGCATTGGCCGTCAGTTGGGCGACCAACTGCGCGACAACCCGCCGCCGGGCGTGAGCCTGGACGCGATCCTGGCTGGCCTGACCGATGCGTTCGCTGGCAAACCAAGCCGTGTGGACCAAGAGCAAATGGCTGACAGCTTCAAGGTCATCCGCGACATCATGCAAGCCGAAGCGGCCGCCAAGGCTGAAGCTGCAGCGGGCGAAGGCCTGGCCTTCCTGGCGGAAAATGCCAAGCGTGATGGCATCACCACTCTGGCTTCCGGTCTGCAGTTTGAAGTATTGACTGCGGGTGACGGCGCCAAGCCAACCCGTGAAGATCAAGTGCGTACCCACTACCACGGCACCCTGATCGACGGCACTGTGTTCGACAGCTCCTACGAGCGTGGCCAGCCTGCAGAATTCCCGGTCGGTGGCGTGATTGCCGGCTGGACCGAAGCGCTGCAACTGATGAACGCCGGTAGTAAATGGCGTCTGTACGTGCCAAGTGAACTGGCTTACGGCGCACAAGGCGTTGGCAGCATCGCGCCGCATAGCGTTCTGGTGTTCGACGTCGAGCTGCTCGACGTTCTGTAAGGCCCGCTGGCTAAGTTGTTGGAGCGAGGGGGACGCCTAGTTCTTGCTCGCGATGGACGTCAATGATAACGCGGGCATCCTGGATGAACGCAGTGTCTTTGAGTTCTTCGCGAGCAAGAACCAGGCTCGCTCCTACACGGTTTTGCAGGTGTCTCATGGATGAAACTTGCCATTAAGCTCCGTCGCTGGGCGCAATGCTCTGGCATAGCAGAACAGAAACAGGTTACGCACCACCTCCTTCAGCACGCCAGGTTCACTGGAACTCAAGCCATTGACGTCCAGGTCGCCCTGATCCTGCAGTTCATTCAAGGCTTCTTCTTCCAGTACGGCGCAGACTTCCCCGGTTTCCCGATGGAGTATCCGCAGGTAGGGGTGTGGGCGGTCCAGCCAGGCATCAATCAAATAAGTCATGTGTTGCATCTCCTTGATGGGTTTCAATGAGAATAATTCTTATTCGTTGAATAGCAAGTCCCTATTGGCGATTCACTGGTTTTTCTGTGTGGGCATTGTGCTCGATCAAAAGGACTGGCCTTTTGCTACTTGCGGGGCGTTGAGGCGGGGAGGGTGAAGCACCATCCCGTGCTGGGCACGAGATGGAGACAGCAAAATCAAACCTTGCGGACAAACTCGGACTTGAGCTTCATCGGGCCGATGCCGTCGATCTTGCAGTCGATATCGTGGTCGCCGTCGCACAGGCGGATGTTCTTGACCTTGGTGCCGACCTTGACCACCAGCGACGTGCCTTTGACCTTGAGGTCCTTGATCACGGTGATGGTGTCGCCGTCCTGCAGGACGTTGCCGACGGAGTCTTTTTTCACGGCGTCATCACTGGCGGCCTCGACTTCGCCACCGACGGCCCACTCATGGGCGCATTCCGGGCAGATCAGCTGGGCGCCGTCTTCGTAGGTGTATTCGGAGTTGCATTTCGGGCAGGGTGGCAACGTGCTCACTAAGGCTCCTTGAGTTTCAGGATGGCTAAAAAGCGCACATTATATAGGGTTTTAGGGCGAGGCGGGGGATGCGGCTATTTGCAGGAGCCGCGGGGGCTCCTGCACAGCAATCAATCAGTGGGTCCGCGCGACCGCGAACTCACTCAGCTCTACCAGGGCGTCCCGGTATTCGCTGGCTGGAAGGGCTTCCAGGCATTTGATGGCGCGAGCCACGTAGTCACGGGCCAGTTGCGCGGTGTAATCGAGTGAGCCCGAAGCTTCCACGGCAGCGCGGATGCTTTCCAGGTCTTCAATTCCGCCTTTCTGGATCGCCTTGCGCACCAGGGCGGCCTGTTCGGGGGTGCCTTCGCGCATGGTGTAGATCAGCGGCAAGGTCGGTTTACCCTCGGCCAGATCATCACCGACGTTCTTGCCCAGGGTCTCGGCGTCGCCGCGATAATCGAGCAGATCATCCACCAGCTGGAAGGCCACGCCCAGATGATCACCGAAGGTGCGCAGGGCTTCGCGTTGTTCCGGCGTCGCTTCGCATAGGGCGGCGGCGCTGTGGGTCGAGGCTTCGAAGAGCATGGCAGTCTTGCCGCGAATGACTTCCATATAGGTTTCTTCGGTGGTGCTGGCGTCACGTACTTTCGACAGCTGCAACACTTCGCCTTCGGCGATGATGCGTGTGGCTTGTGAAAGAATCTTCATCACTGGCATCGAGCCCAGTTCGACCATCATTTCGAACGAGCGTGAGTACAGGAAGTCGCCCACCAGCACGCTTGGTGCATTGCCCCACATGGCGTTGGCGGTCTCGCGACCACGGCGCATCCCGGACATGTCGACCACATCGTCGTGCAGCAGGGTGGCGGTGTGCAGGAATTCGATGGTGGCAGCCAGCAGGCGCAGGTCATCGCCTTCGCGGCCCAGCGCCTTGCCACACAGCAACACTAATAAAGGTCGCAGGCGTTTGCCGCCCGCCGACGTAATGTAGTCGCCAATTTTGGAGACCAGCGGCACTTTAGAAGTCAGCTGCTTCTTGATGATGTCGTCGACGGCGCTAAAATCGTCCGCTACCGCGCGGTAGAAAGCTTGGGGTTGCATCAGCGACAGTCGCTCCAGAAGGGTTGCGCGGCATGCTAGGACCCACGTCCCCTAGTGTCAAGACGCGATAGACGGCTACTTGCAAGCCTTCTATAGCTTGCGTACAATCGCGCACCCTGAACTTCCTGGGCAGCACCTGCCTTACGCAATTGCATTTGGGGCGTTCCATCCCATGCAGCCATGCCAGCCAATACCTTTACCTATAAAGCGCTGGGTGAGCAGGATTATCGGAGAAATACCATGTCGTACGCAGTAATTGTTACTGGTGGCAAGCAATACAAGGTCGCCCCAGGTGAATACCTGAAGATCGAAAAACTGGAAATCGCTACCGGCGAATCCGTTACTTTTGATCGCGTTCTGTTGGTCGCCAATGGCGATGACGTGAACATCGGCGCTCCAGTTGTTGTTGGCGCTACCGTTGTGGCTGAAGTGATTTCCCAAGGTCGTCACGATAAAATCCGCATCATCAAGTTCCGTCGTCGTAAGCACCACATGAAGCGTATGGGCCACCGCCAGTGGTACACCGAGATCAAAATCACCGGTATTCAGGCTTAATTTCAGCCTAATTCCTCACTAGGAGAATTGACTCATGGCACATAAAAAAGCTGGTGGTAGTACCCGTAACGGTCGCGACTCAGAAGCCAAACGCCTTGGCGTGAAGATGTATGGCGGCCAGGTTATCATTCCGGGCAACATCATCGTGCGTCAGCGCGGCACCCAATTCCACGCCGGTTACGGTGTTGGCATGGGTAAAGATCACACTCTGTTTGCTAAAATCAACGGCGTGATCAAGTTCGAAGTAAAAGGCGCTTTCAATCGCCGTTACGTGAGCATTGTCCCGAAGACTGAAGTCGTCGCGGCATAATTACGTAGTTGCTGGAAAAGCCCTGTCTTGCGACGGGGCTTTTTCGTTTGTGGGGTGAGTCTCTTGCAAAGCTGTTTGTAATGGGCTCCAGCGCGGATTTGCGGTTGTTGATTGAGGTCGCTGCGCTCATTTTTGCAAGAGTCTTATGTCTTGGTTTCTTAAGCTCGTCCGTGCGACGAGAGGCGTTTTGTTATGAAGTTCGTTGATGAAGTTTCGATCCGAGTAAAAGCTGGCGACGGCGGTAATGGTTGCATGAGTTTCCGTCGGGAAAAATTCATCGAAAACGGTGGTCCTAACGGTGGTGATGGTGGTGATGGCGGCTCGGTCTACATGATCGCCGACGAAAACCTCAACACCCTGGTGGATTACCGTTACACCCGGCACTTCGATGCCGAGCGTGGCTCCAACGGTGGCAGCACCGATTGCACCGGTAAAAAAGGCGAGGAGATGGTCCTGCGGGTTCCGGTCGGCACCACCGTGATCGACTCCGCGACGCAGGAAGTTATCGGCGACCTGACCAAGGCTGGTCAGCGTCTGCTGGTGGCTCATGGCGGCTGGCACGGTCTGGGTAACACCCGTTTTAAATCCAGTACCAACCGCGCGCCACGCCAGACCACGCCGGGCAAGCTAGGCGAGCAGCGTGACCTCAAACTGGAAATGAAGGTTTTGGCTGATGTCGGCCTGCTGGGTCTGCCAAACGCCGGTAAAAGTACTCTCATTCGCTCGGTGTCTGCCGCCAAGCCGAAAGTGGCTGATTACCCGTTCACTACCCTGGTGCCAAACCTGGGTGTGGTCAGTGTCGATCGCTGGAAAAGCTTCGTGGTTGCGGACATTCCGGGTCTGATCGAGGGTGCCTCCGATGGCGCCGGCCTGGGGATTCGTTTCCTCAAGCATTTGTCCCGTACTCGCCTGCTGCTGCACCTCGTCGACATGGCGCCGCTGGATGACACCAGTGCGCCGGATGCCGCCGAAGTGATCGTCAGTGAGCTGACCAAGTTCAGCCCGTCCCTGGCTGAGCGTGATCGCTGGCTGGTGCTGAACAAGTGCGACCAAATCCTTGAGGAGGAGCACGAAGAGCGCGTCAAGGAGATCGTTGATCGCCTGGAGTGGACCGGTCCGGTCTACGTGATCTCGGCCATTGCCAAAGAAGGCACTGAGCGTCTGACCCGTGACATCATGCGTTACCTGGAAGATCGTGCTGATCGCTTGGCCAATGACCCTGTGTTCAAGGCGGGGTTGGTTGACCTCGATCAGCGCATCGAGGACGAGGCGCGTGCCCAGTTGCAGGCCCTGGATGATCAGCGTGCCCTGCGTCGCAGCGGCGTCAAGTCGGTCCATGACATCGGTGATGATGATTGGGACGAGGAAGATGTAGATGATGAGGATGGTCCGGAAATCATTTACGTGCGCGACTGATTCGTTGCAGTAAACTTAAGCGCCGCTCAATCGAGCGGCGTTTTGGTATCTGGAAATCGGTAGTCACGAATAACGTTATGGGCAGCACTGGCTCGTGCTGTCCTCAATCTAAGGTTGAAGATGATGCGGAGTAAAGTGGCGGGTGCGCAGCGCTGGGTCGTAAAGATCGGTAGTGCGCTGCTGACGGCGGATGGCAAGGGGCTGGATCGTGCAGCCATGAGCGTCTGGGTTGAGCAGATGGTGGCCTTGCATGAGGCGGGTGTTGAGTTGGTGCTGGTGTCGTCCGGGGCGGTTGCTGCCGGGATGAGCCGCCTCGGCTGGACCGTGCGACCGAGTGCGATGCATGAGCTGCAAGCCGCTGCCGCCATCGGTCAGATGGGTTTGGTGCAGGCCTGGGAATCCAGCTTCGCCGAGCACGGTCGCCATACGGCGCAGATTCTGCTGACTCACGACGACTTGTCCGACCGCAAGCGCTATCTCAATGCCCGCAGCACTCTGCGTGCCCTGGTCGAGCTCAAGGTGATCCCGGTGATCAACGAGAACGACACGGTGGTCACTGACGAAATTCGTTTCGGCGACAACGACACCTTGGCTGCGCTGGTGGCCAACCTGGTGGAGGCAGACTTGCTGGTGATCCTCACGGATCGCGACGGCATGTTCGATGCTGATCCGCGCAACAATCCCGAAGCTCAGCTGATTTATGAGGCTCGCGCCGATGATCCGGCACTGGATGCGGTGGCCGGCAGTGTCGGTGGCGCGCTGGGGCGTGGTGGCATGCAGACCAAGCTTCGTGCGGCCCGGCTGGCGGCGCGTTCTGGTGCTCATACGGTTATCGTGGGTGGGCGCCTGGAGCGGGTACTGGATCGTCTCAAGGCGGGCGAGCGCATTGGTACGTTGCTGTCGCCCGAGCGCGGCCTGCTGGCGGCGCGCAAGCAGTGGTTGGCGGGGCATCTGCAGACTCGTGGCACCCTGGTGCTGGACGCCGGTGCGGTATCGGCGCTGTCCCAGGGCAATAAAAGCCTGCTGCCGGTGGGCGTCAAATTGGTCCAGGGCAGCTTCCGTCGTGGCGAGATGGTGGTGTGTGTGGCGCCGGACGGTCGTGAGATTGCTCGCGGACTGGCCAACTACAGCGCCCTTGAGGCGCAGAAAATCATTGGGCAGTCGTCTGAAGCGATTGTTGGGTTGCTGGGTTATATGGCTGAGCCGGAGCTGGTTCACCGGGATAACCTGATTCTGGTTTAAGTGAAGGAAGTCTCGATGCGCGTAATGAAGGGATTGCTCGGTCTGTTGTTGGCTATGCCGTTGCTGGCGTCGGCTGAAGAAATTGGTCGCGTGTCGACGGTGTTCAAGTTCGTCGGCCCCAATGATCGGATTGTGGTCGAGGCTTTTGATGATCCGAAGGTCGATGGTGTGACGTGCTATTTGTCTCGGGCCAAGACGGGCGGGGTGAAGGGTGGTCTTGGCCTGGCTGAAGATCGCGCTGAGGCGTCGATAGCGTGTCGTCAGGTGGGGCCGATTCGCTTCAAGGGTGAGTTGAAGGATGGTGACGAGGTGTTCAAGGAGCGCACGTCCCTGGTGTTCAAGACCATGCAGGTGGTGCGCTTCCTCGACAAGAGGCGCAATACCCTGGTGTATCTGGTCTATAGCGACCGTTTGATCGAAGGCAGCCCGCAGAATGCGGTGACGGCAATTCCGATCCTGCCGTGGTCGACGGCGCAATAAATTGGATGACGCTGTTTTGCTTTATGTGGGAGCTGGCTTGCCTGCGATGACTGGCTAACATTCAATGATGATGTTGACTGTTGCGCCGCTATCGTCGGCAAGCCAGCTCCCACATTTGTTTGTGGTATCTGGTAATTCACGGCTTGCTCAAATCCGAGGCAATAAAAAACCGACCCTAGGGTCGGTTTTTTAACAAGCTTATCGCTTAGGCTGCAGCAGCAAGGTTCAGAGCCTTGATGTGGCCATTCAGACGACCTTTATGGCGAGCAGCTTTGTTCTTGTGGATGATGCCTTTATCGGCCATACGGTCGATAATTGGCACAGCCAGAACGTAAGCAGCTTGAGCTTTTTCAGCGTCTTTTGCGTCGATGGCCTTAACTACATTCTTGATGTAGGTACGAACCATGGAACGCAGGCTGGCGTTGTGGCTGCGACGCTTCTCAGCCTGTTTTGCACGTTTTTTGGCGGAAGGTGTGTTGGCCACCGTCGAGCTCCTCGAAAGACTTTTTAGGAAATAGCAAACAAAATAGGCCGCGAATCATGCCGATGAGTTGAAGTCTTGTCAAGGGCGGCTGATGCGAACTGCTGAGTGGTCGATCTGAAGAGGCGGGTGATTTATTTCCGGCGCTTGACCTGTAAACTCGCGAGCTTTGGCTCTGTGCTTGTTGCAGGCGCGGAGTATCGCATATGTGGGCGCATTGTTCGCCTGCTCTTTATCTATAGGCAAAAACTCTTTCAATGAATCTGCTCAAGTCGTTGGCCGCCGTCAGCTCTATCACAATGATCTCCCGGGTTTTGGGGTTTGTGCGTGACACCCTTGTGGCGCGTTTTTTTGGCGCGAGCATGGCCACGGATGCGTTCTTTATTGCCTTCAAGCTACCCAATCTACTGCGGCGGATCTTCGCCGAGGGTGCGTTTTCCCAAGCATTCGTGCCGATTCTGGCGGAATACAAGACCCAGCAAGGCGAAGAGGCGACCCGAACATTTATTGCCTATGTCTCGGGCTTGCTGACCCTGGTGCTGATGCTGGTAACGATTGCAGGAATGCTTGCTGCACCCTGGATTATCTGGGCCACAGCGCCCGGTTTTGCCAATACCCCGGAAAAATTCGCCCTCACTACCGATCTGCTGCGGGTGACATTTCCTTATATATTGCTGATTTCCCTGTCGTCCCTGGCGGGTGCAGTCCTTAACACGTGGAACCGTTTCTCGGTGCCAGCCTTCGTGCCGACCCTGCTTAACGTCAGCATGATTATTTTCGTTCTGTTTCTGACACCGTATTTCGACCCGCCCGTCATGGCTCTGGGTTGGGCGGTGTTGGCCGGCGGCCTGGCGCAATTGTTGTATCAACTGCCGCACCTGAAAAAAATCGGCATGCTCGTGTTGCCACGCCTGAACCTCAAGGACACCGGAGTCTGGCGGGTGATGAAAAACATGCTGCCAGCAATCCTTGGCGTCTCGGTCAGTCAGATCTCCCTGATCATCAACACCGCCTTTGCTTCGTTGCTGGTCTCGGGTTCGGTGTCGTGGATGTACTACGCCGATCGTCTGATGGAGCTGCCGTCGGGCGTACTGGGCGTGGCATTGGGCACCATTTTGCTGCCGACCCTCGCGCGCACCTATGCCAGCAAGGACCGCCACGAATACTCGCGAATACTCGACTGGGGTTTGCGCCTGTGCTTTGTGCTGGTGCTACCGTGCTCGCTGGCCCTGGGGATTCTCGCTGAGCCGCTGACCGTTTCTTTGTTCCAGTACGGCCAGTTCAGCGCTTTTGATGCCTCAATGACCCAGCGCGCCCTGATTGCCTACTCCGTCGGCCTGCTGGGTATCATCGTGATCAAGGTTCTGGCCCCCGGCTTTTACGCCCAGCAAAACATTCGTACCCCGGTAAAGATTGCGATCTTTACCTTGGTGGTCACGCAACTGCTCAACCTGGTATTCATCGGCCCGCTGGCTCACGCTGGCCTGGCCCTGGCTATCAGCGTTGGTGCCTGCATCAATGCCGGCTTGCTTTTTTATCAGCTGCGCAAGCAGCAAATGTTTCAGCCGCAGCCAGGGTGGGGCATGTTTTCCCTCAAGCTGCTGGTGGCCGTGGCGGTGATGTCGGCCGTATTGCTGGGGCTGATGCAGTTGATGCCTGCCTGGGACCAGGGGCACATGCTGGAACGTTTCCTGCGTCTGGGCATGTTGGTGGTCGCCGGTGTGGTAGCGTATTTTGGCATGCTGCTGTTGATGGGATTCCGCTTGCGGGATTTCAATCGCAAGTCGCTGAGTTGATCGCAATCAACAATAAGGCGCCTGTTTTCTCGATTCGATCCATTTGGCCTGCGCTGTTGCCTGTCGTCCGGGGCCGGGTGTGGTTATAATCGACCACTTTATGAGCAAGAAGCGCGTTATGCAGCTGGTTCGAGGTCTCCACAACCTGCGCCCCCAGCATCGGGGCTGTGTCGCCACTATTGGCAACTTTGACGGTGTTCACCGTGGCCACCAGGCTATCCTGGCACGTCTGCGTGAGCGTGCGGTTGAGTTGGGCGTGCCCAGCTGCGTGGTGATTTTTGAACCACAACCCCGCGAATTTTTCACCCCAGAGACGGCGCCGGCGCGTTTGGCCCGTCTGCGGGACAAATTGCAACTGTTGGCCGAAGAAGGTGTGGACCGCGTCCTCTGCCTGGCCTTCAACCAGCGCTTGCGCAAGCTCAGCGCCGCCGAGTTCGTCGACCGAATCCTGGTGGATGGCCTGGGCGTGCAGCACCTGGAAGTCGGTGACGACTTCCGCTTTGGTTGCGACCGGGTTGGGGATTTTGATTTCCTGCAACAAGCTGGCGTCACTCAGGGGTTTACCGTGGAAGCCGCGCAAACCGTCGAACTGGACGGCCTGCGTGTGAGCAGTACCCAGGTGCGTAATGCCCTGGCCGCTGCCGACTTCGCCTTGGCCGAGCGTTTGCTCGGTCGCCCGTTCCGGATTGCCGGGCGGGTCTTGCACGGCCAGAAGCTGGCGCGCCAATTGGGCACGCCAACCGCCAACGTGCAACTCAAGCGCCGTCGTGTGCCACTGACCGGGGTTTACCTGGTCAGTGTCGATATCGACGGCCAATCGTGGCCCGGAGTCGCCAACATAGGCGTCAGGCCCACGGTTGCAGGTGATGGCAAGGCCCACCTGGAGGTACACCTTTTGGATTTTTCCGGGGATTTATATGACCGGCGTTTGACGGTGGCTTTCCACCAAAAGCTGCGTGAAGAGCAGCGTTTCGCCTCTCTGGAGGCGCTGAAAACGGCGATCAATGCGGATGTCGCCGCCGCCCGTGCACTAGCCGCACCTAGCGCCAATCGCTAATGAAGAGCCTTAAATGACCGACTATAAAGCCACGCTAAACCTTCCGGACACCGCCTTCCCAATGAAGGCCGGCCTGCCACAGCGCGAACCGCAGATACTGCAGCGCTGGGACAGTATTGGCCTGTACGGAAAGTTGCGCGAGATTGGCAAGGATCGCCCGAAGTTCGTCCTGCACGACGGCCCTCCTTATGCCAACGGCACGATTCACATCGGTCATGCGCTGAACAAGATTCTCAAGGACATGATCATCCGTTCGAAAACCCTTTCGGGTTTCGACGCGCCTTATGTCCCAGGCTGGGATTGCCACGGCCTGCCAATCGAACACAAAGTCGAAGTGACCCACGGCAAGAACCTGGGCGCCGACAAGACCCGCGAACTGTGCCGTGCCTACGCCACCGAGCAGATCGAAGGGCAGAAGTCCGAGTTCATCCGCCTGGGTGTGTTGGGCGACTGGGCCAACCCGTACAAGACCATGGACTTCAAGAACGAGGCCGGTGAAATCCGTGCCTTGGCTGAAATCGTCAAGGGCGGTTTCGTGTTCAAGGGCCTTAAGCCGGTGAATTGGTGCTTCGACTGCGGCTCTGCCCTGGCTGAAGCGGAAGTCGAGTATGAAGACAAGAAGTCTTCGACCATCGACGTTGCCTTCCCGATTGCCGACGAAGCCAAGCTGGCCGAAGCCTTCGGGCTGGCGAGCCTGGCCAAGCCAGCCTCCATCGTGATCTGGACCACCACCCCGTGGACCATCCCGGCCAACCAGGCGCTCAACGTGCACTCGGAATTCACCTACGCCCTGGTGGACGTCGGTGACAAGCTGTTGGTGTTGGCCGAAGAACTGGTCGAGTCGTGCCTGACCCGCTACAACCTGCAAGGTTCGGTGATTGCCACCACTACCGGCTCCGCTCTGGAACTGATCAACTTCCGTCACCCGTTCTATGACCGCCTGTCGCCAATCTACCTGGCTGACTACGTCGAGTTGGGTGCCGGTACCGGCGTGGTTCACTGTTCGCCCGCCTATGGCGTGGACGACTTCGTGATCTGCAAGCAATATGGCCTGGTCAACGACGACATCATCAGTCCAGTGCAAAGCAACGGTGTGTACTCGCCGTCCCTGGAGTTCTTCGGCGGCCAGTTCATCTTCAAGGCCAACCCGGCGATCATCGACAAGCTGGCGGAAGTTGGTGCGCTGTTGCACACCGAAACCATCAGCCACAGCTACATGCACTGCTGGCGCCACAAGACCCCGCTGATCTATCGCGCTACCGCGCAATGGTTCATCGGCATGGACAAAGAGCCTACCAGCGGCGAAACCCTGCGCAAGCGTGCGCTCAAGGCCATCGAAGAGACTCAGTTCGTCCCGGCCTGGGGCCAGGCACGCCTGCATTCGATGATCGCCAACCGTCCAGATTGGTGCATTTCCCGCCAGCGTAACTGGGGCGTGCCGATCCCGTTCTTCCTGAATAAGGAAAGCGGCGAACTGCACCCGCGCACCGTCGAGCTGATGGAAGTCGTGGCCCAGCGTGTTGAAGAAGACGGCATTGAAGCCTGGTTCAAGCTGGACGCCGCCGAGTTGCTGGGTGACGAGGCGCCGCTGTACGACAAGATCAGCGATACCCTCGATGTCTGGTTCGATTCGGGTACCACCCATTGGCACGTCCTTCGCGGTTCGCACCCGATGGGCCATGAGAGCGGCCCGCGCGCCGACCTGTACCTGGAAGGCTCGGACCAGCATCGCGGCTGGTTCCACTCGTCGCTGCTGACCGGTTGCGCCATCGACAACCACGCGCCGTACCGCGAGCTGCTGACCCACGGCTTCACCGTCGACGAGAACGGCCGCAAGATGTCCAAGTCCCTGGGCAACGTGATCGCGCCGCAGAAGGTCAACGACACCCTGGGCGCCGACATCATGCGCCTTTGGGTCGCCTCGACCGATTACTCGGGCGAGATAGCCGTGTCCGAGCAGATACTTGCACGCAGCGCCGACGCCTACCGCCGTATTCGCAATACCGCACGCTTCATGTTGTCGAACCTGACCGGTTTCAATCCGGCCACCGACATCCTGCCGGCCGAGGAAATGCTCGCCCTGGACCGTTGGGCTGTGGACCGTACCCTGTTGCTGCAGCGCGAGCTGCAGGAAAACTACGGCGAATATCGCTTCTGGAACGTCTACTCGAAAATTCACAACTTCTGCGTCCAGGAATTGGGTGGCTTCTACCTCGATATCATCAAGGACCGCCAGTACACCACCGGCGCCAACAGCAAGGCGCGCCGCTCAGCGCAGACCGCGCTGTATCACATCTCTGAAGCGCTGGTGCGTTGGATCGCGCCGATCCTGGCGTTCACCGCCGACGAACTGTGGGAGTACCTGCCGGGCGAGCGTAACGAATCGGTGATGCTCAACACTTGGTACGAAGGCCTGACCGAGCTGCCGGCCGATTTCGAGCTGGGCCGCGATTACTGGGAAGGGGTGATGGCGGTCAAGGTTGCCGTGAACAAGGAGCTGGAGGTTCAGCGCGCGGCCAAGGCCGTCGGTGGCAATCTGCAGGCCGAAGTAACGCTGTTTGCCGAGGAAGGCCTGACCGCCGACCTGGCCAAGCTGAGCAATGAGCTGCGTTTCGTGCTGATCACCTCGACTGCCAGCCTGGCGCCGTTCGTCCAGGCTCCGGCCGATGCAGTGGCCACTGACGTGCCGGGCCTCAAACTCAAGGTGGTCAAGTCAGCCTTCACCAAGTGCGCTCGTTGCTGGCACTGCCGTGAAGACGTCGGCGTGAACCCGGAGCATCCGGAAATCTGCGGTCGTTGTGTCGACAACATCAGCGGCGCGGGTGAGGTTCGTCACTATGCCTAATCAAACCGGGCCTAATACAGCCAGTCGTTTCGGACGTCTGGGCTGGCTCGTATTGAGCTTGCTGGTACTGGTCATTGACCAGGTCAGCAAGGCTCACTTCGAGGGCACCCTGGAGATGTTCCAGCAGATCGTGGTTATTCCTGACTATTTCAGTTGGACCCTGGCCTACAACACCGGTGCAGCGTTCAGCTTCCTGGCCGACAGCTCCGGCTGGCAGCGCTGGCTGTTCGCGCTGATTGCCATCGTAGTCAGTGCGGTGCTGGTGGTTTGGCTCAAGCGCCTGGGGCGCGATGACACTTGGCTGGCCGTTGCGCTGGCCCTGGTGTTGGGCGGGGCGCTGGGTAACCTGTACGACCGTATTGCCCTGGGCCATGTAATCGACTTCATTCTGGTGCATTGGCAGAACCGCTGGTATTTCCCGGCGTTCAACTTTGCCGACAGCGCTATTACTGTCGGTGCCGTGATGCTGGCACTGGACATGTTCAAAAGTAAGAAAACCGGAGAAACCGTTCATGACTGAACAGGTATTGGCTGAGCAACGCATCAGCCAGAACACGGAAGTCACCTTGCATTTCGCACTGCGCCTGGAGAACGGCGACACGGTCGACAGCACTTTCGACAAGGCCCCGGCGACCTTCAAGGTCGGCGATGGCAACCTGCTTCCGGGTTTTGAAGCGGCGCTGTTCGGCTTCAAGGCCGGCGACAAGCGCAACCTGCAGATCCTGCCGGAAAACGCCTTTGGCCAACCGAATCCGCAAAACGTGCAAATCATCCCGCGCTCGCAATTCAAGGACATGGAACTGTCGGAAGGCTTGTTGGTGATCTTCAACGATGCGGCGAATACCGAATTGCCGGGTGTGGTCAAAGCATTCGATGACGCCGAGGTGACTATCGACTTCAATCACCCGTTGGCCGGTAAAACCTTGACCTTTGATGTCGAAATCATCGACGTTAAGGCTCTGTAACTGACGAAGCCGGTTCCAGCGGGGACCGCAATGTTCCAATCTCTTGCGCTGCAAGACACGAGGCACAGCATGCAAATCAAACTCGCCAACCCCCGTGGCTTTTGCGCCGGCGTGGACCGGGCGATCGAAATCGTCAACCGTGCCCTGGAAGTCTTCGGGCCGCCGATTTACGTGCGCCATGAAGTGGTCCACAACAAATTCGTGGTCGAAGACCTGCGTGCTCGCGGCGCCATTTTTGTCGAAGAGCTGGACCAGGTGCCGGATGACGTCATCGTGATCTTCAGTGCCCACGGTGTTTCCCAGGCGGTGCGTACCGAAGCTGCAGGCCGCGGCCTGAAAGTGTTCGATGCCACCTGCCCGTTGGTGACCAAGGTGCACATCGAAGTCGCGCGCTACAGCCGCGACGGTCGTGAATGCATCCTGATCGGCCATGCCGGCCACCCGGAAGTCGAAGGCACCATGGGTCAGTATGACGCCAGCAATGGTGGTGCCATCTACTTGGTGGAAGACGAAAAAGACGTCGCCGAGCTGCAAGTGCATAACCCTAACAAGCTGGCTTTCGTGACCCAGACCACCTTGTCCATGGATGACACCAGCCGCGTCATTGATGCCCTGCGCACGCGTTTCCCTGCCATTGGCGGGCCGCGCAAGGACGATATCTGCTACGCCACGCAAAACCGCCAGGATGCCGTCAAGCAGTTGGCCGACGAGTGCGACGTGGTGCTGGTCGTTGGCAGCCCCAACAGCTCCAACTCCAACCGCCTGCGGGAGCTGGCCGAGCGCATGGCAACGCCGGCCTACCTGATCGATGGTGCCGAAGACATGCAGCGCAGCTGGTTCGATGGAGTCGAGCGTATTGGCATAACTGCCGGTGCCTCGGCCCCGGAAGTCCTGGTGCGCGGCGTGATTCAGCAACTGCAGGCCTGGGGCGCTACGGGTGCAGACGAATTGGCCGGACGTGAAGAGAACATCACCTTCTCCATGCCCAAGGAACTGCGGGTTCGTTCGCTGCTCTGAGTCCCGTGCTGCCCACGTAGCCACGGCACAGCGGCTGCTCGGTCTTGTTATTGCGCAGGCTGATGCGGCCGGTGGGCGCCAACACCACTTGATACAGGCTCAGTTGCTGGTCCGTGGCACATACATGCACGGTACCAGCACGAAAGCCTCCCGCCGCCGACAATAACGGTTCGCCCAAGCCGCTGAAGCGTATCTGGGTCCGGACCGGTGTATTGCCCACAATGGGTATGCGCCCGCTGTCCTGGCGCTCCAGCAGCACCGGGTTGTCTTCGTCCAGATGTCCACGGCCGTTCAGGTCGAGCACAACTCTCCAGCCCAGGCTCCAGTCATTGTCCAGGGCATGAATGACTACTGTCCGATTGCGTGCGATGGCCTCGGTACGTGCGTAGCGCAGGCCCGCGGCCAGGGTTTCGGCGGCGCTCTGGCGCCGTTGTGACTCAAGCAGGTCCTTGAAGCTGGGCGCCGCCAGTTGAGCCAGGACGCCACTCAATATCAAACCGACCAGCAGTTCGAACAACGTGAAGCCTCGTTGTTTCATGTCTCGTCCCTCCATGGACGTTCTCAGTTTGCCCATTCCTTGTCAGCGCCGGGGAGACGGGCTGCCAGATGGCAGACATAGTTATAGCGTCGACGTCGGTGTGCCGAATGGTGGCCTTCCTGTCCAAAGTATTTCGCTTTGTTCCCAGAGGCATCGCTACTCGTGGAGCGACGCTAATCTTGGGCGCACAGGAGATTTACCCCTGCCCTTTGATGACCTTCGACATGGATGACGACGGTAATGAATGCTTGCCCAATAACGCCTTGCTCCCAGCCGATCAGTACCAGGCAAACCGGCATGACCCTGATCGAGGTGCTGGTTTCGGTGCTTATTCTCAGCGTCGGCCTGCTGGGTGCGGTGGTGATCCAGCTTAACGCGCTCAAGTACACCGACAGTTCGCGGATGACCAGCCAGGCCAGTTTTATCGCCTACGACATGCTGGACCGGATTCGCGCCAACTCAGGCGCAGATTACTCATGGTCGCAAACGCAGAGCGGTTCCTCCAGGCCCTCGGGGGCCAGCGTTCGTGATTTGGACCTGCATGACTTTGAGGCCAATATCATCCGCTTTGCCGGGGAGAGCGCCAAAGGTTCGGTTGCCATCAATCAGCGGGAGGTGACCATCAGCATCAGTTGGGATGATTCTCGCGCTGCCAATGTTGGCAATCCCCGTGAAACCTTCACTCTGGCCAGTCGAGTTGCCGTCGATCCGCGAGCCTTGCAATGAGTCGGCACTGCGGTGGTTTTGGGCTGATTGAACTGCTGCTGGCGCTGACCCTTGGATTGGTAGTGGTGATGACCGTTGTCCAGGTGTCCCTTGCCACGCGAAACACCTACGCCAGCCAACATGCGTCGACGTTATTGCAGGACGATGCACGATTTGTCCTGAGCAAGATGATTCAGGAGATTCGTCTGGCAGGTATGTTCGGCTGCCTGCCCACTGCGTCGATCAGTGATGCCCCGGCTGAGTTTTCCAGGCCTGTCGGTTGGGCCGCTACTGGCAGCTCAAAGGTTCTGACGTTGGTCACGGGCGATGTGGGGAGTGAAGGCAGCAATCCAGATTGGACGGTGCTCTCCAATTGCGTCGAGAGTGCCCGGGCCTATGCTGGCGTGTCACCCAAGCCTGGCCCCGGACAGATCAGCTTTCCCATTCGCAAACTGACTTACACCTTTGAGTCCGGCCAGTTGAAACTCAGTACCTCTTCGACACCGGCCAAGGCAGTTCTGGTGGATAGCGTGCGAGCATTCGAGCTCAGCTTCGGGATGGCCGGCGCGCCAGGGTCTAGTGTTGTGACGCGGTATGACAGTAATCCGGCCGATGAGTCCCTGGTGCGTAGCATACGTATCCTTCTGACTCTCCAGGATCCTGGCGGTCGCGTACGGGACCAGACCTATAGCGTCGTCGCAGCCCTGCGTAATCGCCTTGAGTAGCCGTGGCATGTCGCGGCAGAGCGGTATGGTCCTGCTGATCAGTCTGGTGTTTCTGCTGTTGTTGACAGTCATCGGTCTGTCCTCGATGCAAGCGGCCACTTTGCAGGAAAAGATCGCCGGCAGCATCAGGCACCGCAACCAATCCTTTCAGGCCGCCGAAAGCGGGTTAAGGCTTGGGGAGTCAGCTGTGCAGGCTCCTGAATTTGCTTTGCGGCCATGTCCCTCGCTAGCCACCTGCGCACCGCCGAAAGAGTCGACTTCGGTGAGTGGGCCAGGAACAGATCCAGTCTCGGCCGTCACTTGGGTGGGTCTAAAGGGTGGCGTCTATGGCATTCAAAATCTGGGGCATGGCGTGGGGTTGGCTCATTTGCCGAGCGGAACTCCGGCGACCGTTTATCGGGTAACTGCCGCAGGTATCAGCGGCCATTCGCGCACCGTACTGGAGGCCGTGTATGCACGGGTATCCGTGGGCGACTCTGCAGGGCCCAGGTTTCGACGAGTCATGTGGCGACAACTTCACTAGGTAAGAAGCACGATGAGCAGAGATATCAACGGTTTTACACTGATCGAGTTACTGATCGCTGTTGCGATCATCGCCATCCTGGCCGGCATTGCCTATCCCGGTTATACCGCTCACCTGAAAAAGGTCTATCGCACGGAAATTGTCGGGCTGCTCACCGAGCAAGCCCAGTATCTCGAGCGTTATTACGTGAGAAATGGCATTTTTATTGACGCCAGCGGCGTCAGCGCTGGTAATGATCGCTATAGAATCACGGTGACGTTGAATCCGCAGGATTTCAGCTTGATAGCCACGCCCCTCGCCGGCTCGGTGATGATGGGAGACCCCTGTGGTGACTTCAGCTTGACCAGTACCGGCGCGCGGAGCAATCCGGGTGCTGCGCCCAACATGACTCGCAAAGAGTGCTGGGGGCGATGAGGTAGATGGGCGATGGGGTGCCAGGTGCGCTCTTTTCTTTTTATCGGCTGGATCGAAAGATGGCTAAGCAACAGCAAGTAGTGGTGGTCGGTGGTGGCGTTATCGGCCTGTTGACGGCGTTCAACCTGGCAACCCAGGGACAGGCGGTGGTACTGCTGGACCGTTCGGCGGTGGGGCAGGAGGCTTCCTGGGCGGGTGGTGGCATTGTTTCGCCGCTTTACCCGTGGCGCTACAGTCCTGCAGTGACCGCCCTGGCGCATTGGTCTCAGGATTTTTATCCTCGGTTGGCCGAGCGTCTTTTTGCAGCCACCGGAGTGGACCCTGAGGTTCATACCACTGGCTTGTATTGGTTGGACCTGGGCGATGAGGCTGAGGCACTGGCTTGGGCGGCCCGTGAAGGACGACCACTGAGCAAGGTAGATATTTCGGCTGCCCGTGATGCTGTACCGGTGTTGGGGCCTGGGTTCTCACAAGCTATCTACATGGCAGGCGTGGCCAACGTGCGTAACCCTCGCTTGGTAAAGTCCCTCAGGGCTGCCCTGCTGGCGTTGCCTGGTGTCACCGTGCATGAGCACTGCGCGGTGGAGGGATTTATTTGTGAGGGTGGCAAAATTGTTGGTGTGAACACGGCGCTTGGTGAGTTCCGGGGTGACCACGTGGTACTCGCCGCCGGTGCCTGGAGTGGCGAGTTGCTGGGTAGCCTGGGGCTGGAGTTGCCGGTGGAGCCGATCAAGGGACAGATGATTTTGTACAAGTGCGCGTCAGACTTCTTGCCGTGTATGGTGCTGGCCAAGCGTCGCTATGCGATCCCACGGCGAGATGGGCATATTCTGATTGGTAGCACCCTGGAGCATGACGGCTTCAATAAAACAACGACTGACAAGGCGCTACAGAGCCTGAAAGCCTCAGCTGTGGAGCTGATACCGGCGCTGGCGGATGCTGAGGTCGTGGGGCATTGGGCCGGATTGCGGCCAGGGTCGCCGGAAGGCATTCCCTATATTGGCAAGGTGCCAGGGTTTGATGGGCTTTGGCTAAATTGCGGGCATTACCGTAATGGGCTGGTGCTGGCGCCGGCATCCTGTCAGTTGTTTGTCGATTTGTTGCTGGAGCGCGAGCCGATCATTGACCCCGCGCCGTATGCGCCGGCAGGGCGGATCTAGATGCAATCCAGGAGCGTGCAAGCCTGCTCCTGGATTATTGCGGCTCAATCAACGCCCGATAGACTTCGGCCCCTGCTCCAAGTGCCCCTGAGTGCAATACCACTCCTGGCGCGAGCTTAGGGCGTGATCTTGCGGCAAATGCACGCCACAGTGAGCGCAACGGACCATGGGCGCCGCACCTTGCTCGTGGGGCCGTTGTTGCGTCGGCACGGGGCGCTTGAACTTGCGCCATAACCACACCGCGGCAGCAATCAGAGCAATCCAGAACAGTAAACGAACCATGGTCAGCAGCTTCTCGACAAGGAATGCGGCAGTTTAGCCAAGGACGTGAGCGGCGCACAGGGGAATAAAGTCGCGCCATAAAAAAGGAGCCCCTGAGGGCTCCTTTTTGCATCGCATCGACCGTTAGTCAAATACGCCAAGCGTCATGTAGCTGAACCACGAGCGGTCTTCGTTATTGCCCAGGGCTTCAGGGGCCTCTTCTTCGATCACGTCGCCGTTCTCGTCATGAGGCTTCAAGTCCGAAGGAATAGAATCCTTGGCATCCTGGTACTGCTTGATCACGTCCTGGTTGGCGCGGGTTTCGCCCGGCGGCAGCGGCGGACGGGATTCGATCAGGCCCAAGGTGTACTTGCTCAACCACGAACGGTTGTCAGCTTCAGCCACTAGCGGCACGAACTGACCGTCTTTCAGGCTTGGGTGGTCCGGGTAGTTGAGCTTCAAGGTTTCCAGGCTAGTGGTCGCCAGTGCGTCCAGGTGCAGGCGCTGGTAAGCCTCGGTCATCACTGCCAGGCCATCACCCACGGCTGGGGTTTCCTGGAAATTCTCCACTACATAGCGACCACGGTTAGCGGCAGCTACATAAGCCTGACGGGTCAGGTAGTAGTGGGCCACGTGGATCTCGTAGGAAGCCAGCAGGTTGCGCAGGTAGATCATGCGCTGCTTGGCGTCCGGCGCGTAGCGGCTGTTGGGGTAGCGGCTGGTCAGCTGGGCGAACTCGTTGTAGGAGTCGCGCGCGGCACCCGGGTCACGCTTGGTCATGTCCAGCGGCAGGAAGCGCGCCAGCAGGCCAACGTCCTGGTCAAACGAGGTCAGGCCCTTGAGGTAGTAGGCGTAATCCACGTTTGGATGCTGCGGGTGCAGGCGGATAAAACGCTCGGCGGCGGACTTGGCAGCTTCCGGCTCGGCGTTCTTGTAGTTGGCGTAGATCAGTTCGAGCTGGGCCTGGTCGGCGTAGCGGCCGAACGGATACCGCGACTCCAGTGCCTTGAGCTTGGCCGTGGCGCTGGTGTAACTGTTGTTGTCCAGGTCGGCCTGAGCTTGCTGGTACAGCTCGACTTCGCTGAGGTTTTCGTCGACGACGTCCTTTGTTGACGAGCAAGCAGCAGTCATGGCGAGGATGGCGATCAGCAGCAGGTGTTTCACTTGCATGGCGGCTTGCGTCCCTATGACGGCCGCTGTCTTGGGCGGGGCCGTCCTGTTATGATGAGCGCCCCGTTGAAAGCCTCGGGGCAAAAGACGCCGTATTTAACCACAAGCGCGCAGCCGAAACCAAAGGCTGTGCCACGCCTAGTCTGAGCATGTCCGATAAAATTGAACTTAGCGCAGAGGTGCCGTCCGAATTGGGCGGCCAACGCCTCGATCAAGTCGCCGCACAATTATTCGCTGAGCACTCGCGCTCGCGCCTTTCCGCCTGGATCAAAGACGGCCGCCTGACTGTGGATGGAGCGGTTATCCGCCCGCGAGACATAGTCCATGGCGGTGCGATTCTTGAGCTGACTGCCGAGCAGGAAGCCCAGGGAGAATGGATCGCCCAGGACATTGAACTGGACATCGTCTATGAAGACGACGACATCCTGGTGATCAACAAACCCGCGGGCCTGGTGGTTCACCCGGCTGCCGGGCACGCTGACGGCACCCTGCTCAATGCTTTGTTGCACCATGTGCCGGACATCATCAATGTCCCGCGCTGCGGCATCGTGCATCGACTGGACAAGGACACCACCGGTCTTATGGTGGTGGCCAAGACCATTCAGGCGCAGACGCGGTTGGTTATACAATTGCAGAGCCGCAGCGTTAGCCGGATCTATGAGTGCATTGTGATCGGTGTGGTAACGGCAGGTGGCAAGATCAACGCCCCTATCGGTCGCCACGGCCAGCAGCGCCAGCGCATGGCGGTGATGGAGGGCGGCAAGCAGGCCGTCAGCCACTATCGCGTGCTGGAGCGTTTCCGTTCCCACACTCATGTGCGGGTCAAGCTGGAAACCGGTCGTACTCACCAGATTCGGGTGCACATGGCCCACATCAACTTCCCGTTGGTCGGAGATCCGGCCTATGGCGGCCGCTTCCGTATTCCGCCGGCGGCCAGTGCGACCATGATTGATTCCCTGAAAACCTTCCCGCGTCAGGCGCTGCATGCGCGCTTCCTGGAGCTGGATCATCCGACGAGCGGTAAGCGGATGAGCTGGGAATCGCCACTTCCGGACGACTTTGTCTGGTTGTTGTCGCTGCTCAAGCAGGATCGTGAGGCGTTTATCGGATGAGTGACTGGCTGATTCCTGACTGGCCCGCGCCGGCCGGGGTGAAAGCCTGCGTCACCACTCGTTCAGGCGGCGTCAGTCTGGCGCCGTTTGACAGCCTCAACCTTGGCGATCATGTCGAAGACAGCCCCGAGGCTGTCAGCGAAAATCGTCGACGCTTGACCGATGTCTTCTCTATTCAGCCGGCCTGGCTGCGCCAAGTCCACGGTGTGGCTGTGGTCGAAGCCGATCCTGGCCGGATTGCCGAGGCCGATGGCAGTTGGACCAGCACCCCCGGCATCGCCTGCACGGCGATGACGGCTGACTGTTTGCCTGCCTTGTTTTGCAATCGCGCCGGTACTCGTGTCGCCGCAGCCCATGCCGGTTGGCGTGGCCTGGCGGCTGGTGTGCTGGAAGCGGCCTTCGAAAGCCTGGAGGTTGCTCCTGCCGAAGTACTGGTCTGGTTGGGGCCGGCCATTGGTCCACAGGCTTTTGAAGTTGGTCCGGAAGTTCGCGAGGCCTTCATGCAGCAATTGCCTATAACGGCTGAGGCTTTCGTTCCCAGCCAAAATTCGGGCAAGTTCATGGCCGACATCTACCAGTTAGCTCGTCTGCGCTTGGCCGCACGCGGCATCAGCGCGGTATACGGTGGCGGTTTTTGCACCGTGACCGACCCTCGCTTCTATTCCTACCGCCGCAGCCCTCGCACCGGTCGGTTTGCCTCCCTTATCTGGCTCGAACGCTAGACTCTTCTGCGCTACATCAATCCCGGGCAGCTTGAATCTTCCAGAATCGACCGCATCTATAGGGGTGTCTGGCAGGTTTCTTCATTCAGGATGTGTTTATAGCTCCGGCCTGCTCAAAAGGAAGGTGACTAATGCGTATTGATCGTTTAACCAGCAAATTGCAGTTGGCATTATCGGACTCTCAATCCCTGGCGGTTGGCCTTGACCATCCGGCCATCGAACCTGCGCACTTGATGCAGGCGCTTCTGGAACAGCAAGGCGGCTCCATCAAGCCGTTGCTGATGCAGGTAGGCTTTGACATCAACAGCCTGCGCAAGGAGTTGAGCAAAGAGCTCGACCAACTGCCAAAAATCCAAAATCCTACCGGCGACGTGAATATGTCCCAGGACTTGGCGCGCCTGCTCAACCAGGCAGATCGCCTGGCCCAGCAGAAGGGCGACCAGTTCATCTCCAGCGAGCTGGTGTTGCTTGCCGCCATGGACGAGAACAGCAAACTCGGTAAATTGTTGCTGGGCCAGGGCGTGAGCAAGAAGGCGCTGGAAAACGCCATCAACAACCTGCGCGGTGGCGAGGCGGTGAATGACCCCAATCATGAGGAGTCCCGCCAAGCCCTGGACAAATACACTGTCGACCTGACCAAGCTCGCTGAAGAAGGCAAGCTCGACCCGGTGATTGGCCGTGACGACGAAATTCGCCGCACCATCCAGGTCCTGCAGCGTCGCACCAAGAACAACCCGGTGCTGATCGGTGAGCCTGGCGTGGGTAAAACCGCCATTGCCGAAGGTCTAGCCCAGCGCATCATCAATGGTGAAGTGCCTGATGGCCTGAAGGGTAAGCGCCTGTTGTCCCTGGACATGGGTTCGCTGATTGCTGGCGCCAAGTTCCGTGGCGAGTTCGAAGAGCGTTTGAAATCTCTGCTTAACGAGCTGACGAAGCAGGAAGGGCAGATCATTCTGTTTATCGACGAACTGCACACCATGGTCGGCGCCGGTAAAGGCGAAGGCGCCATGGATGCTGGCAACATGCTCAAGCCAGCCTTGGCACGGGGCGAGTTGCATTGCGTCGGCGCTACCACGCTCAACGAATACCGTCAGTACATTGAAAAGGATGCCGCGCTTGAGCGCCGCTTCCAGAAAGTGTTGGTGGAAGAGCCGAGCGAAGAGGACACCATCGCAATCCTGCGGGGCCTGAAAGAGCGTTATGAGGTTCACCACAGGGTAGCGATCACTGACGGCGCGATCATCGCGGCGGCCAAGTTGAGCCATCGCTACATCACCGATCGTCAGTTGCCCGACAAGGCCATCGACTTGATCGACGAAGCGGCCAGCCGCATTCGCATGGAAATCGACTCCAAGCCGGAAGTGCTGGATCGCCTGGAGCGGCGCCTGATTCAACTTAAGGTTGAATCCCAGGCCCTGAAAAAAGAAAAGGACGAGGCGGCGATCAAGCGCCTGGAAAAACTCCAGGAAGAAATTGCCCGTCTGGAACGTGAGTATTCGGATCTCGAAGAAATCTGGACCTCGGAAAAAGCCGAAGTCCAGGGTTCTGCTCAGATTCAGCAAAAGATCGAGCAGTCCCGCCAGGAACTGGAGTCCGCCCGCCGCAAGGGCGATCTGAATCGCATGGCCGAGTTGCAGTACGGGGTGATCCCGGACCTAGAACGCAGCCTGCAAATGGTCGACCAGCATGGCAAAAGCGAGAACCAGTTGCTGCGCAGCAAGGTGACCGAGGAAGAAATTGCCGAAGTCGTCTCCAAGTGGACGGGTATTCCTGTGTCGAAAATGCTCGAAGGCGAGCGCGACAAATTGATGAAAATGGAAAGCCTGTTGCACCAGCGTGTCATCGGCCAGGAAGAGGCGGTGGTCGCGGTGTCCAACGCGGTACGGCGTTCCCGAGCCGGGTTGTCCGATCCGGACCGTCCGAGCGGCTCGTTCATGTTCCTCGGCCCTACCGGTGTCGGTAAAACCGAACTGTGCAAGGCCTTGGCCGAGTTTCTCTTTGATACAGAAGAGGCCATGGTGCGGATCGATATGTCCGAGTTCATGGAGAAACATTCTGTGGCGCGCCTGATCGGGGCACCACCAGGCTACGTGGGATACGAAGAAGGCGGTTACCTGACAGAAGCGGTACGGCGTAAGCCTTACTCGGTGATCCTCCTGGACGAGGTCGAGAAGGCCCATCCGGATGTGTTCAACGTGTTGCTGCAAGTGCTGGAAGACGGCCGTCTGACGGACAGCCACGGACGTACCGTGGATTTTCGCAATACGGTGATCGTGATGACCTCCAACCTGGGCTCGGCGCAGATTCAGGAGCTGGTGGGCGATCGCGAAGCGCAGCGCGCAGCAGTGATGGATGCGGTATCGACGCACTTCCGGCCGGAGTTCATCAACCGGATCGATGAAGTGGTGATCTTCGAGCCATTGGCCCGAGATCAGATTGCCGGTATCGCCGAGATCCAGTTGGGTCGCCTGCGCAGTCGTCTGGCGGAGCGCGAACTGGCGTTGGACCTGAGTGGCGAGGCGTTGGACAAGCTGATCGCTGTGGGCTACGACCCGGTGTATGGCGCACGGCCGTTGAAGCGTGCAATCCAGCGCTGGATCGAGAACCCGCTGGCGCAGTTGATCTTGTCGGGCAGCTTTATGCCGGGTACCAGCGTCACGGCAACTGTGGAACACGACGAAATCGTCTTTCACTAAGCCCGGACTGTATGGCTAATAAGAAGAGGCCCCGCACTGCGGGGCCTTTTTTTTCGATAGGGCGTTGAACTGTAAGGCAAAGGCTTGTAAAGTGCGCCCCGCAGTATGTCAGCCCAACGGTTTCTTCTCCCCAAGGAGAAATCTGAAACAAGTCGCAAATCATTGTCTTAAAAGCAATTTAAAGGGTTGACAGGGGTTTTTAAGATTGTAGAATAGCGCGCCTCGGAGGCACGAACGCAGCGATGCAATCGGGTCGAAGAGAAGGTAGTAAGCAGCAAAGTTTCACTTTGAAATATGTAGTTCCGTGATAGCTCAGTTGGTAGAGCAAATGACTGTTAATCATTGGGTCCCAGGTTCGAGTCCTGGTCACGGAGCCAATTTCAAACCGGGGTATAGCGCAGTCCGGTAGCGCGCCTGCTTTGGGAGCAGGATGTCAGGAGTTCGAATCCCCTTACCCCGACCATATTTGGGTCGTTAGCTCAGTTGGTAGAGCAGTTGGCTTTTAACCAATTGGTCGTAGGTTCGAATCCCACACGACCCACCATTTTTGAACCCAGTTAACGCTGGAATCGAATCTTAAGATCAGAGGCCAAAAGCACTGATCGTAGAAGGCGACTTGCAAAGGTCGCCTTTTTTTTACCGGGGTATAGCGCAGTCCGGTAGCGCGCCTGCTTTGGGAGCAGGATGTCAGGAGTTCGAATCCCCTTACCCCGACCATATTAAAAATCCTCGTATCGAAAGATACGGGGATTTTTTTTGCCTGCGATAGCGGTAAGGCAGCTGGCGAATACCCTGTGGCGAGGGAGCTTGCTCCCGTTGGAGTGCGGAGCACTCCTGGTCGGTCGCGGTGGTCTATCAGAAAGACCGCAGTGATTGGTTTTAGGGCTGCTGCGCAGCCCAGCACGGCGGTGCGGCGATTCGACAAGCCCGGCTCCCACAGAAGCCGGGCACTCCACATCGAACTGCGCTGTTAGTGCAACTTGAGCCTAGGCTCCGTACCGCGCCCAATCTTGCTGCCCAGCATCAACATCATTGTGCGGAAGAAGCCATACAGCGCCATCTGGTGCATGCGATACAGCGACACATAAAACATCCGCGCCAACCAGCCTTCCAGCATCACGCTGCCGGTCAGGTTGCCCATCAAGTTACCCACCGCTGAAAAGCGCGACAACGAGATCAGCGATCCATAGTCGGTGTACTTGTAGGTGGGCAACGTCTTGCCTTCAATGCGCAATTTAAGCGATTTTGCCAGCAACGACGCCTGCTGGTGAGCCGCCTGCGCCCGTGGTGGCACGTTGCGGTCGGTACCCGGTTGTGGGCAGGCCGCGCAATCACCGAAGGCGAAGATGTTTTCGTCACGGGTGGTTTGCAGGGTCGGCAAGACCTGCAGTTGGTTGATGCGGTTGGTTTCCAGCCCGGCGATGTCCTTGAGAAAACCTGGTGCGCGAATCCCTGCAGCCCAGACCTTCAGGCTGGCAGGAATTACCTGGCCGCTGCTGGTGATCAGGCTGTCGGCGGTCACTTCACTGACTGCTGCATTGGTCAGCACCGTAACCCCGAGTTTCTCCAGGGTTTTATGCACCGGCCCGCCAATGCGCTCTGGCAGGGCAGGCAACACCCGTGGCCCGGCTTCAATCAGGGTGATGTGCATGTTTTCCGGTTTGATCCGGCCCAGGCCATAGGCTGCCAGTTCGTGGGCGGCGTTATGTAGCTCGGCAGCCAGTTCAACACCGGTCGCGCCGGCGCCGACGATAGCCACGCTGATCTGTTCCACTGCATCGGTCTGCCCGGCGTGGGCGCGCAAATAGTGATTGAGCAGTTGCTGATGGAAGCGCTCGGCCTGTTTGCGGGTGTCGAGGAACAGGCAGTGTTGCGCTGCGCCCTCGGTGCCGAAGTCATTGGTCGTGCTGCCGACGGCGATGACCAGGCTGTCATAGCTCAGCTCACGGGCGGGCACCAGTTCCAGGCCTTGTTCGTCGAGGGTGGCGGCCAGTTGGATTTTTTTCTGCTCGCGATCAAGCCCACTCATGCGCCCCAGCTGGAACTCGAAGTGGTTCCATTTTGCCTGGGCGACATAGTTGAGTTCATCTTCCGAAGAGTTCAGCGAGCCAGCTGCCACCTCGTGCAGCAATGGTTTCCAGATGTGGGTGAGGTTGGCGTCCACCAGCGTGATGCTGGCTGTGCCGCGCTTGCCCAGAGTCTTACCCAGGCGGGTAGCCAACTCCAGGCCGCCGGCGCCGCCGCCGACGATAATAATACGATGGGTCATGGGGATATCTCGCAAGGCTAAAAGAAATCAGTGCAGTTACCCGAGCGAGCGCCAGGCAGCTCATAGCGTCAGGTAACTCAAAAGGCGGCTCAGCAGCCCCAGCCCGATCACTATCACCAGTACCACACCAAGGAGCAGCCACGGCCGGAAAGGCTTGCGCTCGACCTGGTTCTGGGATAGTTGCAGGTACTCTTCGACATGTTGTTGGTCGTCGGGGTTCAAGCGGCTGGTCATAAGAGCCTCGTCAGGTAGACGTTGCGAAAGGGCGCCACATTACAGCCGTGCGATTGGCGGCATTGCCTGCAGCATAGTCGTTGATCGGTTCACAGGCTGATGCCGACATCAAACACTATGCTGCGCCCCAGGTTGTTGCGCAAGAAATCCGGGGCTTCGGGGTGGGCGAACAGCACCCTGGCAAACGTTGGCCCCACCAATGACAAGGAGCGCCAACCCTGGCGCAGGTATTCGGTGGGTGGGGGGAAGTGGCTGTTGAGGTCCAGCACTTCACGCTTGAGGCTGGCGAAGGCGATGATATCCAGCTCCCCCAGGTCCATCCCGCGCTCCTTGTAGTTATGGGCTTTCTTGCGCAGGGTCGGTGCCAGCCGCAGCAGGAACTCATGGGCGGGAATACGTTTGGGCTTGGCCTCGCGCCGCACCAATTGGCTCAGGGAGAATGCGCTGCGCCGGCGCAACAGCTCGTCGCGCCATTCGTCATTGAGGCGCCGGCCCTCGTCGAGGACAAAAAACACTTCAAAACTGGCGTCGCGAAACAGCACGTCTGGGGGCTCTTGCCCGGCGGCATGAAACTCTTCGGCACGGTAGGGCACGTTCAAGCCTTGCAGCAGGCGCTGGCAGACCCAACGCTCACGCTCCCATTTGCGGGCATTGGACAGGAACGCGTTGGCTTGTTCGGCTGCTATGGTGAGCAGGCGCAAATAATCTGAGTCATCCATGGCTAAAGCTTAGCGTTCAAATGATGACCGCAGGAAGTCCCGCGTCAAAAGGTCGGTGTAGACTGGCCACTTGATAGCTATCCCTGGCATGAGGAGTATGTGGTGAAGTTTTTTGTCGTGGTGTTCTTGAGCCTTTTGCCCCTTTGGGCCCAGGCCGTCGAAGTGGGCGAGCAAGTGGCGCCCTGGACTCTGCTCGATCAATTCGACATGGCCTACACCCTCGATAACCAAGCGGAAATCTTGCTAGTGGCGCGCAGTATGGACGCCGCCAAACGGGTAGATGCGGCGCTGCAAGGCCGGCCCCAAGGCTATCTGGAGGCGCGGCATGTGGTGTTTGTTGCCGACATTCAGCGTATGCCCAGGCTGGTCGCCAAGTTGTTCGCGGTTCCGGCGATGCAGGCTTACAACTACCGCGTCATGCTCGATCGCGACGCGCGGATCGTTCCCCGTTATCCGGCGCCTGTGGATAAAGTGCTGTGGCTGCAACTGGACAACGGCAAGCTGGTGGCGCGACACGAATACAGCTCTGCCTCCGAACTGCGCCAAGCCCTGGAGCAGGTGAAACCGTGATCAGCGCAGCCGTGCTTGCGCCAGAAACCCTCATCATCGGCTGGCTGCTGTACGCCCCTGTGGTGATGTGGGCGGTCCTGCGTGCGCCCTGGGTCGAGCTGTTTGCTGACCGGCGACGTCAGCACCTGCTGTTTGGCACGGTGTTCGCGCTATTCATGTTGTGGCTGGTGCGGCGGGATTTCGACACTGGCGTGTCTTACCACTTTATCGGCATGACCGCCGTGACCCTGTTGCTCGACTGGCCCCTGGCAATCGTCGCAGGGCTGATCGCGCAAGTCGGCCTGGTGCTGCTTGGCCGCCAAGACTTGGCGGCGGTCGGGGTCAACGGCATGTTGCTGGTCCTGTTGCCGGTGTTGGTCACCGAAGCCTGCGCGTTGCTGGTGGAGCGAGCCCGGCCGCGCAATCCATTTGTGTACATATTCTGTTCCGGCTTTTTTGCGGCGGCTCTGTCAGCGTTGCTGTGCCTGTTGGTAGGGTTGGGGCTGTTGTGGTTTGACGGGCGCTTTGCGATGCCTGAATGGCTGGAGGATTTCGTCGGTTACCTGTGGCTGATCATTTTCCCCGAAGCCTTTATCAACGGCATGGTAATCAGTGCGCTGGTGGTGTTTCGCCCAGAATGGCTGGAAACCTTCAACCGCACACGGTACCTCTCGGCGCCCTGGAAGGATGACGATTCGCGGTCTTGATCCAGGTCAAATCCTGGGCAGGCAAGTGGTCTCATGCTCTGCGGAACTTCCAGGAGCACGATCATGAGTGTGTACGAGTGGGCACGGCAGGAGTTGCGCAGAAGCCAGGATGCGGCACAGGAAATCGGTTTTGAACCGGGTTTGAGCCTGCGCGCCCTGCTCAGTGCGGTGGTGCAGCAGAGCAAGGGCGTGCGTAGCGTCGAGGACCTGGCCGACGAGTTGCAATTTCTCGCGGAGAACCTCGACGATCAGCAGGATTACGGCTTTATGCGGCCTTAGTGTTTTGGTTGAAGGTCTTCAGAGAACAGCTCGTCCTCGGCGTCCGGGCTGAGCGCAATCTTGTGTTCTTCCGACGCCCAGGCACCCAGGTCGATCAGTTTGCAGCGGTCCGAGCAGAACGGCCGGTTGGTGTTGGTCTCTTTCCATTCCACGGGGGCGCCGCAGGTTGGGCATTCGACGGTCAAGGGTTGGCTCATGATCGGCCTCCACGCAAAGTAAGGTAAAAGTGGTGCAGTCGCTCGACCTCGCTGTGCAGCCAGGCCAGGTCTTGGTCATTGACCAGCACATCGTCGGCATGGCGCAAGCGGTCTTCCCGAGTGGCCTGGGCCTTGAGAATCGCCTGCACCTGTTCTTCGCTGATGCCGTCGCGCTGAAGGGTACGCTGAATCTGCAGCGATTGCGGCACGTCGATCACCAGGACTCGCTGAGTCATGGTGTACTGGCCGGATTCGATCAGCAGCGGCGACACCAGAATCGCATAAGGCGATTGGGCTCGCGCCAAATGGCTGCGAATCTCTTCGTCAATCAGCGGATGCAACAAAGCTTCCAGCCAGCGGCGTTCTGCGGGGACTTCGAAGATCCGCTTGCGCAGGGCTGCACGGTCCAGTTGGCCATCGGGCAGCAGAACATCTGCGCCAAAATGCTCGGCAATACTCGCCAGTGCCGGCCTTCCGGGTTCGACCACCCAGCGGGCAGCGTGGTCGGCGTCAATCAGGTCCACGCCAAGATCGACAAAGTGCTGGGCCGCCGCGCTTTTGCCACTGCCGATGCCGCCGGTGAGGCCAAGAATCCAGGGTGTTGCAACAGGAGTGGTCATCTGAAACCGACAAACTGCAAATAGAAGTCGGTTATTTGACCACCCCAGAGCAATGCAATCCAGCCGGCAATGGCCAGATAAGGACCAAAAGGCATAGGTGTCGACGTCTTGGCGTTACGTAGCCGTAGCAGGATCAGGCCCGTTATCGCCCCGACCAACGAGGCGAGCAACAGCGTCATCGGCAGGATTTGCCAGCCGCCCCAGGCGCCGAGCATGGCCAGCAGTTTGAAATCGCCATGGCCCATGCCGTCCTTGCCGGTGATCAGTTTGAACAGCCAGAACACCGACCACAGGCTCATGTAGCCAGCGACCGCGCCCCATAGCGCGTCAGGCGGCGACACAAGCAGGCCAAACTGATTGACGATCAACCCGAGCCAGAGCAGGGGCAATACCAGCACATCTGGCAACAATTGATGATCGGCATCGATCAAGGTCATCGCAATCAGGCCCCAGCTCAACAGCAATACCCCACCGGCCTGCCAACCGAAGCCGTAATGCCAGGCAATGAACGCCGAGATCAGCCCGCATGCCAACTCGACGAGGGGATAGCGTGCACTAATGGGATGATGGCACCCCGCGCAGCGACCTCTGAGCAGCAGGTAACTGAGCAATGGAATGTTTTCCCAGGGGCGAATTGGCCGCGAGCAGTGCGGGCAACAGGAGTTGGGGTGCAGCAGGTTGTAGGTTGGGCCGCTTGGCTCCGGGGGCAGGCCTAGTACTTCATGGGCCTGCCCCCGCCATTCCCGCTCCAGCATCTTTGGCAGGCGCCACACCAGCACGTTGAGGAAACTTCCGATGATCAGGCCAAGCACCAGCGCGACCCATACGAACACCCACGGCTGGCCGGTCAGCACTTCGTTCAGTGGCATGCTCAAAACGCCGCGCCGAGTTGGAAGATTGGCAGGTACATGGCCACCACCAGAGCCCCGACAATGCCGCCGAGCACTACCATTATCAGCGGTTCCATGAGGCTGGTGAGGCTGTCCACCAGGTTGTCGACGTCCGCTTCGTAATGGTTGGCAACTTTTTCCAGCATGCTGTCCAAGGTTCCCGACTCTTCACCGATGGCGGTCATCTGAATAGCCATACCCGGAAACAGGCCACTGCAGGCCATGGTCTGGTTCAACTGCATCCCTGTTGATACATCCTGGCGCATACGATTGATTGCCTGTCTGAATAGTCCGTTGCCGGCGGCCCCTGCCACCGAGTCCAATGCCTGCGCCAGCGGTACCCCAGCCGCGAAAGTAGTGGAGAGCGTACGGGCGTAGCGGGCGACGGCCGACTTTTTCAACAGTGTGCCTGTCAGTGGGATTTTCAACAAACTGGCATCCAGCCAGTGGCGAAAGCCGGGTGATCGGCGATGGATGTGGCGCAGGCCGAAAACACTGGTACCCAAGGCCAGTACGAGCATCCACCAGGCTTGTTGCATGAATTCGGACAGCGCAATGACCATCAAGGTAAAAGCCGGCAACTGTGCATCCACCCCGGCAAAAAGCCCCTGGAACTGTGGCACGACATGGATCAACAGGATGGCGCTGACGACAGTGGCGACAACCAGCACTGCCAGCGGGTAAGTCATTGCCTTCTTGATCCTGGCCTTGAGTTGTTGGCTTTTTTCCAGATGGATCGCGACGCGCTCCAGCAGGGATTCCAGGGCGCCAGCCTGTTCACCTGCTGCGATCAGGTTGCAGTACAGCTCGTCGAAATACTGCGGTTTTTTAAAGAGGGCGACAGCCAGGCTGCTGCCGGCGGCGATCTCTTGCTTAAGTCCATGCACCAGCGAGCGCATGTGCCGGTTGTCGAAGCCTTCGCAGATGATGTCGAAGGCCTGCAACATTGGAATGCCTGCTCTCAACAGAGTCGCCAGTTGGCGAGTGAACAGGGCGATGTCGGCGGGGCTGATGGGGTGTCGGATGTTCGCAAGAATGCTGGACCTTTTCCATACCCGGCCGGGGCGGATTCCTTGCCGGCGCAGCTGCGCCTTGATCAGGGCGCGATTGTGGCCACTGGTTTCGCCGGACACCTTGCGGCCGTTCTGGTGGGTGCCTTCCCAAGCGTAGATCACGGATACATCATTCATTTCGCACTACCGCACTCGGACAGGTGAAGATCTACAGCTTAGTCACCAGTGTGTGTCCGTCAGGAGGGCGGTAACTGAAAAAATGTCAGATTGTGCGTCTTGTGCGCGATTGGCCGGACGCGGGTGAGTACACTGGCGCGGTTGCTGAGGACAGGGCGCAGGATGTGCTTTGCTATGGGGGCGTGAGCCCCGTCTTATTCTGGAGAGTGAGTGTGATACGTCAGAAAGGCTTTACCTTGATCGAGTTGTTGATCGTCGTGGCGATCATCGGCATCTTGGCCACTATCGGGCTGCCCATTTATACCAAGCACCAGGCCAAGGCCAAGTTCACGGCGGGCCTGGCGGAAATTTCCGCATTGAAAGCAGGCTTTGAGGACACTCTCAACCAGGGGACGGCTCCGACCTTGGCATTGATCGGCGGCACCAGCCCGACGGCCAATTGCACGATCACCGTAACGGGTGACGTCGCCACGGGCGCCGGCTCGATTGCCTGTGAAATTATCAATGCCCCCGCGCCAGTCCTGGGCAAGACCATCACCTTGACCCGTGGTGCCACTACCGGTTGGAAATGTTCCACTACGTCCGATGATCAATACGCTGCAAAAGGTTGCATGGCTGGCGGGGCGTGACCATCAAGCCGGGCACCATTTACACGGCAATATAGATCCAGTGCGGGAGCCCGGCTCCCACACAATCCACAAGGACGTAGAGGTTGCCCATGACGTTATCCGTGCAGCAACGAGGAAGCGTTTTTCTGGTGGTGGCGCTGTGTCTTCTGGCGCTGGGCATCTATCCCTCGTTCAGCACCCATGACTTGCAGCGTACGATACAAATTGTCGTGGGCTTTTGCGCGTTGATTTATGGGCTGTCGGTTTCCTCGCTGGCTTGCAGGCAACGACTGGTCGACAGGCCCGCAGCTATCGGTCTGGCCGTGATTGTCGGGCTAGGCCTGGTCTCGTCGTTGTTGGCCCATCAGCCGTCCTGGGCGCTGACTGAGCTGGCGCTGGTAATCACCTGTGGTGCCATTGCTGCTGCTCTCGCCACGCTTAGGCGCAATGGCGACGAGTCCCTTGATCGGGCATTGGTCCTTTTCGTGTTGCTGCTGTGCCTGATCAAAAGCAGTCAGTATCTGTATGCCGGCGCTATCGCCTTTACCAGCGGCGAACCGGTGTTGAACACGGACCTGCTGCTGACAGGGTTCTCCAACAAGCGCTTTTATGGCCAGTTCCAGACGTTTACCTTGCCGTTGCTGGCACTTCCTCTGCTGGCCTCGGCTACCCGTCGTGCGGTACGAGGTTGGGTGTTCGCCTTGTTGTGTGTCTGGTGGCTGATCGCGATTAGTGGCGGCTCCCGCGGAACCTGGCTCGGCTTGGGAACTGCCGGGATAGTCCTGGCGTTTTTGGGCCCTTGGGGGCGTCGCTGGCTGGCTTGGCAATTGACTGCCCTGTGTTGCGCATTGCTGCTGTACTGGTTGTTGTTCGTCGCACTGACGGGGTATCTGGGGATTGAAGTAGACAATATCGCCGGCGACCGCCTGACCACCTCTCTTTCCGGGCGTGCCCCCATCTGGTGGCAGGCCTGGGACATGATCCGCGAGCGCCCGTTACTGGGCTTCGGGCCGATGCATTTTGCCGATATCGCCAACGACATTGCCGCTCACCCGCACCAGGCGATTCTGCAATGGGCCAGCGAGTGGGGCGTGCCGTCGACCTTGTGCGTGGCCGGGTTGGCTTTGCGGGGGATCTGGCCGACCTTGAATGTGCTGCGTCAGCAGCGCAACGTTATCGCCCCCGTAGACCTGCTGCGCCTGTGTCTATTTGCCGCGTTGATCGGTGCATTGACCCAAGCCATGGTTGACGGCGTGATAGTGATGCCAAACTCGCAACTGTGGCTGGCGCTGGTGGTTGGTTGGCTGATGGCCTTGCACCCGTGGCGAGCTTGCCCAAGCGCCACGATACCGCTGCTGTACTGGACGTGGACGGTGCTGATTGTCCTGTCTGTTGCATTGCTGGTGTTCGTCGCAATTAGAGACGTGCCTCACATCAATGAGCGTAACCAGCATTACGTGGGCGCGAGCAAAGTACATCTGCAGCCACGCTTCTGGGCCCAAGGGGTTATTGCACTCCCAAAGCAGTGAGTTGCCGGACGCTCAAGGCAGTGCTAGCTTTAGCCCACCGCCCGTGTAGCTCAGTTGGTAGAGCAGCGCACTCGTAACGCGAAGGTCGCAGGTTCGACTCCTGTCTCGGGCAAAAAGGCAACACAGTTTTCAGATGATCCCAGAATGGTTCTGAAGGCCAGACGAACCGGTATTCATGCCTGTTCTTTTGTATCTGCGCAACCTTGATGACCCAGATGCATCCCCATTCCTAGATCAAAGAGAACGACATGACCATAAAAGAAGTGACCCAGGAAGCGCGGCACGAACAAGCTCTCAAAAAGTACGTCGCAGAGTCGCCGGAACTCCTTGATGAGATCAAGGACCTGAGTGCCGATGATCAGAAGGACCAGATCCAATGGTCATTTGAGGATGAGGCCGAGGCCCAGGGGCTCCAACCGTGGGAGTTGACCCTCAAGTACACCTCCACTCCTGAAGAGTTCGAAGTGGCGCGCCTGGCCCTGCACAAAGAGGCTGCCGAAGTGCTGGGCGTCGACTGGAACGAGTACTGCGGGATGAATAACCTGGCGATTTGAGACGCCGTGGTAGGAGCGCGCTTGCTCGCGAGAAACCTGAGCGCCACGCGGGGTGCCAGGCTTCCCGCGTCATCGTTAATGCCCATCGTGAGCAAGCTCGCTCCTACATGTTAAAGCTCCTCAGAGACTGAGGCGCATCGACAGATCCACGGCCTTCACATCCTTGGTCATTGCGCCAATGGAAATGTAGTCCACCCCGGTTTCGGCGATGGGCAGCAATGTGCTTTCGTTGATCCCGCCGCTGGCTTCCAGTTTCGCCTTTGCGCCATTCAGGCGCACCGCTTCGCGCATGTCGTCGAGGCTCAATTCATCAAGCATGATGATATCGGCGCCCGCCGCCAGTGCTTCGCGCAACTCCTCCAGGCTTTCCACTTCGATTTCCACCTGTTTGCCCGGGGCGATCTTGTGGGCGGCGCTGATGGCCTGGGCAATGCCACCGCAGGCGGCGATATGGTTTTCCTTGATCAGGAAGGCGTCATACAAACCGATGCGGTGATTGTGGCAACCGCCGCAGGTCACGGCATATTTTTGCGCCAGGCGCAGCCCCGGCAGGGTCTTGCGGGTATCCAGCAGCTTGACCTGGGTGGTGGCGACAAAGTCCGCCAGGTATTGCGCACGGGTGGCAACACCTGACAGCAGTTGCAGGAAATTCAGTGCGCAGCGTTCACCGCTGAGCAGTGAACGGGCCGGGCCTTCAAGGTGAAACAGTGCCTGGTTGGGGCTCACGCGCTCACCGTCGCGCACCTGCCAATGCACGGCGACACGTGGGTCCAACTGGCGGAACACTGCATCGACCCAGGCCGTGCCGCTGATGACTGCGGCATCGCGGGTGATGATCGTAGCCTTGGCCAGCCGTTCGGCCGGGATCAGTTGCGCGGTGATGTCGCCGCTGCCGATATCTTCCAGCAATGCGCGGCGCACGTTGGCTTCGATTTCGGCGGTCAGGTCGGCAAGACGAAGATTGGGCATAACGGGCTCCACAAACAAAGTGGCTCGATTATAGGGGTATGGCAGCGCCTAACCCAAGGTGCCAAACCGCTGTACCACCGTTGCTGTCTCTACCTTATTACAAAGCAAGTACAGAGTTCGCTGGCGCAATAGTCCCCATTTGCAAGATAATCTTGCGCCTTGCAATTGGCGTCATAGCTTTGACGTCTCGGTGGTATCCCGATAATCGTAGTGCCCATGGGTCTTAATGCCCTTGGCTGCACCGATTTTTCATAAAACCGAACCCACCGTTTCAGGAGGCCAGGATGCACAATGACGGAAAGGTGGTGCCAATCAACAAGATCGCCGCGCAGGCGAAGCCTTCGCCGCTTGCCCACCTGCCAGTGATTTTGCTTCAGGTTCGTGACAAGGCGGTCCAGCAACTCAAGCAGGGTTTGCAGGAGCTGTTCGATAACGCCGACGACACCCTGTTCGAAATGGCCGACAAGGCCCGCAACAATGTTGACCAGAACATTTTCTTTGAAGCCATGCGAGACCTACGCCTCAAACGCAAGAACTTCGAGCGTGGCTTTGTGGAGCAGCTCTTTGCAGCATTCATCAGCCTAGGGCAAGCCGGGCGGGGCGAGTTGCAATTGCTGCCGACGGTTTCCTACGATGCGGTGCCCGGTGTGTCTGCGGACGATCTGGAGAAAGCCGTGGCCCTGGAGGCCATGCTCGGCAGGGTCCAGCGCCGTGATGGTTTGGCCCTTGGCCAATTGACTGCACGCCTGGGGGAGCTGCTGGGCAAACATCTGGATGATCGTGAAAACCCCCTCGGCCCGGCGATGCTCTGCGAGTACTTCCTGCAGGCCGGGCGTAGTATGGGGGTGGAAATTCGAGTCAAGCTGATCATTCTCAAGCTGTTTGAAAAGTACGTACTCAGTGATGCCGATCAGTTGTATGGCGAAGCCAATCAACTGCTGGTGGCAACGGGTGTGCTGCCCGAACTCAAGACGGTGCCATCCCGGCGTATTGGTGAGGGCACCGCTCGGGTCTTCCCGCCAGCGGACGCAACGCCTGCTTGCGATTCCCAGGCCGACGAAGGCGAGCAGCAGGCCTTCGCTGCGCTGCAAAAATTGCTGTTCGCCGTGCGCGGCAGCGTCGCCCCGACCCTTGAAGCCAGCGCCCAGGCCCAACCGATTTCAACCCGTGATTTGCTGCGCCTGCTCTCCCATTTGCAGCAATACGTTCCGGAGCCGGCGGTCGAGGACGATTTCGACCTGCGCAGCCAGTTGGAAGAGTTGCTGACCCGCGTCAGCGTCAAAAGTGGCAAATCGCGAGTGGTCGACGTCGCCGACGAGGACGTGATCAACCTGATCGCGATGCTCTTCGAGTTCATTCTCGACGACCGTACCTTGCCCGACTCCCTCAAGGCATTGATTGCCCGCTTGCAGATTCCCATGCTGAAAGTGGCGGTGCTGGACAAGAGTTTTTTCAGTCGTGGCAGCCACCCGGCGCGACGGCTACTCAATGAAATCGGTACGGCCGCCATGGGCTGGGGCAAGCGCGACGACTATCAACGCGACAGCCTGTACCTGCGCATCGAACAAGTGGTGCAGCGGCTGTTGAATGATTTTGTCGATGACCCAGCGATTTTTTCCGAGTTGTTGCTGGAGTTCACCACCTTTACCAGCGATGAGCGACGTCGCAGCGAATTGCTCGAGCAGCGTACCTGCGACGCCGAAGAAGGCCGGGCCCGCACCGAACAGGCCCGCCAGCGGGTGGCCTATGCCCTCAACCGCAGGCTGCTGGGCAAAGTCTTGCCGCAAGTAGTGGTGCAGTTCCTGCAACAGGCCTGGAGCCAGGTCCTGTTGCTGGCGTGCCTCAAGCACGGTGAACAGTCGCCGCAATGGCAGGCCGGGTTGCAGACCATGGACGAATTGATCTGGAGTGCCGGCCTTAGCGAAGACACCGAGGCCGGGCGCCATCTGCTGGAGCAACTGCCGGCGCTGCTCAAGGCCCTGCGCGATGGCTTGAGCGGGGCGGCGTTCGATTCCTTTATTACCCGTGAATTCTTCACCCAGTTGCAAGCGCTGCATGTGCAGTCGTCCCAGGGCGTCGGGGCGGGGCAATCGCCACAGCCGATTGGGGCCCTGGTCGAGGTACGCGAAAAAATTGTGCTGAGCCCTGTCTTGCCGATCGATACGGTGAGCCTGCCGGATGATGATCCCGACATGCTCAAGGTTCGCCAATTGCGCATCGGCAGTTGGGTCGAGTTCCAGGAAGATGAAGAAAACACCCTGCGTTGCAAGCTGACGGCGATTATTGCGCCTGCCAACAGCTACATTTTTGTCAATCGCACGGGGCTCAAAGTGTTGGAGAAAACCTGCACGCAGTTGGCCCTGGAGTTCAAGCGTGGTGGGGTGCGGACCCTTGACGACGCGCTGTTGTTCGACCGGGCACTCGCCTCGGTGATTGGCAACCTGCGCCAACTCAATCGCGCCAAGTGATCGCAACCACAGGGTGGATCGCGGCATACTGGGCCATCCCAGCCTTGCTCAAGGAACCTGTATGCAGTTGGACCCCTCCAGTGGTTGGTGCCAGGGCATTCGTCATTGCCCATCGCCCAACTTTAATGAGCGCCCCAGCGGCGAGATTTCCCTGTTGGTGGTGCATAACATCAGCTTGCCGCCGGCGCAGTTTGCCACCGGTAAAGTGCAGGAGTTTTTCCAGAATCGCCTAGATGTCACGGAACATCCCTACTTTGAAGGAATCGCCGACCTACGGGTTTCTGCGCACTTTCTGATTGAGCGCGATGGTGCGGTGACGCAGTTTGTCTCGTGTCTGGACCGCGCCTGGCATGCGGGGGTGTCGAGCTTCGAGGGGCGCGAGATTTGCAATGATTTTTCCCTGGGAATTGAACTGGAGGGGACGGACGATCTGCCCTTTAGCGATGCCCAGTACCAATCCTTGATCGAGCTGAGCCGTCAATTGCTGGTTGCCTACACGGGCATTACGCGCCAGCGCATTTGTGGTCACAGTGATATCGCCCCGGGACGCAAGACAGATCCAGGACCGGCTTTTGATTGGGCGCGTTTTCGCAGCGCCTTGCAGGATGGAGGACAAGCACAATGAGTTTTCTGGTGTTGGTGTTGGCTGTATGGATTGAGAAGTTCTCGGCCTTGCGCCAGCGGGTACAGCGTGACGGCGGTTGGTTGCGAGAGTTGGCCAGGCTGGAATCCAGTGCGCGATTGGGCAAACAGCCTTGGTTGATCCTGGTGTTGTTGGTGCTGTTACCCGTAGCGCTGCTGGGTTTGTTGCTGCTGATGCTGGAGCCGGTGGCCTATGGTTTGCTGGCGTTGCCGGTACACCTGCTGGTGGTGATCTACAGCCTGGGGCGGGGCGACTTGCTCGCCGGGCTGGGGCCGTTTCGCGATGCCTGGCGCCGTAGCGACCTGCAAGCGGCTGAACATGTTGCCGAGCGTGACCTGGGTGTTGGCGCGGACAGTGGCGAACAGCTGCTGGAGCGGGTCCAGGGCCATTTGTTGTGGCAGGCCTATCAGAGTTTCTTTGCTGTTATTTTCTGGTACTTCCTTCTCGGCCCAGTGGCGGCGCTGGCCTATCGTTTGTTGGCGCTGACGACTGAGCACGGGAAAAACCCCCTGGTCGTGGAGCGTGCTGGGCAGTTGCGTCATGCCTTCGACTGGTTGCCGGTGCGCTTGCTGGCGGCGAGTTTCGCTCTGGTAGGCAATTTTGTCGCGGTCAGCAGGGTCATGCTCCATGAGCTGCTGAACTGGGACATCAGTGCCGCTCAATTGGTGGAAAAGGTCGGCCTGGTAGCTGGCGAAATCCCGCCGCCGATGGTGGGCGCTGACGGTATCAACAGCCTGGACCGTATCTGGGAGCTGCTGCTACGGGCTGCAGTGCTGTGGTATGCCGGGTTTGCCATCTGGACCGTGTTGCCTTGAGTTGATATTGAAGCAGGCACGGTCAGTGTGAGAGCTGGCTTGCCTGCGATGGTCGTTAACCTTAAGTTACAAAACTCCCCTTCAAATTGAGCTATACAGATAGAGCGCCAAATAGTGGCTATCTGCCGCGGCCCTGCGCCTCAATAAAAATAAAAGAAAAGGGAGTTCACCTGTGAATAGCTTGCTCTATCCCGCCATCGCGTTGATGAACCGTTTGAGCTTCGGCATGAAGTTCAGCTTGATCAGCGTGCTGTTTTTCCTGCCCATGCTGGTGACCAACTATTACCTGGTGCGCGATTCCTGGCGCGAGTTTCAGGGCACGCAGATTGAGCTGCAAAGCCTGGACCTGTTGGGCAGCAGCCTGACCCTGCGCCGTGACCTGGAAACCCTGAATAACCAAGTGCAGATCAACGCGACGCTGGGTCAATCAGGCAAGGCCGGTGATATCGAAGGCAAAATCAGCGCCCTGGAACAGAGCGTGCTGGAACGCCTGCAAGGCTTTAAGGCGATGGCGGCCGATCCCGAGCAAATCGCGGTGTTTGAAGGCAAGCGCGACGAGATGATCGCCGCTTTCAAGGCCCAGCAAGCGGAATCCTCTCTGCTGAACAAAAGTGCGCTGATCGGCAAACTCCTCAATAAGGCGCAGATGCTCAGCCAGATCATTGCCAGCCAGTCAGGCTTGAGTCGTGATCCGCAAAGCGACCTGCGCCAACTCAGCGAATTGATCACCAGCGTTACCCCGCAAGTCACCCAGACCCTGGGCGAAGGTCGGGCGATGGGCGCTTATTCCCTGGGCCAGGGTTTTCTCAATTCCTCTTCCAGCACCCGCTTTGACGAGTTGTTGCAGCAGTTGGAAAAGCTCCAGGCCGAATACGGTTTGAAGCTGCAAGACGCCCTGGGTTCGAGCAAGGCTGCCCACGGTGCGCTGGATGCCTTGGCTAATGCCAGCCAGGCCAGCCTCAAGCAAGGCAGCGAGCTGTTCGAAGAGCAGGTAGTGATGGCCGAAACCCTCGACGCGCCATGGCAGGGCTTTTATGACGAGGTCAGCAGCCTGATGGCCAAGACTTACCAGTTCGATGAAGCAACCCTGACCTTCCTCGACCAGCAGTTGCAGGCGCGTCTTTCGCAGAACCGCACGCACATGGTGGTGCTGGTGTCAGCCCTGGCGGCGGTGTTTTTGCTGATCGTCTATTTGTATGGAGGTTTCTACGCTTCCACCCGCACTACATTGCGCCGCCTTGGGGCGATGATGGACAAGGTCGCGGCTGGCGACATGACGGTCACGTTTGTCGCCCAAAGCCGCGATGAGTTGGGGGATCTGGGCCAAGTGTTCAATGGCACGGTAGCGAAAATCCATGACCTGATCGAACGGGTAGGGCAGACCGTCAGCGAAGTTGAGCGCCAGGCCGGGCAAGTGGAATCGGTATCGGCCCGCAGCAACCAGGCCGTTTCCGGCCAACGCAGCCAGATCGAACAGGTGGCGACGGCCATGAACCAGATGTCCGCCACCGCCCAGGAAGTGGCCCGCAGCGCAGCGGCTGCGGTCAGCAGCGCCCACAGCGTCAACGATGAGACTCTCAGCGGGCGTGGCCTGGTGCAATCCCAGCAGGGCAGCATTGCGCTATTGGCGTCCGAGATCGACCAGTCAGTGCTGGTGATCAATCAATTGGCCATCGACAGCCAATCCATCAGCCGCGTGCTGGAAGTGATCAAAAGCATTGCCGAACAAACCAACCTGCTGGCACTGAACGCGGCCATCGAAGCGGCGCGGGCAGGTGAGCAAGGCCGCGGCTTCGCGGTGGTGGCCGATGAAGTGCGCACCCTGGCAAAGCGCACCCAGCACTCTACCGAAGAAATCGAACAGATGATTGCCAAGCTGCACAGCGGCGTCGGCGCGGCGGTGAAGGCTATGGGCAGCAGTCATCAGATGGCCAATGGCACGGTCGGGCAGTCGGAAAAGGTCCAGCAGGCCCTGGAAAATATCCTGGGTGCCGTGGGCATGATTGTCGATCAAAACCAACAGATCGCCGCCGCCGTGGAGCAGCAGACCGCCGTGGCCCATGATATCGACCAGAACATCGTCGAAATTAACCGTGCCGGTGAGCATGCGGCGCAGGGGGCGTATCAGACCGAAGAGGCCAGCCGGCACTTGTCATTGCAGGTGATCGAGTTGAAGCAGTTGATCGGTGCGTTTCGGGTGTGAGATGAGGCTGTAGGAGCTGTCCGTTGTAAGTGTGGCGTATGTCTTGCGCCACGCCCGTCACCGGCATCGCATGACCCTGAAGTTTCAGGCGGTCAATCCCGTCAGGGTGTTACCAATTGAAGAGTTCGCAGGCATTGCGGGTGCTCGCTTGCGCCAGTGTTGACGGGCTGATGGCCATTCGCTCGGCCAGGGCTGCGCAGATATCGGGCAGATGTTCTGGGCTGTTGCGCTGGCCGGGATACATGACGGGAGCCATGTCCGGTGAGTCGGTTTCCAGTACGACCGAATCCAGCGGCAGTTGGACGATCACCTTGTGCATGCGCAACGCCTGGGGCCAGGTCGCCGCGCCACCCAGGCCCAGCTTGAAACCGAGCTTGATGTACTCGCGGGCTTCTTCCAGGCTACCCGCGAAGGCGTGGATGATGCCGCCCCGTGGCAAGCGAATACGTTTGAGGGTGGCAATCACCATGGCATGGCTGCGCCTTACATGCAGCAGCGCCGGGAGTTGGAAGTCTGCCGCCAGTTGCAATTGGCCTTCAAACAGCGATTGCTGGCGTTCACGGTCCAGTTGTTCAAGGAAATAATCCAGACCGATTTCGCCGACGGCACACAGCTGGCGGTGGCCCTTCAAGCGAGTCAGCCAGTCGCCCATCTCGGTCAGGTCAGCGGGGCGATGCTCGTCCAGGTAAACCGGGTGCAGCCCGAAGGCTGCGTACAACTGCGAATCCTGTTGCACCAGATCCCACACCCGCTGCCAATTCTGCTGATAGACCCCCAACACCACCATTCGCCGCACGCCCAATTGGCGGCAGCGGTTCAGGACCTCAACGCGGTCGGCGTCGAAGTCCGCAAAGTCGAGGTGGGTATGGCTGTCGATCAGCTCCACGCTCAGGCCTCGTGAATGCGCTGCTTGAAGGTCCGGCCAATGGCGTGGACGCCCGGCTGATACTGCTGCTCCTCAATGGCCGCCAGTGCCAGGCGCAGGGCGGTGTCGGCAATCAGTTGGTGTTGTTGAGCCATGGCGTTTACCGGCAACGGCAGGAAGTCCAGCAACTGGGTGTCGCCAAAGGTGCCAAGGCGCAGTGGGCGGGATTTGAGCGGAAAGTCATGCAGTGCGTCGAACACCCCTTGCAGCAGAACGTAGGACGTTGTCACCAGCGCGTCAGGCAAATGCCCCAGGCGCTGCAGCAATTCTTCCATCAGTTGTCGGCCACAGTCCCGACTGAAGGCTTCGCCGTGTTCGATGAGTACTTCACCGTCGAATCCTTTCAGCGCTTGCTTGAAGCCGGCAGCTCGCTCCTGGCTGATGCTCAGCTCCGGCCGGGCGCCAATCAGCACGATTTGCCGAGGCACGGGTTGCAGCAGGCTGCTGGTCAATTGCTGGCAAGCCTGGTGGTCGTCGCTGACCACCGAGCAAAACTGCGTAGACTCCATTACCCGGTCGATGGCAATGACCGGCAGGCCCTTGGCTTGCAGTTCACGGTAACTGTCGTCGCTGGCCGGCAGGCAACTGGCGACGAACAACGCATCACAGCGCCGGGCGCGAAATAGTTTCAGCAACTGGCGCTCGCTGTTGGCGTCGTCGTCGGAGCTGGCGATCAGCAGTTGGTAGCCGCGAGCCCGCGCGCCTTGTTCCAGCAGCTTGGCGATCCGCGCGTAACTGGGGTTTTCCAGGTCCGGCAGGATAAAGCCCAGGGTGCGGGTGTGCCGGCTGCGCAGTCCGGCGGCCTGAGGGTTGGGTGTAAAGCCGTGTTCTTCAACCACAGCGCGCACCCGTTCGACGGTTGCGCTGCTGATCCGTTGCTGTGCGGCCTTGCCGTTGATGACGTAGCTGGCGGTGGTGACTGACACACCGGCCAGGCGAGCAATATCACTGAGTTTCAAACCGGGATTTCCTTGTTTTTTAGAGCTTGCCCCGACACTTTGTCCAATCGTAACCGATTCGGCGCAGGCGACCATTGTTGCAGCTCATGCGCCGAGTGGCGCTTCAAGGATGCAGAATTAACGCGTAACCTGCCATAAATTATAGATTAAACGTTTCAGCAAGCGTATTTTTACGATGTTCGCCTCTGGGTTGTCTCTGCCAACTGACCACTCAGTCAATTTTTTCGAACGCTTTTTCGCTGATTTATTCAAAACAATACCTAGTGCGCCTGATGCACTAAATAGGAGAAAGGCATGCTTGAGCTCACCGTAGAGCAGATATCCATGGGCCAGAGGGCTGTGGATAAGTCTGCTGCCTTGCAACTGCTCGCCGACAAACTGGTGGCCGACGGCCTGGTTGCCGAGGGTTATCTGAGCGGTTTGCAGGCCCGCGAAGCTCAGGGCTCGACCTTTCTCGGCCAAGGTATTGCGATCCCCCACGGTACTCCCGAAACCCGCGACCTGGTGTTCGCCACTGGTGTGCGTCTGCTGCAGTTTCCCGATGGCGTGGATTGGGGTGATGGCCAGATCGTCTACCTGGCGATTGGCATTGCCGCCAAGTCCGATGAACATCTGCGCCTGCTGCAACTGCTGACCCGCGCCCTCGGTGAAACCGATCTGGGCCAGGCTCTGTGCCGCGCCAGTTCCGCTGAGGCCTTGCTGAAGCTGCTGCAAGGCGCGCCGCAGGAACTGGCCTTGGACGCGCAAATGATCGGCCTCGGCGTGTCTGCCGACGATTTTGAAGAGCTGGTCTGGAGAGGCGCCCGTCTGTTGCGCCAGGCTGATTGCGTGAGCAACGGCTTTGCCGCCGTGCTGCAGCAGGTCGATGCACTGCCCCTGGGCGATGGCCTGTGGTGGCTGCACAGCGAGCAGACGGTCAAGCGTCCGGGCCTGGCCTTTGTCACCCCGGACAAACCCATGCGTTACCTCGGCCAACCGTTGAGCGGGCTGTTTTGCCTGGCTAGCCTCGGCGAAGCTCATCAAGCCTTGCTCGAACGCCTGTGCGCCTTACTGATCGAGGGTCGTGGCCAGGAACTGGGTCGCGCCACCAGCAGCCGTGCAGTGCTGGAAGTGCTCGGCGGAGAGCTGCCGGCCGATTGGCCGAGTGCGCGCATCGCCCTGGCTAATGCCCACGGTCTGCACGCGCGGCCGGCAAAGATTCTTGCGCAACTGGCCAAAAGTTTTGACGGCGAAATCCGCGTACGTATTGTCGACGGGCAGGGCGGCGCCGTGTCGGTAAAAAGCCTGAGCAAACTGCTCAGCCTCGGCGCCCGTCGTGGGCAAATGCTGGAATTTGTCGCCGAACCCGGTATCGCGTCCGATGCCTTGCCCGCCTTGTTGGCTGCGGTGGAAGAAGGTCTTGGCGAAGAAGTCGAACCGTTGCCTGCCGTGAGCGCCCTGCGTGAAGTCGTAGAGGTCGAACCGCTGATCAGCGCGCCCTTGTCCGGCAGCCTGATCCAGGCCATCGCCGCCGCGCCTGGTATCGCCATCGGCCCGGCGCACATCCAAGTGCTGCAGCCCTTCGACTACCCGTTGCGCGGCGAGTCTGCCGCCATCGAGCGGGTACGCCTGCAAGCGGCGCTGACGGACGTGCGCCGTGATATTCAGGGCCTGATCGAGCGCAGCAAGTCCAAGGCCATTCGCGAGATTTTCATCACCCACCAGGAAATGCTCGACGACCCGGAACTGACCGACGAAGTCGACACGCGTCTCAAGCAAGGCGAAAGCGCCGAAGCCGCGTGGATGAGCGTGATCGAAGCGGCGGCCAAACAGCAGGAATCGTTGCAGGACGCCTTGCTCGCTGAACGCGCCGCCGACCTGCGAGATATCGGTCGCCGGGTCCTGGCGCAACTGTGCGGCGTTGAAACTCCACAGGAGCCGGACGAACCCTACATCCTGGTGATGGACGAAGTCGGCCCCTCGGACGTGGCCCGCCTCGATCCTGCACGAGTTGCCGGAATTCTCACCGCTCGCGGCGGCGCCACCGCCCACAGCGCTATCGTCGCCCGCGCCTTGGGGATTCCGGCGTTGGTGGGCGCAGGCGCGGCGGTGTTGCTGCTGACCTCGGGTACGCCCTTGTTGCTCGACGGCCAGCGCGGCCGTTTGCATGTCGACGCCGATGCCGCCACTTTGCAGCGCGCCACCCAAGAGCGCGACACCCGCGAGCAACGCCTGCAAGCTGCAGCCGCCCAGCGCCACGAGCCGGCCCTGACCAAAGATGGCCATGGCGTCGAAGTGTTCGCCAACATCGGTGAAAGTGCCGGTGTCGCAGCAGCGGTGGAGCAGGGCGCCGAAGGCATTGGTCTTTTGCGGACCGAACTGATTTTCATGGCCCATCAGCAAGCGCCGGACGAAGCCACCCAAGAGGCTGAATACCGTCGCGTACTCGATGGCCTGGCGGGTCGGCCACTGGTGGTGCGCACCCTCGATGTCGGCGGCGACAAACCGCTGCCGTACTGGCCGATCGCCAAGGAAGAAAACCCGTTCCTCGGTGTACGTGGCATTCGCCTGACCCTGCAACGCCCGCAGATCATGGAAGCGCAATTGCGCGCGTTGCTGCGTTCGGCAGATAACCGGCCGCTGCGCATCATGTTCCCCATGGTCGGCAGCGTTGATGAGTGGCACCAGGCTCGGGATATGACCGAGCGCCTGCGCCTGGAAATCCCGGTGGCCGACTTGCAACTGGGCATCATGATCGAAGTGCCATCGGCTGCCTTGCTGGCGCCAGTGTTGGCCAAGGAAGTGGACTTTTTCAGCGTCGGCACCAACGACCTGACCCAATACACCCTGGCCATCGACCGTGGTCATCCGACCCTTTCGGCCCAGGCCGATGGCATGCATCCGGCGGTGTTGCAACTGATCGACATCACCGTGCGTGCAGCCCATGCCCACGGCAAATGGGTAGGTGTGTGCGGTGAACTGGCCGCCGACCCGTTGGCGGTGCCGGTGTTGATCGGCCTGGGTGTCGATGAGCTGAGCGTCTCGGCCCGCAGCATCCCCGAGGTCAAGGCGCGGGTACGAGAATTCAGCATGAGCGAGGCCCGAGTCCTCGCGCAAAAGGCGCTGGCGGTGGGTTCTCCCGCGCAGGTGCGAGCCCTCGTGGAGGCCGTGTAAATGGCAAGAATTTTAAGCCTGACGCTGAACCCGGCGTTGGACCTGACGGTGCAATTGGCGCGCCTGGAACCGGGCGAGGTCAATCGCAGCGAAGCCATGATTACCCATGCGGCGGGCAAGGGCGTCAATGTCGCCCAGGTGCTGGCGGATCTGGGGCATCAGGTGACGGTGGGCGGTTTTCTCGGGGAGGACAATCCCCAGGCCTTCGAGGCGCTGATCGCCCGACGTGGTTTTGTCGACGCGTTTATCCGTGTGCCGGGGGAGACCCGCAGCAATATCAAGATTGCCGAACAGGACGGGCGCGTCACCGACGTCAATGGGCCGGGGCCGCTAGTCTGCGAGCAGGCGCAACAGACGTTGCTCGATCAACTGCAGCGAATTGCCCCCGGTCATGATGCCGTGGTGGTGGCCGGTAGCCTGCCCCGTGGCATCAGCCCGCAGTGGTTGCAGGGTCTGTTGGTGCAGCTGAAAACGCTCGGTTTGAAAGTCGCCCTCGACACCAGCGGCGACGCTTTGCGTGCCGGGCTCAACGCCGGGCCGTGGTTGATCAAGCCCAATACCGAAGAGCTGGCCGATGCCCTGGATTGCCCGACAGACTCTGTCGCTCAACAGGTGCAAGTGGCCACCCGGCTGCACGCGCAAGGTGTCGAGCATGTGGTGATTTCCCACGGTGCTGACGGCGTTAACTGGTTCAGCCCCGGCACGGCGCTGCACGCCATGCCGCCCAAGGTCAGCGTCGCCAGCACGGTCGGTGCCGGGGATTCGCTGCTGGCCGGGATGCTCCACGGCTTGCTCAGTTTCGATACACCCGAGCAAACCCTGCGCCGGGCCACTGCCATTGCGGCGATGGCGGTGACGCAGATCGGTTTCGGTATCAGCGATGACGCGCAATTGGCGCGCCTGCAAAGCGGCGTCCATGTACGCACGCTGACAGAAGAATAAGAGGGTTTGTCATGAAGTTAGCCATTGTTACCGCCTGCCCGAATGGCATGGTCACCAGTGTGCTGTGCGCCCGGTTGTTGGACGCCGCCGCGCAGCGCCAGGGCTGGAGCACCAGCGTCGAGGTGGTGGATAAGCAACACCCGGAGCGCCAGTTGTCGCAGTCGACCATTGAAGCCGCCGAATGGGTATTGCTGGTCAGCAGCACGGCCGTGGACATGCAGCGCTTCGTCGGCAAGCGGGTGTTCCAGAGCACTCCGGCCCAGGCGTTGCAGGATGTCGAAGCGGTGTTGCGCCGGGGCGCTGAAGAGGCCGAAGTGTATGTCGCGACCGACGTGCCAGTGGCGGCCAACAAGGTGCCACGCATCGTCGCCATCACCGCGTGCCCGACCGGCGTGGCTCATACCTTTATGGCCGCCGAGGCTTTGCAACAGGCAGCCAAGCGCCTGGGTTATGACCTGCACGTTGAAACCCAGGGCTCGGTGGGCGCCCGTACGCCACTGAACCCTGCGGCCATTGCCGATGCCGACGTGGTGCTGCTGGCGGCGGATATCGAAGTGGCCACCGAGCGTTTCGCTGGCAAGAAAATCTACCGCTGCGGCACCGGCATCGCCTTGAAGCAGGCCGAAGCGACCCTCAACAAGGCGCTGGCCGAAGGCAAGCAGGAAAGCGCGGCCAGCGGCGCAACGGCCAAGTCCGAGAAAACCGGGGTCTACAAGCATCTGCTGACCGGCGTGTCGTTCATGTTGCCGATGGTGGTGGCAGGTGGTTTGTTGATCGCCTTGTCGTTCGTCTTCGGCATCCATGCCTTCGAGGAAAAGGGCACCCTGGCGGCGGCGCTGAAAACCGTCGGCGACCAGGCATTCATGCTGATGGTGCCGCTGTTGGCGGGCTACATCGCCTACTCGATTGCCGACCGTCCTGGCCTTGCCCCCGGCATGATCGGCGGCCTGCTGGCCAGCACCTTGGGCGCGGGCTTTATCGGCGGGATACTTGCTGGTTTCCTGGCCGGTTATTGCGTGAAGCTGATCAGCAATGCAGTGCGTTTGCCGCAAAGCCTTGAAGCCCTCAAGCCGATCTTGATCATTCCCTTGCTGGCGAGCCTGTTTACCGGCCTTGCGATGATTTACCTGGTGGGTCCGCCAGTGGCGCAAATGCTCACGGGCCTGACTGATTTCCTCAGCAACATGGGCACCGCCAATGCCGTGATGCTGGGCATCCTGCTAGGCGCCATGATGTGTGTTGACCTCGGCGGGCCGATCAACAAGGCGGCCTACGCCTTTTCGGTCGGACTGCTGGCCGCGCAAAGCGGCGCACCAATGGCTGCGACCATGGCCGCTGGCATGGTGCCGCCGATTGGCATGGGCATCGCCACCCTCCTGGCGCGGCGCAAGTTTGCCCAGACCGAGCGCGAGGCGGGCAAGGCCGCGTTGATCCTGGGAATGTGCTTTATCTCCGAAGGTGCGATTCCGTTTGCCGCCAAGGACCCGATGCGGGTGATCCCGGCGAGCATCGCCGGTGGTGCGCTGACAGGTGCCTTGTCGATGTACTTCGGTTGCAAGCTGATGGCGCCCCATGGCGGGTTGTTTGTGATGTTGATCCCCAATGCGATCAATCATGCGTTGCTGTATTTGCTGGCGATTATTGCCGGGAGCTTGGTGACGGGGCTGGTGTATGCGCTGATCAAACGTCCTGAGACGGTGGAACTGACAGTCGCAGCAGCTAAAGCCTAAGACGGTTCACATTTGAACTGTCACATCCCTTTCATGGCACCGTGCTTAAGTTTCCCTTTTGATCTTCGAGGGAACCTGCATGAGCCACTTCAATCTCGGTCGCCGTCGTGTGATGCAGGCTGTCGGTGCCGGTCTGTTGCTCCCCGGCCTGGCACCTGCGGTAATTGCGTCGGTCAAGGACCGTCCGCAGTTGACCGACGGCGTGCAGTCCGGCGACTTGCTGGGCGACCGGGCGATGATCTGGAGCCGCAGCGACCGCCCGGCGCGGATGGTGGTGGAGTGGGACACCCGCAGCCTGTTCAGTAACCCGCGCCGCTTCGTCTCGCCCCTGGCTGACAGCCGCACTGACTTCACTGCCCGCGTCGAGCTAAGCGGTTTACCTGCCGACCAGGCGATTTTCTACCGCGTGTACTTCGAAGATGCCCAGACCGGTGTCGCCAGCGAACCCTGGTTTGGCCACCTGCGCAGCGTGCCGCAACAGCGTCGCGATATTCGCTTCGTCTGGAGCGGTGACACCGTCGGCCAGGGCTTCGGCATCAACCCGGACATTGGCGGCATGCGCATCTACGAAGCCATGCGTCTGCGTTTGCCGGACTTCTTTATCCACAGCGGCGACACCATCTACGCCGACGGCCCGGTACCGGCGCAATTACCCACCGAAGGCGGGCGCATCTGGCGCAACCTCACCACCGAAGCAAAAAGCAAAGTCGCTGAAACCCTGGATGAATATCGTGGCAACTACCGCTACAACTTGATGGACGAAAACATCCGTCGCTTCAACGCCGAGGTGCCGCAGATCTGGCAGTGGGACGATCACGAAGTGGTCAACAACTGGTCGCCAGGCAAGCTACTGGACGAACGCTATAAAACCAAAGACATCAACACTCTCGTCGGCCGTGCGCGCCAGGCCTGGCTGGAATATGCGCCGATGCGCCTGCAAGGCGCCGACCAGGGCGGGCGCATCTATCGCAAGCTCAGCTACGGGCCGCTGCTGGATGTATTTGTGCTCGACATGCGCAGCTACCGCGAGGCCAACGATGACAACCTGGGAGGCGAGAAACCCTTCCTTGGGCGTGAGCAACTGGACTGGCTCAAACGTGAACTCAAGGCCTCGAAAGCCCAATGGAAAGTCATCGCCGCCGACATGCCCATCGGTCTCGGCGTGCCAGATGGCGAAGTCAGCCCCGGCGTACCGCGCTGGGAAGCTATCGCCAACGGTGATCCGGGGCCGGCCCAGGGCCGCGAGTTGGAAATCGCCGAACTGCTGGCGTTTCTGCGCGCGCAGCAGGTGCGCAACTATGTGTGGCTGACGGCGGATGTGCATTACTGCGCGGCGCACCATTACCACCCGGACCGGGCGGCGTTTCAGGATTTCGAGCCGTTCTGGGAGTTTGTCGCCGGCCCCCTGAATGCCGGCAGTTTTGGTCCCAACCCGCTGGATAAAACCTTTGGTCCCGAAGTGGTGTTCGAAAAGGCGCCGCCGGCGCAAAACACCTCACCGTTCGCCGGGTTTCAGTTCTTCGGTGAAGTGCAGATTGATGGGCAGACGGCGGAGCTGACGGTCATCTTGCGTGACCTGGATGGGGTGTCGGTATTTGAGCAGAAGTTGCAGCCGGTTTAGCGGATTGCTCCCACGTTCCCACGTGGGAGCCTTCAGCTAGTAGACATCCCGGCGATAGCGGCCCTGTTCAATGAGCCGCTCTACTGCCTCACTGCCCAACACGTCTACCAACACCTGATCCACCCCGGCCGTCATCCCCTGCAAACTCCCACACACATAAATCGCCGCGCCGTCCGCCAGCCACTGGCGTAATACATTCGCCGATTCCCGCAGGCGATCCTGAACGTAGATCTTCTCTGCCTGGTCCCGGCTAAACGCCAGGTCCAGCAAGGCCAGGTCGCCGTTGGCCAGCCAGCCTTGCAGCTCTTTCTGGCAGAGGTAGTCGTGGGCGATATTGCGTTCGCCGAATAGCAGCCAGTTGCGCTGTTGGCCGTCGGCGATCCGAGCCTTGAGCAGGCTGCGCAGCCCGGCCAGGCCGGTGCCGTTGCCCAACAGAATTAGCGGCACAGGTTCGCTCGGCAGGTGAAACCCACTGTTGCGCCGTAGACGCAGGCAGATGGCCGACCCCAGCGGCGCGTGCTCCGTGAGCCAGCCGGAACCCAGGCTCAGGCGGCCATTGGGATGGTATTCCTGACGCACGATCAGCTCCAGCACGCCGTCGCTGGCAATCGAGGCAATGGAATACTCACGCATGCCCAGTGGCACCAGCGCATCCACCAGAGCCTGGGCATGCATGCCCACCAGATGGGCACGATTGTCCGGTAATTGACGGCTGGCCAGGGCGTGGTCGAGAGGTTGCGCCAGACCGTCCACCAACACGCTGTTGCTACCGGCAAGCCCCAAGCCCTCAAGGAAATGTTCGATGGCCCATGGGCCGTTGCGCGGCAGCACCTCTACCAGATCGCCTGCCCGCCAGTCCCTTGGCTGCGGTGGGGTCAGTTCCAGCAAATAGACACCCGCGCCGCTGCTGTCAGGATTGAGCAGTGTGCGATCGCTCAAGCTCCAGTTTTCATAGCTGGCGGTGGGCCAAGCTGCTGTTGGTGCATGGCCGGTCAGTTCACCCAATTGGTGTTGCCAGCGCAGCAAGGCGTCCTGGTCGCCGCTGTCGACTTCAATCGGCGCGAACATCGGGGTGCCGCCCTGGTTGGTCAGCCAGAAGTGCAGGCGTCGGGCAAAGCCACAGAAGTGTTCATATTGGCGGTCCCCAAGGGCCAGGACCGAGTATTTCAAGCCGTTGAGGGGCAGGTCTTGGCCCAGCACGCTACGTTCAAAACCACGGGCGCTGTCGGGCGCTTCGCCGTCGCCGAAGGTGCTGACGACAAACAGCGCATGCTCTGACTGGCGCAAGTCGTCTTCGCTGACGCTGCCAAGGGCCTGGACCTTCACCGGCAATCCGGCGGCTTGCAGTTGGCTGGCGGTTTGCCAGGCCAGTTGCTCGGCAAAGCCACTCTGGCTGGCAAAGCCGATCAGCCAGGTCGGCGCGTCACTGCGGTTTTCTCCCAGGCCTTGGCGGGCATCGCGCACTTGGCGCTTTTTGCGGCGACGGTCCAGGTACAACAGCCAGCCAGTGATAAAGAACAGCGGCATGCACAATGCGGTAATGGTCAGGATGATCCGCCCCACCAGGCCAAAGTAACTGCCGACGTGCAGCGCATAAATGCTGGTCAGCAATTGAGCCTTGAAGCTTTTGCTGGCGTAGCGTTCGTGGCGCTGGACCTCGCCGGTGGCCGGGTTCAGGGTGATTTGGTTCAGCGCGCGGTCATGGGGCGATGTGTTTAACAGGTAGTAGACAGTGGCCGGTTGGCCAGCAACGGCTGGCATGCGGATGTTGTAGGCGCTCAAGGCGGGGCCAGCGTTGCTGTAGATGCTGCTCCACATGGCCTCGTAGTTGGCCGTTGGTGCGGGACCTGCCGGCGCTGGGCCACGATTGCGCACCCGCTCGTTTTGCGGGGCGTCGGACAGCAGTTTGTTCAGGCCCTGGCTGTACCACTCGTAGGACCATGACAAGCCGGTCAGCGCCGCCAATAAATAGAACAGCAAGCACCAGGTGCCGAACACCGAGTGCAGGTCCCAGTTAAAACTGCGGCCCTTTTTTCGCCAGTCCAGGGTCAACCAGGCGCGCCAACTGGCCACCTGACGGGGCCAGCGCAAGTACAGGCCTGAAAGGCAGAAGAAAATCAGGATCAGGGTGCAGGCACCGGTGATTTGCCGACCGGTGTCGCCGATAGCCAGGAAACGGTGCAGTTGCAGCACAAAGCCGAAGAAGTCCTGGCCGACGGCGTCACCCATGTAGTCGCCGGTGTACGGGTCGAAGTAGCGCATTTGGCCACGGCGTTCGCCCGGCGGAGGGGTGAAGAACACGCGGGCGGCATTGCCGCTTTCGCTTTCTACCCAGAGCATGGACACGGTCTTGTTTTCAGTGGCTTCCAGCGTGCGCACCAGTTCGGCCGGTGGTAGCACCCCGGCTGGACGCTTCTCCACGGTCAGCACGGTCGGGTTGAGCGCCCGCAGGATTTCATCCTGGAACGACACCGTAGCGCCGGTGATCCCCATCAACGCCAACACCAGCCCGGCGGTAATGCCGAAGAACCAATGCAACTGGAACAGGGTTTTCTTCAACACGTGGGACTGCCTCGTTCATCTGAATAGGTTCATCACGGCGCGCATTATGCCGTGGGTTGTCGAGAAACATTCTGTTTCATACGCAAAAGCCCCACGCATTCGATGCGTGGGGCTCTGTGCAGATAGCTCTACCGGTTTAGAAGTGGAAGCTGGTGGTCAACATCGCCGTACGACCAGCCGCCTGGTTGGCGAAGTGCGCTGCGAAGGCCTTGTCGTAGTAGGTCTTGTCGGTCAGGTTCTGCACGTTCAACTGCAGGTCGACGTTCTTGGTCAGCTTGTAGCTGGCCATGGCGTCGTAGCGGGTGTAGGACGGCACGTACACGGTGTTGCCCGCGTCGCCGTAGACTTCGTCGACATAGAACGCGCCGCCGCCGACGGTCAGCTTTGGCGTCAGGTCATAAGTGGTCCACAGGCTGAAGGTATTCTTCGGCGTGTTGGGCATCTGGTTGCCTTTGCTGGAGCCAGCGCTGACCACGCCGTTACGACCGTTGAGGCCTGCGTCTACCAGCTCGCTTTTCAGGTAGCTGTAGCCGGCAAACATCTGCCATTTGTCGGTGATCTTGCCGCTGGCCGACAACTCCAGACCATCAACGCGGGACTCACCGGCGTTTTGGTAGGTCATGGAATCCACCAGGATTCGGGTGTTTTTCTTCTCGGTGCGGAATACGGCCGCAGTCAGGGACAGGCGGTCGTGGAACACGTCCCACTTGGTGCCCAGCTCGTAGTTGACGGTTTCTTCCGGTTTCAGGTCGCTGGCCGCGGCACCGGCGGACAGCGGGTTGCCGTCTGAGCCTTCACCCACCAGGCCGCCGGCAGGCGATGCCGAGGTGGCGTAAGAGGTATAAATGCTGCCGTTTTCCAGGGGCTTCCAGACCAGGCCGGCCTGCCAGTTGAAGAACTGGCTGTCGTCCTTGATCTTGTTGCGGGCCTTGACGGTGGCGGTCGGCACGGCGTTGGTGTTGGCCACGGTGTCAAAGGTGTCGTAGCGCAGGCCGACGTTGAGCAGCCATTTCGGGTCCAGTTCGATGGTATCGAACACGTAGGCGGCGCGGCTGGTGGCCTTGGTATTGGTCCCGTTGTAGTTGCGCGCGATGCTGCTGTTCCACGGATCACTTGGGTTTGGGTTGCTCAACGACGTACAGCTGGGCGTGGTCCCGGGGTTACACACTTGCGCGCTGTTGGAGTTGCCGAAGTTATAGCCGCTGACGCGGGTTTCTTCGCCGGTGAATTCAAGACCGGTGGAGTAAGAGTGCTTGAAACCCAGGGCCTGGAAGCTGCCAAACAGATCAGTCTGGTTGGTGGTGGTTTCGGTAGTGGACACTCGTGCGTTGGCGCGACGCCACACGGTGCCGAACTGGCTGACGTTGCGCTTGCTGTCGTCCGGTTGCGTGAGGATGTAATCCTGCCCGGTGTTGCCATGACGCAGGGTGTTTTTCAGCGTCATGTTGTCGTTCAGGTCGTGCTCGATGGAGAACGTGCTGATGTCGGCGCGGGTTTTGCGGAAGTCGCGATCCTTCAAACCGTAGAAATTGTTGCTGTCACCGCCGTCGGTGGGCTTGTCATGGCCGTGGGCGGTTGCCGTGGGCGAGCTGTAGCCATATGGAATCCCCGAATCCGGCAAATCGTTGCTTTCCAGGTGGTAGTAGCTGAAGTTGACGCGGGTTGGCGTGCCCAGGCCGAAGGTCAGCGACGGAGCCACGCCCCAGCGGTCGTAGTTGATGGTGTCGCGACCGGCTACGTTCTGTTCGTGGCTCAGCAGGTTCAGGCGGAACGCGGCGTTGTCGAGGAACTGGCGGTTGACGTCGAGTACATAGCGGCGTGTCTGGTCGGAGCCGTAGGTGAAGCCGCCGTTGGTGAAGTCCCGCGCCTGTGGGGTCTTGCTCACCAGATTGAGGCTGCCACCAGCCGAACCGCGTCCCCCAAAGGACGAGTTGGGGCCCTTACTGACTTCGATGGACTCGATGTCGAAGATCTCGCGGCTCTGGCCGCCGGTATCGCGCACGCCGTCGAGGTAGGTGTCGCCCTGGGCGTCAAAGCCGCGAATGAACGGACGGTCGCCCTGGGGATTACCGCCTTCACCGGCGCCAAAAGTAATCCCCGGTACGGTGCGCAACGCGTCCTGCAACGAGGTGGCGGCGGTGTCCTTTAGCACTTGCTGCGGCACTACGGTGACCGAGCGTGGGGTGTCCACCAGCGGTGCGGTGTACTTTTGCGAAGAGGCTTTTTCTACCTGATAGGACGTCGCGTCCTGTTCCTGCCCGGTGATGCTGGTTGCGCCCAGGGAGATGCTGTTGCGCTCGCCTTTCTGCTCGGTGTTTTCAGCCGCTTGCGCCAGATGGGCGGCAGAGCTGGCACTGATGGCGACGCCGATGGCCGAGGCCAGCAAACGCGGTGAACTGGCAGGTATTTTTATAGGTGTGCGCGACATGACGTGTCCTTTCCCCAAGGATGTGAGGGCGCGGAATATAGGCTGAAAAAGTCTTTCTATCAATTGCGATACATTACTATTTGCATTTAATTTTCATTCTTTGCACTTTTTTCTTACGGTTTTTTCGATCTCGTTCGTCCTTTGGGCTGGAGTGGGGTTGTACACAAGCAATAAGAATTACTACCATTAGCAACCTTATGCTTTCAGGTATTGCCCCATGCTGCTGCACATTCCCGGCCTGTTCTCTCGCGAGGAAGTGCTGCGCATCCGCGAAGCCCTGTTGCAGGCCGATTGGGCCGATGGAAAAATCACTGCCGGGCATCAGTCGGCCAAGGCCAAACACAACCTGCAACTGCCGGAAGGCCATCCACTGGCGCAGGAAATCGGCGCGGCGATGCTTGATCGCCTGTGGAAAAATCCGCTGTTTATGTCTGCGGCGTTACCTCACAAAGTCTTCCCCCCGTTGCTCAACTGCTACACCGCTGGCGGCAGTTTCGACTTTCATATCGACAACGCCGTGCGCCAGCCCAAGGGCAGCCATGAGCGGGTGCGTACCGACCTGTCCTCCACAGTGTTTTTCAGCGACCCCGACGAATACGACGGCGGTGAGTTGGAAATCCAGGACACCTTCGGCCTACAGCGGGTCAAGCTGCCAGCCGGAGACATGGTGTTGTACCCTGGCTCCAGCCTGCACAAGGTCAACGCCGTGACCCGTGGCGCCCGCTACGCCTCGTTTTTCTGGACCCAAAGCCTGGTGCGCGAAGACAGCCAGCGCACCTTGCTGTTCGAAATGGACGGTGCAATCCAGCAACTGACCACGGATGTGCCCGACCACCCGGCGCTGATACAACTCACCGGTACCTATCACAATCTGTTGCGCCGCTGGGTTGAGGTCTGACTATGGGTTTTCAATTGCGCCGTGAAGAGGTCCTCGATGGTAAACAACTGCGGGCCATGCTCTACGAATCCCCGGTGCGCGCCGCCCAGGCGATTTTGATGGCGGCGAAGGAGGGCGTGGTGGATGCCCAGGCGTTGCTGGGGCAGATTCTCCTGGAGGGACGCGGCATTGAGCGCGATGAGGCACTGGCGTTGCGCTGGTTTCAGATCGCGGCCCAAGGTGGGCATTTGATGGCGCACAATATGCTCGGTCGCTGTTTTGAGCATGGCTGGGGCTGCACGGCTGATGCCGTGGCGGCTGCGCGGGAGTATCGCCAGGCCGCAGATGCCGGGCTTGATTGGGGTTTGTATAACTATGCCAACCTGCTGGCGACGGGGCGCGGTGAGGCCGAGGATCAGCAGCAAGCACTGGCGTGTTATCGACAGGCCGCGCAGTTGGGTCATGCCAAATCGATGAACCTGCTTGGGCGTTATCTGGAAGAAGGGCAGTTCTGCCCCCGAGATTTGGATGCGGCGGTTGAGTGGTATCGACGATCAGCGCAAGGCGGGGATTTTCGTGGGCAGTTCAGTTACGCGGCGGTGTTGGCTGACCGAGGCCAGATCGATGCAGCGCTGGAATGGTTGCGCAAGGCTCTGGCGGGCGGGAATCTGAAATTTTTGCGGGTGGCTTACAACGCATTGTCTGCCGCCAATGATCCGCAGATTCGGGCAATGGCTGTGGATTACCAGCGACGCTCGACAGAGCTTTCCTAGGCCCACAAAAAAGCCCATGACACGCATGGGCTTCCTCTTGCAGCTTAAAACTTGCCGCTGCTTCTCTTACAGGTAGAACGACTTCAACGGCGGAAACCCATTGAATTCCACTGCGCTGTAGCTGGTGGTGTACGCACCGGTCGACAACCAGTACATCCGATCACCAATCGCCAGGTTCAGCGGTAAACCGTACTTATAGTTTTCGTACATGATGTCGGCGCTGTCGCAGGTAGGCCCGGCGATGACCACTTCTTCCATCTCGCCGTTCTTCTCGGTCCAGATCGGGAACTTGATGGATTCGTCCATGGTTTCGATCAGGCCGGAGAACTTGCCCACGTCCGTGTACACCCAACGCTCGACGGCGGTACGGGATTTACGGGCGACCAGTACCACTTCACTGACCAGGATCCCGGCGTTGGCGATCAACGAACGGCCCGGTTCCAGGATGATTTCCGGGAGTTCATCACCGAAGTCTTCCTTGAGGAAGCGGATGATTTCTTCTGCGTAGGTTTCCAGGCTGTTGGTGCGGGTGATGTAGTTGGCCGGGAAGCCACCGCCCATGTTGATCAGCTTCAGGTGGATGCCGTCTTCTTCCTTCAGACGTTCGAAGATCACTTTGACCTTGGCGATCGCCGCGTCCCACACGCTGATGTCGCGCTGCTGTGAGCCAACGTGGAAGGAGATGCCGTACGGCACCAGGCCCAGGTCGCGGGCCAGGATCAGCAGGTCCATGGCCATGTCGGTCTGGCAGCCGAACTTGCGCGACAACGGCCAGTCAGCGGTGGTCGAGCCTTCGGTAAGGATACGTACATAGACTTTCGAACCCGGCGCGGCTTTGGCGATGTTGCGCAGGTCGGCTTCGGAATCGGTGGAAAACAGGCGCACGCCCTTCTCGTAGAAGTAGCGGATGTCCTTGGATTTCTTGATGGTGTTGCCATAGCTGATACGGTCGGCGCTGACGCCACGGGCCAGCACTTTATCCAGCTCGTAGATCGAAGCGATGTCGAAGCTGGAGCCTTTCTCTTTCAGCAGGTCGATGATTTCGACAGCCGGGTTGGCCTTGACTGCATAGTAGATCTTGGCGAACTCGAAGCCGGCGCGCAGGTCATCGTAGGCCTGGCTGATCATCGCGGTGTCGATCACCACGAACGGGGTTTCTTGCGTATCGGCGAAGGCCTTCATTTTCTGGAAGGTTTCGCGCGCGTAATAGTCTTCGACCTTAATCGACATGCTGGGAACTCCTACTGGCAAACTAGATTGATCAATGGGTGCAAATGAACGTCCTCCGTATCCCCACTTTGGTTCGCCTACTTCCCAAGGCATGTCGCCGAAAGCAAAAAAGGCCATGAGATCAACCGCTTCCCTTGGCCTTGCTGTCTCGTCGTCAGTACTTGAGCCGGATGGATCGTTTCCAGCATGGACGTTCGGCGCGAACTTTAGGACTTGAGGGGCTTGAGATCAACTAAAAATGTCGCGTTTTTACACGCGCTCGTCGTGTGGGCATGTGCAGCTACTTATGTAACCGACAGGCATGACGGATTGATGTTCCCCGGGAAGGGAGATTTGAAGGGCTTTTGTGGCGAGGGAGCAAGCTCCCTCGCCACAGGTAGGGCTTTTACACAAAGGGAGGATCAGGCCAACGCAGTCTCGGCTGGCGAAACAATGCTGGTCTTGCCGCCACGCGACTTGCCGGAGCTCAGGTACTCGGCAATCGACTCCTGAGTCACCTCACCGAGGAACACCCGCTCGGCATCCATCACCGGCAACCACGAGCGGTTGAACTCGTACATGCGCGATAGCAGGATGCGCAAATGCTCGTCGTACGCTGCGGTGGCGTTGAATTCCTGCAGGAATTGCGCGCAGGTGCCGGTCTTGCGGTGCAGGTCGCGACGACGCACAAAGCCCAGGGCTTTATTCTCGCCATCGGTCACCACCACGTAGCGACGGTCGTGTTCGTCCATCAATTCCAGGGCGTCGGCCACTGGCGTTTCCGGGCTTACCGACGGTGCGTTATCCGCCGCATCCTCGGCCTTCACCAGCAACAGGCGCTTGAGGGTGCTGTCCTGGCCGACAAAGCTGCTGACGAATTCGTCGGCAGGGTGGGCCAGCAGGGTGTCCGGGTGATCAATCTGTAACAGCTTGCCAGCGCGGAAGATGGCGATCTTGTCACCCAGCTTGATGGCTTCGTCGATGTCGTGGCTGACCATGATTACGGTTTTGTTCAGCGCCCGTTGCATTTCGAAGAATTCGTTCTGGATCATCTCGCGGTTGATCGGGTCGACCGCGCCGAACGGCTCATCCATCAGCAGCAACGGCGCATCGGCCGCCAGGGCGCGGATCACGCCGATTCGCTGCTGCTGGCCACCGGACAATTCACGTGGGTAGCGGTGCAGATACTGCTTGGGTTCGAGCTTGATCATGCTCATCAACTCACGGGCGCGGTCATGGCATTTCTGCTTGTCCCAACCCAGGAGCTTGGGCACCACCACGATGTTTTCTTCGATGGTCATGTTGGGGAACAAGCCGATCTGCTGGATCACATAGCCGATGTTGCGACGAAGGGTCACTTCGTCCAGGTCGGTGGTGTCTTCGCCGTTGATAAAAATCTTGCCGGACGTGGGTTTGATCAGGCGGTTGATCATCTTCAACGTGGTGCTCTTGCCGCAGCCCGAGGGGCCGAGGAATACGCAAATTTCGCCTTCGTTGACGGTCAGGCTCACGGAATCAACGGCGGTGATGGTCTTGCCGTTGCTTTGAAAGGTCTTGGTCAGGTTTTGAAGTTCGATCATTTGAGCAGTCCTTTTGGAGTCAGCGTGCGTTGCAGCCATTGCAGAAGCAGGTCGGCGAAGATGGCCAGGAGACTGACCAGTACGGCGCCAACGATCAGCATCGACATGTCGCTGCGGCTGATGGAAGCCAGAATAAGTACACCCAGGCCACCGGCGCCGATGGTGGCGGCAATGGTCATGACGCCAATGTTCATCACCACGGCGGTGCGCACACCGGCGAGGATCACCGGCACGGCGATGGGCAGTTCGACCATGCGCAGGCGCTGGCTGAAGGTCATGCCGATGCCTTTGGCCGCCTCGCGGATGCCTGGCTCGACGCCGGTCAGGGCCAGGTAGGTGTTACGCATGATCGGCAGCAGGGAATAGAGGAACACGGCGGTGATCGCCGGCATCGGCCCCAGGCCCTGGCCGAACTTGGAGTAGAACGGCAGCAGCAGGCCGAACAGGGCGATGGACGGCACGGTCAGCAGCACCGTGGCGCTGGCTTGCAGCGGGCCGGCCAAACTCGGGAAACGGGTCATCAGCACGCCCAGGGGCACGCCCACGACGATCGCGAGAATGACCGCGATGCCGACCAGGGTGATGTGCTGCCAGGTCAGGTGCAGGACCTGTGTCCAATCAAGATGGGAAAAGGCGTTCAGAAATTCCATATCTTCTCCTCAGTTGATGGGATGTTGGCGCAGGAAATCTGCGGCGACGGCGGACGGGCTTTCATGATCGACGTCGACCCGCGCATTCAACTGGCGCATGGTCTGGTCGTCGAACAGCGCTGCCAGCGGCTTGAGGTCTGCGGCCAGTTGCGGGTGGGCATCGAGATAAACCTCACGCACCACGGGCGCTGCGGTGTAGTCCGGGAAGTAATGCAGGTCGTCTTCCAACAGCTTCAATTTGAAGGCATTGAGGCGACCATCAGTGGTGTAGACCAAACCGGCAAACACCTGGCCGTTACGCAGGGCGGTGTAAACCAGGCCCGCGTCCATTTGCCGGGTGTTTTTGCGGGTCAGGTTCATGCCGTACAGCTTGACCATGCCGGCCATGCCGTCGGAACGGTTGGTGAACTCGGTGTCCAGGGCCACCAGGCGGTTTTCCCTGGTTTTTTCGGCGAGGGCTTTGGTCAGGTCGCTGATGGTGTTGATCTGCGGGTATTGCTTGGCCACGTTCTCTGGCAGCGACAGCGCATAGGTGTTGCTGAATTTCGTCGGCGATAGCCACACCAGGCCTTTTTTCGCATCGAGTTCTTTCACTCTGGCGTAGGACTGTTCGCTGTCGAGTTTCTCGTCAACGTGGTTGTAGGCTACCAGCGACACGCCGGTGTATTCCCAGATCAGGTCCAGTTGCCCACTTTCCTGGGCACTGCGCGCCAGGTTGCTGCCCAGGCCGCCGGTCACACGGGTGTCGTAACCCTTGGTGCGCAGGTACTGGGCAGTGATTTCGGCCAGCAAGGTCTGTTCGGTGAACACCCGGGCGCCGATGCGGATCACTGGTTTTTCAGCGGCTTGCGCAATCCCTGCGAACAGCAGGACGCAGCTCAATATCAAAGTCAGTTTTTTCATGTTGGTTCCTTTGCCAAGCCTTAAGACGCACGCAACCCGCGTTCCAGCCAGAGGCGGCTGGCCATGGTCACCAGACCGTCGAGCAGTAATGCCAGTAGCGCGGTGCAGGCGGCGCCGAGCAGCAGTTGCGGCTGATTGTTCAAGGCAATGCCGGGGAAAATCAGGCTACCCAGGCTGTTGGCACCAATCAGGAAGGCCAGGGGCGCGGTACCGACGTTGATCGCCAGCGCTACGCGCACGCCGCCGATGATGATCGGCACGGCGTTGGGCAACTCGACGCGAAACAGCACCTGGCGCGGGGTCATGCCAATGCCGACGGCGGCTTCTTTCAGGGAGCCCTGAACGTTTTTCAGGCCTTCATAGGTGTTGCGCACAATGGGCAGCAATGAGGCGAGGAACAGGGCGAAGATCGCAGGACCGCTGCCGATGCCCAGCACGCCCAGGGCAATGGCCAGTACGGCGAGGGGAGGGACGGTGTTGCCGATGTTGAAGATCTGCATGAAGCGTTCTGCGCGCCCGACCATGTTCGGTCGGCTGAGCAGGATACCGGCGGGAATCCCTACAATCAGGGCGGCCAGCATGGAAACAAGGACGAGAATCAGGTGAGCTTGCAGGTAAAACAACAAATCGTCGCGGTACAGTTCGATCGTGTTGATGCCAATCCAGTGGACCAGCAGGGCCAGGAGAGCGACGACAACCGCTCCTCCTATCAGCCCTTTGCCATAGCGAATAGCCACAGGCGGACTCCTTTATTTCAGTCGGCACGCACACTACCGTGCGGCAATGCCATTCCTGGCTGCCGGTAATGTGTGTGCGAAAAGCAGCTCGCCAACGCCGGCAAAACGGCGTGAGGTCAAGCCATGAGCGCAGCCTCGTCAGGCTAACTTGCTGATTTTTCAGCCCCTGGTAACGAGTGCGGTACCGGGGAGTGGACGTCTCTACCTTTTAAAAGGTTCCATATTTAGCAGTAATTAGCCACCCTTGAAGTCACTGCAACCGGGTGAGCGGTGGTCCGTGGGCCTAGGTTTGCGCTATACTCGCCGCCCTTTTTTGACTCACCTGCCAGGCGATTTCCCATGACCCACCAGGCCGCCGAAGTCGCGAAACGCCGCACTTTCGCTATTATTTCCCACCCCGATGCCGGTAAAACCACCATCACCGAGAAGCTGTTGCTGATGGGCAAGGCAATCGCAGTGGCCGGCACGGTGAAATCCCGCAAATCCGACCGCCATGCCACCTCAGACTGGATGGAAATGGAGAAGCAGCGTGGTATTTCCATTACCACCTCGGTCATGCAGTTCCCGTATCGCGACCACATGATCAACCTGCTCGACACCCCGGGCCACGAAGACTTCTCCGAAGACACCTACCGCACCCTGACCGCGGTCGACTCGGCACTGATGGTCCTCGACGGCGGTAAAGGCGTCGAGCCACGGACGATCGCCCTGATGGATGTCTGCCGTCTGCGTGATACGCCGATTATCAGCTTTATCAACAAACTCGACCGCGACATCCGCGACCCCATCGAGCTGCTGGACGAGATCGAAGCCGTCCTGAAGATCAAGGCTGCGCCGATCACCTGGCCGATTGGTTGCTACCGCGACTTCAAGGGCGTGTACCACCTGGCGGACGACTACATCCTTGTCTACACCGCCGGCCACGGCCACGAGCGCACCGATGTGAAAATCATCGAGAAGCTCGACTCCGACGAAGCCCGCGCCCACCTAGGTGACGAGTACGACCGCTTTGTCGATCAGTTGGAACTGGTGCAGGGCGCCTGCCATGAGTTCAACCAGCAGGAATTCCTCGACGGTCAGCTGACCCCGGTGTTCTTCGGCACCGCCTTGGGTAACTTCGGTGTCGACCACGTGCTCGACGCCGTGGTCAACTGGGCGCCGCTGCCGCTGGCCCGAGTGGCCAACGAGCGCACCGTGGAACCGGTGGAGGAGAAATTCGCCGGCTTCGTGTTCAAGATCCAGGCGAACATGGACCCAAAACACCGCGACCGTATTGCCTTTATGCGCATCTGCTCCGGCAAATACGAAAAAGGCATGAAGATGCGCCATGTGCGCACCGGCAAGGACGTGCGCATCGGCGACGCCCTGACCTTCTTCTCCTCCGAGCGTGAGCAACTGGAAGAAGCCTTCGCCGGCGACATCATTGGCTTGCACAACCACGGCACTATCCAGATCGGCGACACCTTCACCGAAGGCGAAGCGCTGAGCTTTACCGGCATCCCGCACTTTGCGCCGGAACTGTTCCGCCGCGTGCGCCTGCGTGACCCGCTCAAGTCCAAGCAACTGCGTCAGGGCTTGCAGCAATTGGCGGAAGAGGGCGCGACCCAGGTGTTCTTCCCCGAGCGCAGCAACGACATCATCCTCGGCGCCGTCGGTGTGCTGCAGTTCGATGTGGTCGCCAGCCGCTTGAAAGAGGAATACAAGGTCGAGTGCTCCTACGAGCCAATCACCGTGTACTCGGCGCGCTGGATCGATTGCAGCGATAAGAAGAAACTCGAAGAGTTCAGGATCAAGGCTGTGGAAAACCTCGCCATCGATGGCGGCGGTCACCTGACCTACCTGGCCCCGACCCGGGTTAACCTGGCGCTGATGGAAGAGCGCTGGCCGGATGTGAAATTCCGTGCGACCCGCGAACACCATTAAGGGCTGAACGGTAAATGAAAGGGCGAAGCTGTTATGGCTTCGCCCTTTTTTTGCGCTCCGCGGGGGGCTCAATTATCTGGCGAAAACCTCATATCGGGACTAGCGTCAAAGCTTGCGGCGGTAAACGACTGTCGTGCGGGATTTACCTACTGACTGGACGGAATCGACCATGAGTATTTTTCAACGATTCGTGTTGTTGATCAAAGTGCTGGTGTTGTTGTGTCTCGGGATGTCGACGGCTTGGGCGCACAACCCGGTGCATGGAGGCAATGGAGGCTTCTCAGCGGTGCAGAATGAGCAGGGCAGTGGCTTGCAGCTGGCCAAATCGGAGTCTGAAGGCGGAGATCAGGGCCAAGGTGGCAGTGCCGACGATGATGACACCACCACCGAAGAGCCGGATACCGATGACGGTTATGAGGGCGATAGCCAGACGTAGACGGCAGGCAAAAGAAAGCCCCTCTCGCCGGGCCGATGCGCAATCCGACGAGAAGGGCTGTAAAATTCAAGCAATGCTCTGGACTGAACCCCAGGGCATGATCGTTCCCACGCCGGAGCGTGGCAACGATCAACATCTACCGGTTAGGCCACAAACTGCTCCGCGTAGTGGCAAGCCACCTGGCGATTATCGAGTTCGCGCAAGGCGGGCTCGTCGGTGCTGCACAGTTCGGTGGCGTACGGGCAGCGCTTGTGAAACGCGCAGCCGGACGGCGGGTTGAGCGGGTTGGGCAACTCGCCGACGATCTTGATCTTCGGCTTGTTCGGGTCCGGGTGGATGGTCGGTGTGGCCGACAACAGCGCCTGGGTGTAGGGGTGCAGCGGGCGCTCATAGATGTCGTTCTTCGCGCCCATTTCCACCGGCCGACCGAGGTACATCACCATCACATGGTCGGCGACGTGCTGTACGACGGCCAGGTTGTGGGAGATGAACACGTAGGCGGTGTTGAATTCCTGCTGCAGGTCCATGAACAGGTTGAGCACCTGGGCCTGGATCGACACGTCCAGTGCCGAGGTCGGTTCATCCGCCACCAGCACCTTGGGTTGCAGCATCATCGCCCGGGCCAGGGCGATCCGCTGGCGCTGGCCACCAGAGAACATGTGCGGGTAGCGCTGATAATGCTCAGGGCGCAGGCCCACTTGCTTCATCATCGCCTGGACTTTTTCCCGACGCTCGGCGGCCGATAGGTTGGTGTTGATCAGCAGCGGCTCGCCGAGCTGATCACCGACCTTCTGGCGTGGGTTCAACGAGGCGTAAGGGCTCTGGAACACCATCTGCACGTCTTTACGCAGCTGCTTGCGTTGGGCCTTGTCGGCGCCAGTGACTTCCTGGCCGGCGATTTTCAAGGAGCCGGAGGATGGTTCTTCAATCAGCGTTAGGGCGCGAGCGAGGGTGGATTTGCCGCAACCGGATTCGCCCACCACGGCGAGAGTCTTGCCGGCTTCCAGCTCAAACGACACACCATTAAGGGCGCGCACCAGGGCGTGGCCCTTGAACAGGCCACGGGACACTTCGTAGTGACGGGTCAGGTCGCGGGCGGTAAGAACGACGGCCATTACGCCACCTCCTGGTTCAAGGGGTAGAAGCAGCGCGCAAGGCTGTGGGCTTTAGGGTCCAGACCTGGACGAGTCTGACGGCAGCTGTCCTGAACGTAAGGGCAGCGCGGCGACAGCAGGCAACCTTGTGGACGGTCATAACGACCGGGCACGATGCCCGGCAAGGTCGACAGCCGGGCGGCGCCCATGCTGTGTTCCGGAATCGCCGCCAGCAATGCTTCGCTGTACGGGTGGCCGGGTACGTCGAACAGGCCAGGCACTTGCCCGACTTCCACGGCTTGGCCGGCGTACATCACACACACGCGCTGGGCGGTTTCAGCCACGACTGCGAGGTCGTGGGTGATCAGCACCAGGCCCATGTTCCGTTCTTTTTGCAGGGCCAGCAGCAGCTCCATGATCTGCGCCTGGATAGTCACGTCCAGCGCGGTGGTTGGCTCATCGGCGATCAGCAGTTTCGGCTCGCCGGCAATGGCCATGGCAATCGCCACACGCTGGCTCATGCCGCCGGACAGTTGGTGCGGGTAGGCGTTCATACGGCTGGCGGCGCCAGGGATTTCCACCTTTTCCAGCAGTTCGATGGCGCGCTTGCGGGCTTGTTTACTGGACATCTTGAGGTGCAGGCGCAGCACTTCTTCGATCTGGAAACCCACGGTGTAGCTGGGGTTCAGGGCGGTCATCGGGTCCTGGAACACCATGGCCAGGTCTTTGCCGACGATTTGCCGGCGCTGGCGGTTGCTCAGCTTGAGCATGTCCTTGCCGTCGAAGTTCAGGGCGTCGGCGGTGACGATGCCGGGGTGCTCGATCAGGCCCATCAGCGCCATCATGGTCACGGATTTACCCGAACCCGACTCGCCAACGATGGCCAATACTTCACCTTTGTCGACGCTAATATCGAGGCCGTCGACCACTGGGACTGCGGTCTTGTCGCCGAAGCGGACATTGAGATTCTTGATTTCTAGCAGTGACATGGGAATCTCCTCAGGCGGCATTCTTGAGTTTCGGGTCCAGCGCATCGCGCAGGCCGTCGCCCATCAGGTTGATTGCCAGCACGCTGAGCAAAATGGTCAAGCCAGGCAGGCTCACGACCCACCAGGCGCGTTCGATGTAGTCGCGAGCCGAAGCCAGCATGGTGCCCCACTCAGGGGTTGGCGGTTGTACGCCAAGGCCGAGGAAGCCTAACGCTGCGGCATCGAGAATCGCCGAGGAAAAGCTCAAGGTCGCCTGGACGATCAACGGTGCCATGCAGTTAGGCAGCACGGTGATGAACATCAGACGCGGCAGGCCAGCGCCGGCGAGGCGGGCGGCAGTCACGTAGTCACGATGCAGTTCGCCCATCACTGCGGCGCGGGTCAGGCGGACATAGGACGGTAGGGACACGATGGCAATGGCGATCACGGTGTTGATCAGGCCAGGGCCAAGGATGGCGACAATGGCTACGGCCAGCAGCAGCGACGGCAGGGCGAGCATGATGTCCATCAAACGCATGATGGTCGGGCCCAGCAGACGCGGGAAGAACCCGGCGAACAGGCCCATCAGGATCCCTGGGATCAGCGACATCACGACCGACGACAAACCGATCAGCAAGGACAGGCGCGAACCCTGGATCAAGCGGGACAGCAAGTCACGGCCCAGTTCGTCGGTGCCCAGCAGGAACTGGATCTGCCCACCTTCGAGCCACGATGGCGGGGTCAGCAGGAAGTCACGGTACTGCTCGCTCGGGTTGTGCGGTGCGACCCAAGGGGCGAACAGCGCGCAGAACACGATCACGATCATGAACATCAGGCCGGCGACAGCGCCCTTGTTCTGGGAGAAGGCTTGCCAGAATTCTTTGTACGGGGACGGATACAGCAGGCTTTGATCGACTGCTACCGATGGAGTTGGTGTGCTCATGGTCATGATCTCAGCGCTGGTGACGGATGCGTGGGTTGGCGAAGCCGTAGAGGATGTCCACTACGAAGTTCACCATAATCACCAGGCAGGCGATTAACAGGATGCCGTTTTGCACCACGGGATAGTCCCGTGCGCCAATGGCTTCGATCAGCCATTTGCCGATGCCGGGCCAGGAAAAGATGGTTTCGGTCAGGACCGCACCGGCCAGCAGGGTGCCGACTTGCAGGCCGACCACCGTCAGTACCGGGATCAGCGCGTTGCGCAGGCCGTGGACGAACACTACGCGTGCCGGCGACAGGCCTTTGGCCCTGGCGGTACGGATGTAGTCTTCGCGCAGCACTTCGAGCATCGAGGAGCGAGTCATCCGCGCGATCACCGCCAGCGGGATAGTGCCGAGCACGATGGCCGGCAGGATCAGGTGGTGGAGGGCATCCCAGAACGCATCCGGCTCGTCAGCCAACAGGGTATCGATCAGCATGAAACCGGTGCGCGGCTCGATGTCGTAGAGCAGGTCGATACGTCCGGACACCGGGGTCCAGCCCAGGCTCACGGAGAAGAACATGATCAGGATCAGGCCCCACCAGAAGATTGGCATCGAATATCCCGCCAGGGAGATGCCCATCACCCCGTGGTCGAACAGGGACCCTCGCTTCAAGGCCGCGATCACCCCGGCTAAAAGCCCAAGGATGCCGGCGAACAACAGGGCGGCCAGGGACAGTTCCAGGGTCGCAGGGAATAGGGCGGTGAACTCGGTCCACACGCTGGTACGGGTGCGCAGGGATTCGCCAAGGTCGCCTTGGGCGAGTTTGCCAACGTAGTCCAGGTATTGCGCATACAACGGTTTATTCAAACCAAGGCGTTCCATTGCCTGTGCGTGCATCTCGGGGTCGACGCGGCGTTCGCCCATCATGACCTCTACGGGATCGCCAGGAATCATGCGAATCAACGCGAAAGTCAGCAAAGTGATGCCGAAGAACGTGGGGATCAACAACCCCAATCGGCGGGCAATAAAACTAAACATCTTGTTGTGCACCTCAATCAGCCGGTTAGGCAGGTTCGGCACCGTCCAGGTCGACGGTGCCGAGCGTTTCTTATCTACTTCACCTGGGTGGTGGCGAAGTTATTTGTAGTCAGAGGGCTTTGAATAAAACCTTCGACGTTCTTGCGCATGGCGGTGAACATTTTCGGGTAAGCCATGGGAATCCATGGTTGGTCCTTGGCGAAAACGTCCAGTGCTTGTTCATAGAGTTCAGCCCGTGCCGCCGGTTCAGTGCCTGCGCGGGCCTTGTCGATCAAGTCTTGAAACTCCTGGTTACACCAGCGTGCGTAGTTTTCGCCGTTTTTCGCTGCTTCGCAACTCAGGTTTGGGGTGAGGAAGTTGTCCGGGTCGCCGTTATCACCTGCCCAGCCGGCCGACATCAGGTCATGTTCGCCTGCTTTGGAGCGTTTGAGCATCTCGCCCCACTCAAAGACGCGGATATCGATCTTCAGGCCGATACGCGCCAGGTCCGACTGCATCATTTGCGCGCCGAGCAATGGGTTGGGGTTGGTAGGGCCGCCGCCGTTGCGGGTAAACAGCGTCAGCACGGTGCCTTCAGGCACGCCAGCTTCCTTGAGCAGGGCGCGGGCCTTGTCCAGCTCTGCGGGCGTGCGGGGAGGGTTTTTCAGTTTGTCGCTGAAGCCCAGCAACGTGTTCGGGTAAGGCCCCGTGCCGACCACAGCGTTGCCTTTGCCATACAGCGCGTCGGTGTAGGCCTCTTTGTCGAACGCGATGTTGATCGCGTGACGCACCCGTGCGTCGCTCAGGTATTTGTGGGTGGTGTTCATGGCGGTGTAGCTGGTGGTCATGGCCGCCAGTTCCGCGACTTTCAGGTTTGGGTCTGCCTTGGCGTTTGGCACGTCATCGGGCTTGGGGTACAGCGCGATCTGGCACTCGTTGGCCTTGAGTTTTTGCAGGCGTACGTTGCTGTCGGTGGTGATGGCCAGGATCAACGGGTCGGCTGGTGGCTTGCCACGGAAGTACTCCGGGTTGGCCTTGAAGCGCACCTGGGCGTCCTTGGCGTAGCGGGTGAAGATGAATGGGCCGGTGCCGATGGGCTTGCTATTGAGGTCGGCGGTCTTGTCGGCCTTGAGCAACTGGTCGGCGTATTCGGCGGAGTGAATCGAAGAGAAGGCCATGGCAATGTCAGCCAGGAACGGTGCTTCGCGGCGGGTCAGGGTGAAGACCACGGTATGGTCGTCAGTCTTCTCTACGCTTTTGAGCAGATCCTTGAAACCCATGCTTTCGAAGTACGGATAACCCACGTTGGACTTGTTATGCCACGGGTGTTTCGGGTCCAGCTGACGCTGGAAACTCCAAAGCACGTCGTCGGCATTCATGTTGCGCGTGGGTTTGAAGTAGTCGGTGGTGTGGAACTTGATGTCGTTGCGCAGGTGGAAGGTGTACTGCAGCCCATCCTCGCTGATGTCCCAGGAACTGGCGAGGGCCGAGACCACTTCGGTGGTGCCGGGCTTGAAGTCCACCAGGCGGTTGAAGATGGTTTCTGCCGCGGCGTCAGCGGTGACTGCCGTGGTGTACAGGACCGGGTCAAAACCTTCCGGACTGGCTTCGGTGCAGACCACCAGCGGTTTGGCCGAAACGCCTAGGGCCACACTCAACAGTGCAGCGGTCATGGCGGCTTGTAACGGGAGCATTTTCATCGAAGAGCCCTCTGCAAACGATTCAACCACACAAATGTGTACGGCGGGCTCGTCCTGAGCCCCCCGTCTACCTGGTGCTAATTAAAGAATGTTGAATGGGATGGTGGTAACCAGACGGAATTCTTTCACGCTGCCGTCGAATTGGTTGGCGCTGCCACGGTGTTCGACGTAGGTGGCACGAATCGCGGTGGCCTTGAGCGGGCCGCTCTGGACCGCGTAGGCCGCGCCCACGCCGTATTCCTGGTGTTTTTCGCCGTCCTGAGTTTCGATGCCGGTGTAGGCGAAAGCGCCGTTGCGGTTACCCGTGTAGTGAGTACCGTCGATGCCCCAGCCGCGTGCGGAGTAGACGTTGAACTTCAGGCCCGGCACACCGTATTCAGCCATGTTGATGGCGTAGGCAATCTGGAAGGATTTCTCGTTCGGGCCGTTGAAGTCCGACGTCAGGGAGTTGGCCAGGTAGATGCCGTTGGTTTCGTGCAGGTAGTCGAAGTACTCGTTACCGTTCACTTGCTGGTAGGAGAAGGTCAGGCTGTGAGCCTGATGCGCCAGGCCAAGGGACAGGGAGAAGGTATCGTTGTCGATTTCCCCCATCAGCTTTTTGCCTTCGTCGACGGTCTTGTAGTAGTTGAAGCCAGTGGTCAGGGCCAGTTGCTGGCTATCACCCAACTCGTGGGTCGCGCCGAAGTAGTACTGGTTCCAGAAGTCCTTGACGTTGGCGCCGAAGAAGCTGGTTTTCAGGCTTTTGAACGGCTGGTAGTTGGCGCCTAGGGTGTAGACCTTGTCCGTTGTCGCGCTGTTCGCGCCTTGTTGGCTGTACTCGCTACGGAACTTCGACAGGCTCTGCTCGGAACGTGGGGACACGCGGTCAAACACGCCGCCCTGGAACGACAGGTTGCTGAACTCTTCGCTGTTGAAGCTCACACCTTGGAAGCTCGATGGCAGGGGACGGTTGCCGATGGTGTCGACGATGCCGCTGCTGAAGTTCTGACGACCGGCGGTCAAGGTGGTGTTGGACACGCGGAACTGCACGTTAGCCAAGCCCAGTTTGCTCCATTGGTCTACGGCATTGCCGTCAGAGTCAGCCAAGGTACGGTTGGAGCCGCCCTTGATATCGCGTTTGCTGCGGTCCAGAACCAGAGCGTTGTACACCGCTACTTCGGTCTTGACACCCACAGTGCCCTGGGTGAAACCCGAGCTGGCGTTGATGATGGTGCCCTGGATCCAGTTGGTACGGTTGCGGTCGGTCTTCGTTACACCGTGCTCTTTGTATTTGAAGCTGCCCCCGCGGTACAGGTGTTCATTGGAGTACCAGTTGCGCGTACTGCCGCCCAGGCTGAAATCTTCGACAAAGCCTTTGGCCTCGCTTTGGGCGCTAGTGCCGGCCAGTGTGGTTGGAACGAAGTCCTGACTTACAGGTTCAGCGTAGGCCGTGGCCGTGATGCTGCTGATGGCCAGGGCCAGTAGCGCGGTGCTGCTCAGTTTCATGGGTGAAGCTCCTTTGGTTCTCTTTTTTTGATGCCGGTCTTTTTAGGTGAACCGGCTATTGGGTGTGGAACTCGTTCAAGCCTTGCAAACGTTTGCCTAAGGGGAAATCCCGAATTCAGGCTGCACGTTTGCTGGAGAGCCTCTTTCGCTCTCCGCAATCCGGTTAGTTTCTTATGGGGTAATGCTGACGCCCGAGAACACGTTGCGGCCGAAGGGGCTCACCTTGAAACCTTCGACTTTGGCGCTTAACGGCTGGTTGACCGTCGAGTGGGCGACTGGCGTGATCGGCACCTGTGCTTTAAGCAGTTGCTGCGCCTGTTTGTACAGAACAGTCCTTTGTTCGCGGTCGGTAACGACCTTGGCTTGCTTGATCAGCTTGTCGTACGCCGGGTCACACCACATGGAGTAGTTGTTCCCGCCGATGGCGTCACAGCTGTAGAGGGTGCCCAGCCAGTTGTCCGGGTCACCGTTGTCGCCGGTCCAGCCAATCAGGCTGACATCGTGTTCGCCATTCTTGGTGCGCTTGATGTACTCGCCCCATTCATAGCTGACGATCTTGACCTTGAGGCCGATCTTCGCCCAGTCACTCTGCAGCATTTCTGCCATCAGCTTGGCGTTGGGGTTGTACGGCCGTTGCACTGGCATCGCCCACAGGGTGATCTCGGTGCCTTCCTTGACGCCGGCGGCCTTGAGCAACTCCTTGGCTTTTTCCGGGTTGTAGACGGCGTCCTTGATGGTGTCGTCGTAGGACCATTGGGTCGGCGGCATGGCATTGACGGCCAGTTGGCCTGCGCCCTGGTACACCGCATTGAGAATGCTCTGCTTGTTCACCGCCATGTCCATGGCCTGGCGTACTTCGAGTTGGTCGAAGGGCTTGTGCTGCACGTTATAGGCGATGTAGCCGAGGTTGAAACCAGGCTTGGTCAGCAGTTGCAGTTTCGGGTCGGCCTTGAGGGCGTCTACGTCGGCTGGTCGCGGATGCAGAGTGATCTGGCATTCGTTGGCCTTGAGTTTCTGCACCCGCACCGACGCATCGGTGTTGATGGCGAAAATCAGTTGGTCGAGCTTGACCCGGCTCGGGTCCCAGTACTGTTTGTTGCCGGTGTAGCGGATCTGCGAGTCTTTTTGATAGCGCTGGAACACGAACGGCCCGGTGCCGATCGGCTTCTGGTTGATCTCGCTGGGCTTGCCGATCTTGAGCAAATGGTCGGCGTATTCGGCCGACAGGATCGAGGCGAAACTCATGGCGATGTTCTGGATAAACGCAGCATCTACCGTGTTCAGGGTCATGACCACGGTCAGCGGGTCGGTTTTCTCGACCTTGGCGATGTTTTTGTTCAGGCTCATCCCGTTGAAGTACGGAAACTCGGTGGGGTAGGCCTTGCGGAACGGGTATTCGGGGTCAAGCATGCGATTGAAGGTGAACAGCACGTCGTCGGCGTTGAAGTCACGCGTCGGCTTGAAGTCCTTGTTGCTGTGGAATTTCACCCCTTCACGCAGATGGAAGGTGTAGGTCAGGCCGTCCGGTGAAATGTCCCACTTGGTTGCCAGCCCCGGTACTACGTTGGTGGCGCCTTTCTCGAATTCGGCCAAGCGGTTGTAAAGCGGTTCGGCGGCATCGTTGTCAGTGGCGGTGGTGTATTGCGCGGTATCAAACCCGGCCGGGCTGCCTTCGGAGCAAAACACCAGGCTCTTCTTGTCGGCGGCCTGGCCCATCGAGGCGATGGCCAACAGGCTGGTACCCAATATTGCGGATAGAACGGTTGTATGGCGCATGACGGTCCCTAATCCTTGTTTATTGTTGTCGTCAGTGAGCAATTGCCGTGCCCGTCAGGACATGGAAGCAACACTGATCCCCGTTCAGCAGTTGCCCTACAGGTCGTACGCCTCTGCCCTTGCGCGACGTTATGGGTCGGCAGTTGAGCAGTAAATGCGGCAAACCTGACAGACCTTGTAGGGATGGGACGGTACATTCGCAGTTCGATGCCGTAGGACGGCGGTGAGTGCGTTTGTAGTTCCATTCCAGCGGTCTTGGCGGATGCAATAACGGCGACGTTATGCAACGTCGCCGTCAGAGCTCCTTACTTGCTGATGCTCACCCCGTAGAAGGAATTCAAGCCAAATGGGCTGATCTTGAAATCCTGCACGGTGGTGCGCATGGGTTGATACACCGTCGAGTGCGCGATAGGTGTCATCGGGACTGCATCTTTGAGGATGTGCTGCGCCTGCTTGTACAGTTCGGTGCGCTTGGCGACATCGGAAGTGGACTTGGCTTCCTTGACGATGCCGTCAAATTTCTTGTCGCACCATTTGGAGAAGTTGTTGCCGGACAGGGAATCGCAGCCGAACAGCACGTTCAGCCAGTTGTCCGGGTCACCATTGTCGCCGCTCCAGCCAATGATCATGGCCTGGTTCTCACCGCCTTTGGAACGCTTGATGTACTCGCCCCATTCGTAGCTGACGATGTTGACCTTCAGGCCGATCTTGGCCCAGTCGCTCTGTAGCATTTCAGCCATCAGCTTGGCGTTCGGGTTGTACGGACGCTGGACCGGCATGGCCCACAGGGTAATGGCGGTGCCTTCCTTGACGCCGGCTTCCTTGAGCAGCGCCTTGGCTTTCTCAGGGTCGTACTTGGCGTCCTTGATGGTGTCGTCATAGGACCATTGGGTTGGCGGCATGGCGTTGACCGCCAGTTGGCCTGCGCCCTGGTACACGGAGTCGATGATTTGCTGCTTGTTGACCGACATGTCCATGGCCTGACGGACTTTCAGGTTGGCCAGTGGGTTCTGGTCAGTCTGGCCCTTGAGCACCGGCATGACGTTGTAGGCGATGTAGCCCAGGTTGAAACCGGCCTGGTGCGGCAATTTCAAGGATTTGTCTTCGCCCAGAGCCTTGAGGTCGGCCGGACGCGGGAAAAGGGTGACCTGGCATTCGTTTTTCTTGAGCTTCTGGATACGCACCGACGGGTCGGTGGTGATGGCGAAGATCAGGTTGTCGATCTTGACGTCTTCAGGCTTCCAGTAGTCCTTGTTGCCGGTGTAACGGATGTTGGAGTCTTTCTGGTAGCTCTTGAACACGAACGGACCAGTGCCGACTGGCTTCTGGTTGATGTCCTGGGCCTTGCCTTCCTTCAACAGCTGGGCGGCGTATTCTGCCGACTGTACGGAGGCGAAGCTCATGGCCAGGTTCTGGATGAAAGCCGCGTCCACGGTGCCAAGGGTGAACTTGACGGTGTGGTCATCGACTTTCTCGATGTTCTTGATGTTGGTGTCCATCCCCATGTCCGTGAAGTACGGGAACTCGGTGGGGTAGGCTTTACGGAACGGATCATCTTTGTTGATCATCCGGTTGAACGTGAACAGTACGTCGTCAGCCGTGAATTCACGAGTTGGCTTGAAGTACGGGGTGGTATGGAACTTGACGCCTTCGCGAAGGTGGAAGGTATAAGTCAGACCATCCGGGGAAACGTCCCAAGTGGTGGCCAGACCAGGAACAACGGCGGTGCCGCCGCGCTCAAACTGGGTCAGGCGGTTGAACATGGTTTCGGCCGAGGCATCGAAGTCTGTTCCGGTGGTGTACTGGCCTGGATCAAAACCGGCCGGGCTCCCTTCGGAGCAGAACACCAGGTTAGTCGCCGCCTGGGCGAAAGGTGCAGCGGCCATTAAACCGGCGCTGACTAAAAACGGAATGACTGCGTGTTTAAGCATGTTGGCCTCATGATTTGTTGTCATTTTTGGTAGTGAGGGCGACCTCGTGAGTCGACCTGCGGATACTTATGCAGGGCCCATACCCAATGCAAGATGCAGAGAGGCTACAAGCGCTAAACAGTGGTACGAACGTACAGGAATGTCGCATTAATGTAAGTATTGACACGTTTCGGCATATTGGAGGGGTTTTTTCGGTGCGTTAGGCGCACCAAATAGGCCCAATCTAGGCGTCTGGCGCACCCGATTGGAGCGTGGCTGTTACTTATTCAAACCCACGCCGTAGAAAGGCGTCAGGCCAAACGGACTGATCTTGAAATCCAGGACTTCCTTTCGAAGGGGCTGGAAAACCGTCGAGTTTGCTATAGGCGTTATAGGTACTTGTTCTTTAAGTATTTTCTACGCTCGTTGATACCACTTTATACGTTCATCACGGTCACTGCTGACCTTGGCCTTTTGCACCAGTTTGTCGTACTGCGGGTTACACCATTTTGCGTAGTTGCTGCCCTTGACCGCAGCACAACTGTAGAGCACACCGAGCCAGTTATCCGGGTCACCGTTGTCGCCGGTCCAGCCGTAGATCATCACGTCGTGCTCGCCGTTTTTCGCCCGTTTGATGTACTCGCCCCATTCATAGCTGACGATATTGGCGGTGATCCCGACCTTGGCCCAATCCTGTTGAATCATCTGTGCCGACATCCGCGCATTCGGGTTGGAGGCTCTCTGTACGGTCATCGCCCACAAGTTGATGGTGGTGCCAGGTGCAACCCCTGCTTCTTTTAGTAGCGCGCGAGCCTTGGCTGGGTCGTAGGGCGCGTCCTTGATAGACGGGTCATAAGACCACTGGGCACGCGGCAGGGCGTTCTGCGCCAATTGTCCGGCGCTTTGGTAGACGGCCTTGATAATCGCTGGTTTATCGATGGCCATGTCCAGTGCCTGGCGCACCTTGAACTGGGTGAGCCGGTTGAACACGGTTTCGGCGGAGGCATCGAAATCGGTGCCGCTGGTGTATTGGCTGGGGTCGAAGCCGGCGGGGCTGGCTTCGGAGCAGTACACCAGGGTGGTTGCGGCTTGGGCCATTGGCATAAGCGCCAGCAGGCCGGCAGCGAGGAGCCGCGATTTAAAGGCGATTCTTTCCATGGAGCCCCCTGAAGTGGCAGGTACAAACTGCCCAAACGAAAACGGCGGTCACCGAGGTTGCCGCCGTTCAGGTTCATCAGGTAGGGGTCAAGGCATCGAGACTTCGATCACACCATCCGCGCTCATGCTGACCTGGCTGGTGCCGGCCTCGACTTCAGGTGTAGGCGCCGAATCCATGGCCGCTGCTTTCATCATCATGCCGCCACGCGCATACGGTTGTGGATAACCATTGGTGTTGAAGTTCAGGTTGACGATTTTGTAGCCCTTGCCACCCAGTGCGTCGGTGGCCAGTTGGGCGCGGGCCTTGAACGCGGCAACGGCTTCTTTCAGAAGGGCGTCTTCGCTGGCCTTGCGGGTCGGGTTAGCGATGGCGAAGTCCATGCTGTCCATTTTCAGGTTGGTCAGCATCTCGCCGGTTAGCTTCGACAAGGCAGCAAAGTCCGAACTTTCCATGCGCAGTTCGGCGCGTTCACGCCAGCCGGTGATCTTCTGGTTCTTGTTGTCGTAGATCGGGTAGCTGTTGCGGCTGCCCTGACGCAGGGTGACGCCTTTGACTTCGCGCGCCTGGGCCAGCGCCTTGTTCATGGTAGTGGTGATTTCGGCGGCCAACTTGCCCGGGTCGGTGTTCTGCGACTCGGTGTAGAGCGTGACGATCATCTGGTCACGGGCCACTTCCTGGCTGACTTCGGCACGCAGGGAAATCTGGTTGTAATGCAGCTCATCGGCGGCCAGTACGGGCAGGCTGGCAAGGGTGCTGGCGCTGAGGGTAATAACGGCGGCACTGCGAGTGAAACGTGACATGGAAGCTCCTTGGGGGTGATCGTATTCGGTAAGACTGTAGACGGTCTGTTCGGGTTCAGCGGGTTACACATTCTCTACAACTTTCAGGGGCGTCGACGAACGGTCAACTCACCCAGCTCGTTCCTTAAAGATGACCTGCGTCAAAGGGCCACACGCTCGCTGACTGTACTGTCGCTTCGTTTATACTCGATCCGATCCGCCTGGAGCGCTCATCAGGAGAGCTCATGCTCGCCCCCGTACAACTAACTTCCGCCACTCGCCAGAACCTCTGGCGCCTGACGTTTATCCGCACCCTGGTGCTGGCCGCACAGGCCGGTTCGGTGGGGCTCGCCTATTGGTTCGACTTACTGGTGCTGCCTTGGCTGCAACTGGCAGTGACCTTGGGTGTCTCCACGGTGCTGTGCGTCTTTACCGCTATTCGCCTGCGCACCACGTGGCCGGTGACCGAGCTGGAATACGCCCTGCAACTGGCGTGTGATCTGTTTATCCACAGCGTGCTGCTGTATTTCTCCGGCGGTTCCACCAACCCCTTTGTCTCTTATTACCTGGTGCCGCTGACCATCGCCGCGGTGACCTTGCCGTGGCGTTATTCGGTAGTCCTGTCTGGCATTGCGTTGACGCTTTACACCTTGTTGCTGGCGCGGTTCTACCCGTTGCAGACGTTCCCCATTGCCCGGGAAAACCTGCAGGTCTACGGCATGTGGCTGAGCTTTGCCTTGGCGGCGGCGGTGATTACGTTCTTCGCCGCGCGCATGGCCGAAGAGTTGCGCCGTCAGGAAGAACTGCGGGCTATTCGCCGCGAAGAAGGCCTGCGCGACCAGCAGTTACTGGCCGTCGCCACCCAGGCGGCCGGCGCGGCCCATGAGTTGGGCACGCCGTTGGCCACCATGAGTGTGTTGATCAAGGAGATGCGCCAGGATCATCACGACCCGGCGTTGCAGGATGATCTGAGCGTGCTGCAGGACCAGGTCAAACTGTGCAAGCAAACCTTGCAGCAGTTGGTGCGCGCTGCCGAAGCCAATCGTCGCCTGGCAGTGGAGATGCAAGACGTCACCCAATGGTTGGACGAAGCGCTGAACCGCTGGCACTTGATGCGTCCCGAAGCCAGTTATCGCTTCTACTTGCTGGGGCAGGGCACGGTGCCACGCATGGCGCCACCGCCAGACCTGACCCAAGCGTTATTGAACTTGCTGAACAATGCCGCCGACGCCTGCCCGGAAGGGCTGGAAGTGCAGTTGGACTGGGATTATGAAAACCTCACCATCAGCATTCGCGATCACGGCGCCGGTGTGCCGCTGGCCATTGCCGAGCAGATTGGCAAGCCATTCTTTACCACCAAGGGCAAAGGTTTCGGCCTGGGCCTGTTTTTGAGCAAGGCCAGCGTGACCCGCGCTGGTGGCTCAGTGAAACTCTACAGTCATGAGGAAGGTGGCACGCTCACCGAGCTGCGCCTGCCCCGTGTCGCACGAGGAGACACCAATGAGTGACGAGATTCAAGTCGAAGGCGAAGAACTGCCGCATCTGTTGCTGGTAGATGATGACGCTACCTTTACCCGCGTGATGGCCCGCGCCATGAGCCGGCGCGGTTTTCGCGTCAGCACCGCGGGGTCGGCCGAAGAAGGCCTGGCCATCGCCGCGGCGGACCTGCCGGACTATGCCGCCCTGGACCTGAAAATGGACGGTGACTCCGGCTTGGTGCTGTTGCCCAAGCTGCTGGAACTGGACCCGGAAATGCGCGTGCTGATACTCACCGGGTATTCCAGCATCGCCACCGCCGTGGAGGCCATCAAGCGCGGCGCCTGCAATTACCTGTGCAAGCCGGCGGATGCTGACGACGTGCTGGCCGCCTTGCTTTCCGAGCACGCCGACCTCGACACGTTGGTGCCGGAAAATCCGATGTCGGTGGACCGCTTGCAGTGGGAACACATCCAGCGGGTACTGACCGAGCACGAAGGCAATATCTCCGCCACGGCCCGCGCCTTGGGCATGCATCGGCGCACCTTGCAACGCAAACTGCAAAAGCGTCCGGTACGACGCTGAACGGCGGCTGAACAACTCGCTTCAGGCAGCACGGAGTCCTGGGCCGATCCTCTATGATCGGTTCAACGCCTGTCCTCTCTCCAGTCGAGCCTGAACGATGAATCAGAACGCTGAGTATTCTGCGGTCAACGATGCGGTGCGTGGGCAATTCTTGCGGCGGGTATGGCGACTGATCACCCCTTACTGGCGCAGTGAGGAGAAGGGCAAGGCCTGGCTCTTGTTGCTGGTGGTGTTGGGGTTATCGCTGTTCAGCGTGGCCGTCTCAGTGTGGTTCAACAGTTGGAACCGCGACTTCTACAACGCCCTGGAAAAGAAAGACTACGACGCCTTCACCCATCTGCTGATGTACTTCAGCGTGATCGCTGTAGTGGCAATCGTCACCGGTGTATTTACGTCCTATCTGCAGCAAATGCTCACCATCCGCTGGCGGCGCTGGCTTACCGAAGCCTATTTCGCCAAATGGTTGAACCAGAAGAATTACTATCACCTGGAATACGGCGGTTACACCGATAACCCCGACCAGCGTATCTCCGAAGACCTCAACGCCTTTACCAGCAGCACCCTGAGCCTGGGGCTGGGTTTTATCAGCAACCTGGTGAGCCTGGTGTCGTTTTCGGTGATTTTGTGGGGCGTGTCCGGCAGCATCGAGGTGTGGGGTATCACCATTCCCGGCTACATGTTTTGGGCGGCATTGGTGTACGCGGTGGTGGGCAGTTGGTTGACCCACCTGATCGGTCGACGGCTGATCGGCTTGAGCAACCGGCAACAGCGCTTTGAGGCTGACCTGCGTTTCAGTTTGGTACGTGTGCGCGAGAACGCCGAAAGCATTGCCCTGTTCAATGGCGAGCCCAATGAGCACCAGCAACTGAGCGCGCGTTTCGGGCGGGTCTGGAGCAACTTCTGGAGCATCATGCAGCTCAAGAAACGCCTGAATTTTTTCACCAGCGGTTATTCGCAGATCGCCATTATCTTTCCCTTCGTGGTGGCAGCGCCGCGTTACTTCGCCGGCAAAATCGAGTTGGGCGTGCTGATGCAAGTCGCCCAGGCGTTTGGCAGTGTGCAGGGCAGCCTGAGCTGGTTTGTCGACGCGTACACCGTGCTGGCCAGTTGGCGTGCCACGTGTGATCGTCTGCTCAGTTTCGGCCAGGCCATGGACGATAACGAAGAGCGCGTGATGGGTATCGAGTTACAGCGCCAGGGCGGCGATTTGCAGATGAATAGTTTGAGCCTGGATCTGGCGGATGGTCGTCATCTGCTTGATGGTGCCAACCTGACGGTCACGGCAGGCGATCGACTGATGCTCAGCGGTCGTTCTGGCAGCGGTAAAAGTACCTTGCTTCGCGCCATGGGCAACCTGTGGCCAAACGGCCATGGCAATATTCGCCTGCCGGCCGAACGCTACCTGTTCCTGCCGCAAAAGCCGTATCTGCCGATTGGCACCTTGCGCGAGGTGTTGAGTTATCCACAGCCTGACGGCGCCTATCCTGCTGAACGTTATACACAGGTCCTGGAAACCTGCCGCCTGGGGCATTTGATTCCTCGCCTGGAGGAGGCCAACCATTGGCAGCGCATGCTTTCGCCGGGTGAGCAGCAGCGTTTGGCGTTTGCTCGGGCGTTGTTGTTTGAGCCGCAATGGCTATACATGGACGAGGCCACTTCGGCGATGGACGAGGAAGATGAGGCGACGCTGTATCAGGCGTTGATCGACCAGTTACCGGGGTTGAGCATCGTCAGTGTCGGCCACCGCAGCAGCCTCAAGCGCTTCCATGGGCGGCATGTGCGGATCGAAGGCGGGCAGTTGCAAGAACAGGCGGTCTGAGACGCCCAACAAAAAGCCCGGCTGATCATCGATCAGTCGGGCTTTTCAGTGTTGCTTGAAAGCTGACTTACTTCTTCAAGCCGTAATGCTCATCCAGCATGCCTGGGGCATTCGGCGTTTTTGGCGCGTAGTCCCGAGGTGGTTCCTGATTTTCCCGTGGAGGGGTCAGGCGTTCCCGTGGTGCTTGCGCCGCATCGGGATGCAGTGCGGCCAGCAGACGCTGACGAGTGATGTCGTCCAGGGCCAGGCGGTTGGCGCCCTCGGCGAGGTGATCTTGCACTTCCTGATAGCTCTGAGTGAGCTTGTTTACCAGGGTCGCGGTGCTATTGAAGTGGGTAACCACCTCATTCTGATAACTGTCAAAACGTTCCTGAATGTCATCCAACTGCCGCTGCGTGCGGTTAGGCGCCGCATTGGGCAGCAGGCGAGCAACCAGGAATCCAATGGCGACACCGGCAACCAGGGCAAGAGTCGGCAACAACCAAACTAAGAGCGAGTGTTCCACGAGTCCTTCCTCTATAAACGGCTTTGCTTTACGTTAACGGCTCGGACCTGCGCTGTATACCGCGATTAAGCTCGCAATGATGCCATGCACAGACTTTTAGCTAGACGAGTCGACCCTTTGAGAGGTCACGGAGTTCCTTCCTTGCTGATGCGTGAAACCCCCGTTTTGATCGATGGTCCGGTAGGCCAATTGGAAGCCTTGTATCTGGATCACCCCGAGCCACGTGGCCTGGCGCTGATCTGCCACCCTAACCCGGTGCAGGGCGGCACCATGCTCAATAAAGTGGTTTCGACCCTGCAACGCACCGCCCGCGATGCCGGTTTGATCACCTTGCGCTTCAATTACCGCGGTGTCGGCGCCAGCGCCGGGACTCACGACATGGCCACTGGTGAAGTGGACGATGCCGAAGCGGCCGCCGCCTGGCTGCGTGAAAAGCATCCCGACCTGCCCATCACCCTGCTGGGGTTTTCCTTTGGCGGATTTGTTGCAGCAAGTCTCGGTGGCCGCCTGGAAGCCAAGGGCGAAAAACTTGCGCACTTGTTCATGGTGGCGGCAGCGGTCATGCGCCTGCGCGATCAGGACGTGTTGCCACAGAACTGCCCATTGACCCTGATCCAGCCGGAAACCGACGAAGTGGTCGACCCACAGGCCGTCTACGACTGGTCAGCAGCCTTGAATCGCCCCCATGAGCTGCTGAAAGTGGCAGAATGCGGACACTTTTTTCATGGCAAGCTGACCGATCTCAAGGATCTGGTCCTGCCGCGCCTTTCGAATTGATAGCAGTCTGATAAGCGATTACCCATGACGACTCGTACCCGTATCCTCACCGGCATTACCACCACCGGCACGCCACACCTGGGCAACTACGCCGGCGCCATCCGCCCGGCGATCCTTGCCAGCCAGGACGCCAACGCCGACTCCTTCTACTTCCTGGCCGACTACCACGCCCTGATCAAATGCGATGACCCGCAGCGTATCCAACGCTCGCGTATGGAAATCGCCGCGACCTGGCTGGCGGGTGGCCTGGATGTAAATCGGGTGACTTTCTACCGTCAGTCCGACATCCCGGAAATTCCCGAGCTGACCTGGCTGCTGACCTGCGTCGCGGCCAAGGGCCTGCTCAACCGCGCCCACGCCTACAAGGCCTCGGTGGACAAGAACCTGGAAAACGGTGAAGACCCGGATGCGGGGATCACCATGGGTTTGTATAGCTACCCGGTGCTGATGGCTGCGGACATCCTGATGTTCAACGCCCACAAGGTGCCGGTGGGTCGTGACCAGATCCAGCACGTGGAAATGGCCCGTGATATTGGCCAGCGCTTCAACCACCTGTTTGGCAATGGCAAGGAGTTCTTCACCATGCCGGAGGCGCTGATCGAAGAAAGCGTCGCCACCTTACCGGGCCTGGATGGCCGAAAAATGTCGAAAAGCTACGACAACACCATCCCGTTGTTCACCAGCGCCAAGGACATGAAGGACGCCATCTCGCGGATTGTCACCGACTCCCGTGCTCCGGGCGAAGCCAAGGACCCGGACAATTCGCACCTGTTTACCTTGTATCAGGCGTTTGCCACCAAGGCCCAGGAAAGCGAGTTCCGTGACGAGTTGGTCAACGGCCTGGGCTGGGGCGAGGCGAAGAGCCGTCTGTTCCAGCTATTGGACGGCCAGTTGGGCGAAGCCCGTGAGCGCTACCACCTGTTGATGTCCCGCCCTGCTGACATGGAAGACCTGCTGCTGATCGGCGCCAAGAAAGCCCGCGCCGTGGCCGCGCCATTCCTCAGTGAGCTGCGTGAAGCTGTAGGCCTGCGTTCGTTTGTCGCTCAGACGGCGGTTGCCGCCACCACCAAGAAGAAAACCGTGAAAGCTGCACGCTTCGTCAGTTTTCGCGAAGACGGTAGCTTTCGCTTCCGTCTGCTGGCGGCCGATGGCGAGCAACTGTTGCTGTCGCGCAACTTTGCCGATGGCAAGGCTGCGGGTGCGGTGACCAAGCAACTGCAGTCGGGTGAGGCGTTGGACGTGCGCAGCGAAGCCACCAGCTTCAGCGTGTGGCTCGAAGATGCCTGCGTGGCTGACAGTCCGGCCTTCCCCGATACCGCGTCGCGGGATGCCGCCATCGAAGCCTTGCGCATCGCGTTGACCCCTATCGAGGATTGACCCCGACCAAGGGTTGATTGCCATTCTCCGGGGCCGTCGTTACAGTGACGGCCCGTTTTTGTTGCCTTGCTAACGAATTATGACGCCTCTAGAACGATATCAAGCTGATCTGAAACGCCCCGAATTCTTCCATGACGCCTCCCAGGAAACGGCGGTGCGTCATTTGCAGCGCTTGTACGACGATCTGGTCCAGGCCTCGCAGAACAAGCCGGGGATGTTCAGCAAGCTGTTTGGCAAGAAAGACCACACGCCGGTCAAGGGCCTGTACTTCTGGGGCGGCGTAGGCCGTGGCAAGACCTACCTGGTGGATACTTTCTTCGAAGCGCTGCCCTTCAAGGAAAAGGTTCGGACTCACTTCCACCGCTTCATGAAGCGCGTGCACGAAGAGATGAGGACCCTGCCGGGCGAGAAAAACCCGCTGACTATCATCGCCAAACGCTTCTCCGACGAGGCGCGGGTGATCTGTTTTGATGAGTTTTTCGTTTCTGATATCACCGACGCCATGATCCTCGGCACGCTGATGGAAGAGCTGTTCAAGAACGGCGTGACCCTGGTTGCCACTTCGAACATCGTGCCTGACGGCCTGTACAAGGACGGTCTGCAGCGTGCGCGCTTCTTGCCGGCAATTGCGCTGATCAAGCAGAACACCGACATCGTCAACGTCGACAGTGGCGTTGACTATCGTTTGCGCCACCTCGAACAAGCGGAGCTGTTCCATTCTCCGCTTGACGATACCGCCCAGGAAAGCCTGCGCAAAAGCTTCCGTGCCCTGACGCCGGAATGCACCCTGGCGGTCGAGAACGACGTACTGATGATTGAAAATCGCGAAATTCGTGCCCTGCGCACATGCGAAGATGTGGCCTGGTTCGACTTCCGCGAACTGTGCGACGGCCCCCGTAGCCAAAACGACTACATCGAGTTGGGCAAGATCTTCCACGCCGTGATCTTGAGCGGTGTCGAGCAAATGAGCGTCACCACCGACGACATTGCCCGACGCTTTATCAACATGGTCGACGAATTCTACGACCGTAACGTCAAGCTGATCATCTCGGCCGAAGTCGAACTCAAGGACCTCTACACCGGTGGTCGCTTGAACTTCGAATTCCAGCGGACGTTGAGCCGCTTGCTGGAAATGCAATCCCACGAGTTCCTGTCGCGGGCGCATAAGCCTTAGGGCGTGTGAGCGAAACACCAAAAGGCCTGCAGCGATGCGGGCCTTTTTAATGCGCTCCAGAAAACATTGCTGAGCAATGTGAGAGCCGGGCTCGGGTTTAGTTATGCAGCCTGCTGAAACTGCTGCCGATACTGGTTCGGCGACAGCTCCGTGTGCTGCCTGAACAACCGCGCAAAGAAGCTCGCATCGTCATAACCCACCTCGTAGCTGATGGTCTTGATGCTTTTGCGGCTGCCCGAAAGCAAACCCTTGGCGGTTTCGATGCGCAGGCGTTGCAGGTAGTGCAGAGGCTTGTCGCCGGTGGCGGTCTGGAAGCGGCGCATGAAGTTGCGGATGCTCATGCCGTGTTCGCGGGAGACGTCTTCGAAGCGGAACTTGTCGCAGAAGTGCTCTTCGAGCCAGTGCTGGATCTGCAGGATGATCACGTCCTGGTGCAGTTTCTGGCCACCGAAGCCGATGCGCCCCGGTGCGTAGCTACGTTGTACTTCGTAGAGAATATCGCGGGCCACGGCCTGGGCGATGTTGGCGCCGCAGAAGCGTTCGATCAGGTAGATGTAGAGATCGCATGCTGAGGTGGTGCCGCCGGCGCAGTACAGGTTGTCGGCGTCGGTCAGGTGTTTGTCCTGATTGAGCTGGACCTTGGGAAAGCGTTCGCTGAAGGCGTTGAAAAAGCGCCAGTAGGTGGTCGCTTCCTTGCCGTCCAACAGCCCGGCTTCAGCGAGCCAGAACACCCCGGTGGCTTCGCCACAGAGCACGGCGCCGCGGGCGTGTTGTTCACGCAGCCATGGCAGCACTTGCGGGTAGCGCTTGCACAGCGAGTCAAAATCGTCCCAGAAGGCCGGGAGGACGATGATGTCAGCGTTTTCCAGGCCGCCGTCCACCGGCATAATTACATCGCTGAAGCTGCACACAGGCAACCCGTCGGGGCTGACCAGGCGGGTTTCAAATGCCGGTGTAAGGCCCTGGCCCAGCTGTTTGCCGTAGCGCAGGCTGGCGAGGTGGAAGAAATCCTTGGCTTGCATGAGGGTTGAAGCGAATACCCGATCAATGGCCAAAATACTGACGCGCCGTAAGGGCGTGGAGATTTGGTTAGACATAATTTCATTTATTCTTATAGGGGAAAGTGGTCACCAGACGGCTGGATCGTCTTATTTTTTGTCGCATGTGTCCAGTGTCCTGTGACGTCCGCGCAGCTTAGGCTCTGTGATCTTGTTCTTGTCTGACAATCCACACAGGTGACCCATGATCCCCAGAACCTTGTTCAGTTCGGAACACGAACTCTTTCGCCAGAGCGTGCGAACCTTCCTCGAAAAAGACGCTGCGCCTTTCCATGGGCAATGGGAAAAGCAGGGGCACATTGATCGCAGCCTGTGGAACAAGGCGGGGGAGGCGGGGATGCTCTGCTCGCATCTGCCGGAAGAGTACGGTGGGCTGGGGGCGGACTTTCTCTACAGCACGGTGGTGATCGAAGAGATCGGTCGCCTGGGGTTGACCGGGATTGGTTTCTCGCTGCATTCGGACATTGTCGCGCCGTATATCCTGCATTACGGCAGTGAGGCGCTGAAACACAAGTACCTGCCCAAGCTGATCTCTGGGGAGATGGTCACGGCCATCGCCATGACCGAGCCAGGTGCTGGGTCCGACCTGCAAGGGGTGAAGACCACGGCGATGCTGGATGGCGATGAGTACGTGATCAACGGCTCCAAGACCTTTATAACCAATGGTTTCCTGGCGGACCTGGTGATTGTCGTCGCCAAGACTGATCCCAAGGCCGGCGCCAAGGGCACCAGTCTGTTTCTGGTGGAGGCCAATACGCCGGGCTTCGACAAGGGCAAACGCCTGGAGAAGGTCGGTATGAAGGCCCAGGACACTAGCGAGCTGTTCTTTCAAGATGTGCGCGTGCCCAAGGAAAATCTACTGGGCCAGGCAGGGGCGGGCTTCGCTTACCTGATGCAGGAGTTGCCCCAGGAACGGTTGACGGTCGCCATTGGCGCCTTGTCATCGGCCGAAGCGGCATTGCAATGGACTCTGGAGTACACCCGCGAGCGCAAGGCGTTTGGCAAGGCAATTGCCGATTTCCAGAACACCCGCTTCAAGCTGGCAGAGATTGCCACTGAGGTGCAGATCGGCCGGGTGTTTGTCGACAAGTGCCTGGAACTGCACCTGCAAGGCAAGCTCGACGTGCCTACAGCGGCGATGGCCAAATACTGGACCACTGACCTGCAGTGCAAGGTGCTCGACGAGTGTGTGCAGCTCCACGGCGGCTACGGCTACATGTGGGAATACCCGATTGCCCGAGCCTGGGCAGATGCGCGGGTGCAGCGGATTTATGCGGGGACCAATGAAATCATGAAGGAGATTATTGCGCGGGCGCTTTGATCTTGCGGTGTCTCTGAGGGCCTCATCGCGGGCAAGCCCGGCTCCCACATTTGGAATGCATTTCAACTGTGGGCGTCGGGCCTGCTCGCGATGGCGATCTACCTATGTATCAAGGTGCAGGATTTGGATGATCCTTCTGAATCGCCTCGATTCCTGTCAGGACGTCATCCGACAGCTTCAGATCGAAGCTGGCAATGTTGCTGTCCAGTTGCTCCAGCGTCGTGGCGCCAATGATGTTGCTGGTCACGAACGGTTGCTGTGTCACAAAGGCCAGCGCCATTTGCGCCGGGTCCAGGTCGTGTTCCCGGGCCAGTGCGACATAACGACTGCACGCCGCTTCCGACTGGGCATTGAAGTAGCGACTGAAGCGGCTGTACAGGCTCAGGCGACCGTTTGCCGGGCGCGCGCCACCTTCGTATTTGCCGCTGAGCATGCCGAATGCCAGGGGCGAGTAGGCCAGCAGGCCGCACTGTTCGCGGATGGCGATTTCCGCCATGCCCACTTCAAAGCTGCGGTTGAGCAGGTTGTAGGGGTTCTGGATTGACACGGCTCGGGTCCAGCCACGGGCCTCGGCCAGGGCCAGGAACTTCATGGTGCCCCACGGCGTTTCGTTGGACAGGCCGATGTGGCGGATCTTGCCGGCCTTGACCTGCTCGTCCAGGGCTTCGAGGGTTTCTTCCAGCGGCGTCAGGTCGTCTTCTTCCTTGTGCTTGTAGCTCAGTTGCCCGAAGAAGTTGGTGCTTCGCTCTGGCCAATGCAACTGATACAGGTCGATCCAGTCGGTCTGCAAGCGCTTGAGGCTGGCGTCCAGGGCATCGACGATGTGCTTGCGGTTATGCTTGAGCTTGCCGTCGCGGATGTAGTCGATAGTGTTGCCGGGGCCGGCGATCTTGCTGGCCAGGATCCAGTCGGCACGGTCGCCGCGGCTTTTGAAGTAATTACCGATATAGCGTTCGGTGCTGGCGTAGGTCTCAGCCTTGGGCGGTACCGGGTACATTTCCGCGGTATCGAGAAAATTTATCCCCGCGCTCTTGGCCCGTTCAATCTGTGCAAAGGCCTCTGCCTCGCTGTTTTGCTCGCCCCAGGTCATGGTCCCGAGGCAGATCGCGCTCACGTTCAGATCGGTTCGGCCCAGCTGTCGATAATCCATCGGGTGCTCCTTCGAGGAAAACAATCATAAAAGCAGGTTGAAATTTTTTTCGCAATCTGCATAATTGCCCACCTCTTTCTGCAGTGGAAGTGATGCGCCGCCTGCCGAAGAATCTTGCCGTTGAACGGACGCGCTGACCCGAGCCCCCGATAGCGTCTGTATCCGGCTGCCTTTGACTTGTCAAAGTACGCACTATTCAGTAAGATCCGCCGTCTAATTTACAGGGCGGCCCCTGAGGCTATTAAAGAATGACAACTTTTACTGCAAAACCGGAAACAGTTCAGCGCGACTGGTTTGTCGTCGACGCTGCTGGTCAGACCCTGGGTCGTCTGGCCACTGAAGTCGCCAGCCGTCTGCGTGGCAAGCACAAGCCTGAGTACACCCCTCACGTTGATACCGGTGACTACATTGTCATCATCAACGCTGAGCAGGTTCGTGTGACCGGCAAGAAAGCCCAAGACAAAATGTACTACCGTCACTCCGGTTTCCCGGGCGGTATCAAGTCTGCCAATTTCGAAGGCCTGATCGCTCGTAAGCCTGAAGCCCCGATTGAACTCGCGGTCAAAGGTATGCTGCCTAAGGGCCCACTGGGTCGCGACATGTATCGCAAGCTGAAAGTCTATGCGGGCGCTGCTCACCCTCATGCTGCTCAGCAGCCCCAAGAACTGAAGTTTTAACGGAATAGTTCATTATGTCGGCGACTCAAAATTACGGCACTGGCCGTCGCAAAACCGCAACCGCACGCGTTTTCCTGCGTCCGGGCACTGGTACCATCTCGATCAACAACCGCACTCTGGAAAATTTCTTCGGTCGCGAAACTGCCCGTATGGTAGTTCGTCAGCCGCTGGAATTGACCGAGACTGCTGAGAAGTTCGACATCTACGTCACCGTTATCGGTGGCGGTGTAAGTGGTCAAGCTGGCGCAATCCGCCACGGTATCACTCGCGCTCTGATGCAGTACGACGAAACCCTGCGTGGCGCTCTGCGCAAAGCTGGCTTCGTTACTCGCGATGCTCGTGAAGTTGAACGTAAGAAAGTCGGTCTGCGTAAAGCGCGTAAGCGTCCGCAGTACTCGAAGCGTTAATTCGCTTTACGTTCCAGAAAACGCCCAGCCTCCTCGCGGAGCTGGGCGTTTTTTATGGCTTGCGTTTTATGTGCGTTTTTTCACTGTGACAACTTGCCACATCCGTAGACGCCCTATACTACAAGGCCTGGAGTTTGGGTCTGGGGTAATTACCTTGTCAGGGGTGGGGCTTTTCATTACCATTCGGCAAAATTTTTATAAGTTCAGATTTAATACTTAGTAGACGCCTGATTTAACAGGCCAAAAAGCTGATGGGAGAGGACTGAATGAGCAATGACGGCGTGAATGCAGGCCGGCGTCGCTTCTTGGTAGCAGCCACGTCCGTGGTGGGTGCTGCAGGAGCGGTGGGGGCTGCGGTCCCGTTCGTGGGGTCATGGTTTCCCAGTGCCAAGGCGAAAGCCGCAGGTGCACCGGTGAAAGTGAATGTTGGCAAGATCGAGCCAGGCCAGCAGATGATTGCTGAGTGGCGCGGTCAGCCAGTGTTCATCGTTCGTCGTACCGAGGAAATCCTGGGGAACCTGAAGAAGATCGAAGGCCAGTTGTCTGACCCCACATCCGAAAGTTCCGACCAACCCGCCTACGCCAAGAACGAAGCGCGCTCGATCAAGCCAGAGATTCTGCTGCTGGTCGGTCTGTGCACTCACCTGGGTTGCTCGCCTACCTTCCGCCCGGAAGTTGCGCCCGTGGATCTGGGCAAGGACTGGGTCGGGGGTTATTTTTGCCCGTGCCACGGCTCTCACTACGATTTGGCCGGACGTGTCTACAAATCGCAACCTGCGCCATTGAACCTGCCGGTTCCACCGCATAACTACGAGTCTGACGACGTCATTGTCATTGGTGTCGATAAGGAGAGCGCGTGATGAGCAAGTTCATGGATTGGGTTGATGCGCGCTTTCCCGCCACCAAAATGTGGGAAGACCATCTCAGCAAGTACTACGCCCCGAAGAACTTCAACTTCTTCTACTTCTTTGGCTCCCTGGCACTGCTGGTGCTGGTCAACCAGATCGTTACCGGTGTCTGGCTGACCATGAGCTACACCCCGTCGGCGGAAGAAGCCTTTGCTTCCGTTGAAGGTATTATGAGGGACGTCAACCACGGCTCCATCTTGCGCTTGCTTCACGCGGTCGGCGCTTCGATGTTCTTCATCGTGGTCTACCTGCACATGTTCCGTGGCCTGCTCTACGGCTCGTACCAGAAGCCTCGTGAGCTGGTGTGGGTGTTTGGCATGCTGATCTACCTGGCGCTGATGGCAGAGGCCTTCATGGGCTACCTGCTGCCGTGGGGCCAGATGTCCTACTGGGGCGCCCAGGTGATCATCTCGCTGTTCGGTGCGATCCCGGTCATCGGCAACGACCTGACCCAGTGGATTCGTGGTGACTACCTGATTTCCGGGATCACCCTGAACCGCTTCTTTGCCCTGCACGTGGTGGCCTTGCCGATTGTTATTCTCGGCCTGGTGGTGCTGCACATCCTGGCGCTGCACGAAGTCGGCTCCAACAACCCCGACGGCGTGGACATCAAGAAGCACAAGGACGAGAACGGCATCCCGCTGGATGGCATTCCTTTCCACCCGTACTACACCGTGAAAGATATCGTCGGCGTAGTCGTGTTCCTGTTCGTCTTCTGCTCGATCGTGTTCTTCTTCCCTGAGATGGGCGGCTACTTCCTTGAGAAGCCGAACTTCGAACAGGCGAACGCCTTCAAGACCCCGGAACACATTGCCCCGGTCTGGTACTTCACCCCGTTCTACGCGATTTTGCGGGCGATCCCCGACAAGCTCATGGGTGTTATCGCCATGGGTGCGGCCATTGCTGTGTTGTTCGTGCTGCCGTGGCTCGACCGTAGTCCGGTCAAGTCCATGCGCTACAAGGGCTGGCTGAGCAAAATCTGGCTGTGGGTGTTCTGCATTTCGTTCGTGATCCTGGGCGTGCTGGGTGTATTGGCACCGACTCCGGGCCGTACGTTGCTGTCGCAGATCTGCACCTTCCTGTATTTCGCCTACTTCATTCTGATGCCGTTCTACACCCGGCTAGAGAAGACCAAACCGGTTCCGGAAAGGGTGACTGGCTGATGAAAAAATTATTCGCTGCATTGATTCTTGCTGCCCTGCCGGTGCTGTCCTTCGCGGCTGGACTCGGCGCGGAACTGGAAAAAGTCGACATCGACGTCTCTGACAAGGCTGCAATGCAAGATGGCGCACGTACCTTCGCCAACTACTGCATGGGCTGTCACAGCGCCAAGTTCCAGCGTTACGAGCGCGTGGCCGACGACTTGGGTATCCCCCATGACCTGATGCTCAGCAACCTGGTGCTCACCGGCGCCAAGATCGGCGACCACATGAACATCGGCATGCAACCTGCCGACGCCAAGGCCTGGTTCGGTGCGGCACCGCCCGATTTGACCCTGGTGGCCCGTGTTCGTGGCACCGACTGGCTCTATGGCTACCTGAAATCCTTCTATGAAGACCCGACGCGTCCTTGGGGTGTGAATAACAAGGTGTTCCCGAATGTCGGTATGCCTAACGTTCTGGTCGGCCTGCAGGGTCGCCAAGTGGTAGGATGTAAGCAAGTTCAAATCGTCGAGAACGGCAAGAAGCAGTATGATCCGCTTACCGGTACGCCTTTGACTCATGAAGCGTGCGATCAGCTGACCATAGTGCCGAAGTCCGGTACGCTGAACGAAGAGCAGTTCGACGAGAAGGTCAAGAATCTGGTGACCTTCCTGGCCTACTCGGCCAACCCAGTGAAGCTGCAGCATCAGCGCATTGGTACCTATGTATTGCTGTACCTGGCCTTCTTCTTCGTATTCGCTTATCTACTGAAGCGCGAATACTGGAAGGATGTGCATTGATCAAACTGTAAGCAATTGCTGTTAATCGTGCGCGCCCAAGGGCGTCTCTGGTAGCGGGTCCGGGTTTCATCCGGACGTTACGTGAGACACCCTTTGGGCGCGCTCGTTTTTGAGCTTCCGATAATTTCAACAAGCGAGGAGGACCGCCATGGGCGTGACCAATCGGTTGGCCTGTTACTCCGACCCCGCTGACCAATATTCCCACCGAGTACGCATCGTGCTCGCAGAGAAGGGTGTCAGCGCCGAGATCATTACTGTGGAGGCAGGTCGTCACCCGCCGAAACTGATCGAAGTGAACCCTTACGGCAGCTTGCCCACCCTGGTCGATCGTGACCTGGCGTTGTGGGAGTCAACCGTGGTGATGGAATATCTGGATGAGCGTTACCCCCATCCGCCGTTGCTGCCGGTATATCCGGTGGCGCGTGCCAACAGCCGCCTGCTGATCCATCGGATCCAGCGTGACTGGTGTGGCCTGGTGGACCTGATTCTGGATTCGCGCAGTAAAGAAGCCGCCCGTGTTCAGGCGCGCAAGGAATTGCGCGAGAGCCTGACCGGTGTTTCGCCGTTATTCGCGGACAAACCTTTTTTCCTCAGCGAGGAACAAAGTCTGGTGGATTGCTGCCTATTACCCATACTCTGGCGTTTGCCGATTCTGGGCATTGAGCTGCCGCGGCCTGCCAAGCCGCTGCTTGATTACATGGAGCGCCAGTTTGCGCGTGAGGCTTTCCAGGCGAGTCTGTCTGGTGTCGAACGCGATATGCGCTAAGGCTTAAGGAGCCGCTGATGAACTCCAGTCGACCGTACCTGGTCCGCGCGCTCTACGAGTGGATAGTGGACAACGATTGCACCCCGCACATGCTGGTTAATTCCGAGTTTCCTGCGGTTCAGGTACCGCAAGGTTTTGCCAGTGACGGACAGATCGTCCTGAACGTTTCACCCAGTGCCGTGCGACAGCTGCACATGGACAATGAAGCGGTCAGCTTCGAAGGGCGTTTCGGCGGTGTGCCGCATACGCTGTACGTGCCCATCGGCGCTATCCTGGGGATTTATGCCCGGGAGAATGGCCAGGGCATGGTGTTTGATCTGGAGTCGTCTCTCGACGATGACGAAGCGATCGAACTTGATGGCGATGATAATCTGCCGCCGCCGGATTCCGAGCCGCCACGCCCTACTGGCCGGCCGAGTCTGAAAGTGGTGAAGTAACAGAGCGCGAGCCTTCGGGCGAGTGTTTAAAAATGCCTCGGCTTTGCCGGGGCATTTTTTTGTCCGACACAACAGGCCGCGGGATGCACATGAAAGTCGTGGCTGGACAGTGATCGTACAACTGGCATGGGCTATGATGCCCCTTTAGTTCGTCGAGATAGATGATTGATCATGGAAAACTCCAACACCGCCCCTCGTCTTCCCCGCAAGCGCCGCAGCCTTGCCCAGGAATTGGTCACGGTGCTGTCCGAGCAAATCCGTGACGGTCAGCTCAAGCGTGGCGACAAGTTGCCCACCGAGTCGGCAATCATGAATGCCCATGGCGTCAGCCGTACCGTGGTGCGCGAAGCTATCTCCCGGTTGCAGGCTGCAGGGCAGGTGGAAACCCGCCACGGTATCGGCACCTTCGTGCTGGATACGCCAAGCCCCAGCGGTTTTCGTATCGACCCGGCCACTGTGGTGACCTTGCGCGATGTGCTGGCTATTCTGGAACTGCGTATTAGCCTGGAAGTGGAATCTGCCGGCCTCGCCGCCCAGCGTCGTAACGACGAGCAACTGGCAGGCATGCGCGCGGCCCTCGACGCCCTGAATGAAAGCGCGGCCCACGCGGGTGATGCAGTGGCGTCGGACTTCCAGTTTCACCTGCAGATTGCCCTGTCTACTGGCAACCGCTACTTCACCGATATCATGACCCACCTGGGTACCAGCATTATCCCGCGTACCCGTTTGAATTCGGCGCGCCTGGCCCATGATGACCAGCAGCACTATATGAGTCGCCTGAGTCGCGAACACGAAGAGATTTATGAGGCGATCGCTCGCCAGGATTCGGATGCGGCGCGGGCGGCGATGCGCCTGCACTTGACCAATAGCCGTGAGCGGCTGCGCCATGCCCATGAAGAGGCAGAGGCGCAGCGCGGTTAAAAGTATCAATGTGGAGCTGTTGAACTTTAGCGAGGCTACGAATGCATCGCAGCCTCGCTGGTGCTCGACAGCTCCTACGGGTTTACCTTTGCGGCGGCGCGCTTAACTGGCAGGCTGATTCGGCTTGTAGTCCTTGAGCAACAGATACGTACTCCAGCCCCACCAATCATTGGTCCACTGCTTGTCGTTCAGGTTGTTGACGTCCTTGCGTCGCAGCACCTTGTCGCCTTCAGCCTTGAACAGCGCAGAGAAGTTATTGGCCGGGTTTTGCGCGGCATTCAGGTCCGGCACATAAAGCAGCGCCTTGAAGTTGGCCGGGGAGGGTGCGATGCCGCTGATAAACGTTTCGAATACTTCGTCCGCCGAGGCCTGTACGGCGCGTTTGACCTGCGCACGGTTGGCCGCGTCGTTTGCATCGAAATAGCGTTTGTCACCGTAGGCGTGCCATTGATCGCCCAAGGCATTACGCACATTGAGCCCGAACTTGCTGTCCTCGTCGTGCATGAATCGGCTGATCAATGAGCCCAGTTCACCCGGCGTAACCACTGCTGCCAGTTGCTTGCGTGGTACCCGCAGGTGGCCGGCTGAAAACAGATCGGTCAAAAAGTGATCAGCAAAGCTGTTCATGGCGTAAGCCAGTTCCAGTGCCTGGTCGGTGCCACTTTGATGCGCCACGACGGCTTGTTGCAGCGCCGCCGTATGGCCCGCCTGATAGGCCGACAATGCCCACTCGCCGAAGTGATCGGCATTGTCCGCAGCCAGTAGCAAATAGCGCCCCAGCGGAATCAGCGCCGACACGGCACTGCCGCCGCCGGTGATGCGGTTCCATTCCTCGGACAACGTATCACCCAGGGCATCGTAGGCTTCATGGGGTTGCTTGCCATCCCTGATCGCCTGGTTGACCGCGTTGATCTCCTTTTGCATCACCGCGAGGATCTTGCCCGCCTCATCTCGTGACGCCGGCAATACCGCCAGCGAGTTGAAGGCAGCAGTAAAGCGTCGCACCCGATCACCGGGCGACGCGCCATCGTTGATGGGCTGACCGGGGATGCCATAGAAGTCACCGCCCAAGGAAATGATCTGGCCGTAGGTCAGTGCCAGGCCGTTGGGCAGGTGCAACTCGACCTGTCGGGCAGGAATCGCCGGGGCATCCTTGACGAAACGCAGCAGTGTGTCATCGCCGATGGCCGTGTGTTCACCCCCTTCGAAACGCAGGGTTGGCGGTTTTTTTTCAGTAATAGCGAGTTCAAGATCTGACATGTTAGCTCCTTGCTATGTCGTGGGAATCTTCCTTTTAGCTGTATGCATATACAGCCATTGCGATAATAGCGGAATAATTGCCTACGTCAAGAAGAGCGTTCTCAACCCTCAACCCTTTCACAGGGCTGATGAATTGCAGTTGACGAATCTTTTTATAGTTGTACGATGACGTACGACATCAAGATAATCTTCAGCAACCTCTCAACAGAAAGTCTTTACCCAGGGTGTTCGAATAATGAATCCACAAGAACTGAAGTCCATCCTTTCGTCCGGTCTGCTGTCTTTTCCTGTGACCGACTTCAACGCCCAAGGTGATTTCCACCAGGCCGGCTACATCAAACGCCTGGAATGGCTGGCTCCTTATGGCGCCACTGCCTTGTTCGCCGCTGGTGGCACTGGTGAGTTTTTCTCCCTGGCGGCCAGCGAATATTCACAAGTAGTAAAAACCGCCGTCGATACCTGCGTTAACAGCGTGCCGATCCTTGCTGGTGTCGGCGGTTCGACCCGCCAGGCCATCGAATATGCCCAGGAAGCCGAGCGTCTTGGTGCAAAAGGTTTGTTGCTGCTGCCGCACTACCTGACCGAAGCCAGCCAGGACGGCGTCGCCGCCCACGTTGAAGCCGTGTGCAAGTCGGTAAAAATCGGCGTGGTGGTTTACAACCGCAACGTCTGCCGCCTGACCGCGCCGCTGCTGGAACGCTTGGCCGAACGCTGCCCTAACCTGATCGGCTACAAGGACGGCCTGGGTGACATTGAACTGATGGTGTCGATCCGACGTCGCCTCGGTGATCGTTTCAGCTACCTCGGCGGCCTGCCGACTGCAGAAGTCTACGCAGCGGCCTACAAGGCCCTGGGTGTGCCGGTGTATTCCTCGGCGGTGTTCAACTTCATTCCGAAAACCGCGATGGATTTTTATCACGCCGTTGCGCGCGAAGATCACGCCACCGTCGACAAAATCATCGACGACTTCTTCCTGCCGTATCTGGATATCCGTAACCGCAAGGCCGGTTACGCCGTGAGCATCGTCAAGGCAGGGGCAAAAATTGTCGGTTTCGACGCAGGTCCTGTGCGTACGCCGCTGACCGATCTGCTGCCGGAAGAATACGAAGCCCTGGCCGCGCTGATCGACAAGCAAGGCGCGCAATAACCCATCACCAAGGCCGCTGAGTAATCAGCGGCCTTTTGCGTCAGGAGAAGATTTGTGTCCCAAGCCAAGCGTTTTGAAAATTACATCGACGGCCAATGGGTGGCCGGCGCCGACTACTCGGCCAATATCAATCCGTCAGAGTTGTCTGATGTCATTGGTGAGTTTGCCAAGGCCGACCTGGCTCAGGTCAATGCCGCCATCGACGCCGCCCGAGCTGCTTTCCCGGCCTGGTCGACCTCCGGCATCCAGGCTCGTCATGACTCCCTGGATAAAGTCGGCAGCGAAATCCTCGCCCGTCGTGAAGAACTCGGCACATTGTTGGCCCGGGAAGAGGGCAAGACCTTGCCCGAAGCCATCGGTGAAGTGACCCGCGCCGGTAATATCTTCAAGTTCTTCGCCGGCGAATGCCTGCGCCTGTCCGGCGATTACCTGCCGTCGGTGCGCCCGGGTGTCAACGTCGAAGTGACCCGCGAAGCCTTGGGTGTGGTCGGCTTGATCACCCCGTGGAACTTCCCGATTGCCATCCCTGCCTGGAAAATCGCTCCGGCCCTGGCCTACGGCAACTGCGTCGTGCTCAAACCGGCCGAACTGGTGCCGGGTTGTGCCTGGGCCCTGGCAGAAATCATCTCCCGCGCCGGTTTCCCTGCTGGCGTGTTCAACCTGGTGATGGGCAGCGGCCGTGTTGTAGGCGATGTATTGGTCAACAGCCCGAAAGTCGATGGCATCAGCTTTACCGGTTCCGTGGGTGTCGGTCGGCAGATCGCTGTCAGTTGTGTATCGCGCCAGGCCAAAGTACAGCTAGAGATGGGCGGCAAGAACCCGCAGATCATCCTCGACGATGCCGATCTCAAGCAGGCCGTCGAGCTGTCGGTGCAGAGCGCGTTCTACTCCACTGGCCAGCGTTGCACCGCGTCCAGCCGCTTTATTGTTACCGCCGGGATCCACGACCAGTTTGTCGTGGCGATGGCTGAGCGCATGAAGTCGATCAAGGTCGGCCATGCCCTGAAAAGCGGTACCGATATCGGCCCTGTGATTTCCCAGGCCCAGTTGGACCAGGACTTGAAATACATCGACATCGGTCAACGCGAAGGCGCGCGACTGGTGAGCGGTGGCGGCCTGGTGACCTGTGACACCGAAGGCTACTACCTGGCGCCGACACTGTTTGCCGACAGCGAAGCTGCCATGCGCATCAGTCGTGAAGAGATTTTTGGTCCGGTGGCCAACGTGGTTCGTGTCGCGGATTACGAAGCAGCGCTGGCCATGGCCAACGACACCGAGTTTGGCCTGTCGGCCGGTATCGCCACCACGTCGCTGAAGTACGCCAACCACTTCAAGCGCCACTCCCAGGCCGGGATGGTAATGGTCAATCTGCCGACCGCTGGTGTGGATTATCACGTTCCTTTCGGTGGCCGTAAGGGCTCATCCTACGGTTCGCGTGAGCAGGGTCGCTATGCGCAAGAGTTCTACACCGTGGTGAAAACCAGCTACATCGGTTCGTAAACGCAATACCTCTGTAGGAGCGAGCAAGCTCGCTCCTACAGAAAACAAAGCCAAGACAATCACCCGCAAAAAAAAATAATTAGTGGGAGTACTTCTACATGCAAACGACCAAGCCGACCCATGTCCGCTATTTGATCCTGCTCATGCTGTTTCTGGTGACCACGATCAACTATGCCGACCGCGCCACTATCGCCATCGCGGGCTCCAGCCTGCAAAAAGACCTCGGCATCGACGCGGTCACCCTCGGTTATATCTTCTCCGCATTCGGTTGGGCCTACGTGGCTGGGCAAATTCCCGGCGGCTGGCTGCTGGACCGTTTTGGCTCGAAAAAAATTTACGCCTTGAGTATCTTCACCTGGTCGCTGTTCACCGTGCTGCAAGGCTATGTCGGTGAATTCGGGATCTCGACTGCCGTGGTTGCGCTGTTCATGCTGCGCTTTCTGGTGGGCCTGGCTGAAGCGCCATCCTTTCCCGGTAACGCGCGCATTGTCGCCGCCTGGTTTCCCACCGCAGAGCGTGGTACGGCCTCGGCGATCTTCAATTCGGCGCAATACTTCGCCACCGTATTGTTTGCACCGCTGATGGGCTGGATCGTCTACAGCTTCGGCTGGCAGCACGTGTTTATCGTGATGGGCGTGATCGGCATCGTGTTCTCGCTGATCTGGCTGAAAGTTATCCACAGCCCGCGCCAGCACCCGCTGATCAACGAGGCTGAGCTCAAGTACATCGCTGAAAACGGTGCCATGGTCGACATGGACCAGGACAAGGGCAAAGACAAGAAAACCGACGGTCCGAAGTGGGATTACATCCGCCAACTGCTGACCAACCGCATGATGGTCGGCGTGTATCTGGGCCAATACTGCATCAACGGCATCACTTACTTCTTCCTCACCTGGTTCCCCGTGTATCTGGTCCAGGACCGTGGCATGACCATCCTCAAGGCCGGCTTCATCGCCTCGCTGCCGGCGATCTGCGGTTTTATCGGTGGCGTGTTGGGCGGGGTGATTTCCGATTACCTGTTGCGCAAGGGCCATTCGCTGACCTTCGCCCGCAAGGCGCCGATCATCGCTGGCCTGCTGATCTCCAGCAGCATCATTGCTTGTAACTACGTGGACGTTGAATGGATGGTGGTGGGCTTCATGGCCCTGGCCTTCTTCGGTAAAGGCGTTGGCGCACTGGGTTGGGCGGTGGTGTCTGACACCTCGCCGAAACAGATCGCGGGCTTGAGCGGTGGGTTGTTCAATACCTTCGGCAACCTGGCTTCGATCACCACGCCGATTGTGATTGGCTACATCATCAGCACCACTGGCTCGTTCAAATGGGCTCTGGTGTTTGTTGGGGCCAATGCGCTGGTGGCGGTGTTCAGCTACCTGGTAATCGTCGGCCCGATCAAGCGTGTGGTGCTTAAAGAGCCGCCGAGCAAAGGCCCTGAGCTGACTAAACTTTCCCAAGCGCATTCCTGAAGGGGCTCGCGTCATGCAGTTGATTGAACATGCCGACTCGCCGCGCTCCATTCGTTTGCACGAGCGCGATAACGTGGTGATTGTGGTCAACGACCAGGGCGTGCCGGCCGGGACTGAGTTCCCGGACGGCCTGGTGACCATCGATTTCATCCCCCAAAGCCACAAGGTGACCCTGGAAGACATCCCCGTGGGCGGTCAGATCATTCGCTACGGCCAGACCATCGGTTACGCCTTGCAGCCGATTCCACGGGGCAGTTGGGTCCAGGAAGGTCAGTTGCGCATGCCGACGGCACCGCCCCTGGACAGCTTGCCGCTGTCCACCGAAGTGCCTGAAGCCCAGGCGCCGCTGGAAGGTTTTAGCTTCGAGGGCTATCGCAACGCCGATGGTACTGTCGGCACGCGCAATATCCTTGGTATCACCACCACGGTGCAGTGTGTGACGGGCGTGCTGGACCATGCGGTCAAGCGTATCAAGGACGAGTTGCTGCCCAAGTACCCGAATGTCGATGATGTAGTGGCGCTGACCCACAGCTACGGCTGTGGCGTGGCAATCACCGCGACGGATGCTTACATCCCGATCCGCACCGTGCGCAATCTGGCGCGCAACCCGAACCTGGGGGGCGAAGCCCTGGTCATCAGCCTGGGCTGCGAGAAACTACAGGCCGGGCAGGTGATGCACGACAACGACCGCTCGGTCGACCTCAGTGAGCCATGGTTGTACCGGCTGCAGGATTCCAGCCACGGCTTTACCGAGATGATCGAACAGATCATGCAACTGGCCGAAACCCGCTTGAAGAAGCTCGACCTGCGCCGCCGGGTAACCGTGCCGGCGTCGGAGTTGATCCTCGGCATGCAGTGCGGCGGCAGCGATGCGTTTTCCGGTATCACCGCCAACCCGGCCTTGGGCTACGCCTCGGACCTGCTTTTGCGGGCGGGGGCGACGGTGATGTTTTCCGAAGTCACCGAAGTGCGCGATGCCATCTACTTGTTGACCTCCCGCGCCGAAAGCCAGGACGTGGCCCTGGAGTTGGTGCGGGAAATGGACTGGTACGACCGTTACCTGGCCAAAGGCGAGGCCGACCGCAGTGCCAACACCACGCCGGGCAACAAGAAGGGCGGGTTGTCGAATATTGTCGAGAAGTCTTTGGGCTCCATCGTCAAGTCCGGCAGCAGCGCCATCAACGGCGTGCTCGGCCCGGGGGAGCGCTTCAAGCGCCGCGGGCTGATCTTTTGCGCGACACCGGCCAGTGACTTTGTCTGTGGCACCTTGCAACTGGCGGCGGGGATGAACCTGCATGTGTTTACTACCGGTCGCGGCACTCCCTATGGGCTGGCGATGGCGCCGGTGGTGAAGGTTTCGACCCGTACCGAGCTGGCTCAGCGCTGGCCGGACTTGATCGATATCGATGCGGGGCGGATTGCTACAGGTCGCGCGACGATTGAGGAATTGGGTTGGGAGTTGTTCCACTTCTATCTGGACGTGGCCAGCGGCAAGAAGCAGACCTGGGCCGAGCGGCACAAGCTGCATAACGACATTACCTTGTTCAATCCAGCGCCTATTACCTGACGATTGTTCCCACGCAGGGCGTGGGAACATCAGGGTGAAAGTGGCTTATCATTAGCCACCTACTGACGCTCGCTTAAGGTTCTCCCCGGCATGCTGGCTATCTTCTTCGCAACCCTCGCCATCACCGCGCCGGTGTTTGCCATGCTGTTCCTCGGTGTGCTGCTCAAACGCATTAACTGGATCAACGACAATTTTATCCACACGGCCTCGTCCCTGGTGTTCAACGTCACCATGCCTGCGTTGCTGTTCCTCGGTATTCTCCATGCCGACCTGCACTCGGCGCTTAAACCTGGATTGTTGATTTACTTCGCCATCGCCACCGTGTTGAGTTTTGCCTTGGCCTGGGGCTGGGCGATCTTTCGTTGCCCACGGGAAGACCGTGGCATTTATGCCCAGGGCGCGTTTCGTGGCAACAACGGAGTAATTGGCCTGGCACTGGCAGCCAGCATGTACGGTGACTACGGGATTTCCCTCGGAGCGATCCTCGCGGCACTGGTGATCCTGTTCTACAACACCTTGTCCACCATCGTCCTGGCGGTCTACAGCCCGGTGATCAAATCCGACCCTTGGAGTATCTGCAAGAGCGTGGTGGCCAATCCCTTGATCATCAGCGTGATCGTCGCGGCACCCTTTGCCTATTTCCAGATTGGCTTGCCCGGCTGGCTGGAAACCTCTGGGCAATACCTGGCAGACATGACCTTGCCTCTGGCATTGATCTGCATCGGCGGTACCTTGTCGTTGGCGGCTCTGCGCAAAAGCGGTGACATGGCGTTGAGCGCCAGCCTGCTGAAGATGATCGTCCTACCAGTGCTGGCAACCTTCGGTGCCTGGCTGTGCGGGTTCCGTGGGCCGGAGTTGGGGATTCTGTTCCTGTACTTCGGTGCCCCGACGGCGGCAGCCAGCTTTGTCATGGCCCGCGCGGCGCAGGGCAATCATGAACTGGCAGCGGCGATTATTGTGATCACCACCTTGATGGCGGCGGTGACCACCAATATCGGAATCTTCGTGTTGCAGGCGGGTGGCTGGGTGTAAGAGCGAGCTTGCGCGGCCCTACACTGGATTTTGCTGGTAACTATCGATCACTTCCTGCGCCGCCCGAAACGCATCAATCGCCGCCGGTACGCCGGCATACACTGCGCAATGCAGCAGCGCCTCGCGAATCTCTTCTACCGTGCAGCCATTGTTCAGCGCGCCACGTACGTGGCCTTTGAGTTCTTGCGGGCACTTGAGGGCAGTCAGGGCGGCGAGGGTGATCAGGCTGCGGGTTTTCAGCGGCAAGCCTTCGCGATTCCAGACGCTGCCCCAGGCGTGTTCGTTGACGAAGTCCTGCAGCGGCTGAGTGAAATCGGTGGCATTGCCCAGGGCGCGGTCGACGAAGGCATCGCCCATCACCTGACGGCGGATTTCCACGCCTGGTTTTTTTTGATCGGTCATTACGATTCCCTCTTGTGTTGGCGGCGCCAGGCTCGCAGCGAGGTGAAAAACACAAAGGCCACCAGCGCCGGCAGGACGTAATACAGCATCAGTTGTTCCAGCTTATTGGCCAGGGGCATGCCGGTAGTGAACGACACCATATGCAGCCCATACGCCAGGTACAGCGCGAGTAGCAGCAAACCTTCGGCCCGGGTGATCCGGTAGCCGGAATAGAATACTGGAAGGCACAATACGACGACGCCGAGCATCACTGGCAGGTCGAAGTCCAGGGCATTGGGTGAGACCGATAGGGCAGAGGGCGCGACGAGGGCGGTAAAGCCCAGCACGCCCAGCAGGTTGAACAGGTTGCTGCCGATCACGTTGCCCACCGCAATTTCACGTTCACCGCGCAGGGCGGCAATCAGCGAAGTTGCCAGGCAGGGCAGCGAGGTGCTGACGCCGACGATGGTCAGGCCGATGACCCGCTCGGAGAGGCCAAGGTCGCTGGCCACATCTACTGCCGCGCCCAGCAGAAGGTGCCCGGCGAACACCAGCAACACGAGCCCGCCGATCATCCACAGCAAGCTGCTCAGCCACGGTGCCTGTACCACTGTGTCGCGGGTGCGAGGGCGGCGTGAATGGCGGGTCTGGTACAGCAACAGGCCAAGGTAGGCCACCAGCGCCGTCAGCAGCATCAGGCCATCAACAGGTGTCAGCTCTTTATTGGCGGCGAGGACGAACACCAGCAGTCCGGCAAAGATCATCACCGGGATGTCCAGGCGCACCAGTTGCCGGGACACTCGTAGGGGAATGATCAGCGCCGAGAGGCCGAGGGTGACGAGGATATTGAAGATGCTGCTGCCGATCACACTGCCCACGGCGATGTCGGTGTTGCCAGCCAGGGTGGCCTGCAGGCTGACGGCCATTTGCGGCGCGCTGCTGCCGAAAGCGACGATGCTCAAGCCGATGATCAGCGGTCGTACCTTGAGGCCGGCGGCCAGCCGCACGGAGGTGCGCACCAGGACTTCGGCGCCGGCAATCAGCAGCACCAGGCCGCTGATGAGTTCGATCACGCTCAAGGACGAGAGGGCGGTTAATCCGAAAATGGTCAGGGCTCCCTCGGTCAGTCGCTCAGGGCTTGCACGCGAACACGCGCGGTCCCGCTGCGCAGCATACCCAACTGCTCGGCGGCTTTGCGTGAAAGATCAATCAGGCGGCCACGGGTGTGTGGGCCACGGTCGTTGATGCGGACCACGACGCTTTTATCGTTACTGAGGTTGGTGACCTGCACCCGCGTGCCAAAGGGCAGGCGAGGATGGGCAGCAGTCAGGGCATTCTGGTTGAAGGGTTCACCGCTGGCGGTGCGTTTGCCGTGGTGTTTGGCGCCGTAATAGGAGGCGGTGCCGGTTTCGTCGTAGCCGTTGGGGTCGATGAGGCCGCTGGCGCAACCGGTGAGCAGAGAGAACAGGGCCCAGAGGCCGAGTAGACGCTTCATTCAAGATGTCCCCGAAATTAATGTAGGAACCGACTTGTGTGGGAGCTGGCTTGCCTGCGATAGCATCACCTCAGTGTCTTTGACAGACCGAGGCGTTTGCATCGCGGGCAAGCCAGCTCCCGCACAAGCCGGTTCCTACAGAGAGGCTGCCGCTATCAGCCTTCGAGTTTGCTTTTCAGCAGTTCGTTGACCTGTTGCGGGTTGGCCTTGCCTTTGGAGGCTTTCATCGCCTGGCCGACAAAGAAGCCGAACATCTTGCCGCGCTTGGCTTCATCCGCCGCACGGTATTGTTCGACCTGTTCGGCGTTGGCTGCCAGCATCTCGTCGAGCACCGCCGAGATCGCGCCGCTGTCAGTCACTTGCTTGAGGCCGCGCTTATCGATGATCTCGTCAGCGCTGCCTTCGCCTGCGGCCATGGCTTCAAACACGGTCTTGGCGATTTTGCCGGAGATGGTGTTGTCCTTTATCCGCAGCAACATGCCGCCCAGTTGCTCGGCTGAGACTGGAGCTTCGTCGATTTCCAGGCCCTGTTTGTTCAACAGGCTGCCCAGTTCAACCATCACCCAGTTAGCCGCCAGCTTGGCGTCGCTGGCGATGCTTACCACTTTCTCGAAGTAGTTCGCTTGCTCGCGGCTTGAAGCCAGCACGCTGGCGTCGTAGACCGACAGGCCGAACTGTTCCTGGAAGCGCTCGCGTTTTTGCGGTGGCAATTCCGGCAGGGTCGCGCGGATGTCCGTGAGGAATGAATCCTCGATGATCACCGGCAACAGGTCCGGATCGGGGAAGTAACGGTAGTCGTTGGCTTCCTCCTTGCTGCGCATGGAGCGGGTTTCGTCTTTGTTCGGGTCGTACAGGCGTGTCTGCTGGATCACCTTGCCGCCGTCTTCGATCAGCTCGATCTGACGACGTACTTCGGTGTTGATCGCCTTCTCGATGAAACGGAACGAGTTGACGTTCTTGATCTCGCAGCGGGTGCCGTACTCGGCCTGACCTTTTGGACGGATCGACACGTTGCAGTCACAACGCAACGAGCCTTCGGCCATGTTGCCGTCGCAGATGCCCAGGTAGCGCACCAGTGCGTGGACCGCCTTGACGTATGCCACGGCTTCCTTGGCGCTGCGCATGTCCGGCTCGGAGACGATTTCCAGCAGCGGCGTGCCAGCACGGTTCAGGTCGATGCCGGTGGCGCCATTGAACTCTTCATGCAGGCTCTTGCCGGCATCTTCTTCCAGGTGCGCGCGTGTGATGCCGATGCGTTTGACCGTGCCGTCTTCCATCGGGATGTCCAGGTGGCCCTTGCCGACAATCGGCAATTCCATCTGGCTGATCTGGTAGCCCTTGGGCAGGTCCGGGTAGAAGTAGTTCTTGCGGGCGAATACGTTGTGCTGACCGATCTCGGCATCAATTGCCAGGCCGAACATCACCGCCATGCGCACCGCTTCCTGGTTCAGCACCGGCAACACGCCGGGCATGCCCAGGTCTACCAGGCTGGCCTGGGTGTTCGGCTCGGAGCCGAACGTGGTGGCGCTGCCGGAGAAAATCTTTGATTGGGTGGCGAGCTGGGTATGAATCTCCAGCCCGATCACGACTTCCCATTGCATAGTGTTCTCCTCAGAAGCCGGTAGGGGTGCGAGTGTGCCAGTCAGTGTTCAACTGGTACTGGTGCGCCACATTGAGCAGGCGGCCTTCCTGGAAATACGGGGCGAGCAATTGCACGCCGACCGGCAGACCGTCGACGAAACCTGCTGGCATGGACAAGCCGGGCAGACCCGCGAGGTTGGCAGTGATGGTGTAGAAGTCTTCCAGATACGCGGCGATTGGGTCGTCGTTCTTGGCGCCGATCTTCCAGGCCGGGTTGGGCGTGGTTGGGCCGAGGATCACATCGACTTCTTCAAACGCAGCCATGAAGTCGTTCTTGACCAGGCGGCGGATTTTTTGCGCCTTGAGGTAGTACGCGTCGTAGTAGCCGGCTGACAGGGCGTAGGCACCGACCATGATCCGGCGCTGTACTTCGGCGCCGAAACCTTCGCCACGGGAGCGCTTATAAAGGTCGGTGAGGTCTTTCGGGTCTTCGCAGCGATAACCGAAGCGCACACCGTCGAACCGCGACAGGTTGGAGGAAGCTTCTGCCGGGGCGATCACGTAATAAGCAGGAATCGCATGCTGGTTGTTAGGCAGGCTGATTTCCTTGATCACTGCGCCGAGCTTTTCCAGCTCCTTGACGCTGTTGTGCACCAGTTCAGCGATGCGCGGGTCGAGGCCGGCGCTGAAATACTCTTTCGGCACGCCAATGCGCAGGCCTTTGATTGAGGTATTGAGGCTGGCACTGTAGTCCGGCACCGGTTCATCGATGCTGGTGGAGTCCTGCGCATCGAAGCCTGCCATGCCTTGTAACAATATTGCGCAGTCTTCGGCAGTGCGCGCCAAAGGACCGCCCTGATCGAGACTGGAGGCGTAGGCAATCATGCCCCAGCGGGAAACACGACCGTAGGTCGGTTTCAGTCCGGTGAGGTTGGTGAACGCTGCCGGCTGGCGGATCGACCCGCCGGTGTCGGTGGCCGTGGCGGCAGGTATCAGACGAGCGGCAACCGCGGCGGCCGAACCACCGGACGAACCACCGGGTACGTGTTCCAGATTCCACGGGTTTTTCACCGCGCCGTAGTAGCTCGACTCGTTGGCCGAACCCATGGCGAATTCGTCCATGTTGGTCTTGCCCAGGGTCACAGCCCCGGCAGCGGCCAGCTTGGCGACCACGGTGGCGTCGTAGGGCGCCTTGAAGTTGTCGAGCATCTTGGAGCCGCAGCTGGTGCGAATGCCCAAGGTGCAGAACAAGTCCTTGTGGGCAATCGGTGCACCCAGCAGCGCGCCATTTTCACCGTTGGCGCGACGGGCGTCGGCGGCCTTGGCCTGGCTCAGGGCCAGTTCTTCGGTGAGGCTGATGAAGCTGTTGACCTTCGGATCGAGCTCGGCGATACGCGCCAGTAGGGTCTTGGTCAGCTCTTCGGATGAAAACTTTTTATCGGCGAGACCGCGGGCGATCTCGGCCAGAGTCAATTGATGCATTGCAGGCTCTTTCCCTTTAGTCGATGACTTTCGGAACCAGGTACAGGCCGTTTTCGACCGCTGGTGCGATGGACTGGTAGGCCTCGCGATGATTGCATTCGGTCACGACGTCAGCGCGCAGGCGCTGGCTGGCTTCCAGCGGGTGAGCCAGGGGCTCGATGCCGTCGGTATTGACGGCCTGCATTTGGTCAACCAGCCCGAGAATGCTGTTCAGGGCTGCGGTGGTCTGTGGAAGATCGGCTTCATTAAGGCCCAGGCAGGCCAAATGAGCGATTTTTTCCACGTCGGAGCGTTCAAGCGCCATGGGATTCTCCAGTGGAAAACAGAACGGAAGCTATCCGTGTGTTAGATTGTCGGAACACTACCGCATTTCTACGGTCATATGGCCGCGATTGTGGGGGTTGGTGCACAGAAAGTCGGCTAATTTAACATATTGGCGCCTTGCCCAAAATCCCTGTCGTTGTTAGAGTTTGCCGCACTTTTTTACCCACGCGTTGCCTAGGGTCCCTTTCCCATGTTCAAGAAACTGCGTGGCATGTTTTCCAGCGATCTTTCCATCGACCTGGGCACTGCCAACACCCTTATTTACGTGCGCGAGCGCGGTATCGTTCTGAATGAGCCATCGGTTGTGGCCATTCGGACCCATGGTAATCAGAAAAGTGTCGTTGCCGTCGGCACCGAGGCCAAGCGCATGCTCGGCCGTACACCAGGCAATATTGCTGCCATTCGTCCTATGAAGGATGGTGTGATTGCCGACTTCAGCGTCTGCGAGAAGATGCTGCAGTACTTCATTAACAAGGTTCACGAAAACAGCTTTCTGCAGCCCAGCCCTCGTGTGCTGATCTGCGTTCCGTGCAAATCCACCCAGGTGGAGCGTCGTGCCATCCGTGAATCGGCCCTTGGTGCCGGTGCTCGTGAAGTGTTCTTGATCGAAGAGCCTATGGCTGCTGCGATCGGTGCCGGCCTGCCGGTTGAAGAAGCTCGCGGTTCGATGGTGGTGGATATCGGTGGTGGTACCACTGAAATCGCCCTGATTTCCCTCAATGGTGTGGTGTATGCCGAATCCGTGCGGGTTGGCGGCGACCGCTTCGACGAAGCGATCATCACCTACGTGCGTCGCAACTACGGCAGCCTGATCGGCGAATCGACCGCCGAGCGCATCAAACAGGAAATCGGCACCGCTTATCCGGGCGGCGAAGTTCGCGAAGTCGATGTTCGCGGTCGCAACCTGGCCGAAGGCGTTCCACGTGCCTTCACCCTGAACTCCAATGAAGTGCTGGAGGCTTTGCAAGAGTCCCTGGCTACCATCGTTCAGGCTGTGAAGAGCGCCCTGGAGCAGTCGCCGCCGGAACTGGCTTCCGATATCGCCGAGCGTGGCCTGGTACTGACCGGTGGTGGCGCCTTGTTGCGCGACCTCGACAAGTTGCTGGCCCAGGAAACCGGTTTGCCGGTGATCGTCGCCGAAGACCCGTTGACCTGCGTCGCCCGTGGCGGTGGCCGTGCACTGGAAATGATGGATAAACACACCATGGACCTGCTCTCCAGCGAATAAGATTCCCTGGGTCGTTCATGCTTCGCCCGCAGGCAGCACTTTGCAGTGCTGCCTGTTGGCGTTTATCTTCTTCAATCTGCATCCAGGCCGGTTTGATGCCGTATGAATAAAATAAAGATTTGCCTGGGAGGAGCGGCCTATTAAACCGCTTTTCGCCAAGGGTCCCTCGTTGGGCGTGCGCCTGTTGGTGCTGGTCGTGCTATCGGTCGCGCTGATGGTGGTCGATGCCCGCTTCACACTGCTCAAGCCAGTGCGTAGCCAGATGTCGCTGGTTTTGATGCAGTCCTACTGGATCACTGACCTGCCGCAACGGCTATGGCAAGGTGTGGCCAGCCAGTTTGGCAGCCGGACCGAACTGGTCGCCGAGAACGAAAAACTCAAGACTGAAAACCTGCTGCTGCAGGGGCGCATGCAAAAGCTCGCGGCCCTGACCGAGCAGAACGTTCGGCTGCGCGAGTTGCTCAATTCTTCCGCGCTGGTCAACGAGAAGGTCGAAGTGGCCGAGTTGATCGGCATGGACCCCAACCCCTTCACCCATCGCATCATCATCAACAAGGGTGAGCGCGACGGCGTGGTTCTTGGCCAGCCGGTGCTCGATGCCCGTGGTTTGATGGGCCAGGTGGTGGAGTTGATGCCGTACACCTCCCGGGTACTTTTGCTCACAGATACGACCCACAGTATTCCGGTACAAGTGAACCGCAATGGCCTGCGGGCGATTGCCAGCGGTACCGGTAACCCGGAGCGCCTGGAATTGCGTCATGTAGCGGATACCGCCGATATCAAGGAAGGCGACCTGTTGGTCAGTTCCGGCCTGGGTCAGCGTTTCCCTGCGGGCTATCCCGTGGCGACGGTCAAGGAAGTGATCCACGACTCCGGCCAGCCGTTCGCCATTGTCCGCGCCGTGCCCACAGCCGCGTTGAACCGCAGCCGCTACCTGCTGCTGGTGTTCAGCGATAACCGCACCGTGGAAGAGCGCGCTAACGAAGCCGCCCAGGCTCAGGAAGCGCAAGACAAGCAAAATGCTGTCACGCCGATCATTCCTGCGACGGTGCCTAAACCGGCTGTGCCGGTTGCGCCTGTCACGCCTGCGGCGATACCGGCTGCTGCCGCGCCAGTGGCAACCCCGGCCAACCCCGTGGTTCCCGGTTCGCGTCCCGCCAAGCCACCTGTGACAACCCCCGCTGCCAAACCACCGGCTGCGGCTCCTGCAACCACTCGGCAGAGGGCACAATAATGGCCGGCACTCACTCTAGTAATGGCTGGATCGTCTGGCTGACCTTCGCCATTGGCCTGTTGCTCAGCGTTTCACCGCTGCCGCAATTCATGGAAATCCTGCGCCCGCTATGGTTGGCATTGCTGCTGGCATTCTGGTCGCTGGCGATGCCTCACAAGGTCGGCATGGTCACGGCAATGTGCCTGGGGCTGGCGGAAGACGTACTGTATGGCACGCTACTCGGCCAGAACGCTCTGATCCTGACCCTGATTACCTTCCTGGTGTTGTCGTTGCAGCAGCGCTTGCGCATGTTCCCGATGTGGCAGCAGTGCCTGGTGATCCTGGTGATCTTCGGCCTGGCCCAACTGGTGCAATTGTGGCTCAGCGCCCTGACCGGCAACCGCCAACCAACGCTGGCGCTGGTGCTGCCGGCCTTGGTCAGTGCCTTGCTCTGGCCCTGGATCAGCTTTGGCCTGCGTGGCTTGAGTCGTCGCTATAAAATCAATTGAACGGATCGCGAGGCTCTGCCTGGTTATCGAACCCTACAGGGAGAGTCTGGAATGAATTCGCTTTATCTGGCATCAGGCTCACCTCGGCGGCGTGAGCTGCTGACACAAATCGGTGTGCCTTTCACTGTAGTCAGTGCCGCTATTGATGAAACTCCCCTGACAGATGAATTGCCTGCGTCCTACGTCGAACGCTTGGCTCGTGGCAAGGCTGCGGCGGGCTTGGCTGCGTTGGCGAATGCTTCGGGCGCCTGTGTACTGGGTGCCGATACGGCAGTGGTCCTCGACGGCCGGATACTCGGCAAACCGCTGGATCAGGCCGATGCCCTGGCCATGTTGCTGGCTCTTTCTGATCGTGAACATGAAGTCCTCACCGCCATCGCCCTGCTGGATGATCAGTGTTGCGAAACGCGGCTGGTCAGCAGTCGCGTGCGCTTTCGCCAGATCTCAGCGCAGGAAGCCACCACTTACTGGCACAGCGGTGAACCTCAGGACAAGGCGGGCGGCTATGCTATCCAAGGGTTGGCAGCCGTGTTTGTGGCTGGACTCAATGGCAGTTATTCCGCCGTCGTCGGTTTGCCCGTATGCGAAACCTTCGAGGTGCTGGGCCATTTCGGCATACCCTGTTGGCAAAATCTTAGCGCGTGCTAAACGCCTACCCCAGCGCCAAACCCAAGCGATCGGCCACTATTGTGAAAACGCCTGAACGAGACCCAGCCATGAGTGAAGAGATTCTGATCAATATCACGCCGATGGAATCGCGCGTGGCGGTGGTAGAAAACGGTGTTCTGCAAGAAGTGCATGTTGAGCGCACCCAGAAGCGCGGGATCGTTGGCAATATCTATAAAGGCAAGGTCGTGCGGGTGTTGCCGGGCATGCAGGCGGCGTTCGTCGACATCGGCCTGGACCGTGCGGCGTTTATCCATGCCTCGGAAATCTCTCTGCGCGAAGGCCCGGCTGTTGAAAGCATCAGCGCCTTGGTGCATGAAGGGCAAAGCCTGGTGGTACAAGTCACCAAGGACCCGATCGGCTCCAAGGGCGCGCGCCTGACCACCCAGCTGTCGATTCCCTCACGTTATCTGGTGTACATGCCACGCACTGCCCACGTGGGAATCTCCCTGAAAATCGAAGATGAAGGCGAGCGTGAGCGTCTGAAAAGGGTCGTCAGCGACTGCGTTGCCCTGGAAGGTATCAAGGAGGCTGGCGGCTTTATCCTGCGTACCGCCGCGGAGGGTGCCGGTGCTGATGAAATTCTCATGGATATCCGCTACCTGCGCCGTCTTTGGGATCAGATCGCTGCCCAGATCAAGACGATTGGCGCGCCGAGTGTCATCTATGAAGACCTCGGCCTGGCGCTGCGTACTCTGCGAGATTTGGTCAGCCCAAAGATCGAGAAAATTCGGATCGATTCGCGGGAAACCTTCCAGCGCACCACGCAATTTGTCGCCGAGTTGATGCCGGAAATTGCCGACCGCCTGGAGCATTACCCTGGTGAGCGGCCGATTTTCGACCTGTATGGCGTCGAGGACGAAATCCAGAAAGCCCTGGAGCGCAAGGTGCCGCTCAAGTCTGGGGGCTACCTGGTGGTGGACCCGGCGGAAGCCATGAGCACCATCGACGTCAACACTGGGGCTTTTGTCGGCCATCGCAACCTTGAAGAAACCATCTTCAAGACCAACCTCGAAGCGGCCACCGCCATCGCCCGCCAACTGCGTCTGCGCAATCTTGGCGGGATCATCATCATCGACTTCATTGACATGGAAGATGAAGAGCATCAGCGCCAAGTATTGCGCACCCTGGAAAAACAGCTGGAGCGCGACCACGCCAAGACCAACATCATTGGTATCACCGAGTTGGGCCTGGTGCAGATGACCCGCAAGCGCACCCGCGAAAGCCTTGAACAAGTGCTGTGTGAACCGTGCAGCAGTTGCCAGGGGCGCGGCAAGTTGAAAACCCCGGAAACGGTTTGCTACGAGATTTTTCGGGAAATCTTACGAGAGGCGCGGGCCTATCAGGCCGAAGGCTATAGAGTTCTGGCTAACCAGAAGGTGGTTGATCGGCTGCTGGACGAAGAGTCAGGCAACGTTGCGGAGCTGGAAGGTTTTATTGGCCGCACGATTCGCTTTCAGGTTGAAACCATGTACTCCCAGGAACAATACGACGTGGTGTTGCTCTGATCCGCTGTGCTGCTTTTCCATTTGATCGTTTTTTACGAGACCGACAGACCTTGATCTGTCGTCCGACTATTGTCTTGAGGGTCGCCTGACATGGAGCGTCTGATACGCTTTTTTGCCGCATTGACCCGCTTGGGCCTCGGCCTGTGCGCCTTGCTGCTGGTACTGGCGGCGGTCTACGTCAGCCTGGGCCGTGAATTGACGCCCCTGGTGGCCGAATACCGTGGCGAAATCGAAGCCAAGGCCCGTGCCGCCGTTGATATGCCCTTGAGCATCGGCAGCCTGGAGGGGCGCTGGAGCGGCTTTGCGCCGGTATTGTTCGCCCATGACGTGATGATCGGCGAAGGCAGTAGTGCCTTGCGTCTGGATCAGGTGCAAGTGGTCCCCGACCTCTGGGCCAGCCTGTTGTCGCGGGAAGTGCGCATCGCCAACCTGGAAGTCAGCGGCCTGCAGGTCAGCGTGAAAGAGGGCAAGGACGGCCGCTGGGCACTGCAAGGCTTGCCGATGCAGGACGGTCAGCCTCTGGATCCAGAGCAGTTGCTCAAGCGTATGCAGGTGGTATCGCAAGTGTCACTGCTCGACAGCCAGGTGACCTTGCAGCCCTTCGATCAGGCGCCGTTGACCCTGACTTACGTTGGTGTGAGCCTGAAAACTGGCGTTGCGCGACAACGCTTGGACGCCCGCCTGACGTTACCGGACGGTCAGCCTCTGGCGCTAAGTTTGCGTACCCGAATCCGGGCCAGCCAATGGAAGGACGGTGAAGTCCAGGCTTACCTGAGTTTGCCGCAAAGTGATTGGGCTCGCTGGATTCCGGCCAAACTGACCCAGCAATGGAAACTCAGTGAGTTGAAGGCAGGTGGCGAGTTCTGGCTGACCTGGAACAAAGGCACCATACAAAGCGCAGTCGCGCGCCTCAACGCTCCGCAACTAAAGGGCCGTTACGCCGAGCGCAAGCCCGCCCATATTGAGAACCTTGCGCTCACTGCTTACCTGCAGCGTAGTGACAGCGGCCTCAAGGTGGTCTTCGATTCGCTGGCGATGAACCTGGGGGACACCCGCTGGGAAACCCGCCTGAAGTTGCAGCAGACATTGGCCTCCGGCGGCGCCCAGGAAGTCTGGAACCTGCAGGCCGATCGCCTGGACCTTACGCCTATTACGCCCTTGCTCAATGCCCTGGTACCGTTACCGGAGGGTGTGGCCACAGCGGTCGAGCACCTGAAGGCTACCGGGATGCTGCGCAATGTCCTTGCAGATTATCGACCCCAGGACACCACTGATCAGCGGGTCAGTTTTGCCGCCAACCTTGATCGAGTCGGTTTCGATGCCTATTTCGGCGCGCCGGCTGCCCGCAACGTCACAGGTAGCATCAGCGGCGATTTGGGGAAGGGCGAGTTACGCATGGACAGCAAGGACTTTTCCCTGCACCTGTTTCCGATTTTCGCCAAGCCCTGGCAGTACATTCAGGCCAACGCTCGCCTTACCTGGACGCTGGATAAAGACGGCTTCACCCTGATCGCGCCGTACATCAAGGTGCTGGGGGAAGAAGGCAAGGTCGCCGCCGACTTCCTGATTCGCCTGCATTTCGACCACAGCCAGGAAGACTATATGGACCTGCGGGTCGGCATGGTCGATGGCGACGGGCGTTTCACACCCAAGTACTTGCCAGCCGTGTTGAGTCCGGCCCTGGATGAATGGCTGCGTACGGCGATTCTCAAGGGCGCGGTGGACGAAGGTTTCTTCCAGTATCAAGGCTCGCTGGACCACGATGCCTTGGCCGCCTCGCGCAATATCAGTTTGTTCTTCAAGGTGCACGACGCCGAACTGGCGTTCCAGCCGGGCTGGCCCCAGGTTGGCAAGGTTGCTGGCGAAGTGTTTGTCGAGGAGACCGGTGTTCGCATCCTGGCCAGCAAGGGCCAGTTGCTCGACACCAAGGTCAAGGATATCTACGTCAATATTCCCCATGCCCCCAGCGGCCAGGACAGTCATCTGCTGCTCACTGGCGGGTTTGCCGGTGGCTTGGGCGATGGCCTGAAAATCCTCCAGGAAGCGCCAATCGGCACGGCTTCGACTTTTGCTGGCTGGAAAGGTGACGGTGACTTGCAGGGCAAGCTGGACCTGGATATTCCCCTGGCCAAGGGGGCAGAGCCGAAAATCATAGTGGACTTCAAAACTGACAAGGCGCGCCTGCAACTGGCCGAGCCAGCCCTGGAGCTGAGCCAACTCAAGGGGGATTTCCGCTTTGACAGCGCGAAGGGTTTGAGCGGCCAGAACATCACGGCTCAAGCCTTCGACCGGCCGATCACTGCGCAAATTTTTGCCGATGGCAAACCGGGGAACATCAGCACCCGGGTAACAGCCAAGGGCCAGGTGACGGTGAAGAAGCTCACCGACTGGCTAAAGGTCAGTCAGCCGCTGCCGGTTTCCGGCGATATCCCTTATCAACTGCAACTCAACCTGGACGGTGCTGACAGTCAACTGATGGTCAGCTCCAATCTCAAGGGGGTGGTGGTGGAATTGCCGGCACCGTTCGGCATGCCCGCCAGCCAGGGCCGTGACAGTGTGTTTCGCATGACTTTGCAGGGGGCGGAGCGTCGTTACTGGTTTGATTATGGCGAGCTGGCGAACTTTACCTTTGCCGCACCGGCCGACAAGTTTGTCGAAGGTCGTGGCGAATTGTTCCTCGGCGATGGCGATGCGCTGTTGCCAGGCGGCAAGGGCTTGCGCATTCGGGGAGTGTTGTCGGAGCTGGATATCGACCCCTGGAAAAAGCTGGTGGACCGCTACGCCGGTAATGATCCAGGCGGCAGCGCCAAGCAGTTGTTGAACGGGGCAGACTTCAAGATCGGCAAGTTGACCGGTTTTGGCACCCAGTTCGACCAGGTCAATTTACAGTTGGACCGCAATCCAGCCACCTGGGCCATGCGGTTCGACAGCCAGCAAGCCAAAGGCACCGTGGGTCTACCGGATGCCAAGGGTGCGCCGATTGCGATTAATCTGCAGTACGTGCGCTTGCCTGCGGTCGATCCCTCAGTACAGGCCGATGAAAACGCACCAGATCCGCTGGCGGACGTTGATCCCAAGGACATCCCGGCGCTGGATATCGCCATCGATCAGTTGTTCCAGGGCCCGGATTTGATTGGTGCCTGGTCGTTGAAGGTTCGCCCGACCGCCAAAGGCATGGCGTTCAACAGCCTGGACCTTGGCCTCAAGGGCATGCAGCTCAAAGGTGCCGGTGGTTGGGAAGGCGCGGCTGGCGCCAGCAGCAGTTGGTACAAGGGCCGGCTGGACGGCAAGAACATTGCCGATGTACTCAAGGGGTGGGGCTTTGCGCCGACCGTGACCAGCGAAGATTTCCATCTGGACGTCGATGGCCGCTGGCCAGGCTCACCCGCCTGGGTCGGCCCCAAGCGTTTCTCCGGCAGCCTGGACGCGAGCTTTCGTAAAGGCCAGTTCGTTGAAGTGGAGGGCGGCGCGCAGGCGCTGCGAGTGTTTGGTCTGCTGAACTTCAACTCGATTGGCCGGCGTTTGCGCCTGGACTTCTCGGACTTGCTCGGCAAAGGCCTGAGCTACGACCGGGTCAAAGGTTTGTTGGCCGCCAGTGACGGTGTTTTTGTCACCCGTGAGCCGATTATCCTGACCGGCCCTTCAAGCAACCTGGAGCTCAACGGTACCCTGGACCTGGTGTCGGATCGCGTCGATGCCAAGCTGCTGGTGACCTTGCCGGTGACCAACAACCTGCCGATTGCTGCATTGATCGTCGGCGCGCCGGCCATTGGTGGTGCGCTGTTCCTGATCGACAAGCTGATCGGTGATCGGGTATCGCGTTTTGCCAGTGTGCAATACAAGGTCGAAGGCCCTTGGAAGGACCCGAAAATCAGCTTCGACAAGCCATTTGAAAAACCAAACTGAGTACCCGTGGAGTAGCATGGCCCCATGCTTTTTATGGAGTGTCGGTCCATGTCCCTTGCGGTAATTCAAATGGTCAGCCAGAGCGACATACTGGCCAACCTGGCCCAGGCCCGGCGTCTGCTGGAGCAGGCGGCGGCTGGCGGTGCACGGCTCGCGGTGTTGCCGGAGAACTTTGCCGCCATGGGCCGTCGCGATGTCGCCGATATCGGCCGCGCCGAAGCCTTGGGCGAAGGTCCTATCCTGCCATGGTTGAAACAGACCGCCCGCGACCTCACCTTATGGATAGTGGCTGGCACTTTACCGTTGCCGCCGCTGGATCAACCGGGCGCCAAGTCCAATGCCTGCTCGTTGCTGATCGATGATCACGGCGAGATCGTTGCCCGCTACGACAAGCTGCACCTGTTCGATGTTGACGTGGCGGATGCCCGTGGTCGTTATCGCGAATCCGATGACTATGCTTACGGTGGCCAGGTGGTGGTGGCGGATACGCCAGTGGGGCGCCTGGGATTGACGGTTTGCTATGACTTGCGTTTCCCGGAGCTGTACAGCGAATTGCGTGCAGCGGGCGCTGAGTTGATTACTGCACCGTCGGCATTTACTGCGGTGACCGGTGCGGCACACTGGGATGTGCTGATTCGCGCCCGAGCCATTGAAACCCAGTGCTACCTGCTGGCGGCGGCGCAGGGCGGCGTACATCCAGGGCCACGGGAAACCTTTGGCCACGCAGCAATTGTCGACCCTTGGGGGCGAGTGCTGACGCAACAGGATCAAGGCGAAGCGGTGTTGCTGGCCGAACGCGATAGCAGTGAACAGGCGTCGATACGGACGCGCATGCCGGTGGCGGGCCACCGGCGCTTTTTCTCGCAGGGCGCGCAGCGACCTGCTTCAGAACGATGAATTTAAGGCCAAACCTATGAGCGAGTTGTTGTCCTCAGTCAGTGAACACCTCCTGGCGCCCGGTGGCGTGACCATCGAAAGCTTGCAAACCGTGCTCGGCGACCTGGCAGGTCCTGGTATCGATGCCGCCGACCTGTATTTCCAGGGCCAGATCTCCGAGTCCTGGGCCCTGGAAGATGGCATCGTCAAGGACGGCAGCTTCAGCCTCGACCAAGGTGTGGGCGTGCGTGCGCAATCGGGCGAGAAGACCGGGTTTGCCTACAGCAACGCTATCACCCTTGAAGCCCTCGGCCTTGCCGCCCGCGCTGCGCGTTCGATCTCTCGTGCCGGCCAGAACGGGACCGTTCAGGCATTCAGCACCCAAGACGTGACGCAACTGTATGGCCCGGATAACCCGCTGGAAGTGATCAGCCGCGCAGAAAAGGTTGAGTTGCTCAAGCGTGTAGATGCCGCGACCCGTGCCCTGGACCCGCGTATCCAGCAAGTGACCGTGAGCATGGCCGGTGTCTGGGAGCGGATTCTGGTGGCTTCCACCGACGGCAGCCTGGCGGCGGATGTGCGGCCGCTGGTGCGTTTCAACGTCAGTGTGATCGTCGAGCAGAACGGTCGTCGCGAGCGCGGCGGACATGGTGGCGGCGGGCGTACGGATTATCGTTATTTCCTCACTGAAGACCGCGCCATGGGCTATGCCCGTGAGGCGCTGCGCCAGGCACTGGTCAATCTGGAAGCTATTCCAGCACCCGCCGGCACCTTGCCGGTGGTACTGGGTTCCGGCTGGTCGGGAGTGTTGCTTCACGAAGCGGTGGGCCACGGCCTGGAAGGTGACTTCAACCGCAAGGGCAGCTCGGCCTACAGCGGGCGTATGGGCGAGATGGTTGCGTCCAAGCTTTGCACTATCGTCGATGACGGCACACTGGCCGGGCGTCGCGGTTCGCTGAGCATCGACGACGAAGGCACGCCTACCCAATGCACCACGTTGATCGAAAACGGTGTGCTCAAGGGCTATATGCAAGACAAGCTCAATGCCCGCCTGATGGGCGTGGCCCGCACCGGCAACGGCCGTCGCGAGTCCTACGCGCACTTGCCAATGCCGCGCATGACCAATACCTACATGCTCGCTGGCGAAAGCGACCCGGCGGAAATCATCGCCTCGGTGAAGCGCGGTATTTACTGCGCTAACCTCGGCGGCGGTCAGGTGGACATCACCAGCGGCAAGTTTGTGTTCTCCACCAGCGAGGCGTACTTGATCGAGGACGGCAAGATCACCGCGCCGGTCAAGGGTGCAACGTTGATTGGTAACGGTCCGGAAGCCATGAGCAAGGTGTCGATGGTCGGTAATGACCTGGCGCTGGACAGCGGGGTAGGGACGTGCGGCAAGGATGGGCAGTCGGTGCCGGTGGGTGTTGGCCAGCCAACCCTGAAGATTGATGCGATCACCGTGGGTGGCACGGGGTCGTAAGAAGGGAGCTTCGGGTGGCGAAGGCCGCCACCCGGGGAAGAGGATCAGCGCAGGCCGCGTTGAGTCTCGTCCAGCTCACGGATGTACTTGAAGATTTTACGGCCGGAAGCCGGTGGCTTGCTTTGCGCCAGTTCGTGCTGGGCCTGACGGATCAGGGAGCGCAGTTGCTGACGGTCCGCATCGGGATACTCGATGACGAACTTCTCCAGGACACCGTCATCGCCTGCGATCAGGCGATCACGCCAGCGCTCCAGGTTGTGGAAGCGTTCGTTGTACTGGCGAGTGGAGTTATCCAGTTGATCGAGCAAGCTCAGAATGGCGTCAGTGTCCTGGTCGCGCATCAGTTTGCCGATGAACATAAGGTGCCGTTTACGCGCGATATTCGCGGTGTGCTTGGGCGCATCGGTCAGAGCCCGGCGCAGAGCGTCGGTCAATGGCAGTTTTGCCAGCAAGTCAGGCTTGAGTGTTGTAAGGCGCTCGCCGAGGCCAACCAGAGCATGCAGCTCACGTTTGACCTGGGTTTTGCTTTTCTCCCCATCGAGGGAGTCGTCGTAAGAATCAACCATGGTGGCAGTCCGCAAAGAAACGCCGCCATGATAACCAGTCGGGGGCCGCTTGTCCGGCCCGGTCGCTCGAAGGCCTTAACCGAAAGCAGAATTTGAGTGGAGAAAACCATGAGTGCAGCCCAAAGCGTCGGTCCACAAGCATTACCGGCACTGCAGGAACAAGTCGAGCAGATCATTGCCGAGGCCAAGCGCCAGGGTGCCAGTGCCTGTGAAGTGGCGGTGTCCCTGGAGCAGGGGCTGTCGACGTCGGTGCGTCAGCGGGAAGTGGAAACCGTTGAATTCAATCGCGACCAAGGGTTTGGCATCACCTTGTATGTGGGCCAGCGCAAAGGCTCGGCCAGTACATCCGCCAGCGGTCCTGAGGCGATTCGCGAAACCGTTGCGGCTGCCCTGGCCATCGCCAAACACACTTCGGAAGACGAAGCCTCGGGCCTGGCCGATGCTGCCTTGATGGCTCGGGACCTGAAAGATTTCGATCTGTTTCACGCCTGGGACATCACCCCGGAGCAGGCCATTGAGCAGGCGTTGACCTGCGAAGCGGCGGCGTTTGATACCGACAGCCGGATCAAGAACGCCGACGGTACTACCTTGAGTACCCACCAAGGCTGCCGTGTGTATGGCAATAGTCATGGTTTTATCGGTGGTTATGCGTCCACGCGCCATAGTCTTAGCTGCGTGATGATCGCAGAAGCCGATGGTCAGATGCAGCGCGACTACTGGTACGACGTGAACCGTCGGGGCGAGTTGCTGGCTGATCCGGCAAGCATCGGCCAGCGTGCTGCACAGCGGGCCGCGAGTCGTCTGGGCGCACGTCCGGTGCCGACTTGCGAAGTGCCGGTGCTGTTTTCCGCAGAATTGGCTGGCGGTTTGTTCGGCAGCTTTCTGGGGGCGATTTCCGGTGGCAACCTGTATCGCAAGTCGTCGTTTCTTGAAGGCGCGATTGGCCAGAAGCTGTTCCCGGAATGGTTGACCCTGGATGAGCGTCCTCATTTGATGGGCGCCATGGGCAGTTCAGCGTTCGATGGCGATGGCCTGGCCACCTATGCCAAGCCATTCGTCGAGAAAGGTGAGTTGGTCTCCTACGTGTTGGGTACTTACGGCGGGCGCAAGCTTGGCCTGCCAAGCACGGCCAACTCCGGAGGAGTTCACAATCTGTTTGTGACCCATGGCGACGAAGACCAGGCGGCGCTGTTGCGGCGTATGGGGCGTGGACTGTTGGTTACTGAATTGATGGGCCATGGTTTGAATATGGTCACTGGCGATTACTCCCGTGGCGCAGCGGGTTTCTGGGTAGAAAACGGCGAAATTCAATTCGCCGTCCAGGAAGTGACCATTGCCGGCAATATGCGCGACATGTTCAAGCAGATTGTCGCGGTGGGAAATGATCTGGAACTGCGCAGCAACATTCGCACGGGCTCGGTGTTGATCGAGCGGATGACGGTCGCCGGCAGCTAAGCCTGCGACGCTTGAAAAAAGCGCGCCCCCATTGGGAGGCGCGCTTTTTTTGTGCCTGCAATATGGAAGGATTAGATACTGCGCTTGTTTTGATTCTCAATATCATTTAATAATAAATATCATTACCGAATGAGCGTGGATCATGAGTTCTGTCCTGCATGAGGATCCCTACCTGGAAAGCTGGCGCTGGATGAGTCGTCAGATTCGCTGCGGCCTCGATCCTGATGAGCCGCGCCTGATCGAACACTATCTGAACGAAGGCCGATACCTGGCCTGTTGTACGGCTACTCATCCCTGGACCATCGCTGAAACCTCATTGCGCCTGCTACTGGACACCGCCGCCGACATCGCCTTGCCCTGGCACTGGCGATCCATGTGTCTGGATCAGGCCTGGCGCCCGCTGCGTGACCTGGAAAACCTTTCTCACTGTGCCTGCCGCCTCAAGCGCTGGCAGACCTTTGCCTGGCAATTGGCGACCTGCGAGTTGCTGCCGTCTATTTCTCACTCTGACTTGGTGCAAGGATCTTCCGATGAGTAACACCCGTATCGAACGTGACAGCATGGGCGAACTGCAAGTCCCGGCCGAGGCGTTGTATGGCGCGCAAACCCAGCGTGCGGTGAACAACTTCCCTATCAGCCACCAACGCATGCCTGCGCAGTTTATTCGCGCGCTTATCCTGGCCAAGGCTGCTGCCGCCAGGGCCAACGTTGATCTCAAGCAGATAAGCGAAGCCCAAGGCAAGGCCATCGTCGATGCTGCCCTTGGCTTGCTCGAAGTCGACTTCATGCAGCACTTCCCGGTGGATATTTTTCAGACCGGCTCCGGCACCAGCTCCAACATGAATGCCAACGAAGTGATTGCGACCCTTGCCAGCCGCCTGCTCGGCGAGCCGGTCAATCCCAATGATCACGTCAACTGCGGGCAAAGCAGCAACGACATCATCCCAACTACCATTCACGTCAGCGCAGCACTGGTGTTGCATGAACAAACGCTGCCGGCGCTGCTGCATCTGGTGCAAGTGATCGAGCACAAGGCCCAAGAGGTCCATCCCTTCGTCAAGACCGGTCGTACCCACCTGATGGACGCCATGCCGGTGCGCATGAGCCAGGTGCTCAATGGTTGGGCGCAGCAGCTCAAGGCCAATGTCGGCCACTTGCAGGATTTGCTGCCGAGTTTGCAGGCGCTGGCCCAAGGCGGCACCGCAGTGGGCACCGGGATCAACGCGCACCCTGAGTTTGCTGCACGCTTCAGCCTGCAACTCAGCCGTTTGACCGAAGTCCAGTTCACTCCCGGCAAGAACTTGTTTGCCTTGATTGGCTCCCAAGACACCGCCGTCGCCGTCTCCGGACAACTGAAAGCCACCGCCGTGTCGCTGATGAAGATCGCCAATGACCTGCGCTGGATGAACTCAGGCCCCTTGGCCGGCCTCGGCGAAATCGAACTGGAAGGCCTGCAGCCGGGCTCCTCGATCATGCCGGGCAAGGTCAACCCGGTGATCCCTGAGGCCACGGCAATGGTTGCCGCCCAAGTGATCGGTAACGACATGGTCATTACGGTCGCCGGCCAGTCCGGAAATTTCGAACTGAACGTGATGTTGCCGGTCATCGCCCAGAACCTGCTCAGCAGCCTTGAGCTGTTGGCCAACTCCAGCCGTCTGCTAGCGGACAAGGCAATCGCCAGCTTCAAGGTCAACGAGGCCAAGCTCAAGGAAGCGCTGTCGCGCAACCCGATTCTGGTCACGGCACTCAACCCGATCATTGGTTACCAAAAGGCCGCTGAAATCGCCAAGAAGGCCTATCAACAAGGCCGGCCGGTGATTGACGTGGCGCTCGAATACACCGATTTGCCTCGCAGCCAACTGGAAATCCTCCTGGATCCGGAAAAGCTCACGGCCGGTGGCGTGTAATCACCGACTCTGCTTTGGAGGCTCACCATGGAGCACTGGAAACGCACGATCGAAAGGGCTAATCGCTGCTTTATGCAAGGCGAACTGGTGGATGCTCGCGAGCATTACCTGCAAGCCCTGGCCTTGGCCCAAGTGTTGTTCGAGCGCTGGGGCGATGCCGACGAAGCGGTGGCGGCTTGTGTCATTTCCCATCACAACCTGGCGGATCTGCACCTGCGCCTGAACCAGCCGGAGGAGAGCGCGGAGTACCTCTGCGCGATCCATCAGTGCCTGTTGCAGACCCTGCAGGACACTCGCCTGACCCCGCAGTTGCGGGAAGCGGCGCTGCGTCAGAGCAGCAAGACTTACGTCGAGCTGTTGAATTTCATCAGCGATCACGGCGAGTACCCACGTACCCATCGTTTGCTGGGCAGCAATGCGGCGCAACCGGATGCGTCGACCCGCAACAGCCCTTTTTATGGAGCTCATTGATATGTCCTACACCTTGCCTGCCTTGCCTTACGCCTACGATGCCCTGGAGCCGCATATCGATGCGCAAACCATGGAGATTCACTACACCAAACACCACCAGACCTACATCAATAATCTCAATGCCGCCGTTGAGGGCACTGAGTGGGCGGGCTGGCCGGTGGAAAAACTGGTCTCAAGCGTCCAGCAATTGCCGGAAAAATTGCGCGCTGCCGTGATTAACCAGGGCGGGGGACATGCTAACCACTCGCTGTTCTGGGCGGTGATGTCGCCCAAGGGCGGCGGGAAGCCAGGCGGCGCGCTGGGCAAGGCCATCGATGAGCAGTTGGGTGGTTTTGACAGTTTCAAGGAGGCGTTTACCAAGGCTGCGTTGACCCGTTTCGGCAGTGGCTGGGCCTGGTTGAGCGTGACTCCGCAAAAGGCCCTGGTAGTGGAAAGCAGCGGCAACCAGGACAGCCCGCTGATGAATGGCAATACGCCGATCCTCGGCCTGGACGTCTGGGAGCACGCTTACTACTTGCTGTACCAGAACCGCCGTCCCGAATATATCAACGCCTTCTATAGTGTTATCAACTGGCCGGAAGTCGCTGAGCGTTACCAGGCTGCGCTTGCTTAACGCTCTTTTCATAACAGGATCTAGATCTAAGGCCGACTATGGGCACTGAAACACTGGCGATCAGCAGCGTGCGAATGTTCCGTTATGCGTTTGGCTCGCTGTTGCTGTTGGCGGGAATTGCATTGCTGGTGGCTCAAGGGCTGGCCTGGCTGGATCTGGAACCGCGTATCCTGCGCGCCCTGCAAGGCGGGGCCATCTGTGCCCTGGGCACGGCGCTGGGCGCGGTGCCGGTATTGGTGATCCGACGGATGCCGCTGGCGGTGAGTGATACGTTGCTGGGTTTCGGCGCCGGCGTGATGTTGGCCGCGACGGCGTTCTCGCTGATCGTGCCCGGCATCGCTGCTGCCGAAAACCTCGGACTGACACCTTGGGCCGCCAGTGGTCTGATCAGCTTTGGCATCATGCTGGGCGCTTTCGGGCTGTTTCTGGTGGATCGCAAGGTTTCCGGTGCCAGCCCGGAAACGCTGGTGGGCACGCCGGAAAAACCGGTAATCGCGCCGCGTATCTGGCTGTTCGTATTCGCCATCATCGCCCATAACATTCCCGAAGGCATGGCGGTTGGGGTCTCGGCAGGTGGCGGTATGCCAGACGCCGACAGCCTGGCCATGGGCATCGCCCTGCAGGACGTACCGGAGGGACTGGTGATTGCGCTGGTGCTGGCCGGGGCAGGGATGTCGCGGGTCAAGGCGTTCTTGATTGGTGCTGCATCCGGGTTGGTAGAGCCGGTATTCGCGGTGCTCTGCGCTTGGCTGGTGAGCCTGGCTGAGGTGCTATTGCCGTTGGGCTTGGCGCTGGCAGCGGGGGCGATGCTATTGGTGGTGACTCACGAAGTGATTCCCGAATCGCGGCGCAATGGCCATGACAAGCTCGCCAGTTTGGGGCTGTGTATCGGGTTTTGTTTGATGATGGTGATGGATACAGCGTTGGGGTGAAGTGAGAATCTATGGCGAGAGAGCTTGCCCCCTCGCCAGTGGGGCTTACTCGCCCTCGTCAAAGTAGTTATTGATCAGCTTTGCCAGCGCATCCAGAGCTTCTTGCTCCTGCTCGCCTTGCGTCTTCAGATGAATCATGGTGCCTTTGCCCGCAGCCAACATCATCATCGCCATGATGCTTTTGCCGTCGACCGTGGATTCCGGGGTGCGCCCAACCCTGATCTGGCAGGGAAACTGCCCCGCGACGCCGACGAACTTGGCCGAGGCCCGGGCGTGTAAGCCCAGTTTGTTGATGATTTCAATTTCCAGAGCGGGCATCGCGGGGGTGTTCCTTTCAGCTAAGGTCGCGGTGGCGAACCTGGACGTTCTTGAGGGTTTGCTGCAAAACCTGGCCGAGGCGCTCGGTCAGGTACACGGAGCGGTGGTGCCCGCCGGTGCAGCCAATGGCGATGGTGACATAGGCTCGGTTGCTGGCGGCAAAGCGTGGCAGCCATTTGAGCAGGTAGCTGGAAATGTCCTGGAACATCTCCTCGACATCCGGTTGCGCCGCCAGGTACTCGGCTACGGGTTGGTCGAGCCCCGACTGATCACGTAGTTCCGGCTTCCAGTACGGGTTGGGCAGGCAGCGCACGTCGAACACCAGGTCGGCGTCCACCGGCATGCCCCGCTTGAAGCCAAAAGACTCCACCAGGAACGCCGTGCCAGGTTCTGGCTGGTTCAACAGGCGCAACTTGATGGTATCGCGCAGTTGATACAGGTTCAGGCTGGTGGTGTTGATCTTCAGGTCGGCCAGGTCAATGATTGGCCCCAGTAGCTTGGTTTCGTCTTCGATGGCTTCTGCCAGCGAGCGGTTGGCGCTGCTCAGAGGGTGACGACGACGAGTTTCTGAAAAACGCTTGAGCAGGGTTTCTTCGTCTGCATCCAGGTACAGCACGTCGCAATGAATGTGTTTGCCGCGCACCTCCTCAAGCAATTCCGGGAAGCGCGTTAGGTGGCTGGGCAGGTTGCGGGCGTCGATGGATACAGCGACTAGCGGCTGTGCCAGTTCGGTGTGGATCAACGCGCGCTCAGCCAGTTCGGGCAGCAAGCCGGCCGGCAGGTTGTCGATGCAATAGAAGCCATTGTCCTCAAGCACATTGAGGGCAGTACTTTTACCTGAGCCGGAGCGGCCGCTGACGATGATCAAACGCATGATTACTGCCCGTTCTGCTCTTCCAGGACGACCTGATACAGCGCTTCATTACTGGAGGCGCTACGCAGTTTTTCGCGTACTTCTTTGCGGTCGAGCATGCTGGCGATCTGCCGGAGCAGTTCCAGGTGCGCATCGGTGGCCGCTTCCGGGACCAGCAGAACGAACAGCAGGTCTACCGGGGCACCGTCGATGGCGTCGAAATCGATAGGAGCGTCCAGGTGCAGCAAGGCGCTGACTGGAGACTCGCAACCTTTAAGGCGGCAATGGGGGATGGCGATGCCGTTGCCAAAACCGGTCGAGCCAAGTTTTTCACGGGCAATTAGAGCCTCAAAGACATCTTGCGTCTTCAGATTAGGCACTTCGCGGCCGATCAGATTGGCAATTTGTTCGAGGGCGCGCTTTTTACTGCCGCCCGGCACGTTCATGAGGGAACGGCCGGGGGTCAGGATATTTTCGAGTCGGATCATGGGTTGGGAGTGTTAACGACCGGTTGCGCCCTGAAGGAGGCTCTGGGTCTTTTCCTTATGCTTTTTGAGTTGGCGATCCAGCTTGTCAGTCAGCAGGTCAATGGCGGCATACATGTCTGAATGCTCGGCATTGGCGACGACTTCCCCGCCGGGGATATGCAGGGTGGCTTCGATTTTCTGCAGCAGCTTCTCGACTGTCATCGTGACTTGCACGTTGGTTATCTTGTCGAAATGCCGTTCCAATCGGTCGAGTTTTTCGCCGATGTAGGTGCGCAGGGGGTCGGTCACTTCCAGTTGGTGTCCACTGATGTTGACTTGCATACAGCTTCTCCTTCGTTGCCAGTGCATAAAGCGGCAGGCAGAAATGCCTGCCACTGGAACGCTGTGGCTAGCCCGTCACATCAAACGCTTACGCTCGCTGGAAGGCGCGATCCCAAGGGACTCGCGGTACTTGGCGACGGTTCGACGGGCTACCTGAATGCCTTGTGCCTCCAGTAAACCAGCGATCTTGCTGTCACTCAACGGCTTTTTCTGATTTTCCGCGGCAACCAGTTTTTTGATGATCGCGCGGATCGCCGTGGACGAGCATTCGCCACCTTCGGAAGTGCTTACATGACTGGAGAAAAAGTATTTCAGCTCATAAATACCCCGTGGGGTATGCATGAATTTCTGTGTAGTCACCCGGGAAATCGTCGATTCATGCATGCCTACTGCCTCGGCAATGTCATGCAGGACCAGCGGTTTCATCGCCTCATCGCCATATTCCAGGAAGCCGCGCTGGTGCTCGACGATCTGGGTGGCGACTTTCATCAGGGTTTCATTACGGCTTTGCAGGCTCTTGATGAACCAGCGGGCCTCCTGTAACTGGTTGCGCATGAAGGTGTTATCGGCGCTGGTGTCGGCCCGACGGACAAAACCTGCGTATTGCGGGTTGACCCGCAGGCGTGGCACCGATTCCTGGTTCAGCTCCACCAGCCAGCGCTCGTTGTCCTTGCGCACGATCACATCGGGAACGACGTATTCGGCTTCGCCGGACTCGATTTGCGAGCCGGGGCGAGGGTTGAGGCTTTGCACCAGCTCGATGATCTGGCGCAGGTCATCTTCCTTGAGCTTCATGCGCCGCATCAGTTGGCTGTAGTCGCGGCTGCCCAGCAGGTCTATGTAGTCGGTGACCAGGCGTTGTGCCTCGGTCAGCCACGGCGTCTTGGTGGGCAACTGGCGCAGTTGCAGCAGCAGGCATTCGCTGAGGGTGCGGGCGCCGATACCGGCCGGTTCGAATTGCTGGATGCGGTGCAGGACGGCTTCGATTTCGTCTAGTTCGATATCCAGTTCCGGGTCGAAGGCCTCGAGGATTTCCTCAAGTGTCTCGTCCAGGTAGCCCTGATTGTTGATGCAGTCGATCAGGGTCACGGCGATCAGTCGATCGGTGTCGGACATCGGCGCCAGGTTCAGTTGCCACAGCAAGTGGCTCTGCAGGCTCTCGCCGACGGAGGTGCGGGTGGTGAAGTCCCACTCGTCATCGTCATTGCTGGGCAGGCTGCTGGTGCTGGTCTGATAGACGTCTTCCCAGGCGGTGTCCACCGGCAGTTCATTGGGAATGCGCTCGTTCCACTCGCCTTCCTCAAGGTTATCCACCGTAGGGGCGGTTTCCTGGTAGGACGGTTCCTGGACATCGGTGTTGGGTTTTTGCTCGGTGTTGTCGGCCAGCGGGTCGGCATTATCGAAGTCGTCGCCTTCTTCCTGGCGTTCGAGCATCGGATTGGACTCCAGTGCCTCCTGGATTTCCTGTTGCAGGTCCAGGGTCGACAATTGGAGCAGGCGGATGGCCTGTTGCAGCTGCGGTGTCATCGTCAGCTGCTGGCCCATTCTCAGAACTAGCGATGGTTTCATGGCAGGGGCTTAACACCTTATTCGCCGGCGCAATGCGCCATCCACGACAGGGCGCGTGAGCGCCAAACATAAGCAAATTATATGCCTGATATCGGGGGCTTTGCCTAGAGCGCGGTAACAATAAAAATATTGAGGTTTTTATTGACGCTCGCGCTCCTTGGCGAATGGCCAGGTATCACAGTACTTACAAGCGGAATTCGTGGCCCAGGTAAACTTCCTTGACCAGTTCGTTGGCCAGGATAGTTGCCGAGTCACCTTCGGCAATCAGCTGCCCGTCGTTGACAATATAGGCGGTTTCGCAGATATCGAGGGTTTCGCGCACGTTGTGGTCGGTGATCAATACACCGATCCCTTTGGCCTTGAGGTGGTGGATGATCTGCTTGATGTCGCCGACCGAGATCGGGTCGACACCGGCGAAGGGTTCGTCCAGCAGGATGAACTTCGGCGCAGTGGCCAGGGCGCGGGCGATTTCCACACGACGACGTTCGCCACCGGACAGGCTCATGCCGAGGTTGTCGCGAATGTGGTTGATGTGGAATTCCTGCAGCAGGCTTTCCAGCTCTTTCTTGCGTGCGGCGCGGTCGAGTTCCTTGCGGGTTTCGAGAATCGCCATGATGTTGTCGGCTACCGACAGTTTGCGGAAGATCGACGCCTCCTGGGGGAGATAGCCAATACCAGCCTGGGCACGGCCGTGCATAGGTTGGTGGCTGACGTCCAGGTCGTCGATCAGTACGCGACCCTGATCCGCCTGGACCAGTCCGACAATCATGTAGAAACAGGTGGTCTTGCCGGCACCGTTGGGGCCAAGCAGGCCGACGATCTGGCCGCTGTCGATCGATAGGCTGACATCGCGCACGACCTGACGGCCTTTATAGGCCTTGGCCAGATGCTGGGCTTTCAGGGTTGCCATTACTCGGCCTTCTTCTTCGGCTGGATAACCATGTCGATGCGTGGACGTGGCGTAGTGACCTTGCTGCCATTGGCGCGACCAGCTTGAGCGATCTGGGTCTTGGTATCGTAGATGATTTTCTCGCCTTCGGTAGAGTTGCCGTCGCTGCTCAGAACCTTGGCGCGGTCGATCAATACGATGCGATTTTGTTGGGCGTGATATTGGATCGTCACGCCGTAGCCCTTGATGGGGGCCGGATCTGTAGCTTTCTGTTGTTGCTCGAAATAGGCCAGGTTGCCCACCGAAGTCACTACGTCTATCTCACCAGCAGGGTTGCGGGTCAGAGTCACGGTGTTGCCGGTGATTTTCATCGAGCCTTGAGTGATGATCACATCACCCTTGTAGGTTGCGACACCTTGCTTGTCATCCAACTGAGCGTCGTCAGCCTGAATGTGGATTGGCTGTTCGCTATCGTTCGGCAGAGCCCAGGCGCTCACGCTTCCCAGTGCTGCGCCCAGACCGAGCAAAATAGGGAGGGTTTTAACGAGCCTCATACTGTCCTCTTACGTTCGATAGCAGGTGTATCCTGCTTTCTTTCAAATACGCTTTCATTCCCTTGCCAGTCGATACACCGCCAGCGCCGTCGATTCTAACGTCTTGCTCGGTCTGCGCATATTGCTTCTGAGGGAATACGGTCATGCGACTGCTGGTAATAATGGTCTCGCGGTCCTTGGCGTCGGTGCGAGCTACGCGCACCGAGTCGATCAGTTCGACTTCGGTACCGTCAGGATTGACTTCGCCGCGCTTGCTGGTGACGTGCCAGGGGAATTCGGTGCCGCGATACAGGTTCAAGTCCGGGTTGGTCAACAATGTGACCTCGGTGGCCTTCAGGTGTTCGACCTTGTCCGAGGTCATCTCGTACTGCACCTTGCCATCGGGCAGGAACTGCACGCTGTGGGCGTTGATGGCGTAATAGTCGATAGCGCCCTCGTCGACCTGTGCTACAGGCTGGTCGAGGAAGCGCTCCGGGCTGATATTCCAGTAACCGACCGCCAGAAACAGCGCGGCGATGGCCCCGAATACCAGGAAATTTCGAATCTTTTTGCTCAGCATAGATAGCTCTATAGGTAGGCGGCGTGGGCCGCTTCAAGGCTGCCCTGGGCGCGCAGGATCAACTCGCAGAACTCGCGTGCGGCGCCTTCGCCACCGCGGGCCTGAGTGACGCCATGGGCATGCTCGCGAACAAATGCTGCGGCATTGGCCACCGCCATGCCCAGGCCAACCCGACGAATTACCGGCAGGTCAGGCAAGTCGTCGCCCAGGTAGGCAACCTGCTCATAGCTTAGGTTGAGTTGGCCAAGAAGTTCGTCCAAGACCACCAGTTTATCCTCACGGCCTTGATAGAGGTGAGGAATACCCAGGTTTTGTGCGCGGCGTTCCACAACGGGCGTCTTGCGACCGCTAATAATGGCTGTTTGCACGCCTGCTGCCATCAGCATTTTGATGCCCTGGCCGTCGAGGGTGTTGAACGTCTTGAATTCGCTGCCGTCTTCGAGGAAATAAAGGCGGCCATCGGTCAGCACGCCGTCGACGTCGAAAATTGCCAACTTGATGGCTTTGCCCCGTTGCAAAAGGTCGGTGCTCATTTACATCACTCCTGCGCGCAGCAAATCATGCATGTTCAAGGCGCCAACCGGGTGATCGTCGCCATCGACCACCACCAGGGCGCCAATCTTGTGGTCTTCCATGATCTTCAGGGCTTCGGCTGCGAGCATTTCGGCGCGGGCGGTCTTGCCATGAGGGGTCATTACCTCGTCGATGGTCGCAGTGTGGATATCAATGGTGCGGTCCAGGGTGCGGCGCAGGTCGCCGTCGGTGAAAATCCCGGCCAGGCGCCCATCGGCTTCCAGGATGACGGTCATGCCCAGGCCCTTGCGGGTCATTTCCATCAGCGCGTCCTTGAGCAAGGTACCGCGCGGCACATTTGGCAACTCGTCGCCGGCGTGCATGACGTTTTCCACTTTCAGCAGCAGCCGACGGCCCAGCGCACCACCTGGATGGGAAAATGCGAAGTCTTCGGCGGTAAAGCCGCGCGCTTCCAACAGTGCCACGGCCAGTGCATCACCCATGACCAGGGCGGCGGTGGTGGACGACGTCGGCGCCAGGTTCAGCGGGCAGGCTTCGTGGGTGACGTGTACGTTTAGGTTTACCTCGGCAGCCTTGGCCAGCGTCGAATCCGGGTTGCCGGTAACGCTGATCAGCTTGATACCCAGACGCTTGATCAGCGGCAGCAAGGTGACGATTTCGTTGGTGGTGCCGGAATTGGACAGGGCCAGGATGATGTCGTCCCGGGTGATCATGCCCATGTCGCCATGGCTGGCTTCGGCCGGGTGCACGAAAAATGAGGTGGTCCCGGTACTCGCCAGGGTCGCGGCGATCTTGTTGCCGACGTGGCCTGACTTGCCCATGCCAACCACGACAACGCGGCCTTTGCTGGCCAGAATCATCTCGCAGGCGCGTACGAAATCTGCGTCGATATGGGTCAGCAAGCCTTCTACGGCTTCCAGTTCGAGACGGATGGTGCGTTGTGCCGATTGAATAAGGTCGCTGGATTGGCTCATGTCTGAAGTCGTATAGCCTGACGAAAAGTCGGCGATTATAGCGGGAATGCGCAATTCCCTCACGCAAGTTCGTTAGGCTTTGTTCCGGCCGGGATGTGTGGCCGCTCTCAAATACTTTTTTTTAGCTGTCCTGTTTCTGAACAAGCTCTGTTCCGGCCTTGGGCGCTCTGTGTCAGCAGTGATATAGTTCGCCGCCAGTTCGGTCCGCACAGCCCATGTGTCTATCTGTCGCAAACAGTTGTCCCAAACATGGCGTCTGAGTGAGAGGCTGCATTCCAAGGAGTTTAGATGAGTGCCGATAACGCCTACGCGGTCGAGCTGAAGGGCCTTTCCTTCAAGCGCGGTACGCGCAGCATCTTCAATAACGTTGATATTCGCATTCCCCGCGGCAAAGTCACGGGCATCATGGGGCCTTCCGGTTGCGGCAAGACCACCTTGCTGCGCCTGATGGGTATGCAATTGCGCCCCAGTGCAGGCGAGGTCTGGGTCAATGGCCAGAACCTGCCGACATTGTCGCGCAGCGATCTGTTCGATGCCCGCAAGCACATGGGCGTGTTGTTTCAGAGCGGCGCGTTATTCACCGACCTGGATGTATTCGAAAACGTCGCGTTCCCGCTGCGGGTGCATACTCAGCTGTCCGATGAAATGATTCGTGACATTGTGTTGCTGAAACTGCAGGCCGTTGGGCTGCGCGGTGCTATCGACCTGATGCCCGACGAACTCTCCGGCGGCATGAAGCGTCGTGTCGCGCTGGCTCGCGCCATTGCGCTGGACCCGCAGATTCTCATGTACGATGAACCATTCGTCGGCCAGGACCCGATTGCCATGGGTGTGCTGGTACGCCTGATCCGCTTGCTTAACGATGCCCTGGGGATCACCAGCATCGTGGTGTCCCACGATCTGGCCGAAACCGCGAGCATTGCCGACTACCTCTATTTAGTGGGCGATGGCCAGGTGCTGGGGCAGGGCACGCCTGAAGAGCTGATGAACGCTGACAACCCGCGTATTCGCCAATTCATGACCGGCGATCCCGATGGCCCGGTGGCTTTTCATTTTCCGGCAGCGGACTACCGCTCAGATCTTCTGGGGAAGCGCTGATGCGCAAGACATCTTTAACCGAAAAAGTTCGCCTTTTCGGCCGTTCCGGCATCGACATTGTCGAAGTACTCGGCCGTTCGACGATTTTTCTGTTTCACTCCTTGCTCGGTCGCGGCGGTATCGGCGGCGGCTTTGCTCTGTTGATCAAACAACTGCACTCCGTGGGCGTGATGTCCCTGGTGATCATTGTGGTCTCCGGCATGTTCATCGGCATGGTGCTGGCGTTGCAAGGCTTCAGCATTCTTTCCAGCTACGGTTCCGAACAGGCGGTGGGGCAGATGGTTGCCCTGACATTGTTGCGTGAGCTGGGGCCGGTGGTCACCGCGCTGCTGTTTGCCGGTCGCGCCGGTTCTGCGCTGACCGCAGAAATCGGCAACATGAAAGCCACCGAGCAGCTGTCCAGCCTGGAAATGATCGGCGTGGACCCCCTCAAATACATTGTTGCCCCGCGCCTGTGGGCTGGCTTCATTTCCCTACCCCTGCTGGCGATGATTTTCAGCGTGGTCGGGATCTGGGGCGGTTCGTGGGTGGCGGTGGACTGGCTGGGGGTCTATGAGGGCTCCTACTGGGCCAACATGCAAAACAGCGTGACCTTCAGCGGTGACGTGCTCAACGGGCTAATCAAGAGCATCGTCTTCGCCTTTGTTGTGACCTGGATCGCCGTATTCCAAGGCTACGACTGTGAGCCCACTTCAGAAGGGATCAGTCGCGCCACCACCAAGACCGTTGTGTACGCCTCGCTGGCAGTACTGGGCCTTGACTTCATTTTGACTGCTTTGATGTTTGGAGATTTCTGATGCAAAACCGCACTGTGGAGATCGGTGTCGGCCTTTTCTTGCTGGCTGGCATCCTGGCTTTACTGCTGCTCGCCCTGCGAGTCAGCGGCCTTTCGGCCAGCCCTGCTGCCGACACCTATAAACTTTACGCCTACTTCGACAATATCGCCGGTTTGACTGTCAGATCTAAAGTGACCATGGCCGGGGTGACCATCGGCAAAGTCACGGCTATCGATCTGGACCGCGACAGCTTCACCGGCCGCGTGACGATGCAACTGGAAAAACGCGTAGATAATCTACCAACTGACTCCACTGCCTCTATTCTCACGGCGGGTCTGCTAGGCGAAAAGTACATCGGTATCAGCGTGGGCGGGGAAGAAGCCTTGCTCAAGAATGGTTCGACCATTCACGACACGCAGTCGTCGCTGGTGCTGGAGGACTTGATCGGTAAATTCCTGCTCAATACCGTTAGCAAAGACGCCAAATGAGGAGTTTGTTCATGATCTCTACCTTGCGACGTGGCCTGTTGGTGCTGCTGACAGCCTTGCCCTTGATGGCTGGCGCCGCGGTGGCTGCGCCTTCCGCGCACGACATCGTCCAGGACACCACGACCCGTTTGCTGGCAGACCTTGCCACCAACAAAGAAAAGTACAAACAAAGCCCAAGCGAGTTCTACGACGCCCTCAACGGCATTGTCGGCCCGGTGGTGGACGCCGACGGCATCTCCCGCAGCATCATGACTGTCAAGTACTCGCGCAAGGCTACGCCCGCGCAAATGCAGACCTTCCAGGACAACTTCAAGCGCAGCCTGATGCAGTTCTACGGCAACGCATTGCTGGAATATAACAACCAGGGCATCGTTGTTTCCCCGGCCAAGGATGAGTCCGGTAACCGCACCAGCGTGGACATGCAGGTCAAGGGCAACAACGGTTCGGTCTACCCGGTTTCCTACACTCTTGAGAAGATCAACGGTGAGTGGAAAGTGCGCAACGTGATCATCAACGGCATCAACATCGGCAAACTGTTCCGTGACCAGTTCGCGGACGCGATGCAGCGCAATGGCAACGATCTGGACAAAACCATCAATGGTTGGGCCGGTGAAGTGGCCAAGGCCAAGGAAGTGACCGAAAAAGCCTCTGAAGAGAAGGCCCAATGAGCGAGTCGGCTGTCCGTCTCGGCGAGGCCGGCGAGCTGCTCTTGAGCGGCGTACTGGATTACCTCAGTGGGCCTGGCCTGCGTAAGCAGGGCCAGGCGCTGATTAATGCCAGCACCGCGCCTGCATTGGTGCTGGATTGCTCATCAGTGGTGAAGTCCAGCAGCGTCGGTCTGTCGTTGCTGCTGTGCTTCATGCGTGATGCCGCCGCGGTCAACAAAGCTGTCAGTATTCGTGCATTGCCCGAAGATATGCGTGAAATTGCTCAGGTTTCGGGTTTGACCGAGCTGTTGGCGCATCCTTAATACACATTATTAAAGAAGCCCCCCGTCAGAGTCCTGCTATGCGGGGTTCGCAGGCGCGGGGCTTTTTTGTATGATGTCCGACCCGCGCGCACTGGGCGCCGATAGAGGTTGAGCATGCAGGCCGTAGAAGTGAAGAGCTTCCTTGAAGGAAAGCTGCCAGATACGAAGGTGGAAGTTGAAGGCGAAGGCTGCAACTTCCAGCTGAACGTAATTAGCGATGAACTGGCGGCATTGAGCCCGGTCAAGCGTCAGCAGCAGATCTATGCCCATTTGAACCCATGGATCACCGATGGCAGCATCCATGCGGTCACTATGAAATTTTTCAGCCGCGCGGCCTGGGCCGAGCGCACCTGAGCCCCTAGGCGTCGAGATTCTTATGGATAAATTGATTATTACCGGTGGTATTCGTCTTGATGGCGAAATCCGTATCTCCGGGGCAAAAAACTCTGCCTTGCCAATCCTTGCAGCTACGTTGCTGTGCGATGGTCCGGTCACCGTGGCCAACCTGCCGCACCTGCACGACATCACCACCATGATCGAGCTGTTCGGTCGCATGGGCATCGAGCCGGTGATCGACGAGAAACTGTCGGTCGAAATCGACCCGCGTACCATCAAGACCCTGATCGCCCCGTACGAGCTGGTGAAAACCATGCGCGCCTCGATCCTGGTACTGGGTCCTATGGTTGCCCGTTTCGGCGAAGCCGAAGTGGCCCTGCCTGGCGGTTGCGCCATCGGCTCGCGTCCGGTGGACCTGCACATCCGTGGCCTTGAAGCCATGGGCGCAACCATTGACGTCGAAGGCGGCTACATCAAGGCCAAGGCGCCGGAAGGCGGCCTGCGTGGTGCCAACTTCTTCTTCGATACCGTCAGTGTGACCGGTACCGAGAACATTATGATGGCCGCCGCACTGGCCACTGGCCGCAGCGTGCTGCAAAACGCCGCGCGCGAGCCGGAAGTGGTCGACTTGGCCAACTTCCTGATCGCCATGGGCGCCAACATCACCGGCGCCGGCACCGACACCATCACCATCGAAGGCGTGAAGCGCCTGCACTCGGCCACCTACAAGGTCATGCCGGACCGCATCGAGACCGGTACCTACCTGGTTGCTGCCGCTGTTACCGGTGGTCGCGTCAAGGTCAAGGACACTGATCCGACCATCCTTGAAGCTGTCCTGGAAAAACTCAAGGAAGCGGGCGCTGAAATCACCACCGGCGACGACTGGATTGAGCTGAACATGCACGGCAAGCGGCCTAAGGCCGTCAACGTGCGAACCGCTCCGTACCCGGCGTTCCCGACCGACATGCAGGCGCAGTTCGTTTCCCTGAACGCAATTGCTGAAGGCACCGGTGCGGTTATCGAGACCATCTTCGAAAACCGTTTCATGCACGTGTATGAACTGCACCGCATGGGCGCCAAGATCCAGGTCGAAGGCAACACTGCCATCGTCACCGGTATCGAGAAGCTCAAGGGCGCGCCAGTAATGGCCACCGACCTGCGCGCTTCCGCCAGCCTGGTGATCTCGGCGCTGTGCGCTGAAGGTGACACCCTGATCGATCGCATCTACCACATCGACCGTGGTTACGAGTGCATCGAAGAGAAGCTGCAGATGCTCGGCGCGAAGATCCGCCGCGTACCGGGCTAGTCGCTGCACGGGGCACAGGGAGGTGCCCACGGTTTTGTTTTAAGTCGAGGTCTGTAAAGGCCTCGATCTGTGTCTGGCGCCGCTTGCGACCGGACAGCAATTGCCTGATGAAGGACTGACGTTTCCCATGTTGACCATCGCACTGTCCAAGGGCCGCATCCTTGACGACACTTTGCCGCTTCTGGCTGAAGCGGGCATCGTGCCGACCGAGAATCCGGACAAAAGCCGCAAGTTGATCATCCCCACGACCCAGGCTGACGTACGCCTGCTGATCGTGCGCGCCACTGACGTACCGACCTACGTTGAGCATGGCGCCGCTGATCTTGGCGTGGCCGGTAAAGACGTGCTTATGGAATACGGTGGCCAGGGCCTGTACGAGCCACTGGACCTGCGTATTGCCTTGTGCAAACTGATGACCGCTGGCCGTGTTGGCGACGTCGAGCCCAAGGGCCGCCTGCGGGTGGCGACCAAGTTCGTCAACGTTGCCAAGCGCTACTACGCCGAACAAGGCCGTCAGGTCGACATCATCAAGCTCTACGGCTCGATGGAACTGGCGCCGCTGATTGGTCTGGCGGACAAGATCATCGATGTGGTCGACACCGGTAACACCCTTCGTGCCAATGGCCTGGAGCCCCAGGACTTCATCGCCGATATCAGCTCCCGGCTGATCGTCAACAAAGCCTCGATGAAAATGCAGCACGCCCGTATCCAGGCGTTGATCGACACCCTGCGCAAGGCAGTGGAGTCTCGACACTGCGGTTGACTCACCCGCGTAGCTGAAAAGCTACGCCCGTCTATCCGCCTCATAGCCAGAATTCTCAGGTGCCCAAGCGGATCGACTGCTAACTTTCGGCGCCTGAGCACTTTTGTCAATCCTATGAGGCCCTCGCTATGACCACGTCCACTGCAATTGCCCGACTCAACGCTGCCGATCCGGATTTCGCCCATCATCTGGATCATCTGCTGAGCTGGGAAAGTGTGTCCGACGAATCGGTCAACCAGCGGGTGCTCGACATCATCAAGGCTGTGCGCGAACGCGGTGACGCGGCGCTGGTGGATTTCACTCGTCAGTTCGATGGTTTGGACGTCGCCTCCATGGCCGACCTGATCCTGCCCCGCGAACGCTTGGAACTGGCCTTGACCCGCATCACCGAACCCCAGCGCGAAGCTCTGGAAGTGGCAGCGGCGCGGGTGCGCAGCTATCACGAAAAACAGAAGCAGGACTCCTGGAGTTACACCGAGGCCGACGGCACGGTGCTGGGCCAGAAGGTCACACCCCTGGACCGTGCCGGCCTGTACGTGCCGGGCGGTAAAGCATCCTATCCGTCATCGGTGCTGATGAACGCCATTCCGGCCAAGGTCGCTGGCGTGATTGAAGTGGTCATGGTGGTGCCAACCCCTCGTGGTGAAATCAACGAACTGGTGCTGGCCGCGGCCTGCATCGCCGGCGTTGACCGAGTGTTCACCATCGGCGGCGCCCAAGCGGTTGCAGCGCTGGCGTACGGCACCGAAAGCGTGCCGAAGGTCGACAAGGTGGTCGGCCCCGGCAACATCTATGTCGCCACTGCCAAGCGCCACGTGTTTGGCCAGGTCGGCATCGACATGATCGCCGGCCCTTCGGAAATCCTCGTGGTGTGCGACGGCCAGACTGATCCGGACTGGATCGCCATGGACTTGTTCTCCCAGGCCGAGCACGACGAAGACGCCCAGGCGATCCTGGTCAGCCCCGATGCCGAATTCCTCGACAAGGTCGCCGCCAGCATTGCCAAGTTGCTGCCGACCATGGAACGTGCCGAGATCATCGAAAAATCGATCAATGGCCGTGGTGCGCTGATCCTGGTTCGTGATATGGAGCAGGCCATCGAAGTGGCCAATCGTATCGCCCCGGAACACCTGGAGCTATCCGTAGCCGACCCACAAGCCTGGCTGCCGTTGATTCGCCACGCCGGCGCGATCTTCATGGGTCGCCACACGAGCGAAGCCCTGGGCGACTACTGCGCCGGTCCCAACCATGTGTTGCCGACGTCCGGTACCGCGCGGTTCTCGTCGCCGCTGGGTGTGTATGACTTCCAGAAGCGTTCGTCGATCATCTTCTGTTCGCCCCAAGGCGCCTCTGAACTGGGCAAGACTGCCTCGGTGCTGGCGCGCGGCGAGTCGCTGACGGCCCACGCCCGCAGTGCTGAATACCGCATAGTTGACGACAAGAAAGGGAGCTGAGAAATGAGCAGATTTTGGAGCCCATTCGTCAAGAACCTGGTGCCCTATGTGCCAGGTGAACAACCGAAGCTGGCCAAGCTGGTCAAGCTCAATACCAATGAAAATCCTTATGGTCCATCGCCCAAGGCGCTGGCGGCCATGCAAGGCGAGCTGAACGACAACCTGCGTTTGTACCCGGACCCCAATGGCGATCTGCTCAAGCAGGCTGTTGCGCAGTATTACGGTGTGCAAACGGCACAGGTGTTCCTGGGTAATGGTTCCGATGAAGTTCTGGCCCATATCTTTCACGGTTTGTTCCAGCACGATCAGCCGCTGCTATTCCCGGACATCAGCTACAGCTTCTACCCGGTGTATTGCGGTCTCTACGGCATCACCTTCGACGCGGTGCCACTGGATGAACAGTTCCAGATCCGTGCTGCGGACTATGCCAAGCCTAACGGCGGAATCATCTTCCCCAACCCGAACGCGCCCACCGGTTGCGTGATGGCGCTGGACGCTGTGGAGCAGATCCTCAAGGCGAGCCCGGACTCAGTGGTGGTGGTCGATGAAGCCTATATCGACTTTGGCGGCGAAACCGCCATCAGCCTGGTGGACCGTTACCCCAATCTGCTGGTGACCCAGACCCTGTCCAAGTCGCGCTCCCTGGCAGGATTGCGCGTGGGCCTGGCGGTGGGCCATCCGGACCTGATCGAGGCGCTGGAACGAGTCAAGAACAGCTTCAACTCCTACCCGCTGGATCGCTTGGCGATTGTCGGGGCGGCGGCGGCATTCGAGGATCGAGAGTACTTCGAGAAGACGTGCCGTTTGGTAATCGACAGCCGTGACAAGGTGGTCGGGCAGTTGCAGGCGAAAGGTTTTGAGGTGTTGCCGTCGGCAGCGAACTTCATCTTTGCCAGACACCCACAACACGACGCGGCTGGTTTGGCTGCGAAGTTGCGCGAGCAAGGTGTGATCGTGCGGCACTTCAAGCAGGAGCGGATTGCCCAGTTCCTGCGCATTAGCATCGGTACGCCCGAGCAGAACCAGGCGTTGATCGACGGGCTGGGCGAGCTTTAACTGATACTGAAATCAAATGTGGGAGCTGTCGAACTCGAGCGAGTCTCGACAGCTCCCACATTGTTATTGCTGAGCCGTTAAATCAGCGGCTCATCCGGCTTTTTGTTCTTCCAGCCATCATTGCCCGGCAGCAGCAGATTCAACCCAATCGCCACCACCGCACACAGGGCGATGCCCTTGAGGCCGAAGTCGTCCGGGCCAGTCCCGGTGCCGATCAACACGCCACCAATCCCGAACACCAGGGTCACCGAAACAATCACCAGATTGCGCGCTTCCCCTAGGTCGATCTTGTGACGAATCAGGGTGTTCATCCCCACTGCGGCAATCGAGCCGAACAGCAGGCATAGAATCCCACCCATCACCGGTACCGGGATGCTTTGCAGCAGCGCGCCGAACTTGCCGACAAAAGCCAGGGTGATGGCAAACACCGCCGCCCAGGTCATGATTTTCGGGTTGTAGTTCTTGGTCAGCATCACTGCGCCCGTTACTTCGGCGTAGGTGGTGTTGGGCGGGCCGCCGAGCATGCCGGCAGCGGTGGTGGCGATACCGTCGCCCAGCAGCGTGCGATGCAGGCCGGGCTTTTTCAGGTAGTCGCGACCGGTGACGCTGCCCACGGCAATCACGCCGCCGATGTGCTCAATGGCAGGCGCCAACGCCACGGGGACGATAAATAGAATCGCCTGCCAATTGAACTCTGGCGCCGTGAAGTGGGGCAGGGCGAACCAGGGTGCGGCGGCAATCTTGGCCGTGTCGACCACGCCAAAGTAGAACGCCATGGCAAAACCCACCAGCACGCCGGAGATGATCGGCACCAGGCGGAAAATGCCTTTGCCAAAGACCGCCACGATCAACGTGGTCAGTAGCGCCGGCATCGAGATCAGCATCGCCGTCTGGTAATGAATCAGCTCGGCACCATCACTGCCTTTACCCATCGCCATGTTCGCGGCAATCGGCGCCATGGCCAGTCCGATGGAAATGATCACCGGCCCGATCACCACCGGCGGCAGCAGACGGTCGATGAAACCGGTGCCCTTGATCTTCACCGCAGCGCCCAGGAAGGTATAAACGAAGCCGGCGGCCATCACCCCGCCCATGGTTGCCGCTAGGCCGAACTGCTCCTTGGCGAGAATGATCGGGGTGATAAAGGCAAAGCTCGACGCCAGGAACACCGGCACTTGCCGTCCTGTGACTACCTGGAACAGCAACGTGCCAAGGCCTGCGGTAAACAGCGCGACGTTTGGATCAAGACCTGTGATCAGTGGCATCAACACCAACGCACCAAATGCCACGAAGAGCATCTGTGCGCCAGACAGGATCTGGCGCCAAAGCGGGTCGTTGAATTCATCCTGCATGGTCACGCGTCCTTCTGCTTGGTACCGAAAATCTTGTCGCCGGCATCGCCCAGGCCCGGAATGATGTAGCCGTGCTCGTTCAGGCGTTCATCGATGGAGGCGGTGTAGATCACCACGTCAGGGTGCGCTTTCTCGACGGCGGCGATGCCTTCGGGAGCAGCAACCAGCACCATGGCGCGAATGTCTTTGCAGCCGGCTTTCTTCAGCAGGTTGATGGTGGCAACCATGGAACTGCCGGTGGCGAGCATCGGGTCGATGATCATCGCCAGGCGTTCGTCGATTTCCGGCACCAGTTTTTCCAGGTAGGTGTGGGCCTGCAGGGTTTCTTCATTGCGGGCCACGCCTACGGCGCTGACCTTGGCGCCCGGGATCAGGCTCAGCACGCCTTCAAGCATGCCGATGCCGGCGCGCAGGATCGGGACCACGGTAATTTTCTTGCCGGCGATCTTCTCGACCTGGACGGCACCGCACCAACCGTCAACCTCGTAGGTTTCCAGGGGCAAATCTTTAGTCGCTTCGTAGGTGAGCAACGCTCCGACTTCCTGAGCAAGCTCACGGAAGTTCTTCGTGCTAATGTCGGCACGGCGCATAAGGCCGAGTTTGTGTCGGATCAGCGGATGGCGGATCTCACGGATGGGCATGGGGAAGGGCTCCGGCGGCGGGCAAAAAAACCGGATTAGATTAATCTATCTGAGGGTGTTGTCCTATAGACATCTGGCACATTAGTCCATAAAGGCTTGAACGTTGCGTCCCAGAAGCGTACCTTCGCCCGCTTTTCTTGCCACAGTACCCTTGGAGAGCGCCATGTCCGCTGATCTCGAGCATATCCGTCAAATCATGCGAGAGGCTGACTGCCTGTACACCGAGTCGCAAGTCGAAGAGGCGATCGCCAAGGTCGGCGAAAAGATCACTCGGGAAATGGCCGACACCAACCCGGTGGTGTTCTGTGTAATGAACGGCGGTCTGATTTTTGCCGGAAAATTGCTCACGCATCTGAAATTCCCCCTGGAAGCGTCCTACCTGCACGCCACCCGCTATCGCAATGAAACCACCGGTGGCGACCTGTTCTGGAAGGCCAAGCCGGAAGTCTCGCTGGTCGACCGCGACGTGCTGATCGTTGACGATATCCTTGATGAAGGCCACACCCTGGGCGCGATCATCGACTTCTGCAAGCACGCTGGCGCCCGCGCTGTTCACACCGCCGTGCTGATCGACAAGGACCACGACCGCAAGGCTCGTCCAGACCTGAAAGCCGATTACATGGGCCTGCCGTGCATCGACCGTTACCTCTTCGGTTACGGCATGGACTACAAGGGTTACTGGCGCAATGCTGCGGGCATCTACGCCGTCAAGGGGATGTAATCGATGGTCAGCTTTCTCGATCAATCGCTGTTTGCCGAGTTGGCCGAGAACGCATCCGCCAGCCCCCGTGGCCGGCACCATCACAACTTCCACAAGATGGACGAGCCGTGCCACCGCATGGCGGTGGGTATGCAGCCAAGCACCTACGTGCCACCGCATCGTCACTTGAGCGCCGACAAGGCGGAAACCCTGCTGGTGCTCAAGGGCTGCCTGGGTTTGTTGATTTTCAGCGAGGCCGGCGAGGTGCTGGCCAAGCGTGTCATGCGGGCAGGCGGTGAGTGCCAGGGCGTCGATTTGCCGCCGGGGGTGTTCCATGGGCTAGTGGTGCTGGAGCCTGACTCGCTGATGTTCGAATGCAAGGCCGGGCCTTATCGGCCGGTGGGCGAAGGCGAGCTGGCGACCTGGGCACCCCGTGAAGGCGATCCCGAAGTGGCTGCCTATCAGCGCTGGATGCTTGCCCAGTTCGATTGAGCTACAGTGCTGGGCCATCTTCCACGGAGCGGCCCATGAGCCTTTTGATCCGCAGTTGCGCCATCCTGGCGCTGATCGTCAGTCTGCCTCTGGCCGCGGCTCCTGCGCCGATGCACAGCCAATTCCTGCCACCTGATGACCTGATGCTGCGCGGCGAGAGTCCCGAGCAGCAGCAACTGCTGCAAGTTACCGAGTATTCGGTGGTGGTGGGCAACCAGCGTCAATCCAATCAGCAGCCGATTCCGGTGACATCACCGTTGTTGGTCCGCCTTAAGGGCAAATCCCTGAACAAGGGCGCGAGCATCAGCCAGGTGATCCTTAACTTTGACGGCGAAAGCAAGAGCCTGAAAAAGCCGGCCTTTGACGATAAAAGCAAAACTCTGACCCTGTATTACCCATTGGCTCAGTACCGGGTGATCATCGACTTGCTGCGTAATGAAACCCTGTATGTGCAGTTTTTAAGCTATGCCAACGGCCATATCTGGGCGGATTTGCACACCGGGGCGGTGCGCTCAAGGTAAGAGCGCAGGTAAACTGCTCACCCCGTGTAAATGTCTGCAAGCTGGAGTCGGCAATGCGTAAAGATAAGAAGCAATTGATTGGTGATGAAATCGGCGATGAGCAGATCAAGCTGTTCCTGGATTTTGAACCGGTCGACGCCACTTCGCCTTCCCACCACAAACTGATCAAAGCCTACCGTGGCCTGCGCATCGACGACTTCGAGCGGTTCCTGGTTTTTTTCAAAGAGGCGAGCCTGGACCTGGACGGTAAGGATGAGCACGGCTTGACCTTCGTTGAAGTGATCAAGGACCAGCGCAACGCTGCCGAGTACATTGAATTGATCGACAAAGCTCGCGGCTGATTACTCCTGGCGAAAAAAAACGCCCCGTTCTCACCATGGAGAACGGGGCGTTTTTTATGAGCGGGCTTTAAGCGTAGCTTTCGGTCTCGCTGCTTTGCTCAACCAGTTCCAGGCTGATGTTGTTCTGCGTGTTGATCTTGCGATACAGCGCAGCATCGGTTTCCAGGATTTTCTCCCGGGCCGGGAAGATTTCCGAAAGTTTGGTGGCCCACTCACCGGACGCCTTGTCCGGGAAGCAGCGTTCGATCAGGTCGAGCATGATCGAAACGGTGACCGACGCGCCTGGAGAAGCGCCCAGCAGTGCCGCCAGTGAGCCATCCTTGGCCGCTACCAGCTCGGTGCCAAATTGCAGCACGCCGCCTTTTTTCGGGTCTTTCTTGATGATCTGTACCCGTTGGCCTGCTACTTCCAGGCGCCAGTCTTCGGCTTTCGCTTCAGGGTAGAAGCGGCGCAGGGATTCCAGGCGCTGTTCCATGGATTGCATGACTTCGCTGACCAGGTACTTGGTCAGGTCCATGTTGTCCCGGGCCACGGCCAGCATCGGACCGATGTTGCCAGCGCGAACCGACATTGGCAGGTCGAGGAAGGAGCCGTGCTTGAGGAACTTGGTGGTGAAACCGGCGTATGGCCCGAACAGCAGGGATTTCTTGCCGTCGACCACGCGGGTGTCCAGGTGCGGCACCGACATCGGTGGCGAGCCTACTGCGGCTTGGCTGTAGACCTTGGCCTGGTGGTGCTTGACCACTTCCGGGTTGTCGCAACGCAGCCACTGGCCACTGACCGGAAAGCCACCGAAGCCTTTGCTTTCTTCGATGCCTGAGGCTTGCAACAGCGGCAGTGCCGCGCCACCGGCACCAAGGAATACGAACTTGGCGTCGACGTCACGGGAGTTGCCGCTGTTGACGTCCTTGATGCTCACGGTCCAGCCGGCGCTGTTGCGCTTGAGGCCGGTGACACGTTTGCTGTACTTGACCTGGGCATCGGCCGAGCTGGTCAGGTGCGCCAGCAACTGATTGGTCAGGGCGCCAAAGTTGACGTCGGTGCCGTTCAGTACGCGGGTAGCGGCGATTTTTTCGTCAAGCGGGCGGCCGGGCATCATCAGCGGCATCCACTCGGCCATCTGCCCACGGTCTTCGGTGTAATGCATGTCCACGAAGGCGTGGTGCTGGCTGAGGGTTTCAAAGCGCTTCTTGAGGAACGACACGCCTTTTTCGCCCTGCACGAAACTCAGGTGCGGAACTGCACTGATAAAGGACTTGGACGAGCCAAAGGTGCCTTTTTTGGTCAGGTACGCCCAGAACTGCTTCGATACCTCGAACTGGGTGTTGATGTGCACGGCCTTCTTGATGTCGATAGAACCGTCTTGAGCCTGGGGTGTGTAGTTCAACTCACACAGCCCGGCGTGGCCGGTCCCGGCGTTGTTCCACGGGTTGGAACTTTCCGCGGCACCCGAATCCATCAGCTCAACGACTTCCAGCTTGAGGCCGGGGTCGAGCTCTTTGAGCAGTACGGCGAGGGTGGCACTCATGATGCCTGCCCCTACCAGTACTACGTCGACTGCTTCGTTATGCGCCATTTAACGCGTCTCCAAAATCTGCAGCACCAAATTGACGGCATGGCTGCCAGGAGTGACGGGGCGGTTCATTGATGCCCCAGGTTACCCATGGCCAGGATCGCCATGTCCGCTTCGCAATTTTTCGCATCTCTTTACAACATCGGCGCACACTGCCTATCGGGCCTTATCTGCATATGAACGCATTTAAGGGCGCCTGTGGCAATTCGACTTATGGTCAAGTACGTCCGATCGTGCAACCAAATCCGTAGCGGACAGGCTTCAAGCTCCAGTTATTGAGGAGTACTCGGTCCTGTGTGGTTGGGCAGTGCCAGACGCTGATGGTGCTTGTACAAACGCAAAACTATTCATTTGCTCGCCACACTCTTGTGAAGTTGTGAAAACCCGTTTTTTTCACGCTCTTTTGAAGACGTGAACCTCAAAAAAGGGCTGCCCCAGTCTGGCACCTGGCCCGAAATCACTGCCGACAAGCGGCATAACGGGCAAACAACTCAAGTGGCCGAGCGCAATGGCAGCTCTGGCAGATTGGGTAAAGGAGGTGGTTTTGCAGAAAAACAGCAAGCACGCCAGCTTCACTTAATCTGTGTGGGCGGCTCTCTGTGGGCGGTGCGGGGGAGCTAATACAGGAGCATTAGCGATGCTGCGAGGCCCGATCAGGAGACGTCCTTATAATCGGGGGGAGATTGTAGCGAAGAAATGCGGGTAAATGGTCGTGTTTTATGACTTTTATTAGCCGTTCGGTCAGGCGGTCAACGGCTGGCGCTGCAATGACCTTGAAATGCGTGGGCTCAAACGTGCTCGTGCGGGCAAGGGGTGATGCATCCAGCTCAAGCGAATTTCTTCGACTTCGACCCAGCCATTGCCCACGGGGGGCAGGCCGCACTGCTTGAAAGCCTGGCAGTGGCCTTGTTGATCGAGCAGGGCAAAGTGCCGGTGAGCGGGTTTGCGCATGAACAACGACCAGAAAAAGTGCATGGCGATCAACCTCCTGTGAGTTGAGGCCAAGGTTGCCTGCAAGGCATGACACCAGCGTGTAACCGCTGTGACATATCAGTGACACCGAACCGCTACAAGCCCGTCGGGTCTGAGTTGTAACTGGCGCTAGTTCAAGGACATGGCGCACCGCTATACTGCCCGCCTGTCGGTACCTGATTTCTGGAGAGAAACGCATGTTGCAACGCCTGTTGTTCGGTTTGATCACTGTGACCAGTTTGACCCTGGTTGGCTGCGCCCACAGCCCGCAACAACTGAGCCCACAGCCGAAAATCACCAGCCAGCTGGCAGCTGTCGGCCATGGCCAGCCGGTGTCGGTGCGTGTGGTCGATGGTCGTCCGTCGCCTACCCTGGGCACTCGTGGCGGTCTGTACCCGGAAACCAGCGCCATTACGGTGACCGGTGCCGATGTACTGCCCAAGCTGCAAGCCCAGGCTGAAGCCGCGGTACGCCTGCTGGGGTTCACCCCCACCAGCAACTCCCCTGGCGCGCCGCAATTGACCGTGACCCTGGCTGAGCTGAAATACCAGTCGCCTAAAGAGGGGTTGTATGTGACCGAAGCCACGATTGCCGCGACCTTCCGCTCCGACGTGTCCGCCGGCAGCCGTCGTTACAGCGGCCGTTATGGCGCGTCCCTGGATCAGCGCTTCGGCATGGCGCCGAACCAGGACACCAACACCAAGCTAGTCAGCGATGTGTTGAGCGATGCCCTGACGCGCCTGTTCAAGGACCCGAGCATCGGGCAGATCCTCAGCTCGCAGTAATCGCTTCAAAAAAAACCGGGCTCAGTGATGAGCCCGGTTTTTTATGCCTGTAACTGTCACGCAGCTGTTTCGACATAAAAGTCGAGCACACTCACCCCAGTCAGCAAATCCAACTCCGGCAGGTCGGCATGCTGATGCCCGCCGAGGGCGCAATACACCAGCCAATGCCGATCCTGCACATTGAACGCCAGGCCGCCGACCAGCGCCTCTTGCTCGTCGTTTTGAGGCATCAGATACAGCCGATCCTGGTTTTGCGCGTGCAACATGACAAGCTCCCGGGCGTTCGAAGGGCAACAGCGTGGCTTGTTAAGGTGACGTTCAGGTGACGGTGTAAATTACTCGATACATTAGCCGTCAATGGAGGAGGGAGTTGGCAGGCGCAGGCTGCGCATATCGTTCAGGTTTGTATCTGAATGGATACCAATACACTGTTACACCGAGGCTTGTGATGGCGCTGCCTGCAATACTGATCAATGCGTTTGCCCTGTTGCTGGCTTGCCCCGGTGCATGTCTGCTGTTCATCACCCGCCTGCGGGAGCAACGAGCGATGGCCAGTCTCGCCGCGCAGAGCGAGGAGCGGGCTATCGACCAGCCGATGCTGTTTCTGGACGTGAGGACCGAGCGTGTCCACCGTCTTTCCTACCGACTCGGTTTTGCCGGCCTCGGGCTTGCGCTGCTGGTTTCCTGGTTCAGCACCCGCCTGTAGGAGCGGGCGTCCCCTCGCTCCTACAGTGGGTCGGGTTTACAGGGGGATGCCGGCTTTGACTCGGTATTGATTACGTACTGGTGTCGCGTACTGCAGCACTAGATACGGCCGATGCTCGCTCGGGCACGCATTCAATCGACGCTCCCACTCCGCTTTCGCCTTGGTCAGCTCATCTACCGGGAACATCTCGGCAGCTGCCGGCACCTGTAATTGCGGGTCGGTATCGCACCACTGGGCATACGCCAGGTAATGCACCGGAAACAACCGATAACCGCCCAGAATCTGCCGGTCCATCTCGATAGCCAGCAGTTTGGTGTCTTCGAAGCGTTCGGTGATCGGCGAGGCGAAGTTGACGTGGACCCGGCCCTTGTAGCCGGTAATGCCCAAGGCGATGCTCCCATCGTCCTCACCCGGCGCCTTGCTGTAGGTGCCGGTGGTGGCGCGGATGTACAGTTCGCGAGCCTTGGCCGAATCGCACGGGTCGTATTCGTAGCTGATGGACACCGGCGTCAGGTTCAGCGACTGAATGACCTCGGCAAACGGCTCGTCCTTGCGGCTCATGTGGAACATCTTGAGGATCGCTGACTCGGTGCGATCATCCCCATCCTTGGCGCGACCTTCGGCCTGGGCGATCCAAATCGACTCGCAGTCGTTGCGGATCGAGTGGTTGATATAGGCCGACAGCAACTGATACGCCGCCATCTTCTCGCGCCGCCCAGCGATTGAGCGGTGCACGATAAAGCTCTTGTTCAGGCGCATCAGGTCGCTGACAAACGGCTTTTGCAGCAGGTTGTCGCCAATGGCAATGCGCGGCGTCGGCAGGCCTGCGTGGTATATCGCGTAGTTGACGAAGGCCGGGTCCATTACGATATCGCGATGGTTGGTCAAAAACAGGTAGGCGCTGCCAGACTTGAACTGCTCGACACCGCTATAGGTCACGCCGTCGGTCGCGCGATCTATAGTGTGGTCGACGTAGAGTTCGACTTTGTCCTGCAGTGTGGCGACGGTGGTCACGCTGGCGAACTCACGGCGCAGTTTGTAAGCGATTATCGGCTTGAGCAGCCAGCCCAAGGCGCCGGCAAAGCGCGGGAAGCGAAAGTGGGTCAGGATGTCCAGAAAGGCCTTGTCACTGAACAGCCGTGCCAGCACTGCCGGGACTTCGCTGTCGTTGTAAGGTCGGATGGTATCGAATTCGCCCATCATGCTCTCTTGTTAGAAACGGCTAGGGTAAGTAAAAGGTTTGGATCGATAAGTGACAGGGCGCGGTCTGAACAATGGGATCAAACGACAATAGCCCTGCAAATAGACCGGCGATTATACGCACAAGTCACTTGGGAGACCGTGATGCTGGAAACTGAAGTCTACGATTGTCCTTATTGTGGTGAAGCGGTCGAGGCGATACTGGATTTGTCCGGTGGCGATCAGACCTATATTGAAGACTGTCCAGTGTGCTGCCGGCCCATTACTTTCGTGCTGCAGATTCACGATGGTGAATGGATGCTCGAAGTGCGCAGCGAAAACGAATAATGCGTCGCGAGAAGGAATAAAAAGGTACGCCATGCAGCGAATCTACGAACCGGAAAACCTGATGGAAGGCGAATTGCTCCAGGGCATGCTCGCCAGTGAAGGCATCAAGGCCCACCTGGTGGGGCGTGACTTGCTGGGTGGCACCGGCGAGTTGCCGATCTATGGCCTGCTGGCCCTCGCAGTGGAGGACGAACAGGCCGCTTACGCCCGGGAGTTGATCACCGCCTACAACGGCGCGCTGCCGATTCCCGGCGATGAAGCCGACAGCTTCCCCGACGTGCTGGTCTGTTAGGCTGTTGGCTGGTTTACCCAAGAGTCGTGTTGCCCCATGTGTGGACGTTATGCCCTGTTTCGCTGGAACCCCGCCTTTGCTGCCTTGCCGGGCTTCCCGGCCGATCAAAAGGCCCAGTGGAACATTTCCCCCAATGATTCGGTGCTGATCCAGCGCGCGACCAACGGTCAACACGAGCTGGCGCGGGCGCGCTGGGGCCTGACTCCGCCGTGGCTGACCGACTTGTCCCGCACACCGGCCCATGCCCGCGCGGAAACCCTGGCGGAGCAGCCAATGTTTCGCGAGGCCTTTCGCCAGCGCCGCTGCCTGTTGCCGGCCAATGGTTTCTACGAATGGCGTGGTACCCAGCGTAAACGACCGTACTGGCTGACGCCGGGAGAGGGCTCGACGCTGTTTTTCGCCGCTATCTGGGAAGCTTATCCGGTGCAGGAACAGGTGTGGCTGAGCGCGGCGGTGGTGACGCAGGCAGCGTCGAATCAGCGTCGGCCGTTGATTCTCGATGCGGCGGGGCAAGACGCGTGGCTCAACCCCGAGACCCCGCTGCACGTTTTGCAGGCTTTACTGGCCAGCGAACCCGCTGCGCTGCGCGAGCGGGTACTGGCCAATATGGTGAATGATCCCAAGCTTAATGGGCCGGAGTGTCTGACGCCGGGTTGAGCCTGGATTTTTGTGGGGCAAGCACCCGCTTCATCGCAGGCGCTCGACGGCTGCTACGGGAAATAGCAGGGCTGCACGATGTGTAGATACCTGTGCTGTCATGGGGCTGGCCGGGTATGATTTTTTTGCGACGTTGTGGGAAGTATCCGAAATTTAACGGTTAAACGTCTGGTGTATCTGGCGCCGATACAATTCCCCGCCTACGATACGCGCCATGTTTTCAGGGAGCGTGTTCATGAAGAAATCATTGGTGGTATGTACATTGAGTGCAGCGTTGCTGCTCGCTGGTTGTCAGTCGGTTAACACCACCAGCGGCGGCGCCGTGGGTGTGGAGCGCAAGCAGTACATGTTCAGCATGTTGTCGAGCCAGGAAGTCGACCAGATGTATGCCCAGTCTTACCAGCAGACGCTGGGTGAGGCGAGCGGCAAGGGCATGGTGGACAAGACTAGTGCCAACGCCAAGCGCGTACAGGCTATCGCCACTCGCCTGATTGCCCAGGCGCCCACCTTCCGGCCCGATGCGGCCCAGTGGAAGTGGGAGGTGAACCTGATCAAGAGCGACGAGGTGAACGCCAACTGCGGACCTGGCGGGAAGATCTTTGTCTACAGTGGCTTGATCGACAGCCTCAAGCTGACCGATGACGAACTGGCGGCGGTGATGGGCCATGAAATTGCCCACGCCTTGCGCGAGCACGGCCGCGAAGCCATGTCCAAGGCCTACGGCATTGAAATGGCCAAGCAGGGCGCGGGCGCGTTGTTTGGTTTGGGTCAGGACAGCCTGGCGCTGGCCGATACCGTGGCCAACTACGGCATGACCTTGCCTAACAGTCGCGGCAATGAAAACGAAGCTGACCTGATCGGCCTGGAACTGGCCGCCCGTGCCGGTTACAACCCGAACGCCGCCATCACCCTGTGGAACAAAATGGCCAAGGCTTCGCAAGGCTCGTCACCTGAGTTCATGAGCACTCACCCCGCCTCCGAAAGCCGGATCGCCTCGTTGCAGGCGGCGATCCCCAAGGTGATGCCGCTTTACAAGCCGCAGTAAGTTTCAAGCTGCAAGCTGCAAGTCAGAAGCAAACAGCTTGCAGCTAGATCCACCCACTGCTTTGCATGGCCTTGTAAACCGCCACAATTGCCAGAATGAAAAATGCCGAAGCTGCCAGGCGCCGAATCAAGGTCAACGGCAGTTTCTCTGCCGCAAAATTCCCCGCCAGAACCACCGGTACGTTGGCAATCAACATGCCCAGGGTGGTACCGATAATCACCAGCCACAGCTCAGGGTATTGGGCCGCCAGCATCACCGTGGCGATTTGTGTCTTGTCGCCCATTTCCGCCAGGAAGAACGCAATCAGTGTGGTCAGGAACGGTCCGAACTTGCGGGAGGTACTGGCTTCGTCATCGTCGAGCTTGTCCGGCACCAAGGTCCACAAGGCTGTGGCGCAAAAGCTCGCGGCGAGGATCCAGTGCAACATTGCATCCGAGAAGAAAGTGCTGAACCAGGCGCCCACGGCACCGGCGGCCGCATGGTTGGCCAGGGTCGCGGCGACGATGCCGGCGATGATCGGCCAGGGCTTGCGAAAGCGTGCGGCAAGAATGAGGGCGAGCAGTTGCGTCTTGTCGCCAATTTCGGCCAAGGCAACGATTGCGGTAGGAACGAGAAGTGAATCCAGCATCAGGTAGGCTTCCAGGGGCGGGTCGACACGGCTATGACACGTACAGCCTTCCCGCCCCGGGTAAGGTGTTCGTGTCATAGGTCTTGTCAAACCCCGGTCCGTCTGTGCGGACTCCTGGGTCGCATACGCCATGGCCTGTTGACCAAGTATGTTGACGTATGCCGGACGAGCGTGGCGCTCGTGGGAGACTACTCCCCTAGGACGGAACGGATTCTGCCTCGGCAAAATCCATTCGGCAAGCCTTCTTTTTCAAAGACCGTTAGCCGCGCTTGGCGCGGTAGATACGAAAACCCTGGCCTTCGGCCTTGATCGCACACACGCCAAGATGCTCTTCGATCAGCGGTTGGTACTTCAGGAAACTGTTGGCGACTAACCGAAGTTCGCCGCCTTTTACCAGATGTTTGGCTGCTTTTTGCAGCAGATTCTCGGTGGCGTGATAGTCGGTGTGCACGCCGACATGGAACGGCGGGTTGCTCAAAATCGCGTTCAAGCCCATCGGTGCTGCGTCGATGCCATCGCCGGTCAATACCTCGGCTTCCAGGCCATTGGCGGCCAGGGTCAGGCGACTGCTGGCGGCGGCGAAGGCGTCGACGTCCAGCAGCGTGACGGTGTTGTGAGGATAGCGGCGCTTGACCGCAGCCCCAAGCACCCCCGCGCCACAGCCGAAGTCCAGCAAATGGCCGCTCGGCAATTTATCCAGGTGCTCCAGCAGCAGCGCGGTGCCGCGATCCAGACGACCATGGCTGAACACGCCCGGCAAGCTGACCACCTTGAGCGGCCCTTCGGCCAGCGGCACCTCAAACACCTGGGCCAGGCTCTCCAGCTCAACCGCTTGCGGGGCGTTGGCCACCGTGACTTGCCACAGCTGGCAGTGCCGCGCGTTGTCGAGCTTGCGGGGTTTGCCGAACGGGCTCAATTGCTTGGCGGCGCTCTCAATACCGCCGCGTTTTTCCCCCACCAGATACACCTCGGCGCCGGGCAGGCGCGCAGCCACGGCGTTAAGGATGTAATCGGTCAGGTCCTTGGACTTGGGCAGGAACACCACTACCGAGTCGAATGAACGCTGGGGCACATTCACGCCGAAATGGCTGCGCTCGGCGAAGCGCGCATCCAGTGCGGCCTGATCACCGGCATGCCAGCACCAGCCATGGGCATTGGGCAGGCGACCGAGCAAGTCGTCGGCGGGCAAGCCGGCCAGCAGCAAGTCACCCTGAAAAAGTTTGGCCTGACGAAGCAGTACTTCACTGCGCGGATCCATGGTCTGCTCCTTGAAAAGGGGCTCAGTTTATCAACTGACGACGCGCTGCGGTGCACCACTGAAAAAGCCCTGGGCGTTTTCCGTCAATTGGCCAACGATTCGCTGCCGTGCTTCACGGCTGCCCCACGCGCAGTGGGGCGTGACGATCAGCCGTGGAATGTCGCCCGCCAGCAATGGATTGCCCGCCGTCGGCGGCTCCACGCTCAGTACATCGGTAGCCGCACCGCCCAGATGACCATTGCGCAGGGCATCGGCCAGGGCTTGCTCGTCGATCAAGCCACCGCGCGCGGTATTGACCACGAACGCGCCGGGCTTGAGCAGCGCCAACTCTCGAGCGCCGATGAAATGGTGGGTATGTTCGTTGAGGGGGCAGTGCAGCGTCAGGGCGTCGACGTGGGACAGCAGCTCATCCAGAGGCATCCGGTCGGTGCGGGCCGGGCGCCCCGGTATTGCTCCCAGCACCACGCGCATGCCGAAGGCTTCGGCCAGGCGCGCCACGGCACCGCCCAACTCACCGTGACCGAGCAAGCCGAGGGTTTTGCCTTCCAGTTCGACGATCGGGTGGTCCAGCAGGCAGAACTGTTTGGCCTGCTGCCAGAGACCGGCGTTGACGTCCTTTTGATAGTCCTGCAAGCGCGTGGCGAGGTTGAGCAACAGCATGATCGTGTGTTGCGCCACCGAAGGTGTGCCGTAACCCTGGCAATTGCTCACGGTAATGCCCTGGGCGCGGGCAGCGGCGAGGTCGACGTTATTGGTGCCGGTGGCGGCGATCAGGATCAGCTTCAGATTGGGGCACGCTGCCAGAGTCTCGGCGTTGAGCAGGATCTTGTTACTGATCGCCACCTGAGCGCCTTGCAGGCGTTCGACAACTTGCGCAGGCGAGGTCTGTTCACAGAGTTGCAAGTCGCTGAAGGTTTTTCGCAACCCGCTCAGGTCAAGGTCTCCAAGGTCCAGGGAGGTGTAATCGAGGAAGACGGCGCGGCGATTGTTCGTCATCAACTGTACCTTTTGCGGCAGGATTCAAAGGCGTAATCTGCCGAGCCTATCAGATGAAATAATCAGTTACTTCCTGGAGTGTGCATGTACCTCACCGAGTTCTTGACCGTCGCCCTGATTCACCTGCTGGCGGTGGCCAGCCCTGGGCCGGATTTTGCCGTGGTGGTGCGCGAGAGCGTGACCCATGGCCGGCGTGCCGGGACGTGGACGGCGTTGGGCGTTGGTTCGGCGATTTTCCTGCATGTAGGCTACTCGTTGCTCGGTATTGGCTTGATCGTGTCCCAGTCCATCGTGCTGTTCAATGCGCTGAAATGGGCGGCGGCAGCTTACTTGCTGTACATCGGTTTCAAAGCCTTGCGTGCCCAACCGGCCAAGCCTGCGAGCGAAGACGATCTACACCGTGAAGCGGGCGAGCGCACTGCGCGCGGGGCGTTTACCTCGGGATTTGTCACCAATGGCCTGAACCCCAAGGCCACGCTGTTTTTCCTGTCGCTGTTCACCGTGGTCATCAATCCCCACACGCCGTTGGCGATTCAGGCCGGTTATGGGGTTTATCTGGCAGTGGCGACGGCGATCTGGTTTTGCCTGGTGGCAATGCTGTTCAGCCAGCAGCGGGTGCGCGCCGGGTTTGCCCGCATGGGCCATTGGTTCGACCGGACCATGGGCGTAGTGCTGATTGCCATTGGCGTGAAGCTGGCGTTTACCGAGATGAAATGAGGCGGTTGCTGGCGCAAGGCTAGTATTCACAGGGTTCTGCAAATCATTCCTTTGGCTGATTTGAGCGGCGCGCAAGGTCTCTAAAGTGCAAATCCTTTAGCCCAGACCGTGCAGTCAGAAAAGGGATTCGTATGTTGCAGACTCGTATTATCCCGCCCGCCGAAGGCGCCTACCAATACCCGCTGTTGATCAAGCGCCTGTTGATGTCCGGCGCCCGCTACGAGAAAACCCGGGAAATCGTCTACCGCGACAAGCTTCGCTACACCTACCCAACCCTTATCGAACGGGTTGCCCGCCTGGCCAACGTACTGACCGAAGCCGGGGTCAAGGCCGGTGACACCGTGGCGGTGATGGACTGGGACAGCCATCGTTACCTGGAATGCATGTTCGCCATCCCGATGATTGGCGCGGTGATCCACACCATCAACGTGCGCCTGTCGCCGGAACAGATTCTCTACACCATGAATCACGCCGAGGACCGCTTTGTGCTGGTCAACAGCGAGTTCGTCGGCCTCTACCAGGCCATCGCCGGGCAGTTGACCACCGTCGATAAAACCCTGTTGCTGACTGATGGCACGGAAAAAACCGCCGACCTGCCCAACCTTGTGGGCGAATACGAGCAATTGCTGGCCGCCGCCAGCCCGCAATACACCTTCGAAGACTTCGACGAGCACTCGGTCGCTACCACCTTCTACACCACCGGTACCACCGGCAACCCGAAAGGGGTGTATTTCACCCATCGTCAACTGGTCCTGCACACCATCGGTGTGGCGACCATCATGGGCAGCGTCGACAGCGTGCGCCTGCTGGGCACCAACGACGTCTACATGCCCATCACGCCGATGTTCCATGTGCATGCCTGGGGCCTGCCGTACGTTGCCACCATGCTCGGTCTGAAACAGGTCTATCCCGGTCGTTACGACCCGGAATACCTTGTGGAGCTGTGGCGCAAGGAGAATGTCACGTTCTCCCATTGCGTGCCGACCATCCTGCAAATGCTGCTCAACGCCAAGGCCGCCCAGGGCGTGGATTTTGGCGGCTGGAAAATCGTCATCGGCGGCAGCTCTCTCAACCACTCGCTGTATGAAGCGGCCAAGGCTCGCGGCATTCAGTTGACCGCCGCTTACGGCATGTCCGAGACCGGGCCGCTGGTGTCGTGCGCGCACCTCAACGATGAGTTGATCGCCGGCACCGAAGACGAGCGCACTACTTACCGCATCAAGGCCGGTGTGCCAGGGCCGTTGGTGGAGGCGGCGATCATCGACGGCGACGGTAACTTCCTGCCGGCTGACGGCGAATCCCAGGGCGAACTGGTGCTACGGGCGCCGTGGCTCAGCGAAGGCTATTTCAAAGAACCGGAGAAGGGCGCCGAGCTGTGGGCCGGCGGCTGGATGCACACCGGCGACGTGGCAACCCTCGACGCCTTTGGCGTGATCGACATTCGTGACCGCATCAAGGACGTGATCAAAACCGGCGGCGAATGGATCTCTTCGCTGGCTCTTGAAGACTTGGTCAGTCGCCACCCGGCGGTACGTGAAGTAGCGGTGGTGGGGATTGCCGATCCGCAGTGGGGCGAGCGCCCGTTTGCCTTGCTGGTGGTGCGTGAGGGGCATGGAATTGGCGCACGTGAACTCAAGGAACACCTCAAACCGTTTGTCGAGCAGGGCCATCTGAGCAAGTGGGCGATCCCGAGTCAGATTGCCATTGTTACGGAAATTCCCAAGACCAGTGTTGGCAAGCTCGACAAGAAACGTATCCGCATTGACATTATTGAATGGCAAGCCAATAACAGCACCTTCCTCTCCACCCTTTGATGACCTTCGCCGTGCTCTTCGGAGCACGGCAAAGCTCTATCACAAGCCTTCGCCTTGTCATTTGCCGATTTTCAGCCATCCTCTCTCACGTCAGCCCTCGCTGACATGGTGAAAGGACTGTGGCAGACGGGTTGGTGATGCAAATCACACTTTAGAGGGATCAAGCGGTACCCCCTGCTAGCTATAGTCCTTCCCAGAGTTTTTCAAGGGTGCGGCGCTGCGGGCCATGGAGGTTCGACGGTCGTCCGGCATTGGAATCATTGTATTCCGGCCGTTACAAGCATGTTTTGAAAGGGCTCACTGCCATAACAATAATGCACATGGAGTAGCGTCGATGATCTCAGTAAACCAGTTCTGGCGCCGGGCGAGATTGCCCCTGGCGGTCAGTCTTGCCTCGACCCTCGCCGGGCCCGCATTCGGCGTCAGTTTCAACATCGGTGAAATCGAAGGCAGCTTCGATTCGTCCCTTTCCGTGGGGGCCAGTTGGTCCACGGCCAACGCCAACAAAGACCTGATCGGTGCCAACAACGGTGGCAAGGGGTTGTCGCAAACCTCCGATGACGGCCACTTGAACTTCAAGCGCGGTGAAACGTTCTCGAAGATCTTCAAGGGCATTCATGACCTGGAACTGAAATACGGCGACACCGGTGTGTTTGTGCGTGGCAAGTACTGGTACGACTTTGAACTCAAGGATGAAAGTCGTCTGTTCAAGGACATCAGCGACAACAACCGCAAAGAGGGCGCCAAGTCTTCTGGCGGACAGATTCTCGATGCGTTCGTTTATCACAACTATGCGATTGCCGATCAGCCGGGTTCCGTGCGTTTTGGTAAGCAAGTGGTGAGCTGGGGTGAGAGTACTTTCATCGGCGGCGGCATCAACTCCATCAACCCGATCGACGTGTCCGCGTTCCGTCGTCCGGGAGCCGAGATCAAGGAAGGCCTGATCCCGGTCAACATGTTCTACGTGTCGCAAACCCTGACCGATAACCTGTCGGCGGAAGCCTTCTATCAGTTGGAATGGGACCAGACGGTTACCGATAACTGCGGGACGTTCTTCTCCCAGCCGGACGTGGTGTCCGATGGTTGCGACAATAATCTGCGGGTGCTGAACAAGCGTTCGACCATACCCGGCGCTGCTTTTCCGACCCTCAACGCTCTCGGCGTGGACGTGAATAACGAAGGTGTCCTGGTGCGTCGTGGTCCTGACCGTGATGCGCGCGATAGCGGCCAGTTCGGCGTGGCCATGCACTACAACTTCGAACCGCTGGACACCGAGTTCGGCGCGTACTTCATGAACTACCACAGCCGTGCGCCGATCTTCAGTGCACAAGGTGCTCCATCATCGGCCTTCACCCGGCCACTGGGACCTTTGGCTGGATTGCGGCCGTTGATTGTCGCGGGCAGCTCCAACTACTTCATCGAGTACCCGGAAGATATTCGTCTCTATGGCTTGAGCTTCTCCACCACGCTGCCTACCGGCACTGCCTGGAGTGGTGAGTTGAGCTATCGGCCAAACGCGCCGGTCCAACTGAGTACTACCGACATCCTCTTCGCCGGCGTCACACCGATCCCGGGTTTTGGCAATGCCTCGGTATTGAAAGGCAGTCCAGGCCAGGACCTGCACGGTTACAACCGCAAGGAAGTCACCCAGTTCCAGACCACGTTCACGCATTTCTTTGACCAGGTCATGGGCGCGAGCCGCCTGACCACCGTCGGCGAAATCGGTGTAACGCATGTGGGTGGCTTGGAAAGCAAATCCGAGGCCCGTTATGGCCGCGACCCGGTGTTCGGCCCCGGCACCTTGCCCGGTGGTTTCTGTAATGCCCTCAATAACTCCACCGCCGCGGGCGCAGGGCTGCCGAACGCAGCGGGCCTGAACACCAACTGCAACAACGACGGCTTCACCACCGCCACCTCCTGGGGCTACCGCGCTCGGGCCATCTGGGAATACCCGGACGTGGTCGCTGGGGTCAACCTCAAGCCAAGCGTGGCCTGGTCCCATGACGTCAAGGGTTACTCCCCTGGCCCTGGCGCCAACTTCGAAGAGGGCCGCAAGGCTGTCAGCCTGGGTGTCGATGCCGAGTACCAGAACACCTACACCGTCAGCCTGAACTACACCAACTTCTTCGGTGGCGACTTCAGCACTGTGGATGACCGCGACTTTGTCGCACTCAGCGCCGGCGTGAACTTCTAAGCACACTCTTTCAAGCAGCATGTATTTTCAGGAAGACCAGAACATGAAAATAACCAAAAGTCTGTTGCACGTGGGTGTGCTGGGGCTGTCGATAATGGCCGGCAGCGTCATGGCGGCGGTGTCGGCGGATGAAGCCGCCAAGCTGGGCACCAGCCTGACCCCGATGGGTGCGGAAATGGCCGGTAATGCGGCGGGTACCATCCCGGCCTGGAAGCCGTTGGCGACCAATGCCGGCGCCGTGGATGCCAAGGGATTCCTGGCCAACCCTTACGCCAGTGAGCAAGCGCAGTTCACCATCACCGCGCAGAACGTCGAGCAGTACAAGGATAAGCTGGCGCCGGGGCAGTACGCGATGTTCAAGCGCTACCCGGAATCCTTCAAGATGCCGGTCTATCCGTCCCATCGTGGCGCGACCGTGCCGGCGGAGGTGTTCGCCTCCATCAAGAAAAACGCCACCAGCACCAACCTGGTGTCCGGCGGCAATGGTCTGGAAAACTTCGAAACCGCCGTGCCATTCCCGATTCCAAAAACCGGCGTCGAGGTGATCTGGAACCACATTACCCGCTACCGCGGCGGCAGCGTGACGCGCCTGGTGACCCAGGCCACGCCACAAGCCAACGGCTCCTACAGCCTGGTGTACTTCCAGGACCAGTTCGTGTTCCGCGACAAGATGAAGGACTACGATCCGAAGAACCCGGGCAACATCCTGTTCTACTTCAAGCAGAAAGTGACCGCGCCGGCTCGACTGGCTGGTGGTGTGCTGCTGGTGCACGAGACCCTCGACCAAGTGAAGGAGCCGCGTTCGGCGTGGGTCTACAACGCCGGTCAGCGTCGTGTACGTCGGGCGCCGCAAGTGTCGTATGACGGGCCGGGTACTGCTGCCGATGGCCTGCGTACTTCCGATAACCTCGATATGTACAACGGTGCCCCGGATCGCTACGACTGGAAACTGGAAGGCAAGAAGGAAATCTACATCGCCTCCAACAGCTACAAGCTCGACGATCCGAAGCTCAAGTACGCCGACATCATCAAGGCCGGCCATATCAACCAGGACCTGGCTCGTTACGAGCTGCGCCGGGTCTGGCATGTGGTCGCTACCCTGAAGGAAGGCCAGCGTCACATCTACGCCAAGCGTGACTTCTACATCGACGAAGACACCTGGCAGGCAGCCGTGATCGATCACTACGACGGTCGTGGCCAACTGTGGCGTGTGGCTGAAGCTCATGGTGAGAACTACTACGACAAGCAAGTGCCGTGGTACGCCCTGGAAACCCTCTACGACCTGCAGTCTGGGCGCTACCTGGCTCTGGGTATGAAGAACGAAGAGAAGCAGGCCTATGATTTCGGCTTCACCGCCACCACCAGCGACTTCACCCCTGCGGCATTGCGCCAAGAGGGTGTTCGCTAACGTGCTCTAAACGAGGCCGCATCCTCGTAAAACGCCCCGACTGGTTCGGGGCGTTTTTTTTGCGGCTCCAAATATTTCTTGTTGTAGTCTTTTTCAGACAATTGTTGCAAAGATCTACAAAGCTGCAGCTTTTACCGCTAGTCTGCGGACATCTGCAATGCCGACCACAGCCTATTACAAGAGCCCGGCGATGACTGATCTGTCCCGAATTCAAGGGCCTGCCAGCGCGGTAATCCCGTCCCTGGAAGCGCGCTTCTATCGACCCCCACTGCCGGATGGCTACGTGTTGCGACCACGCCTGTGCGAACGGCTGAGCGCTGGCCTGCATGGGCGCTTGTTGCTGGTCAGCGCACCGGCCGGGTTCGGCAAGAGTTCGCTGGCGGTGGAGTTCTGCCAGAGCCTGGCGCCCCACTGGCAAAGCCTGTGGCTGGGGCTCAGCTCGCGTGACAGTGATCCGGGGCGTTTCCTTGAGCGTCTGCTCGATGGCTTGCAACAGTATTTCCCGCAATTGGGCGCCCAGGCCCTGGGCCTGCTGAAAATGCGTCAGCGCCATCAACCGTTCGCCTTTGAAGAATGGCTCGATGGCCTGCTCGATGAGCTGACGGTCCACTTGTCCACCCGTAAACCCCTGTTGCTGGTGCTGGATGACTACCATCTGGCCCAGGGCCCGGTGCTCGACCGTTGCCTGCAATTTTTCCTCAATCATTTGCCCGATGGCCTGCTGGTGCTGGTTACCAGTCGCCAGCGTCCGGATTGGCACCTGGCGCGCTTGCGCCTGTCCCGGCATTTGCTGGAGCTGCATGAGCAAGACCTGCGCCTGACCAACGATGAGTCCCTGGCCTTACTCGACCGGCACAGCAGTTCATTGCGCGGCGAGGCGCTGGACAACCTGATCCGCCGCAGCGAAGGCTGGGTTGCCGGCCTGCGCTTCTGGTTGCTGGCGGCTTCCGAAGCCGGTAGCGACGGCGCCTTGCCCCAAGGCTTGCACGGCGGGGAAGGGCTGATACGTGATTACCTGCTTGAAGAGGTGATCGACTGTCTGCCGCCGGAGGTGCAGGGGTTTCTCTACGACACTGCGTCCCAGGAACGCTTTTGCAGCGAACTGTGTGACGCTGTGCGTGAAGCCCACGATAGCGCCGAGATCCTGCGTTACCTGCAAGCTCATCAGGTATTCCTGGTGCCGCTGGATGAGCAGGGCCACTGGTTCCGTTATCACCACCTGTTCTCCGATCTGTTGCGTACCCGGCGTGCGACCAATGCGGTATTGCCGGCCGCCACTCTGCACCTGCGGGCATGTCGCTGGTTCAATACCCAGGGCTTGCTCGATGAGGCCGTGGAGCAAGCGTTGCGCGCCGGCCATCTGGATGTGGCGGCGAACCTGGTACAAAATCTTTCCGAAGAACAGCTGTTGGCCGAACAGAACGTCGGCATGCTTCTGCGCTGGAAGATGGACTTGCCCGACAGCTTGCTGATCAGCACGCCGCGCTTGATCGTGCTTTATAGCTGGGCCCTGGGGCTTGCTTGCCAGTTGGATGCGGCGCAAGAGTTATCCAGCCACCTCAGCCGATTCCTGCCAGCACCGTCGGCCACCGCGCAGAAGTCGATGCTTGCCCAGTGGTTGGCGCTTAGCGGGATCATCGCCCGTGGGCGCGGTAACCGCGAGTTGACCCAGCTGTATTGCAACGAGGCATTGGAAAGCCTGCCGCAGAAGCGTTATGGCCAGCGGCTGATGTGCCTGTCGACGCTGTCCAACCTGGCCATCGTCGACGCCGACCTATGGCGCGCCCGTGGCCTGAATCGCGAGTCCCTGGAGCTGGCGCAACGGGTTGGTAATCCGCTGTTTGAGGCCTTGGCCCACTACGACCGTGCGCGCGTGCTGCAGGCACGCGGCGAAATCCTGCGCTCTTTGGATGAGGTGCGCCAGGGCCTGCAACGTCTGCAAGGCTTGGCTCCCCAGCGCCTGTATGCAGCGCGCGCGCGTCTGGCGTTGTACGAGGGATATCTGTTGCTGATGCGCTGCCAGCCTGAGGCTGGCCTGTTGCGCCTACGCGCTGGTCTGGCCGAGGCCCGTGCCTGCCGGGATATCAGCGTGCTGATCGGCTATTGCGTAATCGCCAATCTTGAAGGCCGTCGCGGGGATTTCCCCAAGGCCTTTGCCGAACTGGCCGAGGCTGAACGGCTGATGCATATCTGGGATGTGCCGCCGATCTACTACCTGGCGATGATCACCCTGATCAAATGCGAATTGTGGCTGGCCCAGGGCCGCACCGACCTGGCCGAAGCCTGGCTGACACGCCTGGGGCAAACCTATAACGGTGGACAGGCTGCGGCGGCGCCGGAGTTTCATCCACACCTGCCACAACATATCGAGCTGCAACAAGCTGCACTGGACGCGATTCGTCATCAGCCCGCAGCCTCGCTCCAAAGGCTTGACGAACTGGCACAGCGGGCTCGACAGGACGGCCGACAGATGATCGCTCTCATGGCGCTGACCCAGCAGGCGCTGTTGTTGCTGGAGTGTGGTCAGGAGTCCCTGGCCCGCCCGGTGTTTGCCCAGGCACTTGAAGCGTCCGCTGGAGGCGCATTGCAGCCCTTCCAGCCACTGTTGAAGCGTTATCCCGACTGGGCGCGGGAACAACTCGGCCACGCCCCCCATGACCTGCTGAACCAAAGCCTGTTGGCGTTATTGCCGGCCATCGTCCCTCGCGAACCCGTCGAGGCTGCGCACACCTGCGAAACCCTGAGTGTGCGAGAGCTGGCGGTGCTGCACCTGATCGCACAAGGGTGCTCGAACCAGGAAATCAGCAATCAGCTGTTTATTTCCCTGCACACGGTCAAGACCCACGCCAGCCATATCAACAGCAAGCTGGGGGTTGAGCGCCGCACACAGGCGGTAGCGAGGGCGCAGGAGATGGGGTTGTTGGGGTAGGTGTCGTGCATTTTGTGCCAGAATCGCCTCATCACAGCATACCGAGCCAACCCGATGTCCCAAGTGCCCGCCCTGATCCGCGAAACCTTCCCCGTCGGCCCGTTGCAGTGCAACTGCACCATCATCGGCGACCCCATCACTAAAAAGGCCATCGTGGTTGACCCAGGTGGCAACCATGAGCTGATCCTGGCGCGGCTCGATGCCTTGGGCCTGAAAGTGGTGAGCATCATCCATACCCATGCTCATCTTGATCACTTCCTGGCTTCCGGCCAGTTGAAGGAAAAGACCGGCGCCACGCTGCACCTGCACAAGGAGGATCAATTCCTCTGGGACAACCTGGAAATGCAATGCCAGATGTTTGGTGTGCCCTACACGCCGGTACCTTCGCCGGACCGCTGGTTGGCCGACGATGAGGAGTTGGCCTGTGGCTGCGGTGTGGCCTTGCACACGCCTGGGCATACACCGGGGTCCATGAGTTTCTGGTTTGCCGATGCCAAGTTGCTGATCGCCGGGGACACGCTGTTTCGGCGCGGCGTCGGGCGCACGGATCTGTGGGGTGGGGATCAGGCGACCATTGTGCGGTCCATCAAACAACGGCTTTACACCCTGGATGAGGACGCGACGGTGGTAACCGGCCATGGCTCGGACACGCGGCTGGGGGATGAAATGCGTGAGAACCCCTTTGTCAGGGCTTGATGTTGAGAAGCGTTGTAGCAAAAAGGCAGGTCCGATTTTATGAGCTTCTGCTACGGTTTCTGTAGCCACGCTTGCCCTGATTTTTTGTTACAGGACCGGGGCCGAACACGGAATTTTTACCGTTTGTCGTGTTCAAACCTCGACACAGGTCCATTGCCAATGTCCTCTGCATCATAGAATGCAAAAGTAGGAGCTTCTCCATGTTCACTTCGCGTCGTCTGCTTGTTGTTGCTACGGCTGTAGCCTTGTTGTCGGGCTGTGCTTCACCCAATCCTTATGATGGTAGCCAGGGACAGGCGAACGAGGGGTCGCAAGGCATGAGCAAAACCGCCAAGTACGGCGGGCTTGGCGCACTGGCTGGTGCGTTGGCCGGTGCGGCCATTGACCATAACAACCGTGGCAAGGGTGCGCTGATCGGCGCCGCCGTCGCCGGTATCGGCGCTGCAGGTTATGGCTACTACGCTGACCAGCAGGAAAAGAAACTGCGCGAAAGCATGGCCAATACCGGTGTCGAGGTTCAGCGCCAGGGCGATCAGATCAAGCTGATCATGCCGGGTAATATCACCTTTGCCACCAACCGCGCCGACATTGCTCCCAGCTTCTACCAGCCCCTGAATAACCTGGCGAACTCCTTGAAGGAGTTCAATCAGAACCAGATCGAAATTGTCGGCTACACCGACAGCACCGGCACTCGTCAGCTCAACATGGACCTGTCCCAACGTCGTGCGCAAAGCGTGGCGACCTACCTGACCTCCCAGGGTGTCAGTGGTGCCAACCTGTCGGCACGTGGTGCTGGCCCGGATAACCCGATTGCCAGCAACGCCGACGTCAATGGCCGCGCGCAGAACCGCCGTGTCGAGGTCAACCTCAAGGCGATTCCTGGCCAGCAGTACGGCCAACCTGCACAGCAGCAACAAGCGCCGCAGCAGAACAACCAGTTCCAGGGCAATCCCTACCAGCAGTACCAGTAACCGCAAGCCAATAAAAAGGGCGCCGTGCAATCAATGCACGGCGCCCTTTTTTGTTGCGGCCCGGTTACATCAATCGATGTACTCGAACAGCTTCACAATTTTCTGAACCCCGGATACGCCCTGCACCAGGTTGGTGGCGCGGGTGGCTTCCTGCTGAGTCAGCAGGCCCATCAGGTAAACGATGCCGTTATCGGTGACGACCTTGATCCGTGAGCCGGGAATCGCACTATCGGTCAGCATCTGCGTCTTGATCTTGGTGGTCAGCAGCGCATCGCTGCTGATTGCCAGGAGCGTGATGGGTTGCAGTACCTGCAGCTCGTTGTGGACCTTTTTGACCCGTTGCACGGTGGAGGCCGCTTGCTCAGCCTGGGCCTTGAGGTCAGTGCGCGGAGTTTGTCCGGCGAGCAGCACCACACCGTTGAAGCTGGTCACGACAATGCGCGACGCGCCGTTGCCCAGATCCGGGCTGGCCTTGGCGACGTTGACGGCGACCTTGGTTTCGATCAACGAGTCATCGATCTTGCTGCCGAACGTACGGGTGCCCTTGTCATCGTTGATCGGTGTGTCGCGGCTCGCGGTGATTACCGAGCTGCAGCCGCTGATGCCGAGGCACAGCGTAAGGGCCAATAGGCTGAGACGGTTAACGGTCATTCTTCACTCCCAAACAGTTGGCTGTCGATCAGATCGCACAGGCAGTGGATCGTCAGCAGGTGGACTTCCTGAATACGTGCGGTGACATTGGCCGGGACGCGGATCTCCACGTCTTCGGGCAACAGCAGCGAGGCCATGCCGCCGCCATCACGGCCGGTCAATGCTACGACAATCATTTCACGATCATGTGCGGCCTGGATCGCTTGAATAATGTTCGCCGAGTTACCACTGGTGGAAATCGCCAGCAGTACATCGCCCGGTTGGCCGAGGGCGCGAATTTGCTTGGAGAAGATTTCGTTGTAGCTGTAGTCGTTGGCGATCGAAGTGATCGTCGAGGTGTCGGTGGTCAGGGCGATGGCCGGCAGGCTCGGGCGCTCACGCTCAAAGCGGTTGAGCAGCTCGGAGGAGAAGTGCTGGGCGTCGCCGGCCGAACCGCCGTTGCCGCACGAAAGCATTTTGCCTTCGTTGAGCAGGGCGTTGACCATGACTTGGCTGGCTTGCTCGATGTGCGGTGCAAGTACGTCCATCGCCTGTTGCTTGGTATCGATACTGGCCTGGAAAAGCTGGCGAATTCGGGATTGCATGTCCATCTGTGTGACCTTAAGTAGCGCGGCTGTTTGGCACAAGAATGTGCAGCCCGCAAAGCAAAGAGCAAAAGTGTGCGGTGAATATGTCCGGCCTGGCCTGAGTGCTGGTCAGCCGTCAAACGCGTTGCGCAGCCAGTTCAGATCGGCGGTTCCGTGCGGGGTGCTTTCTATGGCGACCACATCGAAACGGCAGGGGTAATCGGCCCAGCGACGCTCGCTCAGCAGGAAAAACTGCGCGGCGAGTATCAGCTTTTGACGCTTGCGCCCGTCGATACTGGCGAGCGCGCCACCCCATTGTGCGTGTTTTCTGTAGCGGACTTCGACGAATACTACTGTATCGCCGTCAAGCATGACCAGATCAAGCTCGCCGCGTTTGCACAACCAGTTCTGCGCCACCAGCCGCAGGCCCTGTTGTTGCAAGTGTTTGAGAGCTTGAAGTTCGGCGTCCTTGCCGCTTTGTGCGCTTGACCGCTGGGGCATCAGCGCGGGGTATCGGGCAGGCGTTGAACCTGGCCACTGACGAACTGTGCCCATGGCATCTGGCGTTCGACCCGCTGAGTCGGGGTCATGCCCAGGCTGCCGGAGAGGCCGTCAATGCGAGTGTCCGGCAGTGCCTTGAGCTGACCCAGGCGTGGGGCCAGGCGGTAGGCGTCAACGCCCATTGCGTAGAGCCGGCCCAGGCTGCCGTTAGCCTGTGGCCATTGTGCGGCGACCTGATTGCGCAACGGATCAGTGGTATTGAGCAGCCATGGCGTTTCGCAGAACAGAATGCCGTTCATGTCGAGGTACTGGTTCTTGTCGCCACTGGCGCTAAATACGTGGGAGGTGGCATACACCGGCACATCACCTGCGTACTGGAAGTTCAGGGTCGGCTTGATCTGCTGGGCTTGCTGCGGTGTTACGGCCAGGAAGATGAACTCGATGTCCTGGCGGCGCGATGGCTGCGCGGAAACATCGGTGCCGACGGTGCTTTGCAGGCTCTTGGCGCGACCTTCGCTTTGGCGCAACTGGAACAGATCGGCAATCTGCTGGGCCAAGGCGACCGGCTGGTCAACGTGTTCGACACCGATCACGGTGCCGCCATTGGCTTCCCAGTCCTGGCGGAAGGCCTTGAATACGCGGTCACCCCATTCGCCTTTCGGCACCATGGCGGCTGCGCGGTGCAGGCCGTCGGCGCGGGCACGGCGGGAGACTTCGCGGGCTTCGTCCTCGGCAGCCAGACCGAACTGGAACAGTTGCGCAGGACCTTGGTCACCCTCGCTGTAGTTCAGGGCGAGGGTAGTGATAGGTAATTGCGGGCGAGCATTGAGTTGCTTGACCAGCGGTTTCTCCAGCGGGCCGATCACCAGTTGCACACCGGCAGCCTGGGCCTTGTTGTAGAAATCATCAATGGAGGTCAGGCGCGAGCTGTCGTAGAACTCGATGATCGGTGGTTTTTGCCCGGCTTGCTCAGCCTGGTAGTGCGCAGCCATGAAGCCTTCGCGCAGAGCCTTGGCCACTGCGGCCAGCGGACCTTCCTGGGGCAGCAGCAGGGCGATCTTGTTCAAGGGCTGGCTGGCCAGCTCCTTGAGCTTGATCAGCGGCAGCGGCAGTTGGGTTGCAGCAGGGTGGCCAGGGTTCTGGGCGCGCCATGTGTCGATGGCGGCTTGCTGTTGTTCCAGGGTGCCGGCGCTCTTGACTGCCAGGGCGAGGCTGATCCAGCCGTCGAGCGTTGGGTTATTGGTCGCTTGCAGTTGCTCTGCAGGCAAGGCAGCAATCAAGGTCCAGATGGCTTCATGGTTGCTGCTGGCCGCGTCGCCGCTGAGCAGCGGGGCCATGTCGACACGCTCGCGAGCGGCGGCCAGGGTCTGGCCATCAGCTTCATAAGCGCGTGCATGCACGGTGCCCGTACGGATCTGCTGTTCCGGCGGCAGCTCCTTGAGGTTTTGCAGGCTTGGATGGTTCAGGGCCGTCAACGCCGCCTTGGGCTGGTTGCGGGTCATGGCCAGTTCTGCCGCCAGGGTGCTGGCGAATACCTGTCCCGCAGGCTTGAGGCTATCCAGTGGCACTTGCGCAAGTATCTGCGCGGAACGTCCGGGATTGTTCTGGTGGAAAGCCAGGTCCGCCGCGCTCAGACGCAGCAGCGAGGCTTTTTCAGGCGTCTTGGCCGAAGCGGCCTGTTCGAGCAGCTGCTCGATACTGGCATCCGGAGTCCGTGGGAGGTCGCCAAGGCTGGACGAGGGCGAGCTTGCGCAAGCCGCCAACAGGGCAGCGAGGCAGAGGGCAGAGAACAGCCGCAGACAAGCGATCATGTAAGTGTTCCTGATACCGATCAAATAAGCGTGGAATTGTACCCAAGCACTGGCCGGGGCGCGATGTTACTGGCGTGAAACCGTCTATTTAGATCGTGTAAATATTGCCGGGCACTACCAAAGTCAACAAACAGGCAGGCCGCGAGCGATCCCGGTGGCGCATTTTTTTTGACGTCTACGCGCTACAATGTGGCTTTTGCCAATCATCGAGGTGTGCGCTTTGACTGCTCCAGGTCCTTTGAATTCCACTGCTGGCTCGCTTTTTGTGGTGGCGACGCCCATTGGCAACCTGGACGACATCAGTGCGCGGGCATTGAAAGTGTTGCGTGAAGCCAAACTGATTGCCGCTGAAGATACTCGCCATTCCCTGCGTTTAATGCAGCATTTCGGTATTTCCACACCGCTTGCGGCTTGCCATGAGCACAACGAGCGTGAGGAGGGTAGCCGCTTTATCACCCGACTGCTGGCTGGCGATGATGTGGCGCTGATCTCCGATGCCGGCACGCCGTTGATCTCCGATCCTGGCTACCACCTGGTGCGTCAGGCGCGGGCTGCTGGTATCAATGTAGTGCCTGTTCCGGGAGCGTGCGCGCTGATTGCGGCATTGTCTGCGGCCGGTTTGCCGTCGGACCGCTTCATCTTCGAAGGTTTTCTGCCGGCCAAGGCCGTAGGGCGTCGGGCGCGTCTTGAATTGTTGAAGGAAGAGCCGCGCACCCTGATCTTCTATGAAGCCCCGCACCGCATTCTTGAATGCCTGCAAGACATGGAGCTGGTGTTTGGTGGTGAGCGCCTGGCGTTGCTGGCACGGGAGCTGACCAAAACTTTCGAAACCCTCAAGGGCCTGCCGTTGGAAGCGTTGCGCGCGTTTGTCGAGGGTGACAGTAACCAGCAGCGCGGCGAATGCGTGGTGCTGGTGGCGGGCTGGTCAGCACCGGAAAGCGAAGATGCTGTCGGTAGCGAGGCGATGCGGGTCCTGGATTTGCTGCTTAAAGAGATGCCCCTCAAGCGTGCAGCCGCCCTGGCGGCGGAAATTACCGGCGTGCGCAAGAATGTGCTTTATCAGGCCGCGCTCGATAAGCAGAAGAGTGAATAGTTCCGCCGTTTAACCTGCGATACGTCGGAAGATGATGGCACTGCTGGCTTTAAAGCTTGTTCTGAAGGGCTCGTGCCGTTAATCTTTGCGGCGGAGAGTCGATTGGACAGTCGCTGCCCTCTATGAAAATTAGGGGGGGGAGGAAAGTCCGGGCTCCATAGGGCGAAGTGCCAGGTAATGCCTGGGAGGCGTGAGCCTACGGAAAGTGCCACAGAAAATAACCGCCTAAGCACTTCGGTGCCGGTAAGGGTGAAAAGGTGCGGTAAGAGCGCACCGCACGACTGGCAACAGTTCGTGGCTAGGTAAACCCCACTTGGAGCAAGACCAAATAGGGTTCCAAGGCGTGGCCCGCGCTGGAACCGGGTAGGTTGCTAAAGATGTCCAGTGATGGCCATCGTAGACGAATGACTGTTCAAGACAGAACCCGGCTTATAGATCGACTCTCCACCTTTTTCCCCTCTGTCTGAATCTCGGGCAGAAACCTGGTAGTAACGCAAGAATCCCTCCCTGCCAAATCGTTGGCAGATGCGTCTTCGTAATACCGAAAAAATCTTACTCTTAATAAATTACTTTAACTTCAAGCTCTAGCTCTTTGAGTCACTTGTGGTTGTTGAGTCAAAACCACCTTGGAACTCTCGTTTCTCCTCCTTTTACCTTCCTAAATCTCCGTTCTGTAAGGCTTTTCCTTTAATCCGCGCCTTGACGGTGTGGTGGGCGCATTCCTATAGTGTGCGCAAGTGGCGGAAAGTGGCACAAAGTGGGTTTTTTGAACGTAAAACGCTAAAATTTGGAGAAACGCATCTGTGTTTCGCGGAGCTAACGCTATCAGTCTCGATGCAAAAGGCCGTCTCGCCATGCCGAGCCGGTATCGTGACGAGCTCATTTCGCGAAGTTCCGGACAGTTAATCATCACTATCGATGCCGTTGACCCTTGTTTATGCGTTTACCCACTCGACGAGTGGGAACTGATTGAAACCAAGTTGCGTGCCCTGCCTTCGTTGCGTGAAGAAAACCGCCGTCTGCAGCGTTTGCTGATTGGTAATGCCGTCGACCTTGAGCTCGATGGCAGTGGTCGTTTCCTGGTTCCGCCGCGTCTGCGCGAATACGCCAAGCTGGATAAGCGCGCAATGCTGGTAGGCCAACTGAACAAGTTCCAATTGTGGGACGAAGATGCCTGGGATGCTGTTTCTGCAGCGGACCTGGCTGCTATTCAACAACCGGGCGCCATGCCTGATGAACTGCGTGATTTGATCCTGTGACTATTGATAGCGGCTTTAACCACATCACCGTACTGCTTGACGAAGCCGTCCAGGCTCTCGCCGTACGCCCTGATGGTTGCTATTTAGATGGCACATTCGGGCGTGGCGGGCACAGCCGCTTGATACTCAGCCAGCTCGGTTCCGACGGAAAACTCCTCGGGTTCGACAAAGACCCCCAAGCGATTGCCACCGGGCAAGCGCTAGCGGCCGAAGACGGCCGCTTTGTCGTTGTGCAGCGCAGTTTTGCCGAGCTCGGTGCGGAAGTCGCTGAGCGTGGCATGGCAGGTAAGCTGGCCGGGGTTCTGCTGGACCTGGGCGTGTCTTCTCCACAGCTGGACGACCCTGAGCGCGGCTTCAGCTTCATGAACGACGGCCCGCTGGACATGCGCATGGACCCGACCCGTGGTGTCAGCGCCGCGCAGTTCATCGCCACCGCTCCAGTGGAAGAAATCGCCCGTGTGTTCAAGGAGTACGGTGAAGAGCGTTTCTCCGGTCGCATGGCCCGCGCCGTGGCCGAGCGCCGGGTAATCCAACCGTTCGAACGCACCGCCGACCTGGCCGAAGTGCTGAAAGTCGCCAACCCTGCGTGGGAAAAGGGCAAGAACCCGGCCACCCGCGCTTTCCAGGGGCTGCGTATTCACGTCAACAACGAATTGGGCGATCTGGAGACCGGCCTCGAAGCTGCTCTGGAATCCCTGGAAGTGGGCGGTCGCCTGGTGGTGATCAGCTTCCACTCCCTGGAAGACCGTATCGTCAAGCTGTTCATGCGTCGTCTGGTCAAGGGCGAAAGCGATAACTTGCCGCGCAACCTGCCGGTACGTTTCGAAGCTTTTGTGCCGAAAATAAAAATCCATGGCAAAGCGCAGTTCGCCTCCGAAGCCGAACTCAAGGCCAACCCACGTGCTCGCAGCGCGGTCATGCGCGTCGCGGAGAAGCTGCGGTGAGCAAGCTCTTCGCCAAGCCCCTTCCGGGCGGCAGCTTCTTTATGTTGCTGCTGTTTATCGGCGTGCTGGTGTCCGCGATTGCGGTGTCCTATAGCGCCCACTGGAACCGTCAATTGCTTAACTCCCTGTACGGGGAGTTGAGCGTGCGCGACAAGGCGCAGGCGGAGTGGGGTCGGCTGATTCTTGAGCAAAGCACCTGGACGGCCCACAGCCGGATCGAAGTGCTGGCCGCCGAACAGCTGAAGATGCACATTCCGGGCGCTGCAGAAGTTCGCATGGTGGCGCCATGATGAAACTCGAAGGCGCACTCTTCCCATGGCGTTTCCGTGTGGTGTTGGGTTTGCTGGCACTGATGGTCGGCGCGATTATCTGGCGCATTATCGATCTACAAGTGGTGGATCGCGACTTCCTGATCGGCCAGGGCGATGCCCGCAGCCTGCGTCATATTCCGATTCCTGCGCACCGCGGGCTGATTACCGACCGCAACGGCGAGCCTCTGGCCGTCAGTACGCCGGTGACCACCCTGTGGGCTAACGCCAAGGAACTGCAAGTCGCCAAGGACAAATGGCCGGAACTGGCCATCGCCCTGGGCCAGGACCCGAAAGCCCTGAAGGAACGCCTGGAAGCCCAGGCCAATAAAGAATTCATCTACCTTGTTCGCGGGCTGACCCCTGAGCAAGGTCAGCAGGTGCTCGACCTGAAAATCCCCGGTGTCTATGGCATCGAGGAATTTCGGCGTTTCTACCCGGCCGGTGAAACCACTGCCCATATGGTTGGCTTCACCGACATCGATGACCACGGCCGCGAAGGTGTGGAACTGGCCTACGATGAATGGCTGGCCGGGGTCCCGGGCAAAAGACAGGTCATCAAGGATCGGCGCGGCAGACTGATCAAGGATGTCCAGGTCACCAAAAACGCCAAGGCCGGTAAGCCCTTGGCGTTGTCGATTGACCTGCGCCTGCAATACCTGGCCAACCGCGAGCTGCGTAACGCCATCATCGAGAACGGCGCCAAGGCCGGTAGCCTGGTGATCATGGACGTGAAGACCGGCGAGATCCTCGCCATGGTTAACCAGCCGACCTACAACCCCAACAACCGTCGCAACCTGCAACCGGCGATGATGCGCAACCGCGCCATGATCGACGTGTTTGAGCCGGGTTCGACCATGAAAGCCATCTCCATGAGTGCCGCTCTGGAAACCGGACGCTGGAAACCCAGCGACAAGGTCGAGGTTTATCCGGGCACCCTGCAGTTGGGCAAGTACACCATTCGTGACGTGTCCCGCACCGAAGGTCCGGTACTGGACTTGACCGGAATCCTGATCAACTCCAGTAACGTTGGCATGAGCAAGGTCGCCTTCGATATCGGCGGTGAAGCCATTTACCACCTGGCCCAGAAGGTCGGCCTCGGTCAACCCACCGGCCTGGACTTCCCGGGTGAGCGTGTTGGTAACCTGCCGAACTACCGCGAATGGCGCAAGGCAGAGACCGCCACGCTGTCCTATGGCTACGGATTGTCAGTGACGGCGATCCAGTTGGCCCACGCCTTTGCCGTGCTGGCCAACAACGGCCGCATGGTGCCGCTGAGCCTGATCCATGTCGACGAAGCGCCGAAGGCGACCCAGGTCATCCCGGAAAACGTCGCCAAGACCATACAAGGCATGCTGCAACAAGTGATCGAGGCGCCGCGCGGTGTGTTCCGCGCCCAGGTACCGGCGTATCACGTGGCCGGCAAGTCCGGTACCGCCCGTAAAACTTCGGTCGGCATCAAGGGCTACGCAGAAAATTCTTATCGCTCGTTGTTCGCCGGCTTCGGTCCCATGAGCGACCCGCGCTACGCCATCGTTGTGGTCATCGACGAACCGAGCAAAGCCGGCTACTTCGGTGGCCTGGTCTCGGCACCGGTGTTCAGCAAAGTAATGTCCGGCACCCTGCGCCTGATGAACATCACGCCGGATAACCTGCCGCCTACTCAACAAGCGAACGCCGGACCACCGGCCGCTGCTGTAAAAGCCAATGGAGGGCGCGGCTGATGTCTCTTAGCCTGAACAAAATTTTTGCCCACGCTGGCCGTGATCTGCTGATTCGCGAATTGACTCTGGATAGCCGTAACGTACGTGCCGGCGACCTGTTCCTGGCGGTGCCAGGCGGCAAGCTCGACGGACGCGCCCATATCGCCGACGCCTTGCAGCGTGGTGCGGCAGCAGTGGCCTATGAAGTCGATGGCGCTACCGTACTGCCAATTACCGATGTGCCCATGATTCCGGTCAAGGGCCTGGCGGCGCAGCTGTCGGATATCGCCGGGCGCTTTTATGGCGACCCGAGCCGTACCCTGAACCTGATCGGTGTCACCGGTACCAACGGCAAGACCAGCGTGACCCAATTGGTCGCCCAGGCCCTAGACCTGCTAGGCCAGCACTGCGGCATTGTCGGCACCCTGGGCACTGGTTTTTATGGCGCGCTGCAAAGCGGCCTGCACACCACGCCCAACCCGATTGCCGTCCAGGCGACCCTCGCTGATCTGAAAAAGGCCGGTGCCAAGGCGGTCGCCATGGAAGTATCGTCCCACGGCCTGGATCAGGGCCGGGTCACCGCCTTGGCCTTCGACGTGGCGGTGATGACGAACCTGTCTCGCGATCATCTGGATTACCACGGCACCATGGAGGCTTACGCTGATGCCAAGGCCAAGCTGTTTACCTGGAATGACCTGAAGTGCCGGGTAGTCAATCTGGATGATGAATTCGGTCGGCAGTTGGCAGCACAAAAAAGTGAAGCACGCCTGATCAGCTACAGCCTGGAAGATTCCAGCGCGTACCTTTATTGCCGCGAAGCCCGGTTTGACGACGAAGGTGTGCGCGCCACGCTGGTGACGCCTCAGGGTGAGCACCATTTGCGCAGCACCTTGCTGGGTCGCTTCAACCTGAGCAATGTCCTCGCTGCCATCGGCGCCTTGCTCGGTCTGGATTACGCCCTGGACGAAATCCTGCGAGTACTGCCCAAGCTCGAAGGGCCGATTGGTCGCATGCAGCGCCTCGGTGGCGGCACGCAGCCGTTGGTGGTGGTCGATTACGCTCACACTCCAGATGCCCTGGAAAAAGTCCTGCTGGCCCTGCGCCCCCACGCCAAGGGCAAGTTGCTGTGCCTGTTCGGCTGTGGCGGTGACCGCGATCGCGGCAAGCGCCCATTGATGGCCGAAGTGGTGGAGCGTTTGGCCGATGGTGTGCTCGTCACCGACGATAACCCGCGCAGCGAAGCCCCGAGCCAGATTTTCGACGATATCCGCGAAGGATTTGTCGACGTCGCGAAAGTGACCTTTGTTGCCGGCCGCGGCGCCGCTATTGCCCAACTGATTGCCAGCGCCAGCGCTGACGATGTGGTGGTGCTCGCCGGTAAAGGCCACGAGGACTACCAAGAAATCAACGGCGAACGCCATGCCTTCTCCGATCTGGTAGAAGCCGATCATGCCTTGACTGCGTGGGAGGTGGCCCATGCTTAAAGCGCTCAAATTCAGCGAACTTACCCAGACTTTGTCGGCTCGTGTGCTATCGGCCGATTGCAGCTTTGACGGCGTCAGCATCGACAGCCGGGCGATCAAGCCTGGGCAACTGTTCGTCGCCTTGGCCGGTCCTCGCTTCGACGGCCATGATTATTTGAATGACGTCGCTGCCAAAGGCGCTGTCGGTGCCCTGGTACAACGCGAAGTCGCTGATTCGGTGCTGCCGCAGTTGCTGGTGGCCGACACCCGTCTGGCCTTGGGTCAACTGGGTGACCTGAACCGCGCCGCCTTCGGCAATCCTGTTGCGGCCATTACCGGCTCCAGCGGCAAGACCACCGTCAAGGAACTGTTGGCCGGCATCCTGCGCACGCGCGGGCCAGTACTGGCCACTCGTGGCAACCTGAACAATGATTTCGGCGTCCCGCTGACCCTGCTCGAACTGGCCCCGGAACACACGGCGGCGGTGATCGAGCTAGGGGCTTCGCGCCTTGGCGAAATCGCCTACACCGTGGCCATGACCCGGCCCCATGTCGCCGTGATCAACAATGCGGGCACTGCCCACGTTGGCGAGTTCGGCGGCCCGGAGAAAATCATCGAGGCCAAGGGTGAAATTCTTGAAGGCCTGGACGCTTCTGGCACCGCGGTACTGAACCTTGATGACAAGGCTTTTGAGATCTGGCGTGTACGCGCCGCCGGTCGCAAGGTCTTGAGCTTCTCGGTGCGCAACGCCGCAGCTGATTTCCACGCATCAGGTATCACCGTCGACGCACGGGGCTGCCCGGCTTTCACCTTGCATAGCCCGCAAGGCGATGAACATGTGCAGTTGAATCTGCTGGGCAACCACAACGTCGCCAACGCTCTGGCTGCTGCTGCTGCCGCTTACGTATTGGGCGTCTCGCTGTTCGGTATTGCTACCGGCCTTGGCGCGGTGCAACCGGTCAAGGGTCGCACCGTTGCGCAACTGGCAACTAACGGCATGCGCGTCATTGATGACACCTACAACGCCAACCAGTCTTCGATCTGTGCCGCCATCGACCTGCTGACTGGTTTCGAGGGTCGCAAGGTGCTGGTTCTTGGCGATATCGCCGAACTGGGCGACTGGGCTGAACAAGCTCATCGCGAAGTCGGCGCTTATGCCGCAGGCAAAGTGGATGCCCTGTACGCCGTGGGATCGAACATGGCCTACGCCGTGAACGCCTTCGGGCCGGGCGCGCAGCACTTCGCCACCCAGGCCGAGCTGATCCAGGCGCTGAACGGCGCAGAACAAGACAAACACACCACTATTTTGATCAAGGGATCGCGCAGCGCGGTGATGGAAAACGTCGTCGCGGCCTTGTGTGGCTCAAGTATGGAGAAACATTAATGCTGCTGCTGCTGGCTGAGTATCTGCAACAGTTTCATAAAGGCTTCGCGGTCTTTCAGTACCTGACCCTGCGCGGGATTCTCGGGGTGCTGACCGCGCTGTCGCTGTCGCTGTGCCTGGGCCCCTGGATGATTCGCACCCTGCAAAGCCTGCAGATTGGCCAGTCGGTCCGTAGCGATGGTCCTCAGTCGCACCTGGCCAAGTCCGGTACTCCGACCATGGGTGGCGCGCTGATCCTCTCGTCCATTGGCATCAGCACCCTGCTGTGGGCTGACCTGCATAACCGCTACGTCTGGGTGGTGCTGCTGGTGACCCTGCTGTTTGGCGCCATCGGCTGGGTCGATGACTATCGTAAGGTGATCGAGAAGAACTCCAAGGGGCTGCCAAGCCGCTGGAAGTATTTCTGGCAATCGGTGTTCGGTCTCGGCGCGGCGATCTTCCTTTACATGACCGCGCCAAGCGCGGTGGAAACCACACTGATCCTGCCGATGCTCAAGGACATCAGCATTCCCTTGGGTGCAGGCTTCGTGGTGCTGACCTACTTTGTGATCGTCGGCTCCAGCAACGCAGTCAACCTGACTGACGGCCTCGACGGCCTGGCGATCATGCCGACGGTGATGGTGGGCGGCGCCCTGGGCATCTTCTGCTACCTGTCGGGTAACGTGAAATTTGCTGAATACCTGCTGATCCCATATGTCCCGGGTGCCGGTGAACTGATCGTGTTCTGCGGCGCGCTGATCGGCGCCGGCCTGGGCTTCCTGTGGTTCAACACGTACCCGGCACAAGTGTTCATGGGTGACGTCGGCGCACTGGCGCTGGGCGCTGCACTGGGCACCATCGCTGTGATCGTCCGTCAGGAAATCGTCCTGTTCATCATGGGCGGTGTCTTCGTAATGGAAACCTTGTCGGTAGTGATCCAGGTGGCCTCCTTCAAGTTGACCGGCCGCCGCGTATTTCGCATGGCGCCGATTCACCACCATTTTGAACTCAAGGGCTGGCCTGAGCCGCGTGTGATTGTCCGTTTCTGGATTATTACCGTGATTCTCGTACTGGTCGGCCTTGCCACCCTGAAACTGAGGTAGAACGAGTGTCTCTGATCGCTTCTGACCACTTCCGCATCGTTGTCGGCCTCGGCAAGAGCGGCATGTCCCTGGTTCGCTTCCTGGCGAACCGGGGCACGTCGTTTGCCGTGGCCGATACGCGGGAAAATCCACCGGAGCTGGTCACGCTGCGCCGTGACTACCCGCACGTGGAAGTGCGTTGTGGCGAACTGGATGTCGAGTTTCTCTGCCGTGCCGACGAACTCTACGTGAGCCCCGGCCTGGCGTTGGCGACTCCAGCCCTACAAGCGGCAGCGGCCCGTGGCGTGAAGCTGTCCGGCGATATCGAGTTGTTCGCGCGTAACGCGAAGGCACCGATCGTGGCCATCAGCGGTTCCAACGCCAAGAGCACTGTTACCACCCTCGTCGGCGAAATGGCGGCTGCGGCCGGCAAGCGTGTGGCCGTGGGCGGCAACCTCGGCACCCCGGCGCTGGATCTGCTCAGCGACGACGTTGAGCTGTACGTGATGGAGTTGTCGAGCTTCCAGCTGGAAACCACCGACCAACTGGGCGCCGAAGTGGCCACCGTGTTGAACGTCAGCGAAGACCACATGGACCGCTACAGCGGCCTGCCGGCGTATCACCTGGCCAAGCACCGGATCTTCCGTGGTGCGCGGCAAGTGGTGGTCAACCGCCAGGATGCCCTGAGCCGTCCGCTGATTGGCGAAGGTTTGCCGTGCTGGACCTTTGGTTTGAGCAAGCCGGACTTCAAGGCTTTCGGCCTGCGGGAAGAGAATGGCGAGAAATACCTGGCCTTCGAATTTCAGAACCTGATGCCGGTGCGTGAATTGAAAATCCGTGGCGCCCATAACCAGTCCAATGCCCTGGCGGCGCTGGCCCTGGGCCATGCCGTCGGTTTGCCGTTCGATGCCATGCTCGAAAGCCTGCGCACCTTCACCGGTCTCGAACACCGCTGCCAGTGGGTTCGCGACCTGGATGGCGTGAGCTACTACAACGATTCCAAGGCCACCAACGTCGGTGCCGCACTGGCCGCCATCGAAGGCCTGGGTGCCGATATCGAAGGCAAGCTGGTGCTGATCGCCGGCGGCGACGGCAAGGGTGCTGACTTCAAGGACCTCAAGGCTCCGGTGGCTGCTCATTGCCGCGCCGTCGTCCTGATGGGCCGTGATTCGGACCTGATCGCCACTGCGCTGGGCGACGCGGTGCCACAGGTTCGCGCGCAATCCCTGGATGACGCCATCGCCCAATGCCGAGCCCTTGCTCAGCCGGGTGATGCTGTGTTGCTGTCGCCAGCGTGCGCCAGTTTCGACATGTTCAAGAACTACGAAGAGCGCGGCCAGTTGTTCGCCGGCGCCGTGGAGGCCTTGGCATGACGCTCGATCTGCGCAACATCATCAAGCCATACCCATCGCCGCTCATTACCGGGCGTGGCATTGATCTCGACTTCCCAATGCTCGTCGGGTGCCTGGCATTGCTGGGCCTGGGCCTGGTGATGATCACTTCGGCGTCCTCGGAAGTGGCCGCCGTTCAGTCGGGCAACACCCTGTACCACATGCTCCGCCACCTGATTTACCTGGTGATCGGTTTGGGCGCGTGCATCGTCACCATGATGATCCCCATCGCCACCTGGCAACGCCTGGGCTGGCTGATGCTGATCGGTGCCTTCGGCTTGTTGGTGATGGTGATCGTCCCCGGCATTGGCCGCGAAGTGAACGGTTCGATGCGCTGGATCGGCTTCGGTGCGTTTAACGTGCAGCCGTCGGAAATCGCCAAGGTGTTCGTGGTGATCTACCTTGCCGGCTACCTGGTGCGGCGACAGAAGGAAGTGCGCGAAAGCTGGATGGGCTTCTTCAAGCCCTTCATCGTGCTGCTGCCCATGGCCGGCCTGTTGCTGATGGAACCGGACTTCGGTGCCACCGTGGTGATGATGGGCGCGGCGGCGGCGATGCTGTTCCTGGGTGGAGTGGGCTTGTTCCGCTTTGCCTTGATGGTCGGGCTGGCAGTAGCGGCGGTGACGATCCTGGTTCAGGCGCAACCCTACCGGATGGCCCGTCTGATCACCTTTACCGACCCCTGGTCCGACCAGTTCGGCTCCGGCTACCAGTTGACCCAGGCCTTGATCGCCTTCGGTCGCGGCGAGTGGCTGGGCGTGGGCCTGGGCAACAGCGTGCAGAAGCAGTTCTACCTGCCGGAAGCCCACACCGACTTCGTGTTCTCGGTCTTGGCCGAAGAGCTGGGCGTGGTTGGCTCCCTGGCTACCGTCGCACTGTTCGTCTTCGTCTGCGTGCGGGCCATGTACATCGGTCTGTGGGCCGAGAAAGCCAAACAGTATTTCGCCGCTTATGTGGCGTACGGGCTGGCGTTCCTGTGGATCGGCCAGTTCCTGATCAACATCGGCGTGAACGTCGGCCTGTTGCCAACCAAAGGTTTGACGCTGCCGTTCCTCAGTTACGGAGGTAGTTCGCTGGTAATTTGCTGCGCCTGTCTGGGCTTGCTGCTGCGTATCGAGTGGGAGAGTCGAACCCATTTAGGCAGTGAGGAGATGGAGTTCAGCGAAAGCGACTTTGCCGAGGAGCCGACCCATGGGCGCTAACGTGCTGATCATGGCGGGCGGCACCGGCGGCCACGTGTTTCCGGCGCTGGCCTGTGCCCGTGAATTCCAGTCGCGCGGTTACAGCGTGCATTGGTTGGGGACCCCGCGCGGGATTGAAAATGAATTGGTACCCAATGCTGGGTTACCGCTGCATTTGATCAACGTCACCGGCCTGCGGGGCAAGGGCAAATTGTCCCTGCTCAAGGCGCCGTTTGTGTTGCTCAAGGCCGTATGGCAAGCACGCAAGGTGATCCGTGAGTTGAAACCGGTCTGCGTGTTGGGCTTTGGTGGTTATGTGACGGGGCCTGGTGGTGTCGCGGCCAAGCTCGCTGGCGTGCCGGTGATCGTCCACGAACAGAACGCCGTCGCCGGGACTGCAAACCGTCTGTTGGTGCCGTTGGCTGCTCGGGTCTGCGAAGCGTTCCCCAATACCTTTGCTGCATCGGACAAACGTCGCACCACCGGCAACCCAGTACGTACCGAACTGTTTATGGAAATCTCCCGTCAGGCCCTGGCCGGACGCAAGGTACATCTGCTGATCCTGGGCGGAAGCCTGGGGGCCGAGCCGCTGAATAAATTGCTGCCTGAAGCCCTGTCGCAGCTCCCGGTGGAACTGCGTCCCGAGGTCTTCCATCAGGCGGGCAAGAATCACGATGAAGTGACCGCCGGGCGTTACCGCGATGCAGGTGTCGAGGCCAACGTACAGCCTTTCATCAAAGACATGGCCCAAGCCTATGGCTGGGCCGACCTGGTGGTCTGTCGCGCAGGTGCGTTGACCGTCAGTGAACTGGCTGCCGCCGGTCTGCCGTCCTTGCTGGTGCCTTTGCCCCACGCCATCGATGATCACCAGACCCGCAACGCCGAATATTTGGCCGGGGAGGGCGCTGCCTTCCTGCTGCCGCAAAGAACGACTGGCGCCGCCGAATTGGCCGCACGCCTGACCGAGGTTTTGATGCAACCGGAACGACTCAATAGCATGGCGAGCACCGCAAGCCGCCTGGCCAAACCTGACGCAACCCGCAACGTGGTCGATATCTGCCTGGAGGTGGCCCATGGTTGAGAATCAAAAAGCCATGCCGCAACCGGAAATGCGCCGCATCCGTCGCATCCACTTCGTCGGCATCGGCGGCGTGGGCATGTGCGGGATTGCCGAGGTGCTGTTGAACCTTGGCTATCAGGTGTCCGGTTCCGACCTGAAAACTTCGCCGGTCACTGAGCGCCTGGAGTCTTTCGGTGCGCAGATTTTTATCGGTCACCGTGCCGAAAACGCCACCAATGCTGATGTGCTGGTGGTGTCCAGCGCAGTGAATACTTCCAACCCGGAAGTGGCCGCCGCCCTTGAGCGCCGCATTCCCGTGGTGCCTCGCGCCGAGATGCTGGCCGAGCTGATGCGCTACCGCCACGGCATCGCCGTCGCCGGTACTCACGGCAAGACCACCACCACCAGCTTGATGGCCTCGGTGTTCGCCGCTGGCGGCCTGGACCCGACTTTCGTGATCGGTGGCCGGCTGAATGCAGCAGGCACCAATGCACAGTTGGGTACCAGTCGCTACCTGATTGCCGAAGCCGATGAAAGCGACGCCAGCTTCCTGCACCTGCAGCCGCTGGTAGCCGTGGTCACCAACATCGACGCCGATCACATGGCGACTTACGACGGCGACTTCAACAAGCTGAAGAAAACCTTCGTTGAATTTCTCCACAACCTGCCGTTCTACGGTTTGGCGGTTGTGTGCCTGGACGATCCGGTGGTGCGCGAGATCCTGCCGCTGGTCAAGCGTCCGACCTTGACCTACGGCTTCAGCGAAGACGCCGACGTGCGCGCCATCAATGTTCGCCAGCAAGGCATGCAGACCTTCTTCACCGTGCTGCGCCCTGATCGCGAGCCGCTGGACGTGTCGGTGAACATGCCCGGTAACCACAACGTGCTCAACTCCCTGGCAACCATCTGTATTGCTAGCGACGAGGGTGTCAGCGATGAAGCCATCGTTGAAGGTCTGTCGCGCTTTGAGGGTGTGGGCCGGCGCTTCCAGGTCTACGGCGAGCTGCCTGTGGAAGGCGGCAACGTGATGCTGGTGGACGACTACGGTCACCACCCAACCGAAGTCGCCGCTGTGATCAAGGCCGTGCGTGGTGGCTGGCCGGAACGTCGCCTGGTGATGGTCTACCAGCCGCACCGTTACAGCCGTACCCGCGACCTGTACGACGACTTCGTCAATGTATTGGCCGATGCCAACGTACTGCTGCTGATGGAAGTCTATCCGGCCGGTGAAGAACCGATCCCTGGTGCCGACAGCCGCAAGCTGTGCAACAGCATTCGTCAGCGCGGACAACTGGACCCGATCTACATTGAGCGCGGTGTCGACCTGGCGCCTATCGTCAAGCCGTTGCTGCGTGCTGGCGACATCCTGCTGTGCCAGGGCGCCGGTGATATCGGCGGCCTTGCCCCTAAATTGCTTGCCAGTCCGCTGTTTGCCGGTGCCGTGGCCGCGCCACAGGGGAAGTCGAAATGACCACTGACTACGGCTCCCTGTTCTCCACCATCAAACCTGCGGACTTTGGTCGTGTGGCTGTGCTGTTCGGCGGCAAGAGCGCTGAGCGTGAAGTGTCCCTCAAGTCTGGCAATGCTGTGCTGGAGGCGCTGCTCAGTGCTGGCGTGAACGCGTTCGGTATCGACGTGGGCGACGACTTCCTGTCGCGCCTGCAAGCCGAAAAGATCGACCGCGCCTTCATCATTCTTCACGGCCGTGGCGGTGAAGACGGCAGCATGCAGGGCCTGCTGGAGTGCCTGGGTATTCCTTATACCGGCAGCGGTATCCTTGCTTCGGCGCTGGCCATGGACAAGCTGCGCACCAAGCAGGTGTGGCACAGCCTGGGCATTCCGACGCCGCGTCACAGTGTTCTGCGTAGTGAAGAAGATTGTATTTGTGCAGCCAAGGAACTGGGCTTGCCTTTGATCGTCAAACCAGCCCATGAAGGCTCCAGTATCGGCATGGCTAAAGTGAACTCAGCCGCCGAATTGATTGACGCATGGAAAGCGGCCAGTACCTACGACTCGCAAGTGTTGGTGGAACAGTGGATCTGCGGTCCCGAATTCACCATCGCGACTCTTCGTGACCAGGTATTGCCGCCTATCGCATTGGGCACGCCCCACACCTTTTATGACTACGACGCCAAGTACCTGGCTTCCGATACCCAGTACCGGATTCCGTGTGGCCTCGATGCAACCAAGGAACAGCAATTGATGGACCTCACGGCGAAAGCCTGTGAGGCGCTGGGTATCGCCGGTTGGGCGCGGGCAGACGTGATGCAGGATGACCAAGGGAACTTCTGGTTCCTCGAAGTCAATACCGCACCAGGGATGACCGATCACAGTCTGGTACCCATGGCAGCTCGTGCGGCCGGATTGGATTTCCAGCAGTTGGTGCTGGCCATTCTGGCCGCCAGTGTCGCCAGTAACGAAGAGCCGAGAGATTAAGACCATGCAAGGCGCATCGCTTCGACATCAGCAACCCGCTCCCGGCCGCAAGCCGGTGCCGCGTGGTGCCAGCCGAATGGTGGCTAAAGAGCCGATGTCGGCGCGCCTGCCGAAAGCCAACTTTGGTTTTCTCAAGGCCCTGTTCTGGCCGGTGCTGTTGGTGGCGTTGGGTTTCGGTACTTATGAAGGTGCCCAGCGTCTGCTGCCTTACGCCGACCGGCCGATCACCAAGATCAGTGTGCAGGGCGACTTGAGCTACATCAGCCCTCAGGCGGTACAGCAGCGGATTGCGCCCTATGTGAGCGCGAGTTTCTTCACGATCGACCTGGCTGGCATGCGTGCGGAGCTAGAGCAAATGCCCTGGATTGCCCACGCCGAAGTGCGTCGAGTGTGGCCGGACCAAGTGACGATTCGCCTGGAAGAGCAACTGCCGGTGGCCCGTTGGGGCGAAGAAGCGCTGTTGAATAATCAGGGCCAGGCTTTTAATCCGCGCGAACTGGCCAATTACGAGCACCTGCCGAAGCTGCTCGGGCCACAACGGGCGCAACAACAAGTGATGCAGCAGTACCAGGCCTTGAGCCAGATGCTGCGGCCACTGGGTTTCTCCATTGCGCGACTGGAATTGCGCGAGCGGGGCAGCTGGTTTTTGACCACCGGGGCAGGCAGTTCCGGCCCGGGCATCGAGTTGTTACTGGGACGTGACCACTTGGTGGAGAAGATGCGCCGTTTTATCGCCATCTATGACAAGACGCTGAAAGAACAGATTACGAACATTGCGAGCATCGACCTGCGTTACGCCAACGGCCTTGCCGTTGGCTGGCGTGAACCGGCTGCGCCCACGTCAGCGCAGCCCGCTGTCGCGAAGAATTAAGAAGAGGCAGGACCCATGGCAAACGTGCAAAGCGGCAAAATGATCGTCGGTCTCGATATCGGCACCTCCAAGGTGGTGGCGCTGGTAGGCGAGGTTGCGGACGACGGCACGCTGGAAATCGTCGGAATCGGCACGCATCCGTCCCGTGGCCTGAAGAAGGGCGTGGTGGTCAACATCGAGTCCACCGTGCAATCGATCCAGCGCGCCATCGAAGAAGCGCAGTTGATGGCCGGCTGCCGAATTCACTCGGCGTTCGTCGGTGTTGCCGGCAACCACATCCGCAGCCTGAACTCCCACGGCATCGTGGCGATTCGCGACCGTGAAGTCAGCGCTGCCGACCTGGAACGGGTACTTGACGCGGCCCAGGCCGTGGCGATCCCGGCCGACCAGCGGGTGCTGCACACCCTGCCGCAAGACTATGTGATCGACAACCAGGAAGGTGTTCGCGAGCCCCTGGGCATGTCGGGCGTACGTCTGGAAGCCAAGGTCCACGTAGTCACCTGCGCCGTAAACGCTGCACAGAACATTGAAAAGTGCGTGCGCCGCTGCGGCCTGGAAATCGACGACATCATTCTCGAGCAACTGGCCTCCGCGTATTCGGTCCTGACTGACGACGAAAAAGAACTGGGCGTATGTCTGGTGGACATCGGCGGCGGCACCACCGACATCGCGATCTTTACCGAGGGTGCGATCCGTCACACCGCCGTGATCCCGATTGCCGGTGACCAGGTGACCAACGACATCGCCATGGCGTTGCGCACACCGACCCAGTACGCCGAAGAAATCAAGATCCGTTACGCCTGCGCCCTGGCCAAGCTGGCCGGCGCTGGTGAAACCATCAAGGTGCCGAGTGTTGGCGACCGTCCGCCGCGCGAACTGTCGCGCCAGGCGTTGGCCGAAGTGGTCGAGCCGCGCTACGACGAGCTGTTCACCTTGATTCAGGCTGAACTGCGCCGCAGCGGCTATGAAGATTTGATCCCGGCCGGCATCGTGCTGACCGGTGGCACCTCGAAGATGGAAGGCGCGGTGGAACTTGCCGAAGAAATCTTCCATATGCCAGTGCGCCTGGGCGTTCCCCATGGCGTCAAGGGCCTGGGCGACGTGGTGCGCAACCCTATTTACTCCACCGGTGTGGGCTTGCTGTTGTACGGGCTGCAAAAGCAGACCGACGGCATTTCCCTGTCGGGCCTTGGCAGCCGCGAAAGCTACAGCAACGACGAGCCGAAAACGCCGTTGTTCGAGCGCCTGCAAGCCTGGGTGAAAGGTAACTTCTAGATTTACCGTGACACCGTTTCACTGTTGTAGATGCATCGATGCAAGCAGTAGGCGAAAAAACTAGAGAAATGAAAGGAGAGGGAACATGTTCGAACTCGTAGACAACATCCCGCAAAGCCCGGTCATCAAAGTGATCGGTGTTGGCGGTGGCGGCGGCAACGCAGTCAACCATATGGTCAAGAGCAACATTGAAGGCGTCGAGTTCATCTGCGCCAACACTGATGCCCAGGCGCTGAAAAGCATCGGCGCACGCACCATCCTGCAATTGGGCACAGGCGTGACCAAGGGCCTGGGCGCTGGCGCTAATCCGGAAGTCGGCCGTCAAGCCGCCCTGGAAGACCGTGAGCGTATTGCCGAAGTGCTGCAGGGCACCAACATGGTGTTCATCACCACTGGCATGGGCGGCGGTACCGGTACCGGTGCTGCACCGATCATTGCCGAAGTGGCCAAGGAAATGGGCATTCTGACTGTCGCAGTTGTGACACGTCCGTTCCCGTTCGAAGGTCGCAAACGCATGCAGATCGCCGATGAAGGCATCCGTCTGCTGTCCGAAAGCGTCGACTCGTTGATCACTATCCCCAACGAGAAGCTGCTGACCATCCTCGGTAAGGACGCCAGCTTGCTGTCGGCTTTCGCCAAGGCCGATGACGTACTGGCGGGTGCCGTTCGCGGTATCTCCGACATCATCAAGCGTCCGGGCATGATCAACGTCGACTTTGCCGACGTACGTACCGTGATGAGCGAAATGGGCATGGCGATGATGGGCACTGGCTGCGCCAGCGGTCCGAACCGTGCACGTGAAGCTACTGAAGCGGCCATCCGCAACCCATTGTTGGAAGACGTGAACCTGCAAGGCGCACGCGGCATCCTGGTGAACATCACCGCCGGTCCTGACCTGTCCCTGGGTGAGTACTCCGACGTGGGTAGCATCATCGAAGCCTTCGCTTCCGAGCACGCCATGGTCAAGGTCGGTACCGTTATCGATCCAGACATGCGCGATGAACTGCACGTGACCGTAGTTGCTACCGGCCTGGGTGCAAAAATCGAGAAGCCTGTGAAGGTTATCGACAATACCGTTCATACCGGCCACAACAGCCAGTCGGCTGCCGCTTCTGCGCCTTCGCGCCAGGAACTGCCGTCGGTGAACTACCGTGACCTGGATCGTCCGACCGTGATGCGCAACCAGGCTCAGGCCGGGGCTGCGGCGTCGACTCGCTTGAATCCGCAAGATGATCTGGACTACCTGGACATCCCGGCTTTCCTGCGTCGTCAGGCCGATTAATGGAATGTATCAGGGCTATGAAGGTGATTGGTGTTCAGCAAAGGTCTGGTCTGCTATTATCGCCAGCCTTTGTTGATACCAGTTCGCAATTTGCGCTGAAGCGGTCCAAGCCATGATTAAACAACGCACCCTGAAAAATATTATCCGTGCCACAGGTGTAGGTCTGCACTCCGGGGAGAAGGTATACCTGACCCTCAAGCCTGCGCCTGTCGACACCGGCATCGTGTTTGTTCGTGCCGACCTGGACCCTGTCGTGCAGATTCCTGCTCGCGCGGAAAACGTTGGCGAAACCACTATGTCGACCACATTGGTCAACGGTGACGTCAAAGTAGACACGGTGGAGCACTTGCTCTCGGCCATGGCTGGCCTGGGCATCGATAACGCCTACGTCGAGCTCTCCGCGTCCGAAGTCCCAATCATGGATGGCAGCGCTGGACCCTTCGTATTCTTGATTCAATCTGCCGGCCTGGAAGAACAGGACGCAGCCAAGAAGTTCATTCGCATTCTGCGGGAAGTGACAGTAGAAGACGGCGACAAACGCGCCACCTTCGTCCCGTTCGAAGGCTTTAAAGTGAGCTTTGAGATCGATTTCGATCACCCGGTATTCCGTGACCGCACCCAAAGTGCAAGCGTGGATTTTTCCAGCACTTCGTTCGTAAAAGAAGTCAGCCGCGCCCGTACCTTTGGTTTTATGAGTGACATCGAGTACCTGCGCAAGCACAACCTCGCACTCGGCGGCAGCGTTGAAAACGCCATTGTGGTCGACGCGGATGGTGTACTGAACGAAGACGGTCTTCGTTATGAAGACGAATTTGTGAAGCACAAGATCCTCGATGCAATCGGTGACCTCTACCTGCTGGGCAATAGCCTGATAGGCGAGTTCAAAGGCTTCAAGTCGGGCCATGCACTGAACAACCAGCTCCTGCGCAAGTTGATTGAGCAGAAAGACGCTTGGGAAGTCGTGACCTTCGAAGATGCCAGCACCGCACCGATCTCTTACATGCGTCCCGTTGCGGCGGTGTAAGTAACAACTCTCTTTCCTTTTGTTTTTAAAGGCTGCCTGCGGGTGGCCTTTTTTTACGCCTGCGAATCGGCCTCGACGATACGGTTGCGACCGCCGTGCTTGGCCTCATAGAGGGCGCGGTCGGCACTGAGCAGCAGTTCTTCCAGCGACGCTGCGCTCCTTTTGTTCCAAGTGCTGAGGCCGATGCTCACGGTTATCGGCTGGGTATCTGCGGCCAACCGTGGCAAATACTCGATGCTGCTGCGGATATGCTCAGCGATCACCCCTGCACCACTGCTGTCGGTGTGGGGCAGAATCACTGCAAATTCCTCACCACCATAGCGGGCGGCCAAGTCGGCTGGGCGCCGGATGTTGCTGTCGATCACCTGTGCCACGGTGCGCAAGGCTTCATCGCCACCTTGATGGCCATGACGGTCGTTGAACGCCTTGAAGTGGTCGACGTCGATCATCAGCAACGCCAGGGGTTCGTTGGAGCGTTGCGCGCGCTCCCATTCCAGGCGCAGGCGCTGGTCAAGCGTGCGGCGGTTGGCCAGGCCGGTGAGGGCATCGGTGGCTGCCAGTTCTGACAGTACGCCTTCGGCGCGGTATCGCCGACGCAGTTCCATGCACAGCATCCAGGTCAGCCAGAGCAAGCCGAGACATAGCACGCCAGTTGCGCTGCTGATCAACAGCGCGGCACGTTTCCAGGGGGCGAAGATTTCATCGGACGACAACGCGACGGCGACGATCAGCGGCAAGGTGCCGACATTGGAGAAGGTATAGAGGCGCGGGTGGCGGTCGACGCTGGAGATGCCGGTGAAGCTGCCGTTACGTTCGCGCAATATGCGGGCAACGTTCGGTCGCGCGCTGAGGTCCTTGTCGATCATGTCCTGTTCCAGCAACGGCTGTTGAGCCAACAGAATGCCCTGATGATTGATCAGGTTGATGGTGCTGTTGCTGCCAATATTGAGGCTGTTGAACAACTGGGCGAAGTACGACAGGCGCATGGAGGCTACCGCCACCCCGAGGAATCGCCCGTCCGAGGCGGACACCCGGCGACTGAAGGCGATGCGCCATTTGTCCTCGCACACACTGCAGGCCATAAAGGGGCGACTGATAAACAGCCCGCTGTCGGGATTCTGCTGGTGAGTCTGGAAATAGTCTCGGTCGGCGAAGTTGCCGGGCATGGGTGCCAGCAACGAAGAGTCGGCGATCACCTCGCCAGCCTTGTCCAGCAACAGGATGTCGCCCTTGTACGGGGCTGCCGCTGACCGGTCGAACAGTACCAAATGGCGGATGTTCGCCGACACATCCTGCAAGTCGCTGCGTTCGGTGGCGGCAATCAGGCCTTTGAGGGACATGTCGTAGAGTTCGACGTTACGCAGCACGTCGGCGTCGATCAGTTGAGTAATGTTGCTCGCTGTGCGCTTGGCCGCCTGCAGGGCGTTGGCGTGTTCGCGAATCAGCAGGATGGTGACGATGGCCACAATCAGCAGGACCGTGAGGCCGCTGCCCAGGATCAACAGGAACTCCGGGCGGCGGCTAGGACGTGGCAGACGGGCAATGCTTGGGCTCATCAGGCGTACTTCTGCTTCGAGGATGCCTTTAGCGTAGTTCCTGATACAGGCCTCTGTGTGATCGTTCCTGCTGCATGGCAACGGTCATCACAGGCCTTGGGCGTCGACGATGCGATTTCGCCCTGTGCGCTTGGCCTCATACAGCGCCCGGTCGGCACTGAGTAGTAGCTCTTCCAGCGAGCCACGGCTGTTTTTGTCCGAGACGCTGATGCCGATGCTCACCGTGATCGGCAGGGCATCCCCAGCCACCCGTGGCAGGTGTTCGACGGCGCTGCGTATATATTCAGCAATGACCCCGGCGCCGTTACTGTCGGTATGAGGCAGGATCACTGCAAATTCTTCACCGCCATAACGGGTAGCCAGGTCGGCGGGGCGCCGAACACTGCTGGCAATGGCCTGGGCAACGTTGCGTAACGCTTCATCGCCGCCCTGATGACCATGGCGGTCGTTGAAGGATTTGAAATGATCGATATCGATCATCAACAGCGCCAGCGGCTCCCCCGAACGTTGCGCGCGATCCCATTCCATAAGCAGGCGCTGGTCCAGGGTGCGGCGGTTGGCCAGGCTCGTCAGGGCATCGGTGGCGGCCAGTTCCGACAGCACTTTTTCGGCGCGGTAACGGCGGCGCAACTCCAGGCGCAACATCCACGTCAGCCACAGGAGGCCTACGCACAACACTCCGGTGGCGCCACTGACCAGCAGCGCCGCGCGTTTCCAGGCGGCAAACACGTCCTCGCTGGACAACGCCACGACGACGATCAGCGGCAGCCGGCCGACGTTGGTGAAGGTGTACAGGCGAGGTGTGCCGTCGAGGCTGGAGACCCCACTGAAACTGCCGCTGCCTTCGCGCAGCATTCTTTTAAAGTTTGACCGTGAGCTGAGGTCTTTGTCGATCATGTCGCGTTCCATCAAGGGTTGCTGGGCGAGAAGAATGCCGTTGCTGTTTAGCAGGTTGATGGTGCTGCCACTGCCAATCGTGAGGCTGCTGAACAGCTGATCAAAATACGCCAGACGCATGGTGGCCACCGCCACCCCTGAAAACTCGCCATTGACTCCTTGCACCTTGCGGCTGAACGCGATGCGCCATACCTGCTCGCAGTCGCAGAGGACCTTGAACGGGCGGCTGATAAACAGCCCGTCATCGGTGCTCTGTTGATGGATCTGGAAATAATCGCGGTTAGAGAGGTTACGGGGCGTGGGGGTGAGCGTCGATGAGTCGGCGGTTACTGCTCCGCCCTTGTCCAGCAGGAGGATTTCGCCCTTGAAGGGGGCTGCTGTTGACTGGTCGAACAGTACCAAGTGACGGATGTCCGCCGACACCTGCGCTAAATCCTTGCGCGACGTAGCCGCGATCAGGCCTTGTAGGGCCAAGTCATAGAGTTCGACATTACGCAGCACATCGGCGTTGATCAGTTGGGTGATGTTACTGGCTGAGCGCTTGGCCGCCTGCAGGGCGCTGGTATGCTCGCGAATCAACAACACAGCGATGATGACGATGATCAGCGTGACGGTGAGGCCACTGCCCAGAATCAGAAAAAGCTCCGGGCGTGCAGGACAGCTATAGGTAGGGCGTTGATTCATCAGACTGACTTCGGCGACGACGATGCTGGCAGTCTAATTCGAAGCCGTGTGAATTAAGTCATTACCGGTGAAAGAAAGATTAGCGTGGTGGCGCTTTCGGTGGTTTCAAAACACATCAATCGGGTAATCCACAATCATCCGGTATTCATCCACATCCCGGTCCACCGCCGAGTAGCCGTTGCTGCCACGGTTGGTCGCCCACTGCAGGCGCACGGCCAGATCCTTGGCTTTACCGCCTTGCACCACGTACTTCAAATCGATGTCCCGCTCCCAATGCTTGGCGTTCTTGCCCTCGGCGCTGTACCAGGAGGCATAGCCACGGCTGTTGGGGTCAACCTTGGTCAGGTCGGTCTTGCCGCTGGAGTAGGACACGGCCGAAGTCAGGCCCGGCAAACCAAGGCCGACAAAATCGTAGGCGTACTTGAGCTTCCACGAGCGCTCGTTAGGGCCGTTGAAGTCCGAGTATTGCTGGGAGTTGTCCAGGTACACGCTGTCGCCCTGGGTGATGTAGTCGAACGGCGTATTGCCGTTGACCCGCTGGTAGGCAGCGGTGACGCTGTGATTGCCGACGCCGACAGTGAAATGCAGGCTGTAGGTGTTGTTGTCGATATTGCCCAGCAGGGCGTTGCCGGTGTCTTGCGTATGGTAGTAGTGCAAGCCGGGGTTAAGGCTGACCAGGTCGTTGACCGCGTAGGTGTAGTCCAGGTCGTAGTAGTACTGATTCCATACGTCCTTGAGTTCGGAGGCGTAGAGGCTGCTGGTCAATCCAGGAACGCCGCTCCAGGCCACTCCGGCCCAGTTCAGATGCTGGCTGTCGTCGCCGCCCTGCAATGCGCCATAGCTGGTGCCGATGCGCTGGTGGCCGCTCTGGTTGTAGAGCTTGGTAAAGCTGGCCTGGCCGCCTTCGATCATCAGCCCGTCGACGCTGTGGTTGGTCAGGCTCAGGCCACGAAAGGTCTGGGGCAGCATGCGTGTCATGCCGCCGGCGATCACCGGGTTGTTGAGGAACAGGTCGCCGGCTTTCAACTCGGTGTCGAAGGCGCGCATTTTCAGGGTGCCGCCCGCAGTGGAAAACGAGCCGGGTGCTTTGCCGTTGCCGCTGCCGTAAGGGAGGATGCTGGAGCCGTCGGTGCCGCCACCGCCGTCGAGCTTGAGGCCGAGCATAGCGTGGGCATCAAGGCCGAAACCGACGGTGCCTTGGGTGTAGCCGGATTCGAAGATGCCGAGAAAACCCTGGCCCCACTCCTTGCTGTCATCGGTGTGAGTGTCGCGACGGTCGCGGTTCATGTAGTAGTTGCGAGTGTTGATTTTGAAGCTTGAGCCTTCGACGAAACCGTCGGTGGGTGTGGTGTCTGCCGCGTGGGCGAAAGGGACGATAGTTGCAGCAATCGCGAGGAATAGCGGGGTTAACGTCAGCGAGGTTTTCACCTGGTTGGAGCTCCTTTGGGTCAATCGAAACCGGCCAATGTTGTTGGGTTTGCCTGGCCTTTTTTACGGTCAAAAAAAAGCCGCTGAAGTCAGCGGCTTTAGGACAGATTCCCAGTGTAGAGCCCTGGAAATAAGTCGAGGGAAATCTTGGGAGGGCGGGTCAGCTGTCTTTGCCGTCGCGCTCGTCGATGCGCTAAATTAGCGCAGGCGAGTGGCGGGATACAGAGTGTAACAAGATAATTACTATTGCCAAAATCGCAATAGTTGAATGAGGGCAGAGCTTGTGTGGTGAGCAGGCAAGCTTCCTCACCACCGTTAGACCGGCAAGGTTATTCCGAAGGTATTGCCGCTGCTGTCACTGCGCACAAACACATCCCCGCCATGCATCAACGCAATCGCCTTGACGATGGCCAACCCCAGCCCATGATTGGCGCCGCTGTTGCTGCGCGAAGCATCCACCCGATAAAAGCGCTCAAACAAACGAGGCAAATGCTCGTTGGCAATCACCTCGCCAGGGTTGGTCACGCCAATCGCCACCTGATGCTCCAGCACCTCGATCTTCACTTCAATCATCTGCCCCGGCGCCGTGTGCTGCACAGCATTGCTCAGCAAGTTAATCAGCGCCCGGCGCAAGTGGGCCTTTTCGATATGCACTTGGGCGTCGCCGATCACCTGCACCTGCACCTGGGCGTCTTCAAGGATGAAGTCCAGGTAATCCAGGGTGGTGGCGACTTCATCGGCCAACGAGCTGCTGATCAGCTTGGTGGCTTTGCTGCCCTGGTCGGCGCTGGCCAAAAACAGCATATCGTTGATGATCGAACGCAGGCGTTCCAGCTCTTCCAGGTTCGATTGCAGCACTTCGAAGTAATGCTCCGCCGAGCGCCCTCGGGTCAGGGCGACCTGGGTCTGGCCAATCAGGTTGGTCAGCGGCGAGCGCAGTTCATGGGCAACGTCGGCGTTGAAGGATTCCAGGCGTGAGTAGGCCTGTTCCACCCGCTCCAGGGTGGAGTTGAACGAGTTGACGAACTGCTTGAGTTCCGGCGGCAGCGGCGACAGTTGCAGACGCCCGGAGAGTTTCGGCGGCGCCAGTTTTTGCGCTTCATCCGAGAGTTTGATCAGCGGCTTGAGGCCGATGCGGGCCACCCAGAAGCCGAATACTGAAGCCAGCACCACCCCGACAAACGCCAGGCTGACCAAGGCCGTCAGCAAGTGATGCTGGGTGGCACGGAAGTTCTCGGTGTCGATGGCGATCATGAAGCGCAGCGGCGGGCGCTGGTCCTTGGCGGGAAACTGGCTCACCAGCACCTTGAACGGGTAATCATGGCCCGGCAGGTACAAGTCGCGTTTGCCGGTCGGGCCCTCGGCGAAGGTGCGAATCTGCGCATCAGCGTTGCCATATTCGTAGGCCGGATCACTGCTCACCACCCAGAAACGGATGCGCTTGTCTTCCTCCCCCAACAGCTTGAGCTTGCTGTTGATCTTCACCCAGTGGTCCGGCGTACCGTAACGCCCCAGGGACGATTCCAGCACGCTGTAGCGCGCATCCAACTCGGCGCCCGGCAACAAGTCCAGGCCCTTGTCCACCTGCTGATACAGCGCACCGCCGATCAACAGGAAGATCAGCAGCGCCACCAGGGTGAACATGCCGCTCAGGCGCAGGGCGATCGAGTTAGTCGGCACCGCGGTTCTCCAGCACGTAGCCCATGCCACGAATGGTGTGCAGCAGTTTCTGTTCGAACGGCCCGTCGAGCTTGGCCCGCAGACGCTTGATCGCCACTTCGACAACGTTGGCGTCGCTGTCGAAATTGATGTCCCAGACCATTTCCGCAATTGAGGTCTTGGACAGAATCTCGCCCTGACGCCGCGCCAGCACGCTGAGCAACGAGAACTCCTTGGCGGTCAGGTCCAGGCGAATGCCTGCGCGGCTGGCCTTGCGGCTGATCAGGTCGATCCACAGGTCGGCGATGGTTACTTGCACCGGTTCATGGCCGCCACTGCGTCGGGTCAGGGCTTGCAGGCGTGCCACCAGTTCCAGGAAGGAGAAGGGTTTGCCCAGGTAATCATCGGCGCCTTCACGCAACCCGCGAATGCGGTCTTCCACCCGCTCGCGCGCGGTGAGCATGATCACCGGGGTCTGCTTGCGGGCGCGTAGCGCGCGCAATACGCCGAAGCCGTCCAGGCCCGGAAGCATCACGTCGAGCACGATCACTGCGTAGTCACTTTCCAGGGCCATGTGCAAACCCTCGACACCCTCCCGGGCAACATCGACCGTATAGCCTTGCTCGGTCAGGCCGCGATGCAGGTAATCGGCAGTTTTTTCTTCGTCTTCAATAATCAGGACGCGCATGACCCCGCCTCAGTGTGTGGTCGCCAGCCCGAGGGCCGGTTTGGGTCTATGAAAGAATTTCTCAAGGTACAAGTATATGACCGGCGTGGTGAACAGCGTCAGCGCCTGGCTCACCAGCAGCCCGCCGACCACCGCGATCCCCAGTGGCTGGCGCAACTCGGCGCCGGGACCGGAACCCAGCATCAGCGGCACGGCGCCCAACAGCGCGGCGAGGGTGGTCATGATAATTGGCCGGAACCGCGTGACACAGGCTTCATAAATCGCCTCATCGGCCGGCAACCCGCGCACGCGCTGGGCTTCCAGGGCGAAGTCGATCATCAGGATGCCGTTCTTCTTGACGATGCCGATCAGCAGCACCAGGCCAATCAGCGCCATGATCGAAAAGTCCTGGCCGAACAGCCAGAGCATGATCAGCGCGCCCAAACCGGCGGAGGGCAGGGTGGAGATGATGGTCAACGGGTGCACAAAGCTTTCGTACAACACACCCAGGATGATGTAGACCGCCACCAGCGCCGCCAGGATCAGCCACGGCTGGCTGGCCAGCGAGCTTTGGAATGCCTGGGCCGCGCCCTGGAAGTTACCGATGATGCTCGCCGGCATGCCGATCTCGTTCTTCGCCTGGTTAAGCATGATCACCGCATCGCCCAAGGCCACGCCGGGCGCCAGGTTGAACGACAGGTTGGCGGCCGGGAACATGCCGTCATGGCTGATGGACAATGGCCCGACAGTCGGCGGATCGACCTTGGCAACCGCCGACAGCGGCACCATCTCGCCGCTGAGTGGTGAGCGCAGGTAGAAGTAATTAAGGCTTTCGGCCTTGCCTCGTTGCTGGGTGTCCAGTTCCAGTACCACCTGATATTGGTTGATCTCGGTCTGGAACTCATTGACCTGGCGCTGGCCGAAGGCGTCATACAGCGCCTGGTCGACATCGGTGGCGGTCAGGCCGAAGCGTGCGGCGGCCTGGCGGTCGATACTGATGTGGGTGATGCTGCCGCCCAGTTGCAGGTCGTTGGATAGGTCGCGGAACGCCGGGTTGGCCCGCAGTTTTTCGGTCAGGCGCTGGGTCCAGGTATTGAGTGTCGGGCCGTCATTGCTCTTGAGCACATATTGGTACTGGCTGCGGCTGGGGCCGGAGCTGAGGTTGATGTCCTGGCCGGCCCGCAGGTAGAGGACGATGCCCGGGATCTTCGCCAGCTTCGGGCGAATGCGGTCGATGAACTGGCTGGCGGTCACATCGCGGTCACCACGGTCTTTGAGGGCGATCCAGAAGCGGCCGTTGGCGATGGTCTGGTTGCTGCCGGTCACGCCCACGGAGTGGGAGAAAGCCTGCACCGCCGGGTCCGCTTCGACAATCTCGGCCAGGGCCTTGTGCTTGGCGATCATGTCCGGGTAAGACACGTCCGCCGCTGCTTCGCTGGTGCCCAGGACAAAACCGGTGTCTTGCACCGGGAAGAAGCCCTTGGGGATAAACACGTAACCGGCGACGGCCAGGCCCAGCGTCACGACGAAGATCCCCAGCATCAGCCGCTGATGGGCCAGGGCACGGCGCAGGTTTTTGGCGTAACCCGCCAGCAGGCGTTCGCCGAAGCCGGGTTTGTCGTGGGGGTGATGAGTGGGGGCGCGCATGAACAGCGCCGCCAGGGTGGGCGCCAGGGTCAGGGACACCACCACCGAAATCAGAATGGTCGAGGTGGCGGTCAGGGCAAACTCTTTGAACAACCGCCCGACCACGCCGCCCATGAACAGCAGCGGGATAAACGCCGCCACCAGCGAGAAGCTGATGGACACCACCGTAAAGCCAATCTCGCCGGCGCCCTTGATGGCCGCCTCGCGTTTGTCCAGGCCAGCCTCCAGATGCCGGTGAATGTTTTCCACCACCACAATCGCATCGTCCACCACAAACCCCACGGCGATGACGATGGCCACCAGGGTCAGGTTGTTCAGGCTGAACCCCATCACGTACATCAAGGCGAAACTGGCGATCAGCGATACACCGAGCACACTGGAAACAATCATGGTCGCCGACCATTGGCGCAAGAACAGCGCCATCACCGCCACCACCAGCAACACGGCGATCAGCAGGGTGACTTCCACTTCATGCAAGGACGCGCGGATGGTCTTGGTGCGGTCCGACAGCACACTGACCTCCACCGACGCCGGCAGCATGGCTTCCAGGCGCGGCAGTTCCGATTGGATACGGTCCACGGTTTCGACGATATTGGCGCCGGGCTGGCGGGAAATTACCAGGTTGACCCCCGGCGTATCGCCGGACCAGGCCTGCACGTAGGCGTTTTCCGAGCCGTTGATGACTTTTGCTACATCGCGCAACTGAACCGGTGCACCGTTTTTGTAGGAGACGATCAGTTCGCCGTATTCCTCGGGGTGGAACAATTGGTCGTTGGTCGACAGGGTGGACACGCTGTTCTGCCCGTACAACGCGCCCTTGGCCAGGTTCAGGCTTGATTGCTGGATCGCCAGGCGAATGTCCGCCAGGGTCAGGCCGATGGCCGCCAGTTTGTCCGGCGATGCCTGCACGCGAATCGCCGGGCGTTGCTGGCCGGTAATGTTGATCTGGCCGACGCCATCGATCTGGCTGATCTGCCGCGCCAGCAGGGTTTCCACGTAGTCGCTCAGTTCGGTGCCGGGCATGTTGTTGGAACTGACGCTGAGGATCAGCACCGGGCTGTCCGCCGGATTGACCTTCTTCCAGGTCGGCAGGTTCGGCATGTCGCTGGGCAGCTTGCCGGACGCGGTATTGATCGCCGCCTGCACTTCTTGCGCAGCCGTGTCGATGCTCTTGTCGAGAGTGAATTGCAGGGTCAGCAGGCTTGAGCCCAAGGCACTGCTGGAAGTCATTTGGGTCATGCCGGGGATGGCGCTGAACTGCACTTCCAGTGGTGTGGCCACCGAGGACGCCATGGTATCGGGGCTGGCGCCGGGCAGTTGGGCGCTGACCTGGATTGTCGGAAATTCCGCTTCCGGCAGTGGCGCGATGGGCAGGCGCGGGAAGGCAATCAACCCCAGCAGTACCAGGGCGAAGGTCAGCAGCAGGGTGGCGACCGGGTGGTCGACGCACCAGGCGGACACCGAACCATGGCCCTTCATGGCTGTGCCTGCGCGTCGGCTGTCTGGATCACTTGCGGCGGTTCCTTGAGAACTTCCACCTGGGCCCCGGCCTTGAGCCGCGACTGGCCATCGCTGACCAGCACATCACCGGCCTGCACGCCCTTGAGGATGTTGAGCTCGCTGTTTTGATAGACCACCTGCACCGGCACGACGTCGACCTTGTCACCGTTGATCCGGTACACGAAGTGCGAATCCAGGCCGCGCTGGACCACGGTCGGCGGCACCACTAGAGCGTTCTTGTCGAGGGCGGTCTGGATCTTCACAGTCACCAGTTGCCCTGGCCAGAGTTTTTGCGTGGCGTTGTTGAACTCGGCCTTGGCGCGAATAGTGCCGGTGGTGGCGCTGATCTGGTTGTCGATCAGGCTCAGGTGGCCTTCGCCCAGCAGGTCGGAGGTTGGGCCGTCGGTATCGGCGCCCATGTAGGCGTCGACACTGGCTGGCTGCTGCGCGGCGATCAAGCCTTGCAAGGTCGGCAGCATCTGTTGTGGCAGGGAAAACTCCACGGCAATCGGGTCGATCTGGGTGACCGAGAACAGGCCTTGGGTGTCGCTCATGCGCAGGAAATTGCCTTCATCCACCGTACGAATACCGACGCGTCCGCTGACCGGCGAGCGAATCTGTGTGTACGACAACTGCACCTGAGCCGAATCAATCGCCGCCTGATTACCCTGGGCGGTGGCTTTCAACTGGTTGACCAGAGCCTGCTGCTGATCGTAAGTCTGTTTCGACACACCGTCGTCGACGCTCAGCAGCTTGTAGCGCTTGAGGTTGATCAGGGCCACTTGCAACTGCGCCTGGCTTTCACCCAATTGCGCACGGGCCTGGTCGAGGCTGGCACGGATCGAGCGATCATCAATGGTCGCCAGTAAATCGCCGGCCTTGACCCGTTGGCCTTCCTTGACCAGGAGTTTGGTAAGAATGCCGTCGATTTGCGGGCGAATGACCACGCTATGCAGCGAAAGCACCGAACCGATACCGCTGACGAAGCGCGGGATGTCCTGTTGCGCGACGCTGATCACTCGAACCGGAATCGCCGTGGGCGCGATCAGCCTGGTCTTGGCTGGTCGGGTTAACACCCAGGCGACGATAGCCAGTACTACGAGGACGCCGACGATCAAGGCGGTTTTTCGTTGAATTCCCATGGGGTGATGGCGCCCGGACAGAAGATCGGAAGAATAAAGGTTCTTTATAGCCCGCTAACCGGGTCAGCAAAGTGACTGCTAACTGACGGCGCTGTCAGTAAAGAGCGACCATTCGTACAGGCAGTGGTTAAAGATCCTGGGCGCGCAGGTATACTGCCCGGCGGTGTGGTCCGCAAGCCGGGCCCGCGTCATCTTTTGTACTCCCCGGAGCTTCCATGAATTCCCCGACACAACCTCCTGTTGAAAGCGTCGACATCGACGAACAGGCCAACCCTGACAACGTTGATGGCGAAGCCAAGGCCGAGATCCCGGCCTTCAAGTTCCCGTTCAAACCTGGCGAATTGGCCGAGGCGAAAAAAGCCAGCCAACCCTGGTACAAGAACGGCGCCAAGAACGGTCATACCAAGAGCCCTGGCGTGGCTCCGCCCGGCACCCGTCGCTCGATGGGCAAGCGCTAAGGTTTTTTGCCTTCGCAGGAGCACCGGGTAACTAAATGCATCGCTAGCGTTTGCCCGACCGGTGTATCACCGGCATTCGCGATGAAACCATCAGCCTTGCTGAAAGACCTAAGCTGCCCGCAACGAAATAAACGCATAGTTGACTGGTACCTCAGTCGCAATCCGAGCCCCGGCATCCAGCAACTGCTCGGCAATATCCAACCCGGACACATGGAATACCCACTCATTGGCCATGGACGGCTGTTCAGCCGCCAACTCGAGCGCCTGGGCAAACGCGCCCATGTCCGGCAGGTAAGCGGTAAAACCATCGCCCTTGAGCGCCGTGGTGTGAATCCCCAGCAAGGCGCACACCGCTTCCTTGGTCTGGATATCGTCGCGGTCGGCCTGGCGTGAGCGGCGGATCAGCTCGGCCAGTCCCTGGTCCACCAACTCGCCACCGACAATCAGCGCCGGGCCCTGTTCCCAGGATTCGGGCGGGCAGTCCTTGGCGGCGGGGTTGAGCGGGATGTGCGGGTTGATCTCCATGGGGTAGATACGACAGACCAGTGGCCGGCGCTCATAGATGCGGCACAGCTTGTCTTCGTCAAGATTCCGGCAGGGACCGACGTTATAGGCAGCAAAGGTAATCGCCACATGCGCCAGGGCATTACCGCTGGGGACAACACAGGAACGGCGTTGGGCATGTTCGCGTTGTTGTTCCGGCAGGCCCAGGCCATTGCCGAGGAAACCCTCCACCAGAACGATGACGTTACCGCCGTCCGCCGCCCACTGCCTGGCTTCGTCAAGGGTCAGGGGCACATGATGGTCAGTGCAGCATTTGCCGCAGCCGACACAGGAAAAGTGGGTGGTCATGAGGGTTCGGTCACCAGGCCAGGTTCAGGGGCACACTTGGACGGTGACGGGTTTACACCTCTGTCCAGCGTCCAGGCCTTGTCCGAAGCAAGTTATGCGCCAGGCCTTTATTCCTCAGGGACGAGGTCTCGCAGCACGAACACCATACCCGCGCTTTCATACAGGCGCCGGGCCCGCACATTGGTTTCCAGCACCTTGAGATCGACGAAGCCTTCGCGGCGCTGCTGAAACACCTGAAACACCTGCTGCAACAAGGCCCGGCCCAGGCCCTGGCCTTGAGCGTTGGGATGGATCACCAGGTTCTTGATATAGGCGCTGGTCCAGCATTGCGCCACGCCGACGATGCCGCTGGCGTTACTGGCGACGATGCACAGGGTCGGGTCGAACTCGGCGTCGGTGACGAACTGTTGGCACCACTGCTCAAGGGGGGCAACCCGACCACCGCCCTGTTGATAACCCAGGAGCAGCACGGCGTGGATCGCCGGGGCCAGTTCTTCGTGGTAGTGCTCCAGGCGAATATCTGCAGGCCATTGCGGCGCGGGCAGGGCGCCACGCAAGTCTCGGCGCAGCAACTGGAAATACTCGCCCATCGGTCAGAGGCCCTGCTGCGCCACGGTCTGCGCGGCGACCACCAGGCATTTGGTCAGCTCCGGCGAGGAAAACTTGGTCAACACCGCGTTGGCCCCGGCCAGTCTGGCTTTTTCGCTGTTCATGGCGCTGTCCAGGGAGGTGTGCAGCAGCACATAGAGGTCCTGGAAGTCCGGGGTTTCCCGCAGGGTGCGGGTTAAGGCATAACCGTCCATCTCGGACATTTCGATGTCCGATACCACCACGTTTATCTGTTCGGCGGTGCCTTGCAGCTCCAGCAGGCAATCAATGGCTTCCTTGGCACTGCGGGCGGTGTGGCAATGCAGGCCGAGGTTGCGCAGGGTATGTACCGATTGTTGCAACGCCACCTGGCTGTCATCAACTACCAGGATTCGTGCATGGCCCAGCACTTCGGCCTCTTCCATGCTCAAGTCGGTGGGCGCTACTTCAATCTGCACCGGGGCAATGGCGTGGATGACTTTTTCGATGTCCAGCACCTGCACCAATACCCCGTCGACCTGGGTCACGCCGGTAATGAACGAACGGCTGCCACCGGAACCAAAGGGCGGCGGACGAACGTCGGTGGTCAGGCAGTGGACGATCCGGCTTACCGCTTGTACGTGCAGGCCTTGTTTGGAGCGGCTGACGTCAGTGACGATCAGGCAGCCGCCATCCGGGTCTTCCAGGGGCATTTCCCCAAGGGCCCTGCTCAGGTCGATCACCGACAACGCCGCGCCGCGCAGGGTGGCAATGCCTTTGACGTGAGGGTGAGACTCCGGCAGCTTGGTCAGCGGCGGGCAAGGGATGATTTCACTGACTTTCAGCAGGTTTATGGCCATCAGCTTGCCGCTGCGCAAGGTAAAAAGCAGAAGTGAGAGTGAGTCTGCGCGGGCTTTGGTGGTGGACATAGAAACCTTCTGTGGATCAGGGATGACGATCTATAGGGGGTTATCGACTTGAGTGGCCCATGCTTTAGCATTAAAAGCGGGAGCTACTGGAACCCTGCAGCAGTTGTCGAGCCCCAGCGAGGCTACGACGGACGCACCACCGCAATCAGCTCAGCCCCACACCGAGTTGCACCCGACGCAAGCTGCTACGAGAGTAGCAGCGTTTCGAGGGCGCTTAGCCCTTCCACACCTGCGGGTTGACCAGATCTTGCGGACGCTCGCCCAGCAGCGCGCTGCGCAGGTTATCCAGGGCGCGGTTGGCCATGGCTTCGCGGGTTTCATGGGTGGCCGAGCCGATATGCGGCAAAGTCACCGCGTTGCTGAGTTGGAACAACGGCGACTCGGCCAGCGGCTCCCGTTCGTAGACGTCCAGCCCGGCGCCGCGAATCCGTTGGTTGTGCAGAGCTTCGATCAGCGCCGGTTCGTCCACCACCGGGCCACGGGAGATATTTACCAGGATCGCGCTGGACTTCATCAGCCCCAGCTCGCGATGGCTGATCAAGTGTTTGGTCTTCTCGCTCAACGGCACCACCAGGCAGACAAAATCTGCCTCGGCCAGCAACTGGTCGAGGCTGCGAAGTTGCGCTCCCAGCTCTTGCTCCAGCGCGGTCTTGCGGCTGTTGCCGCTGTAGAGGATCGGCATATTGAAGCCCAGGCGGCCACGACGGGCGATGGCCGCGCCGATATTGCCCATGCCGACTATTCCTAAGGTCTTGCCGTGCACATCACAACCAAACAACGGCGCACCGACACTGGCTTTCCACTGGCCGGCCTTGGTCCAGGCGTCCAGCTCGGCCACTCGGCGGGCGCTGCTCATCAGCAGGGCGAAGGCCAGGTCGGCGGTGCTTTCGGTGAGCACGTCGGGGGTGTTGGTGAGCATGATCCCGCGCTCGTTGAAGTAGGCGACGTCGTAGTTGTCATAGCCCACCGAGACGCTGGAGACCACTTCCAGCTTTGTCGCACCCTCCAACTGTGCCCGCCCGAGCTTGCGGCCTACCCCGATCAGCCCGTGGGCGTGGGGTAGGGCTTCATTGAACTGGGCATTGATATCGCCGAGCTTGGGATTGGGGGCGATAACCTCGAAGTCCTGTTGCAGGCGCTCGATCATTTCGGGAGTGACACGGCTGAAAGCGAGAACGGTCTTTTTCATGGGAGGCGGGCTCATCAATACGGCTGAGAATGCCAAGCACGCTAACATTTATCCGGTATCCGGGCACTGCAAAACCACCAAGACAGTTGCTGCTACAGGGGGGGGGGATCAGTTACTCAACCGCGCCCCACCCAAACTCCCACTCAACTCATACGCCGCCAACTCTGCCTGGTGGGCCGCCAGAATCTCCGGCAATGAACCGCGCAGGTATTCCACCCACGTCTTGATCTTCGCATCCAGGTACTGGCGCGACGGGTAGATGGCGTACAGGTTCAGCTCCTGGGAGCGGTAGTTGGGCATCACCCGCACCAATGTGCCGTTGCGCAGCCCTTCAATGGCCGCATACACCGGCAACAGACCTACACCCATGCCACTGATGATGGCGGTTTTCATCGCGTCGGCGGAGTTCACCAGAAAGGGTGACCGGTTGATGTTGACGCTCTCCTGGCCGTCCGGGCCGTTGAAGGTCCATTTGTCCAGTTGGATCACCGGGCTCACCAGGCGCAGGCAGGAATGGTTAAGCAAATCGCCGGGCCGTTGCGCGCAGCCATTGGCTTTGACGTAGGCGGGCGAGGCACAGGCGATGCTGTAAGTTATCCCCAGGCGCTGGGACACAAAACCCGAATCCGCCAGTTCGCTGGCGAGCACGATGGACACGTCATAGCCCTCGTCCAGCAGGTCTGGCACGCGGTTGGCCAGGGTCAGGTCGAAGGTCACGTCCGGGTGAGTGCGGCGATAGCGGGCGATGGCATCGATCACAAAGTGCTGGCCGATGCCGGTCATGGTGTGCACTTTCAACTGTCCGCAGGGACGCGCGTGGGCATCGCTGGCTTCGGCTTCAGCTTCCTCGACGTACGCCAGGATTTGCTCGCAGCGCAATAAATAGCGTTTGCCAGCCTCTGTCAGGGCGATGCGGCGGGTCGTACGGTTGAGCAGGCGGGTTTGCAGATGGGCCTCAAGGTTTGAGACCGCGCGCGAGACGTTGGCAGTGGTGGTGTCCAGTTGCACGGCGGCGGCGGTGAAGCTGCCGGCCTCGGCCACGCTACTGAACGCGCGCATATTTTGCAAAGTATCCATGGGGTGCTCTCAAGGGAGATGGCAAATTGTGACACGAAGTTGCAGGACCCAGTGATCCCTACTAACGGATTATCGCCTTAACGGTAATAAAGATTCACAGGAATCCCACCTTATCGCCATCCAGATGGCCCCCTAGAATTGCACCACCTTCCCCGCAACACCCTCTCAGGAATTCGCAGCAGTGCCGCGTCGCATCAACAGAGAGCTGAAGACTCTCAGTGTTTGGGTTTTATCGTTAGCAATCAGCGGCTGCATCGGAACCGGGGGCATTGCTCCCCAAGGCACGTCCCTCGCCGCCAACACCTTGGTCACCGACGAAGCGATCCGCAGCGCTGCCCAGGACGCCCACTGGCCCACCGCCCGATGGTGGCAGGCCTACGGCGACCCCCAGCTCAATCGTTGGATCGACCTTGCAGTGCAAGGCAGCCCGAGCATGGCCATGGCTGCAGCGCGGGTTCGTGAAGCGCGGGCGATGGCCGGGATTGTCGAGTCGGCCGAGTCGCTGCAGATCAATGGCGACGCTACCCTCAAGCGCCACAGTTGGCCCAGCGATCAGTTCTACGGCCCCGGTAAACTGGACAATTCCACCACCTGGGACAACAGCGCCGCCCTGGGCTTCAGTTATGCGCTAGATCTATGGGGCCGGGAAAGCAACGCCAGCGAACGCGCCGTTGACTTGGCCCACATGAGCGCCGCCCAAGCGCGACAGGCCCAGTTGGAATTGCAGAACAACGTGGTGCGCGCCTATATCCAGTTGTCCTTGCACTACGCCCAGCGCGATATCGTCGCCGCAACCCTGGCCCAGCAACAACAGATCCTGGAGCTTGCTCAAAAACGCCTGGTCGGCGGTATAGGCACCCATTTTGAAGTCAGCCAGGCCGAGACGCCGTTGCCGGAAACCCATCGGAAGCTGGATGCCCTTGATGAGGAAATCGCCTTGAGCCGCAACCAATTGGCGGCGCTGGCCGGCAAAGGGCCAGGTGAAGGCGCGCAGTTGCAGCGTCCGACCTTATCGCTGGGCGCGCCGCTGAAATTGCCTTCGAGCCTGCCCGCCCAATTGCTCGGCCAACGTCCGGACGTGGTCGCCAGCCGCTGGCAAGTGGCAGCCCAGGCTCGGGGCATCGATGTGGCTCACGCCGGCTTCTACCCCAACGTCGATCTGGTGGGCAGCCTCGGTTACGTCGCCACGGGTGGCGGGGCATTGGCGTTCCTGACCGGCAAGAAACTCAACTACAGCGTCGGCCCGGCCATCACCTTGCCGATTTTCGACGGCGGCCGCCTGCGCTCGCAACTGGGAGAGGCCAGCGCCGGTTTTGACATCGCCGTGGCGCGTTACAACCAGACCCTGGTCAACGCACTCAAGGGCATCTCCGACCAGTTGATTCGCCGCGAATCCATGGACAAGCAGCAAGGCTTTGCCGCCGAGTCGGTGGCTTCGGCGCAGAAAACCTACGACATCGCCATGATCGCCTACCAGCGCGGCCTCACCGATTACCTCAACGTGCTGAACGCCCAGAGCCTGTTGTTCCGTCAACAGCAGATCCAGCAACAGGTCCAGGCCGCGCGCCTGAGTGCACACGCCGAACTGGTGACCGCACTGGGCGGTGGCCTGGGCGCGGGCAACGACGTGCCTGAACCGAGCAAGGCCTTACCGAGCAAGACCCCGGCGGCACTGGCCGTCTTTGATCACTAATCAGGTTCCCATGACTCCCTTGCCTGCACCGCTGCGCTGGCTGCATTCCCTGGAATGGCGACGTGGCTTTTTCGACTGGGCACGCAGCGATGGCGTGACCTGGGTGTATATCTTCAAAGTGTTGATCGCTGCGTTCCTGACCCTGTGGCTGGCTATGCGCCTGGAGTTGCCGCAACCGCGCACGGCGATGATCACTGTGTTTATCGTGATGCAGCCGCAAAGCGGCCAGGTGTTTGCCAAGAGTTTCTATCGCTTTCTCGGCACCCTTGCGGGCTCTGCGGTGATGGTGTTGTTGATCGCCTTGTTTGCGCAAAACACTGAGTTGTTCCTCGGTTCACTGGCAATCTGGGTCGGCATCTGCTCGGCCGGCGCAGCTCGTTATCGCAACTTTCGCGCCTATGGTTTTGTGCTCGCCGGCTACACGGCGGCAATGGTTGGCTTGCCTGCGCTGGCTCATCCAGACGGGGCCTTTATGGCAGCGGTCTGGCGAGTGTTGGAAATCTCCCTGGGGATTCTCTGTGCCACGTTGATCAGCGCCGCGATCCTGCCGCAAACCGCCAGCGCCGCCATGCGCAACGCGTTGTATCAGCGCTTCGGGGTGTTTGCGCTGTTTGTCACCGACGGTTTGCGCGGGCGCAGTCAGCGCGAGGGTTTTGAAAGCAGCAACGTGCGCTTTATCGCCGAAGCCGTGGGCCTGGAAGGGTTGCGCAGCGTCACGGTGTTCGAAGACCCGCACATGCGTCGGCGCAACGGTCGGCTCAGTCGCTTGAACAGCGAATTTATGGGCATCACCACCCGCTTCAATGCCCTGCATCAGTTGCTGGAGCGCCTGCGTGCCCACGATGCTGATCATGTGGTGGCCGCCATCAAACCTGGGTTGCAGGATTTGGCGCAATTGCTCGACGGCTTCTCCGGCCGCGCCCTCACCAGCCCCGACGCTGCACGACTGGTCAGCCAATTGAGCGCCTACAAGGCAGACCTGCCAGCCAAGGTGCGCAGCCTGCGTACGACCTTCCAGGAAAGCGCACCGAGCGACGCCGAGCAGCTGGATTTTCATACTGCCTATGAGTTGCTGTACCGCTTTGTCGACGACCTGCACGGTTATGCGCAGACTCACGCGTCCCTGGCTGATCACAGCCATGTGCGTGAACACTGGGACGAACCCTACACCCCGCAAACCAACTGGCTGGCCTGTGCCGCATCGGGCATTCGCGCCGCCTTTATTCTGGTGGTGCTGGGCAGTTACTGGGTGGCCACAGCATGGCCCAGCGGCGCCACCATGACCCTGATCGCGGCGGCCACCGTGGGCCTTTCGGCTGCGACGCCGAACCCTAAACGCATGGCCTTTCAAATGGCTTGCGGTACGTTGATCGGTGCCTTGGTGGGATTCGTCGAGATGTTTTTCGTGTTTCCCAGGATCGACGGCTTCCCGTTGCTGTGCGTGATGCTCGCGCCGGTGATCATGCTGGGCGCGTTCCTGTCATCGCGGCCGAAATACGCCGGCGTCGGCCTGGGATTGTTGATCTTCTTCAGCACCGGCTCGGTGCCGGACAACGTGACGATCTATAACCCCTACACCTTCATCAACGACTACATCGCCATGATCATCGGCATGCTGGTGTGTGCCGCCGCAGGGGCGATCATCCTGCCGCCCAACAGCCGCTGGCTGTGGCGCCGCCTGGAGCAGAACCTGCGCGAGCAAGTGGTGTACGCCATCAGCGGCAAGCTCAAGGGGATGGCGTCGAGTTTCGAAAGCCGCACCCGCGACCTGCTGCACCAGGCCTATGGCCTGGCCGCCGGCCAACCTCAGGTGCAGCGCGACCTGCTGCGCTGGATGTTCGTGGTGCTGGAAGTTGGCCACGCGATTATCGAGTTGCGCAAGGAACAGGCGATCTTACCGATCCACCCGGCCTACGCCCAATCCCAGCCGTGGCGCCAGGCGATCCGGGTGATGGGGCGCTCGCTGATGCGGTTGTTCCTGCAACCCAGCCACAGCAATCTTGAGCGTGGCTTGATCGCCGTGGACCACGCCATCAGCCGCGTCCAGGCTACCGACGAACCCTTCGCCCCGCACTTCGACACCTCGGCCCTGCGCCGGGTGAAAAGCTACCTGCACTTTATCCGCACCTCCCTGCTGGACCCGCAATCTCCCCTGGCTGCCCTCAAGCCTGAAGGACCCGTTAATGCCTCGTGAAATCGCCTTCCACGGCATCTACATGCCGACCATGACCCTGATGTTTTTCATCGCGGCGGGACTTGCCTGGGCCCTGGATCGCCTCCTGGCCGGGTTCGATCTGTACCGTTTTTTCTGGCACCCGGCGCTGCTGCGCCTGAGCCTGTTCGCTTGTCTTTTCGGCGCCCTGGCGCTGACCGTCTACCGTTGAGAATGCCCCGATGAAAAAGTTTTTCAGCCTGCTCGCGACCCTGCTGGTACTGGCTCTGGCGATATGGATTGGCCGCACGCTGTGGGTGAACTACATGGAGACACCCTGGACCCGCGATGGCCGGGTGCGCGCCGACATCATCAACGTCGCCGCCGACGTCACCGGCGAAGTAGTCAACGTCCCGGTGCGCGACAACCAGTTGGTGAAAAAGGGCGACCTGCTGATGCAGATCGACCCCGAGCACTACCGGATCGCCGTGAAACAGGCGCAATCGTTGGTGGCCTCGCGCAAGGCCACTTGGGAGATGCGCAAGGTCAACGCCCACCGCCGCGCGGATCTTGACGCCCTAGTGATCTCCAGGGAAAACCGCGACGACGCCAGCAACATCGCCGATTCGGCCCTGGCCGACTATCAACACGCCCAGGCGCAACTCGAAGCGGCCGAACTAAACCTCAAACGCACCCAGGTGCTGGCGGCGGTGGACGGTTATGTCACCAACCTCAACGTCCATCGCGGCGACTACGCGCGCATCGGTGAAGCGAAGATGGCAGTGGTGGACATGAACTCGTTCTGGGTCTACGGCTTTTTCGAGGAAACCAAACTGCCCCACGTGAAAGTGGGTGACAAAGCCGACATGCAATTAATGAGCGGTGAAACCCTCAAGGGTCACGTGGAGAGCATTTCCCGTGGCATCTACGACCGCGACAACCCGGAAAGCCGCGAGCTGATCGCCGACGTGAACCCTACCTTCAACTGGGTGCGCCTGGCCCAGCGGGTGCCGGTGCGGATTCACATAGATGAGGTGCCCGAGGGTGTGCTGTTGGCGGCGGGGATTACGTGTACGGTGATCGTCAACCAGGCACAGAACTAACTCCCTGTGGCGCTCTGTGGCGAGCGGGACAAGCCCGCTCGCCATAGGTCAGCAAAACGTCTCGTGCAGGTGGCGCCAAAGCAGCGCGCCGCTTGCCTGCTTTTCAAGCACCACAGTGGCGCGGCGATCCGTCTGGGTGCCGCTGTCATCAATCTGCTGTTCCCGATAGGACACGATGGCACCCCGGGCATGGCGGTCGATGCCGGTCAGTTCGCTGAGGGTGATTTTCAGCCCAGGGCGCTGGCCGCCCAGGCGGCTGAACAGTTCGCTGACGGCCGCAACGTCCATGCGGTTGCCGGTGGACGGCGCAATCATGCTGAAGTCGGGCGAGAAGCGCGCCAACAAGTTGCCCAGTATTCCTTCAGGAGCAACGCCTGCGAACCATTGTTCGATCTCGACGTGGGTCTGGATCACTTCTTCGAAAAAATCGCTGTAATCAATCATCGGGTGGACTCGGGTTGCGGGTGGAGTAATGCCCGTACCTTGGACGTGTCCAGGCGCAGCACGACGAATAGCGGAAGCAGGGTGAGGGCAGCCGCAATCATAAAGGTCACGGTAAAGGAATCCAGTGCCACCAGCAGCGCACTGAGCAGCGCCGCGCCCAGGCAAAAGCTCAACTGCCGATTGATATTCCACAGGGCGCTGGCATGGCCCATGCGCTCAGCGGGGATATCGAGAAAGGCCAGTGTCTGTGCGGTACTGCTGCACAGGCTACCGCCCAGGCCCATCAGTGCATAGGCGACGATAGCGAGTAATGGTTGCGCCGGCTCGATGCTGATCAGTAACAAGATCCCGACGCACTGCACGGTCATGCCCGCCAGCAGCAACAGCCTGGGGCCACAGCGGTTGAACAGCCTTTTACCCAAGACAATCGCCACCCCCGAGGCCAAGGCCCAGGGCAGCATCAATGCGCCAGTGCGGGTGGCGTCAAAGCCCAGGTCTCGCAGGTAAAGAATGGCAACCAGGCTGGTGCCGATAAACACGCCGGGGATAAACAGATACACCAGCATCGCTACCCGCAGCATCGGGCTGCTGATTTGCCGGAACACGTTCCCCAGATCCAGGGACGGGTGAGCAGGAGAGGGCGTGTCTGCTTTCAGCCATACCAGGGTCAGTAGCAGGGTCATCAGCGCCAGCGGCACATTGGCGTAAAAGATCCAGCGCCAGGAAACGCTATCAACCACCCATCCACCCAATGCTGGCGATAGCGCCGGAACCAGCAGCGCCACCGACATGACCCTCGCCGTCAACTGGCTGCGCTCTGCCGGCGGAAAGTGCCGATAGGCCAACGCTTGCCCCACCGGAATCAGCAACCCGCCGCCCAACCCTTGCAGCAGTCGCCAGCCGATCAGCGCTTCAATCGATTCGGCCTGGCCCACCAGCACCGACGCGACACTGAACAGTAGCAGGCTAGCGGCGATCAGCCGCCGTTCGCCAAGGACCGCCGCCAGCCACACACTCAGGGGAATCACCAGCGTCAGGCCGAGCATGTAGGCGTTGCCGATCCACGCCAGTTGCGTGACTGACGCCTGCAACTCACGGGCGATATCCGGGTAGGCGATGGTGGCGACAAACATGTTCACAAGGTCCAGGGCGAAGCCCAGTAAAAAGATCCAGGTGACTTTCGAGCGGTAGGTCATCGGGGCGTTCCTGCTTTCAGTCCCGGCAGGGTAGACCTCTGGCGGTGCTTGGGAAACGCTGCTTTGACTGTTAGTTTGTCAAAATTATTTTGACAAAGGAGGGCGCCGCTCATGGTCAGCCTGGATCGATTCGACACCTTCAAGGCCGTGGTCGAGGCCGGCTCGTTGACCGCAGCGGCTGATTTGCTGGGGCAAACACGTGCGGTGGTGAGCTTCAATCTCAAGCGCCTGGAAGCTGAATTGGGCGTGACTCTTCTGACCCGCAATACCCGGCAACTGGCCCTGACCGATGCTGGCGAGCGTTTTTACCTACGCTGCAGCCGCATGCTGGAAGAGGCTCGCTTGGCGATCGAGGAAGCCCGCTCGGAACATAGCCAACTCAAGGGCACCCTGCGCATTACCACCACCGTGGAGTACGCCTTGGCCGTTGTCGCGCCAGCGCTGGAAGCGTTTCGCCGTTTACACCCCGAGCTGAACATCCACTTATCCACATCCTCGACCCACGCTGACCTGATTTCCGAGCGCTTCGACGTAGCGCTCCGCCTGGGGCGCATCCTTGACTCCAATCATCGCGCGGTGCAGTTGTCGAGCTTCGAGGTGTTTGCGGTAGCGGCACCGTCGTTTAGTAACGTGAGCAATCTGGAGGAACTGGAACAACTGCCCAAGCTGGGCCATGGACGATTGACGGAATTATCAGTCATTGACCCGACAGGCACCGAACACCTCTACCGTCCCGGCCCAGGCAAGACCTCACTGGTGGCTGACAGCGCCGCCATCCTCCAGGCTTTCGCCGTACGTGGGCATGGTGTGGCAATTTTGCCGCAGTGGTTGGTGCAGGAGGATCTGGATGCCGGGAGGTTGGTGCATCTGCTGGCGGACCATCGCTTTGCGCCGCAGGGGGTTTATGCGTTGTATCCGGACACGCGGCATTTACCGCTGAAGGTGCGGGCGTTTATTGACTTCATGAAGGGCTGACAGGTCGGGGGTCACCGTTACAACGTTCCGCCCAGCCCGAAGCGTTTTTTCAAGACGGTCTCCAGCAACCCCTTAGGTAACAAGGCGGCCATCAACGGCAATGCCCGGCAGCCATTGCCCGAGCGTAACAGGCGCGGCGGTGTAGTCTGTTGCACCGCCTTGAGCACATCCGCCGCAAACTGGCTGGCGGGCGTAGGTCGATCCTGGGACGCCTTTGCCCGCGCACGAATACTCTCGCGCAGCGGCCACCAGGGCGATTGTTCGTTGATCAACAGCTCGGCCTGAGTACCGGCGTTTTTCGCAAAACGGGTGTCGATGGCGCCGGGCTGGACTTCCATCACCCGCACGCCAAACGGTGCAAGCTCCATGCGCAGGGCATCGCTCAAGGCGTGGACGGCGGCTTTGGAGGCGCAGTAGGCGCCGGCAAACGGTGTGACCAACACGCCTGACACGCTGCCGATATTCACCACCAGCCCTTTGCTGCGGCGCAACACGGGGAATAGCGCCTGGGTTACGCCGACGATTGAGAAGACATTGGTCTCAAATTGCTGCTGTATTGCCTGGGTGCCGCCGTCGAGCAACGGACCCATGGCACCGTAGCCAGCGTTGTTGATCAACACATCAAGCTCGCCTACTTGCCCGGCCAATTGCTGCAGGGCAGCACTGTCGTTGACGTCCAGTTGCACTGCGTTGAAGCCAGCGGCAGCAAGGACGTCGACGTCTTCAGGGCGGCGGGCGCTGGCCCACACGTCATAACCGGCTGATTTGAAGGCATCGGCCAGGGCACGGCCGATGCCGCTGGAGCAACCGGTGATGAGCACGTTGGGCATGAATCAGTCCTTTGTCGTTGTTAGTCAGAGAAGCTGCCTTGCAAGTGTTCGGCGCGAAACTCCAGGGTTTGTGGGCGGTAGCCGGGACGCAGTGGGGGCACGGGCAGGCAATCGTCCCAAGTGGCGCCGGCCTGCAATTCGCCGGGGCCGCGATAACGTGGGGCGGCGTAGACGTTGTCCGCCAGGTTCACCGTGTCTCCTGGTGCATAGGCGGCGACGCGCCAGCGCAATTCGGTGAGAGGCACGTCGTTGCCGTTGTTCAGCATCAGTTGCAACGGACGATCTGCCGGGCAGTTTTGCGGCGCATAGCTGATGCGCAATTCCAGCCGCGCCAGTTGCTGCGCCTCGCGGTTGTCCAGCCACACCACCCACACCGCCACCAACCCCAGGCCGACCGCTGCTGCCAAAGACACCGGCAAGGCTCTGGCCGGATAGCGTAGCAGCAGGATTAGCCAGGTGATGATAAGCAAAACACCAAAGAACATGATGACAACCTCGCAAACGGATAAACCATCCTACCCGTGCATGTGCGCAGTTGCCTATCTGATGATGACGGACTCACCGCCACCACCGATCCCAAGAAAAAGCCCCCACCCAACCGGCTGCGGATAGGGGACGCAGTCGGCTGGACGGGGGCTTCTTGTGCTGCTTTTTACTGCGCGATGGTTTTCACCGACACGCCACGTTCAATCGGTGTCGAGCGACCATAGATATCTTCAAAACGTTCGATATCGTCTTCACCCAAATAACTACCCGACTGCACCTCGATAATCTCCAAGGGGATTTTGCCCGGATTACGTAAACGGTGTACCGAGGCAATCGGGATGTAGGTGGACTGGTTTTCGCAGAGCAGGAACACGTTCTCGTCACAGGTGACTTCGGCAGTGCCGCTGACCACGATCCAGTGTTCGGCGCGGTGGTGGTGCATCTGCAGCGACAGGCACGCACCCGGCTTGACCGAGATGTGCTTGACCTGGAAACGCCCGCCCATGTCCACCGAGTCGTAGGAGCCCCACGGACGGTAGACCTCGCAGTGGTTCTGGGTTTCGCTGCGGCCCTGTTCGTTGAGGGTGTTGACCATCTGCTTGACGCCCTGGACCTTATCCTTGTGGGCAATCATCATCGCGTCCTTGGTTTCCACCACCACGATGTTTTCCAGGCCGATCACTGACACCAGTTTGCCGTTGCCGTGGATCATGCAGTTGCGGCTGTCCTGGATAACCACATCGCCCTTGCTGACGTTGCCGTTGGCGTCTTTTTCATTCACGTCCCACAACGACGCCCAGCAACCTACATCGCTCCAGCCGGCGCTCAGCGGCACCACGCAGGCGCGCTGGGTTTTTTCCATTACGGCGTAGTCGATGGAGTTGTCCGGGCAGCAGGCGAAGGTGGCATCGTCGATGTCCACGGTGTCGGCTGTCTGGTTGCTGCGCTCCAGGGTCAGCAGGCAGGTGTCGTAGATGTCCGGGTCGTGCTTTTTCAGTTCTTCGAGGAAGCGGCTGGCGCGGAACAGGAACATGCCGCTGTTCCAGAAGTAACCACCGCTTTTGACGAACTCGGTGGCGCGTTTTTCATCAGGCTTTTCGACGAACTGCTGCACGCGGCTGACGCCTTCGGGCAGCAGCGAATCGTTGGTGGACTTGATGTAGCCATAGCCGGTTTCGGGACGGGTGGCCGGTACGCCGAACAACACCATCTCGCCACACTCGGCCGCCACGGTAGCCAGGGCCAGGGCGCGTTGCAGGGCTTTCTGGTCGTCCAGGACATGGTCGGCGGGCAACACCAGCATCAGCTCGTCGCGGCCTTCGTTGATCAGCATCATCGCGGTGAGCGCCACGGCCGGCGCGGTGTTGCGGCCGAAAGGCTCCATCAGGATGCGCTGGGTTTCCAGCTTACGAACGGACAACTGTTCGTTGACGATAAATCGATGGTCCTTGTTGCAGACCACGATGGGCTGCTCCATGCCGTCGAATACCAGGCGTTCCAGGGTTTGCTGGAACAGCGTTTGCTCACCGGTCAGGGCCAGGAATTGCTTGGGAAACTGTTTGCGCGAAAGCGGCCAAAGACGTGAGCCGCTACCACCGGACAGGATGACTGGAATCATGGTGTTTCTCCTTGAATCGATATGAGTTAGAGCTACTGCGTTCTGTCGTTTCACTCTTGTTTTTGTCTCGGTCCAGGCTGATCGCTATCTCTGTAGGAGCGAGCTTGCTCGCGGTGGATGTCAACGATGACGCGGGGCACCAGAATAAACGCGGTGCCCTTGAGTTCATCGCGGGCAAGCCCGGCTCCTACAGGGGGAGCGTCAATGTGGAAATATAATTAGCGAGTCGACACTGGGCGTTTCACCCACACTGGCGACAGGCTGGAACCGCTGCCGGTGATGTACAGCACCGCCGCTTCACCGCGCTCCAGGGCTACTGGTTTGACGTCGCCGACTTTCTTGTCGCCTTCATACAGCGCCAGGCTGACCTTCACCGGGTTGATCTCGCGCTCGCCACGGCTCTTGGCGGCTACGGCCTTGACCACGTCGGTCTTGCCATCGGCAGTTTTCAGGGTCAGCGACTTGTCACTGAGGTTCTGTACGCGCACCAGGGATTTCTGTTTGTTCTTGAACGGCGGCTCTTCGATCAGTTGCGGCTGGCCGCTGCCGTTGTTGACCAAGGTGTAGTAGTGATCAGCGGCCAGCTTGACCGGCAGGGTCGCGCTGCCGACCTTGGCGCTGTAGTCGCCGCCCGGCATGAAGCTGAAGTCGCTGCTGCCCAGCGGGGCGATGTCGCTCAGGTTGGCGGTGCCGACGGTGGCGCTGACTTCCTGGTTGCTGGCGTTGAACAAGCGCACAAAGCTGGAGCCTTTCGGTGCGACAGGGCCGTAGAGCGCGGCGTCGCCAGCGAAGGCGGTCATCGACAAGAAGCTCATGCCGGCCACCAGTGCAAAGGACTTGGCGAGACGACGAGGAGTAGTAGTGAAAGTCATGTGAGTTACCTCTTTCAGTTTTGCGCCCGGTCGGGCGTCTCGGATTTTTGGGTGTTTGGTTGGGTGTTCAGTGCCATGTTCTGTTGGCGTGTACCGGCTTCTTTAAGCTGCGCGACCCACTTGGGGTCGGCATCGCCGATTTCGTTGTTCACAGGCAGATAACGTTCCGGAAACTCCCAGATCAGCACTTGTGGCGGGCTGTTCTTGAAGTCGTCGCTTTTCAAATAGCTGAGCATCGGCAGGATCGGGCCGTGGCCGTCTTCGGAGTAATTCACCACGTCGCTGCCCAGGGCTTGTTTCAAGGCCCCAACGAAGTTCCAGTTGGGGTTGGCGCTGTAGCTGGTGCCCACCAGGGCCACCGGCATTTCACTGTCGGCGAACAGGGCGTCGTCGCCATCGGCCTTGGTTTGCACGGCGTGAGTCACGCGTTTCTCCAGAGGCTCCTGGGGCGGCATCAAGTTTTCGAACAGTGGGTCCAGGGGCAGGAACAGGCGCAGGTCGCCCTTGTGCGGTTCGGTTTTCTCGGCTTCGGTGACAAAGCGCTGGGGCTCGCCGCTGAGGGGGGTCTTGTCGGTGATGGCCTTGGCCAGTTGTTGGGCGGCGACCTGGGCGCCGTCGGGCGTCCAGTGGGTGTCGGTGCGCAAGAACACCTGATGGCCGTTGTGCTTGGCCTGTTGCAGCGGGCCCAGCAGGTCGGGAGCGATGATTTTGTCGGCAGCGACGCGAGCATGGAAATCCTTGTAGAGACCTTCATGAATGCTCGCCGGGCGCACATCACCCAGGTGTTCCGGGTACAGGCGCACCTTGGCCGGCACAATCGCCATCACCAGTTGAATGCCTTTGGCCTTGAGGGTCTGGCGCACGCCTTCCACCAGGGCGTAGTTGCCTTGCAGGTTCTGCTCTTCGTTGACCGCGGGGTTGAATTCCTCGTCGCTGTACAACCAGTGATCGCGACCCAGCACCACGCCGGGACGACCTTCGTTGAACAGTTTGTAGTCCAGCGCCGCCCATAGGTTGGTACCCAGGCGCTTGATCGGGAACTCTTCGTCGTAATGGGTCTCGACGGCCTTGGCCCAGCGGCCGTTAAGCACCGTGGCATCGGCGTTGGTGCTGAAGCCCAGGAAACTGCGCATCGACCAGGCGCCCAATGCGAGCAGCACGGCCATGAACAGGCTGATATAGAGGACGCGTAATGAACGGGTCATGGTCGGCTCCCTCAGAACTGGAAGTAAAGGAACGGCGAGAAACTCTGCGCCGAAAGTTTGAGAATCGACGCCACGAACAACAGCAGCACCAGGGCGCGCATTGCGTAGCGTGGCCAGGCGGCAGCCCAGTAGGCCGGTTGCACCTGGGCATTACTGCCGACGGTGTAGCCGGGTTCCTGGATGCTGCCGGGGTTTTCGCCGGGTACGGCCTTGATCAGGCTTGGATCTGCAGGCTTGGTTTTTTGTGCCGGACGGTTGCTGTAGAAGTCCCGCAGGCCAAAGAACGCCAGCGTTGCATAGGCCACCACCATGGTCGCCACTTGCAGCCCGGTGAGGTTGGCGCGGTTGAGTTCCGACAGCGACCATTCGCCGAAGCTGAACATGGCGCCGTACATGCGACCGGCGACGTGCAGGTTTTCCGAGCGGAAGATCACCCAACCCATCACCACCAGCAGGAAGGTCAGCGCCCAGCGAATCGGGTTGAAGCTGCGCGGCGAGGTGTCGAGGCCGATGGCTTTTTCAATCGCCAGCCACATGCCGTGCCAGGCGCCCCAAACGATGTAGGTGATGTTGGCACCGTGCCACAGCCCGCCGAGCAACATGGTCAGGAACAGGTTGCGGTAAGTGGTCAGCGTGCCTTTGCGGTTGCCGCCCAGGGTGATGTACAGGTAGTCACGCAGCCAGGTGGACAGGCTGATGTGCCAGCGCCGCCAGAACTCGGTGATTGACTGGCTGATGTAGGGCTGCTTGAAGTTTTCCATAAAGCGGAAACCCATCATCAGACCCAGGCCGATGGCCATGTCGCTATAGCCGGAGAAGTCGAAGTACAGCTGCGCGGTGTACGCCAGCGCGCCGAGCCAGGCATCGCCGGTGGTGGGGTTTTGCAGGGCGAAGCAATGGTCGGCGACCACCGCCAGGGTGTCGGCGATAAACACCTTCTTGATGAAACCCTGCATGAACCGCGTACACCCCTCGGAGAACTTGTCGAGGGTATGGGTACGGTTGTTGAACTGGTCCGCAAGGTCTCGAAAGCGCAACACGGGGCCGGCGATCAGGTGCGGGAAGATCGCCACGAACGCCGCAAAGTCGATGAGGTTGTGGGTCGCCGGCGTGTCGCCACGGTAGACGTCGATGATGTAGCTGATGGACTCGAAAATGTAGAACGAGATCCCGATCGGCAACAGCACATGGGTGAGGATGAAGGGCGAAAGACCGACTGAGGTCATCATCGCGTTGATGCTGTCGACCCCGAAGTTGGCGTACTTGAAGTAGCCGAGGATGCACAGGTCGACCGCTACGCCGAGCAACAGCCAGCGCTGGGCCGGCTTGGTGCGCACGCCTGCCGCACCGACCTTGAGGCCGATCCAGTAATTCCACAGCGTGACGGCGGCAAACAGCGCCAGGAAGTCCACTCGCCACCAGGCGTAGAACACATAACTGGCAATCAGCAGCAGCAGATTGCGATAGCGTTGCCCGCTCAAATAGTACAAGCCGAGAAAGATCGGCAAGAACAAAAACAGGAACACATTGGACGAGAAAACCATCCCGATCTCTCCATGTTTAACCAACAGTCAAGGGCCAACGGCCCCCCCAGACCCCCCGTGAAAAACCGGACGGTTTTATGCGTGATCAGCCCGGTGTATCAGCTGCCTTTGTCGCCTTTTTCATGCGCCGGGTCGTAGACCTTGGTCAGGTCACCCCCGAGGCGGAACGTCTTGAACGGCTGCATGCCGTGCTTGCGCTCAAGCACTTCGGGCGGGCAGGTGTAGAGGCTGCAGAACGGTTCCAGCCAGGCAAATTTCATGTCCTGCTTCAGGTCTTTCATGTCCTGTTCCTCGCCGTTCTTCTTCTCGAAAATCTCCGGGTCCTTGACCCCGGCCAGCACCTTGTCTCCCAGGCGTTTGAGTGCGCCGTTGTTTTCCGACCGCACATCTACGCCGTTGACCAGGGCGAAACTGGCAATCATCGACAGCGGTGGCAGGGCGTAGTTGTGGTACGCCAACGCCCGTTGCTGACGCTTCAATTCGTTGGGCAGGAAACCTTGGTCGTCCACCTGATTGGCGCCGACCTTGTATTCCTTCACCGCCCAATCAAACAGGTCGCGGCGGTTGGTGGCGATGGACGTTGCCATCACCGACCAGGCGGCCCAGTAGGAGTGGTTGTTGGTTTTCTCAAGCGGCAGGTTGTCCCAGTCGCTGACCACCTGATCGGCCATTTTGCTGAACCAGGCTTCGATCAACTGCGACTCCTGCTGACGGTTTGCCAGCGGGTGGGAGTCGGAAAACTTCAGGCGGATATAGGCCGAAGCCATGCTGCCCAGTGCCCATTTGCGCATGGACTTGCCGGTGTGGTTGAAGTCCTTGGACATCAACGCATCGGCCTTGGCCCAGCCGGTCAGCCAGTTGAGCGTGCATTCCAGCTGTTCCGGACGGCCGTCGCGCATGAACTGCATCACCCGTTTGCTGGTGTCACGTTCCAGCGTGGTGATGTCGGCGGTGGTGTCGCGAAAGGCTTTTTCCGATTGCACGTTCAGGGTCGAGCGGGCCTTGTCGGAGCCTTCGTATTTGCTGCGAAATTGCAACGGGCCGGTGTAAGGCGTCGGCATGGAATCGCAGCCGTCCTTGAAGTCACCGGTCTTGAATTTTTCCACCGGCGCGAAGTAGCCCTGAGGCGGGCGCAGTGGGGCTGCGGCGTTGACGGAGCCGGCGAAGATCGCCAGGCCCAGCAAGGTCGGCGTCAGTAGTTTGCGAATTGGCATAAGTAACCTCATTGCACGACTTTCTCTAAGGGCAACTGGGCGGTGTTTTGCCCGGCGCCAGGGAATACGTTGCGTGTGCAAATTTTCGCTTCGACTTTCTGCGCAGCAGCGCCCGCTTCGGGGCCCTGTACTTCCACGGCCAGCAGGGTTTGCGTGGCCCAGTCTTCATCGGTGCGCAGTTCAAAGGCGAAACGCCCGTCTGTATCGGATGTTTCGGGTTTGTCGATTTTGATGTCCTCGTGGCGCCCGTTCATGTACCAGAGGGTGGCTTGCAGGGTTTTCACCGACGGATCGGCGAAGCGGATGTCGACCTGGTGGTTGCTGTTGCGCAGGTCCATGTTCTTGCTGTTGACCATCAATTCATTCTTGCCGGGCTTGAGCGTGGTGCTGGCGCTCATCTGCGCGGTCTTGCCTTCACAGCCGTTGTCCAGCAGCGACATCATCTGGCGGTAGGTGGTTTCCTGGTCCAGGCGGTACAGCGGCGAGAATTCCCAAATGAGGATCTTCGGTGGCGACTTCTGGAACTCTTCGCTGCCCAGGTATTGGATCATCGAGCCTTCCAGGCCACCGCCGGGGAAGGCGACGTTGAGGATGTCGGCGCCGATTTCTTCTTCAAGGAAACCGGCGAAGTTGTAGTTCTTGCCGCTGTGGCTGGTGCCCACCAAGGTGATCTGCGGGTTGCCGGAATCACCGAACAGATCGCCGTCGCCCGCTTCGCCCTTGGGCTCGGTGGTGAACTGGTCCATGTACTGGATCGCGTAGCTGGTGCCGCACAATTGCCCGGCCATGTTGTGCAGGGTGCCGGTCTTGCCCATGCGCCCGGACTTCTTGGTCTCGAACTCACGCTTGGGAATGTCGGCAAAGGCGGCCATTTGCTTGACTTGTTCGCCGACAATTTTTGCCGTGCGCTGGGCGCCGTAAGGGGTCCAATGCTGGTCGCCACGGAAGTAGAAATCGTGGGCCGGCAGTTCGTCGGGCTGCCCTGGTGATAAATCTTCATTGGTCAGCGACGACAGGTCCGGCACCACATAACCCATCTTGGCAAAACGGCCGAGCATGGTTTTGTAGTTGCCCAGGGCCTTGTCGAAATCGAACTTGGCTTTCTCTTCGGCATTGAGCTTGTTGCGGTTTACCAGGCCACGGGTTGGCTGGTAGACCACCACCAGTTCCACGCCTTTGCTCTTGAACGCATCGTGCAGTAGTTGCATGCGTTTGTAGCCGGCGGGGCTGGTGTTGAACTCGGTGCGCAAATCTTCCTGGGTCCGGAACAGCCAGTCGCCCTGGGCTTGCACCAGCGTGGTGAAGTTCTGCTGATAGCGGGTGGTGTAGTTCTTGGCGTCGTGGGCTTCGGGGCACAGGTTGCAGCACGGGTCGGCGGTGAACGCCGGTGCCTTGACCTCATCGGCGCGCACGCCTTGGCTGGCAGCCAGCAGGCCGAGGGTCAACCCCGAGAGGCTGAGCAGTTTGATCATGTGTGGGTGCATAAGGGGCATCCTCATTCCTGCAATTCGGTCTGGCGTTCGACAGGGTCGATCAGCACGGCTTTCTGCTGGCGTACCAGCAGGTCGAGAATTTCATCCTGGCGCTCGCCGAGAATCCCCGAGAAGCTGATGCCGCTGGATTTGGTCGGGGCGAGCATGGACACGCGAAACAGCTCGATGCTCAACGGCGAGTCGATGGACAGCGGTCCGCTGCCGTTGGCGGCCAGTTCACCGCCGACCACGATCAGCGAGACCTTGGTGTCGAACGGGTCGAGATCGAAGTCGCGGTCGGTGTTGGTGAGGTCCTTGATGTGCCCGTAGACCCCAGTCAACCCATTGGCCATGGCGATGTTTTCGTACAGACGAATGTTCACGCTGTTACGAATCCGGATGCCGTGGCGACGGTTACTGATCACCTTGTTGCCCCACAGCAGGTTGTCGCCGCTCTCATAGAGCGTGATGCCGTCGGTGTGGTTTTGGTAAATCTCGTTATCGGCGATCACGTTGTTGACGCTGTTACGGTCGATCACCAGGCCCGAGAGCTTGTTGTCGTAGCTGCGGTTGTTGAAGATGAAGCTGTCATTCACTTCCCGGGAAATGATGATGCCGTGCTTCTTCTTGGTGCCGTAGACGGTGTTGTCGGTGATGATCAGACCGTGGGAACGGTCGTGGGGGTCAATGCCGTAGACGATGTTGTCCTTGTAGGTATTTCCCTTGACCACAAAACCTTCGGTCTCGTAGCAGTAGAAGCCGTACCACATGTCCGAGAACTCGGAGCCGATGATCCAGCCGGTCGGCTCTTTACGCTTGAGCACCTTGGCCATGTTCGGCGTGTACTGGGAAATACTCACCCCGTAGGACTTGCTGTTGGCATAGCCGAAGCTGGCCATCTTGCTGTTGACGATGTAGGTCTCGGTGCCGCCCCAGGCCAGCAGGAACGGGCGGAATTCCTCGGGCGACTGGAAGGTCGCCGGGCCGTTGGTTTTCTCGCGCCAGCCGGTGATTTTGGTGTCGCGCACAAACAGCTTGCCGTCGTTGACCAGGAACGAGCCGGCTTCCTGGGACAAGCGCAACTCTTGAGTCTGCTTGTCGATTTCGAGGATGCCTTTGTTCCCGACCACAATCGGCAACCTGGCCAGGAACACCCCCGGCGAGGTTTCGCTGAGGTACTGCTTGGGCACTTTCTTGAGCAGGTCCTTGAGGTTCATATAGCCGTCGTCGATAAAGATCGCCTGGGGAATGCCGTGCTGGCGCACCACCCATTCGGCCATCTTGTTATCGCCGCCGATAAAGTCCTTGAGGGCGTCTTCCTGCATCATCCGGCGCACGCTGACCTTGCCGATCTTGCTGCGCACGATTTTTTTCGCGACCGCCTCGGCGGTGTAGCCCGAGACGTCCGGCAGCGCAGGCTTGGGCATCTCCAGCGGCGCAGTCGGCGGGCTAGTGATGGTGTAGGTCTTGGCCTGTTGCAGTTCCTTGGCGATGGTCGGCGCTTTGACTGCCGGCTCTGCATTGGCCATGGCCGAAGCGCTGGCCAGCAGCATCGCTGCGACCAGCAGGCTGACCGAGCCTTTGAGGGCTTGAGGGTTCATTGCGCAGGCTCCCATCAGAAGCGCCAGATCACGTCGACAAAGGCGCGGTGCATGTACGAGTCGACTTGTTTGCCGTAGGCATCGCCCGGTTTGAACACACCGCCACGAAAGCGCACCAGGGCCGACGGTTCGTCGATCGACTGGCTGAGCGCGGCCGGCAGCAGGCCTTTCTTGAAGTACTTGGTGACCACCAGGTCCACCTCTTGGCCGAGGTCTTTCTTGCCGTCTTCCAATGGTAGGGACGAGGTGGAGAGCACGGCGCCGGTGACGTCGTCGGTATTGTTTTGCACCGCGTCGATGCCGTTGCTGCCCACTGGCTTGTTGCCGTCCACGCGCCAGAACTTGTGGTAGACCAGGCTGGCGTCGTAGTCGTCGCGCAGTTGCCAGGAGCCGAACAGGGTGGCGGTCTGCATGTTGTTCATCTCGCCGCGAAACGCCTCACCGAAGCGGTGTACGCGAGATTGGGTGCCGGTGTAGTTGGAGCGGTTGCTCTGCAGGCCGTTCTGTTCGTAGTTGGCGCTGGCACGGGCATAGGCCGCACCGACTTGCCACTGCGGGTCGAGGCGCAAGCGCACACCCAGGTCGGTTGCCCAGCCGTCGACGTCGTCGCTGCGTTTGGCGGCGGCCGGGCGGGTGCCGTCGGCGTTCAAGGCGTTGACGGTGTCGCGATCGCCCTTCATGCCGGTGATGCTGGCCCAGTAGTTGACGGTGTTGGTGTTGCGCCAGTTGTAGGCGTCGCTGTTGGCTTCGATGCCGAGCCAGGTCAGGTCGCCGTTTTCGCGCTTGTCCAGGGAGTCAGCGGCCACGCCCGGTTCCGGGAAGTCGAGCTTGCCGTCGTCATGGGTGTGATGGCCTCGCAGGCCGATCCACTGCCCCGGCGTCCATTGATAGGCCGCGTCGGCGTAGAGGTGCTGGCGGTCCTTGTCCTTGGGGGCCAGTTCCTTGAGGTCGGTGCGGTATTCGCTGAAGCGTTCGGCGGCGCCGACATTGGCCCGCAGCAGGGTGGTGTCGAAGGTCCAGTTCAGCGCTTCGATGTTGGTGTCGCGCCACTGGCCGTCGTCGTTGCGCAGGCGTTGGCGCCCGAGTTTCAGTTGCTCGCCGGGGTAGGGCGTAAAGCCGCTATAGCCGATCCAAAACTCGCGCAGGGCCAGGTAGTTTTTCTTGGTCTTGCGGTCGTCGTTGCTCGACTGCTCAGTGGCGTCGGCGTCGGACTGTTGCAGGGTATCGGTCTCGATGATGTCGCTGGCCGCTACCGCCTGGCCCATGGCGTAGGCGCTCCAGTTGCCGCTTTCACCGTAGACCCACGGGCGCAGGTCGAGGCCGATGCCGTTGACGTCGCCCTCTTTCTGCGTGCCCAGGTCGCGGTCGTCTTCGGACTGGCCGGTGACTTTGACGTCCAGGCCGAAGTTCTTTTCTTCGGTCAATGCGGCCAGGGTCGGGCACGACCACAGCAGTGCGAAGGTCAGGCCAATACCGGCCTTGACGAATGGATTGAGCTTCATAGGGATTCCTCGCCGTCTTCTTCTTGCAGGGCGTGCAGTTGCAGCGTGTTTTGACTCAAGGCGCCACGGGCGGCCTGTTCTTGTTGCAGCAGGCGCTGGCCTTCGCCGCGCTGGGCTGGCGGCAGTTGCGTGTCCAGCTGCGCGGCCAGTTCAGTGGCTTGCGGTGTGTCCTGTGCCTTGGCCAATTGGCTGAAGACCCAGGCGTTGAGGGGGTCGGGCTTGGTGCCCTTGCCCTGGGAAAACAGCTGGGCAATAGCGAAGTCGGCGCTGTTCTGGCCGTTGCGCGCAGCGGTCAGCAGGTGGTCCAGAGCTTTTTGCGGATAGACCTGGCCCAGGTAGCCACGGCGGTAGATCTGGCCGAGGTAGTAATCAGCGGCGACTTCGCGGCCGACAGCTTTCTGGAAGTGTGCTTCGGCGGCCTTGGCATCGGCCGGTACCCATTTGCCTTCGTAGTAGAGCTTGCCCAGCAGCAGTTCGGCGCGGGGCTGGTCGGCGGCGCTGCCGTTGTCCAGGTACTTCATCATCTGGTCGACATCGCCCAGTTCGGGGAAGTCGTAGAGCAATTGCGCCAGGCTGACCCAGGAGGCCGGGTAGGCAGGGGCGATTTTTTCCAGCAGCGCTTGCGCGGTTTTTTCGTCGGTCTTGCCCAGGCTCGCATCACCCAGCACACGGGCCACGCTGTCCACTCGTTGGGCGGTGACGGTGCCAAAGCTGAAACCTGCCTGCATCTGCTTGAGCAGTTCAGTTTGTTGTTCAGGCTGGCCGCGTTTCTGGTAGACGGTGGCCAGCTCGACGTAGCAGATGTCGGTGGTGTTCAGTGCCGCCTTGCAGATGGTTTCCACTTCGTCCAAGTGCTGGTCGTACGTGCCCTGGGTGCGGTACAGCAGCACCTGGGCCAGACCCGCCTCTGGGTAACCGGCGGTGCGCCATTTGCTGATTTGCTGCTGGGCGTTGATGTTCGGGAAACTGTGGGGATATTGCAGGTACAGCATCGCCAGGGGGATCAGGGTGTTGCCTTCGCCATTGGCAAAGGCTTTTTTCAATAGACCTTCAGCTTCGTGTTGCTCGGCCTCGGTGGAGCCGGGCTTGGCTACCAACAGGCGACCCAGACGAGCCTGGGCGCGGGGCGAGATGTCGGCCGCCGCGCGGTAGGTGGCTTCGGCCTGTTTTATTTGCGCAGGGTCGCGGGTGCCTACCTGGATATCAGCCAAGCCCACTTGGGCTTCGCTGTAGCCCAGGTCGGCCAGTTGCTGATAGTTCTGCGCAGCCATCGCCGTGTCGCCACGCTTGAGGGCTTCATTGGCCAGGCGTTGGTCGGGCAGGCCGGCGCAACCGGCGAGCGCGATGGCCAGGGCCAGTGGTACCGGCAGGAGTCGAAGTGGGCTAGTCACAGGCATGTCCTCTGCTTAAAGACCGGCGGCCATGGCTTTGTCGATCAGCCAGTTCAGGGATGGGCCACGGTCGCTGGTCACTTCCACCGGGCGGCCGGCGTAGGCGCTGTCCAGTGGAGCGTCGGGCTTGATCTGTACGCGAATGTCGGAGGACAGGTCGGCGCTGTTGAGGCTGGTGCTGCTGACGATGGTGCCGGTGCGGGTCTGTTCTTCGTCGGCGACCTGGAAGCTCACCGGCGTACCTGGACGCACATCACCGAACTGGCGATAGGAGAAACGTGCCTCGACGTTGGCCTGGCTGCCACGCGGCACCAGTTGGAAGATCACATCGCCCTTGCTGGCGTATTGACCATCCGCGACCAGTTGCTGAGACACCACGCAATCGCACGGGGAGGTCAGGGTGCCGGTCATTTGCTTGCCGAACAGCTCTTCAACCTTGGCCGGTTGCAACTGGTCTTCGTCCAGATGGCCCTTGAGCACGTCGAGCATGCTGGTGCTGAAGGTGGCGAGTGGCGCGCCTTTAGCCGCCACTGCATCACCTTTGATCAGGCTTTGCACGGTGCCGTCGCGAGGCATCGTGATATTCATGCCGGGCACGCTGACCAGGCCAGCCTGGGCGTGGCTGACGAAGTACATGCCGTACACCGACTTGAAGATGAAACCGAAAGCGGCCAGGCCGACGAGGAAGATCGCCAGGCTGAAAGTCACGGCCCGTAGGCGACCGAAGGCGCTCATGCCGCTGCCGCCGTCCTTGACCTTGCGCGCCTTGGTGAAGTTGTCGCGCTGCAGGGTGGCGAGCACGTCGCCCATGGTCACGATGTCACCGGAAAGGTGCGAGGTGATCAGGTGGCGCAGGGTGGAAATATCTTGCGGCTCCAGGTTCTGGAACTGGCAGCCGGTGCGGCCGCTCTGGCGGTCGTGGGAACGTACCAGCAGCTCGACGTCCATTGCCAGGCCGAGGTTGTCGATGACGAACTGCAAGCGACCCTTATGCACATCGCCGACTTTCAGCGGTTGCTGGGCGGCGTTGAAGGCCAGGCCGCCAGCAGACAGGTCGATGACCCGCACTTCCATGGGCGTGCGGTCGGCGCCGAAGAAGCGCAGCTTGGCCGGGATTTTGACCCGGGCGTGTTGGCGCTGGGCTTCGGACTCGTGAACAACATTGGCGTTTACTGGAGAATTCATTGGGCTATTCATGGCGGTGTAATTCCTAGTTAATTCAGGCTTGGCAGGGTCAAACCATCATCAGCAACACGGCAACGAAGATGCTGCCGGCGGAGAAGGTCATGGTCCGAGACGACCAGGTGTTGAACCAACGTTGAAAGCTGGCCAAATCGCGGGTCAGTTTGGTGTCCTGGCGGGTCCAGGACTGTTGATCGAGGCGGAAGAACACGTAGATTTTTACCAGCGCGCCGACGATCTGGTTGTAATAGAGAATCACCGGGTAGGCCGGGCCGATCTTATGGCCGGAACACGACAGCAGCAGGGTCAGGATCAGGCGGGTGATGCCGATCCACAGCAGGTAGGCGAGGATGAACGCGCCGCCGTATTTGAAGCTGGCGATGATCGCCACGGTCAGGCCCAGCAAGGATGTCCACATCGACACGCGCTGGTCGAACAGCACCACGCTGGTGAACGCCCCGAGGCGTTTCACACCCAGGCCCAGGGCCCGGGAGTTCTGCCGCAGGTTGTTGCCGTACCAACGGAACATCAGTTTGCGGCTGGCCTTGATAAAGCTCTTTTCCGGTGGATGCTCGACGGTGTTGATCGCGGCATCCGGCACGTAGAAGGTGTCGTAGCCTAGGCGCATCAGGCTGAACCAGCTGGACTTGTCATCGCCGGTCAAGAACTTGAAGCGGCCCAGGCGCCAGTGTTGCAGCGAGTCGCTTTCGACGTCGGCGATAAAGCTCGGGTCGGTGACGACGCTGGCGCGGAACACCGACATGCGCCCGGTCATGGTCAGCACGCGCTTGGACAGCGCCATGGAGCACATGTTGATGTGGCGCTGGGCGAAGCGCAGTTTGTGCCACTCGCTCATGATGTAGCCGCCGCGTACTTCGCAGAACTCGTTGGTGGTCAGGCCGCCGACATTGCCGAATAGCTGGAACCACGGCACGGTCTTGCGCACGACGCCTTCGGCGAGCACGGTGTCGCCGTCGATCACTGCAACCACGGCGCGGTCGTCCGGCAGGTGGCGGGAGATGGCGCGGAAACCGTAGGCCAGGCCGTCACGCTTGCCGGTGCCGGCGATGCGCACGAAATCGAGGTCAACGTGGGCCGGTGGGTTCATCTTTTCCCAAAGGCCCTTGACCAGCAGCTCATCGGACATTTCCACCAGGGAGCAGACCACGGTGGTGGGGAAGCCGCATTCGATGGCTTCGCGGATCACCGAGCGGTAGACCTGGGCAGTGGTCAGCGCATCGATACGAAAGCTGGTGACCATCAGGAATACGTGAGACGGGTCTGCCGACTTGCCCAATTTGCGCACTTTGCGCCGCAGGTGCGGGTAGACCACGTAGAGAAACAGCATGCCGCGCACAAAGTGTGTGGCACCCATGGAGTAGCGCCAGATGCCGACGGCGCCAATCAGGAATATGAAGTCCTTGGACTCGGAGTCGAAGATGGTCGCCGGCAATGCCAGGGCCAGGCCCATCAACAGGCTTAAAAACAAAAGCCAGCCAGCGGATTGAAGTAGCACGTGTTTTAGCTTGGACATAAGCGTCATCCGAAGGTGAAGGAGGCTTCAAGCCGCAAGCTACAAGCTGCAAGTGAAGCGCTTTTAACTTGCCGCTTGAAGCTTGCAGCTCGCTGCTGCTCTTACCAGCAAATACCTTCGGTACGGCCACTCACGCTGGTGGCTTTGGACATGAAACCGACCAGGTCGACCACTTGCTTGCCGTGGGGCGCGGTCTGGGCCAGGGCGCGGAATTTCTCGTCGCGGTTGCCGAGGACGATCACGTCGCAGTTGTTGATCACGTCGTCGAAGTCCGAGTTGAGCAGGGACGACACGTGGGGGATCTTCGACTCGATGTAATCCTTGTTGGCGCCGTGGACACGGGCGTACTCGACGTTACTGTCGTAGATGCTCAGGTCGAAGCCCTTGCCGATCAGCATTTCCGCCAGTTCCACCAGGGGGCTTTCGCGCAGGTCATCGGTGCCGGCCTTGAAGCTCAGGCCCAGCAGGGCAACCTTGCGCTTGTCGTGGCCGGAGATGATGTCGAAGGCGTTCTGCACCTGGGACTCGTTGCTGCGCATCAGCGAGTTGAGCAGTGGTGCTTCCACGTCCAGGGAACTGGCGCGGTAGGTCAGGGCGCGCACGTCCTTGGGCAGGCAGGAACCGCCGAAGGCAAAGCCCGGACGCATGTAGTACTGGGACAGGTTGAGGGTCTTGTCCTGGCAGACCACTTCCATCACTTCGCGGCCATCGACACCCACTGCCTTGGCGATGTTGCCGATTTCGTTGGCGAAGGTCACTTTGGTCGCATGCCAGACGTTGCAGGTGTACTTGATCATCTCGGCGACGGCGATGTCCTTGCGGATGATCGGCGCGTCGAGCTCTTCGTACAGCGACTGCAGGACATCTCCGGAGGCTTTGTCGAATTCGCCGATGACGGTCATCGGTGGCAAGTCGTAGTCGGCGATGGCGGTGCTTTCACGCAGGAATTCAGGGTTGACCGCGACGCCGAAGTCGACGCCGGCTTTCTTGCCCGAGCAGTCTTCGAGAATCGGGATCACTACATTGGCCACGGTGCCTGGCAATACGGTGCTGCGCACCACGATGGTGTGGCGGGTGGTCTTGTCCCGCAGGACAAAACCGATCTCGCGGCACACCGCTTCGATGTAGTTGAGTTCCAGGTCGCCGTTCTTCTTGCTCGGCGTGCCGACGCAAATCATCGACAGGTCGGTATCGCGGATTGCGTCGGCGAAGTTGGTGGTGCCGCGCAGTCGGCCGGTTTTAATACCCTGGCTCAACAGTTCGCCCAGACCCGGTTCAACGATGGGGGATTTACCCGCATTGATCAGGTCGATCTTATCCTTGGAGATGTCTACGCCAATGACCTCATGGCCCCGTGCAGACAGGCAACCGGCACAGACTGCGCCAACGTAACCCAAACCAAATATGCTGATGCGCATCGCATTTACCTCTGTGTTAATCATGCCATTAGATGGCCGGAGTTCATGTTTTAAAGCGTCACTCATGCACTAGGATATGCAGCGAATAGACGCCCCATTGCCATGTACAGGCATATTAAAAATCGAGTGACTAACTAATGCACTCAAGTTGTGCGCAACTTGGCCTTGTTATTGGGGCTTGCTCTAAAATGCAGCCAGGCTTCCTTTTGGAATGCCTGGTGCCAGTGCCGCAAGGATTCGATATTGACTTTTAGGTCTTTAATATCAATGCCTTGGGTTGTCTCACTGGCCCGCATAGGTAAGCTCAGCCTTGGCCTTGTAGGGGATGGCTGTGAAGCCTTATCGCCCGTCCTCAACTAATCAGTTGATGGTTTGACCATCGAGCCAAAGTGTATGTGACAACTTTGCTACTTCCGTTGGTCGCTGTGTAAGTAATCTCGTACAAGGAAAGAGATAATCGTTACCGGTGGTATGAGCGGTGCTTTAGGACATAGTTCCTGGCCGCTCATCCTGTTTCCGGAAATTTCTTGAAATATTGAGAAAGATGGCACTGGTAGTGGAGTGATAGCACTTGCTGCTTTAGTCAGTAGTTGCAGGGAGTTGCGGGGTTTAAATGGTTTTGTGCCACTACTGATTTAAAAAAGTGGTGCCACTACAAAAAAAACTGACGAATGTCGAGTGAAAGAATCGTTATAAATTCTGAAGAATAATTTTTGACGCCAAATAAATGACGATTTTCCGCGAAGGAAAGGGAGGAGGAGAGGCTTTTGTGGAGAGGGGGGCTCGCCCACTCTCCACAGGTTGTGCGTTGTCAGGGGTAGCCTTATTCCGGTGCGTGGTCGCGCAAAAACACCAGGTTATCCGGCTTGGACTGCTCGGCATTGAAGCGATAACCCTGGGCATCAAACTGCTTGAGCAAGGTCGGGTCGTTGATGCGTTCTTCAATCACAAAGCGGCTCATCATGCCTCGGGCCTTCTTGGCGTAGAAGCTGATGATCTTGTACTGGCCGTTTTTCAGGTCCTTGAACTCGGTGTTGATGATCCGTGCGTTCAAGGCCGGGCGCTTGACCGCCGAGAAGTACTCGGTGGAGGCCAGGTTGAGCAAAACGTCATCGCCCTGTTCGACCAGGGCTTCGTTGAGCCACTCGCTAATACGGGTTCCCCAGAAGGCGTACAGGTCCTTGCCACGTGCGTTGGCCAGTTTGGTGCCCATCTCCAGCCGGTAAGGCATCATCAGGTCCAGGGGGCGCAGCAGGCCGTACAGGCCGGAGAGCATGCGCAGGCGATCCTGGGCGTAGGCGAAGTCGGCGTCCTTGAAGGTCTCGGCATTCAGGCCGGTGTAGACGTCGCCCTTGAACGCCAGCAACGCCTGTTTGGCGTTGGCCGGTGTGAAGGCTGGGGTCCAACTGCCAAAGCGCGCCGCGTTGAGGCCGCCGATCTTGTCGGAGACGTGCATCAGCTCGCTGATCTGCGCTGGGCTCAGCTCGCGCAATTGCTCGATCAGCTCCTGGGAGTGGTCGAGATATTGCGGCTGGGTAAAGCGCGGGGTCACCGGCGGTGACTCGAAATCGAGGGTTTTGGCTGGGGAAATCACCATCAGCATGAAGTCGTCTCCTGTAATCGTCGGGGGATTCTAGGGGCTGGGGCGGTTTGACTCCACCTATGATGCTGATAGGGGGTGATCGGCTATAGTGCCCGACGACTCTGGAGATGGAGACCCTCTGTGCGAATTGCGCTTTTATTGTCAGCCTGGCTGGTGTGTTTGAATATTCAGGCGGCGCCGGTGGATGTGGCCAGCCTGGACCGCAGCACCTGGCCCGAGAAATTAAGCAGCCCGGCGCTGTTCGATGTGGCATCCCGGGCGGAAGTCCTGATGTTCGCCCGTGCCTTGCTGGCCAGCGAAGCCCTTGATGAACCTGCCCTCAAACAGCGCCTGGGCCTGAAGATCATCAACCTGGGGTCCATCGACGACCTGCGCCGCCAGCTGTGGCAACGGCTGTTGGAAAACTACACGTTCGCCCAGCAAAGCTGTGAGCAGGACGCCTCGTTTTGCTACCTGGTGGAAAGCATGGACGACCTGCGTGAGCAGGCCGGCAAGTTCGAGGTCAGCGACAGCTCCTTCTACATAGGCTGGGCCGCGCCAAGCCGGGCTTTCCACGAGCGTTATCTGGATGAACAACTGCGTAAGGCCGCGCTGTTCCCGCAAATCAGCAGCGAAGTGGCGCGCTTCGGCGACCATGAGCGTAACGGCAATGAGCTGAACGACCGCCTGTTTTTGTTGACCTTCGACGGCGGCCCGGCGCCGACCAGCGGCAATACCGATTGGCTCGCCGACTACCTGCGCAAACAGAAAATGAACGCCACGTTCTTCGCCCTCGGCAACAGCCTGCAGATGCGTCTGGAGAAAAGTTCGCCTGCCGATGTGCAGGCGCTTTATCAGGACCAGTGTGTCGGCATCCAGGGCTGGCAGTACCGCTCCCACAGTCATTGGGTTGACTGGCAAAGTTCGATCACCCGCAGTGCCACGCTGGTGCAGAACCTGTTGCCGGAAAACTATGTGCCGTTGTTCCGGCCGCCGTATGGCCAGCGTCGCGCTGATGCCCAGGGGTTTTTCCAGTCTCAGGGGCTGCAAGTGGCGTTGTGGGACATCGATTCGGAGGATGAGGCGGGCAAACTCAAGGCCGATGAGTCCGCCCAGCGGGTACTGACGTTGATGCTGCTGTGGCGCCGCGGGGTGATTGTGTTCCATGACACTCAGGACAAGGCACGAGTGGCGCTGCCCTGGCTGTTGCAGGCGACGGCTGAAAGTGGACTCGGCTGGCAGGATTGTCGCGAAGCGTTTCGCTGAAACGACGAGATGCCCGGTCCTGTTGGGGTTGAGGGTTTTTTGGGGCGAAAACGGAAGGAATTTCGATACAGGCGGACTTCTGACTCTAACGGTGCATCGGGCGCTCGCCTAGTGCTATTCGTCATCCTGAAAAATAAACTTCAAAAAAGCGTCAAAGTGCTTTTTTCTGTCATGGGTTTTGCGGTATTACGAAGACAGACAGCCGAAACCTGCAACACAGGTGGCGTCTTCCAAGACTCCTCTTGTGTGCAACGCACTTGACGTCCCTCAGGTGTGTTCGGTGGTCGAATCGAGGCGCAGCACTGTCACGGTATTGCGTCGACTGGCTCCCACAAAGGTGACCGAGTATGGATGATCATGGACGTAACCCTTCTTCCAACCAGCCAATCCTTTATGTGCTTGATACCAACGTATTGATCCACGATCCAAACGCGCTGCTCAATTTCGAAGAACACCACGTCGCCATCCCGATGATCGTGCTTGAGGAACTCGACAAACTTAAAAGCGGGCCTCACAGCGTTGCCGCCGAATGTCGCCAGGCCATCCGCTTGATCGACAAGACCCTGGGCGAAGCGTCACCCGCCGACGTCGAGGTGGGCGTACCGATCCAGCGCGGTAAAAGCGGGCCCAAGGGCTTGCTGTCGATTCTGATGAACAAGCGCAGCGAGCCCAACAGCCTGCTGCCGGAAAATCTGAACGACAACAAAATCATCAACCAATTGATCGACCTGCACACACGCGACAAGGACCTGCGCCTGGTGCTGGTGACCAAAGACATCAATATGCGCCTCAAGGCACGAGCGTGTGGGATCGCTGCCGAGGACTACAGTACCGACCAACTGGTCGACGATGTGTCGATGCTTTCCCGTGGTTATCACAACATGACCGGCTCGTTCTGGGATCGCGTAAGCAAGGTCGAAACCCGTCAGGACCATGGCCGCACCTGGCACCAGGTACAACTGATCGACAACCTGCCGGCCGTGCACATCAACGAATTCATCATCGACGAACAGGGCTTTGTCGGCTGGATCAAGGAGATCCAGGTCGATAAATTGCTGATCCTCGACCTGCATCAGGAACCCCTGTTGCACCAGGAAGCCTGGGGCCTGAAACCGCGTGATATTTACCAGAGCCTGGCGCTGTATGCCCTGCTCGATCCTGATATTCACCTGGTCAACCTGACCGGTGCCGCAGGCTCGGGGAAAACCATCCTCGCCCTGGCTGCCGCCATCGAGCAGACCATGGTCACCAAACGTTATCGCCGCATCATCGCCACCCGCAGCGTGCAGGGCCTGGACCAGGAAATCGGTTTCCTGCCCGGCACCGAGGCGGAAAAAATGGAGCCGTGGCTGGGGGCGATCACCGACAACCTCGAAGCCTTGCACATGGATGACGAAAACACCCATGGCAGCGTCGACTACATCCTCAGCAAAGTGCCGTTGCAGTTCAAATCCCTCAACTACATCCGGGGTCGCAGCTTCCAGCAAAGCCTGATCTTGATCGATGAATGCCAGAACCTCACGCCGCACCAGATGAAAACCATCATCACCCGTGCAGGCGCCGGCTCTAAAGTGGTGTGCCTGGGCAACCTGGCACAAATCGACACCCCTTACCTGTCCGCGACCAGCTCCGGGCTGACCTACCTGACGGAACGCTTCAAGGACTTCCCCAACGGCGTGCACATCGCCCTGCAAGGGGTTCCACGTTCGATTCTGGCGGAATACGCCGAATCCCACCTGTAACACCAACCGCAACCGGGCGACGATGCTGTCGCCCGGTTTCTACTGCGACATAAAACGCGCGTACGCAAAATTGACCCACAGGTTTACAATCCCTGCTTCTGATCAGGAGTATCCCTGTGCTAACTCATCTCGATTCCCAAGGTCGCGCCCACATGGTCGACGTCACTGAAAAAACCGTGACGTTCCGTGAAGCGGTGGCCGAAGCGCGGGTGCGTATGCTGCCCGGCACCCTGAAAATGATCGTCGACGGCGCCCACCCCAAGGGCGACGTGTTTGCCGTGGCGCGGATCGCCGGGATCCAGGCGGCGAAGAAGACCAGTGATTTGATCCCCCTGTGCCATCCGCTGATGCTCACCGGCGTCAAGGTCGAACTCAGTGCCGAAGGCGACGACGCGGTACATATCGTCGCCCGCTGCAAGCTGTCCGGCCAGACTGGCGTGGAGATGGAAGCGCTGACCGCGGCCAGTGTTGCTGCCCTGACCATCTACGATATGTGCAAGGCCGTGGACCGTGGCATGACCATCGAAAGTATTCGCCTGCTGGAAAAACTCGGCGGCAAAAGTGGGCATTTCAAGGCGGATGAACAATGAGTATCACAGTGCTGTTTTTTGCCCGCTATCGCGAAGCCGTGGATCTGGACTCGCTGGAGGTCGAAGGCGATTTCGCCACGGTTGAGGCCGTGCGCCAGGCGTTGGCAGCAGATCCCGAATTTGAAGTGCTCAACGAAACCGGCTTGATGTGCGCCCGCAATGAAGAGCTTTGTTCGCTCGACGAGCCGCTGGCTGACGGCGATGAAGTGGCTTTTTTCCCCCCCGTGACCGGAGGCTAAGCATGGCGATTCGTGTGCAGGCCCAGCCCTTTGATCCAGGCGCGGAAGTCAACGCCATGCATGCGGCTAACGTTGGTGTTGGCGCGGTGGTGAGTTTTGTCGGTTACGTGCGCGACTTCAACGACGGTCTCGATGTGGCGGGAATGTTCCTGGAGCACTATCCAGGCATGACCGAAAAGGCCCTCGGCAAGATCGCCGTGGAGGCTGAACAACGCTGGCCGTTGCTCAAGCTGGAAGTGCTGCACCGCATCGGCGCTTTGGAGCCCGGCGAACCTATCGTTTTCGTCGCCGCTGCCAGTGCTCATCGCCAGGCGGCCTTTGATGCCTGCGCGTTTGTGATGGACTACCTGAAGACGCGTGCGCCGTTCTGGAAGAAGGAAAACACTAACGAAGGGGCGCGCTGGGTGGAAGGGCGCGACAGCGATCATGCGGCGGCCGATCGCTGGAAATAAATAGTGGGTGCTGCACTTGTGGTGAGTGGGCTTGTTGTGGCGATCCGACAAGCCCGCTCGCCACAGGGTTATTCTGAAGTTTTCAGTCTGTGTGGCGACAACATCGCCTCCGTCAACCCAAACCCTGCCAGTGCCTGCGGCAACTTCTCACCCCGCACCAGCGCCGCACTGGCCTGACCCATGGCTGGCGATGTTTGAATCCCATAACCACCCTGAGCGGCAACCCAGAACAACCCCTCCACCTGCGGATCAAACCCGCACACCAGGTCCCCATCACTGACAAAACTGCGCAACCCGGCCCACGTTCGTGTCGGGCGGCGGATAGTCAGGGTGGTGGCTTCTTCGATCTGATAGATACCCATGGCAATGTCCAGTTCTTCAGGCTGCACATCATGGGGCTCGACGGGGTCGGCATTGGCCGGTGAGCCGAGGAACATGCCCGCGTCGGGTTTCATATAGAACGAACCGTCGAGGGCTGCCAGCTCCGGCCAGGAGTGGATGTCTAGTTCGGCAGGAGGCGCGAAGATGAATGCGCTACGCCGCTTGGGTTGCAGGCCGATTTTTCGGGCACCGGCCAGTTCGCCGAGAGTATCGGCCCATGCGCCAGCGGCATTGATAATAACCGGGGCGCTGAAGCGTTGTTGTGAGGTGCGGATCAGCCACTGACCCTGGCTGTCGCGGGTCAGTTGCAGCACCTCATTGTCGGTGCGGATTTCACCGCCATTGCGCCGAATGCCACGCAAGTAACCCTGATACAGCGCGTCGGTATCGATGTCACAGACCGTCGGATCGTAAATCCCTCCATGGACTTTCTCCCGGCGCAGGATCGGCATCATGGCCATCGACTCCTCGACGTTGAGCAGCCGTGTTTCGGGCACCAGGGCCTTGGCACTCAGGTATTGGCGCTGCAGCTCAGCGGGATCGTCAATCAAGTCCACCAGCAATTCACCACGAGGCGTGAGCAGTGGATGCTCGGCGAAACCTGTGGGCGGGTGATCGAAGAAGGCGCGGCTGCCGAGGGTGAGGGCACGCACTTGGGGCGTACCGTAGGCAGCGATGTACAGGGCGGCTGAGCGGCCGGTGGAGTGGTAACCCGGCAGCGATTCGCGCTCCAGTACGATGACGCGGGCATGTTGCGACAGCCAGTAACCGGCGGACGCCCCAGCGATTCCACCGCCGATAATGATGTAGTCGGCCTGGTTCATGTGTTCCTCCTTGAGGGTTCTTCTGTAGGCGCGAGCTTGCTCGCGAAAAACTCAAGGGCACCGCGTTTATCCAGGATGCACGCGTTATCGTTAACGTTTTTCGCGAGCAAGCTCGCTCCTACAGAAAGCGGCGTAGTCCTTAAGGCCGTTTGCGCTCCACCGGGCGCAACAAATGCGTGGTCGGCGTTTCGCAACTGATCTTGCGGCCCAGCAGGGTTTCGATCGACGGCAACTGATAGGAGTCATCTTCACCGGCAAAGCTGATGGACACGCCAGCGGCACCTGCGCGACCGGTACGGCCGATGCGGTGTACGTAGTCGTCCGGTACTTCCGGCAGGGTGAAGTTGATCACGTGGCTGATGCCTTCGATATGAATCCCACGGCCGGCCACGTCGGTGGCCACCAGCACGCGAATCTTGCCTTCGCGAAAACCTTCCAGCGTCTTGATACGCTTGTGCTGCGGTACGTCGCCGGACAATTGCGCAGCGTTGACGCCGTCACGCACCAGGCGTTCTTCGATGCGCCGCACTTCGTCCTTGCGGTTGGCAAAGACCATGACCCGTTCCCAGCCGTTGTCGTTGATCAGGTTGTAGAGCAACTTGTACTTGTCGGCGCCGGCAACGGCGTAGATGTGCTGTTCGACGTTTTCGCTGGCAACGTTCAGCGCTTCGATCTCGACGATGGACGGCTCAGTGGTCCACTGCTTGGCGAGGTTCATCACGTCTTCAGTGAAGGTCGCGGAGAACAGCAGGGTCTGGCGTTCGTCTTTCGGCGGGGTCTGGCGAATGATCTGACGCACTTGCGGGATGAAACCCATGTCGAGCATGCGGTCGGCTTCGTCCAGCACCATCACTTCGACCATGTCCAGGTGCACGTCGCCGCGCTGGTTGAAGTCCAGCAAACGGCCCGGTGTTGCTACCAGGATGTCGCAGTGGCGTGCTTCCAGGTGCTTGAGCTGTTTGTCGAAGTCCATACCGCCCACGAACGTCATGACGTTGAGGCCGGTGTACTTGGTCAGGTCGGCGGCGTCCTTGGCGATCTGCACCACCAGCTCCCGGGTCGGAGCGATGATCAGCGCACGGGGCTCGCCCATGTAGCGCTCTTTGGGCGGCGGGGTTTGCAGCAGTTGAGTGATGATCGAGATCAGGAACGCGGCGGTCTTGCCGGTGCCGGTCTGCGCGCGACCGATGGCGTCTTTACCCGCCAGGGTGAAACCCAGTACTTGCGCCTGGATCGGCGTGCAGTACGGGAACCCCAGGTCCTGGATGGCGTGCATCAGTTCTGGGGCGAGTTTGAAGTCGTGGAAACGGGTTTTGCCTTCCTGGGGTTCGACTGCGAAGTCTTCCAGCTTCCAGGGAATGACCACAGGTTTGGGCGCTCGCTCGCGGCGAGGCTTCTCCTGGAGCGGCTTCTCAGCGGGCTGCTCTTGCGCGGTTTCAACCGTGGCGGGTGTGGTCACCGGCTCTTTTTTTGGCGAGGCAACAGGTGCGGTCCGGCCTGGCTGCTGACCGTCATTGCGGCTGCCTTGAACGTGGGCGTGGGCACTGGAACCAGGCGCGAGCTGCTCAGCCTCGCTTTTACCGAACATTTTCTTGAGTGCTTTGAGCACGGTCATCTCATCAATTGGTTAAGGAATGTACGCCGGCCAGTGTAATGCAAGAATCGGGCGCGGCGTAGTGCGTTGGTCATACGGCTACACAATGTGTGGTTTTCAGCCCAAATGAGTGGTCAACCAGGCACCGATATCGCGTATCTCCTCGGGTAACACTTCGTGGCCCATTGGGTATTCCTGCCATGTCGCGGTGACACCACGGGACTTCAAATGCTCATAAGCGCTACGGCCCATGGCGTTCTGTACCACGTCGTCGTACTGACCATGTAGGCACAGCACGGGAATACGCTGTTGGCTGGCGGATAATTCCAGCTCATCGCTGAAGGTCGGTGCGTAAGTGGAGAGGGCAAGTACGCCACCCAAGGCACCCTGCCATTTCAGGAAGGCTGCGTGTAATACCACTGCGCCGCCTTGGGAAAAGCCGGCGAGAAAAATTCGCGAAGGGTCTATTCCGCTGGTTTTTTGCTCCTCGATCAAGTCGGTGACCATTTTCGCCGACTCATCAAGCTGTTCGCGGCTGATGGCCCGGGCCGGGCTCATGGCCAGAATGTCGTACCAACTGGGCATTTCATAGCCGCCGTTGATGGTCACCGCGCGAGTCGGTGCCTGGGGCAAAACGACGCGTGTGGTCAGCAATGTTTCCTGCAGGGCTTCGGCTACCGGGAGGAAGTCGTAGCGATCGGCACCCAGGCCATGCAACCAGATAACGCAGGCGTCTGCGGGCTTGGCGGGCTGAAGAATCAAGGGTTCGGTCATGTCTGCTCCATTAATGTGCGCTCGCTCCGATTGAGTGCGTCGGGACGGTGCGCAGTCGGTTAATCAGTTAAGAAGATGTCGCAAGGTTGAATCTTTTGCTCTTGACCTGCGGCTGAATCGCTTTGGCCGTCACTGTGGTACGGCGCTTGCTATGCAGAAGCTGAAGTCAGCTCTCTCTTACGGCGGTAACACTATCAGTCACAGCCGTATGGGGGATAGCAAGACCATTGATGGACGTTTGCCACTGCCTGTTACGGGCTTCGCAAACATGAAAGGGCTATCGCCCGTTCGGCTGTTTGGTTAGGGCAAGACGATCCATCGATGGACTTTCTCCTACTGGACTTATAGCGACAGCCTGATGCCGTTTGACCCCAAAAAAAGCCAACACGGGTCGATTTCGCCTCAAAAGGGTGCGGCAGGGCTCAAGCTCCGACACAACAAGAGCAAAACTGGAGGTTTGAATGAAGGTATTGAAATCCACCCTGGCCATCGTGACCGCGGCCGCCGTATTGGGTGTCAGTGGTTTCGCCCAGGCCGGCGCCACCCTGGATGCCGTGCAGAAGAAAGGCTTTGTGCAATGTGGCGTGAGCGACGGTTTGCCGGGCTTCTCGGTACCGGATGCCAGCGGCAAGATCCTCGGGATCGACGCTGACATTTGCCGTGCCGTGGCCGCTGCCGTTTTCGGCGACGCAACCAAGGTCAAATTCAGCCAGTTGAATGCCAAGGAGCGTTTCACCGCGCTTCAGTCCGGCGAAGTTGACGTGCTGTCGCGTAATACCACCTGGACCAGTTCCCGGGATTCGGGCATGGGCCTGGTGTTCGCTGGCGTGACTTACTACGACGGCATCGGCTTCCTGGTAAACAACAAGCTGGGTGTGAAAAGTGCCAAGGAACTGGATGGCGCGACCATCTGCATCCAGGCCGGTACCACTACTGAGCTGAACGTTTCCGACTACTTTCGTGGCAACAACCTCAAGTACACCCCGATCACCTTCGACACCTCCGACGAAAGCGCCAAGTCGCTGGAATCCGGTCGTTGCGACGTGTTGACCTCGGACAAATCCCAGCTCTACGCACAACGCAGCAAGCTGGCGTCCCCTGGTGACTACGTGGTTCTGCCGGAAACCATCTCCAAGGAGCCTCTGGGCCCGGTCGTGCGTAAAGGCGACGAAGAGTGGTTCAGCATCGTCAAGTGGACCCTGTTCGCCATGCTCAACGCCGAAGAAGCCGGTATCACTTCGAAAAACGTTGAAGCCGAAGCCAAATCCACCAAGAACCCTGACGTCGCTCGTCTGCTGGGCGCCGACGGTGAATACGGCAAGGACCTGAAGGTTCGCAAGGACTGGGTCGTGCAGATCGTCAAGCAAGTGGGTAACTACGGCGAAGTGTTCGAGAAGAACCTGGGCAAGAGCACCCCTCTGGCTATCGACCGTGGCTTGAACGCGCTGTGGAACAACGGCGGCATTCAATACGCACCACCTGTGCGCTGATCGCTGATGGTTCTATCACCCGGTGGGCCAACCGCCGGGTGATGTTCTGTACCATTATTTCTGGGGCACTTCATGCAAAATCAAATCGGCGCACCAAAGCAGAAGCTCAGCTTCAGCGATCCAAAAGTGCGTGCGTGGCTATTTCAGATCATCACCATTGTCGCGGTGGTCTCGCTGGGCTGGTACCTGTTCAACAACACGCAAACCAACCTTCAGCACCGGGGCATTACCTCGGGTTTTGACTTCCTTGAGCGCAGTGCCGGCTTCGGCATCGCTCAGCATCTGATCGACTACACGGAATCGGACAGCTACGCCCGGGTCTTTGTGATCGGCCTGCTCAACACCTTGCTGGTGACCGTGATCGGCGTGGTCCTGGCGACCCTCCTCGGTTTCATTATTGGTGTGGCGCGGCTGTCGCCGAACTGGATCATCAGCAAACTGGCGACCGTGTATGTGGAAGTGTTCCGCAACATCCCGCCGCTGCTGCAAATCCTGTTCTGGTACTTCGCGGTGTTCCTGACCATGCCGGGGCCGCGTAACAGTCATAACTTCGGTGACACCTTCTTTGTCAGCAGTCGTGGCCTGAACATGCCGGCCGCCATTGCGGCGGACGGATTCTGGGCGTTCGTGGTCAGCGTTGTGGTGGCGATCATCGCCATCGTGCTGATGACCCGCTGGGCCAACAAGCGCTTTGAAGCCACTGGCGTGCCGTTCCACAAGTTTTGGGTGGGCCTGGGCCTGATCCTGATGATCCCTGCATTGTGCGCGTTGTTGTTCGGTGCACCAGTGCATTGGGAAATGCCGGAACTCAAGGGCTTCAACTTCGTTGGCGGCTGGGTGTTGATTCCAGAACTGCTGGCGCTGACCCTGGCCCTGACGGTGTACACCGCGGCGTTTATCGCCGAGATCGTGCGCTCCGGGATCAAGTCGGTCAGCCACGGCCAGACCGAAGCAGCCCGCTCCCTGGGGCTGCGCCCTGGCCCAACGTTGCGCAAGGTCATCATTCCGCAAGCGTTGCGGGTGATCATTCCGCCGCTGACCAGCCAATACCTGAACCTGGCGAAAAACTCGTCTCTGGCGGCCGGTATCGGTTACCCGGAAATGGTTTCGTTGTTTGCCGGCACGGTGCTCAACCAGACCGGCCAGGCCATCGAAGTCATTGCCATCACCATGAGCGTGTACCTGGCGATCAGCATCAGCATTTCCCTGCTGATGAACTGGTACAACAAGCGCATTGCGCTGATCGAGCGGTGAGGAAACGCCCATGAGTACGCATACTTTCAAACCTGATATGCCGCCACCGAGCAAAGTTTTCGGGCCGATGGCGTGGATGCGCGCCAACATGTTTTCCAGCTGGCTCAATACCCTGCTGACGCTGTTGGCGTTCTACCTGATCTACCTGGTGGTGCCACCGATCCTCAGTTGGGCAATCATCGACGCCAACTGGGTCGGTACTACCCGCGCCGACTGCACCAAGGAGGGCGCCTGCTGGGTGTTTATCCAACAGCGCTTCGGGCAGTTCATGTACGGCTACTACCCCAGCGAGCTGCGCTGGCGTGTGGACATGACCGTGTGGCTGGCCATTGTTGGCGTGGCGCCATTGTTCATCTCGCGCTTTCAACGCAAGGCAGTCTACGGCCTGAGTTTTTTGGTGCTGTATCCGATCATTGCCTACTTCCTGCTACACGGCGGGATCTTCGGCCTGACCAATGTAGCGACCAGCCAATGGGGCGGCCTGATGCTGACTCTGGTGATCGCCACGGTCGGTATCGCCGGGGCCTTGCCGTTGGGCATCCTGCTGGCGCTGGGGCGACGCTCGAACATGCCGGCGATTCGGGTTGTCTGCGTGACCTTCATCGAGTTCTGGCGCGGCGTGCCGTTGATCACCGTGCTGTTCATGTCTTCGGTGATGTTGCCGTTGTTCCTGCCTGAAGGCATGGGCATCGACAAGTTGCTGCGGGCCTTGATCGGCGTGATCCTGTTCCAGTCGGCCTATGTCGCTGAAGTGGTGCGCGGTGGTTTACAGGCGATCCCCAAGGGCCAGTACGAAGCGGCTGCGGCGATGGGCCTGGGCTACTGGCGCAGTATGGGCCTGGTGATCTTGCCCCAGGCGTTGAAGATGGTGATTCCGGGCATCGTCAACACCTTCATTGCGCTGTTCAAGGACACGAGCCTGGTGATCATCATCGGCCTGTTCGACTTGCTCAACAGCGTCAAGCAAGCTGCCGCCGACCCGAAATGGTTGGGTATGGCCACCGAAGGCTATGTGTTTGCGGCCTTGGTGTTCTGGATTTTCTGTTTTGGTATGTCCCGCTATTCCATTCATTTGGAACACAAGCTGGACACAGGCCACAAGCGCTAAGGCTGTACCTAATTTAGGAATTAAGTGATGAGCGAAGCGATCAAACAGCCTGCAAGCCCTGAAGGCATTATCCAGATGCAGGGCGTCAACAAGTGGTACGGCCAGTTCCATGTGTTGAAAGACATCAACCTCAACGTCAAGCAGGGCGAGCGTATCGTGCTGTGTGGCCCGTCGGGTTCCGGCAAGTCCACCACCATCCGCTGCCTTAACCGCCTGGAAGAACACCAGCAAGGCCGTATCGTGGTCGATGGCGTGGAGCTGACCAACGACCTCAAGCAGATCGAAACGGTCCGCCGTGAAGTCGGCATGGTGTTCCAGCACTTCAACCTGTTCCCGCACCTGACCATCCTGCAAAACTGCACGCTGGCGCCGATGTGGGTGCGCAAGATGCCCAAGCGCAAGGCTGAAGAAATTGCCATGCATTACCTGGAGCGCGTGCGCATTCCGGAGCAGGCCCACAAGTTTCCGGGGCAACTGTCCGGCGGCCAGCAACAACGCGTGGCGATTGCCCGGGCGCTATGCATGAAGCCGAAAATCATGCTGTTCGATGAGCCGACGTCGGCACTCGATCCGGAAATGGTGAAAGAGGTGCTGGACACCATGATCGGCCTGGCTGAAGACGGCATGACCATGCTCTGCGTAACCCACGAAATGGGCTTTGCCCGTACTGTGGCGAACCGGGTGATCTTCATGGACAAGGGTGAGATCGTTGAACAGGCGGCGCCGAATGACTTCTTCGATAATCCGCAGAATGATCGAACCAAGTTGTTCTTGAGCCAGATTCTGCATTGATCTGTGGATGATGCTTAAAAGTAAGCCCGGCCTAGTGCCGGGTTTATTGTTTGGGGCTCAGGAAATCGTGAGGTTTTCATGTTCCTTGTGCTCGGTGTATTTGAAGGCTCCCCGCACTTCTGGTATTCCCAGCCAGAAAGATCATCGACACGCCGCTCCATGCCTTTGACGCTAATGGTTGCGCAGCGACCCTTGAAACGCGTCATGGCGTTGTCACGCAAACAACCCTAGTGCGTTGCCCTTGTAGGCAAGTCTGACTACCATGTAGGAAAATTCATCCTATGATTGGATGAAAGGGCGAATCCCATGACAGACATTGCTCCACTGATAAAACGCTCCCTGGTTGATCAGGCTCTGGAGCAACTGCGCCAGCGTATCAATCAGGGCAAATGGGCGCTCGGCGAGCGCCTGCCTACCGAGCCTGAGCTGTCTGCCGAACTGGGCATCAGCCGCAATACCGTGCGCGAGGCCATGCGCGTGCTGGCGTTTTGCGGGTTGATCGAGATTCGCCAGGGCGACGGCAGTTACCTGCGCTCAATGATCGACCCGCTGGGGGCGATGAAAGCCTTGTCTCACTGCTCCCTGGCCCAGGCCCAGGAGACGCGGCAGATTCTTGAAGTCGAAGCCATAGGACTGGCTGCGCTGCGCCGTACCGATGAAGACCTACACGCCCTGCGCCTGGCGTTAAGCGCCAGCGGTGAGCATTACCACGGCGATCTGGAACACTACATCAGCTGTGATCTGGTGTTCCACAAACGCCTGGTGGACGCCGCCCACAACCCCGCCTTGAGCGAGCTGTACCAGTACTTCTCCAGCATCGTCGGCGCCCAGTTGCGCCAAACCCTCAATATCAAGCCTCGCCGCCAGGCGGTGTTCGACTTGCATGCCGAGCTGCTCGATGCGGTGGAGCAACAGGACCCGGAACGTGCCAAGGCCCTTTGCCGGCAGTTGATCAATGAACCTTGAACCCGAGAACATCATGTTCAGTACAGAAAAGCGCCGTACAGAAAAGCTCCGGCCTGAAAATGCCCCGCGCAAGGCCGAGCTGGAAGAGCTGCTGATCGATGCCGAAGCCGATGATGACGAGGTTCAGCACAGTCATCCGCTGGTGAGTCGCCCCTGGTTGTTGCTGCTGGGCTTGATTCTGGTGGCGCTGAACCTGCGTCCGGCGTTGTCGAGCATGTCGCCCTTGCTCAGCGAAGTGTCCGGCAGCCTCGGCCTGTCGGCAGCCAAGGCGGGTCTGCTGACCACCCTGCCAGTGTTGTGTCTGGGGCTGTTCGCGCCGCTGGCGCCAATCCTCGCCCGGCGTTTTGGTGCCGAGCGAGTGGTGTTGGGGATTTTGCTGATCCTGGCTTGCGGCATCATCCTGCGCAGTTCCTTCGGCGAAGTCGGATTGTTTGCTGGCAGCCTGCTGGCCGGCGCCAGCATCGGCATCATCGGCGTACTGTTGCCCGGTATCGTCAAGCGTGACTTCGCCAAGCAGGCGGGCACCATGACTGGCGTCTACACCATGGCCCTGTGCCTGGGGGCGGCGCTGGCGGCCGGTGCCACTGTGCCGTTGAGCCAGTATTTTGGTGATAGCTGGGCCATCGGCCTGGGTTTCTGGATTCTTCCGGCGTTGGTGGCTGCACTGTTCTGGCTGCCCCAGGTTGGCCAGAAACACGGCGCCCACCACGTGGCCTATCGCGTGCGCGGTTTGCTGCGTGACCCGCTGGCCTGGCAGGTGACGTTGTACATGGGGCTGCAATCGTCCCTGGCCTACATCGTATTTGGCTGGTTGCCGTCGATCCTGATCGGTCGCGGCTTGACGGCGACCCAGGCAGGCCTGGTGCTTTCAGGTTCGGTGCTCGTGCAACTGGCCAGCTCTCTGGCGGCGCCTTGGTTGGCTACGCGCGGCAAGGACCAGCGCCTGGCTATCGTGGTGGTGATGCTGCTGACCCTTGGCGGCCTGTTCGGTTGCCTGTATGCACCGCTGGACGGTTTGTGGGGCTGGGCGATTCTGCTGGGCCTGGGGCAGGGTGGTACGTTCAGCCTGGCGCTGACCTTGATCGTGCTGCGCTCGCGGGACTCCCACGTGGCGGCCAATTTGTCGAGCATGGCCCAGGGCTTTGGCTACACCCTGGCGTCCCTCGGCCCCTTCGCGGTCGGCCTGGTGCATGACTGGACCGGCGGCTGGGCGGCCGTGGGCTGGATTTTCGCGGTGATCGGTCTCGGCGCGATCATTGCGGGCCTTGGCGCCGGGCGTGCGTTGTATGTGCAAGTCACCAGCGAGAAGCTCTGAACCTACAGATAGACCACTTCCAGTGGCGCCTATGCTCGAAGTTGCGGCATGGTGCCTTATGGCCTTACCCGTGGCATTCCCGCCATAAATGCCGATAGTGTTCCAGGTGCTTGCGCACTACCTTACGTAGCCACCACCCTTTCGGAGCCTGCCCATGAGCGACGCCCATAACGCCCTGATCACTGAGTTCTACAGCGCCTTCCAGCGGTTGGACGCGGAGGCCATGAGCGCTTGCTACACCGATGATGTGGTGTTCAGCGACCCGGCATTTGGCGAGTTGTGCGGGCGAGATGCAGGGGATATGTGGCGCATGCTGACCACACGGGCCAAGGATTTTTCCCTGACCTTCGACGGGGTACACAGTGATGAAATCACCGGTAGCGCCCATTGGGTGGCGACGTATCTGTTCAGCCAGACCGGTAATACAGTGGTTAACGACATCCAGGCGCGCTTTGTCTTTCGCGATGGCAAGATCTGCGAACACCACGATCACTTCGACCTGTGGCGCTGGTCCCGCCAGGCTCTCGGTACCAAGGGACTGCTGTTGGGTTGGACGCCGCTGGTACGCAATGCGGTGCGTGCCCAGGCGTTGAAAGGGTTGAAGGCGTTCCAGGCCAGTCGTTGATAAGATTGGCGCTCTTTTCGTTTGCCAGAACAGTCTGTGAATAGTCCTTCTACCTGTGCTGAAGTTGAGCCAGCAGCGCCCAAAACGTGGTTCGTCTACTTGGTGCGCGCAGCCAATGGCTCGCTGTATTGCGGGATCAGCAATGATCCGCTGCGCCGCTTTGCCTCGCACCAGAGCGGCAAGGGCGCACGATTTTTCCTGTCCAGCCCGGCGGTGGCGCTGGTCTACACCGAAGCTTGCTCCAGCAAAAGCGAAGCCCTGCGTCAGGAGCGGCTGATCAAAAAGCTGAAAAAAAGCGCCAAGGAATGCCTGGCGGCCAGTGGCTTATCAATTTGACTGATAAGTTCCCATCAAGCAGATGGGTAGGCTGTCTGGTCTTCACACGTTAAGCTGCAAGTCCACTCGTTTAGCGGATTCCAGCATGTCTGAGTTGATTCTTCACCATTACCCGGCATCCCCATTCGCGGAAAAAACTCGTCTGATGCTGGGCTTCAAAGGCCTTTCCTGGCGTTCGGTGCATATCTCGCCAGTGATGCCCAAGCCCGATTTGACCGCCCTGACCGGTGGCTACCGCAAAACCCCGGTGTTGCAGGTTGGGGCCGATATTTACTGCGATACCGCGATGATTGCCCAACGCCTGGAACAGGCAAAAGCCACCCCGGCGCTCTTTCCTGAAGGCCAGGAGATGATTACCCAGACCTTTGCCGCCTGGGTTGATTCGGTGGTGTTCGCCCATGCCGTCAGCCTGGTGTTCCAACCTGAATCGGTAGCGGTGCGCTTTGCCAAGTTATCGCCGGAAGCGGTCAAGGCGTTTGTCGCCGACCGGACCGCGTTGTTCTCCGGTGGCGCGGCCGTCCGTGTGCCTGCCGAGCAGGCGCGCCATCAATGGCCAGTTATCATGGCGCGTCTGGAGCAACAGTTGCAGCGTGAGCAAGGGGATTTCCTGTTTGGCGAACCGTCGATTGCCGACTTCGCCATGGCGCATCCGTTGTGGTTTCTCAAAGCGACGCCCGTGACATCGCCTCTGGTCGACGTTTATCCCGCCGTATCTACCTGGCATGCGCGGGTCATGGGGTTTGGCCATGGTTCGGCGACTGAAATGAGCGCCGAGCAAGCCCTGGAGGTGGCACGAAACGCCACGCCTGCAGCCTTGCCGGATGAGCTGTTCGAAGAGCCGAATGGCTTCAAGGCTGGCCAGCAGGTAACCATCGCTGCGACCGACTATGGCGTCGACCCTGTGGCGGGTGAGTTGGTGTTCGCCGGTCGCGAGGCGTTGATCCTGCGCCGTACCGATGAGCGTGGCGGCACGGTGCATGTGCACTTTCCACGATTCGGGTTTCGCATTCAGGCTCAGTAGGCAAGCGGTCTAATGTAGGCTTCCAAATCTGAGGTGAATGAGCTTTTGTGGTGAGGGGACAAGCCCTCTCACCACAAGTGATCGGCTCTGGTTATTTGAGCGCCGCCATGATCGCATCCGGGTTGTAATCGCGAATCAGCGTGCCGTTCACGTCCACAAACGGAATCCCGCCACCGCCCAAGGCCTCATAGGCCTTGCGCGCCTGGGCGTCCTTTTCGATATCGACGACCTTATAGGGAATGCCCTTCTGATCGAGAAAACGTTGCGTCTGCTTGCAGTAGCCGCACCAGTCGGTGGTGTAGAGCACCACCTTGGCGTTGGCCCTGACCTGCTCTGACACTACCTGCGATGGGTTGAATACCCGCTCGATCTTGCCCCAGTTCTGGAAAACCACCACCACCAGCAACACCAGCAGGACTTTCTTCAGAACCCCGCCCAGCATCAGTTACGGCGCTTGAGCTGGTCAGTCAACTGGGTCGGCAGGCCCTTGATGATCAGGGTGCCAGCGGCTTCGTCGTATTCGATCTTGTCGCCCAGCAGGTGCGCTTCAAAGCTGATGGACAGGCCTTCCGCGCGCCCGGTGAAGCGACGGAACTGGTTAAGGGTGCGTTTGTCGGCCGGGATTTCCGGCGACAAGCCGTAATCCTTGTTGCGGATGTGATCGTAGAAGGCTTTTGGCCGGTCTTCGTCAATCAGCCCCGACAGTTCTTCCAGGCCCATGGGCTCACCAAGTTTGGCCTGGCTGCTGGCGTAATTCACCAAGGTCTTGGTTTTCTCGCGGGCGGATTCGTCCGGCAGGTCTTCGCTTTCAACGAAGTCGCTGAAGGCCTTGAGCAGGGTGCGGGTCTCGCCCGGGCCGTCGATACCTTCCTGGCAGCCGATAAAGTCGCGGAAGTACTCCGAGACCTTTTTGCCGTTCTTGCCCTTGATAAAGGAGATGTATTGCTTGGACTGCTTGTTGTTCTGCCACTCGGACACGTTGATCCGTGCAGCGAGGTGCAGTTGGCCCAGGTCCAGGTGGCGCGAGGGCGTCACGTCCAGCTCATCGGTCACCGCCACGCCTTCACTATGGTGCAGCAGGGCGATGGCCAGGTAGTCGGTCATGCCTTGTTGATAGTGGGCAAACAGCACATGGCCGCCGACGGAGAGGTTGGACTCTTCCATCAGCTTTTGCAGATGCTCGACCGCCACCCGGCTGAACGCAGTGAAATCCAGGCCACCGTCGAAATATTCCTTCAACCAGCCGCTGAACGGGTGCGCGCCCGACTCGGCATGGAAAAACCCCCAGGCCTTGCCTTGTTTGGCGTTATAGCTCTCGTTGAGGTCGGCAAGCATGTTCTCGATGGCGGCCGACTCGGCAAGCTCGGAGTCGCGGGCATGGAGAATTGCAGGGGTGCCGTCGGGTTTTTTGTCGATCAGGTGGACGATGCAATGACGGATCGGCATAGGCTTCTCGGCTGGTTGAGTGGGAGTGGTTGGCCTCCCGGAAAAAGTCGCCAGTGTACCGCACCCGCTGGTCGCGGCGGTGTCCGAAGGGTACTTCGGGAGTCATCCGACGACCCAGATGTGTTTTTTTCACGATTTAGAGCGATAAAGCTGACCAAATGGGTAGGTAGAGGCGGATATTTCCCCGTCTCTGTGCTAGTTTTGCCCCGTCTTACGCGATGTCTCGGCGTTAAGCGTGCATTCAGCATTTGTCAGGTCGAACCAAACCCCGTTTCAGGCATCTATAACCCCGATCTTCGTGGTTATAGCCTCGGGTGCCAGGCCTTACGGTCGGGCTCGATGGCTGACACTGCACTCTGCAATCCAAATGAATTTGATAGGGAAGGAACACCACAATGGCTATTACTAAAGACCAACTGATCGCTGATCTGGCTGAAGCTGTAGACGCACCGAAAACTACCGTGCGCGCACTTCTGGACCAACTGAGCCAGATCGTTGCTGACCAGCTGGAAAACGGCGGCGAAATCACTCTGCCAGGCGTTGGCAAATTGAAAGTGACCGAGCGTCCTGCCCGTACTGGCCGTAACCCTTCGACTGGCGCTGCCATCGAAATCGCTGCCAAGAAAGTTATCAAGCTGGTTGTGGCCAAAGGCCTGACCGACTCGATCAACAAGTAAGACGCAGCAAAAAAAAACCGTGCTCCGGAGCGATCTGGGCACGGTTTTTTGTTGCCTGCGATTTTGTTTTAACGGTAGGAGCGAGGGGGCGCCTAGTTCTTGCTCGCGAAAAACGCCAAGATAACGTGGGCACTCCGGAGAACCGCGGTGCCCTCGCTCCTTGGGTTTAGTCTTTACGGGCCCAGCGCTGACGCCAGGTCTGCTGCTCGGATTTGGTCTGGAAGGTCCAGGCAACGAAGCGGCTCTGTTTCTGCCCCTGAGACATTTCCACCACCTGGCTTTCCAATACGCCCGCCTTTTTCAGCGCGGTCTGGATTGCTGGCAGGTTGGACGCTTTTGATACCAGGGTGCTGAACCACAACACCTTTTGCTGGAAATTCGCGCTCTCGGCGATCAACTGCGTGACAAACCGTGCTTCGCCGCCTTCACACCACAATTCGGCCGATTGGCCGCCGAAATTGAGCACAGGCAGTTTGCGTTTCGGGTCGGCCCGGCCCAGGGCGCGCCATTTGCGCTCGCTGCCTTTGGTCGCTTCATCCATGGAGGCATGGAACGGCGGGTTGCACATGGTCAGGTCAAAGCGTTCGCCCGGCTCCAGCAGGCCCAGCAGGATGTGCTTGGGGTTGCTTTGCAGGCGCAGCTGGATGGACTTGTTCAGCCCGTTGGACTGCACAATGGCCTTGGCAGCGGCCACGGCTGTCGGGTCGACTTCCGAACCGAGGAAGTGCCAGCGGTAATCGCTATAGCCGATCAACGGGTAGACACAGTTGGCGCCCATGCCGATGTCCAGCACCTTGACCGGCGCGCCACGGGGGATCACACCTTCGTTGACGCTGGCCAGCAGGTCGGCCAGGAAGTGTACGTAGTCGGCACGCCCAGGAACCGGTGGGCACAGGTAATCAGCCGGGATATCCCAGTGATTGACGCCATAGAAGGACTTGAGCAGCGCCCGGTTGAACACCCGCACCGCATCCGGGCTGGCGAAGTCGATGCTTTCCTTGCCGTAGGGGTTGAGGATCACGAACTTGGCCAGTTCTGGCGTGGTCTTGATCAGCGCCGGGAAGTCGTAACGGCCCTGGTGGCGGTTACGCGGGTGCAGGCTGGCCTTTTCCCGTGGAACGACGGCCTTGGCCGGGGTTGCGGGTTTAGGCTTCTTGCGCGGTGCTTTGGGTGTGCTGGGGGCGGTCATGGCTGCGTCGATTCTGGGTTTGTTTCAAGAGTGGCGGGTATTGTCACACATTCCAGAGTCGATTTCGGTCAAATGTGGGAGCCAGCTCCCACATTGATCGGGTTTTCAACAGGAAATATCGGTGTTCTGCCTGGCCAAAAAAAAGAGACCCGAAGGTCTCTTTTTTACACGGGCTCCACCTTACAGGCTGGAAATTCGCGCATGTTGTTCCGCCAACTTGCCCAACGCCTGTTCGGCTTCGGCCAGCTTGGCGCGTTCCTTGTCGATGACTTCAGCCGGAGCCTTGTCAACGAATGCAGCATTGGACAGCTTGCCGCCAACCCGCTGCACTTCGCCTTGCAGACGCAGGATTTCCTTGTCCAGACGCGCCAGCTCAGCCGCTTTGTCGATCAGACCGGCCATGGGCACCAGCACTTCCATCTCGCCTACCAGTGCGGTAGCCGACAGCGGTGCTTCGACGCCAGCCGCCAATACGGTGATCGATTCCAGCTTGGCCAGTTTCTTGAGCAGTGCATCGTTCTCGGTGAGACGACGCTGATCTTCGGCACTGACGTTCTTCAGGAACAAGGTCAGCGGCTTGCCAGGACCAATGTTCATCTCGGCGCGAATGTTGCGGGTGCCGAGCATCAGCGCCTTGAGCCATTCGATATCGTCTTCAGCCGCCTGATCAATGCGCGCTTCGTTGGCCACCGGCCAAGGTTGCAACATGATGGTCTTGCCTTCGATGCCAGCCAACGGCGCCAGGCGCTGCCAGATTTCTTCGGTGATGAACGGCATGAACGGATGGGCCAGGCGCAGTGCCACTTCCAGCACGCGCACCAGGGTACGACGGGTGCCACGCTGACGTTCGATTGGCGCGTTCTCGTCCCACAGCACTGGCTTGGACAGCTCCAGGTACCAGTCGCAATACTGGTTCCAGATAAACTCGTACAAGGTCTGGGCGGCCAGGTCGAAGCGGAACTGGTCGAGTTGGCGGGTCACTTCGGCTTCGGTGCGCTGCAGCTGGGAGATGATCCAGCGATCCGCCAGGGACAGCTCGACTTCTTCGCCGTTCTGTCCGCAGTCTTCGCCTTTATCCAGTACGTAGCGGGCGGCGTTCCAGATCTTGTTGCAGAAGTTGCGATAGCCTTCGACGCGGCCCATATCGAACTTGATGTCGCGACCGGTGGACGCCAGCGAGCAGAAGGTAAAGCGCAGAGCGTCGGTGCCGTAGCTGGCAATGCCGTCGGCGAACTCGTCGCGGGTCTGCTTCTCGATCTTTTTCGCCAGTTTTGGCTGCATCAGGCCCGAGGTGCGTTTTTGCACCAGGGTTTCCAGCTCGATGCCGTCGATGATGTCCAGTGGGTCAAGGACGTTGCCCTTGGACTTGGACATCTTCTGGCCCTGGCCGTCGCGTACCAGGCCATGGACGTACACGGTCTTGAACGGTACTTGCGGCGTGCCGTCTTCGTTCTTCACCAGGTGCATGGTGAGCATGATCATCCGGGCGACCCAGAAGAAAATGATGTCGAAGCCGGTAACCAGCACGTCGGTGGAGTGGAATTTCTTCAGGAACTCGGTCTGCTGCGGCCAGCCCAGGGTGGAGAAGGTCCACAAGCCTGCACTGAACCAGGTGTCCAGTACGTCGTTGTCCTGTTGCAGCGCCACGTCCGGGCCGAGGTTGTGCTTGGCCCGCACTTCGGCTTCGTCGCGGCCGACGTAGACCTTGCCCGACTCGTCGTACCAGGCCGGAATGCGGTGGCCCCACCACAGCTGGCGGCTGATGCACCAATCCTGGATGTCACGCATCCACGAGAAGTACATGTTTTCGTACTGTTTAGGCACGAACACAATACGGCCGTCTTCCACTGCCGCAATCGCGGGTTCAGCCAGAGGCTTGGTGGAGACATACCACTGGTCGGTCAGCCAAGGCTCGATGATGGTGCCGGAGCGGTCGCCTTTCGGCACTTTCAGGCCGTGGTCGTCGACGCTGACCAGCAGGCCCGCTGCGTCGAACGCTGCAACGATCTGCTTGCGCGCTTCAAAACGGTCGAGGCCGGCGTATTGGGCCGGGATCTTGCCGTCGATGCTTTCGTTCAGTTTGCCGTCGAGGTTGAACACTTGACAGGCCGGTAGTACGGCGGCGTTTTTGTCGAAGATGTTCAGCAGCGGCAGGTTGTGGCGCTTGCCGACTTCATAGTCGTTGAAATCGTGGGCCGGGGTGATTTTCACGCAGCCGGTGCCGAATTCCGGGTCGCAGTAGTCGTCAGCAATGATCGGGATGCGACGGCCAACCAAAGGCAGGTCGATGAACTTGCCGATCAGTGCTTTATAGCGTTCGTCTTGCGGGTTCACGGCCACGGCGGCGTCGCCGAGCATGGTTTCCGGACGAGTGGTAGCGACGATCAGGTAGTCGTTGCCTTCGGCAGTCTTGGCGCCGTCGGCCAGCGGATACTTGAGGTTCCACAGGAAACCTTTCTCGTCGTGGTTTTCCACTTCAAGGTCGGAAATCGCCGTGTGCAGCTTGGTGTCCCAGTTGACCAGGCGCTTGCCGCGGTAGATCAGGCCGTCTTCATGCAGGCGCACGAAGGCTTCTTTCACAGATTCCGACAGGCCGTCGTCCATGGTGAAGCGCTCGCGGCTCCAGTCGACGGACGAACCCAAGCGACGAATCTGACGGCTGATGTTGCCGCCGGATTGATCTTTCCATTCCCAGACTTTTTCCAGGAATTTTTCGCGGCCCAGGTCGTGACGGCTCTGGCCGGTGGCTTCCAGTTGGCGTTCCACCAGCATCTGGGTGGCGATGCCGGCGTGGTCGGTGCCCGGTTGCCACAGGGTGTTGCGCCCCTGCATACGGCGGAAACGGATCAACGCATCCATGATCGCATTGTTGAAGCCATGGCCCATGTGCAGGCTGCCAGTGACGTTCGGTGGCGGAATCATGATGGTGTAGGCATCGCCCGCGCCTTGCGGAGCGAAATAGTTCTCGGACTCCCAGGTCTTGTACCAGGAAGTTTCAATAGCGTGCGGCTGGTAGGTCTTATCCATGCGCGGCGGGACCCTAGTTGGCATTTATTCAGGAAAGCCGGCAAGTATAACGGGGGATAGGGCGCAGGGCGAGGCGAAGACAGGGCTTAAGGTGTATGCAATCAAATGTGGGAGGGGCTTGCTCCCGATAGCGGTGGGTCTGGCACACCGTCATCGGGAGCAAGCTCCCTCCCACAGGGGTCTTTGTATGGCTTAGGATTGGTATTGGCTGAGCAACCGCTCCATCCGCGCATCCATCCGACGCTTGATCTCGGTTTCGATATGCGGGGCGAAGTCGTCGATCACGTCCTGCATGATCAACTGCGCTGCGGCGCGCAGTTCGTTGTCCAGGTGCAGCAGAAGGGCGTCGGGCGCTTTTTCGGCAGCAGGTTCGGGCGCCGCTTGTACAGCAGGCATTTCGACAGGCTCTGGCGCGACAGGCTTGCTACCGACCATATCGAACAGTAGGGGGATTTGTACGTCGCCAGTGACGGCATCAGTCAAAAGCGGCGGCTGCAGATTGTCTTCACCGAGCAACTGGCGGATCGACTCAAGGTCATCCAGCAGATGGTCAGACGTTTTTAGCGGGTTTGGAGTGTCCATCGTGTGCTCAGAGTCGCTGTAACCGGTGATCTTGCAGAGAATAGCCCTGTTCGCGGTAGAAACGGAAACTCTCCCGCGCGGCCTGACGAATAGCTGGGTCTTCCACCACCACTTCTGCCACGCGGGCGAAACCCTTGGCGAAGGCCGGTACTTTCAGGTCCAGGTTGACCAGCAGGTCATGATGATCGCCGCAGCTATCTCCCAAGCCAAGTACTACCAGGCCATCGGGCTCTGATTCGGCGGGCCCATGAGGCACGAAGCTTTCGCCCTTGAAGCGCCACAGGCGGGCGTCAAGGTCATCACGCTGGGCGGCATCGCTGCAATGCAGGTAAATGCGGTGGCCCATGCGCCAGGCTTTTTCGGTGAGTTTGCAGGCAAAGTCCAGGCGTGCCGAAGGATCGGCGCTGGGCAGGATATAGAAGTCGACTTGGGTCATTGCGGTTCCTGAACCCTGGCCGGCTATATGGAGCCGACCCGGGAATTGTAGGAGCGAACTCGCTCCACAGGGTTTAGGCCTTGGCGCGATCCAGCAGGTATTGGGTCAGCAGGGGTACCGGACGGCCAGTGGCGCCCTTGTCCTTGCCGCCGCTTGTCCAGGCCGTGCCAGCTATGTCCAGGTGGGCCCAGTTGAAGTTCTTGGCAAAGCGCGACAGGAAGCAGGCTGCAGTGATGGTGCCGGCTTTCGGGCCGCCGATGTTGGCGATGTCGGCGAACGGGCTGTCCAGCTGTTCCTGGTACTCATCGAACAGCGGCAACTGCCAGGCGCGGTCGTCGGCTTGCTTGCCGGCGCTGAGCAGTTGCTCGATCAATTCGTCGCTATTGCCCAGCAGGCCCGAAGTGTGGGAACCCAGGGCAACGATGCACGCACCGGTCAGGGTGGCGATGTCGATCACCGCTTGCGGCTTGAAGCGTTCGGCGTAGGTCAGGGCGTCGCACAGCACCAGGCGGCCTTCGGCGTCGGTGTTGAGGATTTCCACGGTCTGGCCGCTCAAGGTGGTGACGATGTCGCCCGGACGCGCTGCGCCGCCGCTTGGCATGTTCTCGGCGCAGGCCAGGATGCACACCAGGTTGATCGGCAGCTTGAGTTCCAGCACGGCGCGCAGGGTACCGAAGACACTGGCGGCGCCGCCCATGTCGTACTTCATCTCGTCCATGCCCAAGCCAGGCTTGAGGCTGATGCCACCGGTGTCGAAGGTGATGCCTTTACCCACCAGGGCGTACGGTTTCTCGGATTTCTTGCCGCCGTTGTATTGCATCACGATCAGGCGTGGCGGCTGGTCGCTGCCCTGGCCCACGGCGTAGAACGAGCCCATGCCCAGTTCCTTGATCTTCTTCTCATCCAGGACTTCGACTTTCAGGCCCTTGAATTCCTTGCCCAACGCTTTGGCTTGTTCGCCGAGGAAGGTTGGGTGGCAGATGTTCGGTGGCAGGTTGCCCAGGTCACGGGTAAACGCCATGCCGCCGGCGATGGCCTGGGCGTGGGTCACGGCGCGTTCAACTTCCGCCTGGGCGGCCTTGATGGTCAGCAGGGTGACTTTCTTCAGGGCGCGGGGTTCGGTTTTCTGGCTCTTGAACTGATCGAAGACGTATTCGCCGTCCAGCAGGGTTTCTGCCAGCAGACGGGTCTTGCCGTAGCTGTCGCGGCCCTTGACCACGATTTCGTCCAGTGCCAATGCTGCGTCGCTGCCGCCCAGGCCCTTGAGGGTATTGAGGATGGTGCTGATGATCTTGCGGAACGGCCGGTCGCCCAGTTCGGCATCCTTGCCCACGCCTACCAGCAATACGCGGTCGGCTTTGAGGTTAGGCATGCTCTGCAGCAGCAGACTCTGGCCGACCTTGCCGGCTAGGTCGCCGCGCTTGAGCACGGCACTGATGGCGCCACCGCTCAGTTCGTCCAGTTGTTTGCCGGCAGCGCCAAGCTTGCGGCCTTCGCCGATGGCGACCACGAGGGTGGCGGTTTTCAACGTTTCGGGGCTAACGCTTTTTACAACCAGTTCCATTTTCGGGTCCCTTATAAAGGTCAGTGAGCCTGGAGTCTGTACTCCGGCTTATAAGCTTGGCGGCCTGTAGACCGCCTGCGACAAAGGCCGCAGTTTGAACCCCGTGGTCTTCGCCTGACAACCCTTGCCGGCAGCTTTGTGCGCCTGCTTGAGCATGTGCAGTGACAGGCGCGGACAATCCCATGATAATGCGTCATCTTTTTAGCCGGCCCGTGTCAATGGGTCGACTCGTTATGCGTGCTTGTTTGGCCGCCTTAGCCTGACAACCCTGGAGTGTCTGGTTTGATCGTCTTCCGTTATCTGTCCCGCGAAGTCATGTTGACCCTGAGTGCCGTAAGCGCGGTATTGCTGGTCATCATCATGAGTGGTCGCTTCGTTAAATACCTGGCCCAGGCTGCCTCGGGCGCCCTTGACCCGGGCTCGCTGTTCCTGATCATGGGCTTTCGCTTGCCGGGTTTCCTGCAACTGATTTTGCCGTTGGGCCTGTTTCTCGGGATTTTGCTGGCCTATGGCCGGCTGTATCTGGAAAGCGAGATGACCGTGCTCTCGGCCACCGGCATGAGCCAACAGCGCCTGCTGGCAATGACCATGGTCCCGGCCACCGGCGTCGCTTTGGTGGTGGCCTGGCTGAGCCTGAGCCTGGCCCCCCAGGGCGCCATGCAGTTCCAGTTGCTGCTCAATAAACAGGACGCCATGACCGAGTTCGACACCTTGGTGCCGGGTCGCTTTCAGGCGCTCAACGACGGTACTCGGGTGACCTATACCGAGACGTTGAGCGACGATCGCGCGAACCTGGGTGGCGTATTCATTTCCGAGAAGCGCCTGAGCCAGGACAAGAAAGACCGTGGTATTTCTGTGCTGGTAGCTGATTCGGGCCGCCAGGAAGTGCGCCCGGACGGCAGCCGTTACTTGATTCTGGAAAACGGCTATCGCTACGACGGTAACCCAGGTCAGGCGAGTTATCGCGCCATCAAGTACGACACCTACGGCGTGATGCTGGCCAAGCCGGATATCAGCAGCGAAGTCACCGACCGCGACGCCATCCCGACCCTCGACCTGATCGGCAACAAGGAGCTGCGGGCCAACGCCGAGCTGCAATGGCGCCTGTCGTTGCCGCTACTGGTGTTTATCGTGACCCTGATGGCCGTGCCGCTGTCGCGCGTCAATCCGCGACAAGGGCGCTTCCTCAAGCTGTTGCCGGCGATCCTGCTGTACATGGCTTACCTGACGATCCTGATTTCCGCCCGTGGCTCCCTGGAGAAAGGCAAGCTGTCGCCGACCCTGGGTTTGTGGTGGGTTCACGGAATCTTCCTGGCGATTGGGCTGTTGCTGCTTTATTGGGAACCGTTGCGCTTGAAGATGGCGAGTCGTCGCAGCATGAAGGAGATGGCTCGTGGTTAAGCTCGACCGCTACATAGGTAGCAGCGTACTGATCGCAATCCTTGCGGTACTGGGGATTATTCTGGGCCTGGCGTCGTTGTTTGCCTTTATCGACGAAGTTGGCAGTGTCAGCGACACCTACACCGTGACTGACGTGCTGAGTTATGTGGCGCTGACGGCGCCTCGTCGTCTCTACGACATGATGCCGATGGCCGCGCTGATCGGTTGCCTGATCGGCCTCGGTGGCCTGGCCAGTAACAGCGAGCTGACCATCATGCGCGCGGCGGGTGTTTCCATCGGTCGCATCGTCTGGGCGGTCATGAAGCCGATGCTGGTGCTGGTGCTGGCCAGCGTCCTGGTCGGTGAGTATGTGGCGCCACCTGCTGAAGCGCTGGGCCAGGCCAATCGCGCCCTGGCCCAGGGCTCGGGTGATGCCCAGAGCTCCAGGCACGGCCTCTGGCACCGCCAGGGTGATGAATTTATCCACATCAACGCCGTACAGCCTGGCGGCTTGCTGATTGGTGTCACCCGTTATCACTTCGATAAAGAACGGCACATGTTGTCGTCCAGCTTCGCCAAGCGCGCGCAGTTCGGCCAGGATCACTGGCAGTTGACCGACGTGACCACCACTTACTTCCGTAATGTCGGCATGGGCACCCAGGCCAGCACTGAAGTGATCAATGTGCCGACAGAGCGTTGGGACATCGCCTTGAGCCCGCAACTGCTCAATACCGTGATCATGATCCCGGAAAGCCTGCCGATCACCGGTTTGTGGGGCTATATCCACTACCTCAAGGATCAGGGCCTGAACAACGGCCGCTACTGGCTGGCGTTCTGGGTCAAGGTATTGCAACCGGTAGTGACGGCCGCCCTGGTGCTGATGGCGATCTCCTTTATCTTCGGCCCGCTGCGTTCGGTAACCCTCGGTCAGCGTGTATTTACAGGCGTACTGGTGGGCTTTACCTTCCGTATCGCCCAGGATTTGCTGGGACCGTCGAGCCTGGTTTTCGGTTTCTCACCGTTATTCGCGGTGCTGGTGCCGACCACTATCTGCGCCCTGGCCGGGTTCTGGCTGTTACGTCGAGCCGGTTGATCCTGCGCTTATGAACAAAAAATGCCCCGATTGCGAGATCGGGGCATTTTTGTTCTTGGTCACTGTTGGTGACGTCACGCCCGGGCATCAGGTACAATTCCCGGCTATTTTTCAGCGGGCAGTCTGCCTGCAGCCTTTTTGAGTGTTGATCCGTGAGTGATTTGAGTCATATCCGCAATTTCTCCATCATCGCCCACATTGACCATGGCAAGTCGACGCTGGCCGATCGATTCATCCAGATGTGCGGCGGCCTTGCCGAGCGTGAAATGGAAGCCCAGGTACTGGACTCCATGGACCTCGAACGCGAGCGCGGGATCACCATCAAGGCCCACAGCGTTACTCTGTATTACACCGCCCGCGATGGCATCAAGTACCAACTGAACTTCATTGACACCCCAGGCCACGTTGACTTCACCTACGAAGTCAGCCGGTCGCTGGCGGCCTGTGAAGGCGCGTTGCTGGTTGTAGACGCGGGGCAGGGCGTGGAAGCCCAGTCCGTGGCCAACTGCTACACCGCCATCGAGCAAGGCCTGGAAGTCATGCCGGTGCTGAACAAGATCGACCTGCCACAGGCCGATCCAGACCGCGTGAAAGAAGAAATCGAGAAGATCATCGGTATCGATGCCACCGATGCCGTCGAGTGCAGCGCCAAGACCGGCCAGGGCGTCGACGAAGTGCTCGAACGCCTGGTTCACACCATTCCCGCGCCTACCGGTAATTACGACGATCCGCTGCAAGCGTTGATCATCGACTCCTGGTTCGACAACTACCTGGGCGTTGTTTCCCTGGTACGCGTGCGCCACGGCCGTGTGAAGAAGGGCGACAAGATCCTGGTCAAATCCACCGGCAAGATCCACCTGGTGGACAGCGTTGGTGTATTCAACCCGAAACACACCGCGACCGTTGATCTGAAAGCCGGTGAAGTAGGCTTCATCATCGCCGGCATCAAGGACATCCACGGTGCGCCGGTCGGCGACACCCTGACCTTGAGCTCCACCCCTGATGTCGACGTGCTGCCGGGTTTCAAGCGCATCCAGCCGCAGGTCTACGCCGGCCTGTTTCCGGTCAGCTCCGACGACTTCGAAGACTTTCGCGAAGCGCTGCAAAAGCTGACCCTCAACGACTCGTCGTTGCAGTACACCCCGGAAAGCTCCGATGCCCTGGGCTTTGGCTTCCGTTGCGGCTTCCTCGGCATGCTGCACATGGAAATCATCCAGGAACGCCTGGAGCGCGAGTACGACCTGGACCTGATTACCACGGCGCCAACGGTTATTTTTGAGCTGTTGCTCAAAACCGGTGAAACGATTTACGTCGATAACCCGTCCAAGCTTCCGGATCTGTCTGCCATCGAAGACATGCGCGAGCCGATCGTGCGGGCCAATATTCTTGTGCCGCAGGAACACCTGGGCAACGTCATTACCCTGTGTATCGAAAAGCGTGGCGTGCAGCACGACATGCTGTTCCTCGGTACCCAGGTGCAAGTGACCTACGATTTGCCGATGAACGAAGTGGTCCTGGACTTCTTCGACCGTCTCAAATCCACCAGTCGCGGCTATGCTTCGCTGGATTACCATTTTGATCGTTATCAGTCAGCTAATCTGGTGAAGCTGGACGTGCTGATCAATGGTGACAAGGTCGATGCCCTGGCGCTGATCGTGCACAAGGAAAACGCGCACTACAAAGGTCGCCAGTTGACCGAGAAGATGAAAGAACTGATTCCGCGCCAGATGTTCGATGTCGCGATCCAGGCCGCCATTGGCGGGCAGATCATTGCACGGACCTCCGTCAAAGCTCTCAGAAAAAACGTACTGGCCAAATGCTATGGCGGCGACGTCAGCCGCAAGCGCAAGCTGCTTGAAAAGCAAAAGGCCGGTAAAAAACGCATGAAGCAAGTGGGCAACGTGGAAATTCCACAAGAAGCCTTCCTTGCGGTGCTCAGGTTGGATAGTTAGGTCCTATGTCACTAAATTTCCCGCTGTTGCTGGTCATCGCCGTTGCCGTTTGCGGTCTATTGGCGTTGCTCGATCTGCTTTTCTTCGCTCCGCGTCGGCGGGCGGCTATCGCGTCCTATCAGGGCAGCGTCAGCCAGCCCGATGGCGTGGTCATCGAGAAACTCAACAAAGAGCCGCTGCTGGTTGAATACGGCAAGTCGTTCTTCCCGGTGTTGTTCATCGTGCTGGTGTTGCGTTCGTTTCTGGTGGAGCCGTTTCAGATTCCTTCGGGATCGATGAAGCCGACCCTGGATGTGGGTGACTTCATCCTGGTGAACAAGTTTTCCTACGGGATTCGCTTGCCGGTGCTCGACAAGAAAGTGATCGAGATCGGTGATCCGCAACGCGGCGATGTGATGGTGTTCCGCTACCCAAGCGACCCGAACGTCAACTACATCAAGCGTGTGGTGGGCCTGCCGGGTGATGTGATTCGCTACACCAGCGACAAGCGCCTGTTCGTCAACGGCGAGTCGGTGGCGGAAAAACTGATCGGTTCCGAACCGAACACCTTGGGCAGCGCCGAGCTGTACCAGGAAAAACTCGGAGCGGTAGAGCACGAGATCCGCAAGGAAATGAGCCGCTACCGTTCCCCGCCCGACAATCAATGGACAGTGCCTGCTGGGCATTATTTCATGATGGGCGACAACCGTGACAACTCCAATGACAGCCGCTACTGGGACGATCCGAACATTCCCAAGGAGCTACTGGGCATGGTCCCCGACCAGAATATCGTCGGCAAGGCCTTTGCGGTCTGGATGAGTTGGCCGGAACCCAAGCTCAGCCACCTGCCGAACTTCTCGCGGGTGGGGCTGATCAAGTAATCCATGCGGCGCTGTGAACACAGCGCCGAATGCTTTTCTGGGCCTTGGACAAATCGTCCGGTCCCGTGCAGCACCTACGCGGTGCTGCACACAACAATAGCCAGGATGTAAATTTGAACACAGCGTTAATCGTCGATGGCCGCCGGTGCCTCGCCCTTCAAGTGGTGAAGTTCGGCCACGAACTGAATGTGGGTAAACCGTGAGCGTTTCTTTAAGCAGTCTCGAGCGTCAGCTCGGTTACACCTTCAAGGACCAGGAATTGATGGTCCTTGCCCTGACACACCGCAGTTTTGCCGGGCGTAACAACGAGCGCCTGGAATTCCTCGGTGATGCCATCCTTAACTTTGTTGCCGGTGAAGCCCTGTTTGTTCGCTTCCCTCTGGCCCGCGAAGGCCAGCTGTCGCGCCTGCGCGCGCGCCTGGTGAAAGGGGAAACCCTGGCCGTGCTGGCCCGGGGTTTCGACCTAGGCGAATACCTGCGCCTGGGCTCCGGCGAGTTGAAAAGCGGCGGTTTCCGTCGCGAGTCGATTCTGGCCGACGCCCTTGAAGCGCTGATCGGGGCGATCTACCTCGATGCAGGCATGGACATGGCCCGCGAGCGGGTACTGGCCTGGCTGACCTCGGAGTTCGACAGCCTGACGCTGGTGGACACCAACAAAGATCCCAAGACCCGCCTGCAAGAGTTCCTGCAGTCGCGCGGGTGTGAGCTGCCACGTTACGAAGTGGTGGATATCCAGGGTGAGCCTCATTGCCGAGTTTTCTTCGTCGAATGTGAAATCACCTTACTGAATGAAAAAAGCCGAGGTCAGGGTGTGAGTCGTCGTATTGCCGAACAGGTAGCGGCCGCCGCAGCACTGATAGCCCTGGGCGTGGAGAATGGCCATGACTGATTCAATCGCAACTCGCTGTGGCTATGTTGCCATCGTCGGCCGCCCCAACGTGGGCAAGTCCACGTTGCTGAACCACATCCTCGGGCAAAAGCTGGCGATCACTTCGCGCAAGCCCCAGACCACCCGCCACAACATGCTGGGAATCAAGACCGAAGGCAACATCCAGGCGGTCTATGTTGATACCCCTGGCATGCACAAAGGCGGCGAGAAAGCCCTAAACCGCTACATGAACAAGACCGCTTCGGCGGCGTTGAAAGACGTCGACGTGGTGATCTTCGTGGTCGACCGCACCAAGTGGACCGACGAAGACCAGATGGTCCTTGAGCGCGTGCAGTACGTTACCGGCCCCTTGATCGTCGCGTTGAACAAGACCGACCGCATCGAAGACAAGGCCGAGCTGATGCCGCACCTGAGCTGGCTGCAGGAACAACTGCCGAACGCCCAGATCATGCCGATCTCGGCCCAGCATGGGCACAACCTCGAAGCCCTGGAGCGGGTGATTGCTGGATACCTGCCGGAGAACGAGCACTTCTTCCCGGAAGACCAGATCACCGACCGCAGCAGCCGTTTCCTCGCCGCAGAACTTGTGCGCGAGAAAATCATGCGCCAGATGGGCGCTGAGCTGCCGTACCAGATCACAGTGGAAATCGAAGAGTTCAAGCAGCAGGGCAAGACCCTGCATATCCACGCGCTGATCCTCGTCGAACGTGACGGCCAGAAGAAAATCATCATTGGCGACAAGGGCGAGCGCATCAAGCGCATTGGCACCGAAGCGCGCAAGGACATGGAATTGCTGTTTGATTCCAAGATCATGCTCAACCTGTGGGTCAAGGTTAAGGGTGGTTGGTCCGATGATGAGCGGGCATTGCGCTCCCTGGGTTACGGCGACCTGTAATACGCTGCTTCCCCCTGTGGAGCGAGCTTGCTCGCGAAAAACGTTAACGATGACGCGTTCTTTCTGAATAGGCGCGTCGTTCTCAGGTTCTTCGCGAGCAAGCTCGCTTCTACAGTGATACCCATCGCTTTGACGACCGTGTTCCCTCAGCGAGCCCCCATGTCTCAATCCCCACCCACCGGCCAGCCCGCTTACGTCTTGCACAGCCGTGCCTACCGTGAAAGCAGCGCCTTGGTGGACTTCCTCACGCCACAAGGTCGCCTGCGGGCGGTGTTGCGCAGTGCGCGGGGCAAGGCGGGGACGCTGGCGCGACCATTCGTGGCCCTGGAAGTGGAGTTTCGCGGACGCGGCGAGCTGAAAAACGTCGGCCGCATGGAAAGCGCCGGGGCTTCCAACTGGCTCAATGGCGAAGCGCTGTTCAGCGGCCTCTACCTCAACGAACTGCTGATTCGCCTACTGCCCGCTGAAGACCCGCACCCCGCCGTTTTCGATCACTACGCCGCCACCTTATTGGCCCTGGCCGAAGGCCGCCCCCTGGAGCCGTTGTTGCGGGCTTTCGAGTGGCGCCTGCTGGACGACTTGGGCTACGGTTTCGAACTGAGCCAGGACCTGCACGGCGACCCCATCGCCGCCGATGGTATGTACCGCTTGCAGGTGGACGCGGGTCTGGAGCGGGTCTACCTGCTGCAACCCGGCCTTTTTCAGGGCACTGAGCTGCTGGCCATGGCCGAGGCCGACTGGACCGCTCCCGGCGCCCTGTCTGCCGCCAAGCGTCTGATGCGCCAGGCCCTGGCCGTGCACTTGGGTGGTCGGCCGCTGGTCAGTCGCGAGTTGTTTCGAAAGCCCTGACATCCCCGTGTATGCTGTGCAGCGATTCCTTCCCTCTTCAGGAGCGCTTTTCGTGACCACCAGCAATCGCATTCTTCTCGGCGTGAACATCGACCACGTAGCCACCCTGCGCCAGGCCCGGGGCACCCGTTACCCTGATCCGGTCAAGGCCGCGCTGGATGCCGAGGAAGCGGGCGCCGACGGCATCACCGTGCACCTGCGCGAAGACCGCCGGCACATCCAGGAGCGCGACGTGCTGCTGCTCAAGGACGTGCTGCAAACCCGCATGAACTTCGAAATGGGCGTCACCGAAGCAATGATGGTGTTCGCTGAGCGTATCCGTCCGGCGCATATCTGCCTGGTCCCGGAAACCCGTCAGGAATTGACCACCGAAGGCGGCCTGGACGTTGCCGGCCAGGAAGCACGGATCAAGGCGGCGGTTGAGCGCCTGGCGACGATCGGTTGTGAAGTCTCGTTGTTCATCGACGCTGATGAGCGGCAGATCGAAGCCTCCAAACGTGTCGGCGCCCCGGCCATTGAGCTGCACACGGGCCGTTACGCCGACGCCACTACACCGACCGAAGTCGCAGATGAGTTGCAGCGCATCGTCGACGGCGTGGCCTGTGGTCTGGCCCAGGGTCTGATCGTTAACGCTGGCCATGGCCTGCACTACCACAACGTCGAAGCGGTGGCTGCGATCAAGGGCATCAACGAGCTGAACATCGGCCATGCCCTGGTGGCCCACGCGCTGTTCGTCGGTTTCAAAGGCGCGGTCGCCGAGATGAAAGCCCTGATTCTGGCTGCTGCCAAGGCCTGAAAACACCACTGCGGCAACCCGCGCCCTTACTGTTTCGCATTTGCGGGTGTATCGTATTTGCCCTTTGCGGGTCTCGGACCCGCGGTAGATACGTGAGGTTGTTGTGTCCCTATCCTTTTCCCGTCGACAAATCCTCGGTGGTCTTGCAGGTTGTGCAGTGGTTGGCGTCGGTGCCGGTGGCGCCTACCGCTACTGGCTGGGGAAAATGGCAGACGCCGAGGCGGGTCACGATTACGAGCTGATCGCAGCACCCCTGGATGTGGAATTGGTACCCGGGCACAAGACTGAAGCCTGGGCCTTTGGCCCATCGGCGCCGGGCACCGAGTTGCGGGTGCGTCAGGGCGAATGGCTGCGGGTGCGTTTTATCAACCACCTGCCGGTTGCTACCACCATCCACTGGCACGGTATTCGCCTGCCGCTGGAAATGGATGGCGTGCCCTACGTCTCGCAACTGCCGGTGTTGCCGGGCGAGTATTTCGACTATCAATTTCGCGTGCCCGACGCCGGCAGCTACTGGTATCACCCCCATGTGAACAGCAGTGAAGAACTGGGCCGTGGCCTGGTGGGCCCGCTGATCATCGAAGAGCGCGAGCCCACCGGTTTCAAGCACGAATGCACCCTGAGCCTGAAAAGCTGGCACGTGGACGAAGAGGGCGCCTTTGTCGCCTTCAGCATTCCCCGTGAAGCAGCCCGGGGTGGCACCGCCGGGCGTTTGTCGACCATCAATGGTGTATCCCAGGCAGTGATCGACCTCCCGGCCGGGCAGATCACCCGTGTGCGGCTGCTCAACCTCGACAATACCCTGACCTATCGCCTCAACATCCCCGGTGTTGAAGCGCAGATCTATGCGCTGGACGGCAACCCCATCGAGCCCCGGCCCTTGGGCAAAGAATACTGGCTGGGGCCGGGTATGCGCATTTGTCTGGCAATCAAGGCACCGGCTGCTGGAGAAGAATTGTCGATCCGTAATGGCCCGGTGCGCCTTGGCACGTTCCGTTCGGTGGTCAACACTGAAGCGCCCACCGAGTGGCCGCCCGCGCTGCCGGCCAACCCGATTGCCGAGCCGGACCTGGCCAATGCCGAGAATCTCAACTTCAATTTCGAATGGGTGGGTTCAGTGTCGGTGAATGTCGACAATAAACCGCCAAGCCTTTGGCAGATCAACGGGCAGGCCTGGGATATCACCGACAAGACCTGCGCCGACCGCCCGATTGCCAAGCTTGAAAAGGGCAAGAGCTACATTTTCGAATTGAAGAATATGACCCAATACCAACACCCGATCCACTTGCACGGCATGAGCTTCAAGGTCATCGCCTCGAACCGGCACAAGGTCATCCCGTACTTCACCGACACCTACCTGCTGGGCAAGAACGAACGCGCCCGCGTGGCCCTGGTGGCGGATAACCCTGGTGTGTGGATGTTTCACTGCCATGTGATCGACCACATGGAAACCGGCCTGATGGCCGCCATTGAGGTGGCGTGATGCGCCAGATTCGCCCAATGGCGATTATTGATCGTAGCCGCGACCAGGACTTCATGCGCGAAGCGCTGACTCTCGCCGCCCAAGGCGCGGCTCTCGGCGAAGTGCCAGTGGGCGCGGTGTTGGTACAGGACGGTGAAATCATTGGCCGAGGCTTCAATTGCCCTATCAGCGGCAACGACCCCAGTGCGCATGCCGAGATGGTCGCCATCCGCGCGGCCGCCCAGGCGGCGAGCAATTACCGTCTGCCGGGCAGCACCCTCTACGTGACGCTGGAACCGTGCAGCATGTGCGCCGGCTTGATCGTCCATTCGCGCATTGCCCGGGTGGTCTACGGTGCGCTGGAGCCAAAAGCCGGGATTGTGCAAAGCCAGGGGCAGTTCTTTACCCTGGGTTTTCTCAATCATCGGGTGCTGTTTGAAGGCGGGGTGCTGGCCGAGGAATGCGGGACGGTGTTGAGTGAGTTCTTTAAGGCGCGAAGAGCCAAAAGCTGACGCGAACCTGCGACGAGGGAGCAACCTACCCTCGCACAACAGCAGCAGGTGTTATTTTTTGGCGACGATAACTGCGCGCATTGGCGCTGGCAGCCCTTCGATGGTCTTGCTGTGATCTTCGGGGTCGAGGAAGTCGCTCAGGGACTGAAACTTCATCCACTGAGTGCCACGTTGTTCCTCGACTGTGGTCACGCTCACATCCACACAGCGCACATCACTGAAGCCGGCACGGCGCAGCCACAGCATCAGCGCCGGCACCGACGGCAGGAACCACACATTGCGCATCTGCGCATAACGGTCTTCCGGCACCAACACTTGCTGCTGATCGCCTTCAATCACCAGGGTTTCCAGCACCAACTCGCCGCCCTTGACCAGGCAATCCTTGAGCGCCAGCAAATGCTCGATGGGTGAACGGCGGTGGTAAAACACGCCCATGGAAAATACTGTGTCGAAGCCTTCCATGTTCGGCGGCAGGTCTTCGAAGGGAAACGGCAAGTGCCAGGCATTCGGCGCGCATAGGTAACGCTGCACCGCCTGGAACTGGCAGAAGAACAGCCAGTTCGGGTCGACACCAATCACGCTGTCGGCGCCGGCACCCAGCATGCGCCACATGTAATAGCCGTTGCCGCAACCGACATCGAGGATGCGCTTGCCCTTGAGGTCCAGGTGCGGGGCCACTCGCGACCACTTCCAGTCCGAGCGCCATTCGGTGTCGACATGCACGCCAAACAGGTCGAAAGGCCCTTTGCGCCAAGGGCATAGGCCCATCAACGCGGTACGCATTTGTACGCGGGTTTCGTCGTCGCAATCAGTGTCTAGGGTCAGGCCGTTCAGCAGGTCGATTTCGCTGGGCATGATCTTCGGCAACGCGTCCAGCGCACCTTGCCAGCGCTCCAGGTCGCCATGACCCTTTTCCATCTTGCTATCGAGTTGCGCTTGCAGGCCTTGGGCCCATACAGCCAGGGGAGTGCCGACCAGGTGGCGGGCGAGGGGAGACAGATCAATCATGGCAGGGCAATCAACGAGGCAAAGTTAAGACACTGGAACCACGGCACGACTTTCGAGAACCCGGCCGCCAGCAGACGTTCGCGGTGTTCTTCGAGGCTGTCGGGCTTCATGATGTTTTCGATGGCGCTGCGCTTCTGGGCGATTTCCAGTTCGCTGTAGCCGTTGGCGCGTTTGAAGGCGATGTGCAGGTCGGTCAGCAGTGCGTGCTCTTCAAGGTCGTTGAAACGCAGCTTTTCCGAGAGGATCAGCGCACCACCAGGCAGCAATGACTGACGAATCCGCCCGAGCAATGCCAGGCGTTCTTCGGGGGCGATAAATTGCAGGGTGAAGTTCAGCGCCACCACCGAGGCCGGCTGGAATTGTAGCGCGAGGATATCGCCCTCGATCACCTCCACCGGCAGCAGTTCCTGGAACATCGAGTCCTGGCCGTTGAGGTATTCCCGGCACCGTTCGACCATCGCCGCTGAGTTATCCACAGCGATCACCCGGCAACCGTCGGTGCGCACGTGACGGCGCAGCGCCTGGGTCACCGCGCCGAGGGACGAACCCAGGTCGTAGAGCACGCTACCCGGCTGGGCGAACTGCGCTGCCAGCACGCCAAGGTTCTCGACAATGGTCGGGTAACCGGGCACCGAACGCTTGATCATGTCCGGGAACACCCGCACCACGTCTTCGTTGAAGGCGAAGTCCGGCACTTGGGGCAAGGGCTGGGCGAATAGACGATCGGGTTCTTTGCTCACGGCTGTTCCGGCGACGAAGGGGGAAAAGCTGGCATTTTAGCCAAGTTGGCTTTGGGATGCGCGGGTTGTCTGATGGAACGCCGACGCGGTAATCCCCCACTGCCTCTGTAGGAGCGAGCTTGCTCGCGAAAAACGCCAACGATAACGCGGGAATCTGGATTAACGCGGTGTTGCTGCGTTCTTCGCGAGCAAGCTCGCTCCTACAGGGGGGCGGGTTGTTTCTGATGAAAGGCTGAGGCTGTGATTCCCCACTGCCCCAGCCAGTAGCTGATGATCAGCAAATACGGCGCGGCTTCAAACGTCACCACAAAGCGATTGATCCCGATCAGCGTGTCAGAAAACACAAACGCCGCCGCGCCCACCGCCGCCAGTTGCGCCGAGCGCTTGGGCACGTCGCTGCCCAAGCGTGCCAGCGCCCGCCAGAGCATGGCGCTGATTACCAAGGCGTAAATCACCACCGGCACCAGCAATGGTCCCAGGCCATGGGAAATCAGGATACTCAGCAGGATCGCGCCCACTACCAGCGCCAACACCAACGGCAACAGCGCCGGGCGGCGGCAATCGCTCAAGTAGGCTTTCAAATACGCCAGGTGGGCGAACAGGAAGGCCCCGAGGCCAAAGATGAACAGGTCGCCGGGCCACGCCAGCAGCACATCACCCACCAGGGAAAAAATCAGGCCCAGGCTGATCCAGCGTCGATAGTCGCTGGGCGGCGCGTCATGCAGCCAGCCCAGCAACGCCAGCACCGGCAAGGGTTTGACCAACAGACAGAGCAGGGTGGCGTGGGTGCTCAGGCCGTACATGAAAGTGGCAGCACCCATCAGCGCGAGAATCAGCCAAGGCATATCAGTTCACCGTAATGGCGCAGTCGAAGGTGTCCACCGGGTTTACTTCCGGGGCCCAGGGTTGCTGGGAGGTCAGGCGTAAGCGGCCTTCGCCTGCGGCAACGGCCTGGAAGCGCCAGGTGGATTGCCCGGCTGCGCCCACCACTCCGGCGTTTTCGGAGTTGCTGTAGACCTCGGGACTGAGGCTGCGCAGCACGCCGCCAGCCGAATCCTGGATGGCCCAGCGGTAACCGGTGGAGGGGTTGCTGGGTAAGGTGAGAATCAGGGTTTGCCCGGTTTTGAGTTGGAGTGGGCAGGCGCTTTGTTTTTCCAGGGTGACGTTTTGCTTCGGTGCACTGGCGCACGCGGCGAGCAAGGCGAGGCTCAGGGGAAGCAGCAGACGGGCAGCGGTCATGGGGGCTCCATTCATTCACGACGAAGGGCGAGCATAACCGAAGATGAGACAAGGTGTGACAAGAGGGAGGTCCGACAGGCCGCTTTCCTGTAGCAGCTGTCGAGCCCCAGCGAGGCTGCGTCAGGCGCGACGCGTTGTCGTGCCTGGCTCGGAGTCGGTGGTGCTGCCAACGCAGCCTCGCTGGGGCTCGACAGCTGCTACGGGTTGCTTAGAACAACACCTTCGCCACATCCGCAAACCGCTTGGCAAAGTGCACCGTCATGCCTTCCTTCAGGTACTCCGGCAACTCTTCAAAACTGCCGCGATTGGGCTCCGGCAAGATCAGCTCATGAATCTTCTGGCGCCGCGCTGCAATCACCTTCTCCCGAACCCCACCAATTGGCAGCACATGCCCGGTGAGCGTCAACTCGCCAGTCATGGCAACGCCTTTTTTCGGCGGCTGGTTGCGGGCTAGGGACAGCAGCGCACTCGCCATGGTCACTCCGGCGCTCGGGCCGTCTTTCGGCGTGGCGCCTTCCGGTACGTGAAGATGGACGAAAGCCTCGTCAAAGAACTTCGGATCACCACCAAACGACTTGAGATTGGCGCTGATGTAGCTGTAGGCGATCTCGGCGGATTCCTTCATTACGTCACCCAGTTGCCCGGTGAGTTTGAAACCGCGATTGAGGGTATGAATGCGCGTCGCCTCGATCGGCAAGGTGGCGCCGCCCATGCTGGTCCAGGCCAGGCCGGTGATCACACCGGTGCCTGACAGCACTTGCTCGTTGCGGAACACCGGCATGCCCAGCGAGGTTTCCAGATCCTTGTTGCCGATCTTGATCACTAACGTGGGTTCATCCAGCAGCTTGACCACCGCCTTGCGCACCAGTTTGCCCAGCTGTTTTTCCAACTGGCGCACTCCGGCTTCCCGGGCATAGCCATCGATTACTGCACGCAGGGCGCCGTCGCTGATAGACAGGCTGGTCTTCGCCACACCGGCTTTTTCCAGCTGCTTGGGCCACAGGTGACGCTTGGCGATGGCGATTTTTTCTTCGGTGATATACCCCGACAGGCGAATCACTTCCATCCGGTCCAGCAACGGGCCAGGGATTGAGTCCAGGGTGTTGGCGGTGCAGACGAACAGCACTTTCGACAGGTCCAGGCGCAGGTCCAGGTAGTGGTCGAGGAATTCGACGTTCTGTTCCGGGTCGAGGGTTTCCAGCAGGGCCGAGGCCGGGTCGCCCTGGTAGCTCTGGCCCATCTTGTCGATCTCGTCGAGCATGATCACCGGATTCATCACTTCCACATCTTTAAGCGCCTGCACCAGCTTGCCGGGCATGGCGCCGATGTAGGTGCGGCGATGGCCCTTGATCTCGGCCTCGTCACGCATGCCGCCGACGCTGAAACGGTAGAACGGCCGACCCAGTGATTCGGCGATGGACTTGCCGACGCTGGTCTTGCCCACGCCCGGCGGCCCAACCAGCAATACGATGGAGCCGGCGACTTCGCCTTTATAGGCGCCGACGGCAAGAAATTCGAGGATGCGGCTCTTGATGTCGCCCAGGCCGGCGTGGTGTTTATCCAACACCTTGCGAGCGTGCTTGAGGTCGAGTTTGTCCTTGCCATACACGCCCCACGGCACCGAGGTGGCCCAGTCCAGGTAGTTGCGGGTGACCGCGTACTCCGGCGAGCCGGTTTCCAGGATCGACAATTTGTTCAGTTCTTCATCGATGCGCTTTTGCGCCTGGGCCGGCAACACCTTGCCTTCCAGGCGCTGCTGGAACTGCTCGACATCGGCACTGCGATCATCCTTTGTAAGACCAAGCTCCTGCTGGATGACCTTGAGCTGTTCCTTGAGGAAGAACTCGCGCTGGTGCTCGCCGATCTTGCGATTCACTTCGGCGGAGATTTCTTTTTGCAGGCGCGCGACTTCGACTTCCTTGCGCAGCATTGGCAAGACTTTTTCCATGCGTTTGAGCATGGGCACGCAGTCCAGCACTTCCTGCAATTCGTTACCGGTGGCCGAGGTCAACGCGGCGGCGAAATCGGTCAGCGGCGACGGATCGTTGGGGCTGAAGCGGTTGAGGTAGTTCTTCAACTCTTCGCTGTACAGCGGGTTGAGTGGCAGCAGTTCCTTGATCGCGTTGATCAGCGCCATGCCATAGGCCTTGACCTCGTCGGTCGGCTCGCTCGGCTGGTGCGGGTATTCGACTTCCACCAGGTACGGTGGGCGGTGGTGCTTGAGCCAGGTGCGAATCCTCACGCGGGTCAGGCCCTGGGCGACGAATTGCAGCTTGCCGTTTTCGCGGCTGGCGTGGTGGACCTTCACCAGAGTGCCGTACAGCGGCAGGCTGGAGGTGTCGAAGTGCCGCGGATCGTCAGGGGGCGTGTCCATGAAAAACAGGGCAAGGGAATGGTGATCGGATTTGCTCACCAGCTCCAGGGTTTCGGCCCATGGCTCTTCATTGACGATCACTGGCAGCACTTGCGCCGGGAAGAAGGGCCGATTGTGGATCGGGATGATGTAGACCTTGTCCGGCAGGTTTTGCCCAGGCAGGGCCAGGCCGGTGTTGGTGGAGGCGTGTTCGGCGTTTTCCGGATCGGCGTAGTCGTTGAGGTCGATATCAGGGAATTCTTGCTGGTCGCTCATGGGGCACCTGCATGGGGAAGTATGCAGGTTAGATGGGGCAGGTCAGCAGTGGTTTCAATGGTGGGGCTTTGTTAGCAACAAATTGCATGAATTGAGCAGCGCTGAATGGGGCTACTGGGCAGCGATGGTTTGCCGCTGATCGACGTCGGTGATGTGCGTGACGGGGGTTCCTACGAACAGCGCATGGGGCATATCGCGTTGTGGAACTCGGTGATGGATAAACACAACTACCTGGTGCGGTGCTGGGGCGATTTCATGCGGGTGTGGATGTAAGCAGACAGCGATCTGTCGCCAAATTAATGACAGTAAAACTCCCGTGTTTATTAGGTTTACTTCTGCTCGCTGATAGCTAATCTGGACCGACCCAATGTTCTTAATGAAAAGACATTTACTTGGCGGCAGGTCTGAATTCGCGAGGGACGCGTATGACGAAGGGACGTTTCGGCTGGAGGGGATGGGCGCTGCCAGAGGAGAAGCGGATGAGGTGGCGCCACTCGTTTCAGACACGACTTGCCGCGGTGTTGGCCTTGCTGCTGTTGGTGGTGGTGGGTGCGGTGTATTTCGCGGTGATGGCGGCCACCACTAGCGCCGTGGAAAACCAGGCTCAGGTGCAACTGGAAACCGGCAGCCGAGTGTTCGAACGCCTGCTGGACCTGCGCGGGCGCCGTCTTCAATACGGCCTGGACTGGCTCACGGTAGATGCGCAATTTCGCCAGGCTGTCGCCGAGGGCCGTACGGCTGACATCGTTGCTGCACTGCAGCGCCATGGCCCCGGCATCCACGCCAGCGAGGTGTTTGTGCTTGGGCTCGATGGGCAAGTCATCGTCAGTACCCTGCAAGGCGTTCCCCAGGGGCAGGCCTTTCCCTTTACCGATGCGTTGCGCCGGGCGCGGCGCAGCTCCCTGCAAATGTTGATCGTTGCCCTGGCCGATCAACCTTATCTGCTGGTCCAGGAAGAAGTCGTCGATTCACTGCCCATCGCCCGCGTAGTCATGGGCTTTGCCATGGACGAGATTTTTGCCAGTGAACTGCGCTCCATGAGCAATCTGGAAGTGTCGTTCATGGCCATGCAGAACGACCAGCCCGGTAGGCTGTTCAGTACTCAGCCAGCGGCCGACCGGGCAAGGATCATCAGCACGCTGCAAGGTTCACGGAGCAACCCGATGGCGCAGATGAGCCTGTTTCACGGCCAGCGCTTTCTCAGCCAAACCTTGTCATTGGCCAATACCGGTGACGGCGGGCAGGTGATGGTACTGCTGCAAAGCCCCCTGGACCACGCGTTGCAATCCTTCGCACCCCTTGATCGGCAATTTCTCGGCATCGCGCTGGCGGCGTTGCTGGTGTCACTGGCGTGGGCGCTGTTCATGGCGCGGCGGGTGTCGCGCCCGCTCAATGCGCTGGTACAAGCTGCCGAACGCATCGGCGCTGGCGACTATCATTCGCCAGTGGCAGTGCGCAGTAACGATGAGTTTGGCCTGCTGGCCCGGGCCTTCAACGCCATGCAAAGTGGCATCTCCGTGCGCGAACGACAGTTGGCCCACAACGCCTTGCACGACCCGCTGACCGGCCTGCCCAACCGCACGCTGGCCATGGAGCGCCTGGGCAGCGCCATCAGCGCCCGGCGGCCGGTGGTGTTGCTGTACCTGGGCATTGAAAACTATCGGGTGATCAACGAGGGATTTGGCCCACAGGGTGTCGAAGAAATGATGCGCGAAGCCAGCCGCTGCCTGCTGTCGAGCCTGTCGGCCAGCGATACGGCGGCGCGGATCACCAGCAGCGAATTCTTGCTGTTGCTGGAAAACACCGAGATCGACCGCGCCGTGGCTCGGGCCGACCGGTTGTACGGCCTGTTGACGGAGCCGCAGCGCATTGGTGACGATGAGCTCAGTCATGAAGTGAGTATCGGCATCGCCGCTTATCCTGCTGATGGCCAGCAGGTCGAGGAACTAATCAGCCGCGCGGCCATTGCTCGCCACGATGCGGCGGCATTGCCTGGCCACTTGCAGATCTACCAACAGGACCGCGACTTGGCCCATCAGCGCCAGATCAGCCTGATCCGCGACCTGCGCCGGGCGGTGGTCGAGCGCGAACTGTTCCTGTGTTATCAGCCCAAGCTCGACTTGAACCACGGCCATGTGCGCCAGGCCGAAGCGTTATTGCGCTGGCAACACCCGACCCTGGGCCTGGTCTCGCCCGCTGAGTTCATTCCCCTCGCTGAGCGCACCGGCAGCATGTCCAGCCTGACCCACTGGGTGATCGAAGAGGCCATTCGCCAACTGGCCGAGTGGGACCATCGGGGCCTGCAGGTGCAGTTGTCGGTGAATATCTCGGTGGATGACCTGGCGGATGACGGCCTGGCGCTGCGCGTCACCGATTTGCTAGGGCAGTACTCGGTATTGGCCGAGCAACTGATTTTCGAAATTACCGAAAGCGCGATCATGCACAACCCGGAGCAGGCGCTGCGGGTTCTGGAGCAACTGCGTGGTTGTGGTATCAGCCTGTCGGTGGACGACTTCGGCACCGGCTACTCGTCCCTGGCTCAACTGCAACGCTTGCCGGTGCAGGAACTGAAAATCGACCAGTCCTTCGTGCGTAACCTGGACAGCACCAGCGGTGATGGGGTAATCGTGCGCTCGACCATCGAGATGAGCCATAACCTGGGGCTCAAGGTGGTGGCCGAAGGGGTGGAGTTCGAGCCCAGCCTGAAACTGCTCAGGCAATGGAAGTGCGACACCGCCCAGGGCTACTTGATCAGCCGGCCGTTGAATGCCATGGCGTTTGAGATGTGGATGCGCCGCGAGCACATGCAGGTGTAACGGCACACAATCGACCTAGGGGGTAGGGCAAGCACAAAAAAAGGCGGCTACCCTGAGGTAGCCACCTTTGTTTTACCGCCTGTCACGCTTAATCCGGCAGTTTAAACGCCATCACATAGTCACCCTGCTTGGTGCCCAGGGAGCCGTGACCGCCGGCCATGACCAGCACGTATTGCTTGCCGTCCTTGCCGGTGTAGGTCATCGGTGTGGTTTGGGCGCCTGCTGGCAGGCGACCTTCCCACAACTGCTTGCCGTTCTTCACGTCATAGGCACGCAGGTACTGGTCGAGGGTACCGCTGAGGAAGGCTACGCCACCGGCAGTGGTGAAAGGCCCGCCCAGGCTTGGCACGCCCATGCTCAACGGGATCGGAACCGGCGAGCTGTCACGCACGGTGCCGTTCTTGTGCATCCAGATGGTTTTGTGAGTGGTCAGGTCGACCGCCGCCACATAACCCCAGGCCGGCGCTTGGCACGGCAGGCCCATCGGCGACAGCATCGCTTCCAGAACTACACCATACGGAGTGCCTTTGTTTGGCTGTACGCCTTCGGTTTCGCTGACCCGTGGACCCTGGGCGGCGATTTTTTCCGCCGGGATCATGGTCGACTTGAACGCCATGTAGCTTGGGTTGACGAAGGCGATCTGACGCACGGGGTCAACCGAGATGCCGCCCCAGTCGAACACGCCAAAGTTGCCTGGATAAACGATCGAGCCTTGCAGCGACGGCGGAGTAAACGGGCCATCGTAGCGCAGGGACTTGAAGTCGATCCGGCAGAGCATTTGGTCGAACGGGGTCACGCCCCACATGTCACGTTCCTTGAGGGGCGGTGGCATGAAGTTCAGGTCCGACTTGGGTTGGGTCGGTGAGGTGTGATCGCCAGCCACCGCGCCTTGTGGCACAGGGATTTCATTGATCGGCACCACTGGCTCGCCGGTCGCACGGTCCAGCACGTAGATGCTGCCTTGCTTGGTCGAGGTCATGACGGCTTGTTTCACGCCCGCTGCGGTCTTGATGTCGATCAGGCTTGGCTGGCCACCCACGTCCATGTCCCACAGGTCATGGTGCGTGAACTGGTAGTGCCAGCGCACGTGGCCGGTGTCGATGTCCAGGGCGGTGAGGCCCGCGGCATGCAGTTCCGAGGCTGGAGTGCGATAGCCACCGAACTGATCCGGGGTCTGGTTGCCCATTGGCAGGTAGAGCATGCCGAGCTTTTCATCGACTGCGAACATCGACCACATGTTGGGCGAGTTGCGGGTGTAGGTTTTGCCTTCGGCAATCGGCGTGGTGTCGTCCGGGTTGCCGCTGTCCCAGTTCCACACCAGCTTGCCGGTGTGTACGTCAAACGCGCGGATCACGCCGCTTGGCTCGTCGATGGAAACGTTGTCGGTGACGTGACCGCCAATCACCACCAGGTTTTTGGTGACCGCAGGTGGCGAGGTGGAGTAGTAACCACCGGGTGCGAAGGTGCCGATGTTGGCGCCCAGGTCGACCTGGCCCTTGTCGCCGAAGTCTTCGCACATCTTGCCGGTGTCGGCGTTCAGGGCGATCAGGCGGGTGTCGGCGGTCGGCAGGAAGATGCGGCGCGGGCAAGCGTTGGCGGTCGGCGCAGCAGCGTCGGTAGCCGGGCTTTGCTCGGTGGCGGCGTAGGCGGCGTCATCGTGATACGACACGCCACGGCAGGTCATGTGCGCCCAACCCTTGAAGTTCTCAGCTTTTTGCGTCGAGAGCTTCGGATCGAAACGCCAGATTTCCTTGCCGGTGTCCGGATCAAGGGCAATCACTTGGCTGTGGGGCGTGCACACGTAGAGCATGCCGTTGACTTTCAGCGGGGTGTTTTCCGCGGTGGTTTCACCGGGATCGCCAGGGCCAGGAAGATCGCCGGTGCGATAGGTCCAGGCTGGTACCAGCTTGTGGGCGTTTTGCGGGGTGATCTGCGCCAGCGGCGAGTAACGGTCACCGAAGGCCGAGCGGCCGTAGGAGTTCCAGTCGCCATCGGGTTGGGTCGGCGCGGCGTTGGCCATGCCCGGTACCGCATCACGGTCCAGTTGGCCTTTGATTTCACCTGGGTTGGTGAATTGGCTGGCCAAGGCGGTGGCGCCGGCCAACACCACGGCCACGCTCAGCGCGGCGGTGCCCAGCGGGGCCGTTTGGCCACGCAGCAATGGGCGACGGAACCACGGCAGCAGCATGACGATGCCCAGTGCAAACAACAGGGCCAGGCGCGGTACCAATTGCCACCAGTCCAGGCCGACTTCCCATAGCGCCCAGACGGTGCTGGCAAACAGCACCAGCGCGTACAGGCCCAGGGCGGCGCGACGGGTGGCCAGCAGCAGGATGCCGGTCAGGGTGAGGCCGATACCGGCCAGCAGGTAGTACAGCGACCCGCCGAGCAGACTCAGCTTGATACCCCCGGCCAGCATGGCCAAGCCCATTATCAGCAGCAAGATCCCCAGCAGCCTGGGTAGCAGGCGGCTTGGACTCGAAGCACCATCAGCGCTCATATATTTGTTCTCCGTGACATTCAAATGTTTCAAGTTTTGTAGTCTCGTGCATGTTCACTGTAGATGACGATTCAGCACGGGCTTGGTTCAGCTTTAAAAGCTCTGTTCGGCTTTTTTTCTCGAAAAAGCGCGCAAAACACTGCTCGCGGGTTATTCGATGGCGCTCTGTCTTTGAAAGACAGCGCTGTCCAGGGGGCTGGATACATCGCTCAGGGGGCGACATCGAAAGGGATAAACCGCGTTCAGAAAGGTGGAGAAGGGTGATGAAACGTTTCAGTTTGTTGCCGGCAAGGATAAAGCGCCTGCTCTGGGAGAGAAAGGGGCATTCGCAAGATGGATCGTTTCGGATTTGGTAACAGTGAGGTGAAAGGTTGACTTTGTGGCGAGCGGGCAAGCCCGCTCGCCACAATGGATTTAGAAGGTAGTCCGCACACCGAACTCGACACTACGTCCTGGCGCTGGCGCAATATCGCGCAGGATTGAGCTGGCATAACGCACGGTCTGGTTGGTCAGGTTTTCGCCGTTGACGAAGGCCAGCCACTGGCTACCACCGACATTGAAGCGATAGCCGGCGCTGGCACCCAGGGTGGTGTAGCCGTCGGTGCCGCTTTCGTTGTCGGGCACCCGGCCTTGACCTGCGGCGTGTTCGATGTCGATCCGTGCCTGCCAGCGGTCCAGTTCCCATAGCAGGCCGCTGTTCAAGCGCAATGGCGCAATGCGCGGCAAGGCTTCGCCGGTATCGAGGTTGGTGGCGCGGGTGTAGTCACCTGACAGTTCCAGGGCGAACTTGCCGTAGGCATCTTCGCCCAGCTTCCAGTGATCCTGGGCTTCAAAACCGGCGAAACGGGCGCGCACGCCGGAGTATTTGTACTCAGGGATGCCGCCAGCGTCTTCCTCGCCTTCGTCGTTCAAGGTCCGCCCACTGCCCAGCAAGCCGATGTAGTTGGAGAAGCGGCTATAGAACACCCCGAAGCTGCCCTTGTGGGTGCCGTTGTCAAAGCGCAGGGCCAGGTCGCTGGAGACGGCTTTTTCTTTCGACAGGTTGGCGTCGCCCACTTCATACGTGCCGGTGGCGACGTGGGCACCGTTGGCATACAGCTCGTAGAAGGTCGGGGCGCGTTCGGTGTAGCTCAGGGTGGCGGCCAGGGACCAGATTGGCGTTAGGGTATACACCGCGCCGGACGACAGGCTGCCGGCGGTGAAACTGTTGGAACTGTCGGCATTGGCGAAGCGCTCGTTGCCTTTGCCGTCCGGGTCGACTGTGGTGTGTTCCAGCCGCCCACCCAGGCTCAGTTTCAGACGTTCGGTGGCCTGCATTTCTTCGAGGATAAACAGCGCGCCGGCATTGGTGTCGGTTTGCGGTACGAAGGCTTCTTCGCCCAGCGCGGAAAACTCATTGCGAGTGACCTGGGCGCCAATCACCCCGTTGAATGGTCCGATTGGCAGGTGCCGCGCCTCGATCCGCGCCTCATAACCCTTGTTCTTGAAGGTGGTGCCGGTTTCGCCGCCCTCGATTTCCCGATGTTCGTAGTCGGTGTAACCGGCATCGAGTTTCACCGAGGTGAAGGGGCCTTGCAGGTTACGGATCTCGGACGCGAAGGCGTAGTGATCCTGCTTCATGCGGATGCGCACGTCTTGTTCGGCGGGCGAGCCGTAGTTGCTGTCGTAGTTGCTGTAGGAAAGCCCAGCGTAACCATCGTCCCACGTGTAGGAACCGCCGAGCGCACCGCCGTCCTGACGCCCGTCGCTGTTGCCCAGCCGGCCGCGCTTGCCATCACCATCATCACTTGGCGCTGCGTGGCGGCTGCGGGCGTAGCCTGGGATTTTCAGGTCGTTGAATTGCCGGGAGTTGGCGTCCAGGTGCAAGGCGAAGCTGCCGTTGCCGGCTTCCAGTTTGCCGGCGCTGCTGCGGGTGGTGTCGGCGCCGCCGTAGCGCAATTCACCGGCGCCGTGGATGCCTTCGATGGCTTCGGTGGGGATTCGGTTGTCGAAGGTGTTGACCACGCCACCGATGGCACTGCCACCGTAGAGCAGAGCGGCCGGGCCACGGACAATTTCGATGCGCTCGACGTTGACCGGGTCCAGCGGTACAGCGTGGTCATAGGACAGCGACGAGGCATCCAGCGCGCCAACGCCGTTGCGCAGGATGCGAATGCGGTCACCGTCCTGGCCCCGAATGATCGGACGGCTGGCGCCCGGGCCGAAGTAGGACGACGACACGCCGGGCTGCTTGTTCAGGGTTTCACCGAGGCTGCCTTTTTGTTGCAGGGCCAGGTCGTCGCCTTCCAGCACGGTGGTGGGCGAGGCGAGTTGTTCGCTGCCCAGCGGGTTGCCGGTGATGACTTGAGGTTGCAGCTCCAAGGCGTGGGCTTCGCTGCTGATCAACAGCGCGGCAGCTACGGGGGTAAGGCGCCACAGCAATGGACGGGGAGATGAGCGAGACATCGGTTATTCCTTGGCAAGCGGCGCACATACGCACGCCCTGAGTCGAAAAGAGAAGGCTGAAGACGGTAATCTTGATAGTTGTAGTTACAATATAACATTACTTTTTTCTCTGGGAAGGGGAACTTTTTTCAAGGGCTATAGTGAAGGCATCGCTTCCACCGGCATCGCCCCTCGGCTAAGGTGCGCGGCTTCATTCTTGAATTCTTGGCAAAGGCCCGGCATGACTGCGCAAAATAACGACCCCCTGCACGGCGTCACCCTGGAACAGGTTCTCACCGCACTGGTGACTCACTATCAATGGGAAGGGCTGGCCGAGCGTATCAACATCCGCTGTTTTTCCAGCGACCCGAGCATCAAGTCGAGCCTGTCGTTTTTGCGCAAGACGCCATGGGCGCGGGAGAAGGTCGAAGGGCTGTACGTCAAGCTGATGCGCACCAAACGTCCGCAGGATTGATAGCATGAGTGGCAGGTTGTCTGGCTATGTGACAGTGGCGGCACTCACCGGCTGGACGGGCCTGGTGATTCAGCAGTACCTGATTTTTTATTCCCGTTGGACTTCAGACGCCAGCTTGCTGGGCGGCCTGGTCAACTTCTTCAGCTTCTTCACTGTGCTGACCAACATCCTGGCGGTGGTGGTCTTGAGTTATGCACGGGTGAATCATCCTTCAGCCGGTCGACGGTTTTTCCTGCAGCCTGTGGTGAGCAGCGCGATAGCAGTGAGCATCGTTGTGGTGGGTTTGGCCTACAACCTGTTGCTGCGACACTTGTGGCACCCGCAGGGTTTTCAGTTCATCGCCGACGAGTTGCTGCACGACGTGATGCCCCTACTGTTTCTTGGCTATTGGTGGTTCGGCGTGCCCAAAGGCACCTTGCGCCTCAAACACATTGGCCTGTGGGTGATCTACCCCCTGGTGTACTTTGCTTACGCGCTACTGCGCGGGCATTTGCTGGGGCAGTATCAGTACCCGTTCATTGATGTGGATACCCTGGGTTATCCACAGGTGGTTGTGAATGCCGGGGCGATATTGCTGGGGTTTGTGGTGATTGCCTTGGCGATAGTCGGGCTGGACAGGGTCGTCAAATCACCGCAGGGCTAATGTGGCAGGCTTGCCAGTTGCCACCTCTATTTGATCTTCATTGTGGTTGAGTCCGGGTTACGCTTTATCCGTCTTGGCTGCTGTCGGCACGCCAGTACCCGACGGCCTTGACGAACGAGTCATCGAGCTTGTGCTCATCGAGCAGCACCCGGCGAACTTGCCGCGACAGCTTGGTTTCGGTCGCCACCCAGGCATACAACGATCCGTCCGGTACGCGCAATTGCTGGACGGTGGCGAGCAAGTTGTCCACACCGCGTAGAACCCAGATCACCTCCACATCCGCAGCACTCTCCAGTGTTTGTCGTTCAGCCGCATTGGCCACTTCAATTACCGCCAACACGTTACGCCCAGCCGGTAATTCCTCCAGGCGCCGGGCAATGGCCGGCAGTGCGGTTTCATCGCCGATCAGCAGGTAGCTGTCGAAGATGTCCGGCATGATCATCGAGCCTCGGGGCCCGCCGATGTACAGGTGTTGGCCGACCGCTGCCTGTTCGGCCCAGGTCGATGCGGGGCCATCACCGTGCAAGACGAAGTCGATGTCCAGTTCGCCAATGGCCAGGTCGAACCGTCGCGGGGTGTAGTCGCGCATGGCCGGTTGTGGCCCGTCGCCCTTGATACTGAAGGTCGGGCTTTGCAGCGCCGCGTACTCGGCGGCGGTCTGCGGGAACAGCAGCTTGATGTGATCATCACTGCCCAGGCTGACAAATCCTGCCAGTTGCTCACCGCCGAGGGTAATCCTGCGCATGCGCGGGGTGATGTCGACCACCCGCAGCACGTCCAGGCGACGGCGTTTTATCTCGTGGGTGACGCGGTGAATGACGGGCGTGCTCATGTATTTTCCCCCTGTACAGGTTGGACGGCCGGGCCGTCGACGATGGCGTGGGCGGTGCCGTTGAGCAGGCCCGCGACGCGGGTGATTTCTTGCGCGCTCCAGCGCCCGTGATGCAGTTGCAGGGCATGGCGCAGGTTGTGTACCGCCTCGTGAATTTCCGGCGGCCGGTCATGGCCGCGTAGCGAACGCTTGCTGACATCAATGCGCATGCGTACGCCGTCCAGTGCAACGGCTTGTTCACTTAAAGAAAGACGTCCGGCGTCGGTGATTGTGTAGCGTTTTTTCCCGCCATCGACGTCGCCGGTGATCAATTCGCTTTCTTCCAGGAACGTCAGGGTTGGGTAGATCACCCCTGGGCTAGGGCTGTAGGCGCCGTCGAACAAACCTTCAATCTGGCGGATCAGGTCGTAGCCGTGGCACGGCTGCTCGGCGATCAGCGCTAGCAACAGTAGTTTCAAATCCCCCGGTGCGAAGACCCGTGGGCCACGGCCACCGCGTTCGCGGCCGGGGCGTTTCTCGAAGCCGTCGCGGCCGTCACCGGGTTCACGGTGGGAATGAGGGTCTCTCATGGTCATGCTCTCTGCGCATTAGTTAGACATAACTTAAGATATATCTTATAGGCTGAGCAAGATCCATTCCGACGAACGGTTTTCCAACAGTGTCGAGCCAGGTACGGTGATTAGATTGTCCGCAAACGCCAATAACTATTGAATAGAGTAACTATTGTTCCAGGACGAGAGTGCCTTCACTTTTGTTATGTTCAAGGCGCCTGACACGCGGTGTGCTCGCCAGGTTGCAGGTAAGGCATCAGGAGGGGCGCCATGCCCTTGAGTACCTGTACAGGCAGTGCCGAGGTGAACGTGAAGGTTTGTGCCGAGCTGCCTGGCACAAACGCCGTCAGGGTGCCGAAGTGCTGCTCGCCGATGTAGAACACGAAGGTGGCGGTGCGATTGATGGACTTGGAACTGAGAATGCGTCCACCGGCACCGATGGCTTCGATGCGGTTGTCACCTGTGCCGGTTTTACCGCCCATGGTCAGGGGCGTGCCATCCGCCAGTTTGAAACTGCCGGAAACCCGTTTCGCGGTACCGGCGTCCACCACTTGCGATAGCGCTGCGCGCAAGGCGCTGGCGACTTCGCTGGGCATCACCCGTTTACTGCGATTGGGGTCATTGATCAAGCGCGTTTCATAGGGAGTGCCTGCAGCAAAATGCAGGCTGTCGATGCGCAGTGTCGGCTCGCGCACGCCATCGTTGAGGATAACTCCCACCAGTTCCGCCAGGGCGGCCGGGCGATCACCCGAGCTGCCAATCGCGGTGGCGAGGGACGGCACCAGGTGGTCGAAGGGGTAGCCGACGGCCTGCCAGCGTTGATGAATATCGAGAAACGCTTCGATCTCCAGCATGGTGCGGATACGACTGTCCCGGGCGCTTTTGTGCCGACTCTTGAACAGCCAGCCATAGACTTCCTGACGCTCATACTCGCTGGCGGCGACGGCCTGGGTGAAGGTGGCGTCGGGGTTGTTCAACAAGTAGCCGAGTAGCCACAAATCCAGGGGATGGACCTTGGCGATGTAGCCTTGGTCCGGCAGGTCGTAGGCACCGGGGCCGTAGTTTTGATAGAGTTTTTCCAGGCGCTCATCGGTGAGTTTTTCCGGGGCCTTGGTGCTGGTCAAATGGGCACGGACAAAACTGTTGAAACTCTTTTGACTGGCCTGGGGCAGCAGGTAGCGGTGCACGGCGGCCAGGCGGATGGCGGTGGGGTGCAGGCTGTCGAGGAAGGTGTCGAGCCGGGCCTGGGTATCCTTGTTGCGGTACTTTTTCCAGAAGCGCAGCAGGAACGAGGTGCCTTCACGGTCGGCAAATTTCGCCAGGTATTCCTGACGGCGCGGGTCGCTGTCGTCCTTGAGCAGTTGGGCGCTGCTGCCCGGTGCCTGGTAGGTGCTGTAGCGCACCAGGTCGCGCATCAGGCGAATGAAGGGCAGGTTGATCGATTCGCGCAGTGCTTCACGCAGGGTAGGGTTACGGCCGTTGTCTTCGTTGCGAAAGTTATGGAAGCGATGCAAGCCGCCACCGGTGAAAAAGCTTTCGCCGGGGCTGGCTGAATATTGCCGGTTGAGTGCCGCGTCGAGCATTAGCGGCAGGCTTTGATCGGTGTTTTGCGCCAGGTAATCCAGGGCCCAGCGGGACAGGCGATCCTGGTCGCCGACCTCGACTTTCTGCAACTCGGCAGGCGTTTGGCCGGCATAGCGGTCGTGCAGTTCGCTGATGATTTGCAGGTAGGTAGTCAGCACCCGCAGCTTGGCGGTGGAGCCCAACTCCAGCTTGCTGCCTTCGTTGATGTCAAAGGGCTGGTCGGTGCTGTCGGTCTGCACCCGTACACGGGCGCCGTCGGCTGTCATCTCGTACAAGGTGAAGCTATAGCGTACCTGGGCGGTGCTGGCGGGGGTCAGCAGGCGCGGGCCGAGCAGGCCCAGTTGGCCAGCGAAGGCCGGGTCGGCCAGGTGCTTGAGGTAGGCGGTGGCCTGGGTTTGCAGGTCACTTTGCAGGGTGCTGGTGGCGGACAGGTCAAGGCGGTCCAGGTCGTACAGAGGCCGCTTGAGCAGCGCGGCCAGGCGGCTGCGGGCGACGCTGATGCCCTTGTTGGTTTCGATGGGTTGGATCGTGGGCTGTTGCTGCCAGTCGCGGTAACTTACTTTGCTGGCCAGGGCGGCAGCGGACAGAGCCGGGTCGATCACGCTGTTTTGCGTCAACAGGCGGATATGGCTGTCGGTGAGGTCGGCCAGCTCCGCGCGGCCCTTGGACAAATAGTGGGAGGGCCGGCGCTGGGCGATCATCAGCGATAACACTTCACGCAGGGCCAGGGCTTTTTGCGCCAGGTTTTTTGGGTCTGTGCTGGTCAGGAGGGCATTGCTCTGGTTGAAGTCGGCGCCGTACCAGACACGTAGCCCTTCGGCCATGCCATGGACCTCGCCGTGGCCCGGAACAGCGGACAGCGGCACGCTATTGAGGTAGTCGCGCACGATGTTCTGCCGCGCCTGCAAGGTGTCCGGGCCGTCCTGGTAGGTGCGCACGCTGGCGGAAATCATCTGGCGAATTTTCTCGCCACCGGACAGGGTCAGGCCATTAGGGGAGTGGCGGTACTTTTCCAATTGTGTGGCCAGGGTACTGCCGCCCGCCGTTTGGCCCGGCAGGTGCAGCAGCTTGGCCACCTGTGACCAGGCCGCCCTGGCAAAGCGAGGCCAATCCACGGCGGGGTTGGCCTGGGGCTGGGCGGGGTCTAGCAGGTCACGGTTTTCGATAAACAGCAGGCTGTTGACTACCACCTGCGGAATGGCCGTGAAGGTCGGGTAAAACTGTTGGGGATAATTGAAACGGTACAGCGGTTCAGCGCGGCAGTCGGTGATCGACAGGCCGGCCTGGATTTTTTCGGGGTAGGGCACAAACAGGCCGTGACGGGTGTAGTCCATCAGGGCCTCGGAAAAGCGGGCCTGGCTCTGTATCACATAGTCGCGCTTGAGCAGGCGCGGCAAAAAATCACCTAGCGCGCTGTAGCCCAGGCGCTGGTCGAAGGGGCCGGCACCGGGGTAGATAATGGCATCGCTGGGGCCGGGTTGCAGGTCGTGCGTCAAGTTCGCCGCGACACGACTGAACTCACGGGCTTGCCACTTGGACGTACGCATTTCCCGAGAGGCAGCGAAACCGAGGGCGATCAACCCGATCACCAGCAACAGCCATACCAGTCGCCACCCAAGCCGCCACTTGCGGGGGCTTTGTGGCAATGGCTGTTCATCCTTGCTGTCGGTTGGCACCGCAGTCTTGGTCGAACCGGTTTGCCATAAAGCGCCCATAGTCGATTGATCCATTCACGCAGATTGATCGGACTTGCCTGAAGCTTAGACGGTGGTGGGCATGTAGGAAGGATTTGTGTAGTGAGTGAGATTTTGTGGCGAGCGGGCAAGCCGGCTCGCCACAACAACTCGGTGACTGGCTACAGAAAGTCCGTCCTAGAGCCTTCTTTCAGGTAAATACATCGATGGTAGGGGCATGACGGTGCACCATTGCTGTGCAATACTCGCCGCCGTTTATTGAGGGTGATTCCTGCATCCTTAAGGCGATGACCCTTCGCATAAGGGGATTTTGCCGAGAGTTCTAGCTGAATTTTACTATTTATAGAGTGAAAAGCCCTGCTCATGGCTTTTTATACTGCACGCCCGCTGAGCTGGCCGGTTTACTCGGCCAGGCAAGTTCGCCCAAAAGGTGAGCCTGGCAGGAAGGCGTCATGGCGACCTGCTGTGACGTCGAACGCTCGGTGATTCATATCCAATAACAAAATGAGGTTGTACTCCTATGCCCGCTGGCAATCATCTGCCCCACGGCGAGACCGCTTCGGGCGGCCCGCTTAAACGCGAATTGGGCGAACGGCATATTCGCCTGATGGCGCTCGGCGCCTGTATCGGTGTCGGCCTGTTTCTCGGATCGGCCAAGGCCATCGAAATGGCCGGCCCGGCGATCATGCTGTCTTACATCATTGGTGGCCTGGCCATCCTGGTGATCATGCGCGCTCTCGGCGAGATGGCCGTGCATAACCCGGTCGCCGGCTCGTTCAGTCGTTATGCCCAGGATTACCTCGGCCCGCTGGCGGGCTTTCTCACCGGCTGGAACTACTGGTTCCTGTGGCTGGTGACCTGTGTCGCGGAGATCACTGCGGTGGCCGTGTACATGGGCGTCTGGTTCCCCGATGTGCCGCGCTGGATCTGGGCCCTGGCGGCTCTGATCAGTATGGGCACCATCAACCTGATCGCGGTCAAGGCCTTTGGTGAGTTCGAATTCTGGTTCGCCCTGATCAAGATCGTCACCATCATTGCCATGGTCATCGGCGGCATTGGGGTGATCGCCTTCGGCTTCGGCAACGATGGCGTGGCGCTGGGGATTTCCAACCTGTGGGCCCACGGCGGCTTCATGCCCAATGGTGTGCAGGGCGTGCTGATGTCCCTGCAAATGGTGATGTTTGCCTATCTGGGCGTAGAGATGATCGGCCTGACCGCCGGTGAAGCGAAGAACCCACAGAAGACCATTCCCAATGCCATCGGCTCGGTGTTCTGGCGCATCCTGTTGTTCTACGTGGGTGCGTTGTTCGTGATTCTGTCGATCTACCCGTGGAATGAAATCGGCACCCAGGGCAGTCCGTTCGTGATGACGTTCGAGCGCCTGGGCATCAAGACCGCCGCAGGCATCATCAACTTCGTGGTGATCACTGCCGCGCTGTCGTCCTGCAATGGCGGGATCTTCAGCACCGGGCGCATGCTCTACAGCCTGGCGCAGAACGGCCAGGCTCCAGCAACGTTCGGCACCACTTCCAGCAATGGCGTACCGCGCCGTGCGCTGCTGTTGTCGATTGCGGCCTTGTTGCTGGGCGTGCTGCTCAACTACCTGGTACCGGAAAAAGTTTTCGTCTGGGTCACCGCCATCGCTACTTTTGGCGCGATCTGGACTTGGGCGATGATCCTCCTGGCCCAGCTCAAGTTCCGCCAAGGCCTGAGCCCGGCTGAACGAGCTGCCTTGAAGTACCGCATGTGGCTGTACCCGTTCAGCTCCTGGCTGGCGCTGGCGTTTCTGGTATTGGTGGTGGGCCTGATGGCGTACTTCCCGGACACCCGTGTTGCGCTGTATGTGGGCCCGGCGTTCCTGGTGCTGCTGACGGTGTTGTTCTACGCGTTCAAGCTGCAACCGATCAACGCCACCCAAGGCGCGGTGCGTTCAGCGTCCTGACCCACACGCGAGTCACAAAAAAGCCCCGGTCAGATGATCGGGGCTTTTGTTTTTACGGCGATGATCAGGCCGTTGTGGCCCGTGCCGGTTGCGTCAAACGCTTGTTCAAGTCCAACCAGGCGCCGAGCAAGGCCATCAAACCGGCACCTACCAGCGCGGTGAATATCTGCATGGCGAAGGCATCGCCGGTCATGGCGTTGACCATATCTGCCAAAGGCGCCAGCAACACACCCAGGCAAAACACTTCCAGAGAGTAGCGTCCCATCCGGCTGGTTTGTTGCGCCAGCCAGTTTTGCGTCCACTCGCGACCGGGCAGCAGCTTGGCGGTGACGTAGGCCAGGGCCAGGAAGTGCAGCAGGCGCACTGGCGACAGATCGGTCTTGCTGATGGGATACAACACGTCGCTCAACACGCTTGGCATGAGTGCGTCGTGAATGTGCGGCCAGCGCCAGGAGACAGTGATGATCCCGGCCACCACTACGTAGCTGGCCGCAGTGATAAACAATGGCTGGCGCGACAGCGGGCGGCTTTGCGGCAAGCGCGGCCGCTGCCCGTGAATCGCCGCAGCGCCGCCGAGCACAAACAGCAACTGCCAGGTGACCGGGTTGAAGTACCACACGCCGTCGGCAATCGCCGCCAGGTTCCAGCCAAGCCGTGGCGCCAGCAGGTACACCGCCAGCGACACCGCCACCACCGCCCAGGTCTTGCGCACCAGCAATGGCAACACCAGTGGCAGGCCAGCCAGCAGCACGATATAGAGCGGTAACGGGTCCATGAGGTTGGGTTTGAAACGCAGCAGCAACTCATCCGTCAGGGCTTGCTGAGGGTTGGTGATGAAGTGGGTCAGGCCCATTTCCTGGACCAGGTCGCGGGTTTCTACATGGCTGTTGGCAAAGAACACGATGCCCATCAGCATCGCCAGCAGGAAGATGTGCACCACGTACAGCACCCAGGCGCGCCGAAGAATTTTCACGCAGGCGATCCAATAGCCTTCGCGCTGCAGGATCTTGCCGTAGGCCAGCACTGCCGCGTAGCCGGCGAGGAACACGAAGATTTCCGCCGCATCGCTGAAACCGAAGTTACGCAGGGTGATTTGACCGAGGGGGTTGTGGGGGACGTGATCCCAGAAAATGAAGATCAACGCCAGGCCCCGAAAAAAGTCGATGCGCGGGTCGCGTCCGTTAAGCATGGCAGCGGGCTCTTGAATAAATGGTTTAGTAATGACAAACGGACGGCGGCGATCGCTCACACCGCACGTCGGGCGCAGGTTGGCGCTATTTGTAAGCAATTGCAAAGCTTAGGTTTTACGGGATGTCTCATTGCTCCGACTAAACATCGATGATCACCCGCGTACTGTGGCTGCCCGCTAGGAATAATCGGGACGTGCAATAACCGGGTTCAGCGGGAAGTGGGTGTTGTTAGAAAGCGTCCATCAGCAGCACTCGGCAGGGCTTGGCCTGATAGGTATTGATCTGCGGCACCAGTCGGGTGAAATGCTCAGTCTGGCAGTGGGCGTCCAGCGCGGCCTGGTCGGGCCATTGCTCGATAAAGATAAAGTGCCCCGGATCTTTCTGGTCGACGAACAGATCGTAGGCAATGCACAGCGGTTCCAGGCGGGTTTTTTCCACTAGCTCCAGGTACCAGGGGCGCACGGTGTCGAGGTGTTCGAGTTTGATGAAGTCTTCGGCAATCACTTTCAACATGGGTCAGTTCTTTGGGAGGCGCCGTTTCCGGCGCCTGGATCATTTTTAAGCGGCAGCCACTTCATGAGGTTCGAAGCTGTCGGCACGTGCCATCTGCCACATCCGTGAATAAAACTCGCCATTCACTTCCCCGGTGAGCAACTCACCGGGTTTGAGGAACACGTGCAGTTGCGAGAACAGCTTGATCTCGGTGGCCGACATGCGTCGCACCAAATGCTTGGCTGACAGTTGCGACGGATGATCCAGCCCCGCGGCGGCAAGCATTTCCGCCAGGGCCTTGAGGGTGTTGCGGTGGAAGTTGAACACCCGCTGGGCCTTGTCCGGCACCACCAGCGCCCGTTGGCGCAGTGGGTCCTGGGTGGCGACGCCGGTGGGGCATTTGTTGGTGTGGCAGCTTTGCGACTGGATGCAGCCGATGGCGAACATGAAGCCCCGCGCCGAGTTGGCCCAGTCGGCGCCGATGGCCAGGACGCTGGCGATGTCGAAGGCGCTGACGATCTTGCCGCTGGCGCCGAGCTTGATCTTGTCCCGCAGGTTCAGGCCCACCAAGGTGTTGTGTACGAACAGCAAGCCTTCACGCAGCGGCACGCCGATGTGGTCGGTGAACTCCACGGGCGCAGCACCTGTGCCGCCTTCCTTGCCGTCGACCACGATAAAGTCCGGCAGGATGCCGGTTTCCAGCATGGCCTTGGCTATGCCCATGAATTCCCATGGGTGGCCCAGGCAAAACTTGAACCCCACCGGTTTGCCGCCGGACAGTTCACGCAGCTGCGCGATGAACTGCATCAGCTCGATGGGGGTGGAAAACGCGCTGTGGCGCGATGGTGATATGCAGTCCTCGCCCATCATGATGCCGCGGGTTTCGGCGATTTCCCGGGTGACCTTGTGCTTGGGCAGAATCCCGCCGTGACCAGGCTTGGCGCCCTGGCTCATCTTGATTTCGATCATCCGCACTTGCGGGCTCTGTGCTTGCACGGCGAAGCGTTCCGGGTCGAAGCGGCCGTCGCTGGTGCGGCAACCGAAGTAACCGCTGCCCAGTTCCCACGTCAGGTCGCCGCCGTTTTCCCGGTGATAGGCGCTGATGCTGCCTTCGCCAGTGTCATGGGCAAAGTTGCCCAGCTTGGCGCCCTGGTTCAGCGCGCGAATGGCATTGGCGCTCAGGGAGCCGAAACTCATGGCCGAAATATTGAACACCGATGCCGAATACGGCTGCTTGCATTGCGGGCCGCCGACTATCACGCGAAAGGCACTGGGGTCGCTCAACGGCGCCGGGCGCATGGAGTGGCCGATAAATTCGAAACCGGACTGGTACACGTCGATCAGCGTGCCGAAGGGTTTGTCGGCGCTTTCATTCTTGGCCCGCGAATACACCAGCGAGCGCTGGGCCCGGGAGAAGGGCAGGGCATCGCTGTCGGATTCCAGCAGGTATTGGCGAATTTCCGGGCGAATGCCTTCCACCAGGTAACGGATATTGCCCAGGATCGGATAGTTGCGGCGCACCGCGTGGGGGCTTTGCAGCAGATCGAAGATGCCAATCAGGCTGAGCACGCCGGTGATCAGGGTGATGGGCCACAACCATTCGTGTTGGATAAAGGGGATGCTGGCGAGGGTGAAAATGACACAGACAGCAAAAAAGGCGTAACGGCTTAGCAACGACAGGCTCATTCGGTTTTCCTTGGTTCGGACTCATCAGGCACGGTTTTTCAGGCGTTCTGTGCCTGGAGAAAAATCGATAACAGCTCGGACCGGGATTTGATCCCAGGCTTGCTGTACAGATGCCTTTTATGGACTTTCACGGTTTCAACACAGACTTCCAGCTTACGAGTGATTTCCTTGCGCGAGCAACTGCCAAGCATGACCCTACATCTCTTTTTGTGAGCGCTGATACCTGTGGCAAGCCCGCTCGCCACAGGGAATCCATACCTATGCCCATCGCTAGATCTTCATCAGCTTGTAGAGAGGGGGTATTGCTCCACCGCCGTCTGCCTGATCGGCAACGTCACCCGAAACGTCGTGCCCTTGCCCACTTCGCTGGTCACCGAAATATCGCCGTGGTGTTTCTTGACGATGCCATAGGACAGCGACAGCCCCAGCCCTGTCCCTTTCCCCACCGGCTTGGTAGTGAAGAATGGATCAAAGATTTTCTGCACACTTTCTGGCGCAATCCCGCAGCCGTTGTCCGCGACTTCCAGCCAGACCCGATCGCCCTCGATGCCATTGCTGATGGTGATGGTGCCGCGCTCCGGGCCCATGGCCTGGGCGGCGTTGATCACCAGGTTCATCACCACCTGATTGATCTGCGAAGCCAGGCATTCGATGTCCGGCAACGACTGGTAGTGTTTGACCACATCCGCCTTGTACTTGAGTTCGCTGGCGACGATGTTGAGGGTCGAGTCGATGCCCTGCTGCAGGTTTGCCCATTGCCATTTGTCGTCGTTATCGACTCGGGAGAAATCCTTCAGGTCCTTGACGATTTGCGCCACACGACCGATACCTTCCTTGGTTTCGCGGATCAGAATCGGGATATCTTCCTTGAGAAATTCCAGGTCCATGCCTTTGCGCAGGGTTTGCAAGTGCTCAAGGCATTCCCCTGGCGCCAGGGCTTCTTCAGCCTGTTGATAGGCGTCGAACATTTGTTGCAGCTGCTTGAAATAGCCGTCCAGGGTGCCTAGGTTGGAGGAGATAAACCCCACCGGGTTGTTGATTTCATGGGCCACGCCCGCTGCCAACTGCCCCAGGGACGCCAACTTCTCTGACTGCACCAGTTGGCTTTCCAGCTGCTTGCGCTCGTCGATTTCCAGTTGCAGTGCATGGCTGCGTTGCTCCACCAACTGCTCCAGGTGACTGGTTTGCAGGCTGGCACGACGGGCCATTTCCCATTTGGCGGACAGGGTGTTGGCCATTTGTTGGACTTCGATGTTGTCGAAGGGTTTTTTCAGGATCAGCAGGCGGTCGTGGGCCTGCAGGCGAAACAGCAGCTCTTCCCAGGAATAATCCGAATACGCGGTACACACCACTACTTGCAGGTCCGGATCGACTTTCCACAGTTCTTCGATGGTTTGTGCACCGTCCCAACCCTGGGGCATACGCATGTCGACAAACGCCAGGGCATAGGGGTGATCCTGCTCCATGGCCGCGCACAGCTGTTGCAGGCCCTCCTGCCCGCCGTAAGCCGAGTCCAGCTCAAAGGCCTGGACCTGGGGTTTGACGGTGCCGCCGAATAGTGTGGCTTCCATCTCATCCAGTTCCAGGTTCTGCTCCACGGGCGGGGTGAGAATCTTGCGAAAATCCTCGTGAATCGACGGTGTGTCGTCGATCAGCAGAATGCGCCGGTTCGGCAGTTGATTCATGGTCAGGTCTCTGCGCGGTCAAGGGGGATGTGCAAGGTGAACAGCGCGCCTTTGCCGGGCCCATCGCTGTGGGCGCTCAGGCGACCTTTCATTTCCAGGGCGGCCAGTGCGCAGCTGTGCAGGCCGAAGCCGTGGCCTTCCTTGCGGGTGGTGAAGCCGTGGGTGAAGATCCGCGTCATGTTCTCGGCCGGGATACCTTCGCCTTCGTCCTTGACGCTGATCTGCAAGGTGCCGTCATCCAGGGGGAGGATCGACAGGGTCATCTGCCGTGGTCGGTCGGCGAGGTTGGACATGGCGTACTTGGCGTTGCTGATCAGGTTGACCAGGATCAGCAGCAGACGATGCTTGTCGGCCATGATCTCCGGCACTTCGTGGTAGTCCTTGACCACCGTCACATGGTGGCGGCTCAGGGCCCCTGAATTCATGCGCAGGGCGTCTTCCATCAACGCGCTGATGTGCACCGGCTCCAGCAGGCTGGAGGCGCCGGCATAGGACTGCTGGGTGGAAACGATGTCCTTGATGTGATCGACGCTCTTGCTCAACTGCGCCAGTTCGTCGGCGATGCCTTGCTGTTCGACGGCGATGGCGTCCACCAACTGGTTCAGGTAGCCGGGTAACAGCTTGCCTTTTTCATCCTCGGTGATGAAGGTGCCCAAGTCATGGCGGTGCTCGTTGATCAGTTGCATGGCCTTGCCCAGCCCCAACGCTTTGCTGGTGCGCAGCTTGCGGGCCACCAGTTCGGCGGAGATGTTTACGCTGTTGAGCACATTGCCGACGTTGTGCAGCACGTTGGTGGCGATTTCCGCCATGCCGGCCTGGCGAGCGCTGTCCAGCAGTTCGCTTTGGGCGTCCTTGAGTTCCTGGGTACGTTCTTCGACCCGTTGTTCGAGGCTTTCGTTGACCGAGTGCAAGGCGCGATTGACCCGGTTGATCTCGGCGAAACTGCGCAACAGGCGAACCGCCAGGTAGAGCAGCAACACCACCAGTAAGGTCGAGAATACCATCAGGTAGCGCTGGTATTTCTGGTCGATCAGGTCGGCGGCCTGCTGGTCCTGGTTGAGCAGGTTGGTCAGGTCGTCCAGGTGCACGGACAGCGGAATCGCGGCGATGCGCTCCAGCAAGTCGTTAACCCGCGGTTGCTCGCGCAAAATCAGAGAGATGTGGTTGCTGAGTATCTCCACCGGTGCCTGGAACTCCTCGGGCAGTCGCTCCTTGTTAAGCACCAGCTTGTTCAGCCCGACGAGGATATCGGCCGCCTTGTCATCGCTGGTCACCTGGGCGAATTCCAGGCTGCTGAGCAGCAGGTCATAGGTGTCGGTGGCGACGTTTTGCAGTTCCAGTTTGTCGCTGTCATCCAGGCGGGCAAACTGCTCCTGGATGTCGTCCTCGGCGGTCGGCAGAAACGCCAGTGAGTTGCGCAGCAGCGCATTGTGGGACTTGAACTGGTCGACCAGCCGGGCCTTTTCCTGGATCGCCTGGCGATAGGCATCCTCGATTGCATTCCAGCGGGCGAGGTCCGCATGATTGTGTTGCGACTCTCTCGCCTCAAGGTTGGCCCACAGGCTGGTCATCTCGGTGAGGGGCGCCACCAGCGGGTCATAGTTGTGGGTCATGGCAATTCGCGCCTTGAGCACCTCACTGTCCCATTGCGCGTTCAGTTGCTTGATATGGCGAATCAGGTCCCGGGACTGGGTGTAGCTGGTGGTCTGGTCCATCGAGGTTTTGACGTACAAAAACACCAGGGCCGAGACCAGCACCAGGGTGATGGCGCTGAGCAGAAACTGGCTGGCGCGGCGGGATATTTTCATAAAGGCCTGTTCATAACGGTTTACCCGCCCATTCGCCGGTCAGTGTCTTGAGAAACTGGATGATAAGGGTTTTGTCCTCAGTCGAAGGCGTACGTCCCAACTGGTACTTGAACATCACGTCGACCGCCTCTTCCAGGGTCCTGGCCGAGGCATCGTGAAAGTACGGGGCGGTGATGGCTACGTTGCGCAGGCTCGGCACCTTGAATACGTTGCGGTCCTCGTCGTCCTTGGTCAGCAGGTAGCGCCCCAGGTCGGTTTCGGTGGGGGTGCCCCGGGCCTTGAAGTAGTCGCCCATCACGCCGAACTTCTGGTACATGTTGCCGCCGATGTTGATCCCCTGATGGCAGGCGATGCAGCCGTAGTCCTTGAAGCGCTGGTAGCCGTATTTTTCCTCGCGGGTGAGGATCTCGGTGTTGCCGAGCAGGTACTGGTCGAAGCGCGAATTGGGTGTGAGCAGGGTGCGCTCATAGGTGGCCAGGGCATTTTGCACGTTGGCCGCCGTGATGCCATCGGGGTAGGAATGGGTAAATGCGCTCTGGTAAGTGGGCAGGGCGGCCAGGGTTTCGACCACCTTCTCCCAGTCGCTGCCCATCTCCATGGGGCTGGTGACCACCTGTTCGATCTGCTTCTCCAGGGTGTCCACCCGAGCGTTCCAGAACTGTTTGAAGTTCAGGCTCGCGTTAAACACGGTCGGCGTGTTGAGCATCACCGGCTTGCCGTCGTAACCCAGGGAGAACGCCTTGTTGTCGGCGCCACCCGTTTCCAGGTGATGACAGCTGGCGCAGGACAGGGTGTTGTTAACCGACAAGCGGTTTTCGTTGAACAGTTGTCGCCCCAGTTCGACTCGCGCCGCATCCAGAATGGGTATGGCGGGCAGCGGTTTCAGAGCCTCGTCCAAGGGCGCCGCAACCGCTGGCCCGCAACTGCCCAGCCATAGGCCCAAGGCAAGGCTCATCCTGTGTGACGGCCGATCACAATGAGGGTGTAGTGCTTCGCTCAACGTGAATTCCTTGTGAGCAGGGGGTTATTGATTGGGCATGAGGGAACGTTTACCGGTTTCCAGCAGCCGGGCAAAGTCCTCCGCGGCGACGGCTTTGCTGAACAGGTGGCCCTGGCCTTCTTCGCAGTGTTTGGCCTGCAGGACGTTCAGTTGTTCGACAGTCTCCACCCCTTCGGCGATGACGGTCAGGTCCAGGCTCTTGCCCAGGCTGATAATGGCGCTTATCAACTGCAAGTCCTGGTTGTTTTCCCCCAGACCGCGAATAAACGATTGATCGATTTTTAGCACATCAATGGGGAAACGACGCAGGTAACTGAGGCTGGAGTAGCCGGTGCCGAAATCATCGATAGCCAGGCGCACGCCGATGGTCTTGATCGCCCGCAGGGTGTTCACGGTGTCGTCGACGTTTTGCATCAACACGTTCTCGGTAATCTCCAGTTCCAGCAGGGCGGGCGCCAGGCCGGTCTGTTCGAGGATGGCGGCGAGGTTGGCGACAAAATCCCGCTGGCGGAAATCAATGGCCGAGATATTTACCGAAATACAGATCGGCGCCAGTCCCTGGTCTTGCCAGCGTTGCGCCTGTTCGCAGGCGTGGCGCAGCACCCATTGGCTCAAGGGTACGATCAGGCCGCTGTCTTCTGCCACCGGAATGAACGCCGACGGGTAGATCCAGCCATGGTCGGGTTGATGCCAGCGAATCAAGGCTTCGGCGCCGACGATCCGGCCAGTCTTCAAATCCAGTTTTGGCTGGTAGTGCAAGACAAACTCGTTGCGTTCCAGGGCCAGCCGGATCGCGGCTTCCAGGGTTTGTTGCTGGCGGGCGATCAGGTTCATGTCGTCGATGAAGAAGCTGAAATCGTTGGGGCCGTGATCCTTGATGTTACGCATGGCGGTTTCGGCTTTCTTGATCAACTCCACGGCGCTGAAACTGTCATTGGGGTACACACTGATGCCCAGGCTGGCCGTGATGCTCAAGTCATGGCCGGCCACATGGCGAGTGCTGCTGATAGCCTTGAGCACTTTCTCGGCAATGATCTGGGTCTGCTGGGGGTGATGAACGTCATTGAGGATCATCACGAACTCGTCGGAACCATAGCGGAACACCGAGTCGGACTCGCGCACCGTCGCCACCAGGTCCCGGCTGACCTGCTGCAGCACCTCATCACCCACCGGATGACCGAGGGCGTTATTGATGCGCTTGAAGCGATCCAGGCCGATAAACATCACCGCCAACTGGGTATCGTGACGCCGGCACAGGGCGATGGCCTGGGTCAGCCGGTCACCCAGCAGGGTGCTGTTGGGCAGGCCGGTGAGGCTGTCGTATTGCAGCAAGTGCGAGACCTTGAGCAGTTCCTGAACCCGTTCCTCGATGGTGCGTTCAAGGCTCAACAGCTTGAGAGCAGCGTCCTGCGCCAACTGCCATTTCCAGGTCAGGGCACTGGCCATCTGGCGGATTTCCAGGTTATCGAAGGGTTTTTTCAAGATCAGCAACTGATCGTCGAACTTCAGGCGCGCTTCGATGGCTTCGAAGGAATAGTCGGAATAGGCGGTACACAGGGCGATTTGCAGGTTGGGGTCGACGTTCCACAGCTGTTCGATGGTTTCCAGGCCATCCCAACCCGGCGGCATGCGCATGTCGATGAACACCAGGGCGTAGGGTGAGACGTCGGCCAGGGCTTGGATTACCAGGCCGAGGGCTTCCTGACCCTGGTAGGCGGAGTCCAGCAGGTAGGTCTGGCGCAACGCAGGTGGGGTGCCAAACAGCGTTTCCTCGATGCTGTCCAGAGATTGTCCGCCGTTGGCGTCGGCACAGAGGATCTTGCGAAAGTCTTCGTGGATCGATGCTGTGTCATCGACGATCAGGATTCGTCGATTGGCCCGCCCTGAACGCGGGTTCATGGGTGGTACCCGGAGGCGCGCGACTGCATATTCTGGCGCATGTGGCTTCCTTACCTTAATGACTACATGGCTGTGTGCGGGCGCTTATCGGCTTCTTGTCCTAAGCGTAGTAGGCTCCTTGAATAAGTCGGCAAGTTGGCGTCAAATCGACGTCAGTTTCCCCTGTGAGCCATCTAGCGCCCATTGCGCCCGCAAGTACAGCGGTTGATCAACGCAGGGTCACAATGGTTCAAATTGGTATTATTGAAAGGAGGTGTCGCCATGGATGAGCAACTCGCTACGACGTCCCCTTACAGACCTACCGTTTTGCTGGTTGACGATGAAGAGTCGATCCTCAATAGCCTGCGCCGCCTGTTGCGCGGCCAACCCTACGATGTGTTGCTGGCCGGCAGCGGTGCCCAGGCCCTGGAGATCATGGCCGCCCAGGCTGTCGACCTGGTGATGACCGACGCCCGCATGCCGGCGATGGACGGCGCGATGCTGCTGGCCGAAACCCACCGGCTCTATCCGACCACCACCCGCATCCTGCTGACGGGCTATGCCGACCTGACGATGATCATCAAGGCGATCAACGAAGGGCAGATCCACCGCTACATCAGCAAACCCTGGAATGATGAGGAAATGCTCCTGACCCTGCGTCAGTCCCTCGATCATCAGCACTCCGAGCGTGAAAGGCTGCGCCTGGAGCAACTGACCCGCGAGCAAAACAACCAGTTGAAGGGCCTCAACGCCACCCTGGAAAAACGCGTGGTGGCCCGTACGTCCGAATTGCAGCAGACCGCCGACATGCTTGACCTGGCCTACGATGAGCTCAAGCGCAGCTATGTCACCGGCACCGAGGTGTTTTCCCTGCTGGCCAACCTGCGCCTGCCCAAGGAGAAACAGACCAACCGCCAGTTGATCGAGTTGATCCGGGTCTATTGCAAAGCCCAACCGATGGACGAGGCCAGTGTTCGCGACCTGACCATGGCGGCAGCGCTGTACAACATCGGCAAACTGAGCTGGAGCGACAGCATGATGATCGCCCCGGCCGACCTGCTGCACAGCACCGACCGCGAGCGTTATCGGGCCTACCCCACGCAAAGTGAGTCGCTGCTGATGACCCTGGAGCCGATGAAGGATGCAGCGCGGCTGATCCGTCATCACCAGGAGCGCTGGGACGGCACCGGCTTCCCCGATCATCTTAAGGGCGAGGCGATTCCATTTGGCTCTCGGCTGCTGAAACTGGCAGTGGACTTTATCGAGTTGCAGCGCGGGTTGATCCTCGAACGGCAGATGAACAGCGACGAAGCACTGTTGTACATCCGCAAATACGCGGGTCGACTCTATGACCCGGACCTGGTGGAAGATTTCGTCCAGGCCTGCGCGGCGTTCCTCAGTGATGTGACATTGGGCGATCCAACGGTCAAAGTGCTCACTACCCGTGAGCTGGCCGAAGGCATGGTCCTGGCGCGTAACCTCAACGCCGATAACGGCATGCTGCTGCTCAACGCAGGCAAGGTGCTGAACCTGCCGCTGGTGGACAAGCTGATTGCCTTCGAGGCGATGGAGGGGGCCAAGTACAGTGTGTTTATCAAGGAACCCGAAGAGGAAGTGATCCTGGGATAAGTGGGATCGAGTGTGGGCTGGGGGGGATATCCGTTACCGCAGCAACGGATATGTACTCAATAGCCCCCGAGAACCCAACCTTCAGCAACCTCAAAAGATAGGTAGATACCTCTGCGTATAGCAGGCAAGCCATCTCCCACATTGGATTGCAGTACGCCGGACACTCATGTGATCCTTGCGCCTTTGCTTTCAAGGCTCACCTCTCATGACCTCCACCACCATCCGCATCGCCGCCGCCCTATTGATCGGCAGCGACGGGCAAACCCTGCTGGTGCGCAAGCGCGGCACCCTGGCCTTCATGCAGCCGGGCGGCAAGATCGACGCCGGGGAGCAGCCGGCCGAGGCCCTGGCTCGTGAGCTGCACGAAGAGTTGGGGCTGCGCATCGATCCGGCCGAGGCTGTGTACCTTGGCCACTTCTCGGCACCGGCGGCCAATGAGCCGGGTTTCGTCGTGGAAGCCGAGCTGTTTCAGGTCAACATTGATGTGGCCGTAACCCCCGCTGCCGAGATTGAGGAAGTACGCTGGATCGACCCGGCTGGCGACGGTGACCTGCTGTTGGCCCCCTTGACACGTGACCTTATCCTGCCGTTTTATCGCTCATCGCTGACCACAACGGCCTGAAGCGCCAGGCTCAAAGGACTGAACCGTGATTCCCCTCAACGAATTGCTGATTTTCGCTGCTGCCTCCTTGCTGCTGGTGCTGACGCCCGGCCCGAACATGATTTATCTGATCTCCCGTTCGATCTGCCAGGGCCGCAAGGCCGGGGTCACTTCGCTGCTGGGGGTGGTGGCCGGATTTTTTGTTCATCTGTTTGCGGCGGCAGTCGGTTTGACGGCAGTGTTTCTGGCGGTGCCAATGGCCTATGAGGCGCTGAAATGGGCCGGCGCCCTGTACCTGCTGTGGCTGGCCTGGCAGGCGGTCAAGCCGGGCGCTCGCTCACCGTTCGAGGCCCAGCAACTGCCGCCGGACTCGTCACGCAAGCTGGTGACGATGGGTTTTCTGACCAGTGCACTGAACCCGAAAATCGCCGTGTTCTACCTGTCGGTGTTCCCGCAGTTCATCTCCCCGGAGCACGGCTCGGTGTTCACCCAGAGCCTGGTGCTGGGGATCACCCAGATCAGCGTCAGTTTCACGGTCAACCTGCTGATCTCGTTGTTCGCCGCGACCATCGCCGGCTGGTTTATCAACAACCCGACCTGGCTGTCGGTGCAGCGTTATTTTATGGGCTTTGTCCTCGCGGCCCTGGCGATTCGCCTAATGCTTGAGCAGCGTCGCGGCGCATGATCATCCAGCCGCTGGATGCCAGCCACGCGCAGGCCTATCGGGCGTTGATGCTCCAGGCCTATGAAACTTATCCACAGGCGTTTACCTCCAGCGTCGCTGAGCGTGCGGTATTGCCGTTGAGCTGGTGGCAGAAGCGTTTGGAGAGTCCGCTGGATCGGGTGCTTGGCGGGTTTGCAGGGGATCAGTTGGCGGGCATTGTTGGCCTGGCGTTCGAACCCAGGGAAAAAGCCCGGCACAAGGTGACGCTATTTGGCATGTATGTCGCCGAAGGTTTCCAGCGGCGTGGGCTGGGCCGGCAATTGGTGGAAGCAGCGCTCGTTGAGGCGCGTCATCATGCCGGGGTAAAGTTGATCCAACTGACCGTCACCGCCGGCAATGACGCGGCGTTTGCGCTTTATCAGCGGTGCGGTTTCGTGCAGTACGGGCTGGAGCCGTTGGCGGTGCGGGTGGGGATCGAGTATTTCGACAAGATTCACCTGTGGCGCGAACTGTACGGCGACTGAGTTTCAGCGAACCGCGCTCACCCCATCCAATGTCGAAAACGACGTGTCCTTGGCCGTCAGCAAGAAGTCGCGCATATACGGCGCATCCAGCATGTCGGCTCGGATACCCGCGTACAGCGTAGCAAACAACCCTTTTTCCCCCAGCCGCTTGGCCTTCACATAACCCCGTGAGCTGTATTCATGCAGCGCCCAATGGGGCATGCCGCACACGCCGCGACCGCTGGCCACCAGTTGCATCATCATCACCGTCAGCTCCGACGTACGGACCTGGGCCGGTTCCACATCGGCCGGCTCCAGGAAGCGGGTGAAGATGTCCAGCCGATCCCGTTCCACCGGGTAGGTGATCAGGGTTTCGTTAAGCAAGTCCTCGGGCACGATGTAAGGCTTGTTCGCCAGTGGGTGCTGGTTGGCCACCGCGAGCATGGCTTCGTAGGTGAACAGCGGCACATAGGTAATGCCCGCCAGCTCCAGCGGGTCGGAGGTCACCACCAGGTCCAGGTCGCCACGGGCCAGGGCCGGCAGCGGCGCGAAGGCGAAACCGGAGGCCAGGTCCAGCTCGACTTCCGGCCAGGCATCGCGGAACTGGTCGATGGTCGGCATCAGCCATTGGAAGCAGCTGTGGCATTCGATGGCCATGTGCAAGCGCCCGGCAGTGCCGCCGGCCAGGCGCGCGATATCGCGCTCGGCGCCACGCAGCAAGGGCAGGGTGGCGTCCGCCAGTTGCAGCAGACGCAGGCCGGCGCTGGTGAAGCGCACCGGCTTGGTCTTGCGCACAAACAACTGCATGCCCATGCGCTCCTCCAGTTCCTTGAACTGGTGGGACAGCGCGGACTGGGTCAGGTGCAGGCGTTCAGCGGCTTCCACCAGGCTTTCGGCCTCGCGCAAGGCGTGCAGGGTCTTGAGATGACGGATTTCGAGCACGGGCTCTCCATGAAGATAACTTGTGAAAAGTTCGGATTGGTTGAGTTTGTCTCATGTTGCGTTGGCTGTCGACACCGACCGTTGGGCACTCTTCATCAAACTGTCACGTAACTGTGGCAGCGCGTTTGAACAAACTTCATCAGACTCGCGCTCTACTGGGGTTCTGCGTTTCGGTGTTTTTCATGCGCGTGTTGCTATTTCTGGCCGCTCTCTTGTTCGGCCTGCCGTCTTTTGCGGCTTCTCGATGTGATGTCAATGTCCCGACGGAACACGTCGATCTGGAACAGGTCAGCCTGGCCTACCAGAGCATCGGTCGTGCCTCCGATCCGGCGTTGTTGCTGGTGATGGGCCTGGGCGGGCAATTGATCCACTGGCCGGACGAAGTGGTGGTTGCCCTGTGTCAGCAAGGCTTTCGGGTGATTCGCTACGACAACCGCGACGTTGGCCTGTCCACCTGGCGCCAGGCGCCTGCCAGTGCCAACCTGACCTTTGAAGTGCTGCGCTACAAATTGGGCCTGCCGGTGGCGGCGCCCTACACCCTGACAGACATGGCCGACGATGCGCTGGGCTTGATGGATGCATTGCAGGTCCAGCAATTTCACGTGCTGGGCGCGAGCATGGGCGGGATGATCGCCCAGCACCTGGCGGCCATGGCGCCTGAGCGGGTGGAAAGCCTGACGCTGATCATGACCAGCTCCGGCGCCGAAGGCCTGCCGGCGCCCAATGCGGCGCTGGTGCAATTGCTTTCGCGACGTGGCGCGCCCAATCGCGAAGCTGCCCTGGAACAGCAGGCCGATTTACTGGCGGCGCTGGGCAGTCCATCTGTGAAGGATGATCGCCAGGCCTTGCTGCACCAGGCGGCGCTGTCCTACGACCGGGCGTTCAACCCGGAAGGCGTGAAGCGTCAGATCATGGCGATCCTCGCGGAGCCGAGCCGGGTGCCGCTGCTCAACCAACTGCGTGTGCCGACCCTGGTGGTCCACGGCACCGCTGACCCGTTACTGCCAGTGATGCACGGCGTGCACCTGGCGGCGCACATTCAGGGCAGCCAGTTGCGGCTGATTCCCGGTTTGGCCCACCGTTTCCAGGAGGCGTTCAAGGCGCCGTTACTGGGGGCGGTGTTGCCGTACTTGCAAGCCCATCGCGAAGACGCGGCGCATTGGGCCCAGATCGAGCCGGTGGCGCCTTCGAAGCTTTTGTGAGGCTGGCGCGGGGTGTATGGTGCGACTTTTGCGGCGCGTTTTAGCCAGCGAGGTTGCGTTATGAGTACTCCCCTGAAAATCGATTTCGTCAGCGACGTGTCCTGCCCCTGGTGCATCATTGGCCTGCGCGGCTTGACCGAAGCCCTGGACCAGTTGGGCGTTGAGGTGCAAGCCGAGATCCACTTCCAGCCCTTCGAGCTGAACCCGAACATGCCTGCCGAAGGGCAGAACATCACCGAGCACATCACCGAGAAATACGGCTCCACCGCCGAACAGTCCCAGGCCAATCGGGCGATGATCCGCGACCGTGGAGCAGAGGTTGGCTTTGCCTTCCGCACCGACGGCCAAAGTCGCATCTACAACACCTTCGACGCCCATCGCCTGCTGCATTGGGCCGGGCTTGAAGGGTTGCAGTACAACCTCAAGGAAGCGCTCTTCAAAGCTTACTTCACCGACCAGCAGAACCCTTCCGATCACGCCACCCTGGCGCTGATTGCCGAAAGTGTTGGCCTGGACCTGCAACGTGCGGCACAGATTCTGGCGTCGGATGAATACGCCGCCGAGGTTCGCGAACAGGAGCAGTTGTGGGTGTCCCGTGGCGTGAGTTCGGTGCCGACCATTGTCTTCAACGATCAGTACGCGGTCAGCGGTGGGCAACCGGCCGAAGCCTTTGTCGGCGCGATTAGGCGGATTCTCAGCGAGGCCAAAGGCTAACCCCTGGCCCGTCACTTGCATTCACCCTGCAAAGCCCATTCGGCTGGTGTTCATGAGTGATGAGCCCAGTGTCTGAATGGGCACTGCCATGGGTGAAACATTACCTTGAACATTCTTGACCTCGACCACAGCCTTACGGCCCAGGCACCGATTGCCCGGCGTCTTTCCAGCGGCCAGGCGACACGCATGGACCTGCTCGACCTTGGCCCGAAACTGCGCCTGTGGTCCACCGAAAAAACCTATAAGCGCTTCGCCGAACGCCTGGCCAAACGGCCCCGGCCCATCGATGCGCGGCCGGAAATTTTCTTTGTCGGCTCCGGCGATTATCACCATCTGACCCCCGCGTTGCTCGCCGACTTGAAAGAGCCCGTCAGCCTGATCCACTTCGACAACCATCCCGATTGGGTCCGCTTGGCCCCGCGTCGGCACTGCGGTTCCTGGGTTAACCGGGCGCTGAAGATGCCGGCGATCAAACGCATCGTCACCCTCGGCCCGTGCAGCGACGACCTGCATAACCCGCAACTGCGCGGCGGCAACCTTGGCGCCCTCAAACGCGGGGATTTGCAGCTGTTTCCCTGGCAGCACGCGCCCTCGAAAGTCTGGGGCCGGGTGGGCGATGGCGCCGGTCACCAGCAACAGGAAAATCATCTGCACTGGCGCAACCTGGCCGAGTTGGATTGGGCGCAGTTCCTCGAGCAGATGATCGCCAGCCTGCCCACCGAGGCGATCTGGATCACCATCGACAAGGATGTGCTGGCCTGCGAAGACGCCGCCACCAACTGGGACCAGGGCGGCATGCGCCTGACTCACCTGCTGCAAGCCTTACGGGCGTTGGCGGCGAGCAAGCGGATCAGTGGCATCGATGTCTGCGGCGAGTTTGCTCAGCCAGCCTTCAGCAACGCTTTCAAGCGCTGGGAAGCCAAGTCCGACCAACCGCCAGCCGAGCGCTGGAGCGAGGAGGATTTGCTGCGCAACTCGGCCACCAATGAAGCGTTGATTAACCTGTTCGAGGAGCTGTTCCCGTGACCCTGACCGTAGTGTTGCTGGTGGCCTTTTCCATCGTCCTCGATGTGATCGGCCAATTGTGTTTCAAACTGGGCCTGGACCGTTTGCCAGAACTGGACGGTGGTTTTCGCCTGAATGCCTTCTGGGGGCAGGTGTTTAACGCGCCGTTGCTGTGGACCGGGATCGGCGCCTATGTCATCGAATTTTTCGTCTGGCTTGAGGCCTTGTCCCGTGCGCCGTTGAGCCTGTTGTTTCCGGCGGCGGCGCTGGCTTATTGCGGGGTGGTGTGCGCCGGGAAAATGATCCTCGGCGAGACCGTCAGCCGCCGTCGTTGGATGGGCACGTTGGTCATTACAGCCGGTGTGATGCTGGTGGCTATTGCAGGAACTCAATCATGAACTCAGAAAATATTTCCATAAGCCCGGTCGGCTGGCTGCATGGGCGCTTGGGCACCGTGGTGCTGTGGGCGTTGCTGATTTGCACCGAAAGCGCCGGGCAGCTGTTTACCAAAGTCGCTGGTGATCAACTGGGGCAGATGGATTTCACCGTGCAATGGCTGTTGGCCGTGGCCGGCAATCCGGGAATCCTCGCGGCGATTGCCTGCTACATCGGCGCGTTTTTCGTGTGGATGCTGATTCTGCGGCGCAGCAGCCTGTCCCTGGCTTTTCCGCTGAGTTCGCTGGTGTTTGTGGTGGTGCTACTCGGCTCGTGGCTGGGCCTGGGCGAGCACATCAGCGTGCTGCACTGGGTGGGCGTGGTGGTGATTATTGGCGGGATAGCCTTGTTGGCCGAGGGCAAAGAGAACTGAGCAATCCTTTGGTTGACGCGAACCCTGTGGCGAGCGGGCAAGCCCGCTCGCCACAGAGGTGTGGTCAATCAAATGTGTAGCTGATCGCCGTCTGCACCTGCCCCTGGTTCACCTCGCCGGTCTGCCTGACGATACTGCTGTCCGCCGCCGAGCCCACCAGATGTACCCAACTGGCGCTGGTCAGCAATGACCATTTTGGCGCCAGGGGAAACTCGAAGCTCTGGGTCAATGTCAGGTTCTGGAAACCGCCGCTGGCGTTATAAGGCCTAATTCCCGACGCCGCCGCTTCATGGTTATCAACGCCGAAAAACGTCTGGGCCTGGCGATCATCGGCAAAGCGCGCCATCAGGCCGCTGCTGCCAATGATCCCGCCGCCCAGCGGATAACCCAGCTCACCGCCGACCTTGCCCAACACGCCGCTCTGCTCGCGAGCGCCGCCCACGGCTCGGCCCAGCTGGGCATAGACCCGCCAGAAATCGGCCGGCGCGTACTGGATAAATCCTCCCACTTCGGCCATGTCCGACACATCCCGCAAGCCCTGCAACGAACCATTGGCGGTACGCCCCGGCAGGTAATTGAGGTAAGGGCCGGCGCTTAAACCGTTGCGGTTGAAGGCGCTCCAGGTCAGGCCGTCGTCGGTGCCCAGGCTGACATTCCCCCAGTCCAGGTCGAAGTAGGGAACGGGTACCGTTTCATGGCGGCTGCCGCTGGGTTCGTGCGGTTGATAGCTGACGCCCAGGCCGGCTTCGCCGGTGATCCCGTCGGCCAATGCCGAACAGGCGCACAGACTGAGCACGCTTGCGAGTACAGCTGAAGTAACCCTGAGCATGATGCCTTTCCCTTCTCTGAACATGCGCGCATGAACGCGCAGGCGCGAGGGGTTGCGCAAGCACTCATGTTGTTTGTAGCAACCTACAAAAATTGTAGCCAGGTAGATACATTTTCTGCCTCGAATGCCGCAAGAGCCCAGCCCCGCTGGGCTTTAATCAGTTGGCACACTCCCTGCTCTATCCCTCTGCAAGCGCAACAGCGCGCTCCTACTTCATAGGTAAATGCAGATGATTGACTGGCATATCGTGTGTGACTTCGACGGGACCATCACGCCCACCGATGTCATCGACAACGTCCTCCAACGCTTCGCTGATCCTTCGTGGGAAACCATCGAGCAGCAATGGCTGGACGGTCATATCGGCTCCCGCGAATGCCTGAGCCTCCAACTGGCGCTGATCAAGGCGACGCCTGCCGAGTTGCTGGCGTACTTCGACAGCGTCGAGATCGACCCGGACTTCCCCGACTTCGTCGACCACGTCATCGGCCTGGGCGCCTCCCTCGAAGTAGTCAGCGACGGTATCGAACAAGGCATCGCGCGGATTCTGTCGCGTAACTACGTGACCTTGCTGCCGATCCTCGCCAACCGCTTGCGCCAGGTCGACCAGAACAGCTGGCGCATCGACTTCCCGTATTCCAGCGATGCCTGTCGCGCCGCCTCCGGCAACTGCAAGTGCAAATCCACGCCGCGCAACAAGCGGGTGCTGGTGATCGGCGACGGCCAGTCCGACATGTGCGTGGCTTCCACTGCCGACTTCGTCTTCGCCAAGGGCCGTCTGGCCGAGTATTGCCAGCGCAACCAGATTCCTTACGCACGCTTCGACACCTTTGCCGAGCTGCCTGCATTGCTGGCCAAGCTGCCCCAGGGCATCGCCGCCAACGCTACTTCCTTCAACTCGTCTTCCGACAATCAGGAACTCTTCCATCATGTCTGATATCCGCATCGCTACCGCCGAAGACCAGGTGCTTCTGGATAAAGAAGCCAAGTACTGCTCCTACGGCGACACCGTTCACTACATCGACCCGCCGCGTATTTTTAGTCGTTGCGAAGGCTCCTATGTCTGGGACACCGAAGACCAGGCCTACCTCGACCTGCAAATGTGGTACTCGGCGGTCAACTTCGGTTACGCCAACCCACGCCTGAACAACGCGCTGAAACAGCAGATCGACACCCTGCCGCAGATCGCCAGCCAGTACCTGCACAAGGGCAAGATCGAGCTGTCGGAAATGATCGCCGTCGATGCCAAGAAAAAATTCGGCCTGGACGGGCGCGTGCACTTCAACGTCGGCGGCTCGCAGTCCATCGAGGACTCGCTGAAAGTGGTGCGTAACGCCACCAACGGCAAGAGCCTGATGTTCGCCTTCGAAGGCGGCTACCACGGCCGTACCCTCGGCGCTTCGTCGATCACCTCCAGCTACCGCTACCGTCGCCGCTACGGCCACTTCGGCGAGCGCGCCAATTTCATTCCGTTCCCGTACCACTTCCGTGGCCCCAAAGGCATGACCAAGGAAGAATACGGCAGCCACTGCGTGCAACAGTTCGCCCGTCTGTTCGAGACCGAATACAACGGTGTATGGGACCCGAAAGTCGGCCAGTGCGAATACGCAGCTTTCTACGTCGAACCGATTCAGGGCACCGGTGGCTACGTGATCCCACCGATGAACTTCTACAGCGAACTCAAACATGTGCTGGATCAGCACGGCATTCTGATGGTGGTCGACGAAATCCAGATGGGTTTCTGGCGCACCGGCAAGCTGTGGTCTATCGAGCACTTCGACGTCAAACCGGACGTCATTGTGTTCGGTAAGGCCTTGACCAATGGCCTCAACCCACTGGGCGGCATCTGGGCCAAGGAAGCGTTGATCAACCCGAAAATCTTCCCACCAGGCTCGACACATTCCACGTTCGCCTCCAACCCGTTGGGCACGGCGGTGGGCCTGGAAATGTTCAAGATGACCAGCGAAGTTGACTACGGCGCGATGGTCATGGCCAAGGGCAAATACTTCCTCGAAGGCCTGCAAGAGTTGCAGAAGCGCTTCCCGATCATCGGCGATGTCGACGGTCTGGGCCTGGCCCTGCGCTGCGAAATCTGCGGCCCGGACGGTTTCACGCCGGACAAGGCGGCGCTGGACTACATGGTCGACGAAGGCATGAAGGGTGACATGGTGGTTGACGGTCAGCGTTTGGGCTTGATCCTCGACGTGGGTGGCTACTACAAAAACGTGATTACCCTGGCGCCGTCCCTGGAAATCAGCTACCCGGAAATCGACCTGGGCCTGCAGTTGCTTGAGCAGTTGCTGAATCGGGTAATGAAGCGGTGAACCGCGCTGAGATCGATCTGGGCGAAGGTGACTCAGGCTTCGTTCTCGGCAACGGTCCGGTCGGGGTTCTGTTGATTCACGGCCTGACCGGCACCCCGACGGAACTGCGTCGGGTGGCCCAGGGCCTGGCCAAGGACGGGACGTGCACGGTGTACGTGCCGACCCTGGCCGGGCATTGCGGGGACAACAGCGACCTGCAGGCCACCGGCTGGCTGGACTGGTACGAAGGCGTGCGCAAAACCTTCGTCGGTGTGCGGCAGCACCACGACCAGATGTTCGTCGGCGGCCTGTCCATGGGCGCGGTGATGTCGATGTACCTGGCCTCGGAATTTGCGGGCCAGGTGACGGGGTTGTTGATGTACTCCACGACGTTGAAGTACGACGGCTGGAGCATCAACAAGCTGGCGTTCCTCACGCCGTTGCTGATGAAGATTCCATTCGGCGTGCACCTTTGCAGCTTCGAAGAGAAACCGCCCTACGGCATCAAGAACGAACGCCTGCGGGCCATCGTCGAGCGGCAGATGAAGGCGGGGGAGAGCAGCCAGGCTGGTTTGTTGACCATGGAAGGGGTGACGGTGCGCGAGTTGCACCGGATGAATGCCGTGGTCAAAAAACGTATGCCATCGATCAAGACGCCGGCGCTGGTGCTGCATTCTGTCGAGGACGACATCACCAGCCGCTGGAACGCCGATTATGTGGAGCGCCATCTGGGCGGGCCGGTGACCAAGATCCTGCTGGACAACTGCTACCACATGATCACCGTCGACCTGCAATACCGTCGGGTGATCGAGTTGAGTGCTGACTTTATCCAACAGCATGCCGCCCCTGTAGTCGCGAGCTTGCCCGCGAAGGTCGTTAACGATAACGCAGGCTGCCTGGTTTGACGCGGTGCCTTCAAGTCCATCGCGAGCAAGAACTAGGCGTCCCCCTCGCTACACAAGGAAAACCCGTGATTAGCGCCCAAGCCTTTTCGACTATTCGGGCCATCGAGCGCAGTGCCTGGAATGACTGCTTTCCCGGTGGCCTGGAGGATTGGGATTACTACGTCGCCGTGGAAAACGCCGCCATTGATGATTTTCAGTGGCGTTACCTGGCGGTGTTCGAGACCGGGACGCTGGTAGCAGTCGCCCCAGCGTTCATCACCCATTACCGCCTCGACACCACCGTGTCGGGAATCGGCAAGCGCTTTACCCAGCGCCTGGAGCGACTGTGGCCGGGCGTCTTGCGGCTGGGCCTGTACGCCATTGGTTCGCCCGTGGCCGAGCAGTGCAATGCCGGCATTGCCAGTCATATCCCTGAGTCGCGGCGCCAGGCGTTACTGGAGCAGTTGCTGGTAACCGCTCGGCGGGATGCCGATGATTTCGACATTGGCCTGCTGGCGGTCAAGGATGCCCCGACCAAGGATGAACACTGGTCCAACAGCTGCAAGGCGGCAGGCTTTCAACGGATGCCAAGCTTGCCGTCGGCCTCGTTGCCGGTGCCCTACGGCTCGGTGGATGCCTATCTCGGCTCCTTGGGGAAATCCACCCGCAAGGACCTGCGCCGCAAACTGCGGGTACCTGGGCCACGGGTCGAGTGGCGGCGCAATATCGATGATGTGTTGCCCGAAATCATGCGCCTGTACGAAGCCACCCTGGCCCGCGCCGACCTGCAGTTCGAGCGTTTACCTGCGGGCTATTTCACCGCGATCCTCGAACAGCTTGAAGAGCGGGCGGTCTGTGTACTTTACTGGGTGGACGAGCAACTGGTGGCATTCAACCTGATCCTGCTGGACCAGCATCGCCTGATCGACAAGTTCTTTGCCCATGACCTGGCCCGTAGCCGTGAGCACAACCTGTACTTTCGCAGTTGGCTGACCAACGTCGACTACTGCATTGCCCACAATATTGCGGTGTATGAGTGCGGGCAGGCCGGTTATGCCAGTAAGCTGCGGCTGGGCTGTGAGTTCCAGGGCAATAGCGTGTTCTTCCGTCATCGCAACTGGCTGCTCAACACCTTGCTCAACGTCGTAAAAGTGTTTATTCGTCCGGACCGTTCCGACCCTGCCATGGCTGCTGCGATAAGCGAAACCTGATGATCAACAAGACCCGCCGAAAAGCCCGCCCCTTTGCCATCTCGCGCTGGAGCGTCCAGCGCAAGCTGGTCCTGGCGTTCTGGCTGGTCAGCGTTATTCCGACCATGATTGCCGCCGAGCTGGCCGCCACCACCCTGTCGCAGATTTTCGACAGCAACGTGCGCATCTGGCTGCAGGAGTCGACCCGTATCGTCAAGGATGAGATCGGCGACATCCTTCACGACAACGCACGGGTTGCGCAGTTGTTCCTGCGCTACATCCGCCCGCCGTCGACCCATCAGGACCAGCGCCACGACAAGCTCACCGCCGACATCGCCAGCGCCACCGACATCGACGTGGTGGCGCTGATCCGCAGCAGCGATCACAAAGTGGTGTACAGCACCGCCCCCGACGATGTGATCAGCCAGATCAGCCTGGCGCCGAATGCGGTATTGCAGACGGTTCAGGTCGGCGGTGTGCCCATCGGCGCGGTGATCTCCACGTTTGAAACCACTCAGGACGGGGTTGATTACAAACTGTTGGTCGGTACCTATCTGGACAGCAGTTTTCTCACCAGCGTCGCCGAGGTGCATTCCCTGGACTTGCGGCTGTACCTGGGCAACACCGCTGGCTTCTCGGAAATCTTTTCCACCCAGCGCTTCGAAGACCACCCGACCCAGATCCCGAAAACCATCGAAGCCCTGCTGCGCAGCACCAGGCAGCCCAGCGAGCAGTTCACCAGCAACTACAGCGGCCTGTACTGGCCGATCTTCAACGACACCGGCGAGTTGCAAGGCGTGATCTTCAGCGGCCTGCTGCGCCACACCAGCCTGGTAGGACTGGTCAACCAGAGCAACCTGTTCGTGCTGATCTTCCTGCTTAGCTCGGCGCTGTCCCTGGGCACAGGCTGGCTGGTCTCCCAGCGCCTGACCCGCCCGTTACGGGATTTATCCCAAGGGGTCAGCGCGGTGATTTGCGGCGATTATCGACATCGCGTCGCCGTCAGTGGCGGTGACGAATTGGCCCAGTTGAGCAGCACCTTCAACCACATGACTGAACGCCTCGGTGAACTGCATCACCTGGAAGCCCAGCTGCGCCGACGTGATCGCCTGCATGCCCTGGGTGAAGTGGCGATGGGTCTGGCCCATGAAATTCGTAACCCATTGGGGATTATCAAGACCGCCACGCAGTTGCTGCACCGTCGCGCCGATCTGGCAGACACCGACAAGCGTCACCTGGAATACGTGATCAGCGAAGTCAGCCGGATCAACGACTTGATCACCGACTTCCTCGACTTCGCTAAACCCAGCGAGCCGTTGCGCAGCGTGCAGTTGGCCCGTCCGTTGGTGGAAGAAATCCTCGGCTTTTGTGCCCCAGAGTTGTCCACCCACACCATCGACGCCCACATCGACGACCAGGCCCCTGGCGCGACGATCTACGTTGATGCCAAGCAACTCAAGCAGGCCTGCCTTAACCTGATCCTCAACGCCATCGATGCCATGCCCGAAGGCGGGCGCTTGACTGTGGGCATCAGCTCTGTGGGCGACAATACGGTGATCAGCATCGCCGATACCGGCCAGGGCATCCCCGCCGAAATGGTCGAACGGATATTTACTCCATTCGTCACCACCAAGGCGTCGGGCACCGGACTGGGTCTGGCGAAAGTGTTCTCGATCATGGAAAGTCATGACGCCAGCATCGAATGCGTGAGCGAGAAAGATGCCGGAGCCACCTTCAGTCTGTACATTCCGGCTAACGGTGAAGACGAAGGCGATGATGAGGACAGTCATGACGCATAACGTATTAGTGGTCGACGACGAGCCCAAACTCTGCGACCTGCTGTCCTCGGCCCTGAGCCAGAACGGCATCCAGGTATTCACTGCCGGCAACGGCCTGCACGCCCTCAAGGTGCTGGAGCAGGAAGACATCGACCTGGTGATCAGCGACTGGCGCATGCCCGGCATGGACGGGCCGGCGCTGCTGGCTGAGATCAAAGTGCGCTACCCGCAGTTGCCGGTGATCGTCATGACCGCCTACAGCACCGTGAAAAACGCCGTGCAATCGATGCGCAACGGTGCCTACGACTACATCGCCAAGCCCTTCGATATCGACGAGCTGGACATCACCGTGGCCAAGGCCCTGCAGTTTCGCGACATCATGCGCGACAACGCGCGGATGCGTGCCGAGCTGGATGAACATCAACAATTCGATAGTCTGGTGGGCGACAGTCCGGCCTTTCGCCGTGTGTTGCAGGCGGTGGATTCGGTGCGCGAGAGCAACGCGACCATTTTACTGACTGGCGAAAGCGGCACTGGCAAGGAAATGGTCGCCCGGGCCATCCACAAACATGGCAACCGCGCCGACAAACCGTTTGTGGCGGTCAACTGCGCGGCGATTCCCGAAGGCTTGCTGGAAAGCGAAATGTTCGGCCACCGCAAGGGCGCCTTTACCGGCGCTGTGGCGGATCGGGTCGGGCGCTTCATGCAGGCCGACAAGGGCACGCTGTTTCTCGACGAAGTGGGCGACATGCCCCTGGCGTTGCAGGCGAAGATCCTGCGGGCCTTGCAGGAGCGAGTGATCGAACCGGTGGGCGACCCGCGCGAGCGCAAGGTCGATGTACGGGTGATTGCCGCTACCAACAAAAATCTGCTGGAGGCGGTGGTCAACAAGGAGTTTCGCGAGGATCTCTACTACCGCCTCAATGTGTTTCCGATCCCCCTGCCAGCCCTGCGCGAGCGGGTGGAAGACATCGCGCCCCTGGCCCGGCATTTCGCCCAGACCTTGAGCGCCACTGCTGGCAAACGCATCACCGGCTTCAGCCCCGAAGCGTTGCAGGCCATGGCCGCCTATGCCTGGCCGGGTAATATCCGTGAACTGCAGAACTGCGTGGAACGGGCGACCATAGTGGCGACCAGCCCGGTGATTGAAGACATCGACTTACCGACGTATCTGTTTGCCTCAAGGCCTTCGGACAACAGCGTCGGCGCAATACTCAGCGACGGGCCAGGGGTGCCCCAGGACTTGGATGCGGCGCTGGCGCAAGTGGAGAAGGCCTATATTCTGGCGGCATTGCAGGAGAGCAATGGCGTGCAGGCAGCGGCGGCCCAGAAGATCGGCATCTCCGAACGCAGCTTCTGGTATCGGTTGAAGAAACTGGGGATTCAGGTGGACAAGATCGTCCGCTGAAGAGCGTTCCCATGCTTTGCGTGGGAACGATCTTCAAAGTCAGGCGTGAATGCGGACCCACACCGTCACCAACACCGTCGCCGCCATCAACCACGCTACCGCCGCGACAGCCAGCGATGCCTCCAGCCGCATCCGGTCCACCATCACATACAACGTCGCCAGGTACACAAAGTACGGAATGATCGACCACATCCCAAACACGATGGTGGTCTTCAAGTCATCCACCGACCGGCCTTTGCCGACGATGTAATGAGCGATCAGTGCAAAGGTCGGAAACAGCGGCACCAGGCCTGCGATGTAATAGTTTTTGGTCTTGGCCAGCGCTGCGAGGATCAGCACCACGCCAGCGCCCAAGGCGGCTTTAAATACTAAATCCACAGCGCGCTCCTAGTGGCTCAGACCGTATTTCTTGACCTTGTCGAACAGGGTGGTCTTGGCCATCCCCAGTTCCTGGCTGGCCTGGGTCAGGTTGCCACCGCTGCGTTGCAAGGCGTCGCTGAGCAGGTTGCGTTCAAAGGCTTCCACCGCTTCGGTAAAGGCCAGGCCGTGGTTGTCGCTGCTGGCGCCGCTTTTCTTGAAGGCCGGCAGCCCCAGGGCGAAGCGTTCGGCGACGTTGCGCAGTTCGCGTACGTTGCCCGGCCAGTCGTGGCTCATCAGGTTGGACAGGGTCTGGTTGTCCAGGTCCGGCACGGTACGGTCGAAACGCAGGGACGACTGCTGCAGGAAATGCTCGAACAGTTGCAGGATGTCTTCCCGGCGCTCACGCAGAGGCGGCAGTTCCAGGGTCACCACATTCAGGCGGTAATACAGGTCGCTGCGAAACTGGTTGGCGCGGCTCAGCTCATCGAGGTCGGACTTGGTGGCGGCGATCACTCGGCAATCCACCGCCACGCTCTGGTTCGAACCCAGGCGTTCCAGGGTGCGCTCCTGCAAGACCCGCAGCAGTTTGATCTGCAGGTTCAGCGGCATGCTTTCCACTTCATCGAGGAACAACGTGCCGTTGTGGGCATGTTCGATCTTGCCGATACGGCGCTTGCCGGCGCCGGTAAAGGCGTTGGCTTCGTGGCCGAAAATTTCGCTTTCGAACAGGTTCTCCGGCAGGCCACCGCAGTTCAACGCGACGAACTGTTGGGAATGGCGACGGCTGAAATCATGCAGGCAGCGAGCGACCAGTTCCTTGCCGGTTCCGGTTTCACCTTCGATCAGCACGTTGGCCGAGGTATCGGCGACGTTGGCGATCAACTCCCGCAGGTTCTGCATGGCGGGTGAGCGGCCGATGATCCGGCCTTCCAACGAGTCGCGCTCGGCCAGTTGCCTACGCAGCGACCAGACCTCCCGTGCCAGCCTGCGTTGCTCCAGGGCGCGTCGGGCGACGTCCACCAAGCGCTCGGGGGAGAAGGGTTTCTCCATGAAGTCATAAGCGCCATCGCGCATCGCGCCGACAGCCATGGAGATATCGCCGTGACCGGTAATCAGCACCACCGGCAGGCTTTTGTCCAGGGCCTTGAGGCGGGTCAACAGCTCCAGCCCATCAATACCGGGCAGGCGAATATCGCTGATGACGATGCCAGCGAAATTTTCACCGACTCGGGTCAGGGCCTCTTCGGCGCTGCCCACGCCAACGCTTGGAATGTCCTCCAGGGCCAGGGCTTGCTGGCAGCCGAGCAACACATGGGGGTCGTCTTCGACGATCAGGACGGTCAGGTCGGTGTTTAGGTCGGTGTTCATTTCGACTCGGTTTGATGAGGGCTCGCCAGGGGCAAACTCAGGACAAAGGCAGTACCGCCACCGGTCGGGTGCTCGACGGCGAGGTTGCCGCCGGTGGCCGCTGCGAGGCTGGCCGAAAGGGTCAGGCCCAGGCCCAGGCCCAGCTCGCCGGGTTTGGTGGTGAAGAATGGCTCGAACAAATGTTTGCGGGCCTCGGGGTCGATACCGTGACCGTTGTCGCGTACCTGCAGGCGGTATTTACCGTCGACGGCCTTGCCTTCCAGCCACAGCTGCGGGGCCGGTTGCGCCTGCATCGCGTCCAGGGCGTTGCCGATCAAGTTGACCAGAATCTGTTCCAGACGGGTCTGGTCGATCTGCAATTGCACGCTGGCGAAGTCGCGGTGCAGGGTTATCGGCAGGCTGTCCAGGCGACTGCCCAGCACCTGGAAGGCGGCATCCACCGCCTTGCCCAGGCTGGCTTCACCCTGGTCGTCACCGCGCCGAGCAAAGGAGCGCAGGCTGGCGGTGATGCGACCCATGCGGTCGATCAGTTCGTTGATGGTCTTGAGGTTGGCGCTGGCGGTATCCAGGGCTCCGCGCTCCAGAAAGCGCACGGTGTTGCCGGACAAGGTTCGCAGGGCCGCCAGCGGCTGGTTCAGTTCATGGGCGATGCTGGTGGACATCTGGCCGATGGCTGCCAGTTTTCCGGCCTGGACCAGCTCGTCCTGGGCTCGGCGCAGGGTTTCTTCGGCCTGGCGCCGTTCGCGAATCTGCGCCTTGAGACGCTCGTTGCTGGCGCGCAGGTCGGTGGTGCGCTCGGCAATCCGTCGCTCCAGTTGGTTGTTGGCTTCCTGCAAGGCTTCCCGGGCGGCGAGGCGGGTGGCGATAACCTTGCGCCGTTCATTCCAGGCGATCAACAGGAAGGCCACCAAGGCAAAGGCCACGGCCACCAGGATGCCTTGATTGACTGCTGCCTGGCGCAGGTCTTTCAGGGGCGTGAGCAGGGTGAAGTTCCAGGGCGTGTCGCTCAGGGGCCGGGTCTGGGCCAGGTAGCTGACTTCCTTGTCGTCGGCCACCACCTCGCTGTTGGCCGGGAAGGTCAGTTTTTCCGTACCTTCATTCAGTTGCTCGCGGGCCAGGGGTTGCAGTTCGTTGAGGGTCGCCCAGTAATATTGCAGGCTGCGGGCCAGGCGTTCCTTGGTGTCTTCGCTCAGAGGGTGTAGGGCCTTGAGACGGCGGGCCGGGTCGCTGGACAGGATAATGATGCCGTTCTCGTCACTGACGAAGGCTTCCAGGCGCGCCCGCTGCCAGCGTTCTTCCAACGCTTCCAGGCGAACCTTGACCACCGCCACGCCGATGATCTTGCCGTGTTCTTCCAACCCATGGGCCAGGTAGTAGCCGGGTTCGCCATTGGTGCTGCCGATGCCATAGAAGCGGCCGGGCTGGCCGCGTACGGCATTCTGGAAGTAGGCGCGGAAGGACAGGTCTTCACCCAGGTAACTGTCGACATCGCGCCAGTTGCTGGTGGCCAGCACGCGGCCGGTGGTGTCCATCACATAAATGGCCCGACTGCGACTGCGCCGGTTCAGGCCTTCGAGGTAATCGTTGACCTTCTGCCGGTGTTCCGGATTCGGGTCGGCCAGCAGCTTGGAGACGCTGGACTCCAGCTCCAGCAGGCTGGGTAGGTAGGTGTATTTGCTGATCTCACTCTCGACGGTTCGTGCGTGCAGTTCCAACTGGCGCTCGCCGTTCTCGCTCAGGGCGCGGATCCCATAGTATTCGCTGGTCCAGAAGCCGATATAACCCAGGCCGATCATCAGCAGGATGATCAGCGGTGGCAGGAACAATTGGCGAATCAGACGAGGCTTCACGGCAAGGGATGGCGGTGCGGCGCGATAAAGAGTGGGGTCGCATTTCATCACAGATGCCTTGGGTCAGCTACCGTTCGCCTGGCTACTGTAGGAGCGAGCTTGCTCGCGAAGAACTCAAGGACACCGCGTTTATCCAGGATGCACGCGTTATCGTTGAGGTCTTTCGCGAGCAAGCTTGCTCCTACAGGATGGGGCGAGTTGCGGCTTTGCTTTTTAGTGCTGCAGGATTTTCTCAAGGAAGTGCTGCGCACGTTCGGAGCGGGCGCTGATGTCGCCGAAGAACTCTTCTTTCTGGCAGTCTTCGATGATCTTGCCCTGGTCCATGAAGATCACGCGGTCGGCCACCTTGCGGGCGAAGCCCATTTCGTGGGTCACGCACATCATGGTCATGCCTTCCTGGGCCAGTTGCACCATCACGTCCAGTACTTCGTTGACCATTTCCGGGTCCAGGGCCGAGGTCGGTTCGTCGAACAGCATGACGATCGGGTCCATGGCCAGGGCGCGGGCAATCGCCACACGTTGTTGCTGGCCGCCGGAGAGCTGGCCAGGGTGCTTGTGGGCATGGGCCGACAGGCCGACGCGCTCCAGCAGTTGCAGGCCTTTCTGGGTGGCTTCTTCCTTGCTGCGACCCAGCACCTTGATCTGCGCGATGGTCAGGTTTTCGGTGATGGTCAGGTGCGGGAACAGTTCGAAGTGCTGGAACACCATGCCCACGCGCGAACGCAGCTTCGGCAGGTTGGTCTTCGGATCGGCGATGGAGGTGCCATCGACGATCACGTCACCCTTCTGGAACGGTTCCAGGGCGTTGACGCACTTGATCAGGGTGGACTTGCCCGAGCCGGACGGCCCGCACACCACGATCACTTCGCCTTTCTTGACCTCGGTGCTGCAATCGGTCAGCACCTGGAAGTCGCCATACCACTTGTTGACGTTCTTGATAGAGATCATACGGCAAACCTTTTTTGCAGACGCTTGACCAGCAGCGAGGCGGCAAAGCTGATGATGAAGTAGACGACACCGGCGAAAATCAGGAATTCATTGGAACGACCGATGATGTCGCCATTGGCTCGCGAAGCATTGAGGAAGTCCACCAGGCCGACGGTGTACACCAGCGAGGTGTCCTGGAACAGGATGATGCTCTGTTGCAGCAACAGCGGCGTCATCTTGCGAAACGCCTGGGGCAGGATGATCAGGCGCATGGTCTGGCTGTAGGTCATGCCCATGGCTTGCGCGGCGGCCATCTGGCCCTTGGCGATTGACTGCACGCCGGCCCGAACGATTTCGCAGAAGTACGCCGCTTCGAACATCATGAAAGCCACGACGCAGGAAGTGAACGCACCGATTGGCGTGTCTTCGCCGGTGATCCAGCGCAGCACGAACGGTACCGCCAGGTAGAACCAGGTGATCACCAGCAGCAGCGGGATCGAGCGAAAGTAGTTCACATAGGCGCCGGCCACGCGAGACATCAGCTTGCTGGAGGACAGGCGCATCAGTGCCAGGATCGTGCCAAGGATAATCCCGCCGACCACGCCCATGACCATCAGTTGCAGGGTCATGACCATGCCGTTCCACAAACCTGGAATGGCCGGGATGATGCCGCTGAAATCGAAGTCCATTATTTACCCCCCACGGAAATCAGGCCGGGCACCGCGACTTTCTTCTCGATCACGCGCATCAGCAGCATCAGGCTCATGTTCAGGGTGAAGTAGATCAGCGTGGCCAGGGTGAAGGCTTCAAACAGGTTGGCCGAGAACTCGGCGGTCTGCTTGGTTTGCGCCAGCAGTTCCATCAGGCCGATCAGGGACGCCACGGAGGAGTTCTTGAAGACGTTGAGGAATTCCGAGGTAAGCGGTGGAATGATGATCCGGTAAGCCTGGGGCAGCAGCACGTTCCAGTAGACTTGCGGCAGCTTGAAACCCATGGCTCGGGCGGCGGACTCCTGGCCTGGTGGCAGCGCCTGGATGCCGGTGCGCACTTGTTCGCACACACGGGCGGCGGTGAACAGGCCCAGGCACACGACAACGCTCAGGTAGGCCGAGGTGGTCGGGTTGAGGTCTTGTTTGTACCAGTCTTGCAGGTTCTGCGGCAGCAGGTCGGGCACCAGGAAGTACCAGATGAACAGCTGAACCAGCAGCGGCACGTTACGAAACAGTTCCACGTAGCAGGTCGCGATGCCCGATACGATGCGGTTAGGCACGGTGCGCATGACGCCGAGTATGGAGCCCAGCAGCAAGGCGATGATCCACGCGACGATGGCGATGGCGATGGTCCAGCCCAATCCGGAGATGTACCAGTCGAGATAAGTCTCGCTGCCCACGCCGGTGGACTTGAAGAACACGCTCCAGTCCCAGTTGTAATTCATTAGGGTCTCCCCTCAAGTTCGATCGATGTACAAGCACCCGCTTGGGAAAAATCCATTCCCGCCCGACGTTGATCGTCAGGCACACACGATCGGCTCGAAAACCACCAGGTCGAGTGTTCCAAAAAAAGCCAGCAGGTAGTAACAGACGCCTGAGGGAGGTTTGGCCCCCTCAGGAGATAAGGTTAGTTCGGAATCAGGACTTTTTTTCGGCCGTCTTGTCGTCAGCCGCTTTGTCGGTCGGATTGGCGATCAGGGCCTTGAGCTCGTCGCTCATCGGGAACATCAGGTTCAGGCCTTTTGGCGGGATCGGCGAGCTGAACCACTTGGTGTAGATAGTGTTGATCGCGCCCGACTTGTAGGTTGCGACGATTGCGTCGTCCACAGCCTTCTTGAACGGAGCGTCGCCCTTGCGGACCATGCAACCGTAGATTTCGTAGGATTGCGCAGTACCGGTCACTTCCCAGTCGGTTGGCTTCTTGGCCTTGGCCATTTCGCCAGCCAGCAGTGCATCGTCCATCATGAAGGCAACGGCACGGCCACTTTCCAGCATCTGGAAGGATTCACCGTGGTCCTTGGCGGAGATGACGTTCATGCCCATTTGCTTGTCGGCGTTCATGGACTTGAGGATGCGCTCGGACGTGGTGCCGGCGGTGGTCACGACGTTCTTGCCCTTGAGGTCAGCGAAATCCTTGTAGGTCGAGTCCTTTTTGGACAGCAGACGGGTACCGATTTCGAAGATGCCGACTGAGAAGTCGACTTGTTGCTGACGCTCTACGTTGTTGGTGGTGGAGCCGCACTCGACGTCCACGGTGCCGTTCTGCACCAGCGGGATACGGGTTTGCGAGGTGACCAGGTTGTATTTGACCTTGAGGTCCGGCATGTCGAGGTCTTTCTTGATGGCCTCAACGATTGCCAATTGGATGTCGTGGGAGTAGCCCACTGGCTTGCCGGATGCGTCCGCGATGTAGGAGAACGGAATGGAAGCGTCGCGGTGGCCCAGAGTGATGGTGCCGGACTCTTTGATTTTCTTCAGTGTGCCGGTGAGTTCGGCGGCGAAAACTGGAGTGCTAATCAGAGCTGCAGCGATAGCTGCGCCCAAAAGATGGGGAACGATGCGCATCAATACTTCCTCGACATTTGTTTTTTTTATGAAGCCGGTTAAGACGGCCATTTTTATATACACAGCTACAGCGAATGCCTATGACGGCTCCTGATGTATCTCAGGCAATTGCACCAGAAGTGTAGAGCATGAGTCGTGCCAGGCTTGGCATAAAAGGTTAACTATTTGATTTATAAGTAGATTAATTTTATATGAACGGATTTTTATAGTGCCTTGATCCGGCAAACCGAATGGTTCGGCTTATGGCGTTCGGGAAACCGAATATTTGGAAGTGTATGAAAAAGCCCCTGAACCTTTCAGTGCAGGGGCTTGGTGACGGTCGATCAATCAGGCCGCTTCAATCTTGCTGCGGTTCTGCTCCACCTTGGTCAGGTAGCGCTGCACGCTTTCCTGTTCTTGCGCGGTGGTGAACAGGCCCAGCTTGCTGCGGCGCCAGAGGATGTCCTGTGGGTGCAGGGCCCACTCTTCGGCACACAGGTAGTCGACTTCCCGGGTGTACAGGCCGCCACCGAGGTGGTCACCCAGGTCGGCCAGCGATTGCACGCCTTCCAGCAGGCGCCAGGTACGGCTGCCATAGGTGGTGGACCAGCGTCGGGCGATCTCGCTGGGAATCCAGTCGAACTTGCTGCGGATAGCCTCGGCGAGGGCCTCTGGGGTGGTCATGTCTTCGCCGCCGGGCAAGGTCGCCTTGGCGGTCCAGCTTGGCAAGATGTCCTTGAAGTACGGGGCCAGTTGCGCCAGCGCCGATTCTGCCAGTTTGCGGTAGGTGGTCAGCTTGCCGCCGAACACCGACAGCAGTGGCGCCTCATCGGCACCGCCGGACAGCGCCAAGGTGTAGTCGCGGGTCACGGCCGATGGGTTGTCGGATTCGTCGTTGCACAGCGGGCGCACGCCGGAATAGGTGTGGACGATGTCGTCGCGGCTCAGTTGTTTCTTGAAGTGGGCGTTGACCACTTTCAGCATGTAGTCGGTTTCACCCTCGGTAATCGCCACTTTCGCGGGATCGCCGGTGTACTCGCGGTCGGTAGTGCCGATGATGGTGAAGTGACTCAGGTACGGAATGGTGAAGACGATGCGCTGGTCTTCGTTCTGCAGGATGTGCGCATGGGCGCCTTCATACAGTTTCGGCACGATCAGGTGGCTGCCCTGGATCAGGCGGATACCGTAGGGCGATTCGAGCTTCAGGTCATCCTTGATGAACTTGGCGACCCATGGGCCGGCAGCGTTCACCAGCGCCTTGGCGCGGATCGAGAACAGGCTGCCATCGGCGCGTTCCAGGTGCAGGTGCCACAGGCCCTTGCTGCGACGGGCGCTGACACAACGGGTTTGCGTGTGGACGTGGGCACCTTTTTCCCGCGCGGCCATGGCGTTGAGCACCACGAGGCGTGCGTCGTCGACCCAGCAGTCGGAGTATTCGAAGCCTTTGGTGATTTCGCTTTTCAGCGGGCTGTCCGGGCCGAACTTGAGGCTTTTGGAGCCTTCGAGTTTTTCCCGTTTGCCGAGGTGGTCATAGAGGAACAAACCGGCCCGAATCATCCACGCCGGACGCAGGTGCGGGCGGTGCGGCAAGACAAAGCGCATTTGCTTGACGATGTGCGGGGCCTTGGCCAGCAGCACTTCCCGCTCAGCCAGGGCTTCACGCACCAGGCGGAACTCGTAATGTTCAAGGTAGCGCAGGCCACCGTGGATCAGCTTGCTGCTGGCGGAGGAGGTGTGGCTGGCCAGGTCGTCCTTTTCGCAAAGGAATACTGACAAACCGCGACCGGCTGCGTCTGCTGCAATGCCGACGCCATTGATCCCGCCGCCAATAACGGCAACGTCATAGACTTCGGCAAGCGGTGGAGCAGGCAAGGTAGAAGGGGTCATCGGCTGGCCTCACGATCTTTTTTTCATATTGGAATTCGAACATTAATGTTCATTTTCGAAAATGGTAGCTCATAAACGCGGGCACAGCCAGCCAACTTCGATTGAAAATACTGATCGAAGGGTGGGGAAAGGAAAATTTGTGAACACTGCGATGGGTGTGTGAGTGCTGCATTGGCGAGCGGGCAAGCCCGCTCGCCACAGATGAGGTATGAGCTGTTGCTTAAACCACTTCCAGGCGAATCTTGTTCTGATTGAGCAATTGCAGCAACGCCGGTACCGGCTGCTGATCGGTGACCAAACAATCAATCAAACTGATCGGTCCCAGGCGAATCATGGCATTGCGCCCGAATTTGCTGGAGTCAGCCGCGAGGATTACCTTGCGTGCATTGGCGATGATCGCTTGGGAAACCCGTACTTCCTGGTAGTCGAAGTCGAGCAGGCTGCCGTCTTCATCAATGCCGCTGATGCCCACCAAGGCAAAGTCGACCTTGAACTGGTTGATGAAATCGACGCTGGCCTGGCCCACCACGCCGCCGTCACGGCGCACGTTGCCGCCGGTCAGCAGCACGTCGAAGTCGTCCTTGGCGCTGAGCATCATGGCGACGTTGAGGTTATTGGTGATGATTTTCAGGTGGCTGTGGTTGAGCAGCGCCTTGGCGATGGATTCGGTGGTGGTGCCGATATTGATAAACAGCGAGGCGTGATCGGGGATTTGCGCGGCAATGGCTTCGCCGATGCGCTGTTTCTCGTCGCGCATCTGATCGGCACGCATAGCGTACGCGGTGTTTTCAACGCTGGAATCATAGGCCGCGCCGCCGTGGTAGCGGCGCAACAGGTTTGCTTCCGCCAGTTGATTGATATCACGGCGGATGGTTTGCGGGGTGACAACGAACAGCTGCGCCATTTCCTCGATACTCACATAGCCGCGTTCGCGGACCAGTTCGAGGATTTGCTGCTGGCGGGGAGGCAGATTCATGGGGCGTCCTTTGGGCTGCCGTACAAAAGTGGCCCATGATGACGCAGGAATCTGCTCCCTGCCAGTTACAACCCTATATGGGTCCAGCGCTTGGCTTATTCAGCGCCTTCGTGGGGTTCCCAGTCGCGGGTGCGGCTGACGGCTTTTTTCCAGCCGGCGTAGAGTTTTTCCTTCACTGCGTCTTCAAGTTGCGGTTCGAATTCGCGCTCAATCACCGCCTTGCCGCGCAACTCGTCCAGGCTGCCCCAGAAGCCACAAGCCAGGCCGGCCAGGTAGGCGGCACCCAGTGCGGTGGTTTCGCGCATTTGCGGACGTTCCACCTGAGTGCCAAGAATATCGGCCTGGAACTGCATCAGGAAGTTGTTCGCTACTGCGCCGCCGTCCACCCGCAGGGATGTGAGGCGTTCGCCGGAATCCTGCTGCATGGCGTCGAGTACGTCGCGGGTCTGGTAGGCAATCGACTCCAGTGCTGCACGAATGATGTGATCCACTCGTACGCCACGGGTCAGGCCGAACAGCGCGCCACGGGCATAGGGGTCCCAGTACGGTGCGCCCAGGCCGGTGAAGGCCGGGACCAGGTACACGCCGTTGCTGTCTTTGACTTTGCTGGCAAAGTATTCGGTGTCATGGGCGTCGTTGATGATCTTCAGCTCGTCCCGCAGCCATTGCACCGTGGAACCGCCGTTGAACACAGCGCCTTCCAGGGCGTAGGCCACTTCACCACGGGGGCCGCAAGCGATAGTGGTGAGCATGCCGTGCTTGGACTTGACCGCTTTGTCGCCGGTGTTCATCAGCAGGAAGCAGCCGGTGCCGTAGGTGTTTTTCGCCTGGCCTGGTTCTACGCACATCTGGCCGAACAGTGCTGCTTGCTGGTCGCCGGCGATACCGCCGATAGCGATGCCGCTTTTGGTGTGACCATAAATCTCTGAAGAGGATTTCACTTCAGGCAGCATTTCGCGGGGGATATCGAGGATATCCAGCATCTTCGCATCCCACTCAAGGGTGTGGATGTTGAAGAGCATGGTGCGCGAGGCGTTGGTGTAGTCGGTGACGTGGGTCTTGCCGCCGGTAAATTTCCAGATCAGCCAGCTGTCGACGGTGCCGAACAGCAGTTCGCCGTTGCGCGCGCGTTCGCGGCTGCCTTCGACGTTGTCGAGGATCCACTTGAGTTTTGTGCCGGAGAAGTACGGGTCTGTGACCAGGCCGGTGATGTCGCTGATGTATTGCTCATGGCCGTCGCGCTTGAGCTGTTGGCAAATTTCGGTGCTGCGGCGGCACTGCCAGACAATGGCGTTGTAGATCGGGCGGCCGGTGACCTTGTCCCAGACCACGGTGGTTTCACGTTGGTTGGTGATGCCGATGGCGGCAACCTGGTCATGGTGCAGGCCGGCTTGTGCCAAGGCTTCGACCATTACCGCGCTCTGGGTGGCGAAGATTTCCATCGGGTCATGTTCGACCCAGCCAGGTTGGGGGTAATGCTGGGTGAATACACGCTGGGCGGTGCAGACCACGTTGGCGTCACGATCAAAAATGATCGCCCGGGAACTGGTCGTGCCCTGATCGAGGGCAATGATGTAGTTCTTATTCTGAATGTCGGTCATGTCGATTGCCTTGGACGGAAAAAAGAAGTGAGTAAGTAGCCTGGGACGCAAAGGGCAGTAAGACTCAGGCTAGCGCTTTCAGGACGTTCGGGTTTTACCGCTAGCGGCGGCGGTATCAGTTGCATCAGTTGTAGCAGGTGCGGCGTTGGGCAGGTGCCGGGCAATCAACCCGCGATAAGCCGCAGCGCCGAGGCAGGCACCGACAATCGGTGCAAAGATCGGAATCAGGAAATAGGGAATGTCGCGCCCGCCGGTGAAGGCCATTTCACCCCAGCCGGCGAAAAAGGTCATCAGCTTGGGGCCGAAGTCACGAGCCGGGTTCATCGCAAACCCGGTCAGCGGGCCCATGGCGCTGCCAATCACGGCGATTAGCAAACCGATCAGCAGCGGGGCCAGAGCGCCGCGCGGCAAGCCGTTGTTGTCATCAGTCAGGGCCATGATCACGCCCATCAGGATTGCGGTGATGACCACTTCAACCAGGAAGGCCTGAGCGGTAGTCAGCAGTGGATGAGGGTAGGTGGAGAACACCGACGCCAACTCCAGGCTGGCCTGGGAGCCACGGATCATATGGTGGGCTTGTTCGTAATCGAAAAACAGATTGCTGTAGAGCGTGTAAACCAACGCGGCGGAACAGAAGGCGCCAGCGACTTGGGCGATGATGTAGAACGGCAGTTTGCGCTTTTCAAAATCGGCAAAAATACACAGGGCAATACTGACGGCTGGATTGAGGTGAGCCCCGGAAATGCCGGCGCTCAGGTAGATCGCCATGCTGACGCCGATCCCCCAGATGATGCTGATTTCCCACAAGCCAAAACTGGCACCCGCGACCTTGAGCGCGGCAACACAACCGGTACCGAAGAAGATCAGCAGCGCAGTCCCCAGGAATTCGGCCATGCATTGGCTTGAGAGTGAAGGCTGTTGAAGAGCAGTTGTCATTGAAAACCTCTGTTTTTGTTGTTGTCTGGCGCTTTGCCTCACGGAGGCTCTTTGCAAAAGAAGCGCGATTTTCACCGTGGCGAGGATCTCCATCCTATTCGCGGCTTACTGCTTGGATACTGAGGCGCTATTCCTACAGCATTCGTAAACGAAAAAATATAGACAAGAAACACGGCTGTCAAAGGTCGAAAGTGAACTGTCAGTCATTTTCTAACTATTGGTCTCGTGAATGATCGTGGCGAATACGTGGTCAGGCTCGCCCAATGTGCTGTCAGGATTTGCGCGGATGAGCCGCAGAGCGCTTCGGACTAGAGCCTTTTACGGTGGCATGGCCTAGAATTGGCCATCAGTTTTTCCACGTTTGTCCCAAGCCTGGAGCTCTCATGACGCCTGCATTGGACCTGTTGAAAAAAGTTCGTGCCGAACATCGCATTCACAATTACGAACATGACCCCAAGGCGGCCTCTTATGGCCTGGAGGCCGCAGAGAAATTGGGACTTGATCCGGCACAGGTGTTCAAGACCCTGCTTGCCAGCAGCGAAAAAGGTGAATTGTTGGTGGCGGTGGTGCCAGTCGTCGGAAGTCTGGATTTAAAAGCCCTGGCTCAAGCAGCGGGGGTGAAAAAAGTCGAGATGGCCGATCCTGCAGCGGCGCAACGCTCCACTGGTTATTTGCTGGGAGGGATCAGCCCATTGGGGCAGAAGAAGCGCTTGCGCACTTTTATCGATGTGACGGCGCAGCCGTTCGCGACGATTTTTGTCAGTGCGGGGAGGAGGGGGCTTGAGGTGGAGTTGGCAGCGGCAGCGTTGGCCGAGCATACCCAGGCCAAGTTCGCGGAAATTGGCCGGGCTTGATGCTTTCTGTATGGGCGAGCTTCTACACGGTGCTGTAGCGCCGCACACCTGAGTCAACCTGAGGAATGTGCGCCGCCGTGCTGCCCGACGCCTGGAACAGCACCAGATGTTCGGCTGCCACGCGAATGCCAACCTCGGCACCGACTTGATGGTCAGCATGGCTGGGGAAAATCGACTCCAGCTGTGCGCCGGTTGGCAGTTGCAGGCGATACAAGGTCGACGCACCGAGGAAGGTCTTGCCGACGATTAGCGCTTTTAATGTGCTGTCTGGTGCATAGACGATGTCATCCGGGCGCAGCAGCACATCCACCGCGCCGCCAATCGGCCAGGTATAGGCGCGGTTGCCCTGCAGTTCACCCAGCTCGGTGGTCACCGATTCCGGCGTGTTCAACTGGCCACGAATGAAGTAACCCTGGCCAATGAAGCTGGCGACAAAGGGCGTCAGCGGCTCATGGTAGAGGTTGTAGGGCGTATCCCATTGTTCCAGGCGGCCTTCCTTGAACACACCGACATGGTCGCTGACCGCGAAGGCTTCTTCCTGATCATGGGTCACCAGAATCGCACTGGTGCCTCGAGCCTTGAGGATATCGCGCACTTCATGGCTGAGCTTGCGCCGCAGTTCGCCGTCGAGGTTGGAGAACGGTTCATCCAGTAACAGCAGTTGCGGTTCGGGGGCCAGTGCCCGGGCCAGAGCTACGCGCTGTTGCTGGCCGCCGGACAGCTCGTGGGGGAAGCGCTTGCCCAGGCTCTTGAGGTTGACCAGCTCCAGCAGTTCTTCAACTACTCGCGTTTTTTGCGGGTGCTTGCGAATGCCAAAGGCGATGTTGTCGGCCACGCTGAGGTGAGGAAACAATGCGTAGTCCTGGAAAACCATGCCGATGCGACGTTTCTCCGGCGCCAGGGTAAAGCCGGCGCTGGAAATGACTTCACCGGCCAGGCTGATTTCCCCTTCGTACACCGGCTCAAAGCCGGCAATCGCCCGCAGAGTGGTGGTCTTGCCGCACCCTGAGGAGCCCAGCAGGCAACCAATGTCGCCGGCGTTGAGGTGCAGATTGAGGTTCTGTACCACCCGTTGGCCCTGATAACCGCAGGCCAGGTTGCGCAGATTCAGCAGTAATGGCTGGCTCATGCGTGGTGGTATGCAGGCGGGACGAGGAGTTCCAGCAAGGCCTTTTGGGCATGCAGACGGTTTTCCGCCTGGTCCCAGGCCACCGAGCGTGGGTCATCCAGCAGGTCGAGGCTGATTTCTTCGCCACGGTGGGCGGGCAGGCAATGCATGAACAGCACGTCCGGTGCCGCGAGGTCGAGCAGGGCGCGGGTAACCTGGAACGGCGCGAACAAAGTCAGGCGCTTGGCGGTTTCGTCTTCCTGGCCCATGGAGGTCCAGACATCGGTGCTGACCAGGTGCGCGCCGACTACGGCGTCCTGTGGATCGCGAACGATCTGCACACGGCCGTCGGCCTTGGCGAGGAATTCAGCAGCGGGTTCAAAGCCTTCAGGGCAAGCGATGCGCAGGTGGAAGTCGAACTGGATCGCCGCTTCTATGTAGCTGTTGCACATGTTGTTGCCATCGCCGATCCAGGCCACGGTCTTGCCCTGGATCGAACCACGATGTTCGAGGAAAGTTTGCATGTCGGCCAGCAACTGGCACGGGTGCAAGTCATCGGACAGGCCGTTGATCACCGGTACCCGGGAGTTGGCAGCAAACTCGGTGAGGGTGCTGTGGGCGAAGGTGCGGATCATTACTGCATCGAGCATGCGTGACATGACAATGGCGCAATCGCTGATCGGCTCGCCACGGCCCAACTGGGTGTCCCGAGGCGACAGAAAAATAGCCTGACCGCCGAGCTGGATCATGCCGGCCTCGAAGGACAAGCGGGTGCGGGTCGACGACTTCTCGAAGATCATCCCGAGTACGCGGTTTTTCAAAGGCTCGAACAGTACACCGCGATTACGCAGGTCTTTAAGCTCAATGCCTCGACGGATCACACTGACCAGCTCTTCGGGCGTGCAATCCATCAGGGAGAGAAAGTGCCTTGCGCTCATCATTAACTACCTTTTTGCAACAGACCGCAGATGCTCAAAGCCTGGTTTATTTTGAAAACGGGCGAGACCTGCGGCGAAAGCCGCACGGGGCGACGAAATAGGGGGAGGCGCGATATTGACACTAAATGTCGCGCCTTACCAATAGGCTACGGTTTTTTAGGGGTGTTCAAAGGAGCGGGGATAGCGCTTTTGAAGCCTTTTTCCTGACAGTAGCAGGTCATTTGTACACTGGCGTCACGCAACTTTGCAATGCGCGAAGGCGGGCGCAGGCCAGGCTGCGTCGGTTTAAGTGGCTGAAGAGGGATATGTCGGACGTTTTTGAAACGTTTTCCAATGCTTCGCCATGGCCTGGCCTGATGCCCTTCGATTCACGCGACGAACGTTGCTGGCGCCGTTGTCAGTGGCGGGCCATAGTTTTAGCCAAAGCGCTCACCTCGACGACGCTGCCCCCAATAAAAGAGACTGGCTATGACCAAGACTCTCCATCACCGTGCCTGCCATCTGTGCGAAGCCATCTGCGGCCTGACCCTGGAAACCACTCAGGGAGAAGATGGCAGCATGACCATCACCTCAATCAAGGGCGACCCACTGGACAGTTTCAGTCGCGGTCATATCTGCCCCAAGGCCGTGGCCCTGCAAGATATCCAGAACGATCCGGACCGCTTGCATCAACCGATGCTGCGGGTCGGTAGCGAATGGCAGCCGATCCCCTGGGATGAGGCCTTTGCCCTGGTGGCCGAGCGGCTGGCGGGGATTCAGGCCCGTCATGGGCAGAATGCGGTCGCGGTGTACCAGGGTAATCCCAGCGTGCATAACTATGGCTTGATGACCCACAGCAACTATTTTCTTGGCCAGTTGAAGACACGCAATCGCTTTTCCGCCACCTCGGTGGACCAGTTGCCTCATCATCTCACCAGTCACCTGATGTACGGCCATGGCCTGTTGCTGCCGATTCCAGACATCGATCACACCGATTTCATGCTGATCCTCGGCGGTAACCCGTTGGCGTCCAACGGCAGCATCATGACCGTGCCAGATGTGGAAAAGCGCCTGAAAGCCATCCAGGCCCATGGCGGTAAAGTGGTGGTGGTCGACCCGCGCCGCAGCGAGACAGCTGCGATGGCTGACCAGCATCTGTTCGTTCGTCCCGGTGGCGATGCGGCGTTGTTGTTTGGGCTGCTCAATACGCTGTTTGCCGAGAACCTGACCCGTGACAGCCACCTGCCGATAGACGGGCTGGATGACGTGCGCCGCGCCATTTCAGGCTTCACGGCCGAGGCGATGAGCCGCCAGTGCGCGGTGCCAGCCGAGCGGATTCGTCAGTTGGCGCGGGATTTCGCGGCAGCGGACAAGGCCGTCTGTTATGGCCGCATGGGCGTCTCGACCCAAGCGTTCGGCACGTTGTGCCATTGGCTCGTGCAGTTGATCAACCTGGTTACCGGCAATCTTGACCGCGTAGGTGGTGCGTTGTGCACCGAGCCTGCGGTGGATCTGGTGGCGGCGACCTCTGGCGGGCATTTCAATCGTTGGCAGAGTCGCGTTTCCGGGCGTCCGGAGTACAGCGGCGAGTTGCCGGTGTCGGCCCTGGCCGAAGAGATACTCACCGAAGGCGAAGGGCAAATCCGCGCACTGGTGACGGTAGCGGGCAATCCGGTGTTGTCCACACCCAACGGGCGGCAACTGGAGCAGGCCTTGGATGGTCTTGAGTTCATGGTCAGCGTCGACCTTTATATCAACGAAACCACGCGCTATGCCGACCTGATCCTGCCGTCCACCTCGGCCCTGGAAAACGATCATTACGACACCACTTTCAATATGTTCGCGGTGCGCAATGTCACGCGGTTCAATCGCGCGATTTTGCCCAAGCCCGAGGGCGCGCTGCACGATTGGGAAATCTTTGTGGGCTTGGCCCAGGCGTTTGCAGCGAAAACCGGCAACGTACTCAAGCCGACCATGGCGCCAGCGCAGATGATTGACTTCGGCCTGAGGGCCGGTGCCTACGGTGATGCTTCCAGCCACAAGTTGTCGGTAGCGGCGTTGGCCGATCATCCCCATGGCCTTGACCTGGGGCCGCTGAAAGCCAACCTGGCTGCTCGACTGAAAACTGCCAATCTGCGGGTGCAGGCGGCGCCAGCGGTTATTCTCGCGGACCTGGTGCGCTTTGCCGCGCAGCCACTGCCTGCGGTTGATGAGTTACTGCTGATTGGTCGTCGTCATGTGCGCAGTAATAATTCGTGGATGCATAACTACCATCGCTTGGTGAAGGGCAAGCCTAGGCATCAGTTGCTGATGCATCCCGATGACCTTGCCAGCCGTCAGTTGAGTGACGGTCAGCGGGTTCGCGTGAGTTCGCGCATTGGCATGATTGAAGTGGAAGTAGTGTCCAGCCTGGACATGATGGCGGGTGTGGTCAGCCTGCCCCACGGTTGGGGTCATGGTCGCCCCGGCGTACAGATGACCATCGCCAGCGGGCAGCCAGGGGCGAGCGCTAATGACCTGACGGATGAGCGGCAGTTGGATGAGTTGTCGGGCAATGCGGCGTTGAACGGCGTGCCGGTGCAGGTGGTTGCGGCGTGACAGTGGAGGGGGTGGTGACTTGTCCGTCGGGGAGTCCGAGCACCACGCCAGGCTTTGCGTTACAATGCGCCACCGTGCCGACCCGTGAGTCGCAAAGTTCCAGCCGAGGTGCTCCATGGATATCATCGAAACGATTAAAGAGCAGATTGCCAGCAACACGGTTCTGCTTTACATGAAAGGCTCGCCGAATGCCCCCCAGTGTGGCTTTTCCGCGAAGGCCGCCCAGTCCGTGATGGCTTGCGGTGAGAAGTTTGCTTACGTGGATATCCTGCAGAACCCGGAAATCCGCGCCAACCTGCCGAAGTACGCCAACTGGCCAACCTTCCCGCAGCTGTGGGTCGGCGGTGAGCTGGTCGGCGGTAGCGATATCATGACCGAGATGGCGGCTGACGGTTCGTTGCAGACCACTATCAAGGCGGCTGTTGAAGCGGCTGCTGCAAACAAGACCGAAGCCTGATTTGTTTTAGGTGCCGGCAATAAAAAGCCCCGCTTCTCGATAAGAGAGCGGGGCTTTTTAGTGGCTAACTTGTAGGAGCGAGCTTGCTCGCGAAGAACTTATAGGCGCCGCGAAACACCAGATTCGCTGCGTTATCGTTAACGCTCTTCGCGAGCAAGCTCGCTCCTTGGGTTATTCACCCATCTGCGATTGCAGATAATTCTCGATCGTTACTTTGTCGATCAGGCCGACTTGGGTTTCCAGCCAGTCGATGTGCTCTTCCTGGTCTTCAAGGATATCTTCCAGCAACTCGCGGCTGCCGAAGTCGCCCTTGGTTTCGCAATGAGCGATGGCAGCCTTCAGGTTGGTGTGGCTCTTGCGCTCGAAGTTCAGATCACAGGTAATCATTTCCTGGGAGTGCTCACCGATGTGCAGCTTGCCCAGGTCCTGGACGTTCGGCAGGCCTTCCAGGAACAGGATGCGCTTGATCAGCTTGTCCGCGTCCTTCATGGCCTGGATCGATTCTTTGTACTCGTGCTTGCCCAGCTTTTCCAGGCCCCAATCTTCATACATGCGCGCATGCAGGAAGTACTGATTGATCGCGACCAGTTCATTGGCAAGGATTTTGTTGAGATGCTGGATGACTGTAACGTCGCCTTTCATGATGGGGTTCTGCCCTGTATTCGCTGTATATAGGCAGGAGTTTGAGTGGCGCAATGATTACTGTCAAACCTAAGGTATTGAATAATATATGAAAATTAATCGGAATAAGAATGTTTTTGTTCCGCGTCTTGACGGTAACTGATTGAATTGCGGGCATAAAAAAACCGGACACTAAGTCCGGTTCTTTAAAACACGCCAATTATGCGTGTGTAAATTCTGCAGAGTAGGGGATCGCAGCCTGGGCGCTTTGCAGCTTCGTCAGGGTTTCCCGTACCACTTGCTTGGCCAGGCAGGCACATTTGCCGCATTGGCTGGCAACGCCGGTGGTTTCACGCACTTCTTTGTAGCTGCAGCAACCTTCGTAGATTGCTTCGCGGATTTGTCCGTCGGTGACGCCAGTGCAGAGGCAGACATACATAAGGGAGAACCATCGCGGGTTTGAGGCTTAAGTGCGATGGATCTTAATGTTAACGAGAATGATTGTCAAAGTAGTTTCTGTCAGCTCCTGGCTAGAGCGCTCCCTTACCGATGAACGGTTTGTGCGCAGGGCGTTTTGCCATCATTCGGCCCGCGCAGGGGATTTGAAAAATCCACTAAGGACAGCTCAAAGTGGCCGTGTATGATGGTCGGTCTTCACGAAGTGTGATCGCGTCACAGCCCTGTCGTTTACCCAAGGCAGACTGGGCCGGGTCCTTTTTTACTTCAATCATGCTTTTATCAGCACTGCATCAGGAGATATCCAATGAGCGTACTCGTCGGCAAACTAGCCCCGGATTTCGATGTACCTGCCGTCCTCGGCAATGGCGAAATCGTTGACAGCTACAAGCTGTCTGAAGCCATCAAAGGCAAATACGGCCTGGTGTTCTTCTACCCGCTGGACTTCACCTTCGTCTGCCCATCGGAGCTGATCGCTCTGGATCACCGCATGGACGATTTCAAGGCGCGTAATGTTGAAGTGGTAGCCGTTTCCATCGACTCCCATTTCACCCACAACGCCTGGCGTAACACTGCCATCAATGATGGCGGCATCGGCAAAGTCAAATACACCATGGCTGCCGACATGAAGCACGACATCGCCAAGGCCTACGACGTTGAGTCCGAAGGCGGCGTAGCGTTCCGTGGTGCGTTCCTGATCGACGACAAGGGCGTTGTCCGCTCGCAGATCATCAACGACCTGCCGCTAGGCCGTAACATGGAAGAGCTGATCCGCCTAGTTGACGCGCTGCAATTTCACGAAGAGCACGGTGAAGTCTGCCCTGCCAACTGGAAAAAAGGCGACAAGGGCATGAACGCTTCGCCAGAAGGCGTTGCGGCTTACCTGACCGAGAACGCTAGCAAGCTGTAATCGCCACGTTAGCGGCAAAAAAAACCGGCCTGAGAAGGCCGGTTTTTTTATGCGCAGGATTTAACCTCAGTCGTTGAAGTCTTCCCAGCCACCCATCTGTTTCCAGCGGTTGACGATGCCGCAGAACAGGTCGGCGGTCTTCTCGGTGTCGTAGCGGGCCGAGTGGGCTTCACGGCCGTCGAAGTCGATACCGGCGGCCTGGCAGGCTTTTGCCAGCACGGTTTGGCCATAGGCCAGACCTGCCAACGTCGCGGTGTCGAAACTGGAGAACGGATGAAACGGGTTGCGTTTCATGTCCAGGCGCGTCACGGCGGCGTTGAGGAAGCCCAAGTCGAAGCTGCTGTTGTGGCCTACGAGGATGGCGCGTTTGCAGCCATTGGCCTTCAAGGCCTTGCGCACACCGCGAAAAATGTCGGTCAGCGCGGTTTCTTCGCTGACGGCCATGCGCAGTGGATGATCGAGCTTGATCCCAGTGAACTCCAGGGCGGCCGCCTCGATGTTGGCGCCTTCGAACGGTTCGACGCGAAAGAAGTGGGTGTGTTCCGGAAACACGAAACCCTGTTCATCCATGCCGATGGTGACGGCAGCAATTTCCAGCAAGGCGTCGGTGGCGCAGTTGAAGCCGCCGGTTTCTACATCAATGACCACTGGCAGGTAGCCACGGAAACGCTCGGCCATCGGGTGACGGGAACCGCCACCACCGTGTTCCTGGTCGTCGTCGAAATGGTCTTCACTCACGGGTGTTCCTCCAGCAGGCGCCAGCGCAGTGTTTCACCGGCGCGCAGCGGGATTACGGTCAGCTCGCCAAATGGCAGGCTGGTTGGGGCGGTCCAGTCTTCACGAACCAGGGTAATGCGGTCGGTATTCGCCGGCAGCCCGTAGAAGCGCGGGCCATTGAGGCTGGCGAAACCTTCAAGCTTGTCCAGGGCGTTGCGTTGCTCGAACGCCTCGGCGTACAGCTCGATTGCGGCATAGGCGGTGTAGCAGCCGGCACAACCACACGCAGCTTCCTTGGCGTGCTGGGCGTGGGGCGCGGAATCTGTGCCGAGGAAGAACTTCTCGCTGCCACTGGTGGCGGCATCGAGCAGTGCGACCTGATGGGTGTTTCGCTTGAGGATCGGCAGGCAGTAGAAGTGCGGCCGAATCCCGCCCACCAGCATGTGGTTGCGGTTGTACAGCAAGTGATGCGCAGTGATGGTCGCGCCGACGTTGGCCGAGGCCTCGGTGACGAACTGCACGGCATCAGCAGTGGTGATGTGTTCGAACACGACTTTAAGGGTCGGGAACAGCTCGACCACGCGACGCATATGCTCGTCGATAAAGATCTTCTCGCGATCGAATACGTCGACATCGCCACGGGTGACTTCGCCGTGGATCAGCAACGGCATGCCGACCTCTGCCATGGCTTCGATAGCCGGCAGGATCTTATCTATGCTGGTCACGCCAGAATCTGAGTTGGTGGTTGCGCCGGCCGGGTACAGCTTGGCGGCGTGGACAAAGCCGCTGGCCTTGGCCTCGCGAATTTCTTCGGGCTGGGTACGGTCGGTCAGGTACAGCACCATCAACGGTTCGAAGCGGCTACCGGCCGGTCGTGCAGCGAGAATGCGCTGGCGATAGGCGTCGGCTTCCGCGGCGTTACGCACCGGAGGTACCAGGTTAGGCATGATGATGGCGCGGCCAAACGTGCGCGCTACATCGGCCACGGTTTGGGGCAACGCTGCACCATCGCGAAGATGAATATGCCAGTCGTCGGGACGCAGCAGGGTCAGGCGGTCGGACATTGGGGATTCCAGGCGGGTCAATCTGGTGGGAATGCTACCGGAAAAGACTCTTGCAGGCACTCGCTATCAAGTTTTGCAGGATGCGACCGATATCCCTGGGTATGCCTTAACGATGTATGACGCCTTGATGTGTTGTAGAAACCAATGGAGCCTCCCGTGCGCCAGCATTATCTAGCCCTGCTCAGTGTGTTCGCCAGCTTGCCCGCGATGGCCCTCACGTTCCAGACCCGTCTGGAGAATATTGAGTGGAAGGTAGAAGGCGACAAATTCGAGTGTCGCTTGAGCCAGCCGATCAGCGATTTTGGTTCTGGCGAGTTCGTGCGCCGTGCGGGCGAGCAGGCAACATTTCGCCTGAAAGCCTATAACGGCTCTCTGGGTGCAGGTTCCGCGACACTATTGGCGGCAGCAGCGCCGTGGCAGCCGGGGCGCGGTGATATCAATCTGGGAGCAGTGCGTGCCGGTAGCGGTGATGTGCTGTTCAACAGCTCCCAGGCCCAGGCCGGGCGTTTATTCAATGGCTTGCTCGATGGCCGCAGCCCGACGGTGCGCCACTACGGCCGCGATGGGGGTTACTCCGAAATACGTCTATTGCCGGCGAAGTTCAACAAGGCCTACAGCGACTATCAGTTGTGTACCGCGAAATTGCTGCCGATGAATTTCGAGCAGGTTAAACAGGCCGAGGTAGGTTTTCCCGGTGGTGGCATCGACCTGGACGCCGCTGCCAAGGCCAAGCTGTTGGTGATGCTGGAATTCATCAAGGCCGATCCGACCGTCAATCATATCGAGTTGGACGGCCACTCGGACAACAGCGGCAATCGCCTGGCCAATCGTGACCTTTCAAGGCGTCGCGGCCTGGCGGTGATGGACTTTCTCAAGGCCAACGGCATCCCTGAATCGCAGATTGTCTTGCGTTTTCACGGCGAACGTTACCCGCTGGCACCGAACACCAATCCAGGCAACCGGGCGAAGAATCGCCGTGTCAATATTCATCTGGAGCGGGTGCCGGCCCCCGAGAAGCCTACGCCCCAGGCGAAGGCCCCGAGTAGCGCCGCCTCCACCTCCTGAGGTGCGGCTATTCGTCGCCCGCCCGACAGAATCTGTCGCTTTATCTTCATTTGCTGTCGCGCCCCTGTAAATTCACGGTTTTGATCGGTAGAATCGACGCCTTTCCGTAAAACCCGTGGAGTGATGGCATGGCCGACGTAAACAAGGTCGTTCTCGCGTATTCCGGCGGCCTGGACACTTCGGTGATCCTCAAGTGGCTGCAGGATACTTATAACTGTGAAGTGGTGACCTTCACCGCTGACCTGGGTCAGGGCGAAGAGGTCGAACCTGCACGTGCCAAGGCGCAAGCCATGGGCGTGAAAGAGATCTACATTGACGACCTGCGCGAAGAGTTCGTCCGCGATTTCGTCTTCCCGATGTTTCGCGCCAACACCGTCTACGAAGGCGAGTACCTGCTGGGTACCTCCATTGCACGTCCGCTGATTGCCAAGCGCCTGATCGAAATCGCCAACGAAACCGGTGCTGATGCCATTTCCCATGGCGCCACCGGCAAGGGCAACGACCAGGTGCGTTTCGAACTGGGCGCCTATGCGTTGAAGCCTGGTGTGAAAGTGATTGCCCCTTGGCGCGAATGGGACCTGCTGTCTCGTGAAAAGCTGATGGATTACGCTGAAAAGCACAACATTCCGATCGAGCGCCACGGCAAGAAGAAGTCCCCGTACTCGATGGACGCCAACTTGCTGCACATCTCCTATGAAGGCGGCGTGCTGGAAGACACCTGGACCGAGCACGAAGAAGACATGTGGAAATGGACCGTCTCCCCGGAGAACGCGCCTGACACTGCACAGTACCTGGAGCTGACCTACCGCAACGGCGACATCGTCGCGCTGGACGGCGTCGAAATGACCCCGGCCACCGTATTGGCGACCTTGAACCGTATCGGTGGCGAGCACGGTATTGGCCGTCTGGACATCGTCGAGAACCGTTACGTGGGCATGAAGTCCCGTGGTTGCTACGAAACCCCGGGCGGCACCATCATGCTGCGTGCTCACCGCGCCATTGAGTCCATCACCCTGGACCGTGAAGTCGCTCACCTCAAAGACGAGTTGATGCCCAAGTACGCCAGCCTGATCTACACCGGCTACTGGTGGAGCCCTGAGCGTCTGATGCTGCAACAGATGATCGACGCTTCCCAGGCCCACGTGAGCGGTGTTGTGCGCCTGAAACTGTACAAGGGCAACGTCATCGTCACCGGGCGCAAGTCGGACGAGTCGCTGTTCGATGCCAACATCGCTACTTTTGAAGAAGATGGCGGTGCCTACAACCAGGCGGACGCGGCCGGCTTCATCAAGCTCAATGCACTGCGCATGCGCATTGCGGCCAACAAGGGCCGTAAGTTGTTCTGAAATATCTGAGCTGTTGTGAAAAGGCCCCTTGTTTAAGGGGCCTTTTTTTTACTGGAAATTATGGGGAGCCCGAACTTTTTTTATAGTGTTTTATTGAGGGAGGGGAGCCAGCGCGTCGCATCGGTTTAATTTTTTAAACGCTGGTTTGGCAACTCTGTTTATGTGTCGCTACGTTTAATTTGCCTGGCTTGCTGTAGGGGATGTTGAGGCGTTGAAGTTTAGATATCTTCCTTGTGGTGTCGGAAGGATTAATCGGTGTGTGGTATTGGCTTACACGTCAGATTTACAGGAGTATTAACGGCTAACTTCTCTTGAGAGCGTTTACAACGTTAATACTCTGCGCGTCAGCAGCGTAAGGTTAAAGGCAAGCAAGGGGCATTGCCTGGGGCTCGTGTGCGGTATATTTACGCTGAGCCCCTTTGTGTAGGAGTGTTTCACTCAAAATATGTTTGCCTGCGGAATATTCTGAAAGGTCAAGTAACATGCGATACACCCTTGCTGACGTTTTTTTGTAGGCTAAATCCTATCTCCTTGTGGGGTGGGTCTCTGATTGCTGTTGCTTGGGGGGGCGAGCTATGCCAAGGACGAAACGACTAGGCTATTGTGCTGGCTCTAAATAACTCGAACAGCGAAATTGGACTTGCCCATGAATAAAGTGCTGATCGTGGATGATCATCCCGTCATTCGTCTTGCTGTACGTATGCTAATGGAACGTCATGGTTACGAGGTCGTCGCCGAGACCGACAACGGTGTCGATGCTTTACAACTTGCCCGCGAACATATGCCTGACATCGTCATACTTGATATTGGTATTCCCAAACTTGATGGTCTGGAAGTTATTTGCAGATTGTCCTCCACTAAACAAACTCAGCCCTTCAAGGTGCTGGTGCTGACATCTCAGGCCCCAGGACACTTCTCCATGCGTTGCATGCAGGCAGGCGCTGCGGGTTACGTGTGTAAACAGCAGGATCTGACCGAGCTCTTGAGCGCTATCAAGGCCGTGCTGTCTGGCTACAGCTATTTCCCCAACCAGGCACTCAACTCCGTGCGATCCACGTTGGGTAACGCCAGTGAGGCGCAGATGGTCGAGCGTCTTTCCGGGCGGGAAATGATGGTGCTGCAGCAACTGGCCCGGGGCAAGACCAACAAGGAGATCGCCGATGGAGTGTTCCTGAGTAACAAAACCGTGAGTACCTACAAAACGCGCTTGTTAATGAAGCTCAATGCGCGGTCCCTGGTTGACCTGATCGAGTTGGCTCAACGCAACGGTCTGGTCTAGCAGAAGCAAAGCCTCGGGCCTGAAATGGGCAGAAAAAAGCCTCCGCAAGGGAGGCTTCTGCTCATGACCTGTCGTAATCAGAGATCGAAGTCGTAATCAGCCAGTTGCTTTCGCAAGCGTCGCTCTTCCAATAGGTTATCGATGGTGCGGCGTTTGCTCAGATTGGTCTTGGCCACCTCTACCGGCGCCTCCGTTGCCTCATCAGATTCCGCGGCAACAAAGTCGTCTTCTGCATCCAGTTGTTCCTTGCCAGTGCTCATAAGGTTAACTCCAGGCTAAGACTGCCGTTGGCGCTCCTTATAACGATAAACGTCGACCGGGTAAAAAAGATTTTTTCAATCGACTGATCAATAAAAGCAATAGTTACTCAATCGTCGGAAGTCTTTTCCTTGTATTCGCACAGATCTTCGATACGGCAGCTGCCGCAGCGGGGCTTGCGGGCTTGGCAGACATAGCGCCCATGGAGAATCAGCCAGTGGTGGGAATCGAGCAAGTAAGGCTTGGGTATAAACCTCATCAGCTGTTTCTCTACCTCCACCACATTCTTTCCGGGTGCCAACCCGGTGCGGTTGCTGACGCGGAAGATATGGGTGTCCACCGCCATAGTCAGCTGGCGAAACGCCGTGTTGAGCACAACGTTGGCGGTCTTGCGTCCCACTCCTGGCAGGGCTTCGAGGGCTTCGCGGGTTTGCGGCACTTCACTGGCGTGAAGCTCCACCAGCATGCGGCAGGTCTCTATGACGTTTTTCGCCTTGCTGTTGTACAGACCGATGGTCTTGATGTACTCGGACAATCCTTCAACACCAAGGGCGTAGATTGCTGCCGGGGTGTTAGCCACTGGAAATAATTTGGCGGTGGCCTTATTGACGCCGACATCCGTTGACTGCGCCGACAAAATCACGGCAATCAGCAACTCGAACGGCGAGGAGTAGGCCAGTTCGGTTTTCGGTTCTGGATTGTCTTCGTGAAATCGACGAAAAATTTCCAGGCGTTTTGCGGCATTCATGGGGCGAGCGGTTCCTTGCAAACGGTCAATGTGGTTTTGAGTGTTGGGCCCAGGCCTGCCACCCGGCGAGCAGCAATCCGAGCAGGATAAACCCTCCCGGTGCGAGTGTGGCGAAGGAGCTGCCACCCAATAAAGGGCGTAATAGGCCCAGGGCTGCCAGCAGCAGGCCAAATATGCCGAACAGTTGAAGGCGCGCCTTGACCTGGTCGGTCTGGAAAAAGCCGGTGGACTCAAGCAGCACGCACTGAACGCTGATCAGTGCCAGGTAAATGCCCAGGTCCCGAGACAGGCTCAATGCAAAGGCCTGCAAGGCCAACTGCACGCAACTGGCCCAGGTCGCAGCCAGCAATAAACTGGCGATTAGTTGCAGTCGGCCATTCAGGCGGTTTCGCACCAACCCCCTGCTCAAGCCGTACATTGTCACAATCAACACCGCCAGCACCCAGAAGCTCAGAGCCTTGGGCAGTGTGTCGCTGACACCTATCAGCGGCGCAAGCATCAATGAGCCGGCCAGACCGCCAGATTTAGTCACGGGCAGGTACCTCCAGCAGGTGCTGACGATGTTCATCAAAGTAACGCAAGGCATCGTGGACCGCGTTGATCACTGCGCGGGAGGTAATGGTTGCGCCGGCCATTTGATCGAATTGCCCGTTGTCTTTCTTCAAGGCCCAGGACGAATCCTGCGGGTTGCTGCGCGAAAGTCCCTGGAACGCCGAGAGCCAGGGATTCCCGGCCTCAGTGATATGCCCACCCAGGCTTGGGGTTTCCGACTGTTTCAGGACTTTCACGCCCAGCAGTTTCCCGTTGCTGGCGATGGCGATCAACAGTTCGATGCTACCGCCGTAGCCGGTGGTTTGAGAGCGCAGCAACACGGCGCTGGGTTGCCCTGACAAGGTGGCGAGGTATCCATTGAGCAGTTGGCTGTTGTTCAGTGCCAATGGCTTCACTGCCAGCGGATGCTCCAGTGGCTGGTTGTCGTAGCTTGCGATGGGCAAGGCGTCCAGAAAGACTCGGCTTTGCAGCTCGCGTTGCTGCGAGGCGATGCGACCGGAGGTCAGTTGCTGCACGGCCAGGGTCAGGGCTGCCCCCGTCACGGCGACCGACAGCACGATCATGAGTCCTCTGGCGGACTTCATACGTCCACCGATTGCGGTTTGGGTGTCGCCAGGCGTTCCAGCGCTGGCACCGCCAGATTCATCAGCAGCACGGCAAACGCCACACCATCAGGGTAACCGCCCCACGTACGAATCAGATACGTCAGCAACCCCACCCCGGCACCAAACAGTAAACGCGATCGCGGGCTTTTGGCGCCCGATACCGGCTCGGTGACGATAAAAAATGCCCCGAGCATGGTTGCGCCAGAGAACAGATGAAACAGCGGCGAACCATGGGAGTCGGACCCGGAGCCGTTCCAGAACAGCAGGCTGATCACGAACAGGCTGGCGAGCATTCCCACTGGCGCGTGCCAACTGAACACCCTTCGCTGCAGCAGAAAAAGCCCCCCAATGAGAAATGCCAGGTTCACCCATTCACTGCCTTTGCCGGCGATATGGCCGAAGGCCGGGTTGCTGGCGAACAGTTCGTCGATGGTCAGGCTTTTATTGATGCGCAGGGCATCCAGCGCCGTCGCCTGGGCCCAGGCATCGGGGGCATTCCCCTGCATACCAAACACCTGTTGCAGGCCGGCCAGCAGGTCCAGGCCGTGGGAGGCTGGCCAGTGGGTCATCGGTTGAGGAAAGGCCACCAGCATCAACGCATAACCGACCATGGCTGGATTGAAAGGGTTCTGGCTGGCGCCATACACGTGTTTGCCCAACAGTAATGCACTGCTCACAGCCGCTACACATAGCCACCACGGACAATAAGGCGGTAGCGCCAGGGCCAGCAAGGTTGCGCTCACCAAGCCGCTGAGATCGCTGACGGGAATGCCGAGGCGGCGACCGCGCAGGCGATGGACACAGGCTTCTACCGTCAACGCACAAATGCAGGCCAGCAGTAGATTGATCAACACCCCCCAGCCGTACAGCCAGAACAGCACCAGCAAACCGGGCACCGTTGCTAGCAGCACGCGTTTCATCGCTTGTTGCTGGCGGTCGTCGACGGTTTCAAGTGCTGACATGGGCGTCCACCAGCCGTTGGGCTTCGTCGAGGTGTTGCCGGGCGACTGCCAGCTCGGTTTCGCGGGTGGCGGGTTGGCGCTCCAGTTTGCTCAGGTCCGCACGGGCATAGGCCAGGGCGGTTTTCAACTGGCGAAGCTGGCTGTCGATGGGGCGCTTTTCGATCCGTTGCAAATCGGGTCGTGGCTGGTCGCTGCCTTCCTCTGCGTGGTGCAAGGCTTGTTCGGCGGCCGTCAGCGCGGCACTCAATGCGGCCAGCTGCTGGGCGTCGACGTGGCTGTCCTGGGCCTTTTTCAGTTCCGAGCGGCGCATTGCCAGCTGGATTTTGGCGCGTTTGAGGTCTGGGTCCTTATGCGTTGCTGGTGCCGCAACGACTGGGATACTGACTTCGAGCGAGGACAATTCCTGTTCGGCGACTTCGAATTGCTGCTGCAGGATGATCAGTTGCGACTGCTGCTCAAATGTCGGCGGATGACCAAAGGCTTTCAGGGACTTGTTGAGCTGGGCCCGACTCATGGCCAGGTTGATCTTGGCCTTTTTCACCGCCGCGTCCATCGCCGCGGCTTTTTGTGCGCGAACCCGCTCAATGGCCGCCTGGACAGGGTTGTTGCTCACTTCATCCACAGGTGCAGGGCGTTTGGTACGAGCCAGGCGTTCAGCAAGCTTGTGCTCTTCTTCGCGCTGCAGGCGTGCATTGCGCTGTTCGAAGCGGCGCCGGGCGTGGTCGCGCTTGGTGCTGCGGGCCTGGCGCTCCTCGGCGGTGGTCGCCAGATCGCCGACAACCGGCAGTACCGTGGCCAGGTGCAGCGGCTGCATTTCGATACAGTCAACCGGGCAGGGCGCGACACACAGGTCGCAGCCGGTGCACTCGTCGATGATCACCGTATGCATCAGCTTGGCGGCGCCGACGATGGCATCTATCGGGCAGGCCTGGATGCACTTGGTGCAGCCGATGCACTCCGCTTCGCGGATAAAGGCGATCTGCGCCGGCGCTTGGCCTCGGGAACTGTCCAGTTCCAGCACAGCCACGTTTAACAACTGTGCCAGCCCGGCGATGGTTTCCTGTCCACCTGGCGGGCACTTGTTGATGGCTTCGCCCTGGGCGATGCCTTCGGCGTAGGGTTTGCAGCCGGGGTGTCCGCATTTGCCACACTGGGTCTGCGGCAGTAAAGCGTCGATACGTTGAATCAGGCTCATGGTTTGATCATTGCGTTGAAACCCAGAAAGGCCACGGCCATCAGCCCCGCGCTGATCAGCTCGACCGGCAAGCCCCGAAAGGGCAATGGGATATCGTTGCTGGCTATGCGCTGGCGCAGGTCATTGAACAGGCTCAGCACCAGCCAGAAACCCAGGCCGGCGCCCAGGCTCAGGGCGCTCATGTGCGCCAGGCCTTTATCGTCCTCGGTACCCAGCAACACCACGCCCAATACCCCGGCATTCCCCAGCAGCAAAGGCCACAGGCCATTGAACGACAGCTTGGGTAGCTGGTGGGATAGCACGCTCAGCAGCGGTTTGATCAACAACACCGTGACCGGTAACAAAATAAACAGTCGCAGGGATGTCAGCGCCAGTGGCTGCAAAAGATAGTGATCAAACAGATAGCCCAGAATGCCACTTAGCAGCATCAGCAGGGTCGTGGCCACGCCCAGGGCATGCACTCGCTTGAGTGAGCCCGCGTTGGAGGCCAGCACCGGGTCGACAGCCAGCGGCATCTGCAACACGAAGTTGCTGATCAGGGCCGTGCTGACAAGGGTGAGAAGCATATCGGTCATGGTCATGCCGGGCTAAGCAAGCAGAATCCGATTATCCGGCAAGCGAGGAGGGGGCACTAGCCCCGTGACGAGCGGGCTTGCCCGCTCGCCACAGGTGGTTTTACTTGATGCGTTGGCCAGGCTTGGCGCCACTGTCCGGGCTGAGCAGGTAGATCTCTTCACCGCCAGGACCGGCCGCCATCACCATGCCTTCGGAAATGCCGAAGCGCATTTTCCGTGGCTTGAGGTTGGCGATCATCATGGTCAGGCGACCTTCCAGCTTGGCCGGGTCAGGGTAGGCGCTCTTGATTCCGGAGAATACGTTGCGCTGCTCGTCACCGATGTCCAGGGTCAGGCGCAGCAGCTTGTCTGCGCCTTCAACGGCTTCGGCCTTGAGGATCAGCGCGACGCGCAGGTCGACGGCGGCAAAGGCGTCGAAGTCGATCTCTGCCGACAGCGGATCTTTCGCCAGCTCACCGTTGCCTTTTGCGGCGGTTTCGCCGGTATCGGTCTGGCTGGCCGCAAGGTCTTCTTTCGAAGCGTCGGACATGGCCTGGACCTTGACCGGGTCGATGCGGGTCATCAGCGGCTTGAACTCATTTAGCTGATGGTCGCTGAGCAGGGTGGCGTGGTCATTCCAGGTCAGCGGCGCAACGTTGAGGAACGCCTCGGCATCGGCAGCCAGCAACGGCAGCACCGGCTTGAGGAAGATCACCAGTTGGCGGAACAGGTTGACGCCTGTGGCACAGATCGCCTGGACTTCAGCCTGCTTGCCTTCCTGTTTGTTCAGCGACCACGGCGCCTTGTCGGCGATCCAGGCGTTGGCGCGGTCGGCCAGGCCCATGATCTCGCGCATGGCGCGGGCAAAGTCACGGGCTTCATAGGCTTCAGCGATGCTCGGTGCAGCGGCCAGGAACGCATCGGTCAGTTCTGGTGCGGCATTCTCTGCCACCAGCACACCGGCGTTGCCCTTGTGGATAAAACCGGCGCAACGGCTGGCGATGTTGACAACCTTGCCCACCAGGTCCGAGTTGACCTTCTGTACGAAGTCTTCCAGGTTCAGGTCCAGGTCATCGACGCCACGGCCCAGCTTGGAGGCGTAGTAATAGCGCAGGTATTCAGGCGACAGGTGGTCCAGGTAGGTCCGTGCCTTGATAAAGGTGCCACGGGACTTGGACATCTTCTGGCCGTTGACCGTCAGGTAGCCGTGGACATTGATGGCGGTCGGCTTGCGGTAGCCCGAGCCTTCGAGCATCGCCGGCCAGAACAGGGCGTGGAAGTTGATGATGTCCTTGCCGATGAAGTGGTACAGCTCGGCGGTGGAGTCCTTGCCCCAGAACGCGTCGAAATCCAGTTCAGGACGACGGGCGCAGAGGTTCTTGAAGCTAGCCATGTAGCCGATGGGTGCGTCCAGCCAGACGTAGAAGTATTTACCGGGCTCATCGGGAATTTCGAAACCGAAGTACGGCGCATCGCGGGAGATGTCCCACTGTTGCAGACCAGCATCCAGCCATTCGGCGATCTTGTTGGCCACGGCGTCCTGCAAGGTGCCGCTGCGGGTCCAGGTTTGCAGCATTTGCTGGAAATCCGGGAGCTTGAAGAAGAAGTGCTGGGAATCCTTGAGCACCGGAGTGGCGCCAGAGATCGCCGACTTCGGATCTTTCAGGTCGGTAGGCGCGTAGGTGGCGCCACATTTTTCGCAGTTGTCGCCGTACTGGTCTTCGGTGCCGCATTTCGGGCAGGTGCCCTTGATGAAACGGTCGGCCAGGAACATTTTCTTTTCCGGGTCGAAATACTGGGTGATCGAGCGCGTGGCAATGTGCCCGGCGTCCCGCAACCGCAGGTAGATCTGGCTCGACAACTCACGGTTTTCTTCGGCGTGGGTCGAGTGGAAGTTATCGAAGTCCACCAGGAACTCGGCAAAGTCGGCGCTGTGTTCAGCCTGCACATTGGCGATCAGTTGTTCCGGGGTAATGCCTTCCTTCTCGGCGCGCAACATGATGGCCGAGCCGTGGGCGTCGTCCGCGCAGACATAAATGCATTCATTACCGCGATGCTTCTGGAAGCGCACCCACATATCGGTCTGGATGTACTCAAGCATATGGCCAAGATGGATAGAACCATTGGCATAGGGCAGGGCGCTGGTGACGAGGATCTTGCGTGGCTCGGACATGGGGCTCGGCTATTTGATGAAACGGAGGTCAGCCACTATAAAGCGCCGGGCAATTTATTTCACCCCGTGGTGGTGTTTCAGCGTTTTCCATCACCGCAAAAGCAACCCGCTCAAGGGGCAGAACGGTTAGGATAACCGCCTGTTTTAGTCTGTCTTTTTCGGGAGTAGCTCATGAGCGCCGTCAATCGCGCAGCGGTGGAAGCCGTCCTTCGCCAGTACACCGACCCCTACCTGAACCAGGACCCGGTCAGCGCCGGCTGTGTCCGCGCCATCGACGTCCAGGGCGATCAGGTCACTGTCCAGCTTGAGCTGGGTTACGCCGCAGGCCTATTCAAGAGTGGCTGGGCGCAGATGCTGCAAATGGCTATTGAAGGCATGGACGGTGTCCGCACGGCCAGGGTCGATATCCAGTGCGTGATCGCCGCGCATAAGGCCCAGGCGCAGATTCCGGGCCTGGCCAACGTCAAGAACGTGGTGGCCGTGGCTTCCGGCAAGGGGGGTGTGGGCAAATCCACCACGGCCGCCAACCTGGCCCTGGCCCTGGCCCGTGAAGGCGCACGGGTGGGGATTCTCGACGCCGATATCTATGGGCCCAGCCAGGGCGTGATGTTCGGCATCGCCGAAGGCACCCGGCCGAAGATCAAGGACCAGAAGTGGTTCGTGCCGATCGAGTCCCACGGCGTGGAAGTGATGTCCATGGCTTTCTTGACCGACGACAACACGCCGATGGTCTGGCGCGGGCCGATGGTCTCCGGCGCCCTGTTGCAACTGGTCACGCAGACCGCCTGGGGCGACCTGGACTACCTGGTGGTCGACATGCCGCCGGGTACCGGTGATATCCAGCTAACCCTGGCGCAAAAGGTGCCTGTTGCCGGTTCGGTGATTGTTACCACGCCCCAGGACCTGGCGTTGCTGGATGCCAGGAAAGGCGTGGAAATGTTCCGCAAGGTCAACATCCCGGTGCTCGGCGTTGTGGAGAACATGGCGGTGCACATCTGCTCCAACTGCGGCCATGCCGAACATCTGTTCGGTGAAGGCGGCGGTGAAAAGCTCGCCACCCAGTATGGTGTTGAGCTACTGGCCTCGCTGCCGCTGTCCATGGACATTCGTGAGCAGGCGGATGGCGGTAAGCCTACCGTGGTTGCCGAACCGGATGGCCCGATCGCCATGGTTTATCAGGAACTGGCCCGGCACGTGGGCGCGCGGATCGTTTTGCAGGAAGCGGGCGCCCAAGCGATGCCGACCATCACTGTCAGCGACGACTGATTCACCTGAAGGTAAAAAAGCCTCGACTGTGTCGGGGCTTTTTCTTGCCTGTGTCATGCACTGGGTGGAGTTTGCGTAGTTGCTGGTGTAAGCATTCGCTTACTTTTTCGTAAGTGTTTGGTTTTTTTACCAGGGATGGACGGCTTTAATGATTTTGTTTTGTTTTTATCTTGTTGAAAAATAACAACTATTTATTCTGATCTTGACCGGCGGGCCGGTAGTCCAGCCGGTTGCATACCGTTGAACTTAATCGGGAACTCTCTAATATCAGCCCTGTGTCCACGGATTGACACGGTCATCAAGGAATGATGATTCAAGGAACATCGCAGGATGCGATTCATCAGGATGATGAAAAGGAACACAGGGACTAGGGAAAAAATGTGGGCGGGTCAAACCGCCCCTTTTTTTGCCCGCAGAAAAGTAACAGCCTGTTCCTGAAATGCAAAAAGGCCCGCAAGGGGCCTTTTGGGGGGCGGCGACGCTATCAGCGCTCGAGATCTTTGATCTTGCCTTTCACGCCATCCCACTCTTCTGCATCGGGCAGGGATTCTTTCTTTTCAGTGATGTTCGGCCAGATTTCCGCCAACTCGACGTTCAACTGAATAAATTCTTGCATGCCTTCCGGGACTTCGTCCTCGGAGAAAATCGCGACGGCCGGGCATTCTGGTTCACACAGGGCGCAGTCAATGCACTCATCCGGATGGATTACCAGGAAGTTCGGGCCTTCGTAAAAGCAGTCCACCGGACAGACTTCTACGCAGTCGGTGTACTTGCATTTGATGCAGTTGTCGGTGACGACGAAGGTCATTTCTAATTTTCTCCTCAGGCGGCGGCAGCGAAACCCCTTGCAGCAGGGCTCGCGAGGTTTGAGAGCGATAGTCTGCGGGCCAGGCTAAAAACCCGCAGCATCCCAAACCGCGCGAGATTCTATCAGCTTGCAAGCGTCTGCGTTAGACCCGTGTCTTCAGTGCATAGAGCATTTCCAGCGCTTTTCGCGGACTCAAGTCGTCTAGGTCAAGCTTTGCCAGCTCATCCAACACCGGATGGGGCAGGCTGGCGAACATGTCGCTCTGTTGCGGAATCCCAGGCTTGTTCGCCGCCTTTGTCGGACTGGCCACGGCAACCTCGTGGGGCAGGGCGGCGGCTTCCAGGCGGCTCAAGTGCTCGCGGGCACGGGTGATGACTTCGCTCGGCACCCCGGCCAGTTGAGCTACCGCCAGGCCGTAACTCTGGCTCGCTGGCCCTGGCAATACATGGTGCAGGAACACGATGCGCTCGTTGTGCTCGGTAGCATTGAGGTGCACGTTGGCCACCAGTGGTTCGTTTTCCGGCAGCACCGTCAGTTCGAAGTAATGGGTGGCAAACAACGTATAGGCCCGTAAATGCGCCAGCCGCTCGGCTGCTGCCCACGCCAGGGACAAGCCGTCGAAGGTGCTGGTGCCGCGCCCCACTTCGTCCATCAGCACCAGGCTGCGGTCGGTGGCGTTGTGCAGGATGTTGGCGGTTTCGCTCATTTCCACCATAAAGGTCGAACGGCCACCGGCCAGGTCATCGCTGGAACCGATCCGGGTGAAGATCCGGTCTACCAGAGACAACTCGCAACTGGCCGCCGGCACGAAGCTGCCGATATGGGCCAGCAATATGATCAATGCGGTCTGGCGCATGTAGGTGGATTTACCGCCCATGTTCGGACCTGTGATCACCAGCATGCGGGTATCGTCGTCCAGCGACAGGTCGTTGGCGACGAACGGCGTGGTCAGTACTTGCTCAACCACCGGGTGACGCCCCTGGACAATGCGCATGCACGGCTCGCTGACAAAACGCGGGCAGTTCAGGTCTAGGTTCAGCGCACGCTCGGCCAGGTTGCTCAGCACATCCAGTTCCGCCAGGGCGGCGGCGGTATCCTGCAGCGGTGGCAGCCGGCCAATCAGGTCTTCGAGCAGGGCTTCATAGAGCATCTTTTCCCGGGCCAGGGCGCGGCTCTTGGCCGACAGCGCCTTGTCTTCAAAGGCCTTGAGTTCCGGGGTGATGAAGCGCTCTGCACCTTTAAGGGTCTGGCGCCGGATATAGTCAGCCGGGGCCTGCTCGGCCTGCTTGCTGGGCAACTCGATAAAATAGCCGTGGATGCGGTTGTAGCCGACCTTCAGATTGGCCAGGCCGGTGCGGGCTTTTTCGCGCGTTTCCAGGTCGATCAGGAACTGCCCGGCGTTTTCGCTCAGCGATTGCAGTTCGTCCAACTCGCTGTCGTAACCGGTTTTCAGTACTCCGCCGTCGCGGATCACTGCGGGCGGGTTGTCGTTGATGGCGGTTTCCAGCAGTGCAGCCAGCTCCGGATAAGTGCTGGTGGTCACGGCCAGTTGCTTGAGGTGCGGCGCGTCCAGGTCTGTCATCGCCACTTGCAGCTCAGGCAGGGCGCCAAGGGCGTCACGCAGGCGTGCCAAGTCACGAGGGCGGGCGTTACGCAAGCCAATCCGCGCCAGGATTCGTTCGATATCGCCGATTTCCTTGAGCTGCGGTTGCAGCTTTTCAAAGCGATAGCCGTCCAGCAGGCAGGTAATGGAGGACTGGCGCGCTTGCAGCACGGTTAAATCCCGCAGCGGACGGTTCAACCAGCGGGTCAGCAGGCGGCTGCCCATGGCGGTCTGGCAGCGGTCGACGACCGATTGCAGCGTGTTATCACGACCACCGGCCAGGTTAGTGTCCAGTTCCAGGTTGCGACGGCTGGCGCCATCGAGCACAACGGTCTCGTCCAGGCGTTCATGGCGCAGCCTGCGCAGGTGCGGCAAGGCGGTACGCTGGGTTTCCTTGGCATAGCTGAGCAGGCAACCTGCGGCACCGATGGCCAGGGTCAGGTTTTCGCAACCAAAGCCCTTGAGGTCTTGCACGGAGAACTGCTGGCACAGACTTTTCAACGCTGAGTCGCGCTCGAAATCCCACGGCGCACGACGTTTGGTCCCACGGCGTTTTTCCGCCGGCAGGTCTTTGGGCCAGTCATCCGGAATCATCAGTTCTACCGGGTTGACGCGCTCCAACTCCGCCAGCAGGTTTTCCCAGCCCTTGATCTCCAGCACGGTGAAGTTGCCGCTGGTGATATCCAGTACGGCCAGACCGAACAGCCGCTCGTCCCCCAGCACCGCTGCGATCAGGTTGTCCCGACGCTCATCCAGCAGCGCCTCATCGCTCACCGTCCCCGGTGTAATGATGCGCACCACCTGACGATCCACCGGCCCCTTGCTGGTCGCCGGGTCGCCGACCTGCTCACAGATCACCACCGACTCACCCAGCTTGACCAACTTCGCCAGGTAGCCTTCCGCGGCATGGTAAGGAATCCCACACATCGGAATCGCTTGCCCTGCCGACTGCCCGCGCGCCGTCAGGGTAATGTCCAGCAACTTGGCGGCCTTCTTCGCGTCTTCGTAGAAGATCTCGTAGAAATCGCCCATGCGATAGAACATTAACTGATCAGGGTGCTGGTTTTTCAGGCGCCAGTACTGCTGCATCATCGGGGTGTGGGAGGACAGATCGGAAATTGCTTTATTCATCAGTGGTTTGCGGTCTATTTGGCTCGGGTTGTGGGGCAGTTCTGGGGCATTTCGCAATACTAAAAGCTTTGGTTTGCCATAGTCGTATCTACAGGGAAGCGTACCATGTGAAAGGACTCGCTCTAGCTTAGGCTTTGTTTTTTCTAGAAAACGCGGTGACGCGTTCGTCGGTTCATTTTGATGTCATATTGATAGTGCGTTGTATGACTGGTAGTATCTCGCGCCGAAATCGATCAAGCGAGGGATAGCATTGGACGCCAATATTGGAGTAGAACTGCAGAGCGCTGAGGATACTCGCGCGAAGCTGAAGCTTGAGCTTCAAGATCAAATTTCAGCTGAGACAGTCAATCCAATCATCGACGTTCTTAACAAGGCATCTGAGGGTGACTTGATCGAGATACATCTGCGCCACAATGCAGGTGGAAATGTGGATCGAATGGTAGCGTTGATTGAGGCGCTCGACAAAACCTCTGCTAAAGTAGAAATAACCTTCAGCCGATATGTGATGAGTGCGGCAGCCACCTTGTGGCTCTGGTTTTTTCTGCGCGAATCGCATAATGTCACGTCCCTATACCCGAAAAAGAAGGGTGTGGTGATGTACCACAGGCCACGGCGGCAGAGAGGCGGCTATCTTTGCTTCTGTAGTGAAATGGAAGATGCCCACCCCCTAAAAGCGCCAATGCAAGAAAAGTTGAAGATTTTTGACGACCTGTTTGAGGAACTATTTGCGCGTATGTGCTCTATCTACGCTCAGCAGGAGTCGCAAGAAACGTTGGCTTTCAACCTGGTCGTTGAGGATGAAAAGCTAAGCTACCGCCATTCAATGGATCGAATGCGCGAAGCCTATTATGGGAACCAAGACTGCCTGATACCGGTCTAGAACTATCTGAAAGGAAATCGAAGGGTGGGGATGATGACTATCAAATCGCTACGTGACCTTAAGCCAATCACTGATGAGCAACGCCAAGCTAACGCCTCTAAGACTCGACAGAGTTTGGAGTCCTACAAGCGTGCAGCTAAAGATATCCAGGAAATTTGCGCCACCAATGGTTGGGTCGAACCTGTGATCGTAGCTCACCAGTGATACTGGTTTTGTGAAAAGAACCCTGCATTTGTGCAGGGTTTTTTTTAAGTTTTTATTGATGTTCTGGTTGACAAGGTGCTAAGATTTAAAGATTGTGGCCCTTCGCGTCCTATATGCTCACCAGGTAAACCGATCGGCGCAGCCGATCGGTTTACCTGGTGAGCAGGTCGTCTTTTTTTGATTTCTTAAAAAATCATTAAATATCAATAAGTTACTTCTTGTTTTTCGCAAGGCTCAAGATTCTGATCCGCTTTGTTGCTTCCTTCCTTTTTCTGAATTCCTGACCAAATGCGCTGCAGCTCAGTTTCAGATTCATCCTCCATCCACTTGGCATACACATCTACTAGCATTGTGAAATCTTTGTGCCCCATCTGTTTGGCAATAAAAGCAAGATTGCCGTGAGCTGTTAGGCACCAGCAGGCGTAGGTATGACGGGTCTGGTATGGTCGGCGCGGACGGATGCCTGATCGCTTCTGGACCGCTGCCCATTTAGTATTCCAAGCGGTAGGCACATACCAGAAGTTGATAATCTTCTTGCGTGCCTGGGTGGTCGGAGACAGCAGTGGGGTTACCTTTTCCTGCCGGCTCTCGTGCCTATTTTGGAACACTTCGATAGGTCGTTGGGGGTGATCGGCAACCAGCGACATCAGTACCCGGCAGGCTTCGAGCGCTGGAGGCATCAGTAGTACGGAGCGCGGTTTCCCAGTTTTGGGAACCTTGAACGTACCGTTGGCGGTAATAGCTCGGGTGATGTTGATTTGCCCGCCATCCAGGTCAATGTCCTCAACGGCCAGCGCGCATAGTTCACCTGGTCGAAGCCCGGTATAGACTGCCAATGTAATCGCCGCCGAGTCCTGTCGGTGGAGGCAGCCTTTAGTTATCAGCAATTCGAATTCGTCACGAGTGAGCGGATTCGGCTCTTGGCCTTGCATGGCGAACCGATTGCAGGCCTCCGATAACCCCTTGCGGCAGTATCCGTTGGTCTCGCACCAGCCCAGGAACCCTGCGAACGTCGCCAGGTAGTGGTTGACGGTGGACGGCGCTCGATCTGCGATCAGCAAAGTCCGCAGCAACTGGATGTCTTCAGGCAGCAAAATGCCAGCGAGGCGATCTATACCGACCAAACCAACGCAGATGTCCAGGGCGTAACCGTATTTCTCCTCGGTCATCGGCGTGATGTCGACGGCCTTAAGCGGCTTGTATCGCTCCACCAGCGCCCCGAGCTTTTCGTCTTTGGCGCTCGTGTAGTTGGTCGCATGCTTCGAGTTTGGGAAGTGCCGGCCATAGTCAAAGTGGCCTGTTTTAATCTCGTGAAGAATTGCCGCCCTTAATAGGGCGGCGTGTTTGATGTTGGCTTTGGTGATCGGAAGGCCGAGGGATTCTCGGCAGCGTATACGCCGCCACATGAACACGACGCGCAAGTTACCGCCGTGTATCTCAATCCCCTTGTGCTTTGCCAGCTCGGTTTCTAGGCCGCTTCCTGAGGTGCGCTCTCGGCCCACTTGTCATACTCCGTCATGTTGATTGCAATGCGGCCGTCCGGCGTCTTGCGCCAGACACGGCCTTGGGCCCAGGTGCCGTTCTTCACTTTGTGGCGGATAGCATCTTCGCTGTAGCCAGTGAGTTCTGAAGCGCGGCTGATCATTACCCAGCGAGGTAGGCTCATGCTGCTTCTCCCATCAGCTCACTTTCATCCATGTCCTTGTTGGCACTGACCAGTGCCATCATCGGCCAAGGCGACACCGAGTTGCCCACCATAAGCACCTGGGTCTTTTTGCTGAACTTACGGTCGTCGTGCCCGCGATCAATGACGTAGTTATCGGGGAAGCCCTGTGCGCGGTAAAGCTCGCGAGGGGTGAGCATGCGCATGCCGATATCGACGATGACATACGGCGTGCCCTTGATCGTCACCGTGACAAGTGCCAGGCGGTCCCGCGTGGTGATGGTCGCGGCCGGATCGCGTAGGTCGTAGGTGTTGTCGCTGCCGTAGTAACCCATCAGGAAGGCAGAGACACGCATGGCGCCGGCCTCGACCTCTTGAGCAAGCTTGTACTCGACCAGCGCGTGATGCTCGGCGCCGGCCGTGATGGTCGGCACCAGTTCGTCCATGCCCCGGCCGACGCAATTCCTGCGGAGCGTCGACAAGTGCGCTGTGACGATCTGCTGCTGGCTGCCCGTGGTGGTGATTGCTGTCAGCGGTTTCGCTGGGTGGTGCCCGGGCGTTTCGTTGTACCCACCGTTGTGCTGGGCAACATAGGCCACGGCCAGGGCGAAGTGCCCGCCCTTAACACCGCTGCAGATGGTTCGGAGAGGATCATCACCCGGCATATTGCGCTGGCTGCTGCCATTGGCATGCTCGGTGATGAAGGGCGCGAGCTGTGACGTGACAAGGGCGAATCCCTGTGCTCCGGTGATGGTCTTCGCCGGGCCCTCCACGGACTGGCATCGAGCCAAGTCGTTGCCGCTGTGGTTAACACTGACGATGAACGGGTTCTTGTGCTCGAGGACATAGCGCTTGGCGCCTTTGCGCAGGCGCTCCATAGTGTTGTTCACCAGTGGTCGTTTGACGCCTGCAGCACGGCCTTCTTCCTTGGTGAGGAAAATGCTCGGGCATGGGATTGACCAATCGATGCAGTTGGCGGCAGTTCGGTAGGCTGACTGTCCCTTGGCTGGTTTCTTGAAGTGCGTCGGTTCCGGCCAGCGCAGTGGCTGGCCGTCCCGCCGAGCAATCAGGAACAAACGCTCGCGGGTCGTCGCGGCACCAAAGTCGCAGGCCTTGAGTTTGCCGTACATTAGGTCGTAGCCCATGGACTGCAAGATACTCTCGAAGCGGCGCCAGGTTTGTCCTTTGCGCTTGGGGTCGGGCACCAGGTACTGCTCTTGCACCGGCACTCGCTCGCCTGCTGCGGCGACGGTCATGTCCCGGCGCAACACTCGGCCAGTCTTGCTGCAGCGCTTTGCGATCAGCGGGCCCCACTGGAGGATCTGCACGACGTTCTCCATTGTGACCATGCGGGGGCTGACCTGGCCGCCCCATTTCAGGATGACCCAAGATTGCGAGCGGCTGGTTGTGCTGCGCGCCTGCCCGCCGGCAGCAAGGCTGTGGTGGGTGCATTCAGGGCTGGCATGCAGGTGGGCAACTGGGCGGCCGCGAGTCGCCAGGCGGGGGCACACATCGTAGGCGTCGGTGATGTAGTGCTCGGCGCTAGGGTGATTGCGCTTGTGCATGCTGATGGCGTCGGGATTGTGGTTGATGGCGATATCAACGGGCATGCCGGTGCCCATCTCCTGGCCCATGGTCGCACCGCCACCGCCGGCGAAGAGGTCCACGCGGATCTCGCCGGCGAAGTCGAGACCGAACTGAGTTTTGACGGCAGATATGATGGGGTGTGGGGTGAAGGAGGTCATGCGTCACCTCCTGAGCGCTCGGCCTGGTCTTGGTGATAAGCCTCAATGAGTCCAAAAACGTGCTTATATCCCACAACAGGCTGCGCGAGCGGGCGTTTTTGAGCGTTTAGCGTTGCATCAGCGAGCGCTGCCCCGCGCAGCTTTTCGTGGGGTATAAGTGCTTCGGCAGTGGCGCTGGAAGGGGCAATAATGCCTGCTGCTGCGCAGCAGAGACTGTTTGTTTCTAGCGTGTTGACACCATCAGCGGTGCGGAGCAAAGCGGATAGGGTTCCGGTGTTGTCCTGGTTATTCCTCATGCCGCTTTCCTCCGGTGTTCGATAGCGAGTTGGTCCATCAGTCGCTGGTGGTAGGTGTTGCGGGCTTCTGTGGCCGACCAGGGGCGGATGGTTTCAACCATGGGCTCGATGCCGACCAAGCAATCCCAGATAGCCGGATCGGTTGGCATGAGGTCGCGGCGTTCGGTAGCCAGCGCTATCAGGTCGGCCTGGTGAATGCAGGTGGGGAGTTCTGGGGCAATGTCGAACCGCTCACAAACGCGCCACCAAATACAGTCCTCGAAGTGTTGGTAGGCGCTAATCCACTGCTTGAGTGGTCGTGTCATGTCGCCCAGGTACGCCTCGAGTGCGTCATGGAGCAAGGCTGCGAGTTTGTGTTCTTCCGGTACCAGTTCGGCGACGATGCAGCTGTGCTGAGCCACGCTGTAAAACTCGCGGGTGTGGCCGTTGAAGCGGCACAGATGGGCCAGTGAGTGCGAGATGTCCCGTGGGTCGATCATGTCGGCGTCGGGTTCGAGCAGGTCAAAGCGTTTGCCGGAGTAAGTAAGGATCCAGTTCATGCGGCTTGATCCTGTGCAACGGGCTCCAGGAGGGCAGCCATGCTCAGGGCTTGATCACGCAAGGCCAGTGCTTGGGTAGCCTGGTTCTTCGAATTCACGGCGCAGAAAGTATTGGCGGCAAGTTTGAGTTTTTCGGCTATTGCCAGAAGGTGCTGACGATCAGCCACGCCGAGCTTCGTCGCGTCCACGGCGCGGGTGTAACGCCGATAGAGCGACTGATGGTGTTCTCTGGACTGATCGAGCAAGAGGTTCAGGTTGCGGATCGCTTCTGAACTGTCGGCTTGTTGAATGCTCTTTCCTTTATCGATGCCTTCTTCTCGGCCATCACTCAAGCCGCCTTTGTAGCCAACCCAATAGAGGATCGCGAGCGCGATAACGATGCTGATTAGTGCGCAGACTTGAATTGCAGTCATGTGGTGTGCTCCTAGTGGTTTCGTTGGCTGGTGGTGGCAGCCGTTGGGGTTACTGGTCCTGCTTGGTTGAATCAGTTTGTGGTCGCGGCATGTCTTCATCCGCCCTGTAAGCGCGGATGTCGATCAGCGCTGCGACGTGCCTGATATGTGCATACCTCAAAGCCTTGACGCTGTGGTCCAGGGTGGTCACCGGCAGCTGAATCCGGCCACTATTGATCGCCTCGGTGAAGGTCTTTTCATTGAGGTTTTTGAAGTAGTGCACGCGCAGCTTTTCCAAGGGGATAAGCACATCACCGAAAAGGTGGTGCAGCATCTCGACGGTGGAGCTATCCGGCGCTGGTAGCAGTCGTAGCGGTGTCTGGCTGGTGTTGCTCATGTGCTTCGGCCTCCTTGTGTTTGAGTCGTGAAGGATGTTTCCAGGCATTCAGGCAATGGCGTTTGGTCAGCTCGCGCAGATGTTCCGGCACTTCGAGGAGCGCGGCGTTGCGCTCCTCGCGTGTGTGCATGGCGACGATCTGGCGGGCGTACTCCCTAGGCCACGTCACGGTTGTGTGCCGGGATGGCGAGTAGGTCGAGCCCCAATTGCTCGGCAAGCCAACGGATGCCTGCTTGCCGGACCTTGGTCGACTGGCTGTATTGCATGCCGGCGGTCTCGTGATACCAGTTGCTTTCCTTGACCCTTAAGTACTCGCGATCTCGCACGGGGAAAGACGGCAGGTTGCGGTCGTTGAGCAGACCTTTCGTACGCATGAGCGCGATCAACTTGGGGCGGGTGAGGCTGAAGTATTTCGCGGCTTTTTCCAGGCTACGTTCCATCTTGACCTCCTAGGCTGCATGCGCGGCGGGTGTCGCCACGGTAGCCAAGTGGTTTATGGATTCGGCGACCATGGAGTAGATCTCCGCATCACTGCCGTACACCGTGAAGCACTTCGTACGCGGTTTTTTGACGCCGATGCTCATGATGGTGGTGATGCCTGCGCGGGTTTTGTTGCGGTGAATCACCAGGTTGATTGGCAACTCGAAACCCAGGTCGAGGCTGAGCGCTCCGCCGGTGCGTACCAGTTCGAATACCTGCTGCTTGTGTTCGATCTCAAACACACCGTAGCGGCGGTCTGCGTGTGGCCGGGACGCTGATTCGACCTGGCTGCTTGGATCTGCTGGTCCGTTGACGATCTCTTCAATGAAGTCCGCGAGGCTGAGATGCATCTTCTTGCTGTTGGGCAGGGTCAGCGTGTGGCGTTCTACGCCCAGCTCAACGGTGAAGTGCGTGTCGGCTTTGCGGCGCTCAACTTTCAGGCGAAAGGCCAGGGCCGGGCGTTGTGGTTCGGTTCGCAGGACGTGGTTGAAGGTATCGGTCAGGTTGACCTGGGCTTTGAGCAGAATCAGGGTGCGGTTGTCGAGTTTGAGCTTGCTCATGCCGCATGCCCTCCGCCATTCGGATCAAACGGAGCAGACGCAGGGCGTTGTTTCAGCTTGGGTTTGGACGCGATGAATCGGCAGCCGTAATGAAGTGCTATGCGGCGGACCTCAAGGATGCGGAACGGCTCATCAGCGGTTGGATGGATGTGCAGGGTAGCTGTGGTGTGCATGGTGTCGCCTCGCTCTGTGGTGGAAGAGTGAGTCGAATATCAACCATTGGTTGTTTATAGTCAACAACCATCGGTTGATTTTTGAGTGGTATTGGGCTTTCCAATCGGCCAGTACTTTGATATTGCTGGTCTCATTCAGACTCCAGGAGGGAAAAATGCCTAATTCAGATTCGAATTTTCCGGGAAAAAAGCATGAGAACGCATCGACAGCGACAGATAAATTGCTTGGTCATGCATCGAAAATAATTAAGAAAATAGAAAATCAAATTGTTAGATTTCATAGAATGGCTCCGCCGGAAAAAATTAAGTATTTCCAAAGTCACCGTATGGCGAGTTTTTGTACTCTTAAGATGCCATTTGGCAGAGAACTACTGTATGGCCCAGAGGGTGAAGATAGGTTTGGCGAATTATGTAATATTATTGTTAGTTTTTCCCCGGAAATAGATGGCAAGGTTAGCTACGCAATTACCAGTGAGTGTATAAAGTCTGCCTTCTGTGAGCAGTTTGTATTGAAGGGTGATGAGGTGAATAAGCACAGCGCCAAAGCAATGTTGGAAAGTGCAGTAACTAGAATAAAGTCTAAATTTCAGAGCTTTGAGCATCACATTCCTTGTGTTTTTTTTATAGAGGATAGTCCGGATTTTTTTAATATAGGGCCAGTAAGGTTTACTAAGGTGGACGTGTTTTTAAATGAGTCGAGAGAAAGGCTTCGGAAGTATGATACGGAGGGCAAAGATTTTGTGGATAGAGCTGAATCTCATTTTAAGCAGTCTGTATCTTATTATAAAGAGTTTCCATGGGTGGCAAGCGTAATAGTAGAGCAATGTGATTTTGCTATATCGTTAGAAAATGCGATATTTAATTGTGATACCGCTCTTAATATAGTGAGGGTTTTTTTTGGCAGAAGTCAAACAAAGTGGATTCGACTTGGCACCAGCCAAGGTGAGGCGCTGCGAACTGCAAGAATGTGGTCAGTAGATCAGCAAGGCATTCAGTGCGCACTATCTTTTAGAGTTACGTCGCCCCCAGGGCCATCGAACTGGTTCGAATATCTAAATCATGGAGAGGGACACGATATAAAGATGTTTCTCGGACATGTCTTGGAGTATTCACGAGTTTTCATGCCCCACTCTGAGTTGAGTAGTCGTCTGTTGGATGCAGTAAATTGGTTTGGAGATGCTTGCCTAGAAAAGTCTCCGGCGGCGGCGATAGTTAAGTATGTTACCTCAATTGAACGCCTTTATTTCGGCTCTCAATATCAGGGTATGAAGAGTAGGTTTTCGGCCAGGGTGTCAAAAATATTAAAAGATTTTGAGTGCGGCGGAGCTAACAACGCACTGGAGAGTGCGAATAGAGTTTATGACGTTAGGTCTACGCTCGTTCATGGAGCGGTATCGCAGCGACTAGGTGACGAGCAGTGGCCGATAAATGAAGCCGAGGAATTAGCAAAAAATTGCATTTTTTGTGCGCAACAGATGTACGTAATAATTATGAATGCTTTTAATCCTCTAAGCGCTGATGACTTCGAATCTGCATTGGTTAAGTATGAAGAAAATGGAGTGGAGTGGTGTGTGTCAGAAGCTAGGAAAAATGAAATTTAACTTGTGCTTGGTGCGCATAGCGAAATGATTATTCTGGTATGAAAGATCCAACAACCTTTCCACAAATATGTGTCTCTTCTGTGATATCAATGATTGGGTATTGCGGGTTAATGGGCCGCAAAAACTGACGTCCGGCATCCTCTACCAATATTTTAAAGGTTGCTTCATTGGTGCGCGGCACTCGAGCAATTACACGGTCTCCAGTTTTAGTTTCTGCTTCTGGATCAACAAAAATTATGCAGCCGGTAGGATAGCTACGTCCTGGTCCCGGATTCGTCATAGAGTCGCCCATTACCTTCAAGGCGTAGCCGCTTCCGCTGATAGCTACGGGGCAAGAGAGCCACGTCTCACCATCGTGGTGCTCAAAGTTCGCTTCGCACCATGCACCTGCTTGTACCCAAGAGATCAGGGGGACCTTACCAAAACGCCCGGTGACTTCCCTCACATTAGTTTCGTGCCCAGAAGCGAGTTGTTGGACATTGCTATCACCGGTCTGCTCTTTAGGCAGTACTCCGTACTCCAGCCATTCGCGCCGCACCTTCAACCAAGAGCACAGCGCAACCATGCTGTCAGCTTCAGCGATGGCGTCGCCATTCAGCCATTTGCTGACGGCCTGGGGGCTCTTGTCCACTCCAACGCTTTTCAGATGCTTATGGATATCCACACCACGACCTCGGGTGCGTACACCCGCATCGTCGAGCGCTTCGTGTAGGCGCGCCGTGAAGGCTGCCCGTAATTCGTTCTTATCAACCATGAGTTGATACTCTCACAGGGGTTGCGCAATAGTCAGTTGATGTTAATATCAACCGCGAGTTGATAATTGGAGGTTGCCATGTTGGACCCCGCAGATTTTCCGAACGCCATCGCGTTCGCATTTGAAGCAGTAGGCGGCATCGGTGCCGCCGCCAAGGTGTGTGAAAGGAGCTATCAGGCGCTCAATAAGTGGCGCTTGGCTGCCAGCCTTCCACGCACCGATTACACCGGTGAAACCCAATACGCCACGCTTTTGGCTACCGCTGCAAAGCAGAAGGGCAACGCGTTTGACGCTACCTGGTTGCTCACGGCATCGGCCCCGCAGAAAGCTGCAGCGTAGATAGAAAAAAGGCGGCCCAAGGGCCGCCCAGTTCCTCCCGGCACACACCACCACAGTGCTGTCGGGTCGCGATAAAGGGGGGCGGGCACACCACATGCAAACCACCTCCCTTAATCGCGCTACCAAGGCACGGATGCCTTGGGTTGCTGCCTTCTCCACCACAGATTAGGCAGCTGTTGCGCCAGAGGTGAGCAACGGATTGTTCGCCTCGGCACGGTGCCGGTTTCGATCTTGAGGATCTAGCCGGCGTTTGGGCCTCTTCAAGCCACGCGGCAAATGTATCACCACTGCACGTCGCGCGGCACTGGCAACTTATAAGGATTAATGCCATGAGCCGAATCGCTTTGAGTTGCGTTGATCGAGCAACGCGGGAAGTCCTGCCGCTCGATTTGGCGCTCTACCACGCTGCTCGGGACTATCCCGGTGGCGCTGCTGCAATCGCCGTCACCACCGGCCGCAATCCCACCACACTCCAGCACAAGCTTTCTCCTACCCATCCCAGCCACTCCGTGAATATTCAGGAGTTCGGCGAGATCCTTGAACTGACCAAGGACCGTCGCATCCTCGATGCGGTGCATGCGTTGGTTGGCGACACGACCTGGCAGGAGCTGGCAGAGGCCTACACCAACGACATGCCCGAGACCTTGACCACCGGCATTGCTGTTTATTTTCGGCAGGTGGCTGATCTAGCTGACACCTGGGCCAAGAGCATTGGTGATGGAGTGGTCAGCGATCAGGAGCTGGCCGAGATCCGCCTACAGGTGTTTCGCGGTATTCGGGGGTTGCTGGGGATGTTTAACCGCGCCACGTACGTCAACCAGTCTACCCGGGGGAATGACCGTGGCTGATATTGCTGACTTTGCTAATGACCTGCTGCAAGAGCGCCTGGACCAAGCACTTGCTGCTCGTAGTGCCCTCAAATCAGTCACGGTGCTGCACTCCCTTATGTTCTGCGAGAGTTGCGACGTACCGATTCCAGAGGCTCGGCGGTTAGCGCAGCCGGGCTGCGCCTTCTGCATTGAGTGCCAGTCTGTGGATGACTTGAAGAGGGCTCGTTATGCTCGATGAAGTCATCAATCAGTTCGCAGATTACGGCCTTGAGCCCGAGCAGCCTCTGGTGTTCGGCAAGCTAACCCGCTGTAAGACCTCCCAGGACAAGGGCAAGGAAAAGAACGGCTGGTATGTGGTCCACGAACATCGCACCGAGAAAAACGAAACGCTGATTTTCGGCAGTTTCGGTGACTGGCGATCGGGTGAGTCGCAAAAGATCAAGGTGAAGGCCGGGCGCATGAGCCCGGAAGAGCGTGAAGTCATGCGCGCCCGCCAGGAAGAGGCCAAGCGCAAGGCCGCTGAGGTTGCGGCCAACGCGGCACGCCGAGCGGCCAACCGTGCAGCCGGCCTGTTCAAGCGCATGCCGGAGAAGGGCAAGAGCGCCTATCTGGATCGAAAGCAGATCGTTGGGTTCAAGGTTCGTTACGCACCGCGCACTGGCGCGGTATTGGTGCCGATGAGCAACGTGCGGCATCAGATCGTTGGTCTACAGGTGATCTTCCCGGCTAAGCAGGAAGACACGGGGCGTGACAAGACCTATTGGCCTGCCGGTATGTCGAAGGAAGGCGCCTTTCATTTGATCGGCGGACATCCTGAACCGGGTGAGCCGGTGTTGATCTGTGAGGGTTACGCCACGGGCGCCAGCCTGCACATGGCAACCTCGATGGCGGTGGCTATCGCCTTCGATGCGGGCAACCTGCTCTCGGTGTCCAAGGCCATGCGCGAGCAGTTTCCTGGCTGTCCGGTGATTATTTGTCGCGACGATGACTGGAAAACTACACGCCCTAACGGCGAACCATGGAACCCAGGTCAAGATAAGGCCGACAACGCTGCGTTGATTGTCGGCGGTCAGGTGGTCGCACCAGTTTTTTCCAGTGAGCGCGAGATCAAGTGGACTGACTTCAACGACCTGCATGTTGCCGAAGGGTTGGAGGCGGTTCGCCGCCAGGTGTTGGCGGTGGTCAAGCCGCCGGCAGCAGGTGGTTGGAAGGATCAACTGGCCCGCACCGAAAACGGCTCGCTGATTGCGCACATGCAAAACGTCGAGCTAATTCTAGGCAACGACGAACGCTGGGCCGGCGTGATCGGTTACAGCGTATTCAGCTCCAAGATCATCAAGCTGCGATCTGCCCCTTTTGGCGGCGGTGCCGGCGACTGGGCTGATATCGATGACATGCGGGTGATGAAGTGGCTCGCGCAGCAGTACAACCTGCGGGTCAAGGCTTCGCATGTGATCGAGGCGGTGAGCGTGGTTGCCCACGACCATGCGTTTCATCCGGTGCGCGAGTACCTGGAGAGACTTGAATGGGACCGCGTGCCTCGGTTGGAAAGCTGGTTGGCTGATGTGCTTGGCGTCCAGGCCAGTGAATACTCGGCGAAGGTCGGCAAGCGCTGGCCTATCTCGGCGGTGGCTCGGGTGATGCGCCCAGGCTGCAAGGCCGACTCGGTAATGATCCTCGAAGGAGGGCAGGGTGAAGGTAAGTCCACGGCCATGGGCATTCTCGGTGGCGAGTGGTTTATGGACACACCCTTTGCCCTCGGTGACAAGGACAGCTTCCAGGCTATTCGCGGCAAGTGGATCGTCGAGCTGGGGGAGCTGGATAGCTTCAACAAGGCCGAGAGCACCAAGGCAAAGCAGTTCTTCTCGGCGTCCACCGACACTTATCGGGAGAGCTACGGCCGCAGAACGAATGACGTGCCACGCCAGTGTGTGTTCGTGGGTACCACCAACCAAGAGGAATACCTCAAGGACGCCACCGGCAACCGGCGTTACTGGCCGGTCTTCTGCAACAAGGTCGATCTGGAAAAACTGCGCGAGATCCGCGACCAGCTGTGGGCCGAGGCATTGTTCTGTTTTGAGGCCGGCGATATCTGGTGGGTGACCAAGGACGAATCCTGGATGTTCGCCGAGGCACAGGACGAACGGTTCGTGGTGGATGAGTGGGAAGGGCTGATTCTCAATTGGCTGGAGGAGTCGCAGCTTGGAGAAACCGCCACCGGCAACGAGATCTTGACCCAGGCGCTCAAGTTGGACTTCGGCCATTGGGGTAAGCCCGAGCAGATGCGAGTGGGCGCAATCATGCACCGTCTCGGCTGGCGGAAGAAGCGAATGCCCGCTCTGGCTAAAAGCGGTATACGGCAGTGGGCCTACCAGAAGCCTACGGCCTGGGGACGTCCTTCTGCCTTGCAGACGGAGCTGGTAGAGGAGCCTTGCTTTGATTAAGCGAATCGATGAGATGCTCAAACTCTGGGCGCAGGGTCTGCATTCGCCGGTGACAACAACCTACAGCGGATCAACTGGCGGCAACATGATCGCCATGCTGATGGAGTGCAAGGGCGAGCTGATACGCGGGACTCGCGGTAGTAGGGTGCTGCTGGATGAATCGGCGGATATAGAGCTGATCGTCAACAAACACTTGGAGCCTGAACTGGCTCTGGTGGTGTTGGAGCACTACTGCAACTACGAAAGCTTCCTCTCGCAGAAGATGTTGCACTGCGGTTGCAGCGCGCCGACCTATTACCGTCGGCTGCATGATGCCCATGTGAGTATCGAGGGTATGTTGATGGGGAAGGCTGCATGAACCCTGGCATCACTCCGCTTGCCACTGTCCTACTGTCCGGCCTTGTCCGACTGCTATTTAGTGCGGTTGGACAGGTGCAGGCCGCGTCGTTGCTGGGCTGTCCTACTGTCCAGCCTTTACCCACCTCATGCACATGTAAGCATAGCGGGCACGTAGTCGCGCCCGTGTCGCGCATGCGTGCTTTTAGCTTTCTCTCTATACACAAGAGAAAAGTAAATAAGGTAGGACAGTAGGGCAGAGCCCCGAATTTAGGCGCCTGTAGCTGTCCTACTTCGACTTTGAACAGTGGGACAGGTAGGACATGGCATTAGAAGCGATAGCCGATTAAATGTGTTGTACCTCCGTCACACCTGCGTCATACCTGTGTTGCACCCGTATTGCTCCATGGCATTAAAACTAGCTTGCTGCCATGATAATCCACCTGTAAAAAGTACCCATCTTCGATAGGTGCGACCGCAGAGAGCGGCACGCACCACCACACTGAACCCGGCCATTGCGCCGGGTTTTCGCGTTTATGGGGTAGGGCGATGACGAACGAGCAGCAAGCGCTTATTGAGATGCCGATCTGGATGGTGATCATGCTATCCCTGGTCGGCGGCATATCGGGCGAGGCATGGCGGGCCGACAAGGCGGGGGTGAGTGGTTGGTCATTGGTTCGCCGGTTGCTCCTTCGGTCCGGTGCCTGTGTGGTCTGCGGACTCTCCACGATGATGTTGCTCCACGCTTCGGGGGTGTCGGTCCTGGCGGCGGGCAGCATCGGCTGCCTCACCGCGATGGCCGGTGCTGATGTCGCGATTGGCTTGTACGAACGCTGGGCTGCCAAGCGGTTGGGCGTGTGCGATGTGCCGCCCTCGGGCGGCGGCCAAGCTTAATGTGCTAGAGGTCACGGAATACGGGGCCTGTAAAGGTGAGTATCAAAATGGTGCGCCGAAAACTGCCGGGGACCCTGGCGGTATTTGAAGGACACGGGGCATGGGACTCGCGGGAAAGCGTTAGCGGACAGTTCACCAGCTTAGTGAACTGAGGTGAACAGGTGAACCTCCAGTATTCATTGGGTGAACAGGACATTCCAACATGACCGTAATCAGCAAAACGGAGTTTGCGGCACGACGTGGTTGGGCTAAATCTTATGTTTCCAAGTTGGCGAATCAGGATCGGCTGGTGCTGACTGAGGACGGCAAGGTCGAGCTGGAAGCCACCGAAGCTTTGCTGGCCGAGTCTGCTGACCCAAGCAAAGCCGCCGTCGCCGACCGCCACAACCGGCTTCGCCTTCAACGAGAGGCTCAAACAGCCGTCGAAGAACCTGCGGTGCCGCAAGTCGGGCAGGCGGCAGATTTTCAGAAGTCTCGCGCTCTGCGAGAGCACTACCTTGCCCTGCAAGAACAAGCCAACTTTCGCAAACAGCAAGGCTCTCTGGTGGATCGCGAGGCCGTGGGAACCGGTGCTTACAACGCGGGCCGCCTGTTGCGGGACCAACTGCTGGGGATGTCCCCGCAACTTGCACCGGAGCTGGCCGCGATGACCGATCCTTGGCAAATCGAAAGGCACCTGACGGCAGCCATCCGGCGCTCGCTGGAGGACGCTGAACGTATGTCTTCCTCTGATCTTGAACATGCACTGACCACGAGTTAAGCCCATGCCTACGGAAATTCCTGACGGTGCAGAGGTGTACCGTGAGGCGTATTTCCGTGGGCTGCGGCCCGATCCGGATGTTTGGATTGACCAGTGGGCCGACGAGTACATGCGGATCCCGCGTGATACTGGTGCCGCTGAGCCAGGCCAGTACCGTACCTCGCGCACGCCGTATGCCCGCGAGCCAATGCGCTGCCTGTCGCCGGCTCACCCCTGCAAGCGCGTGATCACGATGGTTGCCTCGCAGTTGATGAAAACGCAGATCGGTTTGAACTGGATCGGCGGCCTGATCCATATGGCGCCGTCTAACATCCTCGCGCTGCTACCCAGCCTCGGCTTGGCTAAACGGGTGTCATCTCGAATCAACAAGACCATCAAGGCCACGCCCGTGTTGCGTGAGCGTGTCGCCTCCAGCCGGTCGCGAGACTCACGCAACACCATGGACACCAAAGAGTTTGAAGGAGGATCGCTGTACGTCACCACCGCCGGCTCTGCTGCCAACCTTTCGGAACTGTCTGCGCGGTATGTTTATGGTGATGAGATTGACCGTTGGGAAGTGGACATCGGTGAGGAGGGCGACCCCATTGAACTGGCAGAAACGCGGGGCAGTACCTTTGGCCGCAACGCCAAGTTTTACTTCTCCAGCTCGCCGACGATCAAGGGCGCGTCACGGATCGACGATCTGTTCGAGGGCAGTGACCAGCGTTATTACTACGTGCCGTGCCCGAGCTGCGGGCACATGCAAACCTTGGAATGGGAGCGGCTGCACTACTCGAAAGATTACAGCGTCGTGCATTACCAGTGCGCTGGCCCGGATTGTGATGTGCTGATCGAGGAGTACCACAAGGGTGAGATGCTCGCCAAAGGCGAATGGCGCGCCCATGCCGAGGGCGATGGCGAAACGGTTGGTTTCCATCTCAACGCATTGTATTCGCCGCTAGGTTGGATGGACTGGAAGTCACTCGCCAAGCAGTTTGAGAAGGCCCAAAAAGCCAAGGCTAAAGGCGATCTTGAGCCCATGCAGGTGTTCTACAACACCCGTCTAGCCAAGGTCTGGGACAGCGCGCAAGAGCAAACCAAGGCCGAGGTGCTGATCGCTCGGGCGCGGTTGGAACCGTACACCCTCGGTACCATGCCGCCCTTTGTGCTGATGCTGACGGGAGCCGTCGACGTGCAGGCCAACCGCCTGGAACTGATGGTCATGGGCTTCGGCGTCGGCATGGAACGTTGGGTGGTCGACCACCAGGTGATCTGGGGCGACCCTGCCGATGAGCGCACATGGGCCGTGCTCGACGAAAAGCTCAAGGTTCGTTACCGGCATCCGTGTGGTGTTGGGCTGGCGATTCTCGCGACGGGCGTCGACTCCGGCGGCCACCACACCGACGAGGTCTACCAGTTCTGCCGCGTCCGTCGCTGGCGCAACGTCTTCGCCATCAAGGGCGCGAGCAAGCCCGGCAAACCGGTGATTGCTCAGCGGCCATCCATGGTCGACGTGACATGGAAGGGCCAGACCGAGCGCGGTGGCGCCGAGCTATGGTTTGTCGGTACCGACACCGCGAAGGACTGGATCTACAACCGTTACCCGTTCGAGTCCGGACCGGGCGCGCTGCACTTTGCCAACGACCTGCCGGACGAGTTTTTCGCCCAGTGCGTGGCAGAGCGCAAGGTCGCCCGCTACGTCCGAGGCCACAAGCGCATTGAGTGGGTCAAGGGTAAGGCCGAGCGCAACGAAGCGCTCGACCTGATGGTGTACTGCCTGGCAATGGCCCATTACCTGGGAATCAACCGTTACCAGGAACACGACTGGGAACGGGTGCGGCAGTCGCTGGCTCAGTCCGGCTTGTTTGACGAAGCGCTGGGCATCAAGCCTGTGCAGGGTGAGCGCCTCGACGACAACGAAACACCTGAACCAGTTGCAGCGAGGCAGTCGCAACCTGTTGCCCCGGTCGCCCAATCGCGACCCGCTGCACCCCCCCCACGCCGCAGCTCCACCAGCGGTTACCTGAAGAGACGCTGATATGTCCTTTACCCAGAAGCATCTCGACGCCGTCGAGCGCGCCATTGCACGCGGTGAAAAGACCGTGCGCTACAGCGACCGCACGGTGGAGTTCCGGTCCATCGACGAGTTGCTCAAGGCTCGCGACGAGATCCGCACTTCGTTGATCAATGCCGCCGGGCCGCGCTCTCGCGTGGTTCGGCTTTACCACGGAGGCAAGGGAGTCTAATGGCCCGTCATTTTCCAACGCTGTCCCGTAGCGGATTCTTGCTGCCGTCGAACATCAAGGCCAGTTACGAAGCCGCCGGGGAGGGCCGTCGCTCGGCCAGTTGGGAAGCGACCGACAACGGCATCAACAGCATCAACACCCCAGCGCTCCGCAACCTGCGCGCTCGATCCCGTGCGGCGGTGCGCAATGATCCATATGCCTTCAACGTCATCGACAAGCGCGTCAGCAACCTGATCGGCACCGGCATTAACCCCCGGCCAAAGATCGAAGACGATGACCTGCGTCGGCTGTTTCAGAACCTGTGGGAGGATTGGGTTGATGAGTCGGACGCCGATGAACTGACCGACTTCTACGGCCAGCAGGCGTTGGTGGCGCGTACCGTTGAAGTCTCCGGCGAGTGCTTTATCCGGTTGCGTCCTCGCAGCCTGGACGAAGGCCTGGCGGTGCCCCTGCAACTGCAAACCCTGGCCCCTGAATTTGTCCCACACGACAAATTTGAGACCGCCAAAAACGGTAACGTCATCCGCGCCGGGATCGAATTCAGCCCGGCCGGCAAGCGCGTGGCCTATTGGATGTACCGCTCACACCCCGGTGATGCATCGTCGCTCAACGGTGGCTACAACCAACTGGTGCGGGTGCCAGCTAGCCAGGTGCTGCACATTTTTGAGCCGGTGGAGCCGGGTCAGTTGCGCGGCGTTCCGCGTCTCTCGCCTGTGCTGAAACGCCTGCGCAGCTTGGACAACTACGACGATGCTGTGTTGTTCCGGCAAGAGGTCGCCAACCTGTTCGCCGGCTTCATCAGTCGTCCGGCCCCTGATTCAGGGCAAACGCCTCGCGATCCGGTCACCGGGCAACCGTTGACCACCGACCGTGACGGGTTCACGCCCATGGTCGCGCTGGAGCCCGGCACCATGCAGGAGCTGGGGCCGGGCGAAGAGGTGGAGTTTTCCAAACCACCCGACGCCGGTAACAACTACCCGGACTTTATGCGGCAGCAACTGATGGCAGCGGCAGCGGGGGCGGGCACGCCTTACGAGATCCTTACCGGTGACATGCGCGGGATCAACGACCGGGCGCTGCGGGTGGTGCTCAACGAGTTCCGCCGCCGTTTGGAGCAACTGCAATTCAGCGTCTACGTGCACCAGCTCTGCCGCCCTGTGCGGGCCGCCTGGATGGACATGGCCGTGCTGTCCGGCGCCCTGGTGTTGCCAGACTATGCACAACGTCGCCGCGAATACCTGCGCACGCGCTGGGTGCCGCAAGGCTGGGCCTACATCCAGCCGGTGCAAGACGTTCAGGCTCGACGCATGGAAGTGCAGGCGGGCTTTGCTTCACGCAGTGAGATGGTCCTGCGCACCGGCTACGACGCTGAAACGGTGGACGCGGAAAACGCCGCCGACCTCGCCCGGTCCACGGCCCTTGGCCTCAACTACACCACCCTGGATGCCGTCGAACTGCTCGACGACAAGGAGCAACCATGAGCAAAAAAGCGCAAACGCGCATTTACGACAAAGCCGGCAAGCAGGTGAAGATCAAAGACAAAAGCTGGTACACCTTCCAGGCCAGCGGCGAAGCCGGGCAAGGCACTATCGAAGTGTTTGTGTACGGCGAAATTGGTACCTGGGGCGTCACGGCCAACCAATTCGTCCAGGACCTGCGGGCTATGGATGACGGAGTTTCGCCAGTAATTGTTGCGTTCAACAGCATTGGCGGTGATTTGTTCGACGGTTTGGCCATCCACAACGCGCTGTCGCGCTTGGGCGAGCGCTGTACCGGTCGCATTGATGCCTTGGCCGCCAGCGCGGCCAGTGTCGCGGTCTGCGGTGCTTACCGGGTGGTGATCGCAGCCAACGCCATGCTGATGATCCATAACCCCTACACCTATGCCGGTGGTGATGCCGAGGACTTCCGCAGAGTCGCCGATGTGCTGGACCAGACACTCGAAGCGATCATCGCGGCCTACAAGTCCAAAGCGCCGGACATCGACGAGGCTGAGCTGCGGCGCATGGTCGACGCTGAAACCTGGCTCACTGCCAGTGAAGCGGTCGCGCTGGGGCTGGCCGACGAGATAGGTGATGGCCTCAAGGTCAAGGCGTGCCTGGGGCAGGGCAGCGTGTTGCAGCGTTTCCAACATGCTCCGGCTGAACTGCTGGCCCAGCTCGACGAAGAACCCGAGGTTGATCTGCCAGATCCCAAGGATCCACCGGCACAGCCCGCTGTCGTCGACGCGGCTAAGTTGGCCCTGATGGTCACGCAAGGCTGTGCAGCGGCGGGCATCAGTAACCTGGTGGAGCCGCTGCTGAGTGCCACCAAACTGGAAAGTGAGTCCATTGTGCAAGCGGCCTTAACCCAGGCCAAGGCCGTGCATGATCTGTGCGTGGCGGCTCGGCTCCCCGAACTGGCGGTTGGCTTCGTCTCGGCCAGTCTGGACGTGCCAGCGGTGAGAGCCCGCCTGTTTGACAAACTGGTGAGCGGCAAGGGCTTCGAAATCGACAACAGCCTGCCGCTCGACGATGACCTGCCCCTGAAGGTGCAGGCAAAACAACCCGATCCACCCTCGATCTGGGCTGCTCGTCAGGTGGCGCAGAGTGGGCAAACCCAACCCGCAAAAGGAGTTAGAACATGACGATCCATCACGAACAGCGACACGCTGGCGAGTTCCTCCTGTCCGAGGGCGCCGGGAATATCTCCCGTGAAGCCATCAACGTGGCTGCTGGCTCCGCCCTGGAGCCTGGGCAGATCCTCGGCCTGGTGACCTTGTCCGGCGAGTTTGCACCGTACAACCCGGCCGCCGAAGACGGCAGCGAGAACCCCGTCGCCATTCTTTATGGCCCGTTGGGCGAGTCGGACGTGGTGCGTCGCGGTCGTGCTGTTGTGCGCTTGGCCGAGGTCAGTGAAGCCAGCCTGACCGGCCTCGACCCTGCCGCCGAAAAAGCTTTGGCAGCCCATTTCTTGATCGTCCGCTAAGGCGTTCACCCCTGTTTATCCATCCCGCCGAGTGCGGGATTTTTCGTTTCTGGAGAGTACCCATGGCCGATATTGGCATTTTTGAGGATGACGCATTCAGCGTCGCCACGCTGACTGCTGCAATCAATGACCAGGAATACCTGCCGGGCCGCATCAGCGGTCTCGGCTTGTTCCGTGAAGAGGGCATCACCACCCTGACCGTTCAGATCGAGAAGGACGGCGATACCCTGGCCCTGGTCCCCGCGGGTGAGCGTGGCACTTCGGGCCTGGTGGTCGCGGGAACCCGACGCCAGATGATCCCGTTCAACACCGTGCATCTGCCGGAGCGCTTCACCATCAAGGCTGATGAGATCCAGGGTATTCGGGCTTTCGGTACTCGCTCCGAATTGCAGGCCGTTCAGGATGTGGTCAACAAACGCCTGGCAAAGGCTCGACGCCAATTGGATGTCACCCACGAATTCCAGCGTATGGGCGCCCTGAACGGGCAGATTCTGGATGCGGATGGCACCACGGTTCTGCTGGACCTTTACAAGTCCTTTGGTGTGGTTCGCAAAAAGCTGTCCATGGGCTTGGGCAACGCCGATACCGAATTGCGTGTTCGCGCAGGCGAAGCCCTCGACCTGCAAGAGGATGCGCTGGGCAGCATCACCAGTACCGGCTCCCGCGCCTTCTGCGGTAAGAACTTCTGGAACAAGCTGATCGTCCACAAGTCGGTCAAGGAGACTTACCTCAACAGCCAGCAAGCCGCCGCCCTGCGCGGTGACGCCCGTGAAAGCTTCGAGTTCGGTGGCATCGTCTGGGAGCGCTATCGCGGCAAGGTCGCGGGCGTTTCGTTCGTTCACGACGACAAGGCCCTGCTGATCCCTGAGGGCGTGCCCGACCTGTACATCTCGGTGTTCGCTCCGGCCGACTACATGGAAACGGTCAACACCCAGGGCATCCCGTACTACAGCAAGATCGAGCCGCTGCCGTTCAACAAGGGCATGGCCGGCGAAGCCCAGTCCAACCCGTTGCATCTGTGCACGCGACCTCTGGCGCAGATTCTGCTGGAACTCTGACCGTGGCTTTCCGCGATCTGGTCGATGACATCGACGACACGGTGTTCGAAACCCTGGGCGACACCGCCCAGATTGAGGGCCTTAGCGAGCCGGTGCTGGGAATGTTCAGCGCGCCCTGGACGCAACCGAAGTTCGGCAAGCTCAACACCGGCCTGCGGGAGCCGCGCTTTGAGATCCGCGTCAGGGATTCGGATGGACTGAGCAAGGGCTTGCTAGTGGTCATTGATCTGCCGGCCTTGGATGGCGGTGGTAACTACGACTTACTGCAATTGGAACCTAGTGGTGATGGCCTGGTGGCCTTGATCCTGAGGAAGCGCCCATGAGTGTTGGCAGCTACGTGCACCAAAAACGTGACGGAGGGATGATTAACATCCAGCCGTCATTGAGTGACCTCAAAGCGTTCCAGGGCTTTGCGCAGTTGGTGCCCAAGGCTGCCGCCGCCGCCCAGCGTCGGGCCATCAACAAAACACTGGGTTGGTTGCGCACCCATATCGCCCGGGCCGTGGGCAAGCAGGAACGCATCGCCATCGGCGCCGTCCGGCAACGTTTGCGGGCGTACCCCACCAGTGGCGGAACCATGCGCGGCAAGTTGTGGTTTGGCCTCAACGCCATCGAAGCCAGTCGCATCGGTCGGGCACGTCAAACCGGCACCGGTGTTTCGGTGGCGGGGCGGCGTTACCAGGGCGCGTTTTACAAAAAGGTCTACGGCAACAGCGCCGATGTCTGGATACGCACCGCTAGCAAACACTTCAACACCGAGGACTACCCCGAGGCAACTCAGGGTCGGCGGCGCTCTGGCTTTGTTGAGGAAAACGACAATCGTTTCCCCCTGGCTAAAGCCAAGGTTTCGCTGGAGCAGGCGCGCCCGCACTTCGATGCTTGGGTCAAACGTGCTGATGAACGCCTGCTGGAGATCCTCGAGCAGGAACTCAACTTTGAATTGCAGAAATACCTGAAGGGGACGCCCCGTGTCTGATGAGCCGATGACCCTCGACCAGCTCTACGGAGCCATTGAGCGGCACCTGCAAGTGCATCTGTTGGGTGTCCAGACCGTGGCCGCCTGGCCGGACATCAAGGATCACATCCCCTTGCCAGCGGTGTTCCTGGAGATGTCCGAGTTTGAACCGGGTACCGACATCGGTACCGGCGAAACCACTCTGGTCTGCAAGTTCGAAGCGCGGATCATCGTCGACTCGATCCTCACCGATCCTGAGCGGCAGGCGGTTCAACTGGCGACCCAACTGGCCGTGCTGTTGCGTGCCCAGACCTGGGGGCTGGAGGTTGAATGTGCCGCGTTCGTTCGGGCGGTGCAGGACTGGACCAAGCCCGAGCTAGACGGTTACATCGTCTGGCTGGTGGAGTGGGATCAAACGATCTACCTCGGCGCAGAGGAATGGCCGTGGCCGGATGAACCGCCGGGGACGCTGGTCTTTGACTTGGGGCCGGGTGTCGGTGAAGTCCGGCCGGAGAATCTGTAATGAGCTATGCGTCCGCAGAGCATGACCGGATGATCGCGGCCATGCTGATGCCGTGCGTGGTGGTAGGGGTGGACCTGGCGGCGCCGGCTGTTCGGGTCCAGTCCGGCGACTGGGTCAGCGCCTGGGTGCGCTGGCATGGCCTGGCAGCTGGTGAGGCCCGTCACTGGCGGGCACCCAGCATTGGCGAGCAGGGCGTGTTGTTCAACCCGAGCGGCCAGGCGGGAATGGGGACTTTCGTTCCCGGGCTGTATGGCGCCGCTGGCCCACCGCCGGACAACCGTGATCATGTTGAGGTGTGGCGCTTCCCGGACGGTGGCTCGCTGGTTTACGACTGGCAGGCCAACAGCTACACCATCGACCTGCCCGCCGGCACTGCAACGGTCAAGGTGGGTGACTCCGTGTTTGAGGTGACGCCGGCCAGCATTCGCTTGGTGTCGAGCCAGATCTACTTGACGGGTGAAGTGATCATCGACGGGACTGCCACGGTCAGCAGCACGTTGCACGCCACTGGCAACATCAGCAGCGGCGCTTCGATCATCGACACCACGGGCAACACCCCGAACCACAAGCACTGACAGAGCCCTTATCCACAACCCGCTGCGTGCGGGTTTCTTCATTTTTGGAGTATGCATTTGTGAGAAAATCCAGGCAGGACCTCGAACAAATCCCCTCGGCTGAGACTGTACCGGTGGCGCGTTTTGACCCGATGCAGGGCCTCGACAAAACAGACCTCAAGCCCACGGAGATAGGCCCGGCCCGTGTTTTTCGCGACACGCTCTACACCTCGCGCACCCTAGTGATGCCGGACGGACAAACCATATCGGTCGCCAAAGGCCTGGTGGCCGCATGCGGTGACGATCAATACGAATTCCTGCGCAACCACCCTGACCTCGAACCCTCCATGGAGTAGCCCCCAATGATCGGAATGGATCGCCGTACCGGGCTGCCTATCTCCGGCCTTGAGCATTTACGGCAATCCATTGAAGACATTTTGAACACCCCGTTGGGCAGTCGCCGGCACCGGCCCGAGTACGGCAGCAAGCTGCGACGCTACGTGGACCTGCCGGTTAACGAGGGTTGGAAAGGGGCGGTTCAGGCTGAAGTCAGCCGGGCCTTGGGGCGCTGGGAACCGCGTCTCAAGCTTGAGCGGGTAAGGGTGCTTTCTGTGTTGGGTGGCGTGATCAACATCCAGCTATCGGGGACGTATCACGGTGATAGCGCCATTCTGGAGGTAAGTGCATGAGTATTGTTGATCTGTCGTTGTTGCCGGCGCCGGACGTGCTTGAACCCCTGGACTTTGAGGCGACCTATCAAGAGGGGCTGGGCACGTTTCGTATGAGCATGGGCGACAACTGGAGCGCACCCCTTGAGAGCGATCCGGTGGTCAAACTGCTGGAGGTCGGGGCCTATAACAAAGTCGGTAACCGCGCCCGGGTCAACGACGCAGCCAAAGCCTTGTTGCTGGCCCATGCGATTAATGGAGATCTCGATCAGCTTGGGGCCAACGTCAACACACTGCGTCTGGTGATCCGCAAGGCTGACCTACTCGCAGTGCCGCCGGTCGAGGAAATCAAAGAGCAGGATGATGCTTACCGCGAGCGCATCCAGATGACCTATGAAGGCTTGACCACGGCTGGGCCGCGTAACAGCTACATCCTTCACGCTCGCAACGCCTCGGCGTTGGTGGCCGATGCCTCGGCGGAAAGCCCGTCACCGGCCTGCGTCACAGTCACGGTGTTGAGCCTAGAGGGTGACGGTGTGGCGGGGCCGGAACTGCTGGCGACGGTCGAGGACAGGCTCAATGATGAGGATGTCCGGCCGCTGGGGGATCGGTTGACGGTCCAAAGCGCCCAGGTGCTGCATTACCGCATTGACGCGGTGCTGCACATGAATGGTCCGGGCCCTGAGAGTGACGTGGCTCTTGCCGAAGCTCGTCGGCGTTTAGTGGCTTGGATCAACCCCCGTAAGCGGTTGGGCGTCGAGGTGGCTCGATCTGCCGTCGACGCTCAGGTTCATGTCGCGGGTGTTTCCCGGGTTGACCTGCCTGGATGGCATGACCTGGCCCCGACCAAGGAACAGGCGGCGTTCTGCACCGGTTACAGCGTCACGCTGGGGAGCTGACATGAACAGCTTGCTACCGCTGAACAGCACCCAGCTAGAGCGCGCCATTGAAGCGGCGAATGCGGACCACACCGTTATCCCGTTGCGATCCCTCTACAACCCTTCGACCTGCCCGGCGCATTTGTTGCCGCACCTGGCGTGGGAATGGTCGGTTGACCGTTGGGATTACCGGTGGACAGAAACGGTTAAGCGCAATGCGATCCGGGCGTCTTTTTACATCCACTCTCGCAAGGGAACCATCGGTGCACTGCGTCGGGTGGTCGAGCCGCTGGGCTACCTGCTTGAAGTTGTGGAGTGGTGGCAGACGGTGCCTGAGGGGCCGCCGGCCACCTTTGCCCTGAAGGTTGGCGTTCTGGAAACCGGCATCACCGAAGAAATGTACCTCGAACTGGAACGCCTGGTCGACGACGCCAAACCGGTCACTCGTCACCTGACGGGCCTGGCAATCAGCCTGGAAACCACAGGCACCGTTTATGTCGGCGCTGCTCTTTATGAAGGCGATGAACTCAGTGTTTACCCACCCATGCAACGCGATATCGAAGTCAGTGGCTCCTTGCGCCAGGGCGGACGCGAACATCAGATCGATACAATGGACATCTACTCATGACCGACCAGAATAGCCAGTTTTTTGCCATCCTCACCGCCATAGGTGAAGCCAAACAGGCCAACGCAGACGCCCTAGGCGTGCCCTGGACCTTTGCGCAAATGGGCGTCGGGGATGCCAGCGGCACCGACCCCATTCCCGACCGCCTGCAAACTCGACTGATCAATGAACGCCGACGCGCTCCACTTAATCAGGTCAAGGTCGATCCAAAAAATGCCAGCGTGATCGTCGCGGAACAGATCATCCCTGAAGACATTGGCGGTTGGTGGATTCGTGAGATTGGCTTGTACGATGCTGCCGGTGACCTGGTCGCCATTGCCAACAGCGCGCCAACCTTCAAGCCGCTGTTGAGTCAGGGTTCTGGGCGAACCCAGGTCATTCGCATGAACCTGATCGTCAGCAGTTCGGCCAATATCGAGCTGAAGATTGACCCAAGCGTAGTACTGGCGACCCGAGCCTACGTTGACGAAAGCCTCAACAACGCGCTGGTACAGGCGACGGAGGTTAAAGCAGGGATCGCCAAAGTGGCGACAAAGGAACTCGCAGAGGCCGGAACCGATGACAAAACGTTCCTGACGCCAAAAAAGCTCTTTGCGGCGATCTTCAAGGCGATCGGTTTCACCCCGGTAGAGCAAGGGGGCGGACCTAATCAGCTTAGTAACAAAATCCGTATTGGCTTCGACAGCGCTAGGGTCAGGGTCGCGGTGGACAACACGGATATGGGCAAACTTGTTACGGATAAGGACGTTGCAACCGAAGACACTGTCGGAGCCGTCATGCGCGCAACGCAGCCTCTTGCAGATGAGGGGGTAGATGACAAAACGTACCTCACACCGAAAAAATTCTTTACCTCGATCTTCAAGGCCATCGGTTTTACCCCGGTGCAACAAGGGGGAGGCCCTGGTCAGCTCACCAGCAAAATACGACTTGGCTTTGATGGCGCAAAGGTCAAGGTCGCCGTGGACAACACGGACATGGGCAGGATCATTACAGATCAAGACGCCGCGACGCAGCCCTTGGTGGATGGAGGGGCCGATGACGCTACGTTCCTGACGCCGAAGAAGTTCTTTGCGGCGATCTTCAAAGCCATCGGTTTCACTCCGGTGCAGCAAGGGGGTGGCCCTGGTCAGCTCACCAACAAAATCCGTATTGGATTCGACGGTGCCAGGGTCCGGGTTGCTGTGGATAACTCGGACATGGGCAAACTCGTTACGGATAATGACATTGCAACCGAAGACACTGTCGGAGCCGTCATGCGCGCAACGCAGCCCCTTGCAGATGAGGGGGTCGATGACAAAACGTACATCACGCCAAAAAAGTTGTTTGCCTCGATTTTAAAGGCCATCGGCTATACGCCCGTCCGTCAAGGCGGCGGCATTGGACAAAACCACAACAAGATTTATATCGGTTTTAAAGGACCTAAGGTTGGCTTGACTGTCGACGAATCGGACTTTGGAAACATCATCACTGACCAGGACAAGGCTACACAAGCCGCGACCAACGAAGGCGCCGATGACACGGTCTTCGTCACACCCAAAAAAATGCGCTTGGGGTTCCTGTTCATCGTTGGCCTACAGGGTGCAATCGTTCTTCCGTCATGGCTTGGCGGATTCATTTTGCAGTGGGGTGCGGTCACGTTGAATGACGGCACGTCAGCCCAAGTCGCATTCCCGGTTCAGTTCACCACCAGTCGGCTGGCAACGTGGAGCGAGGTCAATATGAACATCGCATCCTGGGCGGGCACGGTGCCCGGTACTAGTACGTCCGGCGGTACCAATACTCTTGCCAATATGGTGGTTGCTTACAACGATAACGGCGGGGTTACAGGTGTACCTGTGACCTGGTTCGCCCTGGGCAAATAGGAGGTTGTATGTCGCAGAAGTACGCACTGTTCGGCGATGACTGGGTCCGAGTGACTCAGTTGATCGGAGGCATTCACAGCATCCCGAAGAAGGCAGTACCCATTACAGATGAGTTATTCATGAGAATGGTCCAAGAGACCGATGGAATATGGATGCTGGGGGACAACGATGAGATTCGTAAGGACCCACTCCCCGTGGAGTTGCCCGATTATCCCAAGCGGATTGCCTCTATCCGGTTCCGGTGTGAGACGGTGGGAATTGAGGTAGATGGCGTGATCATTGATACCAGCCGTGACGGCCAGGCCCAGTTATTGGGAGCGGCGCTTCATGCCACTCTCGACCCGGACTATGTCTGTACCTGGAAGGCCGTCAGCGGCCCGGTGGACATGACGGCTGCACAACTGATAACAGTGGCCCAGGCCATCCGAGCCCATGTACAGGCCTGTTTCGATCGCGAGACTGCCTTGCTTGACGCTGTCGCAAGTGATGAATTCACCGAATCTATGCTTGATGAGGGCTGGCCCGCCTAATCTGCATTCACCACCTGCGCACTGTAGCTCCCTTCTTTACAACTTCCCGCACTCGCCCAACCGGCGCGACCGATCCATGGGGCACTCTCTACGGCGACCAAGTCGAAGCGGGAGTGAATCTGCAACGTTGAGTTTGGATCAGTACAAAGAACTGCAAGGGTATCGATTGGATTTGCGCGACTGGCCCACCGCTAAGCATTTCCTCGAAACGAAATATCGACCTGCAGCGCCTTCCTGGATTTCTGAGGAAGTCGAATAACACCCCGCTATGTTGGGGCGTTTTTACATCCCTGTTAAACCTTGAAAGCCTCGCTTGTGCGGGGCTTTTCCAATTCTGGAGAGAACACAATGGCTGCAAGTGGATTTTTTCACGGCGTCACCGTCACCAATGTCGACACCGGGGCGCGCATCATCTCGTTGCCGTCCTCGTCGATTATCGGGCTGTGCGACACCTTCACGGTTTCGGCGCAGACCACCGCCAAGCCCAACGAGTTGTTTTTGATCACTCGCGAAAGTGAAGCGGTGGCCGCCTGGGGCGCTGATGCCGCAATCACCAAGGCGATCAAGGCGATCTATGCACGTTCAAAGGCAGTGATCGTCGCGTGCGGCGTTGCGTTCAATGCCGACCCTGCGTTGCAGATGTCGGCCATCATCGGTGGTGTCTTGGCTGATGGCACGCGCACTGGCTTGCAAGCACTGCTGGACGGCAAAAGTCGGTTCAATGCACAGCCCCGCTTGTTGATCGCGCCGAAACACTCCGCGTCCCTGCCCATTGGTACTGCGCTCGACGGCTTGGCAGGCAAGCTCCGGGCGATGGCCCTTATCGACGGCCCGAATACAACCGATGAGGCTGCTCTGGCCTACCGCGAGAACTTTGGTAGCAGGCGTGTGTTCATGGTCGATCCGGGCGTGCAGTTCTGGGACACCGAACTAAGCAAAACCATCGACGCGCCGGCTTCGGCTTGGGCCGCTGGTTTGTTTGCCTGGACCGATTCCGAATATGGCTTCTGGGCGTCGCCGTCGAACAAGGAGTTTGTCGGCATCACCGGTACCACCCGGCCTATTGAATATCTCGACGGTGACGAAACCTGCCGGGCCAACCTGCTCAACGCGGCTGGCATCACCACTATTATTCGAGACGACGGTTTCCGTCTGTGGGGCAACCGGACGTGCTCCAGCGATCCTAAATGGGCATTTGTTACCCGGGTCCGCACGCTCGACATGGTCATGGACGCGATTCTCTATGGGCACAAATGGGCCGTCGACCGGTCGATCACCAAAACCTACATCTCTGACGTCACTAACGGGCTTCAGGCGTTTATGCGCGACCTGAAAAACCTGGGCGCGATCATCAACTTCGAAGTGTTCGCAGACACGGAGTTGAACACGGCCAGCCAGTTGGAACAGGGCAAGGTGTACTGGAACATCCGCTTTACCGACGTACCCCCTGCCGAAAACCCCAACTTCCGCGTCGAGGTCACCAACCAGTGGCTGCGCGAAGTTCTTGAAGCCTAAGGAGGCTCTTACATGACTCCGCAAGCGTTATTCAACACCAACCTGTTCGTCGACGGGATCAACTTCACCGGCGACGTGCCGAGCTTGTCGCTGCCAAAACTCGCCATCAAGACCGACGAGTATCGCGGCGGCGGTATGGCCGGCCCCATCGAAATGGCTATGGGGCTGGAAAAGCTCGAAGCCTCCTTTGTCACCAAAGGCGTACGGCGCGAGTCCCTGAAATACTTCGGCTTGGCCGATGGTTCTGCGTTCAATGCGGTATTTCGGGGGGCCTTCAAAGGGCACAAAGGGTCTATGACGGCAGTGGTTGTCACCCTGCGCGGGATGCTCAAAGAAGTCGACATGGGTGACTGGAAAGCCGGGGACTCCGCCGAGATCAAACATGCGGTGGCGGTCACCTATTACAAGATGGAAGTTGATGGTCGCCTGATTTACGAGATCGACATGATCAACGCGGTTCAAGTCATCGATGGTGTGGACCAACTTGCCGAAATGCGCACCGCGCTGGGCCTCTAAGGAATATCCAACATGAGCAATCAATCCTCTGAACTGAAAAAACTTCCTACCTGGCTGAAAGTGACCGCTGATAGTGCTGTGGTGACGTTGTCGCGCCAAAGTGAGGTCAACGGTGTGAAGGTGGACACCATGACCCTGCGCTCACCGACGGTGCGCGAGGTGCGTGCCGCAGATCGGGCCTCGGCTGGCGACGAAGAACAGCGCGAGCTGATGCTGTTCGCCGGTTTGGCCGAGGCGGGTATCAATGACCTGGAGGGCCTTAAGCTGGTGGATTACCACCGCCTGCAGGCCGGTTATTTTCGCCTGGTGCAGGACGACGGGGTTTGATGCAGGCCTTTTGAAGCTGGCGGCAAAACGTCTCGCTGCGGAAACCGGATTCTCCGCAGCCGAGATCCAGGCAATGCCGTTTTCCGAGATGCTCTGGTGGCTCACGGATTGAGCTGCTGCCGGTAAAGTTGCACTAACGGGAGCCATCACATGGCGAACAATCTCGCCCTCGGGCTGGTGATCGGGGGGGCCGTCAGCCCGACTGTCGGCAACGCTTTCAAAGACGTTGAAGGGCGCATCAAACGCCTGGAGGCGCAGGGCACCAAAGCGCGTGTGCTGCAACGCACCATCGGCGACACCATCCGTTTGCGGGATGAATGGAAAAAGGCCAATGACAGTGGCGCGGCCGGCGCGGGTACGTTGTTGCGCAAGCTTGAGTCGAACCTCAGTACCTTGAAAAAGCAAGGCGTCGAAGTCCGCAACCTGGCTAAGGCGTATCAGTCGATGGGCCAGGTGGCGCGCAAGACTGAGCTGAAGGCGCTGGGGCATACGCAAATCAAAGAGGGTAGGGAAGGCCTGAGCGGCACCGTGGGGCGGGCAGCAGCGGCCATTGCAGTGGTTGCCATCCCGACCAAGATATCCGCGAACTATCAAACCCAGATCCGCCAAATGGCGCTTTGGGCTCATACGGCCGGCACTGATGCTGAAAAGCAGATGGCCGACAAAATCAGTGAGGTCGCGGCGAAAAAAGGCATGGGTCAGCAGGCTCTGGCACGTGCTGTGGGTGGGTTGATTGAAAAGGGTATCGACTGGGAAGAGTCAGTCGATTATGCGCCGTTGATCGCAGACCTGGTGGACGGCCAGGGCATGGAAGCCGACACCATCGCCACCTTGTTCAGTGCGTTCAAAGAGGCAGGTGTCCGTAAGGAAGACATGGGCGCGATGTTGGGCCAGGTCGCGGCTGCGGGTGACATTGGCGCCTTCGGTCCCAAGGACATGGCCAAGTACATGCCGGCGCTGCTCGGCACCATCAAGCGGTTGGGCATGGAAGGCCCCGAAGCCGTGCGCTTCCTGGGCGCCAGTCTGCAATCGCAGTTCTCGCAAACGCAGGATGCAGCGGCCGCCGCGACGAATATGGACAACCTGCTCAACGCGGTGATCAGCAGCACCAGTCAGGAGCGTTTTGCCAAGGAAGGTTATGACCTGACCAGCTCGATCCTGGCTGCCACGAAAAGCGGCAAGGCAGACAACCCGGTCGAAGCCTTCATCATGCTCAGCGAAAAACTGATCGCGAAACAGGACCCGAAAAAAGCCAAGAGGGTTGAGGCACTCAAGGCCAAAATCCAGGCATCCAAGGATGGCAGCGTCGAAGAAGAACAGGCTATGGTCGCGTTGATCGAGGCGGCGGGGCTCGCCTCTATCGTCAGTGATAAGAGCGCCAGTGCGGGCCTGCTTGCCCAGATCAAGTACGGCAGCAAGATCAAGGAAAACATGTCGACCATCAAGGACACCGATGGTCGGGTGAAGATCGAGCAGGACGCCGCCAAGGCTCGCGAAACCTCCAACTCAAAGTGGAGTGCAGCCACCTCGAGCATGGAAGCCTCGATGACCAGCGTGGGTAATGCCCTGCGGCCGCTGACGGACCTGGCGGCGGATGGTTTGACCAAAGTCGGCAACAGCATTGCCGGGCTGGCCGATGAGTTCCCGAAAATCATTAGCGGTACGACCATTGCGATCGGTGCCATTGGCGGCGCAGTGGCGGCTTTCAGTGCCTTCAAGATGGGCAAGGGGTTGTTCAACCTTGCTCGGGGGACGCTGGGCGCCGGCAAAACCAATGAGGTGCAGAAGGTCTTTGTTACCAACGCCGGAGACGGTGACGGTGATGGCGACGCACCGAAGGGCAAGGCAGGTGTCGCCTTGTCGTTGGTTGAAACCGGACTCAAGGCCGTGGCGGCAATCAGGGGCGGACCCAAGGGCGAGGGTGAATCAGAGTCCAGTGAGGCGGCAGGCGGGTTTGACGTGGTTTCGACCGGGCTCAAAGTGGTGTCGCTTATTCAGGATGCCGCTGGGGACAGCGGTAATGACGGGGCTGGCGGTGACGCAGAAGACAGCATCAAGAAAGTGTTTGTCGTCAATGCGGCCTCAATGGGTGGTGGTGCGGGTGAGGGCCGGCGACGTGGGCGCGGGGCAAGTCGTAGTCAGGCTCGGCGGCGTCGACCTGGCGGGCCACCTCGTCCGCCTCGGCCACCGGTACCGCCACGTCCACCTCGGCCTCCAGTACCGATTCCTCCGCCGCCCGGAATGATGTCGAGGCTAGGCGGGGTTGCCGGCAAGGTAGGAAAACTCGGTAAGTTGATCCCGGGCGGGGCGCTTATCGAGTCTGGGTCGATGGTTTTTGACACGTTCCAGAATGCCGAAACTCAGGATGAAAAGGCCGAAGGCTATGGCGCCGCCGCCGGTTCGTTGGCGGGCACCATGGCCGGTGCGGCCGCAGGGGCTGCGATTGGTTCTGTAGTGCCGGTCATCGGCACGGTGGTCGGTGGTTTGATTGGTGCTGCGATTGGCAGTTATGGCGGCGGCGCGCTCGGCGGTTTCATGGGCAAGTCGATGTTTGGCAGTGACGAACCCGTCAAGACGATGCCAGCGGCCGGGCCTCTGATGATGGCGAACGCCGGTCAGGATATTCCGCCTGTGCTAGGGGATATTGCGCGCTCCTTCGCTGCATCGCCGAAAGCCAATGCCCCGGCGCCGTCCTTGTTGGCGGGCCTTACCCCTCAAAATCGGGCGGGTGATGTGGTGCGTTCGCTGGCAGCGGCGCCGACATCGGCTAGTTCTGGTGCGTCTTTGCTGATGGCGAAGCCGCCGACGGTTGCCCCACCCAAGATCGATCAGAAGATTGATATTCAAGCGGGCGTGACCGTCACGGTACAGGGTGATGTGAAAGACCCAGCGCAACTTGCCCAGGAACTTCGCCCGTACCTGGAGCAGCAACGGCGCGACATCGCCCAGCAACTGGAGAGCCGTCAGCTCTACGACAGCCCGCACCTTTGATAGGAAGGACTCATGGACTACTTGGGACAATTGCAGTCAGGCGTGACCTACCTGGCTACGGCGGGCGAGACGGGCCGCCGTAGCCTGGATGGGATGCTAGGCCCGGTGAATGGTGCAATCAGAGAAATCACCGGGGCCGCCTCGGAGCTTGAAAACATTCCCTTCGTGGGGCCTGCGGTCGGGGAAAAACTCCAGCGCGTCATGCGTGGAATTAACGCCGCTCAGGCAAAGGTTGGTCAGGTCGTGTCGGTGTACAACCGGGCCACCCGTGCGATGTCGCAGATTGACGAGCGCCTAGGCGTCCTGAAGGAACAGGCGGGCAGGGCTGCGACGGCGGTCAACAAACTCGTCGGCAAGATCAATCCGTCACTGGGGAACATCATCCCGACCGGCACTTTCGCCGGGAATGGGACGCCGGCACCGGAAGCGGTAACACCGTTCCCGCACCTGCTGATCATTCAGCCGAGGGACCCCAAGGCACAGCCGTACTTCTTCAACCTGAACACGGCGGCGTTTGATGAGCTGCGGCGCACCTCGGGTTTTCGCTGGGCCTCTCAGGAGCGCTTGACGCGCCGGCCGGCGCAACAGGCCATCGGTATGGGTGATGAGAAATTAACTCTAAAGGGCGCGATTTACCCGGACCTCAAGGTCGGCTTGAAGCAACTGGATACCCTGCGCAGTATCGGCGCCAAGCTACAACCGCTCACCTTGACCACGGGTTATGGCGACGTGCTTGGCACCTGGTGCTTGGTCAACCTAGAGGAAGAACAAAGCGCGCTGCTGCAAGGCGGCATTCCGCGTAAACAAGCTTTCACATTGGAGTTCGTGCGCTATGGCGACGACATGCAGAACGTCTGACGGTGACATGCTCGATGTCATTTGCCATAACTTTTACGGCCACCTCAACGGCACCGTAGAGGCGGTGCTGGGGGCCAATCAGGGATTATCGGAAGAGGCGCAGCCTTATCGGGCCGGCGTGTTGATACGGCTGCCGGATCTGCTGGCGCCGGTCGATGACGTGGTCATGCTCTGGAACTGACCCACTTTCTTGCCCGCCTTGTGCGGGTTCTTTTTTGGACAACACTTTATGACGCCACGTTTTCGAATCGTCGCTGACGGTGCCGATATCACGGCGCTGATTAACGACCGGCTCCTACTGTTACGAACGACCGACAAACCGGGCATGGAGTCGGATGACTTTGAATTGCGTATTGATGACCGGGATGGTGCGGTCTCCCTACCGTCCAAAGGTGCCGGTGTCGAGATCTATCTGGGGTACGAGGAAACAGCATTGGTGCGTTTGGGGCGCTACGTGGTCGATGAAATAGAAGTTTCGGGACCACCGTCCACCATGGTGCTGCGCGGCAAGGCCAGCGACATGCGCGGCAGCGGTAAGACCATTCGTAGCGGCAGTTGGGAGGACGCGCCGCTGTCGAAGATCGTCGCGGACATCGCGGCGCGCAACGGCTGGAGTCCCGTCTGTCAGGTCAGTACCAAGGTGCCCCGTGCGGATCAGTTGAGCGAGTCAGACTTTGGCTTCATCACGCGCCTGGCTAAACAGCACGACTGCACGGCAAAGGTTGCTGACGGCAAGCTGATCGTCATGACCCGTCAAGGTGGGCAAAGCGCGAGCGGCAAAGCCTTTGGTGCTATCACCATCACTGAGCGTGATGTCAGTCGCTGGCAGTTTCGCTTGGGGGATCGCAACTCGCACAAAGCGGTGGCCGCCAAACACCAGGACAAGAAAACTGGCGAACTGAAGGTGATCAGCCTGGACAACGATGACGTGCCGGATGGCCTGCCGGCAGTGCATACCGACCGGCATATCTATCCCAACAAAACAGCTGCCGAGCAGGCAGCCAAAGCACGGCTGACCGCATTCAATCGCTCAAGCGCCGCTGTACGGCTTGAAATGTCCGGGCGCACGGACTTGTTCGCAGAGCGTTCCATCAATGCCGAAGGCTTCAAGGTCGGGCTCGATGGAGAGTACCTGGTGGATTCGGTCGAGCAGGTTTACACCCAGTCTGGCTGGTCCACCACGGTCGAATGCAACGGTGGCAAGAAAGGTAAGGCAAAGGCGACCGGCAAGAAAAAGAAGCAAACCAAGGAAATCAAAGTGCTCGATCTTTGAGGCGGGCCTATCCGCACTGAGTTGATGCACCACCACGCGCCGCCCTTGAGCGGTATTTTTTTGTCTGGGGAAAAGCGATGACTATTACCGAACAGCAGCTTCAACGCATCATGCCCAACGCCCGCGGCCAAGCGGGCGTTTTTGTAGCTGCCCTCAATGCAGCCATGACCCACCGGCAAATCAACACCCCCAAACGCCAGGCCTCGTTCCTCGCGCAGCTCGGCCACGAATCCGGCCAGTTGCAGTACGTGCGTGAACTGGGCGGAGACCAATACTTGAGCAAGTACGACACTGGCACCTTGGCCGCCAGATTGGGCAACACCCCCGAAGCTGACGGAGATGGCCAGCGCTATCGAGGGCGGGGGCTGATTCAGATCACCGGCCGCAGCAACTACCTGCGTTGCAGCTTGGCGCTGTTCGGTGACGAGCGATTGTTGCGTACGCCGGAGCTGCTCGAGCTGCCGCAATGGGCTGCCGAGTCGGCGGCGTGGTTCTGGTGGGTGCGGGAGCTGAACACGTTGGCGGATCGGGATGAATTCAACAGCATCACCCGCAAGATCAACGGCGGACTCAACGGCCTGGAAGATCGGCTGCAACTCTGGGCCCGGGCGAGGGCGGTGTTATGCGTCTCTTCGAGCTGATCCCCGCGCAATACCGGATAGCCATCGTCGGTGCGCTACTGATCGGGTTGGCATTGGGTTCTGCTGCGTTGACCTGGACGGTTCAAGACTGGCGCTACGGCCAGCAGTTGGAGCGCCAGGCCCGGCTCCAGGCCGACACCCTCAACGAGTTATCCCAAGCCTCTGCCGCTCAGCAGCTCACCGAACGGGACAAACGCCTGGCCCTGGAGCAGCGCCTGCAGACCAAAGACCAAATACACCACAAGGAATTGACCGATGTACAAACCCAGCAGGCTCGCCTGCGTGATCGTCTGGCTACTGCTGATCTGCGGCTGTCAGTCGTACTCGCCGCCACAGATACCACCCGTGACTGCGCAATGCCAGCCACCACCGCCACCTGCTGCATGGTTCATGGAGCCACAAGAGCCCAACTTGACCCAGCGCATGCTCAACGAGTTATCGGAATCACCGATACCGGCGACCAAGGATTGATCGCCTTGCGGGCCTGTCAGGCCTACGCGAAAGAAGTGTCTACACCGAAGTAAAAGGAGCGGCCGGGCAGGATGCGTCAACATCCAAGCCCGGCCACCTTCCCCGCAGATTACCCCTGCAAGTCCAGCCAAGGCTCCTGCTTCGTGCACAAAGCGGAGCGAGCCTAGCACTGTTTATCCATACAGCAAAGGTCTTGCTTTCATATGTCCACACCCATCATCCCTTGGATGGGCGGCAAACGCCGCCTGGCCGACCGCCTCATCCCGCTCTTCCCACCCCACGAATGTTACGTCGAAGTCTTTGCCGGCGGTGCCGCGCTTTACTTCATGCGTCCCCAGGCCGCGCCAGTTGAAGTACTCAATGACATCAACGGCGACCTGGTGACGCTGTACCGCGTCGTGCAGAACCACTTGGAAGAATTTGTGCGCCAGTTCAAATGGGCGCTCAGCTCCCGCCAGGTGTTTGAGTGGCAGAAGATGACCCGCCCTGAAACCCTCACCGACATCCAACGCGCCGCCCGATTCTTCTACCTGCAGCACCATGCCTTTGCTGGAAAGGTAACTGGGCAGACGTTCGGTACCGCGACGACTGGCCCGGCCATCAATCTGCTGCGGATTGAAGAAAATCTATCTGCAGCGTGGCAACGTCTGTCCGGAACCTACGTTGAAAACCTCCCCTGGCTTGACTGCGCTGAGCGCTACGACCGTCCCCACACCTTTCACTACATGGACCCACCTTACTGGCAGACCGCTGGCTATGGCGTCGATTTTCCGTTTGAGAACTACGAGCGCATGGCGGACTTCATGCGGCGGTGCAAGGGCAAGGTGATGGTCAGCATCAATGACCACCCGGATATCAGGCGGGTGTTTGAAGGCTTTCACTTCGAGACGTTGGATATCCGCTACAGCACAACGAATCAGCGACAGGGAAAGACCGAGGTTAGTAACGAATTAGTGATTTTGAACTGGGAGCCGGCGGCATTAGGTCGACTATTTTGATGAGGATATGCTAAATACTATTAATTTAGGTGGTTTAAACGGTTGGGCCTATTATACGTCAAGGTGTTATAGGGTTTCTGAGTTGCTCTACTGTAGTTTCATGCCTTATGCAGTGTGTGCTAGGGTTGATGTTGGGCGTTAATATTATATAGGCGTAAAAATGTTAATTCACTCCGGGCGAGCACCAAGTAAAAAATTTGAATTTGATGAAGATGTGGACTTTGGTAGTGGGGTTATAGTCGTAACAGGAAGTAATGGTTCTGGCAAAACTAGGCTTCTCGAGAGTGTTGCTTCTGGAGAGCTCAAGGTGTCTGTAAATGGCGATGCTTTAGAGTTGTATCAAGTGCGTATGTTGGATTATTCAAAGTTGATTCCGAGTTTTGGGCAGGACTATGACTATAAGAGCGATTTGATGCGTGACGCCGCAGTCGCTCAAATTTTTGAAACTTATCGCGAGCCAATCGTTTCAGGGTCCTATGATAACGGTAATCAGCTTCTCGTTAAGTCCTCCATGTTTGGGGTGGCAGTGTCAGGGGGGGAGGTGCTTCGCGCATGTAGCTACGCTTCCACGGTTTTGCAAATTCCTAGGTCTGAGTTAGCGTCAAGCGATATTCTGTTGCATCTCCAAGCACCTCCACATAACTCACTAGGAGTTGGAAGTCTGTCAGATATTTATCTTAGATACATAAAGCGGGTAAAATATAATGACCATTTGAGGTATAAGGCAGATAAAGGTAAGAAGGATATAAGGTTTCTAAGTGAAGGCGAGTTTTTACACCTGTATGGCGTCGGCCCATGGGAAGCTTTTAATAGTATTTTGGCTGACTTATTTGACAATAAGTTCACCTGTAACTCTCCTGACCCTGAAAGCGAAGGGCATTATTTTACTCCGGTCTTGAGTGACTCGCGTACTGGGGTGGATATAAATATAGACTCACTTTCCACCGGCGAAAAAATCACCTTATGGCTCGTGCTGGCGATGTTTCGCGCGGAAGAGTCTAGGACTGATAGTAGTGGTATCCCCAAACTGTTGATACTGGATGAGCCAGATGCATTTTTACATCCCAGTATGGTCGTTAAAATGTATCGTTGCCTTAACGAACTCGTCCGTGTCTATGGGGTGGATATCGTAATTACTACTCACTCGCCGACTACGGTAGCTCTTGCGCCAAATGATAGAATTGCCATCATGAGCGATGACTCGATTAGATTTGTTGATAAAGACGAAGCTCTTAATAATCTTTTGGATGGTGTGAGTCAGATAGCTATAGATCCTCGTAACAGGCGCGAGGTATTTGTTGAAAGTTTTGAAGATGTACAGATTTATACTTCTTTATATCAGAAGTTAAAGCAGATTGACGCTTTAAGTTCTAAGGTTTCGCTTTCATTTTTGCCTTCGGGAAGTAAGCTTCCAGAGCAGCAAGCAATAGATATTTTTAAAAGTGTCGTTCCGGAAGTGTCGCAGGAACGAGTGACTGAATTTGTAAGGAAGATTCAGGGTGTAGGAGATTGTGGGCAGGTTAAAGGAGTAGTTGAGGCGCTAGAGAGGAAGGGAAGTAGAACTGTGCGAGGAGTCATTGACTGGGATGGCAAAAACAAATCAGGTGGGAATGTCGCGGTGCTGGCTCAAGACAAAGCCTACACCATGGAGAATTTGCTTCTGGATCCATTAGTCCTGATGCACCGTTTGAGCTTTATGCCTGAATATAAGCTTGAGGTATTTGCCGGGAAAAATTTATCCAGAGATGAGTGGCTGGCAGACAGAAAGTTGTTGCAGGAATCAATCAATAACTTTGTGTCGAGTATAGTGGGCGGTCCGGGGGACAAGTTTGTTGAGCTTAAGTATGTGTCCGGAGAGGCGTTTCAGGTGGATGCTAGATATGTGACGATGAAAGGGCATGAGCTTGCAAGGTTGTTTTTAGATAAATACAAGCCTGTTTGTGGAGAATTAAAAGGTCTAAGTATAAATCAGTTTGCGCTCAGATCTATGATTGAATATTTGGACGGCAAGTATATTCCGCTACCATTTTTAGATGTGTTTACTGATCTGCAAGCATAACTTGGTGCTCATAAGCCTGAGGGTGGGGCGGAATGTATGACCAAAACTCTTAGGCTATGAAGTTTCGTCCTGGTATTTTTAAAGTCCACTTTCAAGCAATAAATATGATAATGCTAATGGTGTTCTGACTTTCGTAGCACTCCAAGCCATTAGCCCACATTCCAAGTGTGAGGGTAGTTCCAGCCACTCGTAGGTGTCTTCTTTGTCTTTCACAGGGATGCCTATTGCGATTGCTGTGTGTATATACAGTGATCGGGCTTTGGCGGAATGTGGAGAGCCAGGCGACGAGTTACAGGAATTCTATGCGTGTTTGTTGGGGGGGGCGGGAGGGAATCCTCCCCATGAAATGAAGCGCTCCGCTCATGAGCGCAGACAGCAACCAGTGCAGCACTTGCTTTAGCTACATCAGTGGACGCGGATGGTGCATGGTCCACGTAATGCGGGGTGCAAGACTGCGAAGCTGTCCAATCCATCATCGGCCAGATGCCTCGAGTCTTTGATTTTTAGGTTGAGGGCTACACTTCTAAACGCAGGTATCGGAGTCTAGCTATGAAGAATTTGATGGAGTTGATCGAGGCAGGCGAGCCGCTGGTTCAGCAAGCTGTCGATGCATTGAGACGGTACCATGAGGCTCAAGCTGCAGACGGCCCGGCAAAAGAGGTGGAGCGCTTGCGCCTTGACGCGGAATCGCTCTACCAGGCGCTTACGGATTATCAGCTGCGTGTGTTAGGGGGCCCTTCTGCAACTCGCCACTAAGAATCAGTCGGACACGAGCTGGGGCAAAAATGGGGCAAACCATACGCCAAACCATGCCATCCAATGCCCATTATGCGCTTATGCAAGTATCCAGTTGTGGGCGTTATAGTCCGTAACCACAGGCCCTTCCCCCTAAATCCCCAACATACCCAAGCACAATCGGTGTGTGGGAGGACAGATCGGAAGTGTTTTTACTCATCGGATACTTAGCGAATTCGTTGAAAGTGATGGGGCAAAGGGGGCGCTTGGCCCAGCATTTTTTGCGATGGGCGCAAGGTTAACACGCAAGGTCTGGGGTCTGCAGTTCACAAGCGGCCAGGTATAAATGCATTTTATATGCATTAAATATGCTAGATAGCATTTGCCATCCACCAAAACTACCTTCAGTATCCGCTTTATGCAAAAACGCAACGTTTCCATTGTCTTAAGAGAGCTGCTGGATCGCGACGGGATCTCCCCCACGGAGCTTCACCGGCGTACTGGCGTGCCTCAATCCACACTGTCACGGATTCTCAGCGGCAAGATCGTTGACCCGTCGGACAAGCACATCTCCCGCATCGCCGAGTACTTTCGCGTCAGCACTGACCAACTGCGCGGGCGCGCAACGTTGGCGCCTGCGCGGGGAGACGAGCGTGACCCGATGCATTCGGAACTCAAGGACATAAGCCTGTGGGACGACGATACCCCCATCAACGATGACGAGGTGTCGATCCCCTTTCTACGTGAGGTTGAATTGGCTGCTGGATCAGGAAGATTCGTCATCGAGGAAAGCGAGAAGGCCAGCCTGCGTTTTGGCAAGCGCAGCCTGCGCCACAATGGTGTGCAGTTCGACCAGGCTAAATGCGTGACGGTACGCGGCAACAGCATGCTGCCGGTGTTGCGAGACGGCGCGACGGTGGGGGTCAATGCCGGCAAGTGCGGGATTGGTGACATCGTTGATGGTGACTTGTATGCCATCAATCACAACGGTCAATTGCGGGTCAAACAGCTCTATCGCTTGCCTTCGGGGATTCGCCTGCGCAGTTTCAATCGCGACGAGCATCCGGACGAGGACTACAGCTTCCAGGAAATCCAGGAAGAACAGATCAGCATCCTCGGTCACGTTTTCTGGTGGGGCATGTACGCTCGTTAACCCTCTTCTGTAAGACAAAACCCGCCACCGAGCGGGTTTTTTTTCACCTGCGCAAAACTGCCAATCCCCTTGTTTGCGGGCGCTAATGCATTTGCGCATTAAATTTCTGAATATAAATGCATTTATGCATTGACTGTATATGCATACATGCATATTCTTTGTCTCAAGCCAGCCAATAAGGCTTGGTGGAGGTGGCAAGGAAGCCGCCAAGGAAGACAGGGAAAGCACGTAATACCGGCATGGACGCCACCGAGCGGTGGCACGGATGCCAGGCAACACCGGCAAGGAAGCCGACGCTCTTTAGTTTCACGGTTTTACAACAGGCAGCGATGAATCGGCCTTAACGGTTCAGAGGGTTGGCAACTGACCCGGGTGTGCAGCGTAAAGCACTAAAAGCAGTTATCCGGCAGACAGGGATCGTGGTCGGAAAAACATTGAGGAAAGATCCGTACCGCGCCAGTAGCGCCCAAGGACCGCATTACTGAAAAGCCCGGGTAACCGGGCTTTTTGGAATGCCTACCTACATATGCACACCGATTTATCAAACAACCGGCGACCTGCCGGTATCACTCATTCCAGGAGGCGTGACATGACAAACGAGCAGCAAGCGTTAGCGGAAATACCTATCTGGCTGGTCATCGTATTGGCGGTAATCGGCGGCGTTTTCGGAGAAATGTGGCGCGCCGATAAAGAGGGCGCCCGCGGTTGGGCGCTGGTCCGACGCCTGGCCCTGCGCTCCGGGGCCTGCATGGTCTGCGGGGTTTCGGCATTGATGTTGTTGTACGCCGCCGGCATGTCGATCTGGACCGCTGGTGCCATTGGTTGCCTGACGGCCATGGCCGGTGCGGACGTGGCTATCGGGCTTTATGAGCGTTGGGCGGCCAAGCGGATCGGGGTGAATGAGCCACCCAACCGCCGTCCGGACCAGCAGTGATCGTTGCAAGGAAGCTACTTGATGACACGTATCGAAAAACCTTCACAACTACTGTTCGCTGCTCAGTGCCTACCACCACCATCCCCGGCGGCGTGGTTCATGGAGCCCCGCGAGCCCGACTTGCCCCGGCGCATGCTCAACGAGTTATCAGCAGCACCGCTGCCGGCGATAACGGACTGATTGTACTGCGGGCCTGCCAGGCTTATGGGCGGACCATCGTTCGTTAGCATCTTGTTCCAGTCTGCATCTTGCATGGGCGATACGCTCCTGTAGGGTAGGCATTCGCCCGCCCGCTCCTGGAGACGACCGTGAAGGAAATTACCCAACTTGCCGCTGAACTGGGCCGATGTTTGCAGGTGCTCAATGCCTATGTCACCACTGCCGAGTCCTGCACCGGCGGCGGTATTGCAGAAGCGATCACGCGTATTCCAGGAAGCTCGGCCTGGTTCGAGGCGGGGTACGTCACCTACTCCAATCGACAAAAAACCCGCCAGCTTAATGTGCCGCAAGCACTGTTCCCCAAAGTCGGCGCCGTCAGCCGTGAAGTGGTTGAGGCCATGGTCAAGGGCGCCCAGGAGAAAAGCCTGTCGCGTTTTGCTGTAGCCGTCAGCGGCGTGGCGGGGCCCGATGGCGGTTCGCCGGACAAACCGGTGGGCACCGTATGGCTGGCCTGGGGTGTTGGCGAGGACGTCACGGCCGAGTGCCAGCATTTCCCTGGCAACCGCGATGAGGTTCGCCGACAAACGGTAAAGGCCGCGTTAGAGGGGTTGTTGCGACGAGCTGCAATAGAAATAGAAAATCAGGGGTAGGCGATCCCGGATCTTTGTGGAACAATACTGTCTACTTATACAGGTGTTGGCCGTCAGGCCTTATTGATTACGTGAGGACTTTAATGGACGACAACAAGAAGAAAGCCTTGGCTGCGGCCCTGGGTCAGATCGAACGTCAATTCGGCAAGGGTGCCGTAATGCGTATGGGCGATCATGACCGTCAGGCGATCCCGGCTATTTCCACTGGCTCTCTAGGTCTGGACATCGCGCTCGGCATTGGCGGCCTGCCAAAAGGCCGTATCGTTGAAATCTACGGTCCTGAATCTTCCGGTAAAACCACTCTGACGCTGTCGGTGATTGCCCAAGCGCAAAAGATGGGCGCCACCTGCGCGTTCGTCGATGCCGAGCACGCCCTGGACCCTGAATACGCTGGCAAACTGGGCGTCAACGTTGACGACCTGTTGGTATCTCAACCGGATACCGGTGAGCAGGCCCTAGAAATTACCGACATGCTGGTGCGTTCCAACGCTGTCGACGTGATTGTTATCGACTCCGTGGCTGCCCTGGTACCAAAAGCTGAGATCGAAGGCGAAATGGGCGACATGCACGTCGGCCTGCAAGCCCGTCTGATGTCTCAGGCCCTGCGTAAAATCACCGGTAACATCAAGAACGCCAACTGCCTGGTGATCTTCATCAACCAGATTCGGATGAAGATCGGCGTGATGTTCGGCAGCCCGGAAACCACCACCGGTGGTAACGCGCTGAAATTCTACGCGTCGGTCCGTCTGGACATCCGCCGTACTGGCGCGGTGAAGGAAGGCGACGAAGTGGTCGGTAGTGAGACCCGCGTCAAAGTCGTGAAGAACAAGGTGGCTCCGCCGTTCCGTCAGGCCGAGTTCCAGATTCTCTACGGCAAGGGTATCTACCTGAACGGCGAGATGATCGACCTAGGCGTGCTGCACGGCTTCGTTGAGAAGTCCGGTGCTTGGTATGCCTACAACGGTAGCAAGATCGGTCAGGGTAAGGCCAACTCGGCCAAGTTCCTGGCTGACAACCCGGATATCGCTGCAACTCTTGAGAAGCAGATCCGTGACAAGCTGCTGACTCCGCCAGCCGATGTCAAAGCAAACTCGACCAGAGAAACCGCTGACGACCTGGCCGACGCTGACATCTGAGCTAAATGATGACCGTTGTACTGGATACACTTGTCGCCGTACGGCGCACTGCAATGGACCTGCTCGCGCGACGCGAGCACGGTCGAGTCGAGCTGACGCGTAAACTGCGTCAGCGCGGCGCCTCTCCCGAGATGATCGACACAGCTCTTGACCGTTTGACGGAAGAGGGACTGCTTTCGGAAGCCCGTTATCTTGAGAGTTTTGTTTCCTATCGAGCCCGTTCTGGATACGGCCCTGCGCGGATTCGCGAGGAGCTGAGCCAGCGTGGCCTGCAACGTGCTGATATTGATCTCGCCTTGCGTGAGTGCGGTATCAGTTGGCAGGCGCAACTGGAAGACACTTGGCGGCGCAAGTTTGCCGGACATCTGCCGATTGATGTCCGCGAGCGTGCGAAGCAGGGACGTTTTCTGAGTTATCGTGGATTCTCGATGGAGATGATCAGCCGCCTATTGAGTGGTCGGGATATGGACGACTGAGTGTTGATAGATGCATATAAAAATGGCCCGCTATGAAAGTAGCGGGCCATTTTTTGCCTCTGATTTTACGCGGGCTCCTGTACCCGTTGTTGCGTCTTCCCCTGAGCCTCGGCCCAGTTCTCCGGTAAGTTGATGTAGTCCACCAACTCCCGCAATCGACCCTGGTTACGGCCATTAAAATTGAATGCCAATCGCGTCAGGTGGCTGAAGTGCGACTCATCGTGTTCCTCGCCCGCGTAGGCGTGCTGATGGAAGTCATCACTGAGTCGCAGGTCCGCAAAGGCTTCCTGTATATGCGCTAATGCGCGATCACTCAGGGGATGATTCATTCGGATCACAAACTGACGCTTCAGCCAGCGGGTGGAGTGGAAGTTGGCGTAGAACTGGTTGATTTCATTTACCGCCTCCTCGGCGCTGTACACCAGGCGAACCAGTTTGAGATCGGTGGGCAAGATATAGAGATTGGCTTCCAACTGGCTGCGGATAAAGTCCAGGGCGCCTTGCCAGAAACCGCCACCCGGTGCATCCAGCAGCACCACGGGAACCAGCGGGCTCTTGCCGGTCTGGATCAGGGTCAAGACTTCCAGTGCTTCATCAAGGGTGCCGAAACCACCTGGGCACAGCACCAACCCATCGGCCTCCTTGACGAAGAACAGCTTGCGGGTAAAGAAGAAGTGGAAGGACAGCAGGTTTTCCGTACCATCAATGGTCGGGTTGGCGTGCTGTTCGAAGGGCAGGGTGATATTGAATCCCAGGCTGTGTTCCAGGCCGGCACCTTCGTGGGCGGCGGCCATGATGCCGCCACCGCCGCCGGTGATGACCATCAGGTCTGAGCGTGCGAGGGCCGCGCCCACTTCGCGAGCCAATGCATAGAGCGGGCTTTCCACGGGGGTGCGCGCCGAGCCGAACACAGTGACCTTGCGCCGGCCCTTGAACTGTTCCAATACTCGAAAGGCGTGGTCCAGTTCGCGGATTGCCTTCAAGGTAATCTTGGCATTCCAGCGGTTGCGGTCATCCTGCGCCATGCGCAGCACGGTAAGGATCATGTCGCGATAAAGAGGAATGTTCGGGCTGCTGGGGGCAATCAGATTGAGTTGCGCTTCGACCTGCTGCGTGAGGTCGGTCCCGTTATCTTGAAAATGACGGATCAGAAGGTCATTCGGTTCGTAAGGCATTCAACTTCTCCTTCTTCACAGAACCCTGGGTGCCCACGAGAAATTCGTTGGCGCCACGACACTTGTATGTGTCGCTGCCTGCCTCGGCGGCGTTGCCGGGCACTACACGGGGTTCGTCGGGCCTCTGCTAGCGGAGGTGGGCGAAACCGGCTCTGTATGTTCCCTGTGATTAAAAACCTTTGCACTGCAAGTCATGCGAGGGCAACCCTCTTTTGCCCTGGAAGTGTTACAGGGTGGCGTGTAAACCGGACGGTGCAGGTCATCAGCCTGATTTGATCATGAGCCCATAAAGTCATGGCTGGCAATAGCTTATTGGGTACTGGTCAGGGAAACGGGGGGGTATTACAGGAGGGTGTATTGCGCGCCGCTGATCAGCAGCGCGCGACAGTAGGGCGTCTTACTTTTTCTTCTTTGCAGCGGCCGGTGCCGGGCAGTCAGCCTCTTGGAACTTCACCGAAGCCACCGGGCGATTGGACTTGTTCTCGGTAATTTCGTAGCGCATCACGGCGCCCTTGGCCATCAGCTCGCGATAACCCTTGTTCAAGCACACGCTTTGGCCCAGCTGGAAATACACTGCCTTGGGGTTGGCGCGCATTTGCTCAGCACGGTCAGGCATTACGCTGAGATGATCAATCAGTTGTAGCCCTTCTACGGTGTAGGCCACTTCCAGGGTTTTCTCATCAATCTCCCTTGGCAGGTCTTTGTTGCTTTCCGCCGCGACGCTTTGCAGCTTCTTGTTCAGTTGAGCCTCCAGCAAGGACGCAGCTTGGGCGCCTACAGGCAAAACCAGCGCGAGGGCGATGGACGGGGCAACAAAACGCGACATAAGACGCAGCATCAAACTCTCCTGATTCGGTTACTGGTGCTATGACCAGCCACTGCGCTATGCGTTCAGTGGCGCGCGATTATAGGGGCGCCTTGGGGCCACGGCCAGGCGTATTGAACGGGCAAGGCTCTGGTAAACTGCGGCGACTTTCGCCTTCCCGAGTTCTATCCGTGTCGATTTTTTCATGTTTACGGCGCCGCACCCGATGAGTCATGCCGTCTCCCGCTTGCGCGCCCAGCGCCTGGCTCGCGCCATCAAACCGTTTGTCGCCCGGGGTTCACGTGCCGAGCGGTGTCCCGGCTGCAGGGTGATTCCAGAATATTGCCTGTGCGCCTGGCGCCCGAAAGTGAACGCCAAATCCGCTATGTGCCTGCTGATGCATGATGTGGAGCCGCTCAAACCCAGCAATACCGGCTGGCTGATTGCCGATGTGATTGACGACACCAGCGCATTTCCCTGGTCGCGCACCGAGGTTGAGCCGCAGTTGCTGAGTTTGTTGGCTGATCCGCAGTGGCAGCCTTATATCGTTTTCCCTGGCGAATTTGTCGCCCCGGAGCGTGTGGTTAACCAGGTCAAGCTGGAGCAAGGCAAGCGCCCGCTGTTCATTCTGTTGGATGGCACGTGGAGTGAAGCCCGCAAGATGTTTCGCAAGAGCCCTTACCTTGAACACTTGCCGGTACTGAGCCTGGAGCCTGAGCAACTGTCGCGCTACAAGCTGCGTCGCTCCAAGCGGGATGACCATTTCTGTACGGCCGAGGTGGCCGCCTTGTGTCTGGAACTGGCCGACGATCAGTTGGCCGGCGAAGTACTGGACGCCTACCTGGATGTTTTCAGTACCCACTATCTGGCTGCCAAGTATCAATTGGCACTGGACCCGACAGACATCGTCCATACTCGCTTGACGCCTTATCTATAGCTGTCATGGCCAGACGACGTTTGCATGATGGCACTGTAAATGGCGTGCCCGCTAAAATGCCCTCGGGCGTAGTGCTTGACCACCCAGGCTACGCTGGGCATGCTTGGCGCCGATTAGGGCGCCGCCGTGGATTTGAGACGTCGCTTTTTTGCGTTTTTGACGTTGAACGCGGCCTGTGGTGACCGCTGCCTGGCGGTCACCTTGTGTTGCGTTGGCGAGCACCGAACCCATCGGTGTTCCCATAAAAAACAGGATCATTTAAAAGAATGGCCACATACGAAATCCTGATTGCCGATGACCACCCTCTCTTTCGCAGTGCGTTGCACCAAGCCGTCACGCTGGGCCTGGGGCCCGATGTGCGATTGGTCGAGGTCGCCAGCATTGCCGAACTGGAAACCCGCCTCAGCGAAAAGTCTGATTGGGATCTGGTGCTGTTGGATCTGAACATGCCCGGTGCGTATGGTTTTTCAGGGCTTGTGCTCTTGAGAGGGCAATACCCGCAGATTCCCGTGGTGATGGTCTCGGCCCAGGAAGAGGCGGCAGTGGTGGTGCGTTCCAAGGAGTTTGGTGCCAGCGGTTTCATTCCCAAATCCAGCTCCATGGAAGACATTCAGAAAGCTGTACGCAGTGTGCTGGACGGTGATGTCTCATGGCCGCCGCAGGCATTCGAGGAGGTCAATATCTCCGATGCAGCCAAGGCCGCTCGCGATGGCCTGGCAAGCCTGACACCCCAGCAGTTTCGGGTGCTGACCATGGTCTGTGAAGGCCTGTTGAACAAGCAGATTGCCTATGAACTGAGCGTGTCCGAAGCGACCATCAAGGCTCATGTGACGGCTATTTTTCGCAAGCTGGGGGTGCGTACGCGGACCCAGGCGGCGTTACTCTTGCAACAACTTGAGTCAATTTCGAAAGATTGAGGCTTGATCCGTTCACGTTTTTTTGACTTTGCGTGCTCTAGCTTCCCCACTCCTTTTTGTGCAGTTGCCTACTCTATGTCGCCTTTCAAAGGTCAAACCGGTCTAAAACGTATCCTTAATGCCAGCGGTTACTCGTTCGATGGTCTGCGTGCGGCGTTCACCGGCGAGGCGGCATTTCGTCAGTTGGTACTGCTCAACGTTATCCTGATTCCGTTGAGTTTCTTCCTGAATGTCAGTCGTGTAGAGCGGGCTCTGTTAATTGCGGTCTGCCTGTTGGCGCTGATCGTCGAATTGCTCAACTCGGCAGTAGAGGCGGCGATTGACCGGATTTCTCTGGATCGCCACCCCTTGTCGAAGAACGCCAAGGACATGGGCAGCGCGGCGCAGTTCGTGGCGTTGACCATGATCACGGCGGTGTGGGCCGTGATTCTGATCTGACAAAAGTCAGGCAATACTCGGCAGCACGATCTCGTCGCTGCGCTGAATCCCGGCGGTGAAGGCGCGGCACAGTTCCAGAAACTCACGCATTGCTGAGGTCTGGTACTTCTGCTTGTGCCAGATGAAGTAGAACTGCCGCGCCAGGTCCAGGTCCGGGGTTTCCACCGGTACCAGGCTTCCGCGGCGAAATGCATCGCGCAGCGCCAGCCGGGAAATGCAGCCAATCCCAAGTCCCGACTCCACCGCGCGCTTTATGGCCTCGGTGTGTTCCAGTTCCAGGCGAATATTCAAGGCGCTGCGGTGATGACGCATGGCCTGGTCGAAGGTCAGGCGGGTGCCGGAGCCTTGTTCGCGCAGGATCCAGGCCTCCTGAGTCAACTCTTTCATGCTCGCCTGGCCGCGCAGGGCCAAGTGATGCTGTGGGGCGCAGAACACCACTAGTTCGTCTTCGACCCAGGTTTGCACCTCGATGTCCGGGTGGCTGCAGTCGCCTTCGATTAGACCCAGATCAATTTCGTAATGCGCAACCTGATGCACGATATGTGCAGTGTTCTGTACATGCAGCTTCACCTGACTCTCGGGGTGCTGCTGCATGAAGCTACCGATCAGCAGCGTGGCGAGATAATTGCCGATGGTCAGCGTGGCGCCGACAGCCAGGGAGCCAACGCCGGACTTGCCGTTGAGCAGGTCTTCGATCTCTTTGGCCTGGTCCAGAAGGGCCACAGCCTGAGGCAGAAGCTGGTGTCCGAGGGCATTGAGGCTCAGGCGTTTGCCGGCGCGATCGAACAATTGGCAGCTGGATTGACGTTCCAGCTCGGTGATTGAGGTGCTGGCGGCGGATTGGGATAAGGCCAGAAGGCCAGCAGCGCGCGAGACGCTTTCCTGCTGGGCGACGGCGACGAAGACTTGCAGTTGACGTAGAGTAAATCGCATATCTATATAACCGATAACCCTTATCTTAATAATCCAGTTAACAGATATTGTCACCGCCATTAGAATGCTGTGCAATTGCGCATCCATTGGTGCAGACAAATTTCCAGGAGTCCCCCGTACATGAGCAACATGAACCACGAGCGTGTCCTCAGTGTTCATCACTGGAACGACACTCTGTTCAGCTTCAAGTGCACCCGTGATCCGGGCCTGCGCTTCGAGAACGGTCAGTTCGTGATGATCGGCCTGCAACAACCCAACGGCCGCCCGCTCATGCGCGCTTACTCCATTGCCAGCCCGAACTGGGAAGAGCATCTGGAGTTCTTCAGCATCAAGGTCCCGAATGGCCCGCTGACTTCCCAATTGCAGCATCTGAAGGAAGGCGACGAGATCATCGTCAGCAAAAAACCGACTGGCACCCTGGTGCTGGACGATTTGAAACCGGGCAAACATTTGTACCTGCTCAGCACTGGTACCGGCCTGGCACCGTTCATGAGCGTGATCCAGGACCCGGAAACCTACGAGCGCTTTGAAAAAGTGATCCTGTGCCACGGCGTGCGTTACGTCAACGAAGTCGCTTACCGCGAATTCATTACCGAGCACCTGCCGCAGAACGAATTCTTCGGCGAGGCCCTGCGTGACAAGTTGATCTACTACCCAACCGTGACTCGCGAGCCGTTCGAAAACGAAGGCCGCCTGACCGACCTGATGCGCAGCGGCAAGCTGTTCAGCGACATCGGCCTGCCTCCGATCAACCCTCAGGACGACCGCGCCATGCTGTGTGGTAGCCCGAGCATGCTTGATGAGACCAGCGAAGTATTGAACAGCTTCGGCCTGAAAGTTTCGCCACGGATGCGTGATCCGGGTGACTACTTGATCGAGCGTGCATTCGTCGAGAAGTGACTTAGGGTCACTTGTAGGCGCGAGAGTCGTACATGAAAAAGCCCGCGTTGCCTTCCCTGGCAGCGCGGGCTTTTTCGTTTCCGGGGTTTACTCGGCCGCGACCACTTCCAACACACAAATCATCCCAACCTCTGGGTAGTGCCAACGCACATCCACATCCCATAACTGCGCGCCATACTCGCGCTCTGGCGTGGGAACCTGGTACGCCGGCCGTGGGTCTTGCGCCAGACACTGTTCAATCAACGCCACCAATGGCTCGTCAAGGCGCTGAGCATGGTCGTGTGCCTGTTGCAGGGCAGACTTCAGCCATTGCACGGGAATCAGCTGCGGCGCAGCGCTGGCGATGCTATTGGTCGCTGTATCGATGATGTCGGCGTAAGGCACATAAGGTTTGATGTCGAGAACCGGCGTACCGTCCAGCAGGTCGATGCCGGATATCCACAGGCGATTGGCTTCCACCTTGTCCAGTTTGACCACCGATTGCCCAATACCGTTGGGCCGATGGGTAGCGCGGGTAGCAAATACCCCCATGGACTTGTTGCCGCCCAGGCGCGGCGGGCGGACTTTCAGCCGGGGTTTGTCTTCCAGCGTCTGGTGAAACAGGAACAGCAACCACACATGACTGACCTGCTCCAGGCCTTGTACCGCGTCCCCCTGATCGAACGGCGCCACCAGTTCCAGAACGCCACGGGCGGCGGGTGCCAGTTGCGGTTGGCGGGGAATGGCGAACTTCTCCTTAAAGCAGGAGCGGACGAAGCCGATGGGCGAAACACTGTAGGTCATGGTCTGGGGTCGAAGCGGGGTAAGGCGGGCATGATAACCCGAGCCGCCGACTTCAGAGACTGAACCCGCCATCCAGCGGAATAATATTGCCGGTCATATAGGCACCGGCCGTGCTCGCCAGACAGATCGCCAGCGCCGCCATCTCCTCCTCACGGCCCCAGCGTTTCATTGGGATCAGCGCCGTGTCTTCAGCCAGGGCCTGCTCATCGTTGCCGATATGCTGAGTCATCTTGCTCGGAAAACGCCCTGGGGCGATCACATTGACGTTGATGTGCTGGCTCACCAACTCCCGCGCCAGAATCCGCGACAGCTGGTGTAGGGCCGCCTTGCTTGGCCCATAGGCATATGCTTGCTCGCCAAACGAGGAAATCCCGGCGACCGAGCCGATATTGATGATCCGCGCCGGGTTGGCCGCTGACCCCGCCTTGCGCAGCAGTGGCAGCAATTGCTGGATGCAGTTGAACACCGAAGTCACGTTCAATTGCATGACCTTTTCCCAGCCCTTTATCGGGTAGCTTTCCAGCGGTGCGCCCCAGGTGGTGCCGGCGTTATTGATCAGAATGTCCAACTGGCCGACTCGCTCGCCCATGTGCGCTGCCAATCGCTCGACACCTTCTTCATGGGCCAGATTGGCGGCCAAACCATGGCACTCACCAAAAGCACTCAACTCGATTGCGGTTTGCTCGCAGGCCTCGGCGTCACGGGCGCAGACGTAGACAATGGCGCCGGCCTCGACAAAGGCCTTGGCGATCATCTTGCCGATACCACGGGTGCCGCCGGTCACCAGGGCGGTGCGGCCTTGCAGGGAGAAGTAAGGGTGCATGGGCGATCCTGAACGAAAGGGGGAGAGGACTCACCCTAGTCGCCAGCCGCCGGAAGCGGAGCCACTATTTTTCAACGGAATGAAGGGTCATGCCTGCCTGCGGGGCCCGAAGGCCGCCGCAAGCCAATCAATCAGGTGCGAACGCGCAGCGTCAGGCCCTTGAGGAAGTTGCGCAGCAACTGATCGCCACAGGTGCGGTAGTTGGTGTGGCCGAACTTGCGAAACAGCGCGCTCAGCTCAGGCTTGGACACCGGAAACTCGGAGGCCTTGAGGATCGCGTGCATGTCGTCTTCCTTCAGTTCGAAGGCCACACGCAGTTTCTTCAGGATGATGTTGTTGGTTATCGGCAGGTCGATCGGCTGCGGTGGACGGCTTTCATCCTTGCCACGCTTGAATATCACCAGGCCATCGAGGAAATGGGCCATGACTTCGTCCGGGCAGAACACGAAGCCTTCTTCCTCGTCCTTTTTGAGGTAGGTGAGCAGGTCTTCCTTGGTAACGTCCATGCCGCCGAGTTTGATAATCTCGACAACTTTATTGTCGTTGATGTCGAGCATGTAGCGCACGCTGCGCAGTACGTCGTTGTGAATCATGTGGGCAATCCTGGTCATTCAACTGTGAACACCGCCCAGGAAGGCGGTGTCGAGAGGTTCGGAGGCAAAAAAGAGAGGGGTTAAAACTTCTCTTTGCCGGACAGATAGCGCCATTGGCCCACCGGCACCTTGCCGATGGAGACTCCGCCAATGCGGATGCGTCGAATGGCGACGACCTTCAAGCCAACGGCTTCGCAGAACAAGGCAATCACACCCGGTTGCGGATTTTTCAACGCAAAGCGCAGGCGGTTCTCGTTCTGCCAACTGGCTTTCACCGCTGGCAACTCCTTGCCTTTGTAAGTCATGCCATGGTTTAGGCGGTTCAGGCCATGGGCAACCATGTCGCCGGACACTTCCACCACGTATTCCTGTTCGATCTTGTTGGCATCGGCCGTCAGTTTGCGCAGGATTTTCCAGTCCTGGGTAAACACCAACAGGCCGCTGGCATTGGCTTGCAGGTCGGAGCTGGCGCTCAGGCGCAGGAAGTGCCCCTTGAGCGGCCGTTTGCCGTAGCGGTGTTCCTCGGACAGGGTCTCGGCGCTGATGGTCTGCATCGCGCTTTCGGCATCTACGCCAGTCGGCGCATGCAGCAGGATCGTCACCGGTTCAGGGGCCGTGGCCTTGGCTTCTGGATCAAGCTCGATCTTTTGCGTCGTGACTTTGAACTGCGGCTCGTCGATCACTTCGCCATCCACCGAGACCCAGCCGCCTTCGATAAACAGCTCAGCCTCCCGACGGGAGCAGCCGACCAGTTCGATGAGGCGTTTGGAGAGGCGTGTGGGGTCAGTCATGACAAGGGCCGTAGCAAAAGGGGGCGGCTATTGTACCTGTGTGGCGCCGGTTAATCCCGGCTCCATTTCATTTAGCCTCGGCGGGCCTGTTGCTGCTCCTGGCGCAAACGCATGTGCAGCAACGGATAAGGTTGCCCCATACCGTCATGCTCCGTACGTCCGATCACTTCGAAACCCTGTTTGAAGTAGAAACCCAGGGCTTGCGGGTTCTGTTCGTTGACGTCCAGTTCCTCGGCATTCATTGACTCAATGGCATAGCGCAGCAACTGTCGGCCCAGGCCTTGCCCGCGGTGTTGCGGATCAATGAACAACATCTCGACCTTGCCCGCCGCCACTCCGGCGAAACCGGTGATGCGCTGGCGCGAGTCCGTGGTGCAGATCAGCATCACGGCATCCAGATAGCGGGTCATCACCAGGGTTTTCAGCAGTTCAATGTAACTATCCGGCAGAAAATCATGGGTAGCGCGCACCGAGGCCTCCCAGATGCGGGTCAACTCCTGATAATCGCTGGATTTAGGTGTATGGATAACCGAATGCTGACGCATGCCCGCAGCCCCTTGCCGATGATTGGCACTGATGGCAATACGATAGACCTAAAAAAGCCCCGCATCTCGTCAAAGAGCAGGGCGTTTTCAATGTTTCACACTTTGTTTACAAAATTAGGCGCGTTTTTCAGCCCACAAGTCGTACTCGTCGGCATCGGTGACCGTGCACCAGACCTTGTCACCGGGCTTGAGGCCGCTGGCATCATTGATAAATACGTTGCCGTCGATTTCCGGGGCATCGAAGAAGCAGCGGCCGACTGCGCCTTGTTCGTCGACTTCGTCGATCAGCACTTCGATTTCCTTGCCAATGCGCAGTTGCAGGCGCGCCGAGCTGATGGCCTGTTGATGGGCCATGAAACGCTCCCAACGGTCTTGCTTGACCTCATCCGGAACAATCGCCGCGTCCAGCAGGTTGGCCGGGGCGCCTTCCACCGGCGAGTACTGGAAGCAGCCAACGCGGTCCAGTTGGGCTTCGGTCAGCCAGTTCAACAGGTACTGGAAGTCTTCTTCGGTCTCGCCGGGGAAGCCGACGATGAAGGTGGAGCGAATGATCAGTTCCGGGCAGATTACGCGCCAGTTCTTGATCCGCGCCAGGGTCTTGTCTTCGAAGGCCGGGCGTTTCATGGCCTTGAGGATTTTCGGGCTGGCGTGCTGGAACGGGATGTCCAGGTACGGCAGGATCTTGCCGGCGGCCATCAGCGGGATCAGTTCGTCAACGTGTGGGTACGGGTAGACGTAATGCAGGCGCACCCACACGCCGAGGCTGCTCAAGGCTTCACACAGTTCGGTCATGCGGGTTTTCACTGGCGCGCCGTTCCAGAAACCGGTGCGATACTTGACGTCGACGCCGTAGGCGCTAGTGTCCTGGGAAATCACCAGCAACTCTTTGACGCCGGATTTGACCAGGCGCTGGGCCTCGTCCAGCACGTCGCCCACTGGGCGGCTGACCAGCTTGCCGCGCATCGACGGGATGATGCAGAAGCTGCAACTGTGGTTGCAGCCTTCGGAAATCTTCAGGTACGCGTAGTGGCGCGGGGTCAGCTTGATGCCTTGAGGCGGTACCAGGTCGATCAACGGGTTGTGATCCTGGCGCGGCGGCACTACTTGGTGCACGGCGTTGACCACTTGCTCGTACTGCTGCGGGCCGGTCACGGCCAACACGCTGGGGTGTATGTTGCGAATGTTGCCTTCTTCCACGCCCATGCAGCCGGTGACGATGACCTTGCCGTTTTCCTTGATGGCTTCACCGATCACTTCCAAAGACTCAGCCTTGGCCGAGTCGATAAAGCCGCAGGTGTTGACCACCACCACGTCGGCGTCCTGGTAGGTGGACACGATGTCATAACCCTCCATGCGCAGTTGCGTGAGAATGCGCTCGGAGTCGACCAGGGCCTTTGGGCAACCCAGGGATACAAAGCCAACCTTGGGGTTGGCCTTTGCGATGGTGGTGGACATGTCTAACCTCGGTATTGAATGACGCTGCCAGTCGTGCACGACAAGGCGGCGGACGGGCGCTTGATGCGCCTCTGATCAAAAAGTGCGCAATTCTAGCGACGGGCAACGCACTTGACCAGCTTTATGCAGGGAAATGCGACGAGTGCTGCGCTATGCTTCGCGCCGTTGCACTTGGATGAATCCGGGTGGTCAACAAATCGTCTGTAACTAGAAGTAAAACAGCGCATGCTGTGGACAGCTTAGGTGCCCGTATACAGGCGCGCTGTTTATAAAAGGCCTTAGGTCAAGGGCAGGAGTGATTGATGGGTCAGGCAAGTAGTCAGGCAGCAGGTGCCGAGCAATCCAACGCAAAGCCGATCGGCATGCTGGTGGCGGCAGTCGGGGTGGTCTACGGAGATATCGGCACCAGCCCGCTCTACACCCTTAAAGAGGTGTTTTCCGGGGCGTACGGGGTTCAGGTTAATCATGACGGGGTCTTCGGGATTCTGGCGCTGATTTTCTGGTCGCTGATCTGGGTCGTTTCGATCAAGTACGTATTGTTTATCCTGCGGGCCGACAACCAGGGCGAGGGCGGTATCATGGCCCTGACGGCGCTGGCCCGGCGGGCAGCGGCACCTTATCCGCGATTGCGTTCGGTGCTGGTGATTCTCGGCCTGATTGGTGCTGCGTTGTTTTACGGCGACAGCATGATCACCCCGGCAATCTCGGTGCTGTCAGCGGTAGAAGGCCTGGAGCTGGCCTTTGACGGTATTGAGCGTTGGGTGGTGCCATTGTCGCTGGTGGTGCTGGTCGGGCTGTTCCTGATCCAGAAACATGGCACCGACCGCATTGGCAAGCTGTTTGGGCCGGTGATGGTGCTGTGGTTTCTGGTGCTGGCCGGCTTGGGCATTCATGGGATTGTCCAACACCCCGAGGTGCTCAATGCGCTGAACCCTGTCTGGGGGGTGCGTTTCTTTATCGTCCATCCGGGCATGGGTGTGGCGATCCTCGGTGCTGTGGTGCTGGCGCTGACCGGCGCTGAAGCCTTGTACGCCGACATGGGCCACTTCGGCCGCAAGCCGATTGCCCGGGCCTGGTTCGCGCTGGTGCTGCCGGCATTGGTGCTCAACTATTTTGGCCAGGGCGCGTTGTTACTGGAAAACCCTGAAGCGGCACGCAACCCGTTCTACATGCTGGCGCCGAGTTGGGCGCTGATTCCGCTGGTGGGCCTGTCTACACTGGCCACGGTGATCGCATCTCAGGCAGTGATTTCCGGTGCATTCTCCCTGACCCGTCAGGCGATTCAGTTGGGCTACATTCCGCGTATGCATATCCAGCACACGTCCAGCGCCGAACAGGGCCAGATCTATATTGGCGCGGTGAACTGGTCGCTGATGGTCGGGGTGATCCTGCTGGTGTTGGGCTTCGAGTCGTCTACCGCGTTGGCATCGGCGTACGGTGTGGCGGTGACCGGCACCATGTTGATCACTAGCATCCTGGTGTCGGCGGTGATGCTGCTGCTGTGGAAGTGGCCACCGGTCCTGGCAATCCCTGTATTGGTCGGTTTCCTGCTGGTAGACGGGCTGTTTTTTGCCGCCAACGTGCCGAAGGTCCTCCAGGGTGGTGCCTTCCCGGTTCTCGCGGGGATTGTGCTGTTTATCCTGATGACCACCTGGAAGCGCGGCAAAGAGTTGTTGGTGGATCGTCTGGATGAAGGCGGGCTACCGCTGCCGATCTTTATCAGCAGTATCCAGGTACAGCCTCCTCATCGAGTGCAGGGCACAGCGGTGTTCCTGACGGCTCGACCTGATGCCGTGCCTCACGCCTTGCTGCATAACCTGCTGCATAATCAGGTGCTGCATGAGCAGGTGGTGTTGTTGACGGTGGTCTACGAAGACATCCCGCGTGTGCCGGCCCAGCGCCGCTTTGAAGTCGACTCCTACGGCGAGGGCTTCTTCCGGGTGATCCTGCACTTTGGTTTCGTCGATGAGCCGGACGTGCCCGAGGCGCTGAAACTGTGCCATCTGGACGACCTGGATTTCAGCCCGATGCGCACCACCTACTTCCTCAGCCGTGAGACGGTCATCGCCTCCAAGCTCGAAGGCATGGCCCGTTGGCGCGAAGGGCTGTTCGCCTTCATGCTCAAGAACGCCAACGGCAACCTGCGCTTCTTCAAGCTACCGGTGAACCGGGTGATCGAGTTGGGTACCCAGGTAGAAATGTAAGCCCAACAAAAAGCCCCCGGTGCCTTGCGGCAGCGGGGGCTTTTTTGTGGGGCTGCGAGTACATTCCCGGTTTCGGGTTACTCGGTCTTGCCCTGGCGCTTCTCGATGATTTCCACCAGGCGCTGGGCCAGAGCCGGGTAGTTTTCGTCGAAGTGATGGCCGCCCGGCAGTTTCATGGCTTCGCCCACGGCGGTCTTGTCGGTGCAGCCACTCTCGTCGACTTCTTCGGCGCCGTAGATGCACACCACCTTGGCTGCCGGCAGCTTGGCCATTTCCGGGCCGGTGGCTGCTTCTTTGCCGGCATTGCCCAACCAGCCTTCGACTTCGATTTCGAAGCTGCCGGTACGGGCGAAGGCCAGCAGGATGATTGCGTCGACCCGCTGCTGCTCGGCTTGCGGCAGGCGGTTGTAGATGGCCGGCAAGACGTCGGCGCCGAACGAGTAGCCGGTCAACACGAAGCGCTTGGTGCCCCATTTTTGCCGGTAGTGTTGCATCAGTTCGCTGAGGTCTTTGGCGCTCTGTTCCGGGGTTTTGTGCTGCCAGTAGTAACGCAAGGTGTCGATGCCAACCACTGGGTAGCCGATCTTGGCCATTTCCCCGGCCACGTCGCGGTCAAGGTCGCGCCAGCCGCCATCGCCAGACAGGAACAGCGTGACGGTGTCCTTGGCCTGGCCGGCAGGTACTTCCACCACCGGGATCGCCAGGCCACCGTTGTCCGAACCGACTAATTGCTTACGCAACTCGTTGTTCAACACTTGTGGGTAGTGAATATCGTAGTCGCTGATACTGGTGGTGGCACGTGGTGTATCGCGTACGAAGCTGGCGCTTTCATCGTCAGGGTTGTCGTTCCACGCCACCAGCCAGCTGCCGTGGGCGGCAGTCTTGGGTAGCGGGTCCTTGCAGCCTTCCTGGACCAGGGCGAAGCCGACGGAGATGGCATTGGCCTTGTCGTCGTTCTGCACGGCCAGCCAGCGCCAGGCCAGCGCTGCGCCAGGGCCGATGCCGCTGACGAGGGTCGCCGGGCCCTTGAGCTGGCTCAGGGCGGTTTGCAGGGCTTGTTCCTGCAGCTTGCAGTCGTCCTTGGGCAAGATCACCTGGACGATCTGTGCGGCGCCGCCCTGGCTGAGAGCGATCAGTTGATTGTCGGTAAGGGTTTCGTCGGCCATCACCGCGACGGCTACCCGTGCTTTCGGTGTGGTGCTCGGTGTTACGCGGGTCATGACCGAACCGTCGGCCTGGGGCAACTGCTCCAGAGTCGGCTGCGGGGCGGGGCGGTTCCAGAACCAATAGCCGCCACCCAGGACCAGGGCGAGCAGCACTACAAAGGCCAATACATACCGCCAGGAGCGTCGAATCATCAGCGTTTCACCAATCCAGTCAAGCCGCCCGCAATCAGGGCGGCGGTATCGGCCAGTGCCACCAGCGGATCAAGTCCTGCGGGCACGGCCATATAACGGGGTTCCCAGTCGGGCTGGAACTTGTCTTTGAAGCGGCGTAAACCTTGGAAGTTATACAGTTGCTCGCCACGGCGGAACACCATCGAGCCCAGGCGTTGGGTCAGGGGCGCGCCACGACGTGGTTGCAGGCCCGACAACGGCACCATGCCGAGGCTGAAGCGGCCGTAGCCATGGTTCTTATAATGTTGAATCAGGCCGACCATCATGAACTCCATGGTCAGTTTCGGCGCGTCGGGGTGGGCGCGCATCAGGTCGAGGCTGGCCAGGTCATGGCTATACGTCTCAAGCAAGTTGGCGAAGGCCACCGGGTGCCCTTCGAAGCGAATGATCGCGATGCGAAAGTGCTTGAGATAGTCGTTGCTGAATCGTCCCAGGGAAAAGCCTTTTTCCCGCACGTTCTTGCCGGTCAGCCAAGCGTCGGAGATGACTTTCAGTTCGTCCATCGGCGCCTGGCCCGGATCAAAGATCTCCAGGGACAGGCCGTCCCGGGTCCCACGGTTCCAGGTATAGCGCAGGTCTTTCATCTCTTTGCCCTTGGCTTCCAGGTCAAAGCGTTTCAGGTCGACCCGGGCTTCTTCGCCCAGCTTGATCGCGGTCAGGCCGATGTCCATGTAGTAAGGCAGGTTCTCGGCGCGGACCTGATAGAACACCGGGCGCGCGTGGTGAATGTCACACAGGTCGCGGAACTGCCAGATCATCTCGGCCCGTGGCTGGGTGGGGCCGATCGGGTCATAGAGGGCCACCAGGCTGCGGCCGCGACGGGCGTACATCAGGAACGCCTCGTCATTGGGGTGAAACAGCAGCGCCTTGTCACCGGTCAGCGCCAGGCCACCGTCGGGTTGCGCCGAAGCCATCAAGATTTTGGTGGCGCGCTCCAGTTCGTCGGGTGTCGGCAGGTGGATCACCGGGCGTGCGGTGCGCAGCAGCCAGGTCAACGAAACAATCACCAGTACTACGGCGGCGCCCAGCAGCGAGCGCAGGCCACGCGGGGCGTTGGCGTCGAGAGTGAACTGCCACCACAGCTGATGGCTGTAAGGTACGTCCTGATAAGCAAACAGCAACAGCCAGATTGAAGCACCGAGCACGCAGACGCTGGCCACCAGGTACAACGGCGAGAACGGTAGTTCGGTCAGGCGGCTGGCGCGATAGAAGGAGCGTCGAAAGATGGCCAGCAGCACGGCGGTCATGGTCATCAGACTGGCTTCTTCCCAATCGAAGCCCTTGAGCAGGGAGAGCAGGGCGCCCACCAGCAACAGCACCATGGTCAGCATCCAGGCCGCCGACAAACGTCGACGCAGGCCCTGGGCCAGCAACAGACAGAACACGCCGATCAGGCTGGCGCCGAAGTGCGAGGCGTCAATCAGGCGGTGGGGAATCAGGAAACCGATGTTTTCCAGTCGTGAGTCGATTTCCGGGGTGGCGCCGGAGAACAGCAGTACCACGCCGGACAAAAAAACCAGTACCGCCAAAACCGGTGCGGCCAGGCCCGAAGCGACCCGCAGGCTTTGTTGCGTCTGGAACAGGCGCTGGGCTTCATTGACCAGCAGGAATATGCAGGCGATCAACAGCGGCAGCACCACATAGATCATCCGGTACAGCAGCAGGGCGGCGGCCAATGGCGCTGCACCGAGCTTGTCGGCGAAGGCCGCCAGCAGAATCGCCTCAAAAACCCCGACGCCACCCGGCACATGGCTAAGTACGCCGGCGGCGAGGGCCAGCAGGTAAACCAGCAGGAACGGACCAAAGGGTGGTGCTTCCGGCAGCAACAGATACAACACGGTGGCGGCAGCGGCGACATCCAGGGCGGTGATGATCAATTGCAGGAAAGTCAGGCGGCGGCCGGGCAGGCGCAGGGTGCGGCGTCCGACCTTGACCAGCAGGTTGTCTGGATAAGGTTGCTCCGCCAGCCGGCGGCGATAAATACCGATGCACAGTGCTACCGACAACAGCAGAACGGCGCCGGCAATACCGCCGAGCAGGCTGGCGGGTAGATGCAGCGCATTAGAGGCGGCGGGCAAGTTGCTCAGGGTGGCCAGGGCGGCCAGTGGGGGCAAGGCGCAACCCAGGGCCAGGCTGGCGAACACCGTCATACGGGCAACTTCTGAAGCGCCGATGCCGTGTCGCGCATACAGCCGGTAACGCACCGAACCACCCGACAACATCGACAGGCCAATGGCATTGCCGATGGCGAATGCGGTAAAGCCACCGTAGGCCAGCGTTTTAGCGGGCAGCTTCACACCGGCATAGCGGGCGCCGGAAAACTCGTAGCCCAACAGAATAATGAAGCCGGCGATAGCGGCGGCGAATGCACCCAGCAGGGAAGGCTTGGGCACTTCCAGGATTGAGTCATGCAGTGCGTACAGGTCCAGCTCAAGCAGCAGGTGGCGACAGGCAATCAAGGCAATCGTGAACAGCAACAGCGTGACAGCCAATCCGATGGGGTGGCGGTACTTGCTCAACAGATCCAGCCAGCGCAAGCGGGTGGGGGGGATCGGTTGTGTCGCTGTAATAGTGTCTTGTGGTTCAGACGAGTTGGCGCGCATCAATCACCTCGTGGATTGTGCGCGACAGGATGGGGGTATCCAGCCAAGTTACCAATCCCTATGGACAAAATAATTACAAATATTAACGCGGTTCACCGGGTCCGGCGACAGCGCGCATTAGTCTTAGAGAGTAGTCAGCATAGCGTGCTATGGAATGGACTCCACAAACCGCATCCGGTTTCATGAAGGATGCCATGCCATTGTTTCAAAAGAACTTTTTCACCGGATACAAAAAAGGCCACTCTTTCGAGTAGCCTTTTTTGATGTTTGGTTGCGGGAGCCGGATTTGAACCGACGACCTTCGGGTTATGAGCCCGACGAGCTACCAGACTGCTCCATCCCGCGTCTGTGTGGCGGCATTCTACAGCGCAACGGCGAGGTGTCAACCGTTAATCTACCGATGAGTCAAATAAGTGCGAATTAGCCGGTAATTGTCATCTGTGAGCGGTAAGTGCTCGATGGGCAAGGTTTTTTTGTAGGACAAGAAGGGAGAGAGCTGCAGCGAGGGTAAAGTAGACGCGCACAAAAAAGGCCACTCTTTCGAGTAGCCTTTCTTGATGTTTGGTTGCGGGAGCCGGATTTGAACCGACGACCTTCGGGTTATGAGCCCGACGAGCTACCAGACTGCTCCATCCCGCGTCTGTGTGTCGGCATTCTACAGCGATACGCAGGTGTGTCAATCGCTAATTCAAAGAAAAGCGCTTGTGGTTCAATCGCTTAGCTCTCCAAGGCAACACCTTAAAGGGCTCTGGCCCAGTATGGCCGAGGCTTTCAGCTCTATTGGGGTGTCTGTTTCGATTGAGAAAATAAATGTATGAGGCTTTTTTCCTGCCGCCGAGTCAGAAGATTCACAGTACTGGTGCTATATACAGGTGCGAGTGAGATACTGGCGATCCGTTGACCATTCCCTCCTTATATATGACGCAGCGCAAAATCATCCACGTCGACTGTGACTGTTTCTACGCCGCCATCGAGATGCGTGACGACCCGACCCTGGCGCAAAAGCCGCTGGCCGTCGGCGGTTCGGCGGACCGCCGTGGCGTGATAGCTACCTGCAACTATGAGGCGCGGGCCTACGGTGTGCGCTCGGCTATGTCGTCCCGCCACGCGCTGAAGCTCTGCCCGGACCTGACTATCGTCAAGCCGCGCATGGATGCCTATAAAGAAGCGTCGAAGGAAATCCAGACGATCTTTCGTGATTACACTGACCTGATTGAGCCACTGTCGCTGGATGAGGCCTACCTGGACGTCTCCGACAGCCCGCTCTTTGGCGGCAGTGCCACGCGCATTGCCCAGGACATCCGGCGCCGGGTCTCCAATCAACTGCATATCACCGTCTCTGCTGGTGTGGCACCGAACAAATTCCTCGCCAAAATCGCCAGCGACTGGAAAAAGCCCAATGGGCTGTTTGTGATAACGCCGGATCAAGTCGAGGATTTTGTTTCTGTGTTGCCGGTTAATAAGCTGCATGGCGTGGGCAAGGTCACGGCGGACAAGCTGGCGCGGCTGGGGATTGAAGACTGTCTGCAACTGCGGGACTGGAACAAGCTGGCGCTGGTGCGCGAATTTGGCAGTTTCGGCGAGCGGCTGTGGAGCCTGGCCCGTGGGATTGATGAGCGCATTGTGCAGAACGACAGTCGTCGGCAATCAATCAGTGTGGAAAACACCTACGACGTCGATTTGCCGGACCTGTCCAGTTGCCTGGAAAAACTCCCCGAGTTGATCGACACCCTGGCTGGGCGCATGGCACGTATCGACAGTAGCTATCGACCGGGCAAGCCTTTCGTCAAAGTGAAATTCCATGACTTCACTCAGACTACCTTGGAGCAGGCAGGGGCAGGGCGGGATCTTGAGAGCTATCAGCAGTTGCTGACCCAGGCGTTTAAGCGCGGTGGGAAACCGGTGCGGTTGCTGGGAATTGGTGTGCGGTTGCTAGACTTGAACAATGGGAATGAACAGTTGGAATTGCCGTGGTAGGAGCGAGCAAGCTCGCTTCTACAGAAAAGCAATGTCAGTTCGCCCCAGGGTCCGCCACCAACCGTCCGCCATCCTGGGTCAAGGCCTTGAGAAATTCCTGCTGCAATTCAGGATCATTGCGGGTCAGTTCGATCAGGCTTTGTTCCAGTTCGCTGGCTTCTTCTTCCAGGCCAAGCTCCGACAAGCGCTTGACTCGGTGTACCCATTGGCTGACTTCGTCATCTTCTAGGTCGTCGTAGATCAACCCATGAGCTTCGAGCAGTTTTCCCCGCAAGGTGCTGCTGATGGCCAGCGATGAGTCCGAATGCACGTCATCCTGGGCATCTTCAATGCTGATCTGCAACGTTCTGACGTGGTTCAGGTCCTGCTCGGCAAACGGGCTGTCCAACAGGTTCAGGCGCAGTACGCCGTTGCGGTCGGTGGTCAGATCAAAGGTTTGCTTGCCGGCCTTCACCTGGACCGGGCGTTCGCTCCACGGCAGGCTGGTGTATTCCAGGCGCCTGTCGCGCTGGATTTCATCAATGCCCGCCAGGTTCTGTTGCGCGCGGCCGTGGGACTGCACGTTCATGAGCGGGTTGAGCCCGGCCACGCCATAGCTGATCCAGTCGCGGGTCACGCTGTCCGGCAGGTTGCCCAGGGCGAAGACATTGACCACATTGGCGCCGACGCCTGCCACCACCGCCACCGCGCCAAGGGGGATCTCATAGAGTTCCCGCCAAGGCTGGTACGGCGTATAGCGATCATAATGACGGGTGACTTCAAATTCAGTGACCTCGAAGGTCCTCTGCTCATGAATGCGCACCCGACGTTGCGGCAGCTCAAGCACCTTGGGCTCGCCAACATCGATCTGTAGGCTATGGTCGAGCAATTTTCGCTCGATGCGTTCCTCGTGCTCGCTGCGTTGCGACATTTGATTGGCGCAGCCGCTGAGCAGTAGGGCGCCACATAAAGTGGCGCCCCCGAGGGCTAAGGTGTTTCGCTTGAGCATGACTTCTCTTGATCTGGTTTTCAGCGACGAATACGCGCCTGAAGGAAAGACAGTACGTCAGCCACTGGCAGCGGTTGGGCTTGGGCTTCGGTCCGGCTCTTGTATTCCAGATTGCCATCGGCCAGGCCACGGTCACTGACCACGATCCGGTGAGGGATGCCAATCAGTTCCATGTCGGCGAACTTGATACCTGGGCTGGTTTTCTTGTCGCGATCATCCAGCAGCACTTCAAAACCTGCGGCCGTCAGTTCGGCATACAGTTTGTCGGTGGCTTCGCGTACTTGCTCGGTTTCGTAGCGCAGCGGTACTAGGGCGATCTGGAACGGTGCCAGGGCGTCGCTCCAGATGATGCCTTTTTCGTCGTTGTTCTGCTCGATGGCGGCGGCAACCACGCGGGAAACGCCGATGCCGTAGCAGCCCATTTCCAGGGTGATAGGCTTGCCGTTTTCACCCAGCACTTCGCACTTCATCGCCTTGCTGTACTTGTTGCCCAGCTGGAAAATGTGTCCGACTTCGATGCCGCGCTTGATTTCCAGGGTGCCCTTACCATCCGGACTCGGGTCGCCGGCCACTACGTTGCGCAGGTCGGCCACGGTCGGAACCGGCAGGTCACGCTCCCAGTTGACGCCAAAGTAGTGCTTGTCATCGATGTTCGCGCCGATACCGAAGTCGCTCATCAGCTCAACCGAACGGTCGATGATGATTGGCAGTGGCAGGTTCAGCGGGCCCAGGGAACCGGCGCCGGCGCCAATGGCGTCACGCAGTTCGGCATCGCTGGCCATGACCAGCGGGCTGGCAACGCCTGGCTGCTGGGAGGCTTTGATTTCGTTGAGTTCGTGGTCACCACGAATCACCAGGGCGATCAGCTTGCCTTCTTCTTCGGCATGCACGATCAGGGTCTTGATGGTCTTTTCAATCGGTAGATTGAACTTCTCCACCAGGGCCGCGATGGTTTTGGTCTCGGGAGTGTCCACCAGACGCAGCTCTTCGCTTGGCGCAGGACGGGAGGTTTCCCGTGGCACGGCTTCGGCTTTCTCGATGTTCGCCGCGTAGTCGGAGCCGTTGCTGAAGGCGATATCGTCTTCGCCGGAGTCGGCCAGTACGTGGAACTCGTGGGAGCCAGCGCCGCCGATGGAGCCGTTGTCCGCTTCAACCGGGCGAAATTTCAGGCCCAGGCGAGTGAATACGTTGCAGTAGGCCTGGTGCATGCGGTCATAGGTGACCTGCAGGGATGGCAGGTCAGCGTGGAACGAATAGGCGTCCTTCATGATGAATTCACGGCCGCGCATCAAACCGAAGCGCGGGCGGATTTCGTCACGGAATTTGGTCTGGATCTGGTACAGGTTGAGGGGCAGCTGTTTGTAGCTGCTCAACTCGTTGCGCATCAGGTCGGTGATCACTTCTTCATGGGTCGGGCCAGCGCAGAAATCGCGGCCATGACGGTCCTTGAAGCGCAGCAATTCAGGGCCGTACTCTTCCCAGCGCCCGGACTCCTGCCACAGCTCAGCCGGTTGGGTGCTCGGCATCAACACTTCTAGAGAGCCGGCGGCGTTCATTTCTTCACGAACGATCGCTTCGACCTTGCGCATCACCTTCAAGCCCATGGGCAGCCAGGTGTACAGGCCCGAGGCCAGTTTGCGGATCATGCCGGCGCGCAGCATCAGCTGGTGGCTGATCACGACCGCGTCGGAAGGCGTTTCTTTCTGTGTGGCGAGCAAATATTGACTGGTGCGCATGGTAGGCCGTTGTCGGTTGCTTGGACTTGAAATGACTTGGGATTGTACGGGCGCTTGCGGCCGACGTACAGGCATCTGGTTGTTGGAGCCGGGCTTGTGTCACTCTTCTTTCGGGGGGTTCAACCGAATTCGCCGGCTTTCCTGGAACCAGTGCAAGGCAATCAGGATCAGCGTCGGCACACCCAGCAAGCAGGTGATCAGGAAGAAGTTGTGATAGCCGAACTTTTCCACCATCACCCCCGAGTAACCGCCGATCAATCGCGGCAGCAGCAACATGATCGAGCTGAGCAGCGCATATTGCGTCGCCGAGAACTTCAGGTTGGTCAGGCTCGACAGATAGGCGACAAACGCCGACGTCGCCAGGCCCGAGCTGAAGTTATCCAGGGAAATGGTGAAGATCAGCATCTGCAGGTCGGCGCCCATGTCCGCCAGCATCAGGAACAGCAGGTTAGTGCCGGCTGAGGTGATACCGCCGATAAACAGGATCGGCAGGATGCCGAAGCGCACGATCAACAGGCCGCCCATGCCAGCACCCAGCAGGGTCATGATCAGGCCGAAGATCTTGCTGACGCTGGCAATCTGATCCTTGGTAAAGCCCTGGTCGATATAGAACACGTTGGCCATCACGCCCATCACGGTGTCCGACATGCGATAGGTGGCAATCAGCCCCAGCAGCAGCAGGGCTTGCCAGCGATAACGCAGGATAAAGTCGTTGACCGGCGTCAGCACCGGCGCCAGGCCGCGGCGGCCCATCGCCGAGAGGCACAGTGCGGTCAGGGAGACATAGAGGATGGCCCGCAGAAATGCGCGGTCCTCCAGCAGCAGGTCGAGCAGGCTGACGCCGTCGAACAGCACGCTGGCGAAATCGGTGTTGTACAGCTGGGTGAACATGGCCGGCACGGACACCAGCAACACAATCAACACGAACACAGACATCAGTTGGTGGGCAAAACTATAGCGCCCGGCCTGCAACTGGGTACGCAATGGCACGTCCGGCTCGCGTATAAAAAACGTGGTCAGCAGGGCAGGGACCATCAATATGCCAAATAGCACATAGGTGCCGGTCCACGCCGAATGCTTATAGTTGAAGCCGGTGGAGCCGAAGCCCTCGGCAAAAAACAGTGCACCGGCGGTGGCTAGCAGGGCGGCGATGCGGTAACCGGACATATAGCAGGCGGCCAGCGCGGCCTGGCGGCTGTCGTCGGCGATTTCCAGGCGATAGGCATCCACCGCGATGTCCTGGGTGGCCGAGGCGAAGGCGACAATAACGGCAATGGCGATCAGCCAGGACAGGTGTTTTTGCGGGTCGCAGAAACCCATGCCGATTAATCCGAGGATCACCAGCGTCTGGGACAGTACCAACCAGGAACGACGACGTCCGAGCTTGCCCAGCAGTGGCAGGCGCCATTGGTCGAGCAGCGGCGACCAGACCCACTTGAAGGCATACGCCAGGCCGATCAGGCTCGCATAGCCGATGGTTTCGCGGGCCACGCCGGCCTCACGCAACCAGACCGAGAGCGTCGAGAACACCAACATGTAAGGCAGACCGGCGGCAAAGCCGAGCAGTAACAGCACTAACGTCGAGGGGCTGGCATAGGCGGCGAGCGCGGCGCGCCAGGTTTTACGGGGCATGGACTGTAGTCTGCCTCAGATTACGGAAACAAAGCGCGCACTCTAACCGCTGTGCTCTACCGGGCGCCAGCCATGACGCTGAATATCAACGCGATTGTTCAGGATACTCACCCCTTCGCTGCGTAATCGCCCACGTTGCTCGTCTCCTGATGCGCTGCCCACCGGGAGACTTATCCGACCGCCGGCAGCGACGACTCGGTGCCAGGGTAACCTGGTGTCGTCGGGCAGTTGGCTGAGGGTGCGGCCAACCCAGCGCGCCGCACGGCCCAGCCCGGCCAGCTGCGCCAACTCACCGTAACTGACCACGCAACCTTCGGGCACCTGCGCAAGGGTTAGGTAAAGCGCAGTGCGGCGAATCTCTGCGGGGCTTTGCGGGGTTTCGGTGGGTTCGTTCACGTTGGGCGTATCCGGTTGAAATTATCAGTCTCTTTGTAAGAAACGTCTGTAAAGATGACGTTGAGAATTGAACTCAATACAGATACTTGAGTCTGTCCTTGCTAAGACTTTATCTAACACGATATTGCCCTTTTTTTCGCCAAATTTGAGCCCCACATCCGCTTATGTTGTCCAGAACCCTGCTTTGCCTCGCTGTTTTCAGCGCCTCTACGCCCTTGCTCGCCGATACCGTCTGGTTGAAAAATGGTGACCGCCTGACCGGCAAAATCAAGGTTTTCGACGGTGGAAAGCTGCTGATCCAGACCGAATACGCCGGCGCCATCCCGGTGGACTGGAAGCAGGTGAAAACCCTGGAAAGCGACCAGGAGTTGCTGGTCAAACAGGACGCCTACACCGGCGAGAAAGCCAAGTCCCTGCACGCGGCCGACGATGGCAAGGTCATCCTGGCTAATGGCGAGGAGCCGAAAACCGTCGAGTTGGCGAGCATTCAGCAAATCATCAAGCCCAAGCCTGTGATCGAAGATCTGGTGTGGAAAGGCAACGTCGATGTGGCGCTGGACTACCAGCGGGCGGAAAAAGACACCGATGACTATGACGTGGGCTTCAAGACCACAGCCCGCCATGGCAAATGGCGGCATATTGCCGAAGGCGAGTACAACCGCGTGTTCCAGAATGACGTGGTCACCACTGATAACTGGAGCGCCGAGTACGCCCTGGACCGTTTTATCACCGACCAGTGGTTCTGGCAGGGTCGCCTGAACTACAAGCGCGACAAGGTCGAAGACCTCACACGTCAGCGCACCGTCGGTACCGGTCCCGGCTATCAGTTCTGGGATGACGAACTGGGCGCCTTCTCTCTTGGCTCGCTGCTTAACCGCACCGACTATGAATACCAGGATGGCGGCAAGGACAACTTCTATTCCTTGGCCATGAAGTGGGACTACAACCGCTACCTGGTAGGCAAGACGGTCGAGTTCTTCACCAGCGGCGAACTGGGCAAGCCCCTGGCAGGACCTGCCGATTACTCTCTCGATGCAGAGATGGGCCTGCGCTACAAAGTCACCGAATGGGCTTCGCTTAATCTCAAGGCTGAGCGCGACATTATCAGTGGCGGTTCGGACAGCGACTTGAGCAAAACCCGTTATACCGCAGGCTTTGGCGTGACCTGGTAAATGTGGAAGCGGCCTTACAACCGCAACCCACCATCCAATTCCAGAATCCGTCCGGTGTAATAGTCGTTTTCGAAGATATACGCCGCCGAATGGGCAATCTCCTCAGGCCGACCCATACGCTTGAGGGGAATACCTGAGGTCATCTTCTCCAGCGCCTCGGGCTTCATGCCCAGGGTCATCTCGGTTTCGATAAAACCCGGCGCAATCCCTGCCACGCGAATGCCGTAGCGCGCCAGTTCCCTGGCCCAGGTCACGGTGGCTGCAGCGACACCGGCCTTGGCGGCGGAGTAGTTGGTCTGGCCAACGTTGCCGGCGCGTGAAATCGACGAAATGTTGATGATGGCGCCCTGGTTCTTCAACTCGACCATCTTCGCCGCCACCTCGCGGGTACACAGGAACACACCGGTCAGGTTGACATCAATGACCGCCTGCCACTGGGCCAGGCTCATCTTGATCATCTCGCCGTCCTTGACCTTGAGCAGCAGCCCATCGCGCAGGATCCCTGCGTTGTTGATCAAACCGTGGATCGCGCCAAAATCGTCAGCGATTTTTGCCACCGTGTGGGTGACCTGCTCTTCATCGGCCACGTTGCACAGATAGGCACGCGCCTTGACGCCATGAGCCTTGCAGGCAGTGACCGCAGCATCGAGTTTTTCCGGGTTAAGGTCCACCAGCGCCAAGTGGGCACCTTTGCTCGCAAAATACTCGGCCATGGAGCGGCCCAAACCCTGGCAACCGCCGGTGATAATGATTACTTTGTCGTTGAGATGCATTCGCAAGTCCTGTGAGCAGAATTAAGCGGTTGCCCAAGTCTGGTTTTGACGAAATTTACCGAGGGAGTCATAAGTTGAGCGCGCACATTGCCAAGAATGCCCGAGAACTACTGCTCAAGGAATACCGGGGAGCACTCGCCACCCTATCCAAAGCCATGCCGGGCTTCCCTTTCGGTTCGGTGGTGCCTTATTGCCTGGACGAAGAGGGCCGGCCGCTGATCTTGATCAGCCGGATCGCCCAGCACACCCATAACCTGCAAAAAGATCCCAAGTGTTCGCTGCTCGTGGGTGAGCGCGAGGCCGAGGATGTCCAGGCTGTTGGCCGCCTGACGTACCTGGCCGAGGCCGAGAAACTTGAGGATGAAGCATCCATTGCGGCGGCGGCCGAGCGTTATTAGCGCTATTTCCCCGACTCGGCGAACTACCACAAGGCCCATGATTTTGATTTTTGGGTACTCAAACCGGTGCGTCACCGTTATATCGGCGGTTTCGGCGCAATCCACTGGGTCGATCAACTGACCCTGGCCAACCCGTTTGCCGGTAAAGCCGAGCTGAGCATGATTGAACACATGAACAGCGATCACACCAAGGCCATTGCCCACTATGTCGAACTGGCCGGTTTGCCGACATCGGAGCCTGCGCAACTGGCCGGTATCGACAGCGAGGGCATGCACTTGCGCGTTGGTCAGGGCGTCTACTGGCTACCGTTTGCCGAGACGTGCAATACGCCGACACAAGTGCGCGAGGCCTTGGTTTTCCTGGCTCACGCCGAAGAATGGCCGAAAAAAACGGCCGCCGACGCTTGAATTCACGAAACGACGACGTCATCTAAGGTGGAGTAGCAAGGCATTCTTGCGTTGAGGAACCATTTGATGCGCCCTTTTTTATTGCTCTTTCTGCTGTTCCCGGTGTTGGAGCTGTTCGTATTCGTCAAGGTCAGCGGGGCTATCGGGTTTTTCCCGGCCCTGCTGCTGATTATTCTCGGCTCGATGCTTGGTGTACTTGTGCTTCGCATCGCCGGCCTGGCCACCGCATTGCGTGCCCGTGAAAGCTTGAATCGCGGCGAACTGCCAGCCCAGACCATGCTCGAAGGCCTGATGATGGCCTTGGGTGGCGGCCTGCTGATCCTGCCAGGTTTTGTCAGCGACGTGGTTGGCCTGATCATGCTGTTGCCGATCACCCGTCGACTGCTGGCAGGCAAGATGCGCCAGCGTGCCGAAGAAGCAGCAATCCGCCAGCGCGCCTTCGCTGATGACCTGCAATCCCGTGGCGGCCCGGTGCCGCGCCAGCCGCTGGGGCGCGAGGGTGATGTGATCGAAGGCGAGTTCGAACACCGCGACTCCAAGTAACTGCGTGATTGGCACGGCGCCTTTGGGGGCCGTGTTGTTTTTAAGTGCATGGCAATCACGAAAATTTTCGTCGCCAAGCCTTGTAATAAGCTTATGCGCCCTTATGTAACGGTCACCGCAAGGTTTCTGGTGGCGACACCAGACAGACTTCCGCGATTCGCCCAGCGAGCCGCGACCGGCATCGCCGGAATTTAACCTGCCGGTATTGACACCGGCCGATGAAAAACACAATTAGGAGAGATCGACAATGAGCAAGCTTCGTCCTCTGCATGACCGCGTCGTCATCCGTCGCAGTGAAGAAGAAAAGAAAACCGCTGGCGGCATCGTTCTGCCAGGTTCGGCTGCTGAAAAAGCCAACCACGGTGTGATTCTCGCTGCTGGTCCAGGCAAGCAGCTGGAAAACGGTGAAGTACGTGCGCTGGCCGTGAAAGTGGGTGACAAGGTTGTATTCGGCCCTTACTCCGGCAGCAACACTGTGAAAATCGACGGCGAAGACCTGCTGGTAATGGCTGAGAACGAGATTCTCGCTGTTCTGGAAGACTGATTCCCCGCTCATTTTCCCGTTACTACAAAGTATTTAAGGAATATCGATCATGGCTGCTAAAGAAGTTAAATTCGGCGATTCCGCCCGTAAGAAAATGCTCGCCGGTGTCAACGTCCTGGCTGACGCAGTAAAAGCGACCCTGGGCCCTAAAGGCCGTAACGTGATCATCGAGAAGAGCTTCGGCGCTCCGACCATCACCAAGGACGGCGTTTCCGTTGCCAAGGAAATCGAGCTGAAAGATCGCTTCGAAAACATGGGCGCGCAACTGGTCAAAGACGTTGCCTCCCGTGCCAACGATGACGCAGGCGACGGCACCACCACCGCTACTGTCCTGGCTCAATCGATCGTCAACGAAGGCCTGAAAGCCGTCGCTGCCGGCATGAACCCGATGGACCTCAAACGCGGCATCGACAAGGCGACCATCGCCATTGTCAAAGAGCTGAAGTCCCTGTCCAAGCCATGCGCTGACACCAAGGCTATCGCTCAGGTCGGCACCATCTCGGCCAACTCCGACAGCTCCATCGGCGACATCATTGCCGAAGCCATGGAAAAAGTCGGTAAAGAAGGCGTGATCACCGTTGAAGAAGGCTCGGGCCTGGAAAACGAACTGTCGGTTGTTGAAGGCATGCAGTTCGACCGTGGCTACCTGTCCCCGTACTTCATCAACAAGCCGGACACCATGGTTGCCGAGCTCGACGGCCCGCTGATCCTGCTGGTCGACAAAAAGATCTCGAACATCCGCGAAATGCTGCCAGTACTGGAAGCCGTTGCCAAAGCCGGCCGTCCACTGCTGATCGTGGCCGAAGACGTTGAAGGCGAAGCCCTGGCGACTCTGGTTGTGAACAACATGCGTGGCATCGTTAAAGTTGCTGCCGTCAAAGCCCCAGGCTTTGGCGACCGTCGCAAGGCTATGCTGCAGGACATCGCTGTCCTGACTGGCGGTACCGTTATCTCCGAAGAGATCGGCCTGAGCCTGGAAAGCACTACCCTGGAACACCTGGGTAATGCCAAGCGTGTGATCCTGTCCAAGGAAAACACCACCATCATCGACGGCGCTGGTGTTGAAGCTGACATCCAGGCCCGTGTGACCCAGATCCGTTCGCAAGTGGCTGATACCACTTCCGACTACGACCGTGAAAAACTGCAAGAACGTCTGGCCAAACTGTCCGGCGGCGTTGCAGTGATCAAGGTTGGCGCTGGTTCCGAAGTCGAAATGAAAGAGAAGAAAGCCCGCGTTGAAGACGCCCTGCACGCTACCCGTGCAGCCGTTGAAGAAGGCGTGGTACCTGGCGGTGGCGTAGCGCTGATTCGCGCTCTGCAAGCCATCAGCGATCTGAAAGGCGAGAACGCTGATCAGGACGTAGGTATTGCTGTACTGCGTCGCGCAATCGAATCTCCACTGCGTCAGATCGTTGCCAACTCCGGTGACGAGCCAAGCGTAGTAGTCGACAAGGTCAAGCAGGGTTCGGGTAACTTCGGTTACAACGCTGCTACCGGCGAATACGGCGACATGATCGAGATGGGCATCCTTGACCCTACCAAAGTGACTCGCTCTGCTCTGCAGGCTGCGGCGTCCATTGGCGGCTTGATGTTGACCACCGAAGCCATGATCGCTGAAGCTCCGAATGACCAACCAGCTGGCGGCGGTATGCCAGACATGGGCGGTATGGGTGGCATGGGCGGCATGATGTAAGCCAGCCTTACCCCTATACTGAAAAGCCCCGCCTGCAGTGATGCAGGCGGGGCTTTTTTATGGCCGAGGGTTTAATGGCCCGTTATGTGGACGTCAGCAGGACGACATATCGACGATCTGTTGGCCTCAAGTCGTTCTCACGATCTTTCCCTGAATAACTTGCTCGGCCTTTTCTCCACGCTGATACAGCAAAAAGTAATACGTCCCCAAGCAGATCAGCCAGCAAAAGATCGCTGTCCAGACGTTATGGGAAAAGAAGTGCGCCCCTTGCATCATTCGACTGATGGAGAGCACCGCCCCCAACCCGAATGCCAGGATAAGCGCCTTGCGTGCCAGGCGTGGTCGGCGATCGCGTAACACAAAGAACAGGGCAAACAAGGTAAACCCCGTGGCTGCGTGACCTCCAGGCCAGCAGCGCCCGGGCTTGTCGGTTTGCGGTCGGGCGCTCAGCAGTGCGCTGTAGGTTTCCTGGCCGCCAAACTCCTTGAGGCTCCAGGGGCACTGCACGGCGGTGACCACTTTCAGCGGGGAAACGAATGAGGTGGACAGGCCCAGAGACAGTACTAGGCAGCCCAGTTCGCGTCGGTAGGGTTTGAGTCGCTCAAGAATGAGCGCGCCAACAAAGCCCAGTATGGCCAGCACCGAGAACAGGATGACCAGTTGTTTGGCGCGGTCGTGGAGGATGTCTTCAAGGAAAAAACTGTATCGGCCAATAAAGCCGCCGTCTGCTGCGCTGTAAAACAGTTTGGCCAGGCTCATGTCCAGTGACGTCAGTTCCAGCAGCAGCAAAATCACCGCCGCAGCGGCGGGTACTCCCAGGTACAGCCAAAAATTGAGGGGCTTGGAAGCTGGGCGCAAAACGGTTGAAGACATGGCAGACCCTAGTATTGAAAGCTCCGGACTGACCTGCCCGGAGCATTTTGGTTAGCGTGTGCTTAACTGGGGGGCCGCGTTCTTGGGGCCCTTCCAGCTTAGTAGTTGATGTTTGAAGTCATAACTGGCGGCCTGGTAGTAGGTGATGGCCCGCTGAATCAGCGGGTCATCGCTGCCCACGCGTGACTCTTGGCTCTCACCCAGGGCCTGGTCATGGCGACGCAGGCCTTGGCGCGGGCTGATAATCGCCAGGTCCTTGCCGTCGAACAAACCCAGGTGCTGATAGTTGCCCACCACCACACGGGGCGGCAGCGAGTTGTCTTGCAGCAGGTTGCGGCCAAAGAATGTCGATTCGTAACTCAGGTTAAGCAGGCCCAGCAATGTCGGTGCGATGTCGATCTGGCTAGCCAGTTGCGTGCTTTCACGGGCCTCGATCAGTTTTGGTGCATAGATGAACAGCGGTATCTGGTAGTTGCTGATAGGCAAGTCTTCCTTGCCTGCGCTGCCAGCAGTGTGGTCAGCGACAAAGATAAAGATAGTGTTGTCGAACCACGGTTTCTGGCGTGCGGCCTCCAGGAACTGGCCGATGGCGTAGTCGGTGTATTTCACCGCACCGTCGCGACCGTTGCCCGATTTGATGTCTATGCGCCCGTCCGGGTAGGTATAAGGACGATGGTTGGAAGTGGTCATCAGTTGCAGCAGAAACGGTTGCTGCTTGGCGTAATTGGCGTCTGCCAGTTTTAACGTCTGTTTATAGAGGTCTTCGTCGGCCATGCCCCAGGCATTTTTGAAGGAGATTTGCGCTTCGTCGACGCTGCTCTGGTCCACCACCCGATAACCATTACCGCTGAAAAACGCGTTCATGTTGTCGAAGTAGCCGCGCCCGCCGTAAACAAACACGCTGTCGTAACCAATGGCGTTGAGTTGCTGGCCAAGGCTGGCAAAGCCGCTCTCCCGGCCGATACGCTTGACGATCGAACGCCCAGGCGTTGGCGGAATGGCCAGGGTAATAGCCTCCAGGCCGCGATCGGTACGCGTGCCGGTGGCGTAGAAATTGTTGAAATACAGGCTTTGCTGGCGCAGTGCGTCGAGGTTGGGCGTCAGGTTGCGCCCGTCACCGTTGCTGCCCATGTATTTGGCACTGAAGCTTTCGATGGTCACCAACACGATATTGGGCTTGCGCAACGTGCCAGGGTTGTCGATGGCGCGGCGGATATCCAGTGGATCGCTGCCGATAAAGCGTGCATTGGGTTCGCTGAGCTCTGCGCGCAATTGCTTGGCGACGACATCGGACGGCAGACTCTCATAGAACTGCGTGTAATCGAGCTCGTTGTTACGGAACGCGGCGAAGAACTGATACGGGCCGTTGCTTGCCAGTTCGTTATTGTAAGCGTTGCCACCCTGGGCACGCGGGTTGTCCTGGCTGATCAGTTGCAAGCTCAGACCGGCGATAACCAGTAAACCCAGCGCGCTGAGCAAGCGGCCACGCATCACAGGAAGGGGAGAATCGAGTGCTGTGTTGAACGGTTTGCGTAACGCCAGGCTCAACACAATCGCCAGCATCGCCAGCAGGCTCAGCAGTTTGCCGATCGGGTAAGACTCCAGCAGGTTGTTCAGTACCTCATTGGAGTACACCAGGTAATCGACGGCGATAAAGTTGAAGCGCACACCGAACTCATCCCAGAACAGCCATTCCGCCACTGACGTGAACAGCATGGCGAACAAACTGACTGTCAGCACGCCTTGCAGAAACCAGCGGTGGCCACGGCGGCGCCATAACGCCGGTGGACACAGCAGTAGATACAGCCCCAGGGGCAGGGCGGCGTAGGCCAGAAAGCCCAGGTCGTAAAGCAGGCCCACGCCAAACACCGGCAGCAGGTTACCGCTGACTTCATCCAGGTGGCTGATGAGCAGTACGCTGCGCGTCAGAAGAAAGATGACCAGCCAGGCGCCGGTCACCAACAACAAATAACGCATTGGCGCTGTCTTGGGAAAGCCCATGTCCATGTTCCTTATATCGATGGGCGGCGATCTTCCGCCTGACACTGTGGTCGGTTTGTGAACCGATAGTGAAAAACTCGTTAATCCATTCAATTGGTTGAAACCCTTAATCAGTTGCTCGTTCAGGCCTAGCCGTGGGCCATACTTGGCCTTAAGCTGCGCGAGCCAACACGGCCGTTACCGCGTACGGAGACACTGCCCATGCGAATTTTATTGGTTGAAGACAACCGCGATATTCTGGCCAACCTGGCCGATTACCTGGGGCTAAAGGGTTACACCGTCGACTGTGCGCAGGACGGCTTGTCGGGCCTGCACCTGGCCGCTACCGAGCATTACGACTTGATCGTTCTCGACATCATGCTGCCAGGCATCGATGGCTATACCTTGTGCAAACGCCTGCGCGAAGACGCCCGTCGCGACACGCCGGTGATCATGCTGACGGCCCGCGACCAGTTGGATGACCGGCTTCAAGGCTTCAAGTCTGGCGCTGATGACTACCTGCTCAAGCCGTTCGCCCTGTCGGAACTGGCAGCGCGCATCGAGGCGGTGCTGCGTCGCGCCCAAGGCGGGGGGCGTCGTGCCCTGCAAGTGGGCGACCTGGCCTACGACCTCGACACACTGGAGGTAACCCGCGAAGGGCGCCTGCTCAAGCTCAACCCGGTGGGCCTGAAATTGCTGGCGGTGTTGATGCAGAAAAGTCCCCATGTGTTGCGTCGGGAAATTCTCGAGGAAGCCTTGTGGGGCGACGATTGCCCAGACAGCGACAGCTTGCGCAGCCATGTCCACCAATTGCGCCAAGTGATCGACAAACCCTTCGCCAAGCCGTTGCTGCAAACGGTGCACGGTGTGGGTTATCGCCTGGTTGAGGGACGAGATGGAGTTTAAGCAAAGCCTTGCCCAGCGGATCATCATTGCTTTTGCGCTGATGAGCGCGCTGGTGGCAGGGGCCTTCGCCATGGGCATCATTGCCACCGTACACCTGGTGGAAGAAAAACTGATTTCAGCGGGGTTGGGTGGCGATCTGCAACGGCTGCTGCTGATGGACAGCGTTGAAGATTGGCGGCATCGGCCCGAGCCGGACCAGTTGTTCTATTTCAGCGGTGGGCACGGGGATTTTGAACTGCCCAAGGATTTGCGTCACCTGGACTCGGGTTTTCACGAGGTGTTTCGCGAACAGCTGTCGTATCACGCCATGGTCGAGATCGTTGACGGCCGCCGTTATGTCCTGCTGCAAGACCAGAGCGACTTCGAAGAGCGCGAGCGCGTGCTGTTTGCCGTGGTGCTGGTAGGTTTTGTTCTCAGCCTGGCGCTGGCCGTGTTTCTTGGCTGGGTCCTGGCACGCAAGGTGATGGCACCGGTGGTGCGCCTGGCTCGCCAGGTTCGTCATCGTGACCAATTGCTTGGTTTGGCGCCGCCATTGGCCCCGGACTATGCCGCTGATGAAGTGGGGGAGTTGGCGGTGGCGTTTGACGCCACCCTCGGCCGCCTGCGGCAGGCGCTCACCCGGGAGCGGATGTTTACCAGCGATGTCAGCCACGAATTGCGCACGCCATTGATGGTGCTGGCCAGTTCCTGTGAATTGCTATTGGAGAACCCGGCCATTGATTCCCGCGCTCGCAGTCAGGTCGAGCGTATTGCCCGTGCCTGTGAAGAGATGAGCGAACTGGTGCAGACGTTCCTGATGCTGGCCCGTACCCAACGGGAAGACGCCAGCATGTCGCCCCAGGTCGGTCTCACGCAGGTGGCCGAGGATCTGTTGGGAATCTGGCGCGGTCCCATCGAGCGCAAAGGCATTGAATTGTTCTACCAGCCGGGCAATCCCCTAAGTACTCGCTACAACGCCACGTTCCTGCATGCGGTCATGGGCAACCTACTGCGCAATGCCCTGCATTACACCGAACAGGGTTTTATCCGGCTGACCCTGGAACCCACAGGGTTCGTAGTGGAAGACACTGGCGTGGGTATTCCCGAAGACAAGCGCGAAGCGATGTTTGAGCCCTTTGTGCGCGGTAACGAAAAGCGCGGCGAAGGCCTCGGGCTGGGCTTGTCGCTGGTTCAGCGGATCTGCGAAAACCAGGGTTGGACCGTCAGCCTCAGCACCATGGAGCCCAATGGCTGCCGGTTCCATGTTGAGTTGAATCCGGTCAAATCCTGATCCCTTTCCTGCCCCTATTCTCAGGGGCAGATTTCAGCTTGTTCGACGAAGATGGCCCCATGCTATGACGTTTGCCTGTAAAACTTTGTAATGTTTTACCGTTAGACGGGACATTTTTTTCACAAAGGGTTGACCTGAGGATGACACTCCGCCGCTTAAGGTCGTAGGCATCAGTACAGGAGACCCGCTGATGGTTACCCCAATCAAGCTTGAATTTTCCGAAAAGTACGATGAGCAGCATGCGCAGAATTATTTGCTCAAGCATCAGGACAATCTGGCTCGTCGACTGTCCCACAAACGCGATGAGCAATTGGCACGCGGTGCGCTGGCCATGGCGGGTGAGCCTGGCCTGGTGCTGGACCTGCCGTGTGGCGCCGGGCGTTTCTGGCCATTGCTGGCGGAAAAACCCAACCGCGTGATTATCGGTGCCGACAATTCCGAAGCGATGTTGAAGATTGCCACAGTGGCCCAACCGGCCGAGGTGGTGAAACGGGTACGGCCCTTGCAAACATCTGCCTTTGATATTGATTTGCCAGACAACGCCGTCGACAGCATTTTTTGCATGCGCCTGATGCACCACATTGGTGATCCCGAGCACCGGCTGGCGATATTGCGGGAGTTTCAGCGTGTTACCCGTGACAGCGTGATTATTTCGCTGTGGGTGGATGGCAACTTCAAGGCCTGGAAGCGCAAGCGTTCCGAGGTGCGGCGTCGCAATCAGGGTGAGCAGGAAGGTTACCAAAATCGGTTTGTGTTACCGGCTGCTACTGTTGAGGCTGAGTTCGAACAAGCCGGTTTCCGGGTTCTGGAACATTTGGACTTCATTCCGCTCTACGCCATGTGGCGAGTGTATGTCTTGCGTAAGAGGTAACAGGATGGCAGTTGAGTGTGTAGCAGGTAGTGAAGTAGCTCCCGAGGAGCGATTTGATTATTTCTGGCGCCAGCAGGGTGAATGGGTCGAGGAACCCAATCGTCGCCGTGGCGGTGAAAGTGGCGTGCAACGTGTGGTTGGGACCAATGGCCGTTTGTTGTATAGCAAGCGCCAGACCGGCCATATCTACCGCAGCTGGCTGCATCCTTTTGGACGCCCTACCGTGTTACGCGAGCGTGATGCCCTCAAGGGTCTGCGTTTGCTGGATGTGCGGGTGCCGGAGCTGGTGTTCTGCGAAGCACGCCGTGATCCAGAGCATCAATGGAAGGCCTTGCTGGTGACGGCAGCCCTGGAGGGTTTTGACGAAATCGAAAACTGGTACGCCGCTGGTGGCCGCGAACAGTACGGCGAGTTGGTGCATGAGCGCCTGCTGCAGGAGCTCGCTGGCACCTTGGCACGTATGCACAAAGGCCGCTGGCAGCATGGGTGCCTCTACATCAAGCACATTTTTGTCAAGGTCACGGGTGAGGGCGACGCGGCCAATGTTGAAGTGGCGTTGCTGGATTTCGAGAAATGCCGCCAGCGTATGACCGCTCGGCAGGCGGCCTCCCATGACATGCTGCAATTGCGTCGCCATTCGTCGTGGAACGCTTCCGACTGGCAAAAACTCAGCTACTTTTACGAGACGGCGTTTGGCAGCGCTATCAAAGGTTTAACGTAATGAAGCTAGAAATAGCACGAGGTTTATTTCTGTTGGGGGCGTTGGGGATTGCATCCCTGGCCCTGGCTGCCTGGGAGCTGCCGCGTACAGAAATCCTCAGTGCGGTGCAGGGTGGCGGGCAGTGCCCGTTGCCGCGGATCGCCAAGGTGAATGCCGTGGTTCAGCCTGATCATCAGCTGTTGCTGTTTATGTTCGGGCTTTCACAAGGGATGAGGCCATAGCGTTGAATTCATTGAAACCCATATGAAAGGTCTCGTTTTGTGAGGCCTTTTTTTTCGGGTTGCGTTTGACGGTTGGGGTTTGGGGTATATATCCATTTTTGGGGTGACGGCGGCTTAGGGTTACGCCCTTACGGCGTGTCACTTTGAAAAGCTGTACGGACCGGACACATGGTGGACACTTTCCGGAAAACTCACAGAAAAGCGGATTGGCCCCCCAAAATGGCGGCGTCTCAGACCTCATCCGCCTTAGCCAGCAACGTATAAACACACGGCAACACAAACAACGTAAACAACGTCCCAATCGACATCCCCGTCGCAATTACCATCCCGATGTCATACCGGCTTACCGCCCCCGCCCCGGTGGCGAAGATCAGCGGCACCATGCCAAACACCATCGCCGCCGTAGTCATCAATACCGGCCGCAAGCGAATCGCTGCGGCTTCTTCCACCGCCTCTCGTGCTGTAAGCCCCTTGTCCTTACGCAACTGGTTGGCGAATTCGACGATCAAAATCCCGTGCTTGCTGATCAACCCGATCAAGGTCACCAGCCCCACCTGGGTATAGATATTCATGCTCGACCAACCGAGGAACAGCGGAATCAATGCCCCACAAATCGACAGCGGCACCGTCACCAGAATCACCAGAGGATCGCGGAAGCTCTCGAACTGCGCCGCTAGCACCAGGAAGATGATCGCCAGCGCCAGGGCGAAGGTGACCCAAAGGGCGCTGCCTTCCTGGATGAACTGGCGTGAGGCACCGCTGTAGTCGAAGGCGTATCCGGGCGGGGTTTCTTCAATGGCAATCTGGCGCACGGTCTCAATGGCCTCACCCATGCTGACAATGGGGAAACCGGAGATCAGTGCCGAGTTGAGCTGCTGGAACTGGTTCAGTTGTCGCGGTCGCGCCCGGTCTGTGATGGTAATCAGGGTCGACAGCGGCAACAGTTCGTCTTGGGTATTTTTTACGTAGTAGTTGCTCAGCCACTGCGGGTTGTCCCGATAAGCCCGCTCTACCTGGGCAATCACCTTGTAACTGCGGCCGTCGATGGTGAAACGGTTGATTTCCGCTTCCGCCAGCAATGTCGCCAGGGTGCCGCCGAGGTCCTGCATTGATACACCCATTTGCGCCGCCTTGGCGCGGTCGATATCCACCACCACTTCCGGTTTGTCGAAGGCCAGGTCGATGTCGACAAAGGCAAACTTGCCCGACTCCATGGCGCGTTTTTTTACCCGGTCGGCCACTTGCAGCAGGGATTCATAGTCGTTGGGCGTGTTGATGATGAAACCGAAGGGCAAGCCTTCGCCGGTGCCGGGGAGGGAGGGCAGGTTGAAGCCGAATACTTGCAGGCCGGGAATGTCTGCCAGGCGTTTCTGCACTTCGGGCAGGATTTGCATTTGGGTGCGGCTGCGTTCATTCCACGGTTTGAGCAGGAAACCACCGATGCCTGATTGCACGCCATTGAAGCCGTTGATCTGGAACGAGGAGTAGTACTCCGGGAATTCCTTGAAGATCTTGATGAACTCATCGGTGTAAGTGTTGAGGTAATCAAGGTTGGTCGGCTGCGGGGCGCTGGCCATCATGAAAATGATGCCCTGGTCCTCGTCGGGGGCCAGTTGCGACTGGGTGAACTTGAGGAACACTGGAATCAGGCAGAGCACGATCAGCGCGAACACTACCACCACTGGCCGGGTGTTCAAGGTGCCGTGCAGGGCGCTCTGGTAGCGCCGTTTGAGGCTTTCGAAGGTGCGGTCCAAGCGATGAGCCAGTCCCGTGGGGTTTTCATCATGGCGCAACAGCAGCGCGCACATCATCGGCGACAGGGTCAGTGCAACAATGCCGGAAATTACCACCGCACCGGCCAGGGTCAGGGCGAACTCCTTGAACAGCGCTCCGGTCAGCCCCTCCAGAAAGCCAATCGGCGCATAGACCGCGGCCAGAGTGATGGTCATCGACACCACCGGCAGGGCAATTTCCCGGGCGCCCTCTAGTGCAGCATCCAGCGGTGTCTTGCCTTCTTCGATATGCCGATGGATGTTCTCCACCACCACGATCGCATCGTCCACCACCAGGCCGATGGCCAATACCATTGCCAGCAGCGTCAGTAGGTTGATCGAGTAGCCCATCAGTTGCATGAAAAACAGTACGCCAATCATCGACAACGGAATTGTGATCACCGGAATCACCACTGAACGCAGCGCGCCGAGGAACAGGAAAACCACGACGATCACGATAAGCACTGCTTCGAACAGGGTTTTCACCACCTCATTGATCGACGCCTGAATAAACAGCGTGGCGTCGTAGGCGATTTCCGCCTTGAGGTTGGGCGGTAGCTGGGACTCCAGCTCCGGCATGATCTTGCGCACTTCCTTGATCACGTCCAGCGGGTTGGCACTGGGGGTGGCCTTGATGCCGATGTACACCGACGGGGTGCCGCCAAAGGAACTGATGGCGTTGTAGTTCTCCGCGCCCATCTCCACCCGCGCTACGTCGCTGAGCAGCACGCGGCTGTCACCGTCGGTTTTCAGGGTGATGGCGGCGAAGGCTTCGGCGGACTTGAGGTCGGTGTTGGCGTTGATGCTGGTGACCACATACTCGCCCTTCACCTCGCCGGCAGCGGAGAGGAAGTTGTAGCGGCGCACCGCATCGGTGACGTCGCTGGCGCTCAAGCCGAAGCCTGCGAGCTTGACCGGGTCCAGCCACAGGCGCATGGCGAACACCTGGTTGCCGAGGATCTCGGCTTCGGCCATGCCGGGCAGGGTGGCGAGTTTGGGCTGGATCACCCGCGACAGGTAATCGGTAATCTGCGGGTTGCTCAGTTCCTGGCTGGAGAAGCTGATGTACATCAGCGCCGAAGCGTCGGCGGCTTCCTTGCTCAGCACCGGGTCTTCGGCGTCCTGGGGCAGTTTGTTCTTGACCTCATTGGCCTTGGCCAGCAACTCGGTGAACAGCCGGTCGCTGTTGGCGCCGATGCGGGCATAAATGGAGATCACCGAGAAGTTCTGGCGACTGACCGACGTCATGTAGTCGATGCCTTCGGCGCTCGCCAGGCTTTGCTGCAACGGTTGGGTGATATAGCCCTGGATGGTTTCGGCATTGGCGCCGGGATACGCCGTGGTCACGGTGATCAGGGCGTTTTCCATGGACGGGTACTGGCGCAGCGGCAGCTTGCTGTAGGCCTGGAAACCCAGCAGTACAATCAGCAGGCTGACCACCATGGCCAACACGGGGCGACGGATGAACGTGTCGGTGAACTTCATGGCTCAGTTCCTTGCACCGTCGGCGCGTGGAGACTGGCCAGGATCGGCCGGCAGGTTCTTGTCCGGGCTGATGGCTATGTGGGTGCCGGCGTCCAGTTTGATCTGGCCGGCGCTGACCACTTGCTCGCCATCCTTGAGCCCCTTGGCCACCAGGACCAGGCCACTGCGACGTTCACCGGTCTCGACAAACCGCCGCTCGGCGATCAGCACCGGCTGGCCATTGGCATCCTTTTCCAGCGTGCCGTCTTCGGCCTTTTTCTGGGCTACGACGTACACCGAGTTGCCGTAAAGGGTGTAGGTGATCGCGCTCTCCGGCACCACGATCTGCGGCGCCGGGTCCGGCAGCAGTACCTGCAGGCTGGTGAACATGCCCGGCAGTAATTTGTTATCGGGATTGGCCAGGGTGGCGCGCACCAGCACGTTGCGGGTGCTGTTCTCGACTTTCGGATTGATGGCGCTGATGGTGCCGGGAAAGTCCTGCTTCGCCCAGGCCGAAACTTCCACCTGGACGCTTTGACCGACTGCGACCTTGGGTACCGATTGTTCGGGGATGTAGAAGTCGACGTACAGGCTGCTGATGTCCTGCAATGTGGCGATCACCGTACCGCTGGCCAGGTAGTCGCCGACGTCCACCTGACGAATGCCGATGGTGCCGCTGAACGGCGCGACGATGTGCTTCTTGGCCAGTGACGCCTTGAGCTGGTTGACCGTGGCCTTGTTTTTTTGCAGTTGCGCCGAGAGCCGGTCGAACTCGCCCTTGGAGATCGCCTGGCTGCCCACCAGTTGGCTGCCACGGCCGAAGTCCAGTTGCGCCAGGCCCAGGTCAGCCTGGGCGGTTTCCAGGAGGGCGCTTTCCACCGCGCTGTCCAGTTGCACCAGAGGCTGGCCGGCCTTGACCTTCTGCCCGGACTCGAACTGCACGGCCTTGACGGTGCCAGCAATTTCCAGGCTCAGATTGACCCCTTGCAAGGCCTTGAGCGTGCCCACTGCCGGCAGGCGTTGTTGCCATGGTTGTTCGACAGCCGTCGCCACCGCCACGTTCACGGGCGGTTTTGGCGCGGAAAAGACCTGGACCTGCTGATAAATGGAGAAGGCTTTATAGCCCGCCAGCAGCAGGACGATTAACAGGACGACACCCAACATGATCAGCATGCGACGGCGCAGCATATTCCGATTCCTTGGAAAAACTGGGACAGACGAAGACAGACGAGTCGGCACATTACACCGACTTTTTGGGGGATTCCAACTGGTAATTTTGACAGAGATAGGTGGCAGGAACGTTCCCATCACGGGGTGGAGAACGTCCTACAGACCCTGTATTGATGTCAGATCAAATGCAGATGGTTGTCCCAGAGCCCTGCCGGCAATTCCAACGGCTTTGCCTGCAACTGTTCTTGCCGGCAATCGTAGAAACGGCAGCGGCCCTGGCCGGATGTCACAACAAAACCGTCCGCCACCGCACCGACGCCGGCACAGTCCGGCAACGGCCCGTCCAGGCGCAATTGTGCGGTGTCCATGTCCCAGATAAAAAAGCGGTTGCCCCGTGGCGCCGTCAGCGCTACCAGGCGCAACTCACTGTGCACGGCGACGCTGGCGGTGTAATGCCCCATGGCCTGCAACTGCTCGTCGGCCACCGGGAACGCCACCAAAGGCTGCCCTGGCCGTTTGATTGCCAACAGCTCGGAACGCTCATGGGGTGGCCCCATGAACTGCTGCCCGGCGAGGATGGTGCCATCGCTGGCGATCCCCATATGCCGCACGCTGTTCATCTGCTGGGGCAGGGTTTCCTTGCTCAGCAGGGTGCCGTCACGCTGCATCAGTACCAGGCTCGGCTCCATGGCATTGAGGTTCATTTCGACCCGGCTTTCGGCCTCAGTGCGAATGCCGCCGTTGGCCACCACCAGGGTTTCGCCGTCGGGCATCCACGACACCTGGTGCGGGCCGATGCCATGGGTGGAAATCTCGCCGCTGTGCACCAGCCGCTCGCCTTCGAACTTGTACACGCCGAGCAGGCCGCGACCGGGATCTGAGGTGTCGTTTTCCGTGGCGTACAGCCAGTCGCCGCTCTTGTGAATGACCGCGTGGCCATAGAAGTGGCGATTGGCGTTGGAGGTGATGGTTTGCAGGAGCGCACCGTCACGCAAGTCGATCAGGTAGCTTTCGGTACCCGGGCGACGGGCGACAAACAGCGCAATGGGCAGCGTCGGGTGATTGATGATGTCGTGGCAGCGCTGGCTCACTTGGGTGGCAAATACCTGTGTACCGTCCAGACGATAGCCGACGGCGTAGTGCTTGCCATCACTGTCATCGCGCGCCGACAGCAGCAGCGGGCCTTTACCCTTCTGCTTGAACAGCGTCCAACCACCCAGGGTAATTGCACTGAGCAGCACGCTGCCGATGGCCAAAGCCTGTCGCCTGAGCATCATCAGTCACCGTCGTTGGCGTTAAAGCCCAGTTGGATGCCCAGCGTCTTGGCCAGTTCGCCTTCGTGCAGGCGGTGGACGACGTTGAGGCTGTCATAGATGTTGTTGAGTTGCTGGCGCCCGGCGTCATCGGCCAGCAATTCATTCAGCGAGCGCTGGTTGCTGGCGAACAGTTTCAAGGACGCGGCATAGGCGGCGTCGATCTTGTCGGCCAAAGGCTTCTGATCGGCCGGCAACAGGCCGCGCAGGCCTTTATTGTCGACGCCGACCCACACGGTCTGGGCCGCTGCGAGGCTGGCTTCCAGGCTCTGCAGGGACGACTGGCTGCGCCAGGCATCGGCCTGGAACGGCTGTGGGATACCCTTGGTCTGGCGGCCCATGGGCGTGCCGAGTTTTTTCTTCAGGGTGTCCAGGGCGGTCACTTGCACCTGCAACAGGGCAGCGATGGCTTCGTGGGAATCGGCGTAGCGCTGGTTAGGAAACTTGGTCATCTGCGCCAGCATCCCATCGGTGCTGTTCCAGCTCGACAGGATCTCTTCGGCGAGGAGTTTCTGCCGTTCGCCGATGGCGGTCAGCAAGGGGCAATAACGGGCTTTCTGCGCGTCATCGGCCAGATCGATCTTGGCGTCGTAGAGGATGTATTCGTAGGCCGACAGGCCTTGCACCACCACGCTGGACTTGGCCAGGGCGCCAGCATCAATTTGCGGCTGGGCGGTGACCAGTTGCTCCACCTGCCGGCCTACCAGGTTTTTCTTGTCTGGCCAGAACTGCACCTGCCACGCTCGGTTGCCTTCGGCCAATGGACCGATCAGCAGCGGTTGCAACTGGGCCCAGGCTTTTTGCGCGTGGAGGAAGTCGGCACGAGCGGTTTCCAGGGACTGGTTACCCTGACAGTAAGCCAGGGCGCTGACGGCCAGTTGCCGGTCAGCATCGACCCAGCGGCTGTAGGTCGGCAGGATCACTTGCTTGGCGATGGCCGCCGAGGTCACCGCTTGCGGGTCCTGGGGCGAGCAGGCGCCGAGGGCAAGGGCGGCAAGGCTGGTGAACAACAACTTGGGACGGAACATGTCGAGCTCCCTTCTGTAAGTGGGGCAAAGCTTATAGAGAATTCAGGAACGTGAGCAACGCGGCGCGCTGTTCGGCGTTAAAAGACAGCACATGCTGCTGCGCGGCCTGCGCTTCACCGCCGTGCCACAGCACGGCTTCAAGCAGGTTGCGGGCGCGGCCGTCATGCAAGAACTGGGTATGCCCGCTGACGGTTTGCGTCAGGCTGATGCCCCACAACGGCGGCGTGCGCCAGTCGCGGCCACTGGCCCGGAATTCGGTACGGTTGTCGGCGAGGCCGTCGCCCATGTCGTGCAGCAGCAAATCGCTGTAGGGGCGAATCACTTGATTGGCCAGTTCAGGTTCAGCGGCATTTTTTGCCGTGGTGAACTTCGGCGTGTGGCACGACTGGCAACCGGCCTGATAAAACAGGTTTTTCCCGGCCAGCACCTGCGCTGACTCAACGTCACGGCGGGCCGGCACAGCCAGGTTGCGGGTGTAGAACAAGACCAGGCGCAGGATGTTATCACTGACTTCCGGCTCACCCTCCGGGCCGTTGCCGCTGGGCGCCTGTTTGCAGGCAGTTTGCGCCTCGGTGCAGTCATCGAACGGTCTCAGGCTGGTGGTCAGGCCCATATCACCCGAGAACGCGTGAACATTTTGTTGATTAAGGTTGGGTTGTCCGGCTTTCCAGCCAAATCGGCCGAGGACGGTTTTTTGCAGGGCGTCGTCCCAGACCCAGTTTGGCCGGCCTATCACGCCGTTTTTATCCGCCTGTTTCCCAGCGTTTTGCAGGATGTCGGCGTCGGGAATGGCTTCCAGCAATCCCAGGCCAATCATTGGCGGTGCAACCCTCGCGGAAAAACGCGTGTCCGGGTGCATCGGTCCGTAGCCCAGTTGGGTGATCTGCAGAATCGGCTTACGCAGTTCGACCACGGTGCCGTCCTTGAAACTGACATTTATCGGTGTGTAGTCGACCCGTACCTTGCCCTCCGGTGTGACACCGGGCACGGCCATGTCTTGTAACTGCCCGCCGTAGACAGGTTCGGGAATAACCCCCAGTTGCTCGATGACCTTGGCGTACGGTGGCGAGTTGGGGATCGACAGGCGCACCAGCATCGACACGGCATTGACCGCATCGGTCGTTGGTGGGTGGCCACGGCCATCCTTGATATGGCAGTTCTGGCAGCCATTGGTATTGAACAGCGGCCCCAGGCCATCCCGTGCGGTGGTGGTGGACGGCGCAATCACCCAGGGGCTGCGAAAGAAACTGTTACCGACACTGAAATCCAGGCGCCGAGTAGGCGAGAGGTTGGCCGACGGCAGGGAGAACGCGTTCTGATCGGACTTCCTCACCGTGGTGCTGCCACCGGCCCGCGCTTCACCCGGCTCGGCCTGAGTGAACTCTATAAACGCTGGGGGCGGGGCGTCATCGCAGGCACTCAGGCCCAGGGCCATCAATAGCGCAAACAAGCGAAGAAGCGGACGGGGCATCAGGTTTCCTGGATGTTCAGTCAAAACAAGGGCGCAAAGTCTAACAGGGCAGGGCGGATTGAATAAGAGCAATTATCGTTTAGTAGTATCTGATTCATTCCCGCTAGAATGACCGCACATTTTTCTCTGGAGGTGGCCAATGCAGGCTCTCGACGCTTTGCTCAACCGTGTTTCCGTGCCGCGACTGCTGGAGCCCGCCCCCACCGCCGAGCAGCGCGAAGTACTGTTCGCGGCGGCCATGCGTGCACCGGATCACGGCCAGCTGCGGCCTTGGCGCTTTTTGACCGTGGAAGGCCCGGCCCGTGAGCAAATGGGTACGCTGCTGGCTCAAGCCGCGCGCCTGCAAAATCCCGAAGCGCCCCAGGCCTTTGTCGACAAGGCCCAGGCCGGCCCGCTGCGTGCGCCGCTGGTGGTGGTGGTGATTGCTCGCTTGCAGGAGCACTTCAATGTGCCGAAGTCCGAGCAACGTTTGGCTGCGGCCTGTGCGGCCCATGGGATTCTGCTGGCGGCCTATGCCCAGGGGATTGGCGCGGTGTGGCGCACCGGTGAGCTGTCCTACTCGGCCCACGTGGCTAAAGGTTTGGGATTGGGCGAAGGCGAGGAAGTCATCGGCTTCCTCTACCTGGGCACCCCGCAAAACCCGCCGCGCACGGCGCCAAAAGAAGACCTTGCGCTGTTTGTCAGCGCCTGGACCGGGGCTTAAACCCGAAACTGGTCCATCAGCTTCATCTGCTGATTGGCCAGGGCATTGAGTTGGCTGCTGATGGCCGCCGACTCCGTGGCCTGGCCGGTGAGGGTTTCGGTCACGGTGCGGATCGCCGAGACGTTGCGATTGACCTCTTCGGCCACGGCGCTCTGCTGCTCGGCGGCGCTGGCGATTTGCAGGTTCATGTCGCTGATCACCGTCACGGCATCGCTGATCTTGCCCAGGGCCTGCACCGCTTGATGGATCTGCCCGGCGTTGTTCTGCGCCTGGCTCTGGCTCGAATGCATGGTTGCTACCACGCCACGGGTGCCACTCTGGATGCGCTCGATCACCAGGCGAATTTCCTCCACTGAGTCCTGGGTGCGCTTGGCCAGGTTGCGTACTTCATCGGCCACCACCGCAAAGCCACGACCGCTTTCCCCGGCTCGCGCCGCTTCAATCGCCGCGTTCAAGGCCAGCAGGTTGGTCTGTTCGGCGATGCTGCGGATCACTTCCAGCACTGAACCTATTTGCTCACTGTTGACCGCCAGGGCTTCGACTTCGGTTACGGCCTTGCTGACTTCCTCGGCCAGGGTGGTGATGTCGCGGGTGCTGCGCTCGATGATCTGCATGCCTTCGCGCGCCGACTGATCGGCACCGCGTGCGGCATTAGCAGCACTGGATGCGCTGTTGGCAACCTCGTGGGCGGTGGCGCTCATCTCGTTGGACGCGGTGGCCACCTGGTCGATCTCGCGGAACTGCACCTGCATGCCTTCGCTGGTCTGGCGGGCAATTTCCGAAGATTGGTCGGCGGTGCCGCGGGCTTCGGTGATGCTCTGCTTGATCTGGGCGATGGTCGGTTGCAGCTTGTCGAGGAAACGGTTGAACCAGCCGACCAGTTCCCCCAGTTCATCTTTCTTGGCATAAGCCAGGCGCTGGGTGAGGTCGCCGTCACCGCTGGCAATTTCCTTAAGCATGACCGCGACGCTGTTGATCGGCCGCGTTACGCCGGTGGCGGTCAGCCAGATCAGCAACAAGCCGAGCAGGCCAGCAGCAGCGCCTACCAGCAAGGCTTTGAGGGTACCGCTGGCCTGGGCCTCGTCGAGTACCGCTTGCAGTTTTACCGAGTCGGCCAGCAATACCTGCTTGGGCAGATCGATGAGCACGCCCCAGGATCTGGCGTCGGCGATGGGTTTGACTGGGTAAACCGAGCGGATCAATTCGCCTTGTTCAAGGATCTTGCGGTTGTCATTGGCCAGCAGTTGCACAATGTCCTTGCCCTCGGTACCGAGGATGTCGCCGATATTCTTGCCGACCTTATCCGCCTGGCCACTGTAGCCGGCCAACAGGCCGTTGCCGGAAACAATTTGCATGTGCCCGGCACCGTCGAACAGCTCGCGTTGCGATGAGTCGGCTGCGGCTTGCAGGGCGTTGAGGGCGATGTCGATACCGATCACGCCGATCACCTTGCCGTCCACCAGCAGAGGCAGGGAGATGGTGGTCATCAGCATCGACTTGCCGGCCACGGTGTCTTCATACGGGTCCAACAGGCAAATGCGCTTGTTGTCCCGTGGGCAGGTGTACCAGATGTTGTAGGGCGTGCCGCTGAGGTTGAGGGTGGTCTTGGTCAGGTCTTCCTCGACCATTAGCGTGTTTTCACCTTCACCGCCGGCGCGGCTCCAGTAGCTGGAGAAACGCCCGGCTTCGTTGGAGGCACGGACGGCGTCATTGATGAATTCGTTGTCCTTGCCATCCAGGGCATTGGGTTCGAAGGACAGCCAGATACCCAGCACTTTGGTGTTGCGTTCGAAGGCGGTCTTTAGGCTCTGGTTGAGTTCTTCACGCAGGGTCGAAGGCTCCAGGGAGCGCTTGACTGCCATGTTGCGCAAATCCTTGACCTGATCGGCGAGAGCGGTGACCACCAGCAGGTTTTCGCCAAAGGTTTTTTGCACTTGCGCCGCTTGTTCGGCGGCCTTGGCCTGCAGGAGATTTTCCACGCTTGCGGTGAGCATTCGCGAACTGGACGCACTGATCAGCTTGTCGTTCTGGTTGGTCTCGTAGAGGTTGATGCTGACAATCAACGCGATCACGCCCAACAGGCAGAGACCAGACAACAGCACGATTTTCAAGCGGATGGAGAGCGTGTCGAACATAGGATTACTCGCGTATGGACTTATTAGAATGCAAGCAGAGTCTGTGGCTGACTCAAGGTGCCAAGTCCATTCGGCGCTATGCCCGGAACATCGGCGGGGGCGGGTAATTCATGAGGGGGAGGCGATGAGTGGTAGGGGATTTGTCAGGAGGTTTGCAACAGGCGTTCCGGCCGCGACCAGACCCACAGATTGCCCAGGCTCATCCCGGCAATCGCCAGGTAGATCGGCCAGCCGTGGTCGAGCATCACCAGCATCAAGCCTGCGCACAGCAGCATGCTTACGGTGGCGCTGACCTTGGCCCGACGGGCTATGATTTTGCCGTTGCGCCAGTTGAACAGAATCGGCCCGAACAATCGGTGGTTTTCCAGCCAGGCGCTCAGGCGCGGCGAGCTTTTGGTGGCGGCCCAGGCGGCCAGCAGGATGAATTCGGTGGTGGGCAGCCCCGGCACGACGATGGCGATCAGGCCTATCCCCAGGCTGACGTAGGCCAGCAGGCCGAATAGCACACGGGCGACTTTTGAGGAGGATTGGGTTTTGCCGGTCATTTGGGTGGGGTTTTTCATGTAGGAGCGAGCTTGCTCGCGATGGACGTTAACGATGATGCGGGCGTTCTGAATGCACGCGGCGCTTTCGGGTTCATCGTTGGAGCGCCGCCGGGAGCAAGCTCGCTCCTACAAGGGAATCAGACTAATTCTGCGGTGGTAGCGTATGCCTGCTCCAGCAGCACGGTGAAGCGCACAAACGCGTCAACCGCGCCTTTTTCCACGTCGGCTTCCTCTTCGGGGGTGAACTCCAGTGCGTCGAGAGTGCGGGTGAAGCGCTTCCAGCCTTCGGCACGACCACCGGCCGGTTCGCCCAAGTGACGGGCACCGAAGGTTTCGCTCAGGCCCAGGCCGACGGCACGCTTGATCAGGAACGCCGCGCCCAGCTTGGAGCCTTCGGAGACGAACAGCCAACCCAGGGCTTGTGCCTTGCTCGGGTTTTTCACAGCGCCAGCCAACGGGGCCGGGACTTCGGTTTCCAGGTCGGCCAGGTCCAGCTTGGCGGCGTCGGCGCGGCAGCGTTCGGCCAGGTCCGGGACGATTTTGATCAACTCTGCGTCGTTATACAGCGCCACCAGTTCCGACTGGAACAGATACTGCGCGACCACGAAACGGGCGAAGTTGGCCTGGGTTTCAAATGGCGCATGGGCCTTGACCAAGGCGTCGAGCTTGGTATGCGGCGAGTGGGTGATCTGGTTCAGACGTTGGGAGCGCAGACTTGGGCGTTCGGTGGTAGGGGAAGCGGTCATGGGGTGTCCTTGAGGGGAGAAAGCGCCTTGCTGCGCAATAGAAAATGCCAGGCTGCTATGAACTAGACGAACAAGAAGACGCGTTACAGTAAAAAATCCTCACCCTGGCAGTGATAAAACTGCAGGGGTGAGGCGCCACGTATCAGATATCCCAGATCAAGTTGATCGCAAAGTGGCGGCCTGGTTGAGTCAGGCGGTCCAGGCTGGCAGGGGAGGTTACGCCGGCTTCGCCGACGCTGTCGTAGCTGCGCACGTCATCCCAGTTCCAGTATTTCTTGTCGGTCAGGTTGTACAGGCCGCCGTTGATGGTCACCTCGTCGGTGACTTTGTAGAAACCAGTCAGGTCCACGATGCCGAAGCCTGGGGTCTTGAACGGGCCGTTGGCCTTGTTGCCGTCGGGGGAGAAGAAGGTTTGGCTGTCGACACGATCCTGCTTTTTCACCAGGGTCCAACTGACCAGCGCACCGTAGGTGTCCTGGTCGTAACCCAGGCCAAACACGCCCTTGAGCGGGTTGACGCTGTTGAGCGGCTCGCCGGTGTCGTTGTTGCGACCGTGGGCGTAGGCAATCGAACCCTTGGTGTACAAGCCTTGCGGCGCGCCAAACGCATCGAGATTCAGGCGGCCTTTGACTTCCACGCCCTTGATGGTGGCGTGCTTGATGTTGTTGGCCTGGAACGCTTCGATCGTTCTGCCTGCAACAGAGGCGTCTTCGTTGATGAAGTCGCGGTACTTGTTGTAGAACACTGCCACGTCGAAACTCCCGGACTCAAAGTTGCCGCGAATCCCGGTCTCATAGCTTTTGCTGGTTTCGGGGTTGAGGTCCGAGTTGGGCTCGACGATGTAATTTTCAGCAAGGTTTTCAAAACGGCCGTACAAGGCCTTGGCCGACGGAGTGCGAAAACCTTCGGCGTACTGGCCGAACCAGGTGTATTGCTCGGTCAGGGCATAGGTCAGGCCGAACTTGGGCGAGACACGATGCCAGGTTTTTGCCTTGTCGCTGTGGTCGTAGATCCTTTGCGGGTCGACGGTGTTGAGGAACTCCTCGGTCAGCTTGGGCTTGAGTTGTACATAGTCGTAGCGCACGCCAGGCAGGAAGGTCCAGTCGTTCCAACTGATCTGGTTCTGGGCGAACAGGCTGTAGCTGTTGATGGTTGGGTCGGGGAAATCGCTGGCCTTGACCACACTGTCGGAGGGCATCGGGCTCGGTGCACCGATGGCCGTGCAGCCACCGCCGACCGCCAGGCAGCTAGCTTCGCCGGCCCGCGAGCCGGTAACTTTTTGCTGCTTGAGTGTAGTGCCGTAGGTCAGCAGGTGGTCGGTTTCGCCGATGTTGAAAGCCTTGTCCAACTGAGCGTCGAACACCCACTGTTTTTCTTCGTAGAGCGTCTCGCGAGTGCGCAACACGCGGCGGGACGTCTGGTAGATTTCTGCGGTGGTTTGGTCGGTCTTGGCGATCTGGTAGTTCAGGCTCCACTTCACGTGATCAACCAACAGGCTGTCGAGGGCAAAGCTGTTTTCCAGACCGAAACGCTCACGGGTGATGGTGTCGTTGCCTGAGCGGGCGCGGTAGTAGTTGGTTGGGCGTCCCGTGTTGAATGGTCCGCCCACCACACTTTTCTGATTGATGTCTCGATCGTCCTTGTACTTCTCGTAAGTCAGCCCCAAGCGGGAATCTTCAGCATAGTTCCAGCCCAGTTTGGCCAGCACGTTGGTGGTGCGGGCGTCTTCCGGATTGGCGCCGGTGCGCTCCAGGCCAGTGGCATTGTTGCCATCGTAGGATTCGGTTTCGTGGCCGTTGCGCTGGCTCAAATGCAGCAAACCGTCGAAGTCCTGGACGCGGCCGGCAATGGTGCCGGAAGTCAGCCAGCTTTCGTCGGCAGAGCTGTAGCCGGTTTTCAGGCGGGCGCCGAAATCCTGGCCGGGCTTGATGATGTCGTCGGGGTCGAGGGTGAAATAGCTCACCGCGCCGCCGATGGCGTTGCTGCCGTACAGCACCGATGCCGGGCCGCGAAGGATTTCCACGCGCTTGACGATTTCCGGGTCGACGTAGTTGCGGCGGGTTTTGGCGTACGGGCCGTTGAAGAAGTTGTCCGGGACTTCAACGCCGTCGACCTGGGTCAGGATGCGGTCGCCGTCAATGCCGCGAATGTTGTAGCCAGCGTTGCCGGAGCGAGTACCGGCGCCGCCGACCGAAACGCCTGGCTCGTAACGCACCAGGTCGCGGATGTTATTGACGTTCTGGCGGTCCAGTTCCTGGCGATCGTGCACGCTGACGGTGCTGGGAACGGTGCTCACTTCCTGTTCCTGGCGGGTGGCGCTGATGGTCATTTGTTGCAGGGTGATTGCGCTACCCGCCGCGCGCTTTTCCAGGACGATGTTGTTATTGCCCAGTTTTCGGTAGCTCAGGTTGGTCCCCACCAACAGCCGGTCCAGGGCTTTTTCCGGCGTCAACGACCCGCGTGTGCCTGGGGAGGAAACCCCTGCGCCCAATTCGGCGGGCAGGCCGATTTGCCAGCCGGTCACGGAGGTAAAGGCGTTCAGCGCCGACACCAGGGATTGCTGCTCGATGCTGAAGCTGTAGTTGGCGTTGCTGTGCCGGGCAGGCTCGTCGCTGGTGGCGGCCATGACCGGGGCAACCTGGCTGCCTGCCAGCAGGATGGCAGCGGTCAGCAAGGACAGCCCGTGGCGACGTGAGGGAGAAGAGGACCGGTTGAAACGAGAGGACATCGAAAGCGCTCCGCAAGAGACGAATCTTATAGTTGCGAACTGACACAAATGCGAATCAGTTGCATTGGCTATGACGAGACGTACCACGGATGACTATCGAGTAAAAATAATTGGCCTCAGTTGAGAATGACCACTGCCGGGAATTCCGAGAGCTTGGCCGAAGTGATGTGGGCCAGGGAGCGCACCACGTCCAGTGGCTGGTCCAGGCGGTAGTTGCCGGTGACAGCAACGCTGGCGAGTTTGTCATTGTTGTTGATGATCCAGCCGGGGTAATAGCGTCGCAGCTCCGCTAGAACCTCGCTCATCGGGCAGTTTTCGAAGATCAGCCGGCCCTGGACCCAGGCCAGTTCCTTATTGGCATCGAGCCTGGCCGGTTGACCGAAGCCCTTGGGGCCGATGCGGATGCTTTCACCGGCGCTCAGGCGGACCCGGGCGTTGCCAGACGTACTGCTCAGGTCGACATCCCCACGCTGTACCTGGACCTGGGCCTCGCCGTTCAGGTAACGCACGGCGAATGCGGTGTCGTTCACGCGGGCGCGCACCGGGCCGGCGTCTATTTCCAGGGGCGCGCCACGGCTGGCAACCACTTCGAAAAACGCTTCGCCTTGATACAGGCGGGCAATGCGCTGATGGTCATTGATGGTGCTGGAGAAGGCCGAGTTGGTATTGAGCAACACCTTGGAGCCGTCATGGAGTTGCAGGCGCTGACGCTCGCCAACCACGGTCAGGTGGTCCGCTTGCAGGCGCACCGGTAGATTGCTGAAGTTGAACAGCCCCAACAGCAACACGGCGGCGGTGGCCAAGGGTTTCCAGTGAGGTTTTATGCGGTGCCAGGCGCTGGGCTTGCGTGGCGCATTAAGGGCCACGGCGGCGCTGTGCACCGGCGCACCGCCCCAGGCCGCCTGCGCTTTGGCGAAGGCCTCAATGTGGGCCGGATCGGCGGCCAGCCACGTCTGGAACTCGGCCTGCTGGCCAGGCTGTGGGCACTGCAACGCAATCAGCCAGTCGAGGGCTTGGTCCATGGCCGTATCTTGCAACACCTCATGAGCCAGCTCATGGGGACGCAGTTTTTTCGGGTCCGTCACGGTGTTCCTCGGGTCTTCGCCACGTTTTATTCAATGTCTTACATAGTGGAGCGACAAGTCTGTCGGCTTGTCCTGACAAAGCTTAAGGGCGATCGAGCCGTTCAGCCACACCCACACAGATCGCCATGATCAATTTCAGTTCCTTTTGCACGGTGCTCAAGGACACTTCGAGCTGGTCGGCGATCTCCTGATAGCTGCAACCGTGCAGGCGACTGAGGATGAAAATCTGCTGCTGGCGGGCGCTCAACTGGCCGAGGCTGACGCTCAGGTGCTCCAGCAATTGTTCGGCGTGGGTCGCATCTTCAGGTGTGCTGAGGGGGGAGGCGACGCTTTGCAGGATCTCTATCGAGACACCTTCCTGCAGCGTTCGGGCCTGGATCCGACGCGAGCGCAGGTGATCCAGCGCCAGGTTGCGCGCAGTCTGGAAGACGAACGGTTCGAGGTGATCAATCGGTCTCTCGCTAAGAGCTCGAGTGACGCGCAGGTAGGTTTCCTGCAGCAGGTCCTCGGCGGTGCTGTGGTTATTCACCATCCGCTGCAAGGTGCGCAGCAGAATCACCCGCTGGCTGAGGAAGACTTGATTGAAGCGAGATTGGCTCACACTGATACCAGACCGATTTGCAGCGAATGATAATGCTTATCATCAGCAAAAATGGCAAGTAGCAGAGTGTGTTTCAGATCATTGTGGCGAGGGAGCAAAGGCCCTCGCCACAACAGCCCCTCTAACAGATTGCGGGTTATTCGGCGTTGCAGAGCGCCAGGCAGTTATCCAGCATGCGATTGGAGAAGCCCCATTCGTTGTCGTACCAGGCCAGCACCTTAAGCAACTTGCCGCTGGATTTGGTGTGGTTGGCGTCGAAGATCGACGATAACGGGTTATGGTTGAAGTCACTGGAAACCAGCGGCAGGGTGTTGTAACCGAGGACTTTCGAATGCTGGCTGGCTTCTTTGAGCAGGGCGTTGACCTCATCTGCCGACGCTTCGCGCTTAAGCTGCACGGTCAGGTCCACCAGCGATACGTTGATTACCGGCACACGCACGGCCATGCCGGTCAGCTTGCCCGCCAGTTCCGGCAGCACCAGACCCACGGCTTCGGCCGCACCGGTCTTGCTCGGGATCATGTTCTGCGTGGCCGAACGGGCGCGGTACGGGTCGGTGTGGTAGACGTCGGTCAGGTTCTGGTCGTTGGTGTAGGCGTGAATGGTGGTCATCAAGCCGCTTTCGATGCCCAGCTCGCGGTGCAGCACCTGGGCCACCGGCGCCAGGCAGTTGGTGGTGCAGGACGCGTTGGAGATGATCTGGTGGGATTGACGCAGGATATCGTGGTTCACACCGTAGACCACGGTGGCATCAGCGCCTTTGGCCGGGGACGAGATGATTACCTTGCGCGCGCCAGCGGTAATATGGGCGGCGGCCTTGGCGCGGTCGGTGAACATACCGGTGCATTCGAATACTACGTCGACTTTCTCGGCGGCCCACGGCAGGTCGGCCGGGTTGCGAATGGCACTGACGGCAATCCGGTCGCCATTGACGGTCAGGCTTTCCTGATCGTGAGAGACCTCTGCATCGAAAGTGCCGTGGACGGTGTCGTACTTAAGCAGGTGAGCATTGATTGAGCTGTCACCCAGATCGTTGATGGCGACGATCTGCAAATCCTGACGATAGCCTTGGGTATAAAGTGCGCGCAGGACGTTACGGCCGATACGGCCAAAACCATTGATTGCGATTCTAAGAGTCATTTGAAAAGCGCCTGTCGTCGATTTGTTGTAAGAATTACAAGATTATTCGTATAAAAATAGAAAACAAGCCTTTTTAGTGGCAATATTTTGTTCATTCAACAACGAGTGACCTGAATCAACTGGTCCGATTGGTCAAGTAACACCCTGCCAAGCTCTTCGCGGCGGGCTTTTGACCAGCATAGGCACTCAGGTCGCCACATCCGTTAGCCTGGAGTTCTACACATGCATCCCCGCGTACTTGAGGTCACCGAACGGCTTATCGCCCGTAGCCGTGCAACCCGTGAGGCTTACCTTGCGCTCATTCGCGGCGCTGCCAGCGATGGTCCGATGCGTGGCAAGCTGCAATGCGCCAACTTTGCCCACGGCGTGGCCGGTTGCGGTACCGAAGACAAGAACAACCTGCGGATGATGAACGCCGCCAACGTGGCAATAGTTTCGTCATATAACGACATGCTCTCGGCCCACCAGCCGTACGAACACTTCCCCGAGCAAATCAAGAAGGCCCTTCGCGAGATCGGTTCCGTCGGTCAGTTCGCTGGCGGCACACCCGCCATGTGCGACGGCGTGACCCAGGGCGAGCCCGGCATGGAACTGAGCCTGCTGAGCCGCGAAGTGATTGCCATGTCCACGGCGGTAGCGCTGTCCCACAATATGTTCGACGCCGCGCTGATGCTGGGGATCTGCGACAAGATCGTTCCCGGCCTGATGATGGGCGCCCTGCGCTACGGCCACCTGCCGATGATCTTCGTCCCGGGCGGGCCGATGCCGTCGGGGATTTCCAACAAGCAGAAGGCCGACGTGCGCCAGCGCTACGCCGAAGGCAAGGCCTCCCGCGAAGAGCTGCTGGAATCGGAGATGAAGTCCTACCACAGCCCCGGCACCTGCACTTTCTACGGCACCGCCAACACCAACCAATTGCTGATGGAAGTCATGGGCCTGCACTTGCCGGGCGCGTCCTTCGTCAACCCGTACACGCCGTTGCGTGACGCCTTGACCCGCGAAGCCGCGCACCAGGTCACGCGCCTGACCAAGCAAAACGGCGCGGTCATGCCGATTGGCGAAATCGTCGACGAAAAATCCCTGGTCAACTCCATCGTCGCCCTCAACGCCACTGGCGGCTCCACCAACCACACTCTGCACATGCCGGCTATCGCCATGTCGGCGGGCATTCTATTGACTTGGCAGGACATGGCCGACCTCTCCGAGGTGGTGCCGACCCTCTCCCACGTTTATCCGAACGGCAAAGCCGACATCAACCACTTCCAGGCGGCGGGTGGCATGTCGTTCCTGATCCGCGAGCTGCTGGAAGCTGGCCTGCTCCACGAAGACGTCAACACCGTCGCAGGTTTTGGCCTGAGCCGTTACACCCAGGAACCGTTCCTGGTGGACGGCGAACTGGTCTGGCGCGAGGGGCCTATCGAAAGCCTCGACGAAACCATCCTGCGCCCCGTGGCTCGTGCATTCTCTCCGGAAGGCGGCTTGCGGGTGATGGAAGGCAACCTCGGCCGTGGCGTGATGAAAGTCTCCGCCGTGGCCCTTGAGCATCAAATCGTCGAAGCGCCGGCCGTGGTTTTCCAGGATCAACAGGACTTGGCCGATGCGTTCAAAGCCGGCCAGTTGGAGAAGGACTTTGTTGCGGTGATGCGCTTCCAGGGCCCGCGCTCCAATGGCATGCCGGAACTGCACAAGATGACGCCGTTCCTCGGCGTGCTGCAGGATCGCGGCTTCAAGGTGGCGTTGGTCACCGATGGGCGGATGTCCGGCGCCTCGGGTAAGATCCCTGCCGCGATTCATGTCAGCCCTGAGGCTCAGCGTGGTGGTGCGCTGGCGCGGGTAAAAGATGGCGATATCATTCGCGTCGATGGCGTCAAAGGCACCCTGGAACTTAAGGTGGACGCCGAAGAATTTGCAGCGCGCGCGCCTGCCACGGGCCTCTTGGGTAACAACGTGGGCGCAGGCCGCGAGCTGTTTGCATTTATGCGCCTGGCCGCAAGCTCCGCAGAGCAGGGCGCCAGCGCCTTTACTTCTGCCCTGGAGACACTCAAGTGAAACTGGCCCTGGTCGGTGATATCGGTGGTACCAACGCCCGTTTTGCGTTGTGGCGAGATCAGGAACTGCATTCGATCCGTGTGCATGCCACGGTGGATCACGCCAGTCCCGAGGAAGCCATCAAGGTTTACCTCAAGGAGGAAGGCCTGGAGCTTGGCTCCATCGGCGCGGTCTGCCTGTCGGTGGCGGGGCCGGTGAGCGGTGATGAATTTAAATTTACCAACAATCATTGGCGCCTGAGCAAAACGGCCTTCTGCAAAACCTTGCAGGTGGACGAACTGCTGCTGGTCAATGATTTCTCGGCCATGGCTTTGGGCATGACCCGTTTGCAGCCCAATGAATTTCGAGTGGTCTGTGAAGGCACGCCCGAGCCATTGCGCCCGGCGGTGGTGATCGGGCCGGGTACTGGGCTGGGTGTTGGCACCTTGCTGGACTTGGGTGCCGGCCGTTGGGCGGCGTTGCCGGGGGAGGGCGGTCATGTTGACCTGCCTTTGAGCAGCCCACGGGAAACCCAGCTGTGGCAACACATCTACAGCGAGATCGGCCATGTCAGCGCTGAAACCGTATTGAGCGGTGGCGGGTTGCCGCGTTTGTACCGGGCGATCTGTGCGGTGGACGGTCACGAGGCTGTCCTGGAAACTCCCGAGGCCATTACTGCCGCAGGCCTCGCGGGTGATCCGATTGCCCTGGAAGTGCTGGACCAGTTCAGTATCTGGCTGGGGCGTGTGGCCGGTAATAACGTGCTGACCACCGGTGGACGTGGCGGGGTGTACATCGTCGGTGGGGTGATCCCGCGGTTTGCCGACTTCTTTATCAGCAGTGGTTTCGCCAAGAGTTTTGGCGACAAGGGCTGCATGAGCGACTACTTCAAAGGCATTCCGGTATGGCTGGTGACCGCGCCGTATTCCGGGTTGACCGGTGCTGGAGTTGCGTTGGAGCAGGCATTTGCATAGCCCGCGATGAGGCCCGCAAGAACAACGAATTATCAAGCCCGTCCCATCCAAAACAATAAGGACGACCCCATGAGCGTAATCAGTAAATCCATTCTCCTCGTCGATGACGACGAGGAAATCCGCGAGTTGCTGCAAACCTACCTCAGTCGCGCCGGTTTCCAGGTGCGAGGCGTGCCCGATGGCGCGGGGTTTCGTCAGGCAATGAACGAGGCCCCGTGCGATCTGGTGATTCTCGACGTGATGCTGCCGGACGAAGATGGCTTCAGCCTCTGCCGCTGGATTCGCCAGCACCCGCGCCAGGCGCAGGTGCCCATCATCATGCTCACTGCCAGCTCCGACGAAGCTGACCGGGTGATCGGCCTGGAGCTGGGCGCCGACGATTACATCGGCAAGCCTTTCAGCCCTCGTGAGTTGCAGGCGCGTATCAAAGCCCTGTTGCGCCGTTGTCAGTTTGGCCAGGAGCGCGGCGGCGACGTGCTGGTGTTTGATGAATGGCGGCTGGACATGATCAGCCACCGGCTATTTCACCTGGATGGCGAAGAGGTGATCCTCTCCGGCGCCGATTTTGCCCTGCTCAAACTATTCCTCGATCATCCCCAGCAAATCCTTGATCGCGACACCATCGGCAACGCCACCCGTGGGCGCGACCTGATGCCTTTGGATCGGATTGTCGACATGGCCGTCAGCCGCCTGCGCCAACGGCTACGAGACACTGAAAAACCTCCACGGCTGATCCGCACCGTACGCGGTAGCGGTTACCAACTGGCGGCGTGTGTGGTTGCCGGCAATGCCCATTGAGCGACTGACCGACCTGCGTCGGCGCATTCCGGTACCGCGTTCGCTTTTGGGTCGCATGCTGCTGCTGACCTTGCTGGCGGTGCTGTTTGCCCAGGCGCTGTCGAGCGTGATCTGGGTCTCGCAACTGCGCGCCACCCAGCTCGAAGGCCTGGTTACGAGCGCCCGCAGCCTGGCCCATTCGATGACCGCCAGCGTCAGCTATTTCCGTTCCCTGCCGGTGGCTTACCGTCCGTTGGTGCTGGACCAGTTGCGCAGCATGGGCGGCACCCGTTTTGTGGTGACCCTCAATGACAAACCCCTGGACATGGCGCTGCTGCCGCAAACCCCGCGCAAACTAGCGGTGTTGGATGCCGTGCAAGAAGTGCTGCGCCAGACCCTGGGCAGCGACGTGCATATCTCGGTGGAGTTTGTCAGCGCCGAGGACCTGCGCATTTTCAACGCCGGTTTGAAACTGGATGAATTGCCACGCTCCTGGGCCCATTACGCGCTGACGCTGGAACCGGTCAACCCACCGGTGCTGGTGACCCAGATCCAACTGGCCCAAGGTGAATGGTTGTATATAGCCTCGCTGTTGCCCGAGCCCTACACCAGCCTCGAAGAGCAAGGCCTGCCGTCCCAGCAAGTGTGGTTTATCGTACTGACCAGTAGTTTCCTGTTGCTGTTCATCGGTTTGCTGGTGCATTGGCAAAGCCGACCGCTCAAGCGTCTGGCGCGGGCGGCGCGGGACATGTCCCTGGGCGCCGATGTGGAACCTGTGGCCGAAGGTGGCGGCAGCGAAGTGGTGGAAGTGGGGCGCGCCTTCAACGCCATGCGCGAACGCATCAGCCGCTACCTCACCGAGCGCAGCCAATTATTCAGCGCCATTTCCCACGACTTGCGCACGCCCATCACCCGCCTGCGCTTGCGGGTGGAGTTGCTGGAAGATGAAAAGCTGCAAGCCAAGTTCGGTCGCGACCTGGATGAACTGGAGTTACTGGTCAAGGGCGCGCTGCAATGTGTCAAGGACACCGACATCCATGAAAACATCGAGCCGGTGGACCTCAATCATGTGCTCGACTGCCTGGTGGAGCCTTACCTGGCGCCCAACGGCAACGGTCGGGTGACCCAGCATGGCCGGGCGCTGGCGGCCTATCCGGGCAAGCCGCTGGCGCTCAAGCGCTGCATTGGCAACCTGATCGACAACGCCTTGAAGTACGGGCAGAACGCCCACCTGTACATTGAGGACGATGGCGCGGAGTTCATTTTGCATGTCGATGACGAAGGCCCCGGCGTGCCCGAACAGCGCCTGGAGCAAGTCTTCGAACCGCACTTTCGCCTCGCCGGGCAGCAGCAGGGCTATGGTTTGGGGCTGGGCATCGCCCGCAATATCGCTCACAGCCATGGCGGCGAAGTAAGTTTGCAGAACCTGCGCGAAGGTGGCTTGCGCGTGACCTTGCAGTTGCCCCGTAGCCTGGACTGATACCTTGTTGCAGGGCAGGGTCAGACGCTCAAGCGCAACCGCGCCAAATCCCGCAACGGCGGCGCGCCAAACAGGCGGCTGTACTCGCGGCTGAATTGCGACGGGCTTTCATAGCCCACTCGATAGCCCGCTGCCGAGGCTTCCAGGCCCTCGGCAATCATCAAGCGCCGGGCTTCCTGCAAGCGCAGTTGCTTCTGATATTGCAGCGGGCTCATGGCCGTCATCGCCTTGAAGCGATGGTGCAAGGTCGAGACGCTGAGGTTCACTTCCTTGGCCAGGTCATCGATACGCAGCGGTTGTTCATAGTTGCCGTTCAGCCATTGGATAGCTTGGCTGACCCGATGGCTCTGACTGTTGGCCACGGCAATTTCATACAGCCGATAGCCGTGCGGGCTGCGTAGCAGGCGATAGAGAATCTCGCGGTTGATCAGCGGCGCCAACATGGCGATGTCTTTCGGTGAGTCGAGTAAACGGGTCAAGCGCAGTACAGCATCCAGCAGTTGGCTGTCGAGACGGTCGACATACATGCCACGGGCGGCGGGGCGAGTGGGTACGCCCATGGGGCCGGCTTCGGCGATCAAGGCGGTGATTTGCGCCGGGTCGATGTCCAGGCGAAGGGACAGGTTGGGGTTTTCCGGCGAGGCGTCAATGATGCGCCCGGACACCGGCATCGACACCGAAAACACCAGGTAATTGAGCGGGTCATAAGTGAAGGTCTCATCCGCCAGGCGCACTTCCTTGCTGCCGTGGGCCAGGATACACAGCGCGGGTTGGGCCAGCACCGGCATGAAGTCGCGGGGCGAGTTGTGCCGATTGAGCACGAATGAGTGGATAGCGGTGGCGTAGGAGCCGTCTTCGCAGGTGTGGCGCAGAACGATATCGGCCAGTTCCGCGCGCTGCTTTTCCATGTCGGGATCGAGGGGGGCAGGACGGTGTTCTGACGACGACATGGGGCAACCTCTTGGTGCTTTGACGATGGGCACAGCTTAAAGGCGCTTTCAAAGCAGTGTTACGCCGATTCTGCACAATCCTTGCCTGATCCTGCGATAAATCGTGAATCAGGCAAGTCGAGCGGCCGTAACCACTGCGTGATCCATGTGAAACAAGGCGCTCATGGCGGGCATAGAATCCGTGGCCTGCCCGTTACCTCTACGCATCTCGCAGGATTGTGCAATAAGCCTGCAGGAATCGACTAACCGCCCGTAGGGCAGCGCCGCTATCTTTGATCCTGTGGCAACACGCCCTCACAGTGCTTGCCGAGCATCACTTCTCAACGGGAGAGTCGAACATGTCCACCCCCATTCCCGCGAGCCATATGGCCTTTATCCGCGCCCGCACCGGGTGCAGCACCGAGCTGGGTGCACGCTTGAGCAGTTTGATCGAACCGGGCCGCCAGGCTCAGGGTTGCCTGCAGTTTTCGTTGCAGCATTCCCTATCGGAACCTGATGTGTGGTTGATCTCAGGCTTCTGGAGCAGCGAGCAGGCGATGAGTGCCTACTTCAACTCGCCAGCGCTGATGATCTTCACCGAGTTATTGAATGACGGGGTGGTTCGCAGCATGGACTTCCAGACCTTCATCGACACCTGCGCCGCCAGCGCCTACGGCGAATATCTGCAACTGGCTGGCTGAACGTCTAGAATGGCCGACTTTCCATTGGCCAGGACCTGCAACATGGCACGTAAAGAGTTTGCCCATCACGAAGCCGTTTCCGCCGTAGTACCGGGAGAAGGTGGCTACAGCGCTGCCGTCGCCGTCAAGGCCCTGGATGGCATGGGCGCGCCGCGCTTTCACACTATCCTCGAAGGGCAGAAGTTCAAGACCGCCGATGACGCCGACGACGCTGCCGCCCAGCAATTGGAGCGGTTGATCGACGTCGACGAAGAAGGTCAGTTGGCCTGGGCAACAGCTTCCTAAACCTTGGGTCGGTACATCTTGAACAAGGCCTCAGGCCCCAACTGAAAGTAATCCGCCGGCCCGCCGCCACGCAGAATAGGCTCGGCGGCGGCGGTGTCGTACACCCCATCCTTGAGCAGCCACTTGGCGATATGCACCGCGACCACTTCGCCGAGCACCAGCCAGCTTGGCACCAGTCCCTTATCTGCTCGTTGCAGTTGAATAATCTGCGTCACCTTGCATTCAAAGGACACCGGGCTCTCGCCCACGCGGGGCACGGCGATCACTTTCGAGGCTGCCGGCGTCAGCCCGGCCAATTCAAACTCGTTGACCTCGGGTGAAACAGCCGCGCAACTCTGGTTCATCTGCTCGGCCAGCGGCCGCGTGGCCAGGTTCCACACGAATTCGCCGGTCTGCTCGATGTTGTTCAGGCTGTCTTTGCGCCCGACACTGGAAAAACCAATGATCGGCGGAATGTAGTTGAAGGCGTTGAAGAAGCTATAGGGCGCCAGGTTCAGGCGACCTTCGCTGTCCTGGGACGAAATCCAGCCAATCGGTCGTGGGCCGACGATGGCATTGAACGGGTCATGAGGCAGGCCGTGGCCGTTGGCGGGTTCATAGAAGTGGATGTCGTCAGGCATAGCCGGGGTTCCTGCTGGGTGGTTCTGGGAAGGGCATCATAGTGCACCGTGGTTGAGTGTTCACCAATGAAAAGGGGCCGTGTCATCCACTGACACGGCCCCTTTTTTACAGCGAGCGAACCCTTAGTCTGTGGTAATCCGCGAATGCTTGCGAGTGTCCTTCATGGTCACATAGACGATCAGCGACACCGCAATACATGCGGTCACGTACCAGTAGTAACCGGTTTCCATGCCGATGCTCTTGAACCATAGCGCGATGTATTCAGCAGTACCGCCGAAGATCGACACGGTCAGCGCGTACGGCAGGCCAACGCCCAGGGCGCGGATTTCGGTAGGGAACAGCTCGGCTTTTACCACCGCGTTGATCGAGGTGTAGCCGCTGACGATGATCAGCGCCGCCATGATCAGGAAGAACGCCCCCCACCAGCTCTGGACGGTGTGCAGGGTGGTGAGGATCGGCACGGTGAACAATGTACCCAGGATGCCGAAGGCAATCAGGATCGGCCGCCGACCGACCTTGTCCGACAGCCCGCCGACGATGGGTTGCAGGCACATGAACAGAAACAGCGTCGCCGCCGAGATGGTGGTGGAGTCGGAGATGCTCATGCCGACGGTGTTCACCAGGTATTTCTGCATGTAGGTGGTGTAGGTGTAGAACGCCAGGGTGCCGCCCATGGTCAGGCCGACCACGGTCATCAGTTCCTTGGGATGGCGCATCAAGGTGCGCATGGCGCTTTCCTTGGACTTCTCTTTCTTGGTAAACGACTCGGTTTCTTCCATGCCGCGACGCAGGTACAGCGCGACCACTGCGCACAGGGCGCCGATGACGAACGGGATACGCCAGCCCCAGTCGTACAGTTGTTCGGTGGTCAGGGTCTGTTGCAGCACGATCAGCACGCCGAGGGCGATGAGCTGGCCGGAGATCAGGGTTACGTACTGGAAGCTGGAGAAGAAGCCGCGACGTTCCTTGGTTGCCATCTCACTCAGGTAAGTGGCCGAGGTGCCGTATTCGCCACCGACCGACAAGCCTTGCAGCAGGCGGGCGAAGACCAGCAGGATCGGTGCGCCGACACCAATGGTTTCATAACCGGGAGTCAGGGCGATGATCAGCGAGCCGAAGCACATCAGCAGTACCGAGGCCATCAGCGCGGCTTTGCGGCCCTTGCGGTCGGCGTACAGGCCCATCAGCCAGCCACCGATCGGGCGCATCAGGAAGCCCACGGCGAAGATCGCGGCGGTGTTGAGCAGTTGGGCGGTGGTGTCGCCTTTGGGGAAGAAGGCTTTGGCGAAGTACAGAGAGAAGGCGGCGTAGACGTACCAGTCGTACCACTCGACCATGTTGCCGACCGAGCCGCTGAAGATCGATTTGATCCGGCTGGAAGTGGTGCGTTCTTTTGCCGGCGCAGCCGCCGACCCCAAAGGCAGGGAGTTGGAGTTATCCATTGAAGGATCCTTCATCTAATTGTTTTTGTGGAGCGCGCACAAGCGCAGCCTGTCGGGGCTATAGCAGGAGTTGTGCCAAACAGATGAAGGCCCGGTCTAGAAGGGTTGTAGGGTTTTATTGAGCGGAAAATCGCTGATGAATAACTGGTAATGAGCGAAAATCCGCTCACTCATCTTTCAAGAACGTCTCCCGTGCCAACCCATGCCGCTGCATCTTTTCATTCAGGGTGCGCCGTGGCAGTTGGAGTTCTGCCAGCACGGCTTTGATATCGCCTTTGTGCCGAGTCAGCGCGGCTTTCAGGCAATGGGCTTCAAACGCCTCTTGCTGCGCCGCCAACGATTGCCCGGCTTCGATGCCTTCCGGCTCCGGTTCACCGAGCCCTAGCACCCGGCGCTCGGCGACGTTGGCCAGCTCCCGCACGTTGCCCGGCCAGTCATGGCTGAGCAGGTGGCCCAATTGCGGCCCGCTCAGTGGGGCAAAGCTGCGGCCCAGGCGTTCGGCGGCGTTCTGGGCGAAGTGTTCGAACAGCAGCGGGATATCTTCCCGGCGCTCACGCAACGGCGGCAGACGCAGCTGCGCGACGTTCAGCCGATAAGCCAAATCCTCGCGAAAGCGCCCGGCGCGGGCTTCGTCCAGCAGGTCCGGCTTGGTGGCGGCAATGATGCGCAGGTCCACCTTGATACTCTGGTTGGAGCCCAGGCGCTCCAGCTTCTGCTCCTGTAATACCCGCAGCAGTTTTACTTGCTGGGCGAGGGGCATGCTTTCGATTTCATCGAGAAACAGGGTGCCGCCGTCGGCGTATTCCAGCTTGCCGATGCGCTTGCCCTGGGCGCCGGTAAAGGCGCCGCTCTCGTGGCCAAACAACTCGGCCTCGAACAGTTGCTCGGGAATCGCGGCACAGTTCAGTGCTACAAATGGCTTCTTCGCCCGTGGCCCGAAATCATGCAGGCAACGGGCGACCAGTTCCTTGCCACTGCCGGTCTCGCCACGAATAAGCACATTGACCGGCAAGGTTGCCAGGTCCAGCACTTGTCGACGTAGATTCTGTAAGCCTCGGGACACGCCCAACAGGCTCGATTCCAACTTGGCGCGGTGATCGGCCTGTTGATGCAGGCGCCGGTTTTCCAGGACCAATCCACGCTTGTCCAGGGCTCGGCGCAGGCTGCTGAGCAGAGCCTCGGGGCTGAAGGGTTTCTCCAGAAAATCGTAGGCGCCGTCGCGCATGGCTTCCACGGCCATCGGCACATCACCGTGGCCGGTCAACAGGATCACCGGCAGGTCGGCATCACGGCGTTGCACCTCGGCCAGCAACTCCAGGCCGCTGAGCCCTGGCATGCGCACATCGCTGAGGATCACCCCAGGGAAATCCCTGGGCAATTGCGCCAGGCAGTCATCGGCACGGCTGAACAGCTGCACCTCAAAGCCTGACAGGCTCAGCCATTGCTCCACGGCCGTGCGGATGCTGGCTTCGTCATCCACCACAATCACTGCGTTCAGCATAGGTCCGGGGTCTCCAGGGCGATGGGCAGGGTCAGGGTAAATACCGCGCCATCGCCTTGGTTAGCGGTACTCAGGCGGCCACCGAGTTCGTGGACGATAGCGTACGACACCGCCAGCCCGAGGCCGAGCCCATCGCCCACGGGTTTGGTGGTGAAAAAGGGGTCGAATACGCTGTTGAGGTTTTCTTCGGCAATCCCGCCGCCGCTGTCGGTGACAGTCAGGTGCCACAGTTGTTGATCGGCGTGCAGGCGGATTTCCAGACGCTTGCGCGGTTTGTCGGCCATGGCATCGAGGGCGTTGCGCAGCAGGTTGATCAGCACCTGTTCCAGGCGAATTGCATCGCCGCGCACCCACGCCGGGCGGGTCAGGTCCAGCACTGTGCCGATGGCTTCGTCCCGCAGACGGGTGTCCAGCAAGTGCAGGGACTGATCCACCACAGTCGCCAGGTCCAGGCGTTCGCGCAAACCGCTGGGGCTTTTACGGGCAAAGGTCTTGAGATGGCCGGTTAGCGCGGCCATGCGGGTGAGCATGTCGTCCAGCGGGGTCAGTGCCTTGTAAGCGTCATCGACGCGACCGTGATCCAGCAAGAGGCGCAAGGTGGCCAGTTGCATGCGCTGCGTCGTCAAGGGCTGGTTGATCTCATGGGCCAGGGCCGCGGACATCTGCCCCAGCGCTGCCAGCTTGGCCGACTGCACCAGCCCATCCTGGGCAGTGCGCAAGTCGCGGGTGCGTTCTTGTACCAACTGTTCAAGCTCTTCGCGGCTGCGTTGGCGCAGGCGAGCCAGGCGCCAGCGTTGAGTCAGGAACAGCAGCAGGAACACCAGCGCCAGCCACAGACCTGCAGCGGCAAGGCCGGCGTTGCGTTGGTCCTCGGCGGCAACCTGGGGTTTGCGCAGCAGATGCAAGGTCCAGCCTTCGGCCTTCAACGGCAGGGATTCCCACAGGTAATTGGCACTGCCCTCGGGGCTGTCGATGCGCATCAGGTGACTGTTGTCGTCGAAGCGCAGCAACGCCTGATACTCCAGGGGCATCAGCTGTTTTTTGTCGTATTGCCGAGTGGCCTTGAGTTCCGCGTGGTCGCTGTCCGATAGCGGGCGCAAGGCGCGATACCGCCAGCCTGGCTGATTGGCGATAAACACAATGCCCCGTGCATCGCTGACCAGCAGCAGGTCGTTACCTTGGGCCCATTCGCGTTCCAGTTCCGGAAATTCCAGCTTCACCACCATGGCGCCGAGAAACTGCTCTTTTTCATCCAGTACCGCACTGGAGAGGAAGTACCCCGGAATACCGGTGGTGACCCCTACCGCATAAAAGCGTCCGGTGCCCTGGCTCAAGGTCTGGCTGAAATACGGCCGAAACGCGTAGTTGTGCCCGACATAACTGCTGGGCAGGTTCCAGTTGCTGGCGGCCACGGCCAGGCCGTTGCGGTCCATCAATTCCAGGGTGGATGATTGCGCGGCGCCGTTGATGCGCTCCAGCTTGCGGTTGAGCAAGTCTTGGGTGGCGGCGTCCAGCGGGCCTTTCAAGGCGCTGATCATTTCCGAGTCCAGGGCCAGCACGGCGGGCAGGGCGCGGTAACGCTCGATCAGGGTGTGCAGGGAGTTGGCATACAGCGCCAGCTGTTGATTGGCCCGGGCCGCGTCATCCACCAGCGCCTGGCGTTCGGCGTGGTGTATGGCCAGGGCGGCAGCCAGCACGGCGCCAGCGATGATCAGCAGGGAGTAGAAGGTCAAGCGCAATGGGCGGGGGATCGTGATCATACGAAGATGAGCATGCGCAATAAGGGCGAGCACCATAGCATGCGCAGCAAAGCTGTTGTGGCGAGCCCTCTCGCCACAGATGAGGGTGTGAGACATAAAAAAGGCGACCGGGCCATGCTGCCCCGGTCGCCTTTATCCTTGCCGTGAAATGCTTACTGCACTTCTACCGCCAGGCTTTCACTGATCCTTTTCTGCCAGATGGCAGGACCGGTGATGTGTACCGATTCACCCTTGCTGTCCACTGCAACGGTGACCGGCATGTCCTTGACGTCGAACTCGTAGATCGCTTCCATACCCAGTTCGGCGAAAGCCACGACGCGGGATTTCTTGATGGCTTGTGCCACCAGATAAGCTGCGCCGCCCACGGCCATCAGGTACACGGCCTTGTGGTCCTTGATCGCTTCGATAGCGGTCGGGCCGCGCTCGGATTTGCCGATCATGCCCAACAAGCCGGTTTGTTCGAGGATCTGGCGAGTGAACTTGTCCATCCGCGTTGCCGTGGTCGGACCGGCAGGCCCAACGACTTCATCGCGCACCGGATCAACCGGGCCGACGTAGTAGATAAAGCGACCCTTGAGGTCCACCGGCAGGGTTTCACCCTTGTTCAGCATCTCGACCATGCGCTTGTGCGCGGCGTCGCGACCGGTGAGCATCTTGCCGTTGAGCAGCACGGTTTCGCCCGGTTTCCAGCTCTGCACGTCTTGCGGGGTCAGGGTGTCGAGGTTGACGCGACGGGCCGACGGGCCGGCTTCCCAGACGATTTGCGGGTAGGCATCCAGCGGTGGCGCTTCCAGCGAAGCCGGGCCGGAACCGTCAAGCACGAAGTGGGCGTGACGGGTGGCGGCGCAGTTGGGGATCATGCACACCGGCAGCGAGGCGGCGTGGGTCGGGTAGTCCATGATCTTCACGTCGAGCACGGTGGTCAGGCCCCCCAGGCCCTGGGCGCCGATGCCCAGTTGGTTGACCTTCTCGAACAGCTCCAGGCGCATCTCTTCGATACGGCTGGATGGGCCGCGCTTTTTCAGCTCGTGGATGTCGATGGATTCCATCAACACTTCCTTGGCCATCACCGCGGCTTTCTCGGCGGTGCCGCCGATGCCGATACCCAGCATGCCCGGTGGGCACCAGCCGGCGCCCATGGTCGGAACGGTCTTCAGAACCCAGTCGACGATGGAGTCGGACGGGTTGAGCATGGCCATCTTCGACTTGTTTTCAGAACCGCCGCCCTTGGCCGCCACGTCCACTTCCACGGTGTTACCCGGGACGATGGAGTAGTGAATCACTGCAGGGGTGTTGTCCTTGGTGTTTTTGCGCGCGCCTGCCGGGTCGGCGAGGATTGAGGCCCGCAGGACATTTTCCGGCAGGTTGTAGGCGCGACGTACGCCTTCGTTGATCATGTCGTCCAGGCCCATGGTGGCGCCATCCCAGCGCACATCCATGCCCACGCGTACGAACACGGTGACGATGCCGGTGTCCTGGCAGATCGGGCGGTGGCCGGTGGCACACATGCGCGAGTTGATCAGGATCTGTGCCATGGAGTCACGGGCCGCTGGCGATTCTTCGCGCAGGTAGGCTTCGTGCATGGCCTGAATGAAATCAACGGGGTGGTAGTAGGAAATGAATTGCAGGGCGTCGGCAACGCTCTGAATCAGGTCGTCTTGCTTGATCACGGTCATGAGTCGCGCTCCTCTATTAAGACGGGAACATTCAATAAAGGTGGCTTCAGTGGGGTGCATCGGTCGTCTGAAGACACCTTTCCAAGGCACGTCAGCAGGTAGTGCTGGGGTAGTGCTGACGCGACGCTAAAAAGGCGCGGCAGTATAACCCGGCGCGGTGGCTGATACACCCGACTATGGTCATGGATGCCGGGTCCTATTTACGGTAGGAGCGAGTTCGCTCGCGAAAAACGTGAATCTGGTGGGTTTCGTCAGGCACCCCGCGTTATCGTTAGCAACCATCGCGAGCAAGCTCGCTCTTACATTTGAGAACGTTCCATGCCTGAACTGCACGCCGGCGAACGCCACTGGTCGGTCCCCGCCGGCAGCAACCTGCTGGATGCCCTGAACCAGGCCGGTGTCGCCGTCCCCTACAGTTGCCGCGCCGGAAGTTGCCATGCCTGCCTGGTGCGTTGCCTGGGCGAGGTTCAGGACAATCAGCCTGGTGCGCTGAGCCCTGCGCAACGCCAGGACGGTTGGCGCTTGGCCTGCCAGTGTCAGGTCATGGGCGACGTGCAGATCGAAGCTTTTGACCCGCTGCGTGACGGTCTGCCGGTCGAGGTGCTGAGCGTTGATTGGCTGAGCCCGACGGTATTGCGGCTGCGCCTGCAACCCGAGCGCGGCCTGCGTTACCGGGCCGGGCAGCACCTGGTGTTGTGGGCCGGTGCGGTCGCGCGGCCCTATTCCCTGGCGAGCCTGCCCCTGGAGGACCCGTTTCTGGAGTTTCACCTCGATTGCCGCCTGCCCGGTGAATTCAGCGATGCCGCCCGGAAACTCAAGGTCGGCGACAGTTTACGCCTGGGCGAACTGCGTGGTGGTACGTTGCAATACGATCCGGACTGGCAAGCGCGACCACTCTGGCTGCTGGCCTCAGGTACCGGTTTGGGGCCGTTATGGGGTGTGCTTCGCGAGGCGTTGCGCCAGGATCATCAGGGCGTCATCAGGGTGATTCACCTGGCCCATGATGCCGAGGGCCATTATTTGGCCGAGCCCCTGGCGTTGCTGGTGGCCGCCCACCCCAACCTGACGGTCGAGCTATGGACGGCGGCTGAGTTGACGCAGGCTTTGGCGCAACTGCGGCTTGTTTCCCGGCAAACCCTGGCTTTACTCTGCGGGCACCCTTCCAGCGTCGAGGCTTTTTCCAAACGCTTGTTCCTGGCGGGGTTGCCGCGCAATCAACTGCTGGCCGACGTGTTCCTGCCCCGTGGTTGAACGCTGATTTTTATCTGCGAGACTTGCCATGACCGACGCCATCCTGCTGCAGCGCGAACGCGGGCTGCTGATTCTGCAGTTCAACCGCCCTGACAAGAAAAACGCCCTGACCCGCGCCATGTACAGCCAACTGGCTGACGCACTGGAACAGGCCGATGCCGATGTCACCACCAATGCGGTGCTTATCCAGGGCAGCAGCGAGTGCTTCACCGCCGGCAACGACATCGCAGACTTCCTCGAACAACCGCCCACGGACCTCGACAGCCCGCCGTTTCACTTTATGAAGAGCTTGCTCAACTGCCGTAAGCCGGTGATTGCTGCGGTGGCTGGCGCGGCGGTAGGCATTGGGACGACGATGCTGCTGCATTGTGATCTGGTGTACGTCAGCCGCGACGCCCGCTTGCGCATGCCATTCGTCAACCTGGGGCTGTGTCCGGAGTTTGGTTCCAGCCTGATCCTGCCGCGGCTTTTGGGGCATGCGAAAGCTGCCGAGTTGTTGCTGTTGGGTGAAGGATTCACCGGTGAGCAGGCTGCCGCCTGGGGCATCGCCACTGAAGCGCTGGGCAGTGGTGAAGCGGTGCTGGCGAAGGCGAGGGCGGTGGCCGAACGTTTCGAAACCTTGGCCCCCGGTGCCGTGCAGATCAGCAAGCAACTGATGAAAAGCGTGGATCGCGAACAGTTGCGCAAGGTGATTGAAGAGGAGGGTGCGTTGTTTACCCAGCGGCTGAAATCGCCGGAAGCGATTGCGGCGTTGTTGAGGTTTATCAGCAAGCGCTGAAGGTGAGCACATCTTGTGACAAGTGGTATTGCTGTGGCGGAAAAGCAAAAAGCCCCGCCATTCACATGGCGGGGCTTTTGTTTTTCAGCGTGTCACTCAGACCATTGGGTCGCCAACGTGCAGGATCTTCATGCCGTTGGTGCCGCCGATGGTGTGGTAGCTGTCGCCCTTGGTCAGGATGACCCAGTCGCCTTTCTCCACGACACCGCGCTTGAGCAACTCGTCGATCGCGGCCTGGCTGACTTGCTCAGGCGGCAACGAAGCCGGGTCGAACGGTACGGTGTAGACGCCACGGAACATGGCCGCGCGGGCCTGGGTTTCGCGGTGCGGGGAAAACGCGTAGATCGGCACCGAGGAACGGATGCGCGACATGATCAACGGCGTGTAGCCACTTTCGGTCAAGGCGATGATCGCCTTCACACCGGGGAAGTGGTTGGCGGTGTACATGGCTGCCAGGGCGATGCTCTGGTCGCAGCTTTCGAACACCTTGCCGATGCGGTGGCTGGAGGTTTTGCTGGTTGGGTGCTTTTCAGCGCCGACGCAGATGCGCGCCATCGCCTGGACTGCTTCGAGCGGGTAGGCACCGGCGGCACTTTCAGCCGAGAGCATCACGGCGTCGGTGTAGTCGAGCACGGCGTTGGCCACGTCGGACACTTCGGCACGGGTCGGCATCGGGTTCTGGATCATCGACTCCATCATCTGGGTCGCGACGATCACCGCTTTGTTGTGGCGGCGTGCGTGCAGGATGATCTTCTTCTGGATGCCCACCAGCTCGGCATCACCGATTTCCACGCCCAGGTCGCCACGGGCAACCATTACGGCGTCGGAAGCCTTGATCAGGCCGTCGAGGGTTTCGTCATCGGCCACGGCTTCGGCGCGTTCGATCTTCGCCACCAGCCAGGCAGTACTGCCGGCTTCGTCGCGCAGTTGACGGGCATATTCCATGTCGGCTGCGTCGCGCGGGAAGGATACCGCGAGGTAGTCCACTTCCATTTCGGCGGCGAGCTTGATGTCGGCCTTGTCTTTCTCGGTCAGCGCTGGCGCGGTCAGGCCACCACCGCGACGGTTGATACCTTTGTGATCCGACAGCGGGCCGCCGATCAGCACGGTGCAGTTCAGTTCGGTAGCGGTTGCAGTGTCGACGCGCATGACCACACGGCCGTCATCGAGCAGCAGTTCGTCAGCGACGCCGCAATCCTTGACCAGATCCGGGTAGTCGATGCCGACGATGTCCTGGGTGCCTTCGGTCAGCGGGTGGCTGGTGGAGAAGGTGAACTTGTCACCGACTTTCAGCTCGATTCGCTTGTTGGCAAATTTGGCGATACGAATTTTCGGGCCTTGCAGGTCACCCAGCAATGCGACGAAGCGGCCATGCTTGGCGGCCAGGTCACGTACCAGCTTGGCGCGAGCCTTGTGCTCGTCCGGGGTGCCGTGGGAGAAGTTCAGACGGGCAACGTCCAGGCCAGCCAGAATCAGCTGTTCGAGGACTTCCGGCGAGTTACTGGCCGGGCCAAGGGTGGCGACGATTTTGGTACGACGGACGGACATGCACGGACTCCTGAGTTCAAGGACTGAGGAAGGCTACTATGCTCTTTGGTTGTAGTCATTGTTCGTTTGCACTACTTATCGGCGATTCACTTGTTTTCATCTGTTTGTATAAACGATCAATCTTGAAGATTTTTGCGCAGGGGTCGATACATTGCACAAGACAGGAGAACCCCCATGCGAATTGTGATCATTGCTGCCCTTGCCGTCAGTGTTGTCGGCTGCACCCGCTGGTCGATGGACCATCATTTGAACAACGCCTATCGTGCCTATGGCGTCGGCGACTGTGCGCGGGTCACCCTTGAGTTGTCCCAGGTCGACCGTGAGAGTCGCTCCCGTCGCTACGTGCAACCGGAGGTCTCGATGCTGCGCGGCCAGTGCCTGGAGCGGCAAAAACTGTTTGTTGATGCGGTGCAAACTTACCAATTCATCATCAGCCAGTACCCGACCAGCGAATACGCGTTCCGCGCTCGTGCGCGACTGGATACCCTGCAGCAACTGGGGCATTACCCCGGTGCAAGTGCCGCGCAGCCTAGGCCAGCATCATTGTGATGATATTTGTCGTTTTATAGCTGGCCCCTTGCCGGACTTGAACTAATCTTTGAAAGTCTGGTTGTACAACTTTCTATTCAAATGGATACAGGATCCGGATTCGGCAGCTGTAAAGTGACAAAGTACCTTGCTGTTGTCGCACCGAGATCCAGGGAGAGCGGGCTGTTGGCATCAACGACCCGTTCCGAATCACTGGAGCGGCCAGAGTCATGGTCATTGGATGGCGAACTCACCATGTTTACTAACCGACGGATCAAGCGGCATCAATTAACCTGCTTTCTGCGAGTGTTCAACCGCCTCACGGACAAGCCTATTGGCTATTTGGGCGACGTCTCTGAAGAGGGGCTGATGTTAATCAGCCAATTGCCCATGATGGTCGACGCGGATTTCGAACTGCGCTTGAAGATCCCTGGGCCCGAGGGCGATATGCATGCCATTGACCTCACGGCGACCTGCCTGTGGAGCCATGAAGATATCAACCCCCAGCAATACGATTCGGGGTTCCGCGTGTTGCAGGCGCCCGTCGAGTATAAGCAACTGATCAACTCGCTGTTGCAGTACTTCAGCTTTGATCCCTTCCAGGCTTCGGCCTAGGAACCGTGCGCGTTGTCAGCCGAGCTTCGGTGTTTGTACCGAAAGCCTGGGCCGTGCGCCGGGTTCATAGCACGCCGGCTTTTTTCCAGCCCAGGTAGCGCGTCACCAGGGCAGCTCCCAGTTCCGAAGGACGAGTATCCAACACGGCTAGACCCTGGGCTTTCAAGCGGTCATGGAGTTCTTCCCGCGCATTGAGGTAATCGACGGTGCCGCAATAGGCCAGGGCTTCGGGCAGGGTCTGTACCGGTGCCTGGCGCAGTTGGTCGAGGACTTCTTCCCGCAGGCTGGCCACCAACACCCGGTGTTGGCGGCTGATGCGTTTGACTGCCGTCAGCAACTCCTCATCGCCCTCATCCCGTAAATTGGTCACCACGATCACCAGCGCCCGACGTTTCTGCCGGGCCAGCAGTTGGCTGGCGGCCGCCTGGTAATCGGCGGTACGCCGGGTGGTGTCCAGGTCATATACAGCGTTGAGCAGCAGGTTGAGCTGGCCACTGCCCTTGACCGGCGCCAGGTAGCGCGGTTGGTCGCAGGCGAACGTGCAAAGGCCCACGGCATCGCCTTGGCGCAAGGCGACGTAGCTGAGCAGCAGGCAGGCGTTGAGGGCATGATCGAAATGGGACAGTTCGACGTCCTGACTGCGCATGCGCCGGCCGCAATCGAGCATGAATACGATCTGTTGATCACGCTCATCCTGATACTCCCGGGCAATCGGCGTGCGTTGCCGGGCAGTGGCTTTCCAGTCGATCTGGCGCAGGCTGTCGCCCTCGCGAAATTCACGTAACTGGTGAAACTCCAGGCCCAGCCCACGACGTTGATGCTGGCGCACACCGAGTTGGCTGAGCCAGTTGTCTACGGCCAGTAACTGCGCGCCGTACAAACGGGCGAAGTCCGGGTAGACCCGTGTCATATCGTTGACCTGCACATGGCGTCGTGCCGACCACAGGCCCAGGGGGCTGGGGATATGGACTTCGCAGCGCTCAAAGCTGAAGTGCCCGCGACTCAATGGGCGCAGGCGGTAGCCCAATTCACTGTGTTCACCGGGCCGCAGGGCAATGGACTGGGGCAGATTCTCCACACTCAAGCCTTCGGGCACGTGATCGAACACCGTCAGGGTCAGTGGCTCTGCGTAGTCGTGTTCCAGGGTGATCCGCACATCGCCCCAACGACCCAGAGCCAGGCTACCCGGCATTTGTCGCTGTACTCGCGGGGAGGGCCGGCGCTTCAGGCGGCTAGCGTCCAGCAGGGCCAGCAGCAACAGGGCCAGGAGCAGGCCCCAGACTACTGAGTGCAGCGTGTCCGGCACGTCGACTTGCAGGGCCGCGAAGGTGTCGAGCACGATGCTCAACGCCAGCAGTACACCGAGCCAGGTCAGCAGCAGGCGAGTGGGCTTCATGGGCGGATCATTGTCGTGGCGCCGGCACTTGGTCCAGCAGTTGCTTGAGCACTTGGTCCACCTCCAGCCCGTCTATGTCCAGCTCCGGGGCAATGCGCACCCGATGGCGCAACACCGCCAGGGCGCAGCCCTTGATGTCATCCGGGGTTACGAACTCGCCGCCGCGCAGCAAGGCCCTGGCCCTTGCGCCGCGCACCAGGGCGATGGATGCCCGTGGGCCGGCGCCGATGGTCAGGCTGGGCCAACTGCGGGTGGTGCGGGCCAGGCGCACGGCGTAGTCGAGTACCTGCTCATCCAGTGCCAGCTCACTGGCGACCTGTTGCAACAGCAGCACGTCTTGGGCGTGCAGCACGGTACTAAGTGGCTGTACGTCGAGCATGTCCGCCCGGGGTGAGCGAGTTACCTCGCGAACCATATCCAGTTCCTGCTGCGCTTGGGGGTAGTCCATGCGGACCTTGAGCATGAAGCGATCCAGTTCGGCCTCGGGCAAAGGGTAGGTACCTTCCTGCTCAATCGGGTTCTGGGTGGCCAGCACCATGAACGGTTGCCCGATGGGCAGGGCTTCGCCCTCAAGGGTCACCTGGCGCTCCTGCATCGCTTCAAGCAACGCCGCCTGGGTTTTCGCCGGGGCGCGGTTGATTTCGTCGGCCAGCAGCAGATTGGTGAACAACGGCCCCTTGCGCAACTTGAACTGTTCGGTGTGCAGGTCGTACACGGCATGCCCGGTGACATCGCTGGGCATCAGGTCCGGGGTGAACTGGATACGTGCGAATTCGCCGCCAAAGCAGCGGGCCAGGGCGCGTACCAGCAAAGTCTTGCCCAGGCCCGGAACCCCTTCGAGCAACACGTGGCCACCGGCGATCAGCGCGGTGAGGACATCATCAATTACTGCGTCCTGGCCGATGACCGCTTTGCGCAACTCGATGCGCAGTGCCTGGGCCAGTTGGCTGGCGCGCTGGCGGGATGGCTCGGCATCGGCCGTCAGGGATGGGTCCGCTGGAAATTCGCTCATAGGGCATTCCTGAGAGTTTGCAGGCAGGCCACATGGCGGCTGAAGTCGGCGCTGGAGAGCCGCTTTGCCGGGAGTGGACCCATGGCCTGGCTGATGATGAGAGTGGGTTGACGGGTCAGGCGTTCAAGGGCCTGCCACTGTTCGGCGGTGTCGAGGTGTTCGAATCCAGGGTGGCGGCGCCGGGCGGTGCGCAAGATGTCGCGTTGCAGGGCGTGCAACAGGCTGTTATGCCCGCTGCGGCGCAGCAGGAAATCGGCGCTGGCGTTCAAGTGTTCCTGCAACTGCCGGCGAGCCTTGGGCGCGGGTGCCTGGATCGGCCCCTGACGCATGCCCGATTGCCACACTCCCAGTGCAATCAACGCGGCGAGCGCCACCAGCGCCTGGGGGAAGTAGCGCAACAACAGGCTGAACAGGTCATCGACATCGCTGTTGAACAGCAGTGTGACGTCACGCCCCTGGTTCAGGTACCACAGCAGCCAGGCGTTGTCGTGAAGGCCAATGTCCGGGGTTTTCCACAGTTCGCTGTCGGTGATTACGGTGACGCTGCCGTGGCCGAGGTCCAGTTGCATCAGGTGGCTGGACTTGGCGCTGTTGGCCGAGAACTGTGCCAGGTGCTTGGGGTCGGTGAGGTTGAAGTCGGTGTCGAAACTGAAAAAAACCGGGGCGGTTTCGTTGTCGACATAGAGCCGTGTCAGGTCGGGGGCCTTGTGCTTGCTGGCGGGCGCCGGCTCGTCGAAGCTATCGCTGAAGGTCTGTCGCAACTGCAAGCGATCCAGCAGCAGATCGCCGCTGGTCTCGGTTTCTTCATCCCACATAGCTTCGGCCACCAGCAACAAATGGCCGCCGGCCTTGGTCCACTGCAGCAACTGATCGACTTGGCGCGGCGTCATACTGCTGCGTTCACCCAGCAATAACAGGCTGTTGCCTTTGGGCGGCAGGCTGTCCAGGCGCTCAAGGCTGTTGGCGTGTTCGACCGTCAGGCCCTGCTGGCGCAGAAAGTGTTCCGCCGCCAGGTAGGAATTGGCCTGGGCTTCAGGCGATGGGCCGCGATCCACCACTTCCTCGTAGGGAATCGCCTTGTGCCAGGCGTAGAAACCACCGGCCGCCAACAGGCAACCGAGCAGCAAGCCTACCCAGAGCAGTAGCCGGTTCATTGCACAGCTCCGGAACCGAACAAGGCGCGCCAGTGGCTGCACAGCTGCTGTTGCACCAGAGCGGGGGGCAGGCGATGGCCATAGGCGAGGTTTTGCCAATGGAGGGTCAGGTCATCGCTGAAGGCCAGCAACTGCGGTTGTTGCAACTGGCGGATGCGCTCCAGGACCTGGCCTTCGGTGTCGGCGCTTTTCAGCGGCAGGTTGAAGTCATGCAGCAGCCGGCTGAGCAAGCCGCGATAGAGCAAACCGAGTGCTTCCCGGGGCTGCGTGGGCCAGAGTTGTTCGGCGGTGCTGGCGATGTCGTCGGGTAGGGTTTCGGTACCCAGTTCCAGGCCGAACAGTTGAGCGGGAGCGGGTTTGATGGCCTTGGGCTTGTGCGCGCCACGCTGGCTGACAAAGGTGCGCAACCAGTCGCGATAGCGCCAGATCACCAGGGCTATGGCCCCCAACAGCAATCCCCAAAGCAGTACTTCCAGGCCCAGGGCGAGATGCTTGAACGAGTTGCTGTTGAGGTTATCCAGCAGCGCTTGCAACCAGGCCGGCAGCTTGGCGTCGCCCTCGGGTTTGTTTTTATCGGTGGGTTTGTCGTCGCCGAAGCGATAGCGGGTGAGCGTTTCCGGATTTTTGAAAGGGGGCTGTTCCAGCAGCGCCTTGATCGATTGGCTGGCGGCTTGAGTGCTCACGGTTTTTGAGTCCGCGGGTTGTTCAGCCATCGCACGGGGAGTTGGCGGGACCAGCACCAGTCCTGTCGCCAGCAACAAAGCCGCTGCCACTGAACCCAGGCGTTGGCGCAGGCGGCGGAACACCAGCTCCAGGTCCCAGGCTTCCAGTACCGTGCGCCGGTTCAGGTAGAGGCTGAAACCGCAGGCAACGTAGATCGGTTCCCAGAACACCAGGATCAGTGCGTAGAAGGCATTGGTCAGGTGCTCCAGCCAGAGCCAGTCACCCCCGGTAGTGAGTACGAGCTGCTGCCAGTCCCAGTCCAGTTCGATCTGTTGCGGCAGGAATAGATAGAACAGCACCATCAAGCCGATCCATAGCGCCATTTCCAGGTGCACGCCGATCAGCGTCAGCCAGCGGGCGGCGCCGGCATTGCGTTGTTGCAGGATGCCCAGGCGCCGTTGTCGGGCCTGGCCCTCCAGGCCTTCAAGTTGTACTACGGGCATTACGAAGCTGCGACTGAGGCTCAAGCGCCGCCAGGTCAAGCTGGCAAACAGTTGGCTCTTGAGCAGGCGTGGCCATTGGCGCAAGGCCTGCTTGAGTGTGGGTGTTTCGCCGAACAAGGCTTTGGACAGGATATACAGCGGCAGGCGGTCGAAAGCAGGTTTCAGCCACCAGAACAGCAACAGTGCGATGGTTGGGTAGTCCCACAGCAGGAGGCTGAACAGGGCAAAAACAGGCAGGCTCACCAGTGCCCAGCTAACCATTAATAGCATGCGGTGCTCGCGGGCCAATAACACGCCCAGGTCCATGGCTTCCCAAGAGCTTCGGGGGCGGATTACCACGCTGGCATCACTCAGGCGCATGGCAACTCCGACCGGCGAGCAGCAGGTAGGCGGCCACCAGTATCCATAGCGCGGCACCCGCCAGGTACTTGATCCATGGCGCAACATTGGTGGCGGAGGACCAATAGGCCTCGATAAATGCTGCTATCAGCAGAAACAGCATGACGCCGCAGATCATCTGTACGCTTTTGTGCGCAGCTAAACGCAGGGCTTCGCCACGGGTCAGGGCCCCAGGGGCGATCAACGCCCAGCCCAGTTGCAGTCCCGCCGCCCCGGCCAGGGCGATGGCGCTTAATTCGAAAGCACCGTGACCAATGACAAACGACCAGAAGGTTTGCCCGTAGCCGATTTCCGTCAGGTGACCGGCGATAGCGCCGATCATCAGCCCATTGAAGAACAGGAAAAACACACTGCCCAGGCCAAACAGCAAGCCTGCCGCAAAGGTCTGGAAGGCGATACCGATGTTATGCATGACGTAATAGCCGAACATCATCCAGTCTTCGCTTGATGCCCGCTCGGCAGCGCGCCCCAGGCGGCTGGCGTCGGGGTCGTACATGGTCTGCATCTCGACCACTTGTTGCGGGCTGACGATGCTGTAGATCAGGTCGGGAAACAGGTACACCAGCAAGGCAATGCCGATCAGGCTGCCAAAGAACAGCAGGCTGGCCACCAGCACAAAGCGCCACTGTTCGCGGACCAGCCGGGGAAAACCGGCCAGCACAAAACTCAACACGCTGGCGCCGAGCTGGCTGCGATGGCGGTACAGCTGCTGATGGCCACGCAGGGCGAGTTGTTGCAGCGGGTCTACCAGGTAGCTGCTGTAGCCGCGCTCCTGTGCCAGCGCCAGGTGTTGGCACAAGCGTCGGTAATCATGGGGGAAGCCCGTCAGGTCCTGATGCTTGGCCTTGCCTTGTTCAAGCGCCGTCAGTTGGGCGGCAAACGCCTGCCAATGGGGCTGGTGACGGGTTTCGAAAAGACTTTGCTTCATGCCGGGCCCAACAAGCCACGGGCCACGCCATTGAGCTGTGCCACCGCCCTCTCGGGGGAGACGTGCAGGGGAGTGGCGAGAATAGCGGCCAGTTCATTGACCCTTTCTGCGGACAACTCGCCCTGGCGCTCGGCGAAAGCGAGAATCGCCCGCTGCTCGTTCAGGTCAAGGGCAAACGGCAGGCGCAACGCAGGTGCTTCTGGTAGTTGCGGTCGTGACAGGGGCTGCTCGCGGTAGATCACCAGGGTTCCTGCCGCCAGATCTCCCAGGCGCTTGAAGTTGGGGTGTTGCAGGCAACTGATGGCGCCGAGGAAGTAGGCGAATGGCAGCATGTCGACGAAACGCAGCAGGTTGCGGATCAGCGAGGAGGACCAGCCAATCGGTGTTCCGTCGTCCTGCACCACCCGCAGGCCCATGATTTGCTTGCCCGGCGAGCAGCCCTGGTTGAGGACTTCGAACAGCACCATGTACCACCAACTGACCAGGAACAGCAGGATCGAACCCAGGCCCATGCCCAGGTTGCCGAGAAAGGCCAGGGCGGTGAACAGGATGCCAAGGATCACGCCGCGCAAGCCCAGGTCAAAACCGAACGCCAGCGCACGGGGCAGCAGGCCGGCCGGGCGCAGTGGCAGGTCGATACCTTCCGGGGTTTCGATCTGGTAGCGGGTGTCCAGTGGTGCTGGTGGCATCGCATTCCCTGGCAGTGCGGAGCGGTTGAGCATGGGCGACCTTGGCGGGTAGCCGGCGAATAGAGAGACGGATGCTAGCAGTGTCGTCGGCACAAGCAACACCTCAAACTGCGCCAACATTTCACTGAATGTTTATCCAGTGCATATGGCGCTGGCCCCCGGCGCCTTTCAACGCCTAGACTTTGTCGGTCTTCAGCACAGGAATAGCCCGTGACCACTATCTTCTGGTACGACTATGAAACCACTGGCATCAACCCGCGTAACGACCGCCCGCTGCAGGTAGCCGGTATTCGTACTGACCTCGAACTCAATGAGGTTGGGCCGCCGGTCAACCTCTATTGCCAACCCAGCGATGATATTTTGCCGCACCCGGCAGCGTGCATGATCACCGGCATCACACCCGGCCAACTGGCGGAAAAAGGCTTGGCCGAGGCCGATTTCATGACTCGGGTGCATGCCGAACTCGCTGCGCCCGGTACGTGTGGGGCCGGCTACAACACCTTGCGTTTCGATGATGAAATGACGCGCTACAGTTTGTACCGCAACTTTTTCGACCCCTATGCCCGGGAGTGGCAGGGCGGTAATAGCCGCTGGGACCTGATCGATGTAGTGCGCACCGCTTATGCGCTGCGCCCGGAAGGAATCGTCTGGCCGCAGCAGGACGGCCGCGTAACCCTCAAGCTTGAGCGGCTGACGGCGGCCAATGGTATCGACCATGGGCAGGCTCACGATGCCTTGTCCGATGTGCGTGCCACCATTTCACTGGCCCGATTGATTCGTGACAAACAACCCAAGCTCTACGACTGGCTGTTTCAGCAACGCAGCAAACAGCGGGTCATGGACCAGGTCAGGTTGTTACAGCCAATGGTGCACATCTCCGGGCGCTTTTCTGCCGAGCGGCATTATCTCGGCGTAGTCCTGCCGCTGGCCTGGCATCCGCGCAATCGCAACGCCTTGATCGTTTGTGATCTGGGGCTCGATCCCCAGGGGTTGCTGGACCTGGACGCAGACACCTTGCGTCAACGCCTGTATACCCGCCGTGATGACCTGGCCGACGGTGAGTTGCCGGTGCCACTCAAGTTGGTGCACATCAATCGTTGCCCGGTGGTTGCGCCCTTGAATGTGCTGCGGGCAGAGGATCGCCAACGCTTGAACCTGGATATGGATGAATATCAGGCTCGGGCGCTGCGGCTAACTGACGCCCAGGAACTTTGGCGCGATAAATTGGCAGCGATTTACGCCGAAGAAGATTTTGCGTCGAGCGCCGACCCTGAGCAGCAGCTTTATGATGGTTTTATCGGTGATCGTGATCGGCGTTTATGTGAGCAAGTGAGAGCTTGTGAGCCTGCACAACTAGCACGCCAGCAGTGGCCTTTCGATGATCATCGCTTACCGGAATTATTATTTCGTTACCGCGCTCGCAACTTTGCTGAGACCTTGAATAGCGAAGAGCAACAACGCTGGACGCTTTTCTGTCAGCAACGTTTGTCAGACGCTGACTACGGAGCGCCCAATACCTTTGAGAGTTTCAAACAGGCCAGGCTTGAGTTGGCTGTTAGTGCTACATCGGTTCAGCGTCAGGTGCTTGATGATTGGCAGGAATATGCCGATTCTTTGCGTGTGCGCTTGAGTCTGTAATCAGCTTTAAGAAAATCCGGACAATAAAAAACGCCAGCAAGCTGGCGTTTTTTATTGTCTCGCGAATCAGGTCGCGACCTTGCGAGGCTTAGCCCAGCAGGGTAGCCCAGCCTTCAACGACGTCGCCGCCCCACTTGGCTTTCCACTCTTTCAGAGTCTTGTGGTTGCCACCTTTGGTTTCAATCACTTCGCCGTTGTGCGGGTTTTTGTATTGTTTAACCTTGCGCGCGCGCTTGGTGCCGGTAGTTTTTACGGCGCCACGTGGTGCTTTAACTTTCGATTCCGGATCCAGCAGCGCGATGATGTCACGCAGGGACTTGGAGTATTCGCCCATCAGGGTGCGCAGTTTGCCTTCGAATTCCAGCTCGGTTTGCAGTTTGTCGTCTTGGGACAGATTCTTCAAACGGGCTTGCAGCTCTTTGATAGCTTCTTCGGTGGCACGATATTCGTTGATCAAGGACATGTGGACTACCTTATGCAGGGCGCTGGGTGACGGGGATAGTGCCCTAATAGTAGTCAGACAGTTTCCCCAAGTAAACATTTAAGGTCGGTTTTATGTAATTTACTTTGAATGTTTGCGAGAAAAGCATGAGGTTGAGTTAATTAGTACGTCCAACCCGCTAAAGAGACTCTCATTAAATCCCGCTTAATTGTGGTAACAGCTGCTTGTGTTCAGATATAGGAGGTAAAAAGCCTTGCGTTACTAAGGGGCGGGTCAGGGTATCAGCGCAGAATAAGCGTTGAGGAATACTGCAGTTTTTCTGCGCAATCGCTAGAATGGCGGCCTTTGCGAAGTTCTGGAGTTTTCCCCTAATGCGCACTTTTCGGCTGGTGATCGCTTGCCCGGACCGGGTTGGTATCGTTGCTAAAGTCAGTAACTTTCTGGCCTCCCACAACGGATGGATCACTGAAGCGAGCCATCACTCGGACAATCTCAGCGGTTGGTTTTTCATGCGTCACGAAATTCGTGCCGATACACTGCCCTTTGGCCTTGAGGCTTTTCGCGAGGCCTTTGCACCCATCGCCGAAGAGTTTTCGATGACCTGGCGCGTCACCGACACGGAGCAGAAAAAGCGCGTGGTGTTGATGGCCAGCCGCGAATCCCACTGCTTGGCAGACTTGCTGCACCGTTGGCACAGCGATGAACTGGACTGTGAAATCTCCTGCGTGATTTCCAACCATGACGACCTGCGCAGCATGGTCGAGTGGCACGGCATTCCGTATTACCACGTCCCAGTCGACTCGCAGAACAAGGAGCCGGCTTTCGCCGAGGTCTCGCGCCTGGTCAAGCAGCACGAGGCCGACGTGGTGGTACTGGCGCGCTACATGCAGATCCTGCCGCCGCAACTGTGCCGCGAATATGCGGGCAAGGTGATCAACATTCACCACAGCTTCCTGCCTTCGTTTGTTGGCGCCAAGCCGTATCACCAGGCTTCCCTGCGGGGCGTGAAGCTGATCGGCGCAACCTGCCACTATGTCACCGAAGAACTGGACGCCGGTCCCATCATCGAGCAGGACGTAGTGCGTGTCAGCCACAGCGACAGTATCGAAGACATGGTGCGTTTCGGCCGTGATGTCGAGAAGATGGTCCTGGCCCGTGGCTTGCGTTATCACCTGGAAGATCGGGTGTTGGTGCGTGGCAACAAGACAGTAGTGTTCTGATCGAAGTGTTCTGATCGAAGTGTTTTGGTTGAAGAGTAAAGGGCCTGGGCGTTAAATCGCTGTAGGCCCTTTTTTTTGATTCGAGGATTGGACGATGAGTGACCCACTCGATAAAGCCACTTCCAGAGCGCCCGCTACGTTGGGCGAGGGTTGTTTGAGTCGCTATGACCCGGATGCTCTCGATGGGGACGATGGAACCGACTTCCCTGGCGCAGCCCAATTGTGGGAGCAGTTGCAGGAAGAAACCGAGGCTCCCGCGTCTGATAGCGCGCCACTCGCCAGGTAAGCCGTATCAAGGCTGTGTCGCCAACCAGGCGGCTTTGGTCAATGGCCGTCGGCCGTGGTTCAACATCCGCTGCAGGGTATCGAGCCAGTAACGGCGGGAAAGGTCATGACGCATGTCCATCGGGTGTAAGCCCAGGCGAATGACCGGCTCATGTTGCCAGCGCTGTTCGCGACGGTCACTGAGCATTTTCGACAGCCCTCGGCGCCACGCGCTTCGTGCGCTCCACACCAGGCTGGGAGCGGCTATCGGAGTGAAGTCGGGGAGGCGATACAAATGCTGTGCATCACTGGTGTAACTCAGCGGTAACTGGCGCAAGGCCTGGCGAGTGCCTTCGCTCATCAGCCAGCCGGGGGCGACGAAGCCTTGTACAGGCCAGTCGTAACGTCGGAACAGATCCACACCCTCCGTCAGTCTTTTCAGCGCCTGAGCCTCTGACAGCCGGTAAAACTCGCCTTCATGGGTGTACACCCTGCGCATGAGCCAATCCCGTGGGGTGCGCGGTGCGGGTTGGTCGTCACAATGGAAGTAGCCGTGCAGTGTCAGTTCGTCACCTTTGGCAACCCGACTGTCGAGCAAACGACGAAAATCACCGTGGGCCTCTAAAGCATTGTGGTGGTGGAAGTCCGGTACTACCAGCCAGGTGATTGGCACGTTGCCCAGGGCATCCACGACCTCGACGAATGGCCGGTAATCGGCCCAGGTCTGCGGTGCGAGATCGTGCAGCACCAGCAATACCGCTGGCGCGTTCTCGGGCTCAGCCATGGGCCAGCATCGGATGGTGCGTGCCCAGCACCGCCTGGTAATGCCCCAGCAGACTATCGACCACCATGTCCCAAGCGTAATGCTGCTCGACGTGGCGTCGTGCCTGTTGGCCCAGTTGTTGGCTGTCGGCACTGAACAACTCCAGCACAGCCTCGGCCATGGCGCGGGGGTTGTTCGGTGTACACAACAATCCGCAGCGTTCGTTGACGATTTCAGTGAAGGCCCCCGCTGCTACGGCCACCACGGGAATGCCGCAGGCCATGGCTTCCAGAATCACCAGGCCAAAGGTTTCCTGGTCGCCGCCATGCAGCAGCGCGTCGGCGCTGGCCATCAGTCGCGCGAGATAGGCGGGTGGGTGGAACCCATCTACCACGGTGACGTTGTTTGGCACGGCAGCGGGCATGCCAGAACCCACCAGCAACAGGTGATAACCATCGCCCAGGCGTTTCATGCAGTTGAGCAGCACCGGCAGATTCTTTTCCTTGGCGCCGCGGCCAGCGAAGATCAGCAGCCGGGTGTCTTCGCTGATACCCAGTTCGGCACGCAGGCCGGGGTCACGAGCCGCGGGGGTAAAGGTTTGCAAGTCGACACCCAATGGCTGGACGAAGACGTTTTTCACCCCCAGCCCGGTCAGCTTGTCGGCCATCACCTGGCTCGGCGCCAGGACCCGGTCAAAATTGCCATAAAGCTTGCTGACATACGCTTCGACGTTAGGCGTGAACCAGTTGCCCATGCGATTGCTCACCAGCAGCGGCAGGTCCGAGTGGTAGAAGCCGATCACCGGTACATCCAACTGGCGTCGCGCATCCAGCGCAGCCCACGCGGTCAGGTAAGGGTCGCCAACTTCAATCAGATCGGGCTGTAGATCGTGCAGGACCTTACACCAAGGGGCCAGGCGCAGAGGGAAACGGTAGCCTTTGCCGAAGGGCAGGGCGGGGGCAGGGACTTTGAACACACCATCCTGTTCGCTCAACTGGGCGCCGGGGATCAACAGGCTGTGGCGAATGCCGGGCTTGAGCGCAAGGCGTCGGTGCTTGGCATCCAGATAGGTACGCACGCCGCCGCTGGCTGGGGCGTAGAACATGGTTATGTCAGCGATATGCACGATAAACATCCCTCCGATCCATTGCTCTCCTTACCGTGGACCTTAGTCAAGGATAGATGTTCGGTTGGGATTTAGCTGGACGGCCGAAGCGGCAGATTGCCGCTTCGGCAGCGGGTCAGATGCGGAAGCTGCCCACCAGTTGTTTCAATCGCGCCGCTTGCCGTTCCAGATCGGAACAGGCGCGCAAGGTGGACTGCAGGTTTTCCACACCTTCCTGGTTGAGTGTGTTGATTTCAGTGATATCCATGTTGATCGACTCCACCACGGATGTCTGTTCCTCGGTGGCGGTGGCCACCGATTGGTTCATGCCGTCGATCTCACCGATGCGCTGGGTCACGCTGTTGAGGCGTTCTCCCGCCAGGTTGGCGATTTCCACGCTGTCGTGGCTGTGGCGCTGGCTTTCGCTCATGGTGCTGACCGACTCCCGGGCGCCGACTTGCAGCTCCTCGATCATCTTCTGCACTTGCTGCGCCGACTCCTGGGTCCGGTGCGCCAGGTTGCGCACCTCGTCGGCCACCACCGCAAACCCGCGCCCGGCTTCACCGGCCCGTGCCGCTTCAATGGCTGCGTTGAGCGCCAGCAGGTTGGTTTGCTGGGAGATGCTGGTGATCACTTCGAGAATCTGCCCGATGTTCACCGTCTTGCTGTTGAGCGCCTCGATATTGCTGCTGGAAGCGCTGATCATCTCGGACAGTTGGTTCATCGCCTTGATATTACGTTCGACCACTTGTTGACCGTCTTCGGCCAAATGCCGGGCATCGCTGGCCTGATGAGAGGCTTGCGCTGCGTTGCGGGCGATTTCCTGGGCGGCGGCGCCCAGTTCGTTGATGGCGGCGGCGACGCTGCTGGTGCGGTTGGCCTGTTCGTCGGAATTGACCATTGACGAGTTGGAGGCGCTAACCACGCGCAGGGCCACTTCATTGACCTGCTCGGTGGCCGAGGACACTTCGCGGATCGAGGTGTGAATCCGTTCCACAAAGCGGTTGAACGCCGTGCCGAGGATGCCGAATTCATCGTGGTTCTGAATGGTCAGACGCCGCGTCAGGTCGCCTTCGCCATCGGCGATGTCTTCCATGGCTCGGGTCATGACATGCAACGGCTGCATCAGCACGCGGATCAACATGCCCAGCAAGGCGATGATGATAGCCACTGCAATGATGGTGGCAATAATCGCGGATGTGCGGAATTCGCTGAGCATGGCGAAGGATTTGTCTTTATCCACCGACAGGCCGAGGTACCAGTTCACCGACGGCAAGCCCTTGATCGGGGTAAAGGTGACGATACGGGTTTTGCCGTCAACCTCGACTTCGCTGAAATCGCTGCTGATTTTTGGGGGCTGGGTCGGGTAGACGTCGCTCAAGGATTTCATCACCAGGCTTTTATCCGGGTGCACCAGGACTTTGCCGTCGGCACTGACCAGAAACGCATAGCCCATGCCGCCGAAGTTCAAGGCGCCGATGTTGTCCACCAGGGTTTGCAGGCTCAGGTCGCCGCCCACCACGCCGACACTTTGTCCGGCCTTGCTGCTGGGGGTGGCGATGGAAATGATCAATTGGCCAGTAGCAGCATCGATATAGGGTTCGGTCAGCGTTGAGCCGTTGCGGGCCTGTGCACCTTTGTACCAGGGCCGAACACGGGGGTCGAAGCCGTCGGGCATCTTGCTGTCGGGGCGAATGGTAAAGCCGCCTTTGCTGTCACCCAGGTAGGTGGCCATGAACGACGACGTCAGGGCCTTCTGTTCCAGCAAGCCGGCAATGATGGTCGGCTCCGGGTTGATGGCGATGTTTTGTGCGGCGCTTTCTACCAGGACAATGCGTCCGGCCAGCCAGGTTTGGATATTGCTGGCGGTGACGTCGCCCATTTCATGCAGGTAACTGTTCAGGTCGTCGCGTATCGCATTACGTTGCAGGTAGTCGTTGTACAGGGTAAACAACGCAAATGCGGCGATGACGATAAGGGCGGCTGCAAGCAGGATTTTGTGACTGAAGCGCAGATTTTTATTCATGGCTTGTAGGGTCCGCTAAGGTCTTAATGTCCGAGGCGCGTCCTTTTGGAAACGCGCGAAATAGCAGCGTCAAAAAAAGTGTGGTATTTCCATCTGCTCCTGCAGGATCTAGCCAAGCTGTTTTTTTTAGACTTGTTGGGTCTCTCGCTATATGTGTATCGACCGTGCGGCGCTAAAGATTAATCATGGGTGACAAAATGCCTGACTCATCGCAACTCCTTATTGGCGCAGACCTCAAAGGTCAACCGATTTCCCAGGCCATGCGCCTGGCCAACCGCCACGGTCTGATCGCCGGCGCCACGGGGACCGGCAAGACCGTGACCTTGCAGCGCCTGGCAGAAGCATTCAGTGATGCCGGCGTCGCGGTGTTCGCCGCCGATATCAAGGGTGATTTGTGTGGCCTGGGCGCTGCGGGAAATCCCCAGGGCAAGGTCGCCGAGCGCATCGCCGGTATGCCGTTCCTTAATTACACCCCCAAGGCGTATCCGGTGACGTTGTGGGATATCCACGGTCAGTCCGGTCATCCACTTCGTACAACCTTGAGCGAAATGGGCCCGCTGTTGCTCGGCAGCTTGCTGGAGCTGACCGACAGTCAGCAGTCGACCCTGTATGCCGCCTTTAAAGTCGCTGACCGCGAAGGCCTATTGCTGCTGGACCTGAAGGACCTCAAGGCACTGCTCAATCACCTCAAGTACAACCCGCAACTGCTGGGCGAAGACGCGGCGCTGATGACCACCGGCTCCAGCCAGGCCCTGTTGCGGCGTCTGGCGGTGCTTGAGCAGCAGGGTGCCGAGGCTTTGTTTGGTGAGCCGGCCCTGCAGTTGGAAGATATCTTGCAGCCGACCAGCGATGGTCGCGGGCGCATTCATCTGCTGGACGCCAGCCGACTGGTGCATGAGTCTCCCAAGGTCTATGCCACGTTCTTGTTGTGGCTGTTGGCGGAGTTGTTCGAGCAGTTGCCGGAGCGCGGTGATACCGACAAGCCTCTATTGGCGTTGTTCTTCGACGAGGCGCATCTGTTGTTTGCCGATACGCCCAAGGCTCTGCAGGATCGCCTGGAACAAGTAGTACGGCTGATTCGTTCCAAAGGCGTGGGCGTTTATTTCGTCACCCAGTCGCCGGGAGATCTGCCGGACACTGTGCTGGCGCAACTGGGCTTGCGAGTCCAGCATGGCCTTCGGGCGTTCACCACCAAGGAACAGAAATCCTTGCGGGCAGTGGCTGATGGCTTTCGGCCGAACCCGGCCTTCGATGCCCTGGCGGTGCTGACCGAGTTGGGTACTGGTGAAGCTCTGGTGGGTACGCTGCAGGAAAAAGGCACGCCGGAGGTCGTCCAGCGGGTGTTGGTAGCGCCACCGCAATCGCGGATCGGACCGTTGACCGCAGCTGAGCGCGCCGCATTGGTCGCCGCTTCACCGCTGTTGGGGCGCTATGACAAGCCGATTGATCGAGAGTCGGCCTATGAAATATTAATGGCCCGCAAAGAACTGGGGCCGACCGATGAGGCCAAGCCTGCGACTGAAGAACCCAGCTTCACCGACAAGGCCGGAGCCTTTCTTGGCTCTACGGCAGGCAAGGCGTTGAAGTCGGCAATGCAGCAGGCGGCCAATCAGATGGGCCGACAGTTGGTGCGGGGTTTGTTGGGGTCTTTGCTCGGCGGTAGCAAGCGTAAGTGATAAATAGCCGGATCGACTCGGTCAATTGTGGGAGGCAAGCAGCTCCCACATTGTCTTGTGTGAGCCTCAGGCCTTGGGCTTGGCGTGACTGGCCAACCGCTCCAGCGCCGCGCGCAGGTTCGGATCAGTAATCCCGTCCGCCGTAGCCTGAATGGTTTCAGCGGCATTCACCGACAAATCCATCGTATGCCCCACCGCGCCTTGCTGCACGGTAGGCGGCTGTACCTTGAACTGGATGCGTGTGAGGCTGGCGAACTCTGCAAAGGCCTGCAACTGGCGCTGCAAGCGTTTTTGCTGATAGCGCAAGCGGGTCGCCCAATGGCCGTCAGTGACGATCAGCAGCAAGTTGCCTTCGCGCCACGACGCTACATGACAGTGTTCGCGGGCGGCGGGTTGCAGTTGGCTGTCCACCAGGCGTTGCAGATGGCCCAGGCGTTGCGCATGGCCGAAGATGGCTTTTAAAGGCTTGGCTTCGCGAAGCAACACGGCGGGAGCACGGGCCGTAAGAGGGCGAAATGCCATGATCAGACACCTTGAGTAACAGAGCTGCCATGGTAGCAGAAAGTGTCTGCGCCGCTGTGGCCATTGCTTTATAGGCAGTTTATCCATTAAATCAATGAGTAACTTATTACCCCGATGGGTTGAAGTTCAGCAAAAAGCCCTTATTTTAAACAAGCCCTCTTAGTGCGCCGTGCCAGCACCGTGGAATAACGCCACTTTCCTCACCCACGTTTCCGGGTAGAATGCTCGTTCGCATGCGGCCATGAGGGCTGCTCGGGCGACTCACGGGGCGCCCTCCATCCCTATGTGTGGAAGAACCTGCCGATATGTTTGCGCCTTTGTTAAAGAAACTTTTTGGAAGCAAGAATGAGCGCGAAGTCAAACGCCTGCTCAAGACGGTGCAGCTGGTCAATGCCTTCGAAGAGCAGATGGTTGCCCTTTCGGACGAGCAATTGCGCGCCAAGACCGAAGAGTTCAAGGCCCGCATAGCCAAAGGTGAAACCCTCGACAAGCTGCTTCCCGAAGCCTTTGCGGTCGCCCGTGAAGCCGGTAAGCGTGTCATGGGCATGCGCCACTTCGACGTCCAGTTGATCGGCGGCATGACCTTGCATGAAGGCATGATTGCTGAAATGCGTACGGGTGAAGGCAAGACCCTGGTGGCGACCCTGGGCGTTTACCTCAACGCATTGTCCGGCAAGGGCGTGCACGTTGTGACGGTGAACGACTACCTGGCTCGCCGGGACGCCAACTGGATGCGCCCGTTGTATGAATTCCTCGGCCTGACCGTCGGCGTCGTAACGCCGTTCCAGCCGCCGGAAGAGAAACGCCTGGCCTACGCTGCCGACATCACCTACGGCACCAACAACGAATTCGGTTTCGACTACCTGCGCGACAATATGGCGTTCAGCATGGAAGAAAAATTCCAGCGCGAACTCAACTTTGCCGTGATCGACGAAGTCGACTCCATCCTCATCGACGAAGCCCGTACCCCGCTGATCATTTCAGGGCAGGCCGAGGACAGCTCCAAGCTCTATACCGAGATCAACAAGTTGATCCCGCAGCTGGAACTGCACGTTGAAGAAGTCGAAGGCGAAGTGACCAAGGCTGGCCACTACACCGTCGACGAGAAGACCCGCCAGGTCGAACTCAACGAAGCCGGTCACCAGTTCATCGAAGAGATGCTGACCCGCGTCGGCCTGCTGGCTGAAGGCGAAAGCTTGTACTCGTCGCATAACCTGGGCCTGTTGACCCACGTGTATGCCGGCCTGCGCGCCCACAAGCTGTTCCATCGCAACATCGAATACATCGTCCAGGACGGCCAGGTCGTACTGGTCGACGAACACACCGGCCGTACCATGCCCGGTCGTCGTTTGTCGGAAGGCCTGCACCAGGCCATCGAAGCCAAGGAAGTGCTCAACATCCAGGCCGAAAGCCAGACGTTGGCCTCGACCACCTTCCAGAACTACTTCCGTCTGTACAACAAGCTGTCCGGCATGACCGGTACAGCCGACACCGAAGCGTTCGAATTCCACCAGATCTACGGTCTGTCGGTGATGGTCATCCCGCCGAACAAACCGCTGGCGCGTAAAGACTTCAACGACCTGGTGTTCCTGACGGCTGACGAGAAGTACGCCGCCATCGTTGCCGACATCAAGGAATGCATGGCCCAGGGCCGTCCGGTGCTGGTGGGTACTGCAACCATCGAAACATCCGAGCACATGTCCAGCCTGCTCGAAAAGGAAGGCATTGAGCACAAGGTTCTCAACGCCAAGTTCCACGAAAAGGAAGCCGAGATCATTGCCCAGGCCGGTCGCCCAGGCGCACTGACCATTGCCACCAACATGGCCGGTCGTGGTACCGACATCCTGTTGGGCGGCAACTGGGAAGTGGAAGTGGCCTCCCTGGACAACCCGACCCCTGAGCAGATCGCCCAGATCAAGGCCGACTGGCAGAAGCGTCACCAGCAAGTGCTGGAGTCCGGCGGCTTGCAGGTGATTGCGTCCGAGCGTCACGAATCGCGCCGTATCGACAACCAGTTGCGTGGTCGTGCCGGTCGCCAGGGTGATGCCGGTTCCAGCCGCTTCTACCTGTCTCTGGAAGACAGCCTGATGCGTATCTTTGCCTCGGATCGGGTGAAGAACTTCATGAAAGCCCTGGGCATGCAGTCCGGTGAAGCGATTGAGCACCGCATGGTGACCAACGCCATCGAGAAGGCCCAGCGCAAGGTGGAAGGTCGCAACTTCGACATTCGTAAGCAACTGCTCGAATTCGATGACGTCAACAACGAACAACGTAAAGTGATCTATCACATGCGTAACAGTTTGTTGGCCGCCACTAACATTGGCGAAACCATCGCCGACTTCCGCCAGGACGTACTGAACGCTACCGTCAGCGCTCACATTCCTCCACAGTCCCTGCCTGAACAGTGGGATGTTGCTGGCCTGGAAGCGGCGTTGAAGAGCGATTTCGGTGTGGACTTGCCGGTCCAGCAATGGCTTGACGAAGACGATCACCTGTACGAAGAAACCCTGCGCGAAAAACTGATGGCCGAATTGCTGGCCGCGTACAACGAGAAAGAAGAGCAGGCGAGTGCAGAAGCACTGCGCACGTTCGAGAAGCAAATCGTTCTGCGCGTACTGGACGACCTGTGGAAAGACCACCTGGGGACCATGGATCACTTGCGTCACGGTATTCACTTGCGCGGCTACGCCCAGAAGAACCCGAAGCAGGAGTACAAGCGCGAGTCGTTCACGCTGTTCTCCGAACTGCTGGATTCGATCAAGCGCGATTCGATTCGTGTCTTGTCCCACGTTCAGGTGCGTCGCGAAGACCCGATCGAAGAAGAAGCTCGCCTGCGTCAGGAAGCCGAAGCACTGGCCTCCCGTCTGCAGTTCCAGCACGACGAAGCGCCTGGTCTGGAGCACTCGGAAGCCCTGGGCGAGGAGGTCGATGTGGCCTTGGCTCAAGCTCCGGTGCGCAACGAGCAGAAGCTGGGCCGCAACGAACTGTGCTTCTGCGGTTCGGGCAAAAAGTACAAACATTGCCACGGTAAAATCGACTAAGATTTTCCGCTGACAAGAAACACCCCGCGCCGCGACCGGCATCAGCCGTCGCGGCGTTTTGCCATTTAATCACCGTCGATGACGACGGCGCAGACATCAAACATTTTAAGGAGCGCATTCATGGCTGTTGGTCTTGGTCCTTTGCCTACGTTGCACCCGGTTGCCGGTTTTGAACTCGGTATTGCTTCGGCCGGCATCAAACGTCCGGGGCGCAAGGATGTAGTGGTGATGCGCTGTGCCGAAGGCTCGACCGTCGCCGGCGTATTCACCCTGAACGCGTTTTGCGCAGCTCCGGTGATCCTGGCCAAACAACGGGTCGAAGGCCCGGTGCGCTACCTGTTGACCAACACCGGCAATGCCAACGCCGGTACCGGCGAGCCAGGCCTGGCCGCTGCCGCGCGTACCTGCGCCAAGCTGGCTGAACTGACTGGTGTCGATGCCAATCTAGTGCTGCCGTACTCCACCGGCGTGATCGGTGAGCCGCTGCCTGTGGAGAAAATCGAAGGTGCCTTGCAAGCTGCACTCGATGACCTGTCCGTGGACAACTGGGCGGCTGCTGCCACCGGGATCATGACCACCGATACCCTGCCCAAAGGCGCGAGCCGCCAGTTTGAGCACGAAGGCGTGACCATCACCGTCACCGGTATCAGCAAAGGCGCCGGGATGATCCGCCCGAACATGGCGACCATGCTCGGCTATATCGCCACCGACGCCAAAGTCTCCCGTGACGTGTTGCAAAACCTGCTGCTGGACGGCGCCAACAAGTCGTTCAACCGCATCACCATCGACGGCGACACCTCGACCAACGATTGCTGCATGTTGATCGCCACTGGCAAGGCCAACCTGCCGGAAATCACCTCGTCCGCCGGCCCGTTGTTCGCGGCGTTGAAGCAGGCGGTGTTCGAAGTGTGCATGGACGTGGCCCAGGCCATCGTGCGCGACGGCGAAGGTGCAACCAAATTCGTCACCGTTGAAGTCAACGGTGGCGGCAATCACCAGGAATGCCTGGATGTGGGCTATACCGTGGCCCATTCGCCGCTGATCAAGACTGCGCTGTTTGCCTCGGACCCGAACTGGGGCCGCATCCTGGCTGCTGTCGGCCGTGCCGGCGTACCCAATCTGGACGTGAGCAAGATCGACGTGTTCCTCGGCGAAGTGTGCATCGCCAGCCGTGGCGCCCGTGCTGCGACCTACACCGAAGCTCAGGGTTCGGCGGTGATGCAGCGTGAAGAAATCACCATCCGCATCGAGCTGGGTCGTGGTGAGTGCAGCGAAACCATCTGGACCACCGATCTGTCCCACGAGTATGTGAAGATCAACGCGGAATACCGCACCTGATACCTGCGTCATAGGCCCGTCCCTCAAGGCGGCGGGCCTGCTCACTCTCATGCAAAGGACGATCACCATGAGCCTGCACCTGATCATCGGCGACAAACTCTATTCTTCCTGGTCCTTGCGTGCAGCCTTGGCCCTTGAGCTGACTGGCGTTGACTACAGCGAAGAACTGATCAAGCTCAATCAACCGGACACCCGCGAGCGCGTTCTCAAATACTCGCCCACCGGCAAAGTACCGCTGTTGAAAACCGAGCACGGGGTGATTGGCGACTCCCTGGCAATTGCTGAATACCTGAATGAACAATTTCCCGGCGCCCAATTGTGGCCAAAAGACATTGCCGCCCGTGCCCAGGCCCGCTCGGCCTGCGCGCAGATGCACAGTGGTTTCTTCGCGATTCGCGGCAATATGTCGTTTGACCTGAGCCACAACGCGCCACTGTCACCGGTGCCGGCTGATGTGCAGGTGGAAGTCCAGCGCATGACCGCCTTGTGGGCCGAGTGCCGCGCCGTTGCCACTGAGACTGGCCCATTCCTGTTTGGCGGTGCCTGCCTGGTGGATGCGTATTTCGCCCCAATCGCCGTACGCCTGCGTACCTATCAGGTAGAGCTGTCGGCAGTGGACGCGGCCTACGTCGAGACGATTTACCAATGGCCGGCCTTCAAGGCCTGGCATAAGGCCGGTTTAGAGGAAGTAGTACGGTGAAACGAGTTCATGTAGCAGCAGCGGTCATCCGGGGCGTAGACGGCAGGATTCTGCTGGCACGTCGTGCCGACATCCAGCATCAGGGCGGTCTCTGGGAGTTTCCCGGCGGTAAGGTGGAGGCCGGTGAATCGGTTGCCACGGCGCTGAGCCGAGAGCTGCAGGAAGAGCTGGGCATTCTGGTCACCGCGGCCCGGCCGTTGATCAAGGTGCAACATGATTACCCGGACAAGCAGGTGTTGCTGGATGTCTGGGAAGTCTCGGCCTTTACCGGCGAGCCCCATGGCGCCGAAGGGCAGCCACTTGAGTGGGTTGCTCCACGGGACCTGGTGAACTATGAGTTCCCGGCGGCCAATGCGCCGATCGTCGCAGCGGCGCGGTTGCCTGCCCACTACCTGATCACTCCCGGTGAACTGGAAACCCCGACCCTGCTGCGCGGTATCCAGAAAGCCATTGCCGGCGGCATCAAACTGGTTCAGTTACGTGCGCCCAATGGTTACGACCCCAAATACCGCGACTTGGCGGTGGACGCTGTGGGTCTGTGTGCGGGTAAGGCACAACTGATGCTCAAGGGGCCGTTTGAGTGGCTGGGAGATTTTCCCTCGGCTGGCTGGCACATGACCTCGGCGCAACTGCGCAAGTACGCCAGCAAGGGCCGGCCGCTGCCTAAGGATCGTTGGCTGGCGGCGTCCTGCCACGATGCCGAAGAGCTGGCGCTGGCCGAGTTGATGGATGTGGATTTTGTCACGCTGTCGCCCGTGCAACCGACCCAGACTCACCCTGATGCACAGCCGTTGGGTTGGGAGCAGGCGGCGCAGCTGATCAGCGGGTTTAGCAAACCGGTGTTTCTATTAGGTGGCGTTGGGCCCGCCGAGCTGGAAAACGCCTGGGAAACCGGTGCTCAAGGTGTGGCAGGCATTCGGGCGTTCTGGCCTGAAGTTTGAGGCGCCAGGCGTGGACGTAGTTGTCGAGCCCCAGCGAGGCTACGTCGGCCACACCGCCCCCAGCACAAGTCGTCCCCAACGCAGCCTCGCTGTAGCTCGACAGCTACGGGGGGCGAAATCACCTGACCATCAATGAGGCTTCGCCGCCGCCTGCCATAAAATCTCGGCCACTCCCTGGCGCTTGGCAATCACCCGCGCCGCCACAAACAGCAAGTCTGATAGCCGGTTGATATAGGCCAGGCCTACGCCATCCAGCGGCTCTACTGCGTTTAGATGCTGGCAGCGGCGCTCGGCACTGCGGGCCAGGCTCCGGCACACATGGGCCTGGGCAATCAATGCCGAACCGCCGGGCAGGATGAAGTTTTCCAGCGAGCCAACCTCTTCGTTCCAGCGGTCAATTGCGGCCTCTAGCCGGTCAACTTCGGCTGCATTGAGTGCCTTGTACACCGGCATCGCCAACTCACCGCCCAGGTCGAACAAGCGGTGTTGGCAAGGTGTCAGCACTTCGATCACATCCTTCAAGGCCGGATGCTGACCACTCTGTTCCTCAAGCCCGGCCAGCAGCAAACCCAGCTGGCTGTTCAGCGCATCGACTTCGCCAATGGCCTCCACCCGTGGGTGATCCTTGGGCACACGGCGGCCGTCGCCCAGGCCCGTTTCGCCCTTGTCGCCGGTACGGGTGTAAATTTTCGACAGGCGAAAGCCCATGGTTAGCGCTCCAGTTGAGTGAGTTCGTGAGGGGCGAGCTGGCTGCCCGCCAAGGGCAGGCGCAAGGTGAAGCACGTGCCTTGGCCCTGAGTCGAATGGACTTCCATCTGGCCCTTGTGATTGTTGGTGATGATGAAATACGAGACCGATAGCCCAAGCCCGGTGCCTTGGCCAATTTCCTTGGTGGTGAAGAACGGTTCGAAGGTGCGTTTGCGCACGTTTTCGCTCATGCCGATGCCGTTGTCTTCCACCTGGATCTCTGCCCACGGCGGGTTGAGCCGGGTGCGCAGGATGATGCGCCCAGGCTCGCTGTCTTCGCCCCGCAAGTGGATGGCCTGTGCTGCGTTTTTCAACAGGTTGAGCAGCACTTGCTCCAGTTCGTTGGCGGTACCGGGTACTGGGCCAAGCAGCGGGTCGAACTGGCGAATGATCGCCTGACCCTTGAAGTCGAAGCCTATGGTCAGGTCGAAGTCGTTGCCGGCGATATCCACCGCCTGATCGATCAACGCCGGCAAGTCGCAGGGGGCCATCTGGCGGTTGCTGAGACGGCTGAAACTTAGCATATGGGTGACGATTTTTGCCGCGCGGGCACCGGCCTGCTGGATACCGTCGAGCAGTTGCGGAACTTCACGGCTTTGCAGGTAGCGATTGACCGTGTCCAGTTCGACGCCCACCTGTTTGGCGTGTTCAAGATTTTTCGGCAGTTCCGCTGACAAGCGGCGGCGGATGTTCTGCACGTTATGCAGGATTGCCCCCAGCGGGTTATTGATTTCGTGGGCCATGCCAGCGGCGAGGCCACCGACGGACAACATCTTCTCCGACTGCACCATCATTTCTTCCAGGGACAGGCGCTGGGTGATGTCATCGATACGGATCACCACCCCGCGTCCGGCACCACCCATCAGTGGGTAGAAGGTCAGGGCGTAATGCTTGGGTTCGTCGCCCTTGATCCAGGTAACGCGCTCGATTCGCTCCACGGTGTGTTGTTCCACCGTTGCCTTGAGTTGCGGCAGGTACGGCTTGAGCGGTTCGAAGGCGAGGAAGATCGGCTGGTTCAACGCCTCGTTCAGGCGGGTGCCGGAAAGTGCGCTGGCCTCCTGGTTCCATTGGGTGACGTAGAGTTGTTCGTCCAGGGCGATCAGCGCCGACGGCATCGAGTCGATGATGCTATTCAGGTAGTTCTGGAAACCCGTGAGTTTTTTCTCGATCTTGCTGCGTACCTGGACTTCCAGCTCCAGCTTGCGGTTGGTGTGGCGGGTTTCCTCGGCCAGGGCTTGAGCCTGGTCATAGGCGGCCTGGGAGTCGTCCCGAGCGCGCTTGAGCTGCTGCTCACGGGCTTCGATGCGCGAAAGCATGGTGTTGAAGGCTTCGGCCAGGCTGCCGATTTCGTCATGGTTGCCGCGACTGGCGCGCAAGGCGTAGTTCTCTTCCCGGGTGACCTGGCGTGACAGCTCTTCCAGTTCATGGATCGGTCGGGTAATCAGGCGCTTGATCTGCCGGGCAATCACCATCCACAACAGCACACTGAAAATCAAGATGCCCAGGCTGGCGGTCAAGGTGCCGGTATAGAAGGCTATCGGTAGTTCGCTGGTGGCCACCAACAACAAATGCCCTGAAGGTTTGCCGGGGCTGGGTAGGGTGATCACCTGGTTGTTGCGAAATTCGGTGACACGCCAGGCTTCGATGTTCCGGTAGTTGTCCGGCAGGTGCAGGCGATCACCGTGTTGCAATTGCGCCAGGCGATTGCCTTCGCCGTCGTACAGCGCAGCGGCCCGCAGCGGCGAATAGCTGGTCAGCTCGTTGAGCAGGGTTTGCGCCTTGACGGGTGAGTCCAGGGCTTCGGTGGCGAGCGCCGGGTTGGAGACCAGCCGGCCGATGGCCTGCAAGGCCTGGGGTGCCATGCTTTCCTGGGAGATCCAGTAGGCGGCGCTGATAAAGGTCAGGTTGGCCACCAGTAGCACGGTGGTCAGCAGCACCAGCAGGGCCGCCAGCAGTTTCTGCCCAACCGGTAGATTTTCGAGGCGCTGGCGCAGTGGCATCAGGGTTTTCGCAGGCAAGGAACAAGGAGGCAGGGTAGCGCGTGCTTCAGTCGCTGGGCAATCCGTGTGCGTTCAGGTGGTTTACCAGCCGCACTTGCAGTTGTTGCAGGTGTGGCAGGCTCAACTGATGGCGCGCGGCCGCCTGGCAAGCATAGCCCAGCAAATAGCTGATTTCGGTGCGCCGTCCATTGGCGACGTCCTGATACATCGAGGAATAATTAGCCGCCGTGGCCTGGATCACCCTTTCCACTTCTGCCTGCAGGTCCTGCGCTGCCGCAGGCTGGCCGCAGCATTCCAGCAGTTCGGCCAGCTCGGCACATAACGTCGCCACTTCACACTGATGGTCTTGCAGGCCGCCGTTGCGGCATTGGTGCAGCACCGTCAGCGGATTGATCGCGCAGTTGAGTGCCAGTTTTCGCCACAGGCGAGTAAGGATGTCGGTGTTCCATTCATGGGGAATACCTGCGCCGCGCAGATCGTCCAGCCAAAGCGGTGCAGTGGGGTGGCTGGCGTCACCCAGCCAGGTGTAGCCATGGCCAGCAAAGACCACACGCCAGTCGCTTTCGCGAAAAGCACCTTCGGTGCTGGAGGCGAAAATGCAGCGTGCCTGGGGCAGTTGAGCGGCGACCGCATCCTGGCTGCCGAGGCCGTTTTGCAGGAGAATCAACTCGGCGTCGGGCGCCAGGCGATGTTCAAGCTGTGCGACGGCGCCTGGGGCGTCATAGGCTTTGCACGCTACCAGTAGCCGATGAATGGGTTCCGGGCTGTCGATGGTTTCGCCGGTGACAGGGTAGGTACGGGCTTGGCCCTGCTCAACCAGGGTCAGCCCCGAAACTGCCTGATAGCTCGCAAGGCGGGCCTTGTCACGCAGGATCAACCTGACAGGAAGGCCCGCACGCGCCAGGCGCGCGGCCCACAAAGTCCCGAGACTGCCAGCACCAAGGACATGCCAGGTGGTCGACATCAGTTTTTGCTCCGAAAAAGCTCACAGTGAAGGAGGGTAAAGAACCGTTATAATGGCCGCGCATTTTACCCGCAAGCCAGGCCTGCTCCATCTCTACTGAGCCGCGCCCCTTTTTTATTGGAGAAACTACATGCCGTCGTTCGACGTGGTATCCGAACTGGACAAACACGAAGTCACCAACGCCGTCGAGAACGCCGTCAAGGAACTGGACCGTCGCTATGACTTGAAAGGCAAGGGCAGCTTTGAGTTCAAGGAAAAGGACCTGACTGTTAACCTGACCGCTGAAGCCGATTTCCAGCTGGAAGCGATGATCGAGATCCTCAAGCTGGCACTGGTCAAGCGCAAGATCGACGTGCAGTGCCTTGAAGTCAAGGACGCCTACGCCTCCGGCAAGCTGATGAAGCAGGAAGCCGTACTCAAGGAAGGTATCGACAAGGAGATGGCGAAAAAAATCGTCGCCCACGTCAAGGACGCCAAGCTCAAGGTCCAGGCCGCCATCCAGGGCGAACAGGTGCGTATCACCGGCAAGAAGCGTGACGACCTGCAAGACGCCATTGCCGCCTTGCGCGCCAAGACTTTCGACATGCCGCTGCAGTTCAATAATTTCCGCGACTGATAGCGCATTGGGGAACCTGCGGGTGTTTTCGACGTCCCAAGCCCCAGAACCTGCAGAAACGATTGAGCCCTTCGGGGCTCGATTGCTGTGGGCACCATAAAAGCAGCACACCCGCTTAACAGGAGAAAGTAGATGGATTTAAACGCTGAAGTGGACCAATTGATCAAGGCTTCCCAGGCCTGGATCCCGATGATCATGGAATACGGCAGTCGGGTATTGCTGGCCGTCATCACCCTGGCCGTTGGCTGGTGGTTGATCAATAAGCTGACCCACAAGATGGGCCGTTTACTGGCCATGCGCAATGCCGACATGGCGCTGCAGGGCTTCGTCACCAGTCTGGCGAACATCATCCTCAAGGTGATGCTGATCGTCAGCGTGGCCTCGATGATTGGTGTGGAAACCACTTCGTTCGTCGCGGCGATCGGTGCGGCGACCCTGGCCATTGGCCTGGCATTGCAAGGCAGCCTGGCGAACTTCGCCGGTGGCGTGCTGATTCTGCTGTTTCGCCCGTTCCGCATCGGCGACTGGATCGAAGCCCAAGGCACCGCGGGTACTGTCGACAGCATCCAGATCTTCCATACCGTGATCCGTACGGGTGACAACAAGACGGTCATCGTGCCCAACGGTATTCTGTCCAACGGCATCATCACTAACACTAACCGCCAACCTACCCGCAAAGTGGTGTTTGACGTGGGTGTCGACTATGAAGCCGACCTGCAGAAAGCCCGGGAAGTGTTGCTGGAACTGGCCAAGGACCCACGAGTATTGGCTGATCCTGAGCCGGTAGCGGTGGTATCGACCTTGGGTGACAGTTCAATTACCGTTTCCCTGCGGGTTTGGACCAAGACTGCGGATTACTGGGATGTGATGTTCATGTTTAATGAACTGGCGCGGGATCGTTTGAAAACGGCTGGGATTGATATTCCATTTCCGCAGCGAGTTATTCGCGTTATGCAGGAAGCGCCTGCCAAGTAATAACAGGTTTGTGGATTGAACTTGGCCGAATGATCAGGTTTGATCTGAACACGCAAACTCGATAGTTAGCTTGCTAGTTATTGCCGCGTAGAAATATAACCGCAATAAAAAAGCCGCTCACTTGTAATAAGTGAGCGGCTTTTTATTTAGGGCCGAGGCCCTGAGTCATCGTTGTAATTAAGCGGCTAATTACAAGATGTTCAGCGGGTATTGCGCGATCAGACGCAGTTCGTCGATGGACGACGAACCGTAGTAAACGCCATCAGACGAACGATATGTCGCTTGACGTATACGCAGGCTCAGGTCTTTAGCCGGGCCTTCCTGAATCACGTATTTGGCTTCGATGTCGCGTTCCCACTCTTTGCCGTTCGAGGTCGTGGCGGTGTTCGCGCCGCTACCTGTTACGTAACGAGTCATGAAGCTCAGACCTGGTACACCAAAGGTGGCCATGTTGATGTCGTAACGAGCTTGGTAGGACTTCTCACCTTCGGCGTTGAAGTCGGAACGTGCAATGGAGTTGGCCAGGAACACTGAGCCGCCGCCGTCGATGCCGTAGGCGTAGTCGCCGTCACCAGAGACCTTCTGAGCGGCCAGAGTGAAGGTGTGTGCACCGATGGTGTAGGCACCCTGCAAGCTGAACGCGCGGTTGTCGATTTTGGTGACGTCATCGTTGTAGGCGCGTTGCAGGCCAGCACCTTCGCTCTTGGTATCGTAGATGTTGAAGTCGAAAGCCAGTGACTGGTCATCGCTGAGGGCATGGGTCCAGTTGACGTTGGCGTAGTATTTGCGCCAGTAGTCTTCGACTTTCGAGTAGTAGAGGCTGGTGGTGAACTCGGGAGTCCAGGCGTAGACGCCGCCCACGAAATTGGCTTCCTTGATACCACGGGAGGTCTCAGGGAAGTCGAGGATGCTGTCTTTGAAGGTTTGAGACTGCGCAACGCTCGAAGTGAAGTGACCTGCTTCGAGTTTGAGGTCTTTGATCTCGTTACTGGTGATCGAGAGACCTTGCGGCAGTTCCGGTAGCAAGCGGCTGTCGTCGGAAGCGAACACCGGCGCGGTGGTGTACTGGTCGCCGACCTTCAGAACGGTGTTAGAGAGACGGAACTTGATGGCGCCGCCGCCTTTGGAGTACTGATCCTGCGAACGACCATCTTCGCCCTCAGGGAACAAGCCTGTGCCATTACGACCTTTGCCGCTGTCCAGTTTCACGCCCAGCAGGCCGATGACGTCGACACCCACACCGATGGTGCCTTGGGTAAAGCCCGACTGGTACAGGCCGTTGAAGCCCAGACCGGTTTCGTTGGTGTAGCTTGTGCCACCGACGTTATTACGGTTGTCCCGGCGGAAGTTCAGAAGGCGAGTGTTGATGCTGAATGTGCTGTCTTCAACAAAGCCCTTGGCATCGTCTTGAGCGGACGCCATTGCGAACTGCGAGGTACCTGCTGAAACAGCCAGGGCGATAATGCTCCACTTCATCACGCGCATCGTGATTTGCTCCTTTGGTTTTTAGGAAGAGTACTGCCGTCCCACCTGTATTTTTGTCTGGGCGGCTCTTTCTTTTTTGTATCAGCGCAAACTTATAGCACGCTGACAATGTTGGCGATACTTGCCGATCTATCCTTGCAGCTTCTTTACGAGGCTGTCGTAAATTGCTAGGTCCATGTCGCAAATTTACAGTCTGTGTGTAATCAGACTGACAACTCCAATGCGGTTTTTAATACCCCGAACCTCGGTAAAAAATACCGCGTTCGAAGTCACAAAACTTCCTTGGTGCGCATTGACTCACTGTTGTTTTCTGCCGTGAAACACCTGCTTCCTGCTGGGTGCCGTTGCCGACGATATGGGTGGGAATGCAACAAGCGTGCACAAACCGGTAACTGAATGTCATTTTTTCGTGAAAAGCTCCGTGGCACTGTAAAAACCGCATAAACACGGGCTTTTTGCGCCGTTTAGTTTGGCCTTGACGGTCGGGTGTTGCTCCTTTTTGCAGGGGCATAAATCAGGCGCCAACGAAAAACGTTACCCATCCACCCCGTGCAGTGAGTAATCGGCGGATGAACCTTGCACGATACGGGGCATAAATGACTCATTTTGGTGCGAGGTGCTCGGCCGCCTGGTTGACTCGATAGTTACCGCAGCATTGGCGGTGAAGCACGGCCCATTCGCAGGTATGCTGGGCACCTGAAACCTGACCAGCCGAACGGAGTGACTGCGGTGTTCGCCTTAGATCCACGTCTGCAAAATGACACGCTGCCCATTGGGGATTTCCCCCTGTGCCGCCTACTGCTGTCCAATGACTCGAATTACCTTTGGCTCATCCTGGTGCCACGCATCAACGGTATCAGCGAAGTGTTTGAGTTGGATGTCGCTGACCAGCAACAGGTGTGGCAGGAAAGCACTGCTTTGGCGCAATTGCTTAATGACGGGTTTGCTGCCGACAAAATGAACATCGGTGCCTTGGGCAATGTTGTCAGCCAACTGCATGTGCACGTGATCGTGCGCAAGCGTGATGATGCCGCCTGGCCTGCTCCCGTCTGGGGCAAGCATCCGGCGCAACCTTATACCGAAGAACAGGTAGCGGTGATTCGTGCGCGTTTGCGCGAGCTACTGCCTCCCGATTTTATTTTTGCGCAGGACTGAACCATGGAACTGCAAGATCGCGTGACGGAGCTTGAGAGCCGACTGGCTTTTCAGGACGACACCATTGAGACCTTGAACGATATTCTGGTCACCCAGCAGCGGGCGGTCGAACGCCTGCAGTTGCAGATGTCCGCGTTGCTCAAGCGCCAGGAAGAGATGGGCGGCCAATTCGAGTCGTCCGAAGAAGAGGCGCCGCCGCCCCATTACTGATTGGCCGGGTTAAACCCCAGACAATAAAAAACCGCGATCCAGCGTTGGCTGCATCGCGGTTTCTTTTTTTGCAGGCTGAAATCAGCGACGCGGCAAGGCGGCGATCACGTCTTCAGCTTGCAGGCCCTTGTCACGGTTCATCACGGAGAACTCCACGCGTTGGCCTTCGACCAGGACGCGATGGCCTTCGCCACGGATGGCCCGGAAGTGGACGAAGATATCGTCGCCCGAATCCCGAGAAATAAAGCCGAAGCCTTTGGAAGTGTTGAACCACTTGACGGTCCCGGTATCCCGGTTGGTCATGTCGTAGCTTTGCGATGCGGCGGCCGGGGACGAACGGTAGAAGCTGATGGCCAGATGAAGAACGATAGCAATCAGTGCGATCACCAGGCTGAGCAGGACAGCCGGATGACCACCGACTTCAGGCATTGGCGCCAGCAGGGTAAGGGTTTGCACGACGACAGCCAGCACCAGCAGGGCGCTGACCAGATTTTGCAGTTGATGACGCGGGCCTTTGTTCCAGTAAGGAATGACTGGAGCCAGTGTCAGGTTAATAAGGCCGAAAAAGGCCAGGTACAGAGCATCGGGTTGTTGCAGGTAGGGTAGGGTTTCGGTTCGCAGACTAGGGGTAAAGGACAGCAGCAAAGCTGCAGCGCCCGTTAGCAGGTGGACGATTTTCAACATTTTGATTAACTCACGTTAAGACGGATCACAAGGAAGAGCTGACTGGCACGGTTCGCTTCTGAACAATGGGAGGCGTTGGGCACGTGCGCGGGTATCAGCCTATGCGCTGAACGCGGGAAAATAGCGGCAGCGACACGCTGCCTATTTAACAGCAAAGCCTGTGCCTTCTCAAATCAAGCGTTTCAGGCCATTACGACGGCCACGGCATTTCTCCTGCAAACGCGCGTCCTAGACGGGTGCAGTGCTTTTTTCGCCCACAGTACGTTTTTTTGCCATGGGAGAAGACTTGCCTGCTGCTGTTGCGCGCGCTGCAAAAGGCGATTTGCCGCACCTCGCGCATAGGTGCCGGGCTGCACAAGGCCGATACTCTTGCTAGAGTGGTCCTGCACCTGATCAATGAATTTCCATTAATTGAAGGGGATAAACATGGCAATCGATATTGGTATCAGTGAAGAAGATCGTAAATCCATTGTTGACGGACTTTCACGGCTGCTTTCAGATACCTATGTACTTTACCTGAAAACCCATAACTTCCATTGGAACGTGACTGGTCCGATGTTTCGTACGTTGCACTTGATGTTTGAAGAGCAATATAACGAGCTGGCGCTGGCAGTTGATTTAATTGCCGAACGTATTCGTGCCTTGGGTTTTCCAGCGCCTGGCGCGTACTCTGTCTATGCCCGTCTTTCATCCATCAAGGAAGAAGAGGGTGTGCCCAGTGCTGAAGACATGATCAAGCAACTTGTCCAGGGTCAGGAAGCTGTTACCCGGACTGCGCGCGGAATCTTCCCGTTGCTCGATAAAGTCAGTGACGAGCCCACTGCGGATTTGTTGACCCAGCGCATGCAGGTTCACGAGAAAACTGCATGGATGTTGCGTTCGCTGCTCGATAGTCAGTAAGTCACGCTGGCGAGTGGCGTTTTTGGTCGTCACTCGCCTGTCTACCTTTCCTGCCACGCAGGCTTCCTGCTGACGGCAGGGTTGGGTATCGGGCAGAAACCGGGCTGACAGGTTCTCTATAAAGAGCTTGGCACCACTACGGCTGCACAGCCTCGATTTACCAGATATAATCCCGCCCTTTGCTGCGCATGCCGGGCTTTTTTCCAAGGTCCGGGTCAGAGCGCAGCGCAGCAGTGACCTGATCGCCGAGACATCTCCATGCCCATGTACGACTATCAATGCGCTTCCTGTGGTCATCAGTTGGAAGCCATTCAAAAGATCAGCGCCGCGCCGTTGGTCGATTGCCCTGCTTGTCAGGCGCCAGAGCTTAAAAAGATGTTGTCCATGCCGGGCTTTCGCTTGAGCGGTTCTGGCTGGTACGAGACCGACTTCAAGACCGGCTCGAAGAAGAATTTGGCCGGCGGCGACAAAGCAGACTGAGTTGAACTCTACGCGCGAGCGCTTGCATTATCCGGTGCCTGACTTAAGGTGCTGAGTTAAGCAAGACCTCCACCGAATTTCGAATTACGAGAAGTGAAACCACTATCATGATGCGCAGCCACTATTGCGGCCAACTGAACGAGACCCTGGAAGGTCAGGAAATCACCCTGTGCGGATGGGTTCACCGTCGCCGCGACCACGGCGGGGTGATCTTCCTCGATATCCGTGATCGTGACGGTCTGGCCCAAGTGGTGTTCGACCCGGACCGCGCCGAAACCTTCGCCGCCGCCGACCGCGTGCGCAGCGAGTACGTGGTCAAGATCACCGGCAAGGTACGCCTGCGTCCAGCCGGTGCCGGCAACGTCAACATGGCGTCGGGCATGATCGAGGTTTTGGGTTACGAGCTGGAAGTGCTGAACGAAGCGGAAACCCCGCCGTTCCCGCTCAACGAGTTCTCCGACGTTGGCGAAGAAACCCGCCTGCGCTATCGCTTCATCGACCTGCGTCGTCCGGAAATGCTGGAGAAACTGCGCCTGCGTTCGCGCATGACCACCAGCATCCGTCGCTACCTGGACGAGAACGGCTTCCTCGACGTCGAGACGCCGATCCTCACCCGTGCGACTCCGGAAGGCGCTCGTGACTACCTGGTGCCGAGCCGTACCCACGCCGGTTCCTTCTTCGCCTTGCCGCAATCGCCGCAACTGTTCAAGCAACTGCTGATGGTTGCCGGTTTCGACCGTTACTACCAGATCGCCAAGTGCTTCCGTGACGAAGACCTGCGGGCCGACCGCCAGCCGGAATTCACCCAGATCGACATCGAGACCAGCTTCCTCGATGAAAAAGACATCATGGGCTTGACCGAAGGCATGATCCGCAACCTGTTCAAGGAAGTGCTGGGTCTGGAATTCGGTGAGTTCCCGCACATGACCTGGGACGAGGCCATGCGCCGTTACGGTTCCGACAAACCGGACCTGCGTAACCCGCTGGAACTGGTGGACGTTGCCGATCAACTCAAGGACGTCGACTTCAAGGTGTTCAGCGGCCCGGCCAACGACCCGAAATGCCGCATCGCTGCCTTGCGCGTTCCTGGCGGGGCGAGCATTGCGCGCAAGCAGATCGACGATTACACCAAGTTCGTCGGCATCTACGGTGCCAGGGGCCTGGCGTATATCAAGGTCAATGAGCGCGCCAAGGGTGTTGAAGGCCTACAGTCGCCAATCGTCAAGAACATCCCTGAAGCCAACCTCAATGTGATCCTTGACCGCGTTGGCGCGGTCGACGGCGACATCGTGTTCTTCGGCGCCGACAAGTCGAAGATCGTCAGCGAAGCCCTGGGCGCACTGCGGATCAAGGTCGGCAACGACCTGAACCTGCTGACCTGCGAATGGGCGCCAATGTGGGTCGTCGACTTCCCGATGTTCGAAGAGAACGACGACGGCAGCTTCAGCGCCTTGCACCACCCGTTCACTGCGCCCAAGTGCACCCCGCAAGAGTTGGAGGCCAGCCCGGCCACCGCGCTGTCCCGTGCCTACGACATGGTGCTGAACGGTACTGAACTGGGTGGCGGTTCGATCCGTATCCACCGCAAGGATATGCAGCAATCGGTCTTCCGCCTGCTGGGTATCAGCGAAGCGGAACAGGAAGAGAAATTCGGCTTCCTGCTCGACGCCCTGAAATACGGCGCGCCACCCCACGGCGGCCTGGCCTTCGGCCTTGACCGCCTGGTGATGCTGATGACCGGTGCGCAGTCGATCCGTGAAGTGATCGCCTTCCCGAAAACTCAGAGTGCTGCCTGCGTGATGACGCAAGCACCGAGTGTGGTGGATGCCAAGGCTTTGCGCGAGCTGCACATCCGTCTGCGTGAAGCGCCGAAGGCTGAGTAAGGCTGCTGCGTGAAAGCGCGATAAGGTTTACGCAGTCAAAAAGGCGCATCTTCGGATGCGCCTTTGCGTTACAAGGGCTTTGCGTTAAAGAAAGAAGTCCTGCCTGGGGCGGGATCGTTAAAGTTTCTAGAGAATTTCGGAGTTGTGTTATGGCTGGCCATTCCAAGTGGGCGAACATCAAGCACCGCAAAGAGCGTCAGGATGCCAAGAAGGGCAAGATCTTTACCAAGTGGATTCGCGAACTGACCGTCGCTGCCCGCCAGGGTGGCGCTGATCCGGGCTCCAATCCGCGTCTGCGCCTGGCGCTGGACAAGGCCCTGGGCGCCAACATGAGCCGCGATATCATTGATCGCGCCGTGGCCCGTGGTGCCGGTGCGGCCGAAACCGACGATATGGTCGAACTGAGCTACGAAGGCTATGGTCCCGGTGGCGTGGCGGTGATGGTCGAATGTATGACCGATAACCGCAACCGTACTGCGGCGGCAGTGCGCCATGCGTTCAGCAAGTGCGGCGGTAACCTGGGCACTGATGGTTCGGTGGCTTATTTGTTCGAGCGCAAGGGGCAGATTTCCTTTGCGCCAGGCGTTGACGAAGATGCGCTGATGGAAGCGGCCATGGAGGCCGACGCCGACGACGTGGTGACCAACGAAGACGGTTCCATCGACGTGTTTACCTCGTTCGCCGGCTTCTATTCCGTGCGCAATGCCCTGGAAGCCGCCGGCTTCAAGGGTACCGATGCGGAAATCGTCATGCTGCCGACCACCAGCGCGGAGCTGGATCTGGAAGGCGCCGAGAAGGTGCTGAAGTTGCTCGACATGCTGGAAGACCTGGATGACGTGCAGAACGTCTACTCCAACGCCGATATTCCGGAGTCCGTGGCCGAACAGCTCGGCTGAATGCCCCTGTAGGAGCGAGCTTGCTCGCGAAGATTGTTAACGATAACGCTGGGAACCTGAAAGCCAACGGCGCTCTCGGTTCTTTCGCGAGCAAGCTCGCTCCTACAAGAGAATGGTGTCGTTGCTGGCGCCTCATTTCTATAAAATCGCAGGCGTTATGACTCTTATCCTAGGTATCGACCCCGGTTCGCGAATTACCGGCTTTGGGGTGGTCCAAGATACCCCGCGAGGCTGTGTCTACGTCGCCTCGGGTTGCATCCGTACGGGCTCTGGCGAGTTGGCCGAGCGTTTGCAGATTGTCTATCGCGGCGTGCGTGAAGTGATCCAGACCTACGGCCCGGTGACCATGGGCATTGAAAAGGTCTTTATGGCTAAAAACGCCGATTCTGCCTTGAAGCTGGGCCAGGCCCGTGGCGCCGCCATTGTTGCCGGTGCCGAGGAAGGCATGGAGATCGCCGAATACACTGCGACTCAGGTCAAGCAAGCGGTCGTCGGCACTGGGGCCGCCAATAAAGATCAGGTGCAGATGATGGTCATGCACATGCTTAAGCTCACTGCCAAACCGCAGATCGACGCCTCCGATGCCCTGGCCATTGCCATTTGTCACGCCCATACCCGTTCCAGCCTGCTGCCTCATGGATTGGGCGCGGCACGCAGTCGTGGCGGGCGGCTGCGTCTCTGATAGCATCAGCGCAATCATTTTGCATGTGGCGCATGAGACGGCCTGTGTTGTCGGCCGACATGGCTACGTTATTCCAGGTCAGGCCCTGATCTGACTGAAGCTTTAAGGATCTGAAACGTGATTGGACGCTTGCGCGGCACCTTGGCTGAAAAACAGCCGCCGCACCTGATTCTGGATGTAAACGGGCTGGGGTATGAGTTGGAAGTGCCCATGACCACTCTCTATCGCCTACCGTCGGTCGGCGAGCCGCTGACCTTGCACACGCACCTGGTGGTGCGCGAAGACGCGCAATTGCTCTATGGTTTTATTGGCAAGCGCGATCGTGATTTTTTCCGCGAGCTGATTCGTCTCAACGGCGTCGGGCCAAAACTGGCCCTGGCCTTGATGTCGAGCCTGGAAGTCGATGAGCTGGTGCGCTGCGTCTCGGCCCAGGACACGTCGGCGTTGACCAAGGTGCCGGGTGTCGGCAAGAAAACCGCCGAGCGACTGCTGGTGGAACTCAAGGACCGCTTCAAGGGTTGGGAGGTCGTGCCGAGCATGTTTGCCCTGGTACCCAATCAACCGGATGCTCCGGGTGTGCCGGTGGCCAGCGCCGAGAGTGATGCAGTCAGCGCGCTGATTTCCCTGGGCTACAAGCCTCAGGAGGCCAGTAAGGCGGTGTCAGCGATCAAGGACAAGAACCTGAGCAGTGAAGACATGATCCGCCGCGCCCTGAAGGGAATGATTTAAGTGATTGAAGCTGATCGTCTGATTGCGGCCACCGGCCCTCGCGACCGTGAAGAAGTACAGGATCGGGCCATTCGCCCCCTGAGCCTTGCCGAATACATTGGCCAGCCCACCGTGCGCGAGCAGATGGAGCTGTTCATCCAGGCTGCGCGCGGGCGTAACGAGTCCCTGGACCACACGTTGATCTTCGGTCCGCCGGGCCTGGGCAAGACTACCCTGGCCAACATCATTGCCCAGGAAATGGGTGTGTCGATCAAGAGCACCTCTGGGCCGGTACTGGAGCGTCCGGGCGACCTGGCGGCGCTGCTGACCAACCTTGAGCCTCATGATGTGCTGTTTATCGACGAGATCCACCGGCTCTCGCCTATCGTCGAAGAAGTGTTGTACCCGGCCATGGAAGACTTTCAGCTGGACATCATGATCGGCGAAGGGCCGGCGGCGCGCTCGATCAAGCTCGACTTGCCTCCCTTTACCCTGGTGGGCGCGACCACTCGTGCCGGGATGCTGACCAATCCGCTGCGAGACCGTTTCGGCATTGTTCAACGTCTAGAGTTCTATAGCACTGCCGACCTGGCGACTATTGTCGGTCGTTCCGCGGGGATTCTCGGTTTGCCGCTGGACCCTGATGGCGGCTACGAAATCGCCCGTCGCGCCCGTGGGACGCCGCGTATTGCCAACCGTTTGTTGCGTCGGGTAAGGGACTTTGCTGAAGTGCGCGCCAATGGCCATATCACCAAGGCCGTCGCCGACCGAGCGCTCAACCTGCTGGATATCGATGAGCATGGTTTCGACCATCAAGACCGGCGCTTGCTGTTGACCATGATCGAGAAGTTCGACGGTGGCCCTGTGGGTGTGGACAGCCTCGCGGCGGCCATCAGTGAAGAGCGACATACCATCGAGGACGTGCTGGAGCCTTACCTGATCCAGCAGGGCTATATCATGCGTACGCCGAGGGGCCGCGTAGTGACCCGGCATGCGTACTTGCACTTCGGGTTAAACATTCCGTCACGATTGGGGGAGATGCCCGTGGTAGACGAATTCCTTGATGCGGTAGACGATTAAAAAGGCGTGGCGAGTCGATTTATTCGACGTTTGTGCTGTCCTAGTGGCTGGTGTCGTCATTCTTTCGTTAGAAATGTGTCAGAGAATGCAAAAACAGTTGCCTGGCCGGATTGGCAACCTGAGGAGTAAGCACTAGAGTATGCGCGCGCAAAACGGGGATCAGTCGTTCACACATCGTTGTCGCGTTTATTACGAGGACACCGATGCTGGCGGCATCGTGTATTACGTCAATTATCTCAAGTTCATGGAGCGGGCTCGAACCGAGCGGCTACGGGAGATGGGCTTTGCCCAATCCACGCTTGCAGGGGAGGACCTGTTGTTCGTCGTGCATTCCAGCGAGGCCCGTTACTACGCGCCGGCGCGACTGGACGATGAACTGCTGGTCAGTGCGCAAATAACCGAATTGAACCGTGCCAGCCTGCGCTTTAAACAGCAGGTCAGGCGGGCTACGGATGCAACGCTGCTCTGTGAGGGGCAGTTCCTGGTGGCCTGTGTGCGCACCAATAGTTTGAAACCCCGGGCCATTCCCGAAGCTCTACGTGCGGCCTTTGCCGCCGTGAGCGGCGCGGGTAAACATTCAGAGCAGGAGATAAAGCGTGGAAGCTAACGTCGTCGACCATTCCTCCATGTGGAGCTTGGTCAGCAATGCCAGTGTCGTGGTTCAACTGGTGATGCTGATCCTGGTAGCCGCATCGGTTACCTCATGGGTCATGATTTTTCAGCGCAGCAACCTGCTGCGCGCCGCTCGACGTGCCCTGGAGAGCTTCGAGGAGCGCTTCTGGTCGGGTATCGACCTGTCCAAACTGTACCGTCAGGCCGGCAGCAACCCGGACCCGGATTCGGGCGTGGAGCAAATCTTCCGCGCCGGGTTCAAGGAATTCTCCCGTCTGCGCCAGCAGCCGGGTGTTGATCCGGAAGCGGTCATGGAAGGCGTGGCCCGTGCCATGCGCGTTGCTATTTCCCGTGAAGAAGAGAAACTGGAGCAGAGCCTGCCGTTTCTCGCCACCGTCGGTTCCGTCAGCCCGTACATCGGTCTGTTTGGTACCGTGTGGGGGATCATGAACTCCTTCCGCGGCTTGGCTACGGCCCAACAAGCGACCCTGGCCACTGTGGCCCCCGGTATCGCCGAAGCCCTGATCGCCACGGCCATCGGTCTGTTCGCTGCCATTCCCGCAGTAATCGCCTACAACCGTTTTGCTGCTCGCGGCGAAACCTTGATCAGCCGTTACTACACCTTCGCCGATGAATTCCAGGCGATCCTGCACCGTAAAGTGCACACCAGCGAAGAATAAGCAGGTAATTCCCAATGGCTTTAATCGCTCGAGCTCGGAAAAAGCGCAAGCCGGTCGCCGAGATGAACGTAGTGCCTTACATCGACGTGATGCTGGTGCTGCTGGTTATCTTCATGGTGACCGCGCCGATGCTCAATCAGGGCGTGAAGGTTGATCTGCCCAAGGTTTCCAGTGAAGCCTTGCCGCAAGACAACAACACCCAGGTCCTGACCATTTCGATCAAGGCTGACAAGACCTATTACTGGAACCTTGGCAGCGAAGTCGATACCCAGAAACAGCAAGACAAGGCCATGACCTTGCCGCAGATGACCGAGGCAGTGACCAAGATCATTCGCGCCGGCAACGAAGGCGGCAAGCACACCCAGGTGTTCATTCGTGGCGACAAGGTCGTTGACTACGGGTCCGTGATGGGTGCCATGGGCGGCCTGCAGAAGGCTGGGGTCGGTAATGTTGGCTTGATTACCGAGGCGCCCTGATGCACCAACAGCGAGAGCCGTCCGCTTCGGAAAGCTTCTTTTGGCCTAGCGTTTGGGCAATTGCCCTGCACGTCCTGGCGTTTGGCATGCTGTTCGTCAGCTTTGCCATGACACCGGACCTGCCTCCAGCCAAGCCGATCGTGCAGGCGACCCTGTATCAACTGAAATCGAAAAGTCAGGCCACCACCCAGACCAATCAGAAGATTGCGGGTGAGGCCCAGAAGTCGGCTGCGCGCCAGACTGAAGTCGAACAGATGGAACAGAAGAAGGTCGAGCAGGAAGCGGTGAAGGCTGCGGAACAAAAGAAAGAAGAGTCTGCTCAAAAGGCCGAGGAAGCTAAAAAGTCTGACGAAGCGAAGAAAGCCGACGAGGCTAAAAAGGCTGATGAAGCCAAAAAAGCCGATAAAGCTGCCGAAGCCAAAAAGGCTGAAGAGAAACAGTTGGCTGATGTAGCCAAGAAAAAATCTGAAGAAGAAGCCAAGAAAGCTGCCGAAGAAGAGGCCAAGAAAAAGGCCGCTGAAGAGGCTAAGAAAAAGATAGTCGAAGACGCGAAGAAAAAAGCCGCGGACGACGCCAAGAAGAAAACTGAAGCAGACGAGGCGAAGAAAAAAGTCGCCGACGATGCGAAGAAGAAAGCCTCTGCTGATGCGGCCAAGAAAAAGGCGCAGGACGCAGCGCGTAAATCGACCGAAGACAAAAAGGCCCAGGCCTTGGCCGATTTGCTTTCCGACACGCCTCAGCGTCAGCAGGCCTTGGCCGATGAACTTGGTGATGAAGTCGCGGGCAGTTTCGACGATCTGATTCGAGCACGGGCAGCGGAAGGTTGGGCACGCCCACCGTCGGCGCGCAAAGGCATGACAGTAGTGCTGCAGATCGGCATGTTGCCGGACGGTACGGTGACTTCGGTCAGTGTGGCCAAGTCCAGTGGTGATGGTTCGTTCGACAGTTCCGCGGTTGCAGCGGTCAAGAATATTGGCCGGTTGACCGAGATGCAGGGAATGAAACCAAGCGACTTCGCTCCCTATCGTTCATTCAAGATGACATTCACACCTGAGGATCTAGCCTTGTGAGAAACCTTCTTCGAGGAATGCTTGTCGTTATTTGCTGCATGGCAGGGATAGCGGCGGCGGATGAAAAGAACATCCTGGTCACCAGCGGTAGCGATCGGGCCACTCCGATTGCTGTTGTACCGTTTGGCTGGCAGGGCGGTAGCGTACTGCCGGACGACATGGCGGAAATCATTGGTAATGACCTGCGTAACTCGGGTTACTACTCGCCAATTCCAAAACAGAACATGATCAGCCAGCCGACCCAGGCCAGCGAAGTCATCTACCGTGACTGGAAGGCCTTGGGTGCCCAGTACCTGATGGTGGGTAGCATCGTTCCGGCCGGTGGTCGCCTGCAGGTGCAATACGCCCTGTTCAACGTTGCCACCGAGCAACAAGTGCTGACCGGTAGCGTTTCGGGAAGTGTCGATCAACTGCGGGACATGGCGCACTACATTGCCGACCAGTCGTTTGAAAAGCTGGTCGGTATCAAAGGTGCGTTCTCCACTCGCATACTGTACGTGACAGCCGAGCGTTTTTCGGTGAACAACACTCGCTACACCCTGCAGCGTTCGGACTACGACGGTGCCCGTGCGGTGACCCTGTTGCAGTCCCGTGAGCCAATCCTGTCGCCGCGCTTCGCGCCGGATGGCAAGCGTATTGCCTACGTGTCGTTTGAACAGAAGCGTCCGCGCATCTTCGTTCAGCACATCGACACCGGTCGCCGCGAGCAAATCACCAATTTTGAAGGCCTGAACGGCGCGCCTGCGTGGTCGCCGGATGGCAATCGCCTGGCATTCGTACTGTCTAAGGACGGTAACCCGGATATCTACGTGATGAACCTTGGTTCGCGCCAGATCAGCCGTGTCACCAATGGTCCTGGCATCAACACCGAACCGTTCTGGGGCAAGGATGGTTCAACCATCTACTTCACCTCCGACCGTGGCGGCAAGCCGCAAATCTATAAAAGCAGTGTCAGCGGTGGTGGTGCCGAACGTGTGACTTTTATTGGTAACTACAACGCCAATCCGAAGCTTTCGGCCGATGAAAAGACCCTGGTGATGATCCATCGTCAGGAAGGCTTCACTAATTTCAAGGTTGCGGCCCAGGATTTGCAGCGCGGAAGCGTAAAAATCCTTACAGAGAGCACTCTTGATGAGTCGCCTACTGTTGCGCCCAACGGCACCATGGTAATCTACGCCACCCGCCAGCAGGGCCGGGGAGTCTTGATGCTCGTGTCCATTAATGGACGCGTAAGGCTCCCGCTTCCTACCGCACAAGGCGAAGTCAGAGAACCGTCCTGGTCCCCTTACCTGAACTGACGCGGCGCTACAAGATTTGCTTAACACACTGGGGTTCATTAGGAGTTTCACGATGGAAATGCTGAAGTTTGGTAAGTTTGCTGCTCTGGCTCTGGCTTTGTCCGTAGCCGTTGGTTGCTCGTCTAAAGGCGGCGACAATGCCGGTGAAGGCGCAGCTGTTGATCCAAACGCTGGTTACGGCGCTAACACTGGTGCAGTTGACGGCTCCCTGAGCGAAGAAGCTGCTCTGCGCGCTATCACCACTTTCTACTTCGAATACGACAGTTCGGACCTGAAGCCAGAAGCCATGCGCGCTCTGGACGTTCACGCCAAAGACCTGAAAGCTAACGGCGCTCGCGTTGTTCTGGAAGGTAACACCGACGAACGTGGTACTCGTGAGTACAACATGGCTCTGGGCGAGCGTCGTGCTAAAGCCGTTCAGCGCTACATGGTACTGCAAGGCGTTTCCCCAGCTCAGCTGGAACTGGTTTCCTACGGTGAAGAGCGTCCAGTTGCTACCGGCAACGACGAGCAATCCTGGGCTCAAAACCGTCGCGTCGAACTGCGTAAGTAATTCGTCATGCGAACGTGCCGTCGTGTTGTAACTGTATTGGCTCTCAGCCTCGCACCGCTTGCGGTGTGGGCTGCGGTTCCTGTGGAAGATAGCAACTCTGGCTATAACAATAGCGGGAGCAGCTATCCGCCAGCAGGTTATGGCACGAACGGCGCCTATGCCGGAGGTGGGGTTACGGCCCCTCCTTCGGCACAGGGCGAGCTGTTCAACCAGCTGCAACGTATGCAGGATCAATTGGCGCAGCAACAAGGCACCATTGAAGTTCTGCAAAATGAAGTAAATCGCCTGAAACAAGAAGGCCTGGAGCGATACCAGGATCTTGATAGGCGCATAGGAACCGGCGTTACACCAGCCGCCACTCCTGATAATTCTTCTGCCGGTGGCGCCGCAAGCGCCGCCGGTGGTGCAGCTGCGGGGGCTGGGGCTGCCAGCCAGGCCCCTGCCGCCAGCAGTGAACCGGGTGATCCAGCGAAGGAAAAGCTGTACTACGACGCAGCCTTCGACCTGATCAAGGCAAAGGATTTCGACAAGGCCAGCCTGGCTTTCGCCGCTTTCCTGCGCAAATACCCGAACAGTCAGTATGCGGGCAATGCCCAATACTGGTTGGGTGAGGTGAACCTGGCCAAGGGTGATCTGCAAGGTGCAGGCCAGGCTTTTGCCAAGGTCAGCCAGCTCTACCCAAAGCACGCCAAGGTGCCTGACTCGCTGTACAAGCTTGCTGACGTAGAGCGCCGCTTGGGTCATGCCGACAAGGTCAAAGGCATTCTGCAGCAAGTGGTGGCCCAATATCCGGGTACATCCGCCGCTCAGTTGGCCCAGCGTGATCTGCAGCGTATGTAAGCGGTGCTGCTCCGCTTGGAAGAAACCCGCGCTTGTCGCGGGTTTTTTCGTTAGAATCCACGCCCTTTTATGAAACACGCTTTTTGGGGTTTGCGCGTTAGCGGAGCTCCTTGAAGTGCCTGACGGAGGCGGACAGCCTGTTTAGCTGTTACGCCCGTGGCGACTATGCAAGATACATTACGTATTACCGAAGTTTTTTACTCGTTACAGGGTGAAACGCGCACCGCCGGCTTGCCCACAGTATTTGTGCGCCTCACCGGCTGCCCGCTACGCTGCCAATACTGTGACAGCGCCTACGCCTTCAGTGGCGGTACCGTGCGTACCCTCGAAGACATCCTCCAGCAGGTTGCCAGCTACCGGCCACGCTACGTCTGTGTGACGGGCGGCGAGCCGTTGGCCCAGCCCAATGCCATTCCTTTGCTCAAGCAACTATGTGATGCCGGTTACGAGGTGTCCCTGGAAACCAGTGGTGCCTTGGATATTTCCGCGGTAGACCCTCGGGTAAGCCGAGTGGTCGATCTCAAGACGCCTGGCTCCAAGGAAGTGAATCGCAACCGCTACGAGAACATCGAGCTGCTGACGGCCAACGATCAGGTCAAGTTCGTCATCTGTTCCCGTGACGACTACGACTGGGCCAGTTCCAAGCTGATTCAGTATGGTCTCGACCGGCGCGCAGGCGAGGTGCTGTTTTCTCCAAGCCACCACGACTTGAACGCTCGCGAACTGGCCGACTGGGTGGTCGCGGACAATTTGCCGGTACGCCTGCAACTGCAACTGCATAAATATCTTTGGAATGACGAGCCGGGGCGCTGAAATGACTGAACAAACGCTAGATCAAAAACGTGCTGTGATCCTGCTGTCCGGCGGCCTCGATTCCGCCACCGTAGTGGCCATGGCTCGTGCTGACGGCTACAGCTGCTACACCATGAGCTTTGACTACGGCCAGCGTCACCGCGCCGAACTGGATGCTGCCGCCCGCGTTGCTCGCGACCTGGGTGTGGTTGAACACAAGGTAATCAGCCTGAACCTCAACGGCATTGGCGGCTCGGCCCTGACCGACAGCTCCATTGACGTCCCCGAGGCACCCAGCGAAGGCATTCCAGTGACCTACGTGCCGGCGCGCAACACCGTGTTCCTGTCCCTGGCCCTGGGCTGGGCAGAAGTGCTCAATGCACGAGACATCTTTATCGGCGTCAATGCCGTGGATTACTCAGGCTACCCAGACTGCCGTCCCGAGTTCATCGAGTCTTTCGAACGCATGGCCAACCTGGCTACCAAGGCCGGTGTAGAGGGGCAGGGCTTCCGCATTCAGGCTCCCCTGCAGAACCTGAGCAAAGCCGATATCGTTAAGGCAGGCGTGCGTCTTGGGGTTGATTACGCACTCACCGTTTCCTGCTATCAGGCAGACGATCAGGGCCGTGCCTGTGGCAAGTGCGACAGCTGCCGCCTGCGTGCAGAAGGCTTCTCGGCAGCCGGAATCAGTGACCCAACACATTATTTCTGATTTATTTCGTATTAGGTGTTGAATTTCCGTTAGAAATCAGTATTATACGCACCACCACGAAGCGGGTCGTTAGCTCAGTTGGTAGAGCAGTTGGCTTTTAACCAATTGGTCGTAGGTTCGAATCCCACACGACCCACCATATATTGCAGTTTAGAAAATCCGGAAGGCCCACGAAAGTGAGGATTTCCGGGTTTTTTTTTGCCTGCGATTTGGTGAATGTACGGGATCGGGAAGTGTTGTTTCGCTGGCGGGCAAACTCCCACCGGTATATCGCTGCGCTGTCGAAGCGAAATCGAATGCATTCGTGCATTCTGATAGCTGTATGAACCCGGCTGCGGCTCGCCGGCATTTTGAATCGATCCCCACCTCAGGCAAGAAACTCATCTGGGAGAACGGTACCAATTATTTTCAATACTATGATCAGCCGGATGTAGTGGATCGTACGGTGGGTAATGTGGTCACCTGGTTCAACGATCACTCTGCGTGATAGCTGCATCGCGTTAGCAAAAGGCTGACGCAACGATGGCCCCAGTGAGAACGGGTATTCTCGCTCCCACTGAGGGCCACTCCTACTTAGTTGATCTTCTGATCAATCCCAGCCTGCAACTCCTGGCTGTCACTGTGCCCGCCAACCCGCAGCGGTCCAAGGTTGAAGGCTTGACCCTTACGGGTGGCCTCGTCCTGTTTCTGGGTCAGTTCATCCTTCGCACCAAGAATCAGGTTAACCGGCGACTTCGAGACGTTCAGCCCAACATCAGCGCGGTAGTCGCTACCTGCCAAGGTAGTGGTCGTGACGCTGGAGCCGCCGAGGTTGACCTTACCGTCGCTGGCGCTGATCCGTGCGCCGGTCAGTCGAGTGTCCCCACCTACCTGCAGATTGACGCTCTGGTTGCCACTGATGCCCGATGCTTGGGTGACGCTGTCTTTGACGATATGGCTGACGTCCAGGTTCAAGGTCGGGGTGTAGGCGGTGTTACCGCTCTTGTCGCCGAACAGCACGTTTTCTGTGGTATTGGCCACTGAGCTGCCAGTGGTGTTCTTGTCGCTGACGGAGTAGCTGTCACTGGTTTTCGGCCAGAACTTATCTTTGACGCCGGACAGGCGAGTGCCCAAGGCATCCTTCTTGTCCGCCAGGTAGGTCTTGGCTTTGTCCACGCTGGTGCCGAAGGCGCCGCGTGGTTCTGGGTTGACGTCGTAGCTGCCGCTGCGGGTGAGTTTCTCCCCCAGGCGCTCCTTGGCATTACCGACGGTGTTGACCACGCTGTCTTTGGCTGAGACCAAATGCTCGGTGCCTTTGTCGACGACGTTCTCCAGTTTCTCGCGGTGTTTGTCGAATGCGCCCTCGGCCTTGGCTTGTACCTTGTCCTTGAGCGGGCCGGTGGTCTTGGCCAGTTTGTCGACTACGCCGGGCTGGTTTTTCTCGACATCCAGTTTGGCATCGACATTGACCTGAGTGCTGCTGATCTGGTCCTTGCGGCTCTCTACCACGAGATCTCCACCAATCTTGCCACTGACCTGATCCGCTTCGATCCGCGCTCCAGCCAGGTGAGTATCCCCAGCGCTGTTGATAACCACGTTGTCGGCCTTGATCAGGCTGTCGTGCTGGGTGGTGCCTTGCAGATGATCGACATCGACTTTCGCTCGGGCATTGATGCCGTGCTGGGTCTTTGGCGTGTCGTGTTCACCGGCATCGGCGAGGGTGGTTTTTCCGCCACTACCGCCTGCGCCAAGGCCCACGCCCCAGCTGTTGTGAGCCTGGGTCGATTGCGCCGACTCTTGCAGGATGCCGCCTTTTTGCGCATCGAGGCTGACGCTGCCGGCCTTGACCTGAGTGCCTTGCAGGTAGATGGCATCGGCTGTGTCAGCAGCGCTGGCGAGAGTGACCTTGCCGTTGCTGTGCAACTGCCCAACGGTGACGCCCTGGTCGTTTTCCGCGACTTTGCCGATGTTGAAGTTGGCGCTCAGGCTTCCGGTATTGCTGCTGCTTTCGGCGCTGCTGGTCTTGCCCGCACCGACGGTCAGACCGCCGCCCAGGTTGCTGCCACTGCTGACGTGGGTGTCGGTTGCCGCCTGCAGGTCCAGCTTGCCACCGGCATTGAGGCTGATGTCACCCGTCTTGGCGGTGCTGCTGCCGATCTGGGTGCCTTGCAGGGTCAGGTCGCCGCCGCTGGTGAGCAGGATCGGGCCGTTGCCCTGGATCGTCGCGACGTGGGCCTGGCTGTCCTGGGTGTCCAGGCGTTTGTGGTCCAGTTGCACGCCGGCCCCGAGGTTGACGTTAGTGCCGCTGGTGCCCGGTGCGGTGCCCACGGTCAACGAACCATTGCCGCGCAGGGTGTTGCTGTTTTTGCTCTGGGTGTCGTTGGCCTGGTTCAGCGCCAGCTCACCGCCAGCCTTGAGGTTGACCCCCGCCTGGCCGCCATTGAACTGGCTGCCTTCATAACGGGCATCGCCCTTGACGTCGAGGTTGACGCCCTGGGTCCCGGAGTAGCTGCCGACCACTGCCGTGCTGGAGGTTTCCCGCACGTCGCTGCTGCCGCCGGTACCGCTGCCGCGTACGTTCAGGTCTTCACCAGTGGTGGTGTAGACCCGCACGCCCACCTTGGCGTCCACGCCTTGCTCGCTGCTACTGTGGGTATTGGCCGCCGCCGTGGCAACGTGGCTGCCGGCATCGATCTTCAACTCACCATCAGTGGCACGGTATTGGGTGCCTTCATCCTTCAACTGGCCTGCCACATTGACCTGCACCGTGGCGCCGCTGAACTGGCTGACCACCGCCGTGCTGTCCTGCTGGGTCCGGGTCTTGTTGGTGTGACCCACTTCCACATCGAGCCCGACATTGGGCTGCTCGAACGCGTCCAGCAGCCCAGGCTGATGGAACTTGGTCTGGGCCAAGCCTTCGACGGCTTTTTCGATCGGGCGGGTGATGCCTTTGTATTCGACATTCGCGCCGACATCGGCGGTCCAGCCGTTCTCTTTGTGGGTGCTGGTTTCGCTGTTATGGGCCGCCTGGTTATCGACTTGGGCGGCATTGACCTGCAACTCGGAACCGGCCTTGACCTGTGCGCCCTGGCTGGTGAGGGTGTTGCCGGCATTGATGGTCAGCTTGCCTGTCGCTGCCACGTTGCTGGTTTGCGCGGTGGTTTTGCTGCGGGTGTCGTGGCTGCTCTGATGGCTGAACTCTGCGCCACTGCCGGCCTTGTCCAGACCGCCGGTGTAGTAGACGCCGCCACCGGCGGTGGTCTTGTCGGTGGTGTTGGTGGTGCTGTCGTGAGCCGCCAACAGGTCGACGTTTTTGCCGCTCAAGGTTGCATCGCCCTGGGTGGCCTTGAGGTCGGAACCCTTGACGCTTAAATCACCATCCGCCGTGACGGCCAGGGTGCCGCCGCTGAGGCTGGAGGCCTGCTGGCGGGTGGTGTCGGTCTTGCTGGTTTGCTGCTGGTCTTCATAACGCACGCCCGCACGGTACTGGCGGGTGCCGTCGGCGGTTTCCTTGGCGTAGCCGTCAAAACCACGGATGTGGGTGCTGGTGGTGTCGTGGGAGGTGTTTTCAACTGAGGCGATCTTGATGTCGCCCTTGGCGTCAGCCTTCAGCTCGCCTGCCGCCGAGACCTGGGAACCACTGACTTCGATGTCCTTGGCGCTTTGCAGCTTGAGGTTACTGTCCGAGCGCAGGTTGCTGGCGACGACGGTGCTGTCCTTGAGGTTCTTGCGGCTTTCGTCCTTGGAGATACCGAAAAACTTGCTGTCCTTGCTGTAGCTGTTGTCGTGGGATAGATCGCGCACGCCGTCGATCACCAGCGAACCTTTCTCACTGATCACACTGGCTTGCTTGCCGCCACGGGCCTGACTGCCGCTGATGCGCACTTCGTCAGCCTTGACGATCAGTTTGCCGTCAGCGTTGACCTTACTGCCGGTGTTCAAGGTCTTGCCCTTGTCGCCGTCGCTGTTTTTTCCGAAGAAGCTGCCGCCTACCAAGTCGCCAGAGTAGGCGTTGTCGCTGTTGCTCTGGGTGCGGCTGACGCTGGTGATTTCAACTTGTCGGGCGGCCAGTTGAATGTCGCCCGGAGTCTTCAGTTCAGCGCCTTGCAGTTGTAGTTTTTGTTGGCTGGTCAGCTCAAGGTTCTTGCCGGCCTTGAGGCTACTGGTGACGCTGCGTTGCTCGCTGCTGGACTTGTCCCAGTTGGCTTTCCACAGGTGCTTGCGGTGCTTGCCCTGGTCGCGGGTTTCGTGGGTCTCCGTGGCGGCGCTTAGGCGCAGATCGTCGCCGCTCTTGATGTTCAGGGTGTCGCCTGCTTCAACGCTGCTGGCCTTGATTTCGGTCTTGGCGCCGGAAGACAGCGTGGCATTCTGCTGGGCCACGACCTTGTTGCCGTGCTGGCGCGAGTCCTTGTCGGTGGTGGTGGCGTCATAGGTTTCGTAGGTGAACAGAAAGTTGCTGTTTTCCCACTTGTGACGATCTTCCTGAAGCTTGCGGCTTTCCAGGCTGCTCAGGGTCAGATTGCGGCTGGCGTCGAGCTTGACGTTACGCCCGCTGACATCAGTAGCGGCCAGGTTCAAGTCCTTGCCGCTGTGCAGGTTGACATCGCCTTGGTGGCTCTGCACCCCGGCGCGATTGGCCTCCAGGCTATTGGCGTGCACTTGGCCGCTGATATCGAGGTCGCCGGCAGAGCTGACGTTTACGCCGTCGCGGCCGCTTACTTGCACCGCGCCGACCCGCACACCTGCGCCTTCGGCGGTGCTGATGATGTTGATGCGTCCGGCCTGCATCGCGCCGAACAGGCTGGCGTCGATGCGCTGGTCCTGGGTCTTGCTGGCCGGGTCGACCTTGCGCACTTCGCCGCTGGCGAAGTCGACCTGGTTGCGGCCGACGGTGAGGTTCAATTGGTCACGGGCGTCGAGACGGCCCTGGCTGTCGATGCGCGGGGCAATCAGGTTGATCGAGCCACCACGGTTTTGCAGGCCTTGGCCTTGCACCGTCAGTTGGCCGCGAGCATCGCGGGTGCTCAAGGCTTGCAGTTTGCCGTCATTGAGCTCGGGACGGCCTACCACCAGGTTGGCGTTGGGGGTGTTGATGAAGCTGCCACCGTTGACCGAGATCCCGTTAGGGTTGGCCAGAACATAATCGGCCGCCCGCCCGAAAATCTCCTGTGCGCCGTTGAGGGTCGAGGCGTTGCGACTGATCACTTCGTTGAGGATCACGCTGGCCGCCTGGCCCTGGAATTGCGGGTTGGCCGCCAGATGCCCGGCGAGCTGGGATTGCCCGGCCTGCAGGGCGTTGTTCAGCACCACGCCCTGGCGATCGACGTTGTAGTCCAGGAACTGGTTATGCGACAGGCCGCCGGCATTGGGCGCGACGATATTGACGATTGGCACCCCCCCCTGATTTTGCAGTTGCGGGGTGCCGCCAGGGCCCTCGACTACCGTCAAACCACCGGCCAATACCAGTTGAGGTAACAGGAACAGGCTGGCGATGGCCCAGCGCAGTTTGCCGCTGGGGGAGAGGTGAAAGCTGTGTATGTCATTGGGCATAAAAAGTCTCGCTCTATGTTGGCTGATCCGCGCAGTGCGTCGTTCGGTGCGAGGCTGCTGTGGGGTCAGGTACAGCGGTTATGTCAGGCTAATCGGGCATCGGCTCATATCTGCACGCTCAGGCGCGTCAGCCAAACTTCCGGCTCCTGGCCAAAACCTGCAGGGGTGTTCAGGTTGCGTTGGTAGTCGAAGTCGAGCTGCACGTTCTTCCAGCTCAGGTTGAGTCCGGCGCTGGCACCGCTCAGACGTTGGCTCTGGGAGCCGTGCTCACGCTTGACCAAGCCGTTGTCCAGGCCCAGGCGTGGGGTGATCTTGATCGGCAGGTCGCTGTTGAGCGGTAAGCGCAGGGTGTTACGCCAGACCGCGCCGATGGCACCGGAAGCGCTGTTCTCGCGATAGCCTCGCACCGCCGAATCGTCGGTGCCCAGCAGTTGTTCGATGGCGGGCAAGGCGTCGGGGCTGTACTGCGCCGATAACTGGCTTTGCCACTGCCACGGTTGGCCGTTGAGCTGGCCATTGCGCCATTGGGTGAGGTTGGCGCGGTATTTGTGGAACTGCGCCTGGGGCAGGTTCTTTTGCACTTGGTCGGCATCCCGATCGGCGCCGAACCAGGTCAGGCCCTGGGCGTAATTGACGTCCAGGTTCCACACCGCGCTGTTGAGCCAGAACAGGTTCAATCCCGCCTCGGCCACGGTCAGCGTCGGGCTCTGGATCCCCAGGCGAACCTTTTGCAGGTAGCTGTCGACGTCCTTGTAGGCCAATTGCAAGTTGGCGCTCAGTTGATGGCCCTGATCGCGCCACAGCACACGGTCGGTACGCAGGCTGACCTGATCGGTGCGGCCACTGTTATAGAACGTGGTACTGCTGAGCTTGAATGGCGAGCGGTATTCGGCATGGCTGGCGAACAGGCTGTAGGTCCAGTAACCGTAGGGGATGGAATAAAACAGGCTGTTGCTGCGGCTGTAGCGCGGGCCGTGGTTGAGGGTGTCGCTGAAGCTTAAGTTGAGCGAGTCGTTGAGCTGCAACGGGCTGTCCAGGTTCAGGCTGATGGAGTTGCGATCACGCCCGGTGCCGGCGCTGCCGAGGTTATCCACTCCAAGGCCCAGGCCCCAGCGCGAGGCACTGCTGCGTGAGCGCAGGATGAGCCGCGAAGCGCCTGGCTCGCTGCCGGGCGCAATGTCGGCGGTGAGGTCCACCGAACGCAGGCGATTGAGCTGGTCCAGGCCCTGCTCCAGGTCTCGCAGGTTCAATGGTTTGCCGAGCATTCCAGGGAACGCCCCGCGCAAAGACACTGGCAGGCTCTGGTCGGCCAGCTCGATGGCTTCGATATAGCCTTCTTCGACGTGGATATCCAGAGGCTGCCCAGCGGCCGGGGTGCTGATCAGGTAAGGACGGCTGGCGATATAGCCAGCCTCGACGTACAGGCGGGTGATCTCGGCCAGCAGTCGGTTGATCTGGGTGACGCCCATGCAGGAGGTCACATAGGGTTCGATGTGCGTGTTGAGCTCGGTCTTGCTGAACAGCGTGACCCCGGCCAGGCGCGTACCGCTCAGGGGCCAGCAGCGCTCATCTTTCACGGTGTCTGCAGGCAGTGCTGGCGCTTCTGGTTGGGTGCCGAAACTGCCTCGCTGCATCTGGCGCTGGCGTTGTTCCAATTGCAGCTGTTGCAGGTCGCGCTGTTGTTGTTGCTGCAAGCGCAGGGCTTCTTGGCCGGCCTGCGGCCCATCGGCAGCAACCACCGGTAATGAGCCCAGGCAGAGCAGGGAAACGATCAGGCTCCGGGTAAGAAGGAGACGCTCGGTTGAGGGCTGATTCGGCACTCGACATCCTTAACGTGAAAATACGGACGATCCATGCCCCTGGAGCCAGATGGTGAACTCAGGGACTTGCCATAGTTGAGCCATCATTAAGCGGATTGTTACATCGGTGTCGGATTTATTACATAAAACGTGAGGAGTGCCGCGTTATTCAGTAAAAAAGTGCACGAAGAAGGTGCGGGGAGGGCAAGCATACGCTTGGAATAGATCGGCTTTTCTGGCTGGCATAGTGAAAGATGTCGCGAAGGGTGCTTTTAGATTGTTGCAGCGGAGCCTGTTAATCGGTTTGTTTATCAGTGGTCGGCAAGTACAGCCCCTGCCTCGGCAAGAGAGCGGGGCTGTCATGTTTCAGCTCAGTTTTGCCCTCGAACCAGAATCGACTCATTGATCTGCGCAATCGCCGCAGCCTTGGCGGCCTGGACTTCACCGCGTCGTCTCAAGGCTCAGGCTCTCGACGTTTCTCAGTATCTGCTGGCGCAGGCTTTAGCAGCTAACTAGCTGATATTGCAGTTTAGAAAATCCGAAAGGCCCACGATAGTGAGGATTTCCGGGTTTTTTTTGGCGTGTAAAAAGGTAGGGTAGTTGCTTTGGGTTGATCTATAGGTTCAATATTCTTATATTTGAGTCTGTAGATTAAGTGTGAGGTTGTGACCATGACACTACCCCTCCAAGCGCAAGCATTTTCCAAGGAGCAATGCGTGACCGGTCTGCGCGCTGCCGTAGGCATTCTCGAAAAATGGCAGGCAACCAGTGACCAGGCTTGCCGTATCTTGCGTATTTCCCGCAGCACCTATACGCGTGCCAAGCAGCGTGATGTCGATTGGTCGGTGGGCCTGGATTCTGACCAGATGCAGCGAATCAGCTTTGTACTGAACATCCACGCAGCGCTTCGCCTGGTCTTTGATAATCCCGAGAACGTATATGGCTTCCCGGCGATGGCGAATGACAACAGCTTTTTCAACGGTCGTACGCCCCTCGAAATCATGGCCCAGGGCGATATGATTTCCCTGTACGAGACGTTTCGCCGGATTGATGTTCTACGTGGAGCGCAGTGGTGATGCTGAGTCAGTTGTCAGATATGGCCGCAGAGCAATTGCAGGCCTATCGACTGGTCAACTCAAAGTTTCCGCCCATTGCCCTGTTTGACGACGTGGCGAGCGCAGACGAATTTGATGTGCTCTATCAGATTCAGGCCCTGACCAATCCCAGGCTGCATAACGAGGTCGGTCTTATTGAGTTGATACCTCGCAAGGAAATCCCCTTCGGCATTCCTGGGTGTTCATATGCAACGGCACCGTTCACTCATGTAAATCCAGCCGGGTCGCGTTTCAGCGATGGCAGCTTCGGTGTGCTGTACCTGGCCGCCACGATGGAGACTGCACTGGCAGAGGTGCGTCATCATCAGAGTCAGTATTGGTCGAACGTTCGCGGCCTCAACTACGAGCGCTTTATGTTCCGGGGGCTGTCCTGTTCCTTCGTGGATAATTCGATGAAGGATGCGACATCCATTCCTATGACTGATCCCATTTACGATCCCGACGATTACACGCACTCCCATCGTTTGGGGAGGGCTATCAAGGAAGCAGGCTTTCCCGGCCTGCGGTACAGGTCCGTGCGTTCACAAGAGAGCCACTGTTGGGCGTTGATGACGCCCATGCCTGTCTCATCCATCGTTCAAACGGCGCATTACGAGATGATCTGGAACGGTGAGATCACCAGTGTCAACAAAATCAGCGAAGCCTGACGGCCTGGCTTCTTCCTGGGCGATGCGAGCGTATTTGTAGTTGTAGCCGGTGGTAAGCACCACCAGCTACAACGGACAAAGCGCCCGCACCCCAGATTAGGCTTTTGAATCCAATCGATATTCTGTAGCCTTGCGCGGCTTCACCGTTGTCCGTGCTGATGAACACAATCACTTCGTCCGGCGGTACCCGCAAGGGGCCCAGAGCCGGTGGTACACTCGACTTTCGCGCAACTGCGCCTGCAGGTCTTGCGAACATGACGCAAATTTCCGAACGTCTTCTGGTTCAAGCCCACCTTGATGCCAAACAGCCCAAGGTGCTCAGTGGTGCCGAGGAGGCGGTTTTACGTGCCGCTATCGCCGCCGAGCTGAAGGCTCAGGACGCGGTGCTGGTGGCTCACTTTTACTGCGACCCGGTAATCCAGGCCCTGGCCGAAGAAACCGGCGGCTGTGTCTCCGACTCTCTGGAGATGGCCCGTTTTGGCGCCGCTCACCCGGCCAAGACCGTACTGGTCGCCGGTGTGCGCTTCATGGGCGAGACAGCCAAAATCCTCACCCCCGAAAAACGCATCCTGATGCCCACCCTGGAAGCTACCTGCTCCCTGGACCTGGGTTGCCCGGTGGATGAGTTTTCCGCGTTCTGCGACCAGTATCCCGAGCGCACCGTGGTGGTCTATGCCAATACTTCGGCGGCGGTCAAAGCCCGTGCCGATTGGGTGGTGACCTCCAGTTGCGCCCTGGAGATCGTCGAAAGCCTGATGGATAACGGCGAGACCATCATCTGGGGCCCGGACAAACACCTGGGCACTTATATCCAGCGCCAGACCGGTGCCGACATGCTGCTGTGGGACGGTGCCTGCATCGTCCACGAAGAGTTCAAGTCCAAGCAACTGGAAGACATGAAGGCGCTGTACCCGGACGCGGCGATTCTGGTGCATCCGGAATCACCGACTTCGGTGATCGAACTGGCCGATGCCGTGGGTTCCACCAGTCAGTTGATCGCCGCCGCGCAGCGCCTGCCGAACAAGACTTTTATCGTCGCCACCGACCGCGGCATCTTCTACAAGATGCAGCAGTTGTGCCCGGACAAGGTGTTTGTCGAAGCGCCGACCGCTGGGAACGGCGCGGCGTGCCGCAGTTGTGCGCACTGCCCGTGGATGGCGATGAATACGCTGGAGCGGACTCTGCAGTGTTTGCGCGAGGGCAGTAACGAGATCTTCGTCGAGCCGTCGGTGATCCCCCACGCGGTGCGCCCGCTCAAGCGAATGCTGGACTTTACCCAGGCCGCGCGCCTGAAACTGGCGGGCAACGCCTGATAAGCGCTTATTTTTTCTTCTTTGGAATACGAACCAGCTGGCTGTCGGAATAGATGTCATGCCAGCTGCGCTTCTTCTTGTCGACCAGCGACCAGATAAACCCCAGCCCTACGCACAACCACGACGCAATCGACACCACAAAACGCAGTAAAGCCTGCCACAGGCTGATCCGCGAGCCATCCGCGTTCTGCACCCGCACGCCCCATACCTGCATGCCCAGCGTCTGCCCGGAATGGGTCCAGAACTTGGCGAAGAAACCAAACAACACAAAAAACAAAATCGTCGACAGCAATGGATCACCGTCCAGGGCACCGGACTCAGAGAGCGCACGCATTTTGCTTTCACCGACAAAGGCCATCCACACCAGCTTGTAGATGAGGGCTGTGACGATCAGCAGGGCGGTGCACAACAGGAAGTCATAGAACATCGCTGCCAGACGACGGCCCAGGCCAACGGCGGGGAAATCGCCTTGAGGGCTTAGCAGGTGTTTCGACATGGCAGGGCTCTCGGAAGGAAAAAAGCCATTTTACGGATAAAACATATAAAAAAGCCTCTGATGTCACCATCAGAGGCTTTTTTGTCGCAGCAAGGATCAGTCTTCTGCTGCTTGTACTTCGTCAGCCTGCATGCCTTTCTGGCCTTGCACGGCAATGAAGGTCACTTTCTGGCCTTCTTTAAGGCTCTTGAAGCCATTGCCCTGAATCGCGCGGAAATGCACGAACAGATCTGCACCGCTTTCTGGAGTGATAAAACCAAACCCTTTCTCGTCGTTGAACCACTTGACGGTACCGCTCTGACGATCAGCCATTTTCTTATTTCCTTGACGCTAAAGTTAATGACAGCCCCTTTCACATGAAAGAGTACTGGGCTGGATTGCAGGAAAGTAAGAGACGTCGAACGGGTTGTAGCAAACTTTGGCTACTGCCCAGGTCCAGGTTCCAAGCGACCCATGCAAACACAGTAGGCAAACTCTACGCCAACTAATACGGAAAAAACAAGCCCTCTGCAAGCCACGGTTTTCCTCAGTTTTATGACACTTCGGTCAACGTTGGGTATAAGGCTTATTCGATAGACTTGATCACTTGTTATAGGTTAAGGCACATAGCGGTGACTATCGTCAGTGCACTTTTTTGTGGCGGTTGCGTTACAGATTAGTGCACACAACCGCATTCGCGTTACTTATAGGAACAGCCAATCAACCACGGTAGTAACGTTGTTGCACGAATGGCATTTTACTTACACGAAGTGGCACCTTTTTCCCACGCACCAACGCCCAGACCTCGGTATCCAGCGCAACGAACGCACTGTCGAGGTACCCCATGGCTAGCGGGCCGCCAAGGCTCGGACCAAAACCGCCGCTGCACACGCTACCGATCACGGTACCGTGCTCATCGACGATTTCTGCACCTTCACGGACAGGGGTACGCTCCTGCGGCAGTAGGCCAACGCGCTTGCGGCTGACACCGGTTTGTTGTTGGGTGAAGATCTTGTCGGCACCCGGAAAGCCACCAGCGCGTGCACCATCGGCGCGGCGGGCCTTGGAGATGGCCCACAACAGGCTGGCTTCAATCGGTGTGGTTTCGGTGTTCATGTCATGGCCGTAGAGGCACAGGCCAGCTTCCAGGCGCAGGGAGTCGCGGGCGCCAAGGCCAATGGCCTGTACTTCGGTTTCTGCCAGCAGGCTGCGGGCCAGGGCTTCGGCACTGGCGGCCGGCACGGAGATTTCGAAACCGTCTTCGCCGGTGTAGCCGGAGCGGCTGACGTAGCAGTCCACGCCCAGCAGGCGCGTAGGCGCGAATTGCATAAAGGTCATGTGCTTGACCTCAGGCGCCAGTCGCGCCAATACGCTGACCGCCGCCGGACCTTGCAGGGCGAGCAGGGCGCGCTCTTCGAACAGCGGCTCAATGGTGCACTGGTCACCGATATGCTGGCGCAAGTGGGCCAGGTCCTGATCCTTGCAGGCGGCGTTGACCACCAGGAACAGTTCGTCGTTACCCAGGTTGGCGACCATCAGGTCGTCGAGGATACCGCCCTGCTCGTTGGTGAACATGGCGTAGCGCTGCATGCCCACCGGCAGGTCGATGATGTCCACCGGCACCAGGGTTTCCAGGGCCTTGGCGGCGTTGGCGCCGCTCAGGCGAATCTGGCCCATATGCGATACATCGAACAACCCGGCCTGTTCACGGGTGTGCAGGTGTTCCTTCATCACGCCCAGCGGGTATTGCACCGGCATGTCGTAGCCGGCGAACGGCACCATGCGCGCGCCCAGTTCGATGTGCAGGGCGTGCAGCGGGGTTTTCAACAGGGTTTCGGTGGACATATTCAGCTCCTGAAAAACGTACGGACGTGCTTGAGAGCGTCAGCACTCGATAATGTTGACTGCCAAACCGCCACGGGCGGTTTCCTTGTATTTGCTTTTCATGTCGGCGCCGGTCTGGCGCATGGTGCGGATGACCTTGTCCAGCGAGACGAAGTGTTGCCCGTCGCCGCGCAGGGCCATGCGCACCGCATTGATGGCCTTGACCGAGCCCATGGCGTTGCGCTCGATACAGGGCACCTGCACCAGCCCGCCGATGGGGTCGCAGGTCAGGCCTAGGTTGTGTTCCATGCCGATTTCGGCAGCGTTTTCCACCTGGGAAACCGTACCGCCCAACACCTCGCACAAGGCGCCGGCGGCCATGGAGCAGGCGACGCCCACTTCACCCTGGCAACCGACTTCAGCGCCGGAGATCGAGGCATTTTCTTTATAGAGGATGCCAATGGCGGCGGCGGTGAGCAGAAAGCGCACCACGCCGTCTTCGCTGGCACCGGGGATAAAACGCATGTAGTAGTGCAACACCGCCGGCACAATCCCGGCCGCACCGTTGGTGGGCGCGGTTACTACGCGCCCGCCATTGGCGTTTTCTTCGTTGACCGCCAGGGCGTAGAGGTTGACCCAGTCCAGCACCGACAGCGGATCACGCAGCGCCGACTCCGGGTGCTTGCACAACTGGCGATGCAGCGCCGCCGCCCGCCGCTTGACCTTGAGACCACCGGGCAGAATCCCTTCGTTGCGACAGCCCGCGTCCACACAGTCCTGCATTACCTGCCAGATCTTCAGCAAGCCGCTGCGGGTCTCTGCTTCCGGGCGCCAGGCACTTTCGTTGGTCAGCATCACCTGGCTGATGGACAGCCCATAGGTGGCGCAATGGCCAAGCAAGTCCTTGGCACTTTTGAAGGGAAAGGTCAGGGGGGTGGCGTCCTCGACAATCCGGTCGGCGCCGGCCGCGTCTTCATCCACCACAAACCCGCCGCCGACCGAGTAGTACTCGCGGCTGCGAACTTGCAGGCCCGCCTCATCGAAGGCACGAAAGATCATGCCGTTGGGGTGATAGGCCAGGGGTTTGCGAATCATCGCCAGGTGTTCTTTCTCGTTGAACGCAATGCTGTGTTCGCCGAGCAGGTTCAAGCGCCCGTTGCTGCGGATTTCCTGCAAGCGTGCAGCAACGGTTTCAGTGTCCACGGTGTCCGGGTGTTCGCCTTCCAGGCCCAGCAACACGGCCTTGTCGCTGCCGTGGCCTTTACCGGTGGCGCCAAGCGAGCCGTAGAGTTCGACCTTGACGCGGGTGGTCGCACTCAACAGGTTGTCACGTCGCAAGCCCTCGACGAAGCGCGCTGCAGCACGCATCGGGCCGACGGTGTGGGAACTGGAGGGGCCGATGCCAATTTTGAACAGGTCGAACACGCTTAAAGACATGGTTGTTCTCCGGTTTCTTGTTATTGGGTACCGCTTTTCTGTAGGAGCGAGCTTGCTCGCGAAGAACTGATAGGCACCGCGTTCATTCAGGATGATCGCGGCGCTCTCAGGTTTTTCGCGAGCAAGCTCGCTCCTACAGGTTCACGGTCAGGCGTAGCTTTCGATCGACGGGCACGCACACACCAAGTTGCGATCGCCAAACACGTTGTCGACCCGGCCAACCGGCGGCCAGTACTTGCCTTCGATCAACGACGCTACCGGGTACACCGCTTGTTCGCGGCTGTAGGGATGCGTCCATTCGCCCACCAGTTCGGCGGCGGTGTGCGGGGCGTTTTTCAGCGGGTTATCGTCCTTGTCCAGCGAGCCATTTTCCACTGCGCGGATTTCTTCGCGGATGCGGATCATGGCGTCGCAGAAGCGGTCCAGTTCTTCCTTGGATTCGCTTTCGGTCGGTTCGATCATCAAGGTGCCGGCCACCGGGAACGACATGGTTGGTGCATGGAAACCAAAGTCGATCAAACGCTTGGCCACGTCATCGACGCTGATGCCGCTGCTGTCTTTCAACGGGCGCAGATCCAGGATGCATTCGTGGGCCACCAGGCCGTTGCTGCCGGTGTAGAGCACGGGGTAGTGCTCTTCCAGGCGACGGGAAATGTAGTTGGCATTGAGGATCGCCAACTGCGACGCGCGCTTGAGGCCGGCGCCGCCCATCATGCTGATGTACATCCAGGTGATCGGCAGGATGCTTGCGCTGCCGAACGGTGCCGCGCAGACCGCGCCTTCCTTGCGTTCCAGGGCGCCGTGCCCCGGCAGGAACGGTGTCAGGTGCGACTTCACGCCAATCGGGCCAACGCCTGGGCCGCCACCGCCGTGAGGGATGCAGAAGGTCTTGTGCAGGTTCAGGTGGGACACGTCGCCGCCGAACTTGCCTGGTGCGCAGAGGCCGACCATGGCGTTCATGTTGGCGCCATCGATGTACACCTGGCCGCCGTTGTCATGAATGATCTCGCAGATTTCGCGGATGCCTTCTTCAAACACGCCGTGGGTCGACGGGTAGGTGATCATCAGCGCAGCGAGGTGTTCGCGGTGCTCGATGGCCTTGGCCCGCAGGTCTTCGATGTCGACGTTACCGCGTGCATCGCAAGCGGTGACCACAACACGCATGCCCGCCATGTTGGCGGTGGCCGGGTTGGTGCCGTGGGCTGACGAAGGGATCAGGCAGATGTCGCGGCGTTCTTCGCCACGGCTCTGGTGATAGGCACGAATGGCCAGCAGGCCTGCGTACTCGCCCTGGGAACCGGCGTTCGGTTGCAGGGAGATGGCGTCGTAACCGGTGGCCGCGCAAAGCATGGCTTCCAGTTCGTCAGTCAGCTGTTGGTAGCCGGCGCTTTGCGAGGCCGGGGCGAACGGGTGCAGGGCACCGAATTCGGCCCAGGTCACCGGGATCATTTCGCTGGCGGCGTTGAGTTTCATGGTGCAGGAGCCCAGCGGGATCATGGTGCGATCCAGTGCCAGGTCCTTGTCGGCGAGCTTGCGCAGGTAGCGCATCAGCTCGGTTTCCGAGTGGTAACGGTTGAACACCGGGTGGCTGAGGATTGGCGACTGGCGCAGCAGCGCGGCCGGCAGGGTGCTGTCAACGCTGGTGGCCAATGCGGCGAAGTCCGGCAGTGTTTTACCGTTTGCGAACACATTCCACAGGGTTTCGATATCAGCCTGAAGGGTGGTTTCGTCCACCGACAGGCCCAGGCGTTCGCCATCAACCACGCGCAGGTTGATGCGCTGGGCACGGGCCTTGTCGTGCAGGGCGGCGGTGTTGGCGCCGGTGGCCAGGGTCAGGGTGTCGAAGAAGTTGGCTTGCTCAACCTTGAGGCCCAACGCGGTCAAGCCTTTGGCGAGGATCGCGGTCAGGTGATGAATGCGGTTGGCGATTTGGGTCAGGCCTTTAGGGCCGTGATACACCGCGTACATGCTGGCGATGTTGGCCAACAGCACCTGGGCGGTGCAGATGTTGCTGGTGGCTTTCTCGCGACGGATATGTTGCTCGCGGGTCTGCATGGCCAGGCGCAGGGCCGGCTTGCCGAAACGGTCGACGGAGACGCCCACCAGGCGGCCCGGCATGTCGCGTTTGAACGCATCCTTGGTGGAGAAATACGCCGCGTGCGGGCCACCAAAGCCCAGCGGTACGCCGAAACGTTGCGCGCTGCCGATAGCCACGTCGGCATCGAACTCGCCCGGCGGGGTCAGCAGGGTCAGGGCCAGCAGGTCAGCGGCTACGGCCACCAGCGCATTGGCGGCGTGGAAGCGTTCGGTCAGTTCGCGGTAGTCGAACACGTCACCGTTGCTGGCTGGGTATTGCAGCAGCGCACCGAAGAAGGCGCTGACGTCGGTCAGTTCGCGCTCGTCGCCCACCACCACGTCAATGCCCAACGGCTCGGCACGGGTGCGCAACACGTCGAGGGTTTGCGGGTGGCTATGGATGGACGCAAAGAAGGCGTGGCTGCCCTTGTTCTTGCTCAGGCGTTTGCAGAAGGTCATGGCTTCGGCAGCGGCGGTGGCTTCATCGAGCAGGGAAGCGTTGGCGATCGGCAGGCCAGTGAGGTCGCTGATCAGGGTCTGGAAATTCAGCAGCGCTTCCAGGCGGCCCTGGGAAATCTCCGGCTGGTACGGGGTGTAGGCGGTGTACCAGGCCGGGTTTTCCAGCAGGTTGCGCAGGATCGGCGACGGCGTGTGGCAGTTGTAGTAGCCCTGACCGATGTAGGTCTTGAACAGTTGGTTTTTGCTGGCGATGGCCTTGATCGAAGCCAGGGCATCGGCTTCGCTCAGTCCGTCTTCCAGGCCCAGCACGCTGGTGCCCTTGATGCTTTGCGGGATCACACTGGCGCTCAGGGCTTCCAGGGAATCAAAGCCCAGGCTGGCGAGCATCTGTTGCTCGTCTTCCTGGCGCGGGCCGATGTGGCGCGCGATGAATTCGTTGGCGGTGCTCAATTGAATGGTCATGACGCGCTCCTCAGGCTTCGGCATTGGCTTTGATCAGGCGGTCGTATGTATCTTGATCCAACAGTTTAGCCACCGCATCGGCATCGGTCGGTTTAAAGCGGAAGAACCAGCCTTCGCCCATCGGGTCTTCGTTGACCAACTCGGGGCTGGCGTCCAGCTTGTCGTTCACTTCGAGGACTTCTCCGTCCAGGGGCATGTACACACCGCTGGCCGCCTTGACCGATTCCACGGTGGAGGCTTCTGCACCTTTGTCGTAGGCCTGCAATTCAGGTAGTTGCACGAAAACCACATCACCCAGCGCGTTCTGCGCGAAAGCGGTAATACCTACGGTAACGCTGCCGTCGGCTTCGGCGCGCAGCCATTCGTGATCTTCAGTAAAGCGCAACTCGCTCATGGAAACTCCTCAGGGCCAGATTCGTCTGGTGGACGGGATTGTAATAATGAGGAGTTACTTAGCAAAATCGCGGCCAATGTTTTTTAGTTGTTATAAATCAATTGGTTATTTGATTTCTGTGGGAATGGTTGATTTGTGGGTGTAGCGATATCGCTACGGTTGAGAGGGTGAAAAAAAGGCTATGAGGATCAAAGCCTTGCATGGAGACGGCTGAGGATGCGTGTAGTGATATCGTTACGCTGTAGCGTTTTCAGTACGGGCCGAGGTCGGTTTTAGGCACTTGACTGGGCGTGAGGTGGTTGACGGTTCTGAGCGAGCTTACTCGCGAAGAACCAGAGGGCGCCGCGGTGATTCAGGAAACCAGCGTCATCGTTAACGACCATCGTCGGAACGCCGCCCGGAGCAAGCTCGCTCCTACAGTGGGCAGTGGGCAGTAGATCCGCTCTTGCTTCTCACCACTCAGGTCGGCTACCAGGCCGCCGTGCTTTTGCTTTTGATCTAAGGCGCCCCGTTAACCACGATGGCTGAACGCAGGCATTGATCCGTGGGTAAACCGGCAGGACGCCGGTTTAGCCGCGCTGGGCCAAGGATGGCCCATCGCGGCGGCCCACGGAGCAATGCCGGAGTGAACATGCCGAGCCGCAGCGAGGCACCGAGTGGTGGGGCAAGAGCCCTTTTGGTTACTTTTGGCTGGGCCGGCATTCCGGGCTCTTTTCCAAAAGTGACACGCCGTAAGGGCGTAACCCCAAGCCGCCATAACCGCAGCAACGGATATGCACCCAACTTTCAGACCTTCGTAGGAATCCCGTACTTGCGCAAGCGATGAGCGATGGCCGTATGCGAAGTCTGCAACCGACTCGCCAACTGCCGCGTCGACGGATAACTGGCATACAGCTTCTCCAGCAGCGAACGCTCAAAGTCCTCCACCGCCTGCTCCAGGCTGTCGACTTCACCATCACTCTGACGCGCCACCGAAGTCCCGGCGATATCCAGATCACCAATATCCACCAAGCTGCTTTCACAAATAGCCGCAGCCCGAAAAATCACATTCTGCAGTTGCCGCACATTCCCAGGCCAACGATTCCCCAGCAACGCCGGATAAGTGCCCGGCGCCAGACGACAGACCGGACGCTGGATCTGCGCACAGGCCTGCTGCATGAAATAGCGTGCCAACAGCAAAATATCCTGGCCTCGTTCGCGCAGGGGCGGCACTTCGACGTTGAGCACATTCAGCCGGTAGAACAAGTCCTCACGGAAAGTCCCCTCGCTGACCATCTTTTCCAGATCGCGGTGGGTGGCGCTGAGGATGCGCACATTGACCTTTACTTCACGGTCGCCGCCCACCCGGCGAAAGCTGCCGTCATTGAGAAAACGCAGCAGCTTGGCCTGCAAATACGGCGACATCTCGCCGATCTCATCCAGAAATACCGTGCCCTGGTTGGCCAACTCCATCAGCCCCGGCTTGCCGCCGCGTTGGGCGCCGGTAAAGGCACCGGGGGCGTAGCCGAACAGTTCGCTCTCGGCCAGGTTTTCCGGCAGCGCCGCGCAGTTCAGCGCCAGGAACGGCGCGCTGTGACGGGCGCTGATCGCGTGACAGGCTCGGGCTACCAACTCCTTGCCGGTGCCGGTTTCGCCCTGGATCAACAACGGTGCATCCAGAGCCGCTACCCGCTGTGCCCGCGCCTTGAGGGTGCGGATCGCCGGGGATTCGCCCAGCAGCGCATCGAAGCCTTCGGCGTGATCGTGATGCAGCGCCGACAAGCGTTCGCCGATGCGGTTGGGTTGGTACAGGGTCAGCAGGGCACCGGCGTCGGTGATTGGCGTGGCGTCCAGCAACAGGGTCTGGCCGTTGACGCTGATTTCCCGCAAGGGCAGGCGAAAGCCCTGCTCCAGCAGGGTGTCCAGCAGCGCCGTGTCGTCAAACAGCTCGGCGATGCTTTCCCCGGCGGGCTCGCGGCCGTAGAGGGCGATCAGCGCCGGGTTGGCCAGCAACACCTTGCCGGCACTGTCCAGGGCCAGCACCGGATCGGTCATGGCCGCCAGCAGGGCGTCGAGTTGCAGGTGCCGGCGTTGGCCTGGGAGGATGTCCACCACGGTGACGGCTTGCACGCCGTGGACGCTGAACAAGGCATCACGCAACTCTTCCAATACCTCGGCGCTCAGGGTCGGGGCGTCGATATAGACGTTGGGCGGAACCATTTCCACTGCGTCCAGGTTGAGATTGCGCCCACCGAGCAAGGCCAGGACTTCCTGGGTAATGCCGACGCGGTCGATGAAGCTGACGTGGATACGCATGGGGGCTAACGGTTCTGGACTGCGGAGGATGGCCAGTATGCCTTGGCGCGGGGCCGAGGTGAAATTTGCCGTCTGTGGCGAGGGGGCTGATGGTTCCTACGCTCTGCGTGGGAATGCCGCTTTGGACGCTCTGCGTCCTGGGCTCGATGCAGGGTCAAGTCTTGTGCACTGGCGACGCGGAGAGCGTCACGGGATGCGTTCCCACGTGGAATGAACGTGGGGACGATCAACCAGGTCAGGTGTTCGGTGAGTTATTCGAGGTGTTCGAGCTTCACCGGATCTCCCGGCTTCACATCCAGTTGGTGGCGTACGTCTTCAAACATCTGGTCGTACTGCTTGTGCATGGAGCCGTTCAACACTGCAATCTTCGGCATGCCGTACTTCTGCGTAATATTCATCGCCTGCCGGGCAAAGTCGAAGGCCTGGTCCTTGGGCAGGAAGAATTCCTCCTTGAGGTCCTTGCCTTGCACCGAACCATGCATCTTGAACAACATCCCCTTGCCTTCCTTGGGGTCCTGGCTGACTTCATAGTCGATGCACAGGTTGTAGCTGTAGTCGTCCTTGTTCAGCGCGTGGCGTTCGATATGCAAGTGACCGGGTTCAAACGTGGCCATGAGGCGTCTCTCCTTTACAAGGCATTGGAGAAGGGCGGGTCTGAAACCCGCCCTAGGTGCATTTATAGGTAAGTGATGCCAGGTTTTGCCGTGCTGATACGGGTGCCGGCGGTGCCCTGGACGATGGATTCGATGTCCGAGAGCGAGCCGATCACTGCGGTTTTGCCAGTGTTGCGGGCGAACTCGCAGGCAGCCTGAACCTTAGGGCCCATGGAGCCGGAGGCGAAGCCGAGTTTTTCCAATTCGTCGGGATGGACGTGGCTGATGGCTTTCTGAGTCGGTTTGCCGAAGTCGATAAATGTTGCACTGACGTCGGTGGCGATCACCAGCAAGTCGGCGTTCAGTTGCTCAGCCAGCAAGGAGGAACACAGGTCCTTGTCGATTACCGCTTCCACACCCTTGAGCTTACCGTCTTCGCCGTACATGGTCGGAATCCCGCCGCCGCCAGCGCAAATCACGATGCTGCCTTTTTCCAGCAGCCACTTGATCGGGCGGATCTCAAAGATACGCTTTGGTTTTGGACTGGCCACCACACGGCGGAACTTGTCGCCATCTGGAGCAATAGCCCAACCCTTTTCAGCTGCGAGTTTTTCCGCTTCGGCCTTGGAGTAGACCGGGCCGATAGGCTTGGTAGGGTTCTGGAACGCAGGGTCTTTGGGATCGACTTCGACCTGGGTGAGCAGGGTGGCGAAGGGTACGTCGGCGTGCAGCAAGTTGCCCAGTTCCTGTTCGATCATGTAACCGATCATGCCTTCAGTTTCGGCACCAAGCACATCCAGCGGGTAAGGGCTGACGGAGGTATAGGCTGCCGCTTGCAGCGACAACAGGCCGACTTGTGGGCCATTGCCGTGGGCCACCACCAGTTCGTTACCCGGCGCGATGCGGGCGATCTGTTCGGTGGCGATGCGGATATTGGCACGTTGATTGTCTGCGGTCATGGGTTCACCACGACGCAGGAGAGCGTTACCGCCCAGTGCAACGACGATGCGCATAGAGGCTGTCCTTCTAAAATTCAGTGGGGTATTTGATCGTTCCAACGCTCTGCGTGGGAATGCATCCTGTGCCGCTCCGCGTCACCATCGCGCAAGGCTTGAGCCCGGCGTGGTCAGTTGGACGCGGAGCGTCCGGAGCGGTATTCCCACGCTCTGCGTGGGAACGATCAGTCAGTAAGAGCCGTATCGGGGTTTAGATATCCGCCAACGCGGACACCAGAATCGCCTTGATGGTATGCATGCGGTTTTCCGCTTGCTCAAAGGCGATGTTGGCGGGCGACTCAAACACTTCTTCGGTCACTTCCACGCCACCGGCCAGGTTCGGATAACGGGCGGCGATGTCCTTGCCGACCTTGGTTTCGTTGTTATGGAAGGCTGGCAGGCAGTGCATGAACTTCACGCGTGGGTTGCCCGAGGCTTTCATCATCTTGGCGTTGACTTGGTACGGCAGCAGTTGCTCGATGCGCTCGTCCCACGCTTCCACTGGTTCGCCCATGGAAACCCAGATATCGGTGTGGATGAAGTCCACGCCTTTGACGGCTTCTACAGGGTCTTCAGTGATGGTGACGCGGGCGCCGCTTTCTTTAGCGAACGCTTTGCACTGGTCGATAAACTCTTGGGTTGGCCACAGCGCTTTTGGCGCGCCGATGCGCACGTCCATGCCCAGTTTGGCGCCGATCATCAGCAACGAGTTGCCCATGTTGTAGCGTGCGTCGCCCAGGTAGGCGTAGCTGATTTCATGCAGCGGCTTGTCGCTGTGCTCGCGCATGGTCAGGGTGTCGGCGATCATTTGCGTCGGGTGGAATTCAGCGGTCAGGCCGTTGAACACCGGTACGCCAGCGAACTTGGCCAGCTCTTCGACGATTTCCTGCTCAAAGCCACGGTACTCGATGGCGTCGAACATGCGGCCGAGTACGCGGGCGGTGTCTTTCATGCTTTCTTTGTGGCCGATCTGCGACGACATCGGGTCGATGTAGGTGACGTGAGCACCTTGGTCGTGGGCCGCAACTTCGAAGGCGCAACGGGTGCGAGTCGAGGTTTTTTCGAAGATCAGTGCGATGTTTTTGCCTTGCAGGTGCGGACGCTCAGTGCCGGTGTACTTGGCGCGTTTGAGGTCGCGTGACAGGTCCAGCAGGTAGTTCAGCTCGCGAGTAGTGTGGTGCATCAGCGAGAGCAGGCTGCGATTGCGCATATTGAAAGCCATGGTGGATCTCCTTCTGTTTAGGTTATCCCCTGACCGACGCTTTGTGAGCGGCGGCCAAGGCTTAAAAATTAATAGTCGATTGGGTCACGAACGATTGGGCAGGTCATGCAGTGGCCGCCGCCGCGACCCCGACCCAGTTCACCGGCGCTGATGGTGATGACTTCCACGCCAGCCTTGCGCAGCAGGGTGTTGGTGTAGGTGTTGCGGTCGTAACCGATCACCACGCCTGGCTCCAGGGCGACAACATTGTTGCCGTCATCCCACTGCTCGCGTTCGGCGGCGAAGCTGTTGCCGCCGGTTTCAACGATGCGCAGGGCTTTCAGGTTCAGTGCGTCGGCCACGGTGTCGAGGAAGCTTGCGTCTTCACGGCGAATGTCGATGCCGCCTTGCTTGCTTTCATCAGGGCGCAGGGTGAAGGCGACGATCTGGCTGACCACTTCCGGGAAGATGGTGACCAAGTCGTGGTCGCAGAAGCTGAACACGGTGTCCAGGTGCATGGCGGCGCGAGATTTTGGCAGACCGGCGACGATCACGCGTTCCACTACCTTGTTCTTGAACAGGTTCAGCGCCAGTTGGCCGATGGCCTGGCGGGACGTGCGTTCGCCCATGCCGATCAACACCACACCGTTGCCGATTGGCATCACGTCGCCGCCTTCAAGCGTTGCGTTGCCGTGTTCCAGGTCCGGGTCGCCGTACCAGATCTGGAAGTCGGCGTTGGTGAACTCAGGGTGGAATTTGTAGATAGCGCTGGTCAGCAAGGTTTCTTGGCGTCGCGCCGGCCAGTACATTGGGTTGAGCGTCACGCCGCCGTAGATCCAGCAGGTATTGTCGCGGGTAAACTGGGTGTTCGGCAGCGGTGGCAGGATGAAGCTCGAGTGGCCGAGGAATTCGCGGAACATCTCGATGGTTTTGCCACCGAAGCTGTCGGGCAGATCATCGGCCGAGACGCCACCGATGAGGTACTCGGCGATCTTGCGCGGCTCCAGGCTGCGCAGCCACGAACTGACTTCATTGACCAGGCCGACGCCGACCATGTTGGAGGTGACCTTGCGTTCCAGAATCCAGTCCAGGGCTTCGGGAATGGCGACGATCTCGGTCAGCATGTTGTGCATTTCCAGCACATGTACATCCCGTTCGCGCATCTTGTTGACGAAATCGAAATGGTCACGCTTGGCCTGGGCAACCCAGAGCACGTCATCGAACAGCAGATCATCGCAGTTATTTGGGGTTAGCCGCTGGTGGGCCAAACCTGGGGAACACACCATAACTTTACGCAGTTTGCCGGCTTCGGAATGTACGCCGAACTTAACTTTTTCAGTGGTCATTACAGATCCTCCAGTAAAAGAAATCTAACTTGTGTTACAGAGTCAGGAAACCGTCGTAGAGCCCATAAGCTGCCACCAGGGCGCCGATGACGACTATGACGAAAATCAACTTTTCAATAGTGGTGAAAACTTGTTTGCCCAGTTCACGTTTGGCCTTGGCGAACAGGATCGCGCCAGGGGCGTAGAGCAGGGCGGACAGCAGCAGGTACTTGGTGCCGCCGGCGTACAGCAGCCAGATCGCGTAGATCAGTGCGACAGCGCCGATAAACAGGTCCTTCTTGCGTTGGGCCAGGGCGTTCTCGTAGGTCTCGCCGCGCACTGCCAGCAGCACCGCATAGGCCGCCGACCACAGGTAAGGCACCAGGATCATCGAGGTGGCGAGGTAGATCAGCGACAGGTAAGTGCTGGCGGAGAACAGCGTGATTATCAGGAAAACCTGCACCATGGCGTTGGTCAGCCACAGGGCGTTGACCGGCACATGGTTGGCGTTTTCCTTACGCAGGAACTCCGGCATGGTGTGGTCCTTGGCGGCGGCGAACATGATCTCCGCACACAGCAGCACCCACGACAGCAACGCTCCCAGCAGCGAGATGATCAAGCCGACGCTGATCAGAACCGCGCCCCAATGCCCGACCACGTGCTCCAGCACAGCGGCCATCGATGGGTTTTGCAGCTTGGCCAATTCCGGTTGGGTCATGATCCCCAGGGACAGCACGTTCACCAACATCAGGAACAGCAGCACGGTGATAAAGCCGATTACGGTAGCCTTGCCCACATCGGAGCGTTTCTCGGCACGGGACGAGAAGATGCTCGCGCCTTCGATACCGATAAATACCCAGACGGTGACCAGCATCATGTTACGCACCTGGTTCATCACGCTGCCCAGGTCCGGGTTCTTGATGCCCCAGATGTCGGCGGTGAAGATGTCCAGTTTGAAGGCAAATATCGCGATCAGTACGAACAGTACCAGCGGCACGATCTTGGCAACGGTGGTCACCAGGTTAATGAACGCCGCTTCCTTGATGCCACGCAGTACCAGGAAATGCACGGCCCACAGCAGCACCGAAGCGCCGATCACCGCCGCCGGGGTATTGCCTTCACCGAAGATGGGAAAGAAGTAACCGAGGGTGCTGAACAGCAGTACGAAGTAGCCGACGTTACCCAGCCAAGCGCTGATCCAGTAACCCCATGCGGACGAGAAACCCAGGTAGTCGCCAAAGCCAGCCTTGGCGTAGGCGTAGACGCCGCCGTCAAGGTCCGGCTTGCGATTGGCCAACGTTTGAAAAACGAAGGCCAGGGTCAGCATTCCGATGGCGGTAATAAGCCAGCCAATCAACACAGCGCCAACATCGGCACTGGCGGCCATATTTTGCGGTAGTGAAAAGATTCCGCCACCAATCATTGAACCCACAACAAGAGCAACCAGTGCACCTAATCGTAGTTTTCCGGGAGATTCAGACATTGCATAACTCCAATGCAGGAGAAGAGAGACCACAGAATAAGTCCGTGCGCTAGGCAAGCAGCTGACTCAGATCACTTAATTGACACATTCCATTGTGGATTAATGACTTATGATGAAAAATAGTACGGGCGCTAGAATGCCTCGGGGAGGTGCTCTTCAGAGCCGTTCTCCGCTGCAAGGAGCGGATTACCAAGGGCTTGGAGGTTTGAAACTAGCCCTTTTTTCAAGATGTGCAAACTATTTCAGTGAGGTTTTCCAAATAGCCTTCAGTCGAAAAAGTTCAACCTTTATTGAAAATCTAAATTTGCCTAACCACTATTTATTGACATGCATTTAAGTTATTAAGCGTTCGGCTTTATTGGCTATATCTAATAAACGTTGATCTCGCTCAATAAATTTACTGAATGCACAGTTGTTGGCTCGATCATTATTTTTTTCTCAGGAGCATCCATGTCGCAACCGGCACAAAAACTACGACTAGGCGCGTTGATTGCCTTAGTGGTGGGTTCGATGATCGGCGGCGGGATTTTCTCCTTGCCGCAGAACATGGCGGCACGGGCGGAAGTCGGTGCGGTACTGATCGGCTGGGCAATCACCGCCGTGGGCATGCTGACCCTGGCCTTTGTCTTCCAGACCCTCGCCAACCGTCAGCCCCATCTGGATTCCGGGGTCTATGCCTACGCCAAGGCCGGCTTTGGCGATTACATAGGTTTCTCGTCCGCCTGGGGTTATTGGATCAGTGCGTGGATGGGCAACGTTGGTTACTTCGTGCTGCTGTTCAGCACCCTGGGCTACTTTTTCCCGGTGTTCGGCCAGGGCAATACGCCAGTGGCCATCGGCTGTGCCTCGCTGTTGCTGTGGGCCGTGCATTTCCTGGTACTGCGTGGCATCAAGGAGGCCGCGTTCATCAACCTGATCACCACCGTGGCGAAGATCGTGCCGCTGCTGATGTTTATCGTCATCGCCGCCGTGGGGTTCAAGGCCGAGATCTTCACCCGCGACATCTGGGGCCTGAGCAACCCGAGTCTTGGCAGCGTCGTCGACCAAGTGCGCAACATGATGCTGGTCACCGTGTTTGTGTTTATCGGTATTGAGGGCGCCAGTGTCTACTCGGCGCGGGCCGAGAAACGTTCGGACGTCGGTCGGGCCACGGTGATCGGCTTTTTCGGGGTGTTGGTGCTGCTGGTATTGGTCAACCTGTTGTCCCTGGGGATCATGAACCAGCCGGAACTGGCCAGTTTGCAGAACCCGTCCCTGGCCGGTGTGCTGGAGCATATCGTCGGCCCGTGGGGTGCGCTATTGATCAGCATAGGCCTGGCGGTTTCCCTGCTTGGAGCGTTGCTTTCCTGGGCCTTGCTCTGCGCGGAAATCCTCTATGCCACCGCCCATGACAAGACGATGCCGGCGTTCCTGAAACAGGAAAACGCCAACCATGTGCCGGTCAATGCACTGTGGCTGACTAACGTGATGATCCAGATATTCCTGGTGATCACCCTGTTTTCCGAAAGCACCTACACCACCCTGATTTACCTGGCTTCGTCGATGATCTTGGTACCGTATTTGTGGTCGGCAGCCTATTCGGTGCTGCTCAGTACTCGTGGCGAAACCTACGAAGGTGCCCATGGCGAGCGGGTCAAGGACCTGCTGATCGGCTTGATCGCCCTGGGCTATGCGGTGTGGCTGCTCTACGCCGGCGGCTTGAAGTACTTGCTGTTGTCGGCGCTGCTGTATGCGCCGGGGGTGATTTTGTTCGCCCAGGCCAAGCGAGAGCAGGGTGAGCCCTTGTTTACCCATGTGGAAAAAGGCATTTTCGTCTGTGTGATTGCCGGCGCGAGCCTGGCCGCGTATGGGCTGTACAGCGGGGTGTTGTCGCTGTGAAGGTGTAGTTGGCTTATTGGCCCGGGCCTGGCGGCCGCTCAGGCATATGCGGCGCAGCATTTGTGGGCCTCGTTGAGCGGGGGCTGTGAGGACCTTATCGCGGGCAAGCCCGGCTCCCACATTCGACCGAGTTGTCCAGGCGTGCTCGGTCAAAATGTGGGAGCCACCTAGGGCTGTACGGCAACCCCCGGCACCAGCGGCAAATCCAGGTTGGCGATAAAACCGCCCTCGGGATGATTGGCCAGGATCAGGTTGCCACCGTGGCGCTCGGCAGCGCGGCGGGCGATGGCAAGTCCCAGGCCGTGGCCCTGGGCGGTTTGCCCTGGCGCACGGTAGAACGGTTCGCCCAACTGGCTCAGGTATTTGGCCTCAACCCCCGGCCCATGGTCGCGCACACTGATCACAATGCGCTCGCCCTGGCGTTGGGCCTGCATTTCAATCGGCCGGCCGGCCGGGTTGAAGCGCTGGGCATTGCGCAGCAGGTTGTCCAGCGCCCGTTCGATCATGGTCGGCCAGCCCTTGAGTTCCAGGTTTGCTTCAACGTCGAGCTGTACCTGCTGATCGGGAGCTCCCAGTTGGGCGTCTTTTTGCAGGGTCTTGAGCAGCAGGTTGAGGTCGATGTCTTCTGCGCTGGCGTTGTCGGCATCGACCCGGGCCAGTACCAGGATCTCGCTGATCAAGGCTTCGAGACGGTCGCACTCGCGGGTCAGTCGCGGCCAGAGTTTCTCCCGTGCTTCGGGAGTGGCCCTCTCAGCCAAAGCCAGGGCGATACGCAGGCGCGCCAGGGGTGAACGAAGTTCATGGGACACGTCCCGAAGCAACTGGCGTTGGCTGCCGATCAGGCTTTGCAGGCGGGCGCCCATGCGGTTGAAGTCGGTGGCTAGAACACCGAATTCATCTCGACGGTTGGCCAATTTCGCCAGGCTGTTTTGCTGGTAGGTGGCCTGGCCCAGGTCGTGGACCGCACCTCGCAGGCGGCTCAGCGGGCGGGTAATGGACAGCGTCACCAGCAGGCTGAACAGGGTCAACACCACCAAGGCAATCGCTAATGCGCTCAGGGGCCAGAGCAGGCTGCTGCGGTGCCAGGCGTCGAGTTCCGGGTGTGGGATGCGGTAGATCAGTAAGTAGGTGTCGCCGGTTTTCGCACTGGTGTACTCCGCCGTCAGGCGGCGCCAGGGCAGGTGACCCTCCTGGCTGTCATTCTGTCGTGCTTCAAAGGCGGCGGCCCGACGCGGGAAAGTGCCGCGTACCACCGGTTCGCCGCTTTCGTTAAGCACTTGCACGTCAATGTGGTACTGGCGCTTGCGCTGTTGCAGCATGTCCTGGGCGGCGTTCTCGCCCTGGGATTCGTAGAGCTGGGTCCACTCTTCGGCCAGATTATTGAGGCCGGGGTGACGGCTGAGAATCCAGGCGTCCTGGTTGAGCATGTGCCCAAGCAGGATCGACAACCCGGCAACCAGGGCGATGGCCAGCCAGAAGCTGGCAAGGATGCGCCAGAACAATGAACGCACAGGAAACCCTCAAACAGGAAAAGCCCAGCGGCACGGGCCACTGAGCTGGGAGGTGGAGCTAACTCATTATTGCGCTTTTTGCGGTTGTTGCGCTTTCCAGGCCTGGAATTCCTTCCACTCGGCGCGGCGCTCGGTTTGCTTCTTGACGATCTCGTCGAATGTCTTCTGTTGATCGGGTTTGAGCACGGCGCGGATCTCGGTCTGGGTTTTCTGCTTGGCGGCAGCCATGTCGTCTTTCATGGCTTTCTGGTCAGCGGCCGGGAGTTTGTCCAGGTACTTCTTGACCAGTTGCTGGCGACCTTCACGCTGTTCGCCCATCAATTTGCCGATCTGCTGGCGCTGTTCATGGGTTAAATCAAGCTGGCTGAAGGGACCGCCTTTGCCGCGCATACCGTGTTCGCCGCCGTGGCCCGGGCCGCCCATCGTGTGGCCTTCAGGACCGCCCATCGGGCCTGGACCTTCTGGCATGGCTGCCAGGGCAACGGTAGGCAGGGCTGCAGCGAACATCAGAGCGATAAGGGTCTTGCGCATGGTGTTTCTCCTTGTCTCGATTCCGGTGAGTCCGGATGTGAGTAGATTAAGGAGATCAAGGTCAGCGGCGGTCAGGGGAGGGTAAAGCTTGGGTAAAGACGATTTAGGTGGGCGCTGACAAAACTCTGTGCAGAGGCTGCCGCAGGCTTAGATACTGTAGTAGTAGCCGCGGCTGCGCAGCGCAACAATCCGTGGCCGGCCGTCAGGGTGCGGGCCGATCTTCTTGCGCAGGTTGCTGACGTGCATGTCCAGGCTGCGGTCGTACAGGGTCAGCTTGCGACCCAGGGCGATTTGCGCCAGTTCCTGCTTGTCCAGGGGGGCGCCGGGCTGGCGCATCAAGGCTTCCAGCAGGCGGCTTTCGGAGACGGTGAGGGTGAATTCCTGTTCGTCGATGGTGACCACGCCGCGCACCGGGCTGAAACACAGGTCGCCCAATTCCAGCTGCGTCGACACGGCTGTCGGGTGGCTGCGGCGCAACACGGCGCGCAGGCGCGCGGTCAGCTCGCGCGGGTCGCAGGGCTTGGCCAGGTAATCGTCGGCGCCCAGTTCCAGGCCAAGAATCCGGTCCAGGGGTTCGCCACGGGCCGACAGCATCAGAACCGGCAGCTCCGGGTGGTCACTGCGCAGTTGCTTGAGCAATTCCAGGCCACTGCCGTCTGGCAGCATCACATCGAGCACCACGGCAGCGGGAGCAGCTTGGGCCAAGGCCTTGCGTGCGCTCAAACCGTCATGGCAGGCGCGCACCTGGAAACCTTCCTGGCTCAACCAACTGGTCAGCAGCTCACAGAGCTCCTGGTCATCATCTATCAGTAACAGCTCGCTCATGACTCACTCAATTTAGCCATTGTCGACGACGCCGATGCCCGCCACTGGCGAAGATACCGCACAGCAGGGCGATCAGCGCTACTCCTGCACCTGTAACGAACCATTGCTGCTGCTCGGTGAGCCAGCGCGGCAGAGCGCCGGACTGTGCTTCCTTGAGCTGTTGGGCCAGGCGCTGGTTGTCCTGGCGCAGTCGACTCAACTGAGCACTTTCCCGGGCCGCGTCGGCACCTTTCAATTCAGTGCCTTGCAATTGCTTGCTCAGTTCTTCACGCAGCCGTTCGCTTTCTTTCAAGCGTTGCTGCAACTCGGTGATCTGGCTGCCGGCACTCAAGGACAGGGGCGTAGAACTGCCGGTGTTCGAGGTTTCTTCAGCGTGGGCCGTAGCCCCGATCATTAACACTGCCAACAGACACAACTGACGTAAGCGCATCGGAACTCCTGATTCCACACGAATATTCAGAACGTTGTCGGCAGGTTGCCGAGAATAATGAGCGATTAGGAGTGCGCCGAACCCAATAGGTTCAGCGCAACGCAATCAAGGCAGGACTTGCTTGAACGGTTTGACCACTACATTGGCATACACGCCCGCCGCCACATACGGGTCAGCCTCGGCCCAGGCTTGTGCATCTGCCTGGGATGGGAACTCGGCCACGATCAGGCTGCCGCTGAACCCGGCATCTCCCGGATCATTGCTGTCGACGGCCGGATGAGGGCCGGCAAGCACCACGCGCCCTTCGGCTTGCAGCTGCTTGAGGCGCTCGACGTGGGCTGGGCGAGTGGCCAGGCGTTTCTCCAGCGAGTTGGCAACGTCGGTGGCAATGATGGCGTAGAGCATGTCAGTCCTCGGTTTTTGGCGTGGTAGGGTCAGTGTCATGCAGGTGACGGGACAGGTAGATGCCCTGGGCGACCAGGAACAGCACGGTCATGCCCAGGCTGCCGAACACCTTGAAGTCGACCCAGTAGTTCTGGAAGGTAAAGGCGACAAACAGGTTGGCCGCACCGCAGAACAGGAAAAAGACGACCCAGGCGATGTTCAGGCGGACCCAAATCGGCTCCGGCAAGCTCAGCGCGTGGCCCATGATCCGCTTGATCAGCAGGCGATCGCCGATGAAGTGGCTGCCAATAAAGGCCAGGGCGAACAGCCAGTTGACCACCGGGGCTTTCCACTTAAGGAAGGTTTCGCTGTGGAAGGCCAGGGTCAGGCTGCCGAAGACCAGGCAGGCGATCAGGGTCAGCCACTGGCTTTTTTCCAGCTTGCGCTGAGAGATGAAGATCGCACCGTAGACCACCAGGGAACTGATGATCAGCATCGCCGTGGCGCTGTAGATGCCACCAAACGACAGCTCATGTCCGCCGATATCGATGATCCGAGGGTCGAGTTTGTAAACGATGAAAAACAGCAACAGCGGGATGAAGTCGATGAATTGTTTCACAGTAAGAGCCAGAAGCTGGATGTGGCGGCATAATAACAAACATCCTTGGTAGCGAAAGCGCCAGCTGACTTGAGGTTACACACTTCCGTGAATGTTGATTTGCACTGCCACAGCACGGCCTCCGACGGTGCCCTGGCCCCCGCGGTACTGGTTGCACGTGCATTTGAAAAAGGCGTGCGAGTCTTGTCATTGACCGACCACGACACCCTCGAAGGCTTGGAAGAGGCCCGTACAGCGGCGAATGCCCTGGGGATGCAACTGGTCAACGGTGTTGAATTGTCCTGCACCTGGGGCGGCGCAACCATTCATGTATTGGGCTACGGTTTTGACGTAAATGCGCCGCCTTTGGTGGAGGCCATCGCCAAACTGCACGATGGTCGCTGGCTGCGGTCTGAAGAAATAAGCCGCAAACTGGCCCTCAAGGGCATGCCCAACGGCCTCGAAGGCGCCCGCGCCATCCAGCAGGAATTGGGCGACAGTGGCAACGCCCCGGCCCGTCCGCACTTTGCCGACTGGATGGTACGTGAAGGTTTTGTAAAGGATCGCGCCGAGGCGTTTCGCAAATGGCTGGGCGCGGGCAAACTGGGGGACGTCAAGCAACACTGGCCGACCCTCGAAGACACCGTCGCCACCCTGCGTGCCGCCGGAGCCTGGGTCAGCCTGGCACATCCCTGGCATTACGATTTCACCCGCAGCAAGCGCCGCAAGCTGATTGGCGACTATATTCAAGCGGGCGGCCACGCCATTGAAGTGGTCAACGGGCATCAACCTGCCGAACAGGTCGGCAGCCTGGCGATTCTTGCCCGCGAATTTGGTCTGCTGGTCAGCGCCGGCAGTGATTTCCATGGCCCTGGCGGCTGGTCCGAGATTGGCGAATACCGCCCACTCCCGGAAGATTTGCCGCCCCTTTGGTGTCGCTTCAAACATGACCCCATTATTGCCACCGTCTGAACAGGTAGAGAACGTGAGTCAATTTTTCCAGATTCATCCGGAAAACCCGCAAGCGCGCCTGATCAAACAGGCCGTGGAGATCATCCGTGCCGGTGGTGTGGTGATCTACCCCACCGATTCGTCCTACGCCATCGGCTGCCAGATCGGCGATAAAAGCGCGGTTGAGCGAGTAAGACGCTTGCGTGACCTGGACAAAAACCACAACTTCGCGCTGATTTGCAGTGACTTGTCGCAGTTGGGGCTGTTCGCCAAGGTCGACACCGGCACCTTCCGCCTGCTCAAAGCCCACACGCCGGGCCCTTACACGTTTATTCTCAACGCCACGCGGGAAGTGCCGCGCCTGTTGCTGCATCCCAAGAAACGCACCATCGGCCTACGGGTGCCGGAACATCCGATTGCCCTGGCGCTGCTGGCGGAGTTGGGCGAGCCGCTGATGAGCGTGTCGCTGATCCTGCCCGGCGAAACCGAGCCGTTGTACGACCCCTACGAAATGCGCCGGTTGCTGGAAAAACACGTCGACCTGATCATCGACGGCGGCTATGGCGGCAACAAGGCGTCTACCGTGATCAACCTGGCCGATGGCGAGCCTGAAGTGGTCCGCGTCGGTTGTGGCGATCCAACGCCGTTCATGGTCGAGGCCTGAATGTCGGCTGTGGAAACCGTCGACAGCCAGGCCGGCGCCCAGCAGGAGCTGCCATTCGCCATGGTCTACGGCCAGGCGGTCATGGAAATGCCGCTGGACCTGTACATCCCGCCGGACGCCCTGGAAGTTTTTCTTGAAGCCTTTGAAGGCCCGCTGGACTTGCTGCTGTACTTGATCCGCAAGCAGAACATCAACATCCTCGACATCCCGGTGGCGGAAATCACCCGCCAGTACATGGGCTATGTCGAGTTGATGCAGACGGTACGCCTGGAATTAGCCGCCGAGTACCTGGTGATGGCGGCCATGCTGGCGGAGATCAAGTCGCGCATGTTGCTGCCTCGTTCGGAAACCATCGAGGCGGAAGAAGATGACCCTCGCGCCGAACTGATCCGCCGCCTGCAGGAATACGAGCGTTTCAAGGCCGCCGCCGAAGGCATCGACGGCTTGAGCCGCGTTGGCCGCGACGTGGTGGTGCCCAAACTTGATGCTCCGGAGGCCCGCGCGCGCAAGCTGTTGCCGGACGTGAGCCTGGAAGAATTGCTGATGTCCATGGCCGAGGTGCTGCGCCGGGGCGACATGTTTGAAAGCCACCAGGTCAGCCGCGAAGCCTTATCCACCCGCGAGCGCATGAGTGATGTGCTGGAACGTCTCAAGGGCGGCGGTTTTGTACCGTTTGTCGAGCTGTTTACCAAGGAAGAGGGGCGCCTGGGGGTGGTAGTGACCTTTATGGCGATCCTCGAACTGGTCAAGGAATCCTTGGTTGAGCTGGTCCAGAATGAGCCTTTTGCGGCTATCCACGTGCGGGCGCGAGCCGAATAAAGAGCTGAATCGATGAATCTGACAGAACCCCGCGAACTGGCCCCGCTGCTGGAAGCCTTTCTCTTGGCCTCGGGTAAACCGCAATCGCTGGAGCGCTTGTTCGAACTGTTTGAAGAGGCCGAGCGCCCGGAACCGCCGGTGTTCAAGAAGGCCCTGGAGATCTTGCGCAAGTCCTGCGACGGAAGGGCTTTTGAGTTGCGGGAAGTGGCGTCGGGTTATCGCCTGCAAATTCGCGAGAAGTTTTCGCCGTGGGTTGGCCGCCTGTGGGAAGAGCGCCCGCAACGTTATTCACGGGCGATGCTGGAGACCATGGCGCTGATTGCTTACCGCCAGCCGATCACCCGGGGCGAGATCGAAGACGTGCGTGGCGTGGCGGTCAACAGCCATATCGTCAAGACGTTGCTGGAACGTGAGTGGATCAGGATCGTCGGTTACCGCGATGTGCCCGGCAAGCCGGCGATGTTTGCCACCACCAAAGTGTTTCTCGATCACTTCAACCTGAAAAATCTCGACGATTTGCCGCCGTTGGCCGAACTGCGGGAGATGGAACCGGACCCGGTCCTGGACTTCGACGACGCACCGGTGCCGGCAAGTTTGCAGGAACTGGCGGACGCCAGCGCCGAGCCGGAAGAGCCGAAGGACGAAACCAGTTTCCATACGCTGTTGCTGGAACTGGACGATATGGAGCAGGGCATCAAAACCGACTTCGACGATTTGCTGCGTGATGGCGCGGTGGGTGATGGTGAGTCTGGGCCAGAGCCTGAAGAAGACATCCTCGGCGTCGCCGAAGCCCGTGCGAAACTCCTGGCTGCCGTCGCGGCGCTCGAACAACCGCCACTGAGCGACGAAGAAGACGAAGCCCGCGCCCTGGCCGAAGCCATCGAAAACGAGCGACGCGAATTCGAAGACTAGCGCGGTGCCCTGTAGGAGCGAGCTTGCTCGCGAAGGTCGTGAACGATAACGCGGGAAATCAGATGCCCAACGGCGCCCTCAGGTTTTTCGCGAGCAAGCTCACTCCTACATAAAGGCACCACTGGTCGGCGCAATGCCGCGTGAGCCCCGACTTATCGACTAGTCTTTGATGCGCAACGTGTGCCTTACGCGTATGATTCGCGACCCTTTGGCGATGCGTTCGCCAGAAGCCCAGCTTTTACTATCTTCAGGCCAAGCCTGAATCGACACACCGGGAGGTGCTTAAGATGAGTGACCAAGACCAGAAAGACAGCCAGGAAATCGGCCCCGCAGGCGAAAAGCTGCAGAAAGTCCTCGCCCGTATCGGCGTCGGCTCGCGCCGCGACGTTGAAGCCTGGATCACCCAGAAGCGGATCAAGGTCAATGGCGTTGACGCCACCCTCGGTCAGCGGGTCGACCTGCACGACGCCATCAGCATCGATGGCAAGGTCATCAAGCGTGAAGAGGCCGCCGAATCGGTGCGCCGCGTCATCATGTACAACAAGCCCGATGGCGAAATCTGCACCCGTGACGACCCGGAAGGCCGCCCAACCGTATTCGACAAGATGCCGCGCCCTAAAGAAGGTCGCTGGATCAACATCGGTCGTCTCGACATCAACACCACGGGTCTGTTGATGTTCACCACCGACGGTGAACTGGCCAACCGCCTGATGCACCCGTCCTACGAAATGGACCGCGAATACGCGGTACGTGTTCGTGGCGAAGTCGATGACGACATGATCGCGCGCCTGAAAGCAGGCGTGGTGCTGGAAGATGGCCCGGCCAAGTTCACCGACATCAAGCAGGCTCCAGGCGGCGAAGGTTTCAACCATTGGTACCACTGCGTGGTGATGGAAGGTCGTAACCGTGAAGTACGTCGTCTGTGGGAATCCCAGGGCCTGGTGGTCAGCCGCCTGAAGCGCGTACGTTTCGGTCCGGTGTTCCTCAACTCCGACCTGCCGATGGGCCGCTGGCGCGAAATGAGCCAGTACGAAGTCGACATCCTCAGTGCCGAAGTGGGCCTGACGCCTGTGTCCATGCCGCAGATGAACGCCAAGAGCAAAGATAAGCTTGAACGCATGCAGCGCAAGTCGTCGCGTCCTGTGGCACGTACCGAGCGCGTTGCTCCTCGTGCCTTGCGCCCGGCATTGGATGCACCGGCGACTGGCGGTCGTATCTCCCGTGAGCCGCACATTGAAGGCGAGCGTCGTCCTTCGGCTCCTGCTCGTCAGGACGGCGAACGTGCTCCACGCACGCCGCGTCCGGCCGGCCGTGGTGACGCGCCAACTGGCGGTCGCGGCAATCGTGGCGAGCCTGGTCGTGGTGCGCCTGCGACGGATCGTTCGTCCGACAGCGCCAGCACCAAGCGCCCAGCCAAGCCCGCGCCGAAAAAGCGTCCGGGGCTGAAGTTGGTGGATGATGCGCCATCGGGCAAGCGTCGTGGTGCACCGGCCGGTTCCGGCCAGCGTCCAGGTTTTGGTCGCAAGAAGCCTTAAGGGCAGCTGCAAGCGTTAAGCTTCAAGCTGTAAGAAAAAAGCGCCAACTCTTGAGTTGGCGTTTTTTTTTGCTTGTGGCTGGTCCTAAAACACAAAGGCCCCGTCAAACACCGGCTTGTCATCCAGCGCCAACACGCCACTGGCAAAGATCAAGTCCAAGTGATGGCTGCCTTTTTGGCCGCCGCCCAGACCCAAATGCAGCCCGCAGTGGCGCTCCTCAAAGCCAGCATTACGCGCATACAGATCCTTGACTCCTTCATTGGTACCAATGCCCAGCTCCTCCACCCGACGGTTGGAAGGGTTGGCATTCAGGTATTTGTTGAAGTCATCCGCCAGCCCCGGCACATCAGTGGCGACGGTACAGATGGTCGAGTTCTCAATCCACAATTCCAGCGGTGATTGCAGCACGCCGTATTTGCGGGCGAAGGGAATGGTGCTGAGGAAGGTACCAACAAACTTGACTTGGCCGTTGATGGCCTCGCTGTGGGTCGCGATCTCACCGGGGGCCAGGTCGTGGTTACCGACGCCGTTGATATTGGTCCACTTCTTAATGCTGCTCATGGGCGCGTCAAGGCGCGAGCCATGTTCGTCGGTAAAGCTCAACACGCTGGCCTGGGACATGCGCCGGATGAGCGTGGCGTTGAGGTCGGCAATGCGCTGTGGGGCGACGCTGAAGGTGTCGTAGAAATAGTCGCCATAGTCCTTGAGCAGCAGGGACTTTTTCCAGTGCTCGGCCATCACGTCTTGCAGGGCACGAATAAAGTCCGGACCTTCGGCGCGCGGGTTGGGCAAGGTCGAGGAATCGTAGAGAAACATGTACAGGTCGCAGTCTTCGATGGACTTGGCCAGGGCTTCACTGGGCGCAAGCTCCAGGCGCTGCAGCTGGAAGTTGAATCGGGCGGCACTGCCTTGGGTGATCGCCTGAGTGATGGCTTCATAGCGCTCGGTGTAGCCCACGAGTACGGTGGGGTGGTGAACGCCGGTCAGGGCCGGGTGATGGGCGAGGTAGTAGAGAAAATGTTCAACAGCGCGGGCCTTGTCCATGACGTCCTTCCTTCAAAGCCTTCGGTAGGAGTGGCAGATGTGGCGCACCGCATCTGCCCGGATGGCTGATCAGGTCAGAAAGGCCACATCGCCGTGCCAAATGGCACAACGGCATCGGCCTGCATCATTTCAACGGCGGCCTCATGGGTCGGCGCTTCAAACCAATCGTCGAGCTGCAGTTCGGTTTCCAGGTCGGTTTCCAGTGCTTGCATGGTGAATCTCCTAGAGGACGTTGTTTGAGGACAGACATGCCAACGGGCTTCGTTGAGCAAGTGGAAAGAACCTAGGCGAGAGTGTTTCATAATGCAAAAAATATATTGACACGGTTCCATTTGGATAAATTTTTCTGTTTTTGCGTGCTTGTTTTTATCAATTGAAAACAGTGGTCTAGCTGGGAGTTGTTAGCAGGAAAGAGCCTTCGCCAATTTCCTGTTGTCGCACGAATTTGCCTCAGCGAGTGCTGAACAGACACCTGCAGATATCTGGCCGGTGAAACGCGGAGTTCGGTCCGAGTGGGTTTTGCGGTGTACAATGCGCGGATTTTTTACGGTGTTGGGGTTTGATCGGTGCTTCCTGATTACGTTACCGGGGTAGCAACGTGCAACGAACATCATCAAACCTGGCGTGAGGCCTTTTTCATGAGTGAACCCAACTCGCATTCAGGTGAACTGAAGCGCGGCCTGAAAAATCGTCATATTCAACTGATCGCCCTCGGTGGCGCGATTGGTACCGGGCTGTTCCTGGGGTCGGCCGGCGTGCTGAAATCCGCCGGGCCGTCGATGATCCTCGGCTACGCCATCTGCGGTTTTATCGCCTTCATGATCATGCGCCAGCTCGGCGAAATGATCGTCGAAGAGCCGGTAGCCGGTTCCTTCAGTCACTTTGCCCACAAGTATTGGGGCGGATTCGCCGGTTTTCTGTCGGGCTGGAACTGCTGGATTCTCTACATTCTGGTGGGCATGTCGGAGCTTACGGCCGTCGGCAAATACGTGCATTACTGGTGGCCGGACGTCCCGACCTGGGCCTCGGCCGCGGTATTTTTCGTGATGATCAACGCGATCAACCTGGCCAACGTCAAAGTCTTTGGCGAGGCCGAATTCTGGTTTGCGATCATCAAGGTGATCGCCATCATCGGCATGATCGCCTTGGGCAGCTACCTGCTGGTCAGCGGCAATGGCGGGCCACAAGCCTCGGTGACCAACCTGTGGGAACACGGCGGCTTCTTTCCCCATGGCGTTGGTGGCTTGGTGATGGCCATGGCGATCATCATGTTTTCCTTCGGCGGCCTGGAAATGCTCGGTTTCACTGCTGCTGAAGCGGACCAGCCACGGACCGTGATTCCCAAGGCCATCAACCAGGTGATCTACCGGATTCTGATTTTCTACATCGGCGCCCTCGTCGTGCTGTTGTCACTTACACCGTGGGACAGCTTGCTGGTGACCCTCAACGCCTCCGGCGATGCCTATAGCAGCAGCCCGTTCGTCCAAGTGTTCTCGATGCTGGGCAGCAACACCGCCGCGCACATCCTCAACTTCGTAGTGCTGACGGCAGCGCTGTCGGTGTACAACAGCGGCACCTACTGTAACAGCCGTATGCTGCTGGGCATGGCCGAGCAGGGTGACGCGCCCAGGGCTCTGGCGAAGATCGACAAGCGCGGCGTGCCGGTGCGTTCGATCCTGGCGTCGGCGGTGATTACGTTTGTCGCGGTGCTGATGAACTACCTGATCCCGCAACATGCGCTGGAACTGTTGATGTCCCTGGTGGTTGCAACGCTGGTGATCAACTGGGCGATGATCAGCTTCTCCCACTTCAAGTTCCGCCAACACATGAACCGCACCGGCCAGGTGCCGCTGTTCAGGGCGCTGTGGTATCCCTACGGCAACTACGTTTGCCTGGCGTTTGTGGTGTTTATCCTGGGCATCATGCTGATGATTCCGGGGATTCAGGTTTCGGTGTATGCGATTCCGGTGTGGGTGGCGTTTATGTGGGTTTGCTACATCATTAAGAATAAGCGCAAGGCTCGGGAGGATTTGAGTGCGCAGGTTTCGCAACTGAAGTAACTCCCCTGCATCACAGCAAACCCGGCGATATGCCGGGTTTGTCCGTTCCTGCCTTCGCGTATCCTTGACTCCCTTGAACCACGGACCTTGCTTTCCATGCTGGTGATTTCCAACAACGTGCACCTGCCCGACGCCGAGATCGAGTTGACCGCCATCCGCGCCCAAGGCGCCGGTGGTCAAAACGTCAACAAGGTCTCCAGCGCCGTGCACCTGCGTTTTGACATCCTTGCCTCGTCCCTGCCGGCGTTCTACAAGGAACGCCTGCTGGCCCTGCGCGACAGTCGCATCACCAGCGAAGGTGTGCTGATCCTCAAGGCCCAGCAATACCGGACCCAGGAACAGAATCGCGCCGATGCCCTGGAACGCCTGGTGGAGTTGATCCTCAGCGCTACCAAGGTCGAAAAGAAGCGCCGCCCCACCAAACCCACCTTGGGCTCAAAAAAACGTCGCCTGGAATCCAAGACCAAGCGCGGCAGCATCAAGGCCGGACGCGGCAAGGTCGACTTCTAGGTCGCTTGCCGCTCTTCACGGTGCTTCGGCGCCTGCCGGTACAAGTACAGGCTCAGCAGCAACCCGCAAAACGCCGCAATGGCTGCAAACAGGAAGATTGACGCAAAGCCGAACCCCGCAGCAATCGCCCCGGCCAGTGGCCCGGTGATGCCCAACGACAGGTCGATAAACAACGAATACGCCCCCACCGCCGCGCCCCGGCTGGAGGCTGGCACCAGATTGACCGCCTCCACACCCAATGCCGGGAACACCAGGGAAAAGCCAAACCCGCTTAACGCCGCCCCGGCGAGAGCCAGATGGGCGTCCGGTGCCAGCCACAGCAACAGCAGGCCCAGGGTTTCCACCGACAGGCAGACAATCGCCACGCGAAAGCCACCAATACGGTTGATCAGGTTGCCGAACAACAGCCGCGCGCCGATAAAGCTGGCGCCGAACAGGCTCAGGCACAGCACCGCGTTGTCCCATTGTTGGGTGGCGTAATACAGGGTGATGAAGGTGGCGATGGTGCCAAAACCAATAGAGCCCAACGCCAGGCCACAGCCGTGGGGCAGTACGCGGCCCAGCACATGCATGAATGGCAAGCGCTCGCCCACCACGATGGGCGCCGCCACTTTCGGCCAGGCCAGCAGCAAGCCCAGTACCGCGAGCAAGATGATGCTGACGCCCATGCTCCATAGTCCGAAGTGACGGACCAGCAGCACCCCCAGCGGCGCGCCGACCGCCAGGGCGCCGTAGCTGGCGATGCCGTTCCAGGAGATGACTTTGGCGGTGTTCGCTGCGCCGACCCGGCCAATGCCCCAGCCGATGGAGCCTGAGCCCACCAGGCTTTCGGCGCTGCCGAGCACCAGGCGGCCGATCAACAGGCTGGTCAGGCTCAGCGCCGGCAGGTCCGAAAGCCAGGCCGAGAGCAACATGAACACGCCGCTCAGGCCGCAACCTGCCAGGCCATATATCACTGCGTGCTTGCTGCCCAGGTTATCAATGATGCGCCCGGCATACGGTCGGCTCAGCAGGGTGGCCAGGTATTGCACGCTGATTACCAGGCCAGCGATGACGGCGCCGAAGCCCAGGTCGCTGTGCACATAGCCCGGCAGCACGGCCAGGGGAATGCCGATATTCAGGTAGCCGATGAAGGTGAAGAGAACAATGGAAACAACTTGCAGTGTGACCGCCATGGGGCGCTGGGTATCTGGCATGGGGAGAGGTCCACTGTCGCAGCAGGAAAAGATAGGCAGCTTATGATACCGATGCATTGGTCGATGCAGGGCGGCAAAACGAAAAAGCCCGGATCAAAGGCCTGGGATGCCAGCTGCCAGTCAGCGCTCGGTAGGTTTGAGCAATTGCGTGGTTACCAGGGCGGCAAGGGCGTTTTCCTGGGTGCCGAAGCGCTTGAGCAGCAGGGCCTGTTTTTGCGCGCTGAGGCGGTTCCAGACATCGACCATCTGCAAGGCAGTGTCGAGCAAGGCGTTGTCGGGTGGGGTGTTGGTGGTGTTGGTCATGGCGGGTGTCTCACGGTGTTCAGGCGGTGTGGAAAGCGCTCAATGTCACGCTTTCCACACGGTCTGGGTACGGCGCTCAGTCCTGGCTTTCGCTGTCGACTGGCTTTGCCTCTTTTGGCTGGGGCTGTTCGCTGCCGGCCTGTTGCGGGGTTGGCTGCTCAGTTTCGCGCAGGCTTGGGAAGGGGAGATTAGGTATTTCGTGCATCGTCGTCGCTCCTCGCAAGGTCTGTTTTTTCAATTGCAGGTGATTCCGCGCTTTCAGAAAGCCTTGGCAGGATACAGCACTGTAAATGACAAAAAGACTTTTATATCGGCGGATGTACGAACCTTCATCGCAAAGACGCAAGTGACAAGAGGTCACACTTGGCCCTGGCGCTCCATCGCCGCCTTGTAGATTGAGTTCTTCGGCTGGGCAAAGACCCGGGCCAGCATCGGTTCGAAAAAGCTCAACGCCAGGGTGTCGTAGGCCGGGTCGAACGCCGCCGCGTCGTACTGCGCGCAGAACTCGATGGTTTGCTGGTACTGCGGGTGGTCACCAAATTGCTCGCGCAAGTGGCGGTCCATCCCCAGGTGGTGGAAAAAGTAGTAGCCCTGGAAAACCCCGTGCTTTTCCACCATCCATAAATTTTCGGGGCTGACGAAGGGCTTGAGGATAGCGGCGGCGATGTCCGGGTGATTATAGGAACCCAGGGTATCGCCGATGTCATGGAGCAGTGCGCACACCACGTACTCTTCGTCACGGCCATCGTGCCAGGCGCGGCTGGCTGTTTGCAGCGAGTGGGTCAGGCGGTCCACCGGGAAACCGCCGAAGTCGCCCTCCAATAACCGCAGGTGCGCGACAATCCGTGTCGGCAATTGCCGGGCATAGGCGCTGAAATCCTTGGCGATGATCGCCCAGTCTTCCTGGGTGCCGTCCTGCATATGGGTGAAGCGGGCCTGCTGGTTCATCGGCGGTTCTCTTATTGTTTTTAAGGCGTGGACTAAAACGGTACCTTGCCCAGAACCATGTCGCGGTACATCACAAAATCCCCCAACAAGCTGTAAAGCGGATGCTGGAAGGTCGCCGGACGATTCTTTTCGAAGAAAAAGTGGCCGATCCAGGCAAAGCTGTAGCCGGCCACCGGCAACGCGAGCAGCAGCCACCAGGCGCCTTTGCCCACGGCAAAGGCCAGAATAAAAATCACCAGGCTGGTGCCAATAAAATGCAGGCGGCGGCAGGTGCTGTTGCCGTGTTCACTCAGGTAATAGGGATAAAACTCGGCGAAGCTTTTGAATTGTCTGACGTTTTCCACGGTGGATGGCCCTTTGTTTATTGTTCTGCTCGACAGATGCTCGGCGGGGAGCTTATTTGAGTCTAGAGTCATCACTGGTAACGGCCAGTGACAATAGATGCCACTTTAGTATCCTTGGGTTCTTGGCTGTGGTTTCAGCCTACCTTTATTGGAAAGCGTGTTAAAAAACGCCATGAGCGAACGAACGACTTCTGCAAGCTGGGCGATGGGGATAGTCAAGGCACTGGAGATGGACGGCCTGGATTGCCGCGCCTTGTTCAAGCAGCTTGGCCTGGACTACGCCGCTCTGGATGATCCTGATGCACGCTTCCCGCAGGACTCCATGACCCGGCTCTGGCAGCGGGCGGTGGAGCTGTCGGGCAACCCGGCGATTGGCCTGAACATGGGCAAGGTAGTGCGCCCGGCCTCGTTTCATGTGGCTGGCTATGCCTTGATGTCCAGCCGCACCCTGGCTGAAGGCTTTATGCGCCTGGTGCGTTATCAGCGGATCATTGCCGAAAGCGCCGATCTGAGTTTCCGACTTTTACCCGAAGGCTATGCGCTGATTCTTACGGTACACGGCGACCATCTACCACCCACCCGGCAAAGTGCCGAGGCGTCACTGGCCTGTGCCTTGGCATTATGCGGTTGGCTGACCGGACGAACCCTGCAACCGCGCAAGGTGCTGGTGCAGGGCGATCAGCCGGCGGATCTGGAGCCCTATAAACAGGCATTCCATGCGCCCCTGGTGTTCAACGCCCCTTATGACGCGCTGATCTTCGAACGATCGGATATGGAAGCGCCACTGCCCACGGCGAACGAGGCGATGGCGTTGCTGCATGATCGCTTCGCCGGCGAGTATCTGGCGCGCTTTTCGGAAAGTCGGGTGACCCACAAGGCGCGGCAAATGCTGTGCCGGCTGCTGCCCCAAGGGGAACCCAAGCGCGAGGTGGTGGCCCAGGCGTTGCACCTGTCCCAGCGCACCCTGCAACGGCGTTTGCAGGAGGAGGGCACCAGTTTCCAGACCCTACTGGACGACACCCGTCGCGAACTGGCCGAGCAATACCTGGCGCAGCCGTCGATGACCCTGCTGGAAATTGCCTACTTGTTGGGGTTTGCCGATCCGAGCAACTTCTTCCGGGCATTCCGGCGTTGGTTCGATGCCACGCCCGGCGAGTACCGGGCGCGGTTGTTGGAGGGTGCCGCGATCGTCAGTGACGCCAGAATGCCGGAATGCACAGCACAAACACCGTAATGATCTCCAGCCGTCCCAGCAGCATGCCCAGGGACAGGATCCACTTGGCTGCATCCGGCAGGCTGGAGAAGTTGCCAGCCGGACCGATGGTTGCTCCCAGCCCAGGGCCTACGCCGGATACGGTACTGGCGGCGCCGGTCAACGCGGTCATCCAGTCCAGGCCCAGCAGTGACAGGGCCAGGGCGATCACGCAGATAGTGATGGCGAAGAAGAACGAGAAGGTCAGGATCGAACGCACGATCTCCTCGTCCAGACGGTGACCGTTGTACTGCTGCTTGATCACTGCACGCGGGTGAATCAGCTGGTTCAAGTTAGTCTTGAGCAGGATGTAGGCCACCTGGAAACGGAAGATCTTGATCCCGCCCGCCGTGGAGCCCGAGCAGCCACCGATAAAGCCCAGGTAGAAGAACAACATCAGTGAGAAGTTGCCCCACAGGCTGTAGTCCCCAAGGGCGAAACCGGTGGTGGTCACCACGGAGGTAACGTTCAGTGCCACGTGGCGCAACGCATCTAGCCAGTGCAGATTGGTAGTCCACCAGTACCAGGAGCCCAGTACCAGCCAGGTCACCAGCAGCAATCCGAGTAGGCCTTGCACCTGCTGATCCTTGAGCAGCGCCCGCCGGTTGCCGCGCAAGGTGGCGACGTACAGGGTGAACGGCAAGCTGCCCATAATCATCACCACCACTGCTACCCAGTGCACCGCCGGCTGTTTCCAGTGGGCCAGGGACTCGTCAGAGGTGGAGAAGCCACCGGTGGAAATTGCCGACATGGCGTGGTTGATCGCATCGAACAGGCTCATCCCAGCCCACCAGAACGCTAGGCTGCCGAGGATGGTGATACCGACATAGGCCGCCACAATCAGTCGCGCCACCATGTGCGAGCGGGGCATGAGCTTCTCCGAGCGGTCCGAGGACTCGGTCTGGAACAGGCGCATGCCGCCGATACGCAGCAGTGGCAGGATCGCCACTGCCATGCCGATAAAGCCGATACCACCGAGCCAGTGCAGTAGCGAGCGCCACATCAGGATGCCCGGCGACATGTTGTCCAGGCCGCTGAGCACCGTGGAACCGGTGGCAGTGATGCCGGACATGCTTTCGAAGAAGGAGTCGGTGTAGCTGATGCGTTGGGTCAGCAGGAATGGCAGCGCGGCAAACATGCAGACGGCCACCCAACTGGAGACTGTCAGCAGGTACATGTCCCGAGGACGCAGGTGCACGTGTTCCGGGCGACCGGGGATGACCAGGGCCAACCCTGCGATAAAGGTGATCAGGCTGGCCCAGAGAAAGGACGGCAGGTCGCTGGTGCGTTCGAAAATCACCAGGGTCGCCATTGGCACCACCATGGCGATCGCGAGGGTGATCAGGAAGATGCCGATAATGAAACCGATGATCCGTAAGGTCGGCAACGCCATGAGGTCCACTCGGGTGACAGGAAAGGCCGCCATTCTACCTGTGGTGCAGTCCATGTAAACCGGGCATAAAAAAGGCGACCCGAAGGCCGCCTCATTCACTCACTCAACCCTTGGCGATCAAAACGCGTGATCGGCACTGTCCGGGTTCAGGTCGCCGATGCCCAGCTTGCCGGCCGCCTGCTCGATGGAGCCAGTTTGCTTGACCAGGGAGGCGATGGCGTCGCGCACAATCTGGTTGCCAGCTTCGTTGCCTGCCGCGATCAGTTGGTCGTAGTGCTCACCCTTGTTGGCGTGGTCAACCATGACCTGGATTTTCGCTTCAGTGGCAGCCAGGTCAGCCTTGAGGGCTTCGTCGGCGGCTGGGTCAGCCTTGGCCACCAGGGAGGACAGGCTGGCGCCGGTCAGCTTGGTACCGTCGACACGGGTGTATTCGCCCAGGTAGACGTTACGGATGCCTTTGGCGTCGTAGAACTGTGAGTTGTGGGTGTTATCGCTGAAGCAGTCATGTTCGTCTTCCGGCGAGTTGGCTTCCAGGGACACCTTCATGCGTTCGCCCGCCAGTTCACCCAGGGACAGGCTGCCCATGCCGAACAGCATTTTGCGCAGGCCGTTGGTGCCAGGTTCCGCTTCCAGGGTGGCGCGGTAGTTGTCTTCGACGTTGGGCTTCCAGTTGCCGACCATTTCTTCCAGGTCGCTGACCAGCAGCTGGGTCACAGCGCTCAGGTAAGCACGGCGACGCTCGTTGTGGCCACCAGTGGCGCCTTCACCTTGCAGGTAGTCCGAGGCCGGACGGTTGCCGGCGCCAGGGCCGGTACCGTTCAGGTCCTGGCCCCAGAGCAGGAATTCGATGGCGTGGTAGCCGGTGGCGACGTTGGCTTCGGAACCGCCCAGCTCATTGAGGCTGGCGAGTTTTTCTGCAGTGATGTCCTTGACGTCGATCTTGTCTTCGCCGACCTGGATCTCGGTGTTGGCGATGATATTGGCGGTGGCGCCCGGGTTGCCGAGGGCGTGTTCGTAGGTTTTGTCGACGTAGTCGATCAGGCCTTCGTCCAATGGCCAGGCGTTCACCTGACCTTCCCAATCGTCAATGATGGTGTTGCCGAAGCGGAACACTTCACTCTGCAGGTACGGCACGCGTGCGGCGATCCAGGCGGTACGGGCCGCTTTCAGGGTTTCGTCGTTCGGCTTGGCAAGGAAGGCGTCGATGGCGGCTTGCAGGGTTTTTGCCGTGGACTCGGAGTCGCTGTAGACAGCGAACACGATGTCAGCGTAATGCGCGACCACTGCCTTGGCGGCGGCCTCGTCGACCTGGCCTGCCGTGCCGGCAGCGGGTGCGGTAGTGCTGGCGGCTGCAGCAGGTGCTTGAGGAGCAGCAGCCTTGTCTTTGCCCTCACCGCAACCGGCGAGAGAAATGGCAATGGCCAGCAGACTGGCGGTGGCCAGGGGCATACGAATCATGGCGAACATCCTGCTTCGGTAGATTATCGGGGGCGCATGGCTGCGCGCAAAACTACGACATAATGCGAAAGATTTGCATTTTCTGTAAAGGGTTAACGCTGTAAATAGTTAATATCGATTTGCCACTGGCCCAGCACCGCGCCACGGAGTGCCATCATCGGCATAGCCGCTGCCTCGTTCTACTCAACAGCGGTTATGCCGTGTAGTGAGCAAAAATCCATCACAGAATCAAGGAGTTATTGCGCTCGGCTTGTTTCAGGTATGCCACCAACTCCCGCGCCGGTAATGGCTTGCTGTAGTGATAGCCCTGACCTTCATGGCAGCCTTCGGAGATGATGTAGGCCTCCTGCTCGGCGGTCTCTACCCCTTCGGCGATGACCTGCATGCCGAGGCTTTTGCCCAATTGAATGATCGCCCGCACGATGGTGGCATCGTCGTCGTCGTCCAGCAGGTCCTGGACGAAGCTTTTGTCGATCTTGATCTTGTCCAGCGGCAGGCTTTTCAGGTAGCTGAGGGATGAGTAACCCGTGCCGAAGTCATCAATGGCGATCAGCGCCCCGGAACGGCGTAGGCTCAGCAGGTGCTGGGCGGCGGTGCTGATGTCTTCCATCAGGCCGGTTTCGGTGACTTCCAGCTCCAGGCTGCGGGGCGGCAGGCGGTAGATCTGCAGCAGGTTATTGACCACTCGCGGCAACTCGGCGTGGTGCAACTGCACCGTGGACAGGTTGACCGCCATGCGCAGTTCGGTGAAACCCTGGTCATGCCATTCCCGTAGTTGCCGACAAGCCTGGTCCAGCACCCATTCGCCGATGGAAATAATCGTGCCGTTCTGTTCCGCCAGGGGAATGAACAGATCGGGCGGTACCAAGCCGTGTTCCGGGTGTTGCCAGCGAATCAACGCTTCGACGCCGACCACGCGGTGATTGAGGTAGCTGATTTGCGGCTGATACACCAAGTAAAACTGATTGCGGCCCAAGGCCTCGCGCAGGTCTTTCTCCAGTTCGCGGCGGCGGCGCATTTCGCTGTCGACGCTGGCGATGTAGAACTGATAGCGATTGCGTGAGCGGCTTTTGGCCAACGTCATGGTCTGTTCGGCTTTTTGCAGAAGCTTCTCGGTGCTGTCGCCGTCTTCCGGGAACAGGGTGATGCCGATGGTGGCCCTCAGACGGATTTGCTCGTGATCGAGGGCAAACTCGGCTTCCAGGTCATCGAGGATGCTTTGCGCCAGTTCGGCGGCTTCATAGGGTTGCTCGATATCGGCCTGGACCAGGGCGAACTGGTCGCCCCCCAAGCGGGCGAGGGCGCCGAGGCGGCCGCTGTGGGCGCGCAGACGGTCGGCCAGGGCCAGCAACAATTGGTCGCCGACTTGGTAGGTGAACTGCTCGTTGACGCTTTTGAAGTCATCCAACCCGACGCACAGCACTGCCACTCGCCGTTGCCGGCGTCCGGAGTCGATCAGGATCTTGTCCAGTTGCTCCTGCAGTTTCTGGCGATTGGGCAGGCCGGTGAGGAAGTCGTACTGGGCCATGCGCAGCAGACTGTTTTCCGCCTCGTGGCGCAGATGGGTGTTGCGTTCGATGGACTCGAGCAACTGGTTGGCGGTGTTGATCCACAGGCCCAGCTCGTTCTTTTCGTGGCCCTTGAGCTGTGGGATCTTGTGCTCGCTGGGGCGGTCGGGGTTGATCGAGCTCAGGTGCTCGATGATCCGCGACAGCGGCTTGGTCAGTAGCCAGTGATAGACCAGGTACAGCACCAGGCCCATGGCCAGGGCTCGCAGCACCCCGGAGATAAAGATGATCACCGAATTGACAATAAAGCCTTTGCCGTAGGTGGCGGTGTCGAGGGTGATGCTCAGGTCGCCGTAATACTCGCTGTAGGGCCCGCGCCCCACCAGCGGTGTGGTGAAGGTGCGCTCCTGGCCGAGAATCAGGTCAGTGAGCCAGCGGCTGGGGGATTGCTGCAAATCGCGGCTTTTTTTCGCGAGCATGGCTTCGTTGGGGTGGCCAATGGAGGCCATGCGTACAGCGTCATCCTGAAACAGGCCTTCGATGACCTGCATGCCCATTTCGCGATCCAGGCTATAGACGGCCTGGGTCGAGGGGTCGCGAAACATGTCGAGGATGCGCTGGGCATCGCCGGCCACGGCCTGGCGCGTCTTGTAGGCGTCGAAGACAATCTGCGCCACGCTCAGCGCCACGCCCACTATCAATGCCGAAAGCAGCACAACCCGTAGCAACTTCACCGACAAGCTGTTTTTGAGTTCCAGCTTCAAAGGGTCATTCCTTGTTCCATGCGGGTAGCCTCAATATGCCATGAGTATTGGCAATCCCGTGGTGGCAGTCAAAGGGACATTGAAGCAGTTGCATGTTTGACACCGCGCGGGCTCGTTTCTGGGCGATGGTGCGCGGCGGATTTACATCCGCCTGCGCGGTAGCGGGGCTGGAGACGGGTAACTTATGGGCAGGTTTGGAACGGTGGCTTTAGAGGTTCGAACCTCAGCTGAACGTGATGGTCTTGTTCTGAGCTTTTATCGTGGCGTCGAAATTTACGGACTTGTTTTGCTCCGCGGTTGTGTTTTTCAGTGTGTCGCCCAATGTTTTCGCTACCACATCGGCGAAGGGTTGGATCAGGGGCGCGATCGACTTGGTTATATCGGCAGCCGCTTTGGCCAACTCGCCAATCACGGGGAGTGCTGCTAATACTGACATAGACATCGTGAAATCTCCGACAGGGATGAGAGGGTTATTCCTCATCGACTAGGTGGCAGCAGCTACTCATTGGGTTCCACATTGACCGCATAAAACGCATAAAAAAGCCCGGCAATTGCCGGGCTCTTTCTACTGCAAGGGTTGCTTAAGCAGTGAAGGTCTTGCCTTCGAACTGCTCAGCGACGAACTTCCAGTTGACCAGGTTCCAGAACGCTTCCACATACTTTGGACGCACGTTGCGGTAGTCGATGTAGTAAGCGTGTTCCCAGACGTCGCAGGTCAGCAGCGGGGTATCGCCGCTGGTCAGCGGGTTGCCGGCGCCGATGGTGCTGGCCAGGGCCAGGGAACCGTCAGCTTTTTTCACCAGCCAACCCCAACCGGAACCGAAGGTGCCGACGGACGTCTTGGTGAATTCTTCCTTGAACTTGTCGAACGAACCGAACGCAGCGTTGATGGCTTCAGCCAGCGGGCCGGTAGGTTGACCGCCAGCGTTTGGCGCCAGGCAGTTCCAGTAGAAGGTGTGGTTCCAGACCTGAGCTGCGTTGTTGAAGATGCCGCCCGAAGAGGATTTGACGATCTCTTCCAGGGTCTTGCCTTCGAACTCGGTGCCAGGCACCAGGTTGTTCAGGTTCACGACATAGGTGTTGTGGTGCTTGTCGTGGTGAAATTCCAAGGTTTCCTTGGAGATGTGCGGCTGCAGGGCATCGTGTGCGTAGGGCAGCGGCGGCAATTCGAAAGCCATGATGATTCTCCTAATCAGGTCAGTTGCGGTGAGCGCAAGGCCGATCACGGGCGGCCAAACAAGCGCCGGGGAGTTTGTACTCTTTGCGGCGCAGGGACAGGATCATAGCACCGGGGGTGCGGCATAACCACGCAACAACTGTGTGGGATAGAGGTTCCAAAGTCTTTTGGATGCTCTTCAATTAAGATCAGACGGCGCTTATTAATTGATAGGCGACGCTGAACATCATTACCGCCACCAACAGGTCCAGCAGGCGCCACGTCGCAGGGCGCGCCAGCCAGGGTGCCAGCCACGCCGCACCCAGGGCCAGGGCGGAAAACCACAGGAATGACGCACTGGCGGCGCCTGCTACATAGGCACCGGGTTCGGTTTGCTGGGCGCCCAACGACCCAATCAACAATACGGTGTCGAGATACACGTGAGGATTGAGCAGCGTCACGGCCAAAGCGCTGAGCATCACCGCACGCAACGAGCGAACCTTTTGGTTTGCCCCTTGGCCCATGCTCTGCCGCGAACAGGCCCGACGCAAGGCGAGGGCGCCGTACCACAGCAGGAACGCCGCGCCACCCCAGCGCGCAATCGCCAGCAGCAATGGATTACTCGCCAGTACCGTCGCCAGCCCAAACACCCCGGCGGCCACCAGTAGCGCATCGCAGACCACACACAGTGCCGCCACCGGCAGGTGATGCTCACGGCGCAGGCTTTGCGCCAGGACAAAGGCGTTTTGTGTACCGATGGCCATAATCAACCCCAGGGCCACCAGCAGTCCGTTCACATAGCTTTGCCACATAAGGTTTACTCCGCGTCCGCCGCCAATTGCCGCAACACCGTCATTGCCTGTTCAGCGTCGTCGCGGCCGACAAACAAGTGATCGTGGTAGTAACCGGCGATCACGTTGCAACTGATGCCAGCCTTGCCCAAGGCGCTGGCGAATGCCGCGGTCAGGCCAACGGCTTCCAGGGCCGAATGCACATTCAAGGTGATCCACGCTGCCACATATTCGAACGGCAACCCGGCCTGCTCGGCCTGCTGGCGCTCGACGATTACCGTCAATCCTTCCTGCTCGCGGAAGCTGCCGATCACCTCGCAACCTTCCGGGATACGGTTGTCGGCCAGGGTGCAGAACACGTAGTCACCGTCATTGAGGTGCGGGCTCATGCTACGCAACAGGGTTGCCAGGGCGGTTTCGCCAGCCATGTGGATAATCCTTGAAGATAAGAAGCGATGCTGGCTATTCTCCGGCCCAAAGCTGTATAAGAAAAACCAATATTGCTGATCGCTCATTAGGGAAACTGATGTTCGACTATAAATTGCTTTCCGCCCTGGCGGCGGTGGTGGAACAAGCCGGTTTTGAGCGCGGTGCCCAAGTGCTGGGCATCTCGCAATCGGCGATCTCCCAGCGCATCAAACTGTTGGAAGCGCGAATCGGCCAGCCTGTGCTGGTGCGAGCCACACCGCCTGTGCCTACGGAAATCGGCCGGAGGTTGCTCAACCACGTGCAGCAAGTACGGCTGTTGGAGCGCGACCTGCAAAGCCAGGTCCCGGCGCTGGACGAAGAGGGCATGCCCGAACGCCTGCGCATCGCCTTGAACGCCGACAGCCTGGCGACCTGGTGGGCGCAAGCGGTGGGTGATTTCTGCGCCGAACAGCACCTGCTGCTGGACCTTGTGGTGGAAGACCAGACCGTTGGCCTCAAACGCATGCGTGCCGGTGAAGTGGCGGCCTGTGTTTGCGCCAGTGAACGGCCGGTCGCCGGTGCCCGCAGTTTGTTGCTGGGGGCGATGCGTTACCGGGCGCTGGCCAGCCCAGCATTTATCGCCCGGCACTTTCCCGATGGCGTGCGTGCCGATCAACTGGCGCGTACCCCCGCATTGGTGTTCGGCCCTGACGATTTCCTGCAGCATCGCTACCTGGCGTCCTTGGGCGTCGACGGTGGTTTTGAGCATCACTTGTGCCCGTCTTCCGAAGGTTTTATCCGCCTGACGGAAGCCGGTTTAGGGTGGGGCCTGGTGCCCGAGTTGCAGGTGCGCGACCAGCTTGAGCGCGGTCTCCTGGTGGAGTTATTGCCAGATAAGCCCATTGATGTGCCGCTGTACTGGCATCATTGGCGCAGTGGCGGGCAATTGCTCGGTTTGTTGACCGAGCATCTGGCCCGGGCCGGCGGCCAATTGCTGGTGCCCTTGGAGTGACAGTCAGCGTCAAGGCAACAGGTAGGAAAAACCAAAGAATGCGGAGTAATACATGAAAATTCTGGTCACCGGCGCAAGCGGCTTCATCGGCGGGCGCTTTGCGCGTTTCGCCCTGGAGCAGGGCCTGGACGTGCGGGTCAACGGGCGCCGGGCCGAAGGTGTCGAGCACTTGGTAAGGCGCGGCGCCGAGTTTATCCAGGGTGACTTGAATGATCCGGACCTGGTGCGCGACCTGTGCCACGATGTCGAAGCTGTGGTCCATTGCGCTGGCGCCGTAGGGCTTTGGGGGCGTTACCAGGACTTTCACCAGGGCAACGTGCTGGTCACCGAAAACGTTGTTGAAGCCTGCCTCAAGCAGCGGGTCGGGCGCTTGGTGCATTTGTCGTCGCCGTCGATCTATTTTGATGGCCGCGATCACCTGGGGCTGACCGAAGAACAAGTGCCCAAACGCTTCAAGCATCCTTATGCAGCCACCAAGTACCTGGCTGAGCAAAAGGTATTCGGCGCCCAGGAGTTCGGCCTCGAAGTGCTGGCCCTGCGCCCGCGCTTTGTCACGGGCGCCGGCGATATGAGCATCTTCCCGCGCCTGTTGAAAATGCAGCGCAAAAATCGTCTGGCGATCGTCGGTGATGGCTTGAACAAGGTCGACTTCACTAGTGTGCACAACCTCAACGAAGCGCTGCTCAGCAGTTTGCTCGCCACGGGCTCTGCGTTGGGCAAGGCTTACAACATCAGTAACGGCGCGCCGGTGCCGGTGTGGGATGTGGTCAACTACGTGATGCGGCAAATGGAACTGCCTCAGGTCACCCGTTACCGTTCCTACGGTTTGTCCTACAGCGTTGCGGCGCTCAACGAGGCGTTTTGCGCGATGTGGCCGGGGCGCCCGGAGCCTGCCCTGTCACGGTTGGGGATGCAGGTGATGAACAAGGATTTCACCCTCGACATCAGCCGCGCCCAGCATTACCTCGACTACCAGCCCAAGGTCAGCCTGTGGACCGCTCTCGATGAGTTTTGCAGTTGGTGGAAGGCTCAGGATGCGGCCTTCAAATAACCGGCAATACACCGGGAGCCGAATTTCGGGTTCATGGCCGATCAACGCGACGTGCAAGGGGTTTATACTCCCGCCGCTGGGCTTTCCATGTGGCTACCTCAAGGGTTTAAGGTTGATTCATGCGTAACGATGCTAACGACGACTTCGACAACGTGCCGAGCCTTCGCGCCGACAGTGCGGACGACGATGATTTTGTGCCGACCCCGGCCACTTCCGTACGCTCCCGAACCGCACCGGTGGTCAAGGTCAAGAGTGCGAGCACCGGCCCGCTGTGGGCATTGGTTGGTGCGCTGTTGTTCGCCTTCGCCGGTCTTGCCTGGTGGAGCTTCCAGCAGATTTCCCTGATGGGGCAGCAGTTGGTGGCGACCCAGGAAAGCTTCGCGCGCATTAGCGAAGAGGCGGCAGGGCGCCTGCAGGACATTTCCGGCAAGGTGGTGGCCAGTGAGGCCAGCGTCAATAACGGCAGCGAAGCGCTGAAGATGCAGATCAAGCAGCTTGAAAGCCAATTGCTGGAGCAGGGCAAGCAGCAACAAGGCGTGGCCGGCCAGGCTACCGACCTGGACAAGCGCCTGGCGCAGATGACTGCCAGCACCACTGAGCTGGCGACTGCCAATGTGCAATTGCAAGCCCAGGCCAAAGCCCTGGCGGCTGAACTGGCGACGCTTAAAGCCGCTCAAGTTGAAGCGGGCAAGGTGAATGCCGAGGTCAAGGAACTGAGCACCGATGTAGCGTCCTTGAAGAAACAGGGCAATCCAACGGTAGCCATCGCCCGTCTGGAGCAGGATCTACTGGTACTCAAGAGCGAGCAGGACAACCGTCCGGCTGCTTCCGAGGGTCCTACCAACAAAGAATTCGATGTGTTCCGCATCCAGACCACCCGCAATATCACCACCTTGCAGAGCCAGGTGCAGAACCTGCAACAGCAACTCAACGCGCCAGCCAAGGTCACGCCGCTCGGGCAATGACCTCCTGAATGAGTGGGCTTGTTGTGGCGAGGGGGCCTGCCACAACAAGCCCTCATCACAAGTGATCTGTTCGATTCATGTCACCAGCCAGTGACATTTCCAGCCCCCTTCGTTACTTGCCCCCGCCCACCCTTTGTTTAGACTCCTGTCATCCCACAAAAACAAAAAGGGCCAATCATGACCATGCAACCGCTGCCTTCCAGCAGTTGGCTGAACGCACCCGCCCATCACGCCTGGCTCTCCGCCGAAGGCCAGCGCCTGCTGTCGTTCGCCAAGGCCTCCAAACTCCCTGACGGTTTCGGCAACCTCGACGACCAAGGTCGCCTGCCCACCAATGCCCGCGCGGAAACCATGAACACCGCCCGCATGACCCACAGCTTCGCCATGGCCCATGCCATGGGGCTGCCGGGTTACGCCGATCTGGTGGAACACGGCGTCGCAAGCCTCAGCGGCCCGCTGCGGGATGCTGAATATGGCGGCTGGTTCGCGACCCCAGGCGCCTGCGACGGCAACACCGGCAAGGCTGCCTACCTGCATGCCTTTGTCGCCCTGGCGGCCAGCTCTGCCGTGGTAGCCGGCGCACCCGGTGCGCAAACCTTGCTCAACGACGCCATCCATATCATCGACCAGTATTTCTGGAGCGAGGAGGAGGGCGCGATGCTCGAATCCTTCTCGCAGGACTGGAGCGGCGTAGAAGCCTATCGCGGTGCCAACAGCAACATGCACGCCACCGAGGCCTTCCTTGCCCTGGCCGATGTCACGGGTGACAAGCGTTGGCTGGATCGGGCGCTGCGCATCGTCGAGCGTGTTATCCACAACCACGCTGGCACCAATCAATTCATGGTGATCGAACACTTCGACCGCCACTGGCAACCGTTGCGCGGTTACAACGAAGACAACCCGGCTGACGGCTTTCGTCCCTACGGCATCACCCCTGGCCATGGCTTTGAGTGGGCGCGGCTGGTACTGCATCTGGAAGCGGCGCGCGAGCAAGCCGGGCTGGTTACACCCGACTGGCTGCTGGCCGACGCCAAGGGTTTGTTCGCCAGCGCCTGCGAATACGGCTGGGCCGTGGATGGCGCGCCCGGCATCGTCTACACCCTCGACTGGGAGCAACGCCCGGTGGTGCGCGAGCGTTTGCACTGGACCCACGCCGAAGCCAGCGCCGCCGCACAGGTCTTGCTCAAACGCACCGGCGAGCTGCATTACGAAGCCTGGTATCGGCGGTTCTGGGAGTTCTGTGAAACCCGCTTTATCGACCGCATCCATGGCAGTTGGCACCATGAACTGAACCCGAAAAACCTGCCGAGCAGCAAGATCTGGGGCGGCAAGCCGGACCTGTACCATGCCTGGCAAGCGGTGCTGCTGCCCGGCCTCCCCTTATCCCCGAGCATGGCCAGCGCTCTGGGCACGGGCGCCCATGTAACCAGCTGGTGACATTCGAGCGTCCCTTTGTTACCTGCAAGTCAAAAATCCCTGTTTAGAATCCCATGCAGCGCAAGCACCAGACTTGCATGCATAACAACAAGAAAAGGTACTCAGATGAACGCGATTAATCGCCTCGCCGTCGCTATTTCCATTGCCTCGTTGTTTCCCCTCACTGCTCTTGCCGCCGACTCGAAAGGGACGGTTGAAGTTGTGCATTGGTGGACCTCCGGCGGTGAGAAAGCGGCGGTAGATGTCCTGAAGGCCCAAGTCGAGAAAGACGGCTTCACCTGGAAAGACGGCGCCGTCGCAGGTGGCGGTGGTGCCACAGCCATGACCGTGCTGAAAAGCCGTGCGGTCGCTGGCAACCCGCCAGGTGTTGCCCAGATCAAAGGCCCGGACATCCAGGAATGGGCGTCTACCGGGCTGCTCGACACCGACGTCCTGAAGGACGTTGCCAAGGAAGAGAAGTGGGACAGCCTGCTCGACAAGAAAGTCTCCGATACCGTGAAGTACGAAGGTGAATACGTCGCCGTGCCGGTGAACATTCACCGCGTCAACTGGCTGTGGATCAACCCTGAAGTCTTCAAAAAAGCCGGTATCGAAAAAAATCCTACCACCCTCCAGGAATTCTACGCAGCCGGCGACAAGCTCAAGGCGGCGGGTTTCATCGCGCTCGCTCACGGCGGCCAGCCTTGGCAGGACAGCACCGTTTTCGAAGCCGTAGTGCTTTCGGTCATGGGTGTAGACGGCTACAAGAAAGCCCTGGTCGATCTGGATAACGCCACCCTGACCGGTCCTGAAATGGTCAAGGCGCTGACAGAACTGAAGAAAGTCGCGACCTACATGGACGCCGATGGCAAGGGCCAGGACTGGAACCTGGAAGCGGCCAAGGTCATCAACGGCAAGGCCGGTATGCAGATCATGGGTGACTGGGCCAAGAGCGAGTGGACAGCGGCCAAGAAAGTCGCCGGCAAGGACTACGAATGCGTAGCCTTCCCTGGCACCGAAAAAGCCTTCACCTACAACATCGACTCCCTGGCGGTGTTCAAGCAGAAAGACAAGGGCACTGCGGCGGGTCAGCAGGACATCGCCAAGGTCGTCCTGGGTGAGAACTTCCAGAAAGTCTTCAGCATCAACAAGGGCTCGATCCCGGTTCGTAACGACATGCTGAGCGACATGGGCAAGTACGGTTTTGACTCCTGCGCCCAGACTGCGGCCAAGGATTTCCTGGTGGATGCCAAGTCTGGCGGCCTGCAACCAAGCATGGCGCACAACATGGCGACCACGCTGGCCGTACAGGGCGCGTTCTTTGACGTGGTGACCAACTTCATCAACGACCCGAAGGCCGACCCTGCGCAAACCGCCAAGCAACTGGGCTCAGCGATCAAGTCTGCCAAGTAAACCCCTATGGGAGCGGCGCACCGCCGCTCCCACAAGGAATGCCTTTGTAATTTTCCCCTTGCGCGGATTTTCCCCATGAGTTCTGTTGCTGTGTTCAGCAAAGCCTCGCCGTTCGATGCACTGCAGCGCTGGCTACCCAAACTGGTGCTGGCGCCCAGCATGTTCATCGTTCTGGTGGGCTTTTATGGCTATATCCTGTGGACGTTCCTTCTGTCGTTCACTAACTCGACTTTCCTGCCGTCCTACAAATGGGTAGGCCTGGCGCAATACGCACGGTTGTTCGACAACGACCGCTGGTGGGTGGCGAGCAAGAACCTCGCGGTTTTCGGAGGGATGTTCATCGGCATCACCCTGGTAATCGGCGTGCTGCTGGCGGTGTTCCTCGACCAGCGCATCCGCCGCGAAGGTTTTATCCGCACCATTTACCTGTACCCGATGGCGCTCTCGATGATCGTCACCGGTACCGCCTGGAAATGGCTACTCAACCCAGGCATGGGCCTGGACAAACTGTTGCGTGACTGGGGCTGGGAAGGCTTTCGCCTGGACTGGCTGATCGACCCTGATCGTGTGGTGTATTGCCTGGTGATTGCCGCAGTGTGGCAAGCCTCGGGCTTTATCATGGCGATGTTCCTGGCTGGCCTGCGCGGTGTCGATCAATCGATCATTCGTGCCGCCCAGATCGATGGCGCGAGCATGCCGCACATCTACTGGAAAGTGGTGCTGCCCAGCCTGCGTCCGGTGTTCTTCAGCGCAGTGATGATTCTGGCGCACATCGCCATCAAGAGTTTCGACCTGGTGGCGGCGATGACTGCCGGTGGTCCGGGCTACTCGTCCGACCTGCCCGCCATGTTCATGTATTCCTTCACCTTCAGTCGCGGTCAGATGGGCATGGGTTCGGCCAGTGCGATTCTGATGCTCGGTGCGATTCTCGCAATCATCGTGCCTTACCTGTACTCCGAGCTGAGGACCAAGCGCAATGACTAGTCTCGCCCACAAATCCTCCATCAGCCTGAGTCGCATCGCGATCTACGCGGTGCTGATCCTCGCCGTGCTGCTGTATCTGGTGCCGCTGGTGGTCATGCTGTTGACCAGCTTCAAGACGCCGGAAGACATCAGTACCGGCAACCTGCTGAGCTGGCCGACGGTGGTCAGCGGCATCGGCTGGGTCAAGGCCTGGGCCACAGTTGACGGCTACTTCTGGAACTCGATCAAGATCACCGTCCCGGCGGTGCTGATCTCCACCGCCATCGGTGCGCTGAACGGCTATGTGCTGTCGATGTGGCGTTTTCGTGGTTCGCAGTTGTTCTTCGGCCTGTTGCTGTTCGGTTGCTTCCTGCCGTTCCAGACCGTACTGCTGCCGGCCTCGTTCACCCTGGGCAAAATGGGCCTGGCCAACACCACCGCTGGCCTGGTGTTCGTACACGTGGTTTACGGCCTGGCGTTCACCACGCTGTTCTTCCGTAACTACTACGTCAGCATTCCCGATGTACTGGTGAAGGCGGCACGTTTGGATGGCGCAGGATTTTTCACGATCTTTCGCCTGATCATTTTGCCGATGTCGACTCCGATCATCATGGTCTGCCTGATCTGGCAGTTCACTCAGATCTGGAACGACTTTCTCTTCGGCGTGGTGTTCTCCAGTGGCGACTCGCAGCCCATCACGGTGGCGCTCAATAACCTGGTCAACACCAGTACTGGGGCCAAGGAATACAACGTTGATATGGCAGCGGCGATGATCGCCGGGCTGCCGACCCTGTTGGTCTATGTGATCGCAGGCAAGTATTTCGTGCGCGGGCTGACGGCCGGCGCAGTCAAGGGGTAATCATGGCAACGCTCGAACTTCGCAATGTAAACAAGACTTACGGCGCCGGCCTGCCCGACACCCTGAAGAACATCGAACTGTCGATCAAGGAAGGTGAGTTCCTGATTCTTGTTGGACCTTCGGGTTGCGGCAAGTCGACGCTGATGAACTGCATCGCCGGCCTGGAAAATATTACCGGCGGCGCGATCATGATTGGCGACCAGGACGTCAGCGGCATGAGCCCCAAGGATCGCGACATCGCCATGGTGTTCCAGTCCTACGCGCTGTACCCGACCATGAGCGTGCGCGAGAACATCGAATTCGGTCTGAAAATTCGCAAGATGCCGCAGTTGGCCATCGACGAGGAAGTCGCGCGGGTCGCCAAGCTGCTGCAGATCGAGCACTTGCTCAATCGCAAGCCGGGCCAGTTGTCCGGTGGTCAGCAACAGCGTGTGGCCATGGGCCGCGCGCTGGCCCGTCGGCCGAAGATCTACCTGTTCGACGAACCGCTGTCCAACCTCGACGCCAAGCTGCGGGTCGAGATGCGCACCGAAATGAAACTGATGCACCAGCGTCTGAAAACTACCACCGTCTACGTCACCCACGATCAGATCGAGGCGATGACCCTGGGCGACAAAGTGGCGGTGATGAAGGACGGCATCATTCAGCAGTTCGGCACGCCGAAACAGATCTACAACGATCCGGCCAACCTGTTCGTCGCCAGCTTTATCGGTTCGCCGCCGATGAACTTCATTCCACTGCGTTTGCAACGCAAGGATGGCCGCCTGATGGCGCTGCTGGACAGCGGCCAGGCGCGTTGTGAATTGCCGATGAGCATGAGCGACGCCGGCCTTGAAGACCGTGAGGTCATTCTGGGCCTTCGTCCGGAGCAGATCGTGCTGGCGTCCGGCGAGTCGGCGGGCATGCCGACCATTCGTGCCGAGGTACAAGTGACCGAGCCGACCGGTCCGGACACGCTGGTCTTTGTCACGCTCAATGACAGCAAGGTCTGCTGCCGCCTGGCGCCCGATGTGGCGCCACAGGTGGGCGAGACCCTGACCCTGCAGTTCGACCCGGCCAAGGTGTTGCTGTTCGACGCCAAGACTGGCGAGCGCCTGGGTACTGTCGCGTCGTTGCCCGCACAGGATCGTGCCGACAACGTCGCCCAGTTCAAGGGACGTTAAGAGCACCGCAAGGACAGATAACTCATTGTTTTAGATAAAAAATGTAAACCGCGTTAGATAAAAACAGTTTAATAACAATAAAGACGAGGATGTACGGATGAAAAAGAAACACATCAATGCCCGGCTGATCTGCCAATTGTCGGGTGTGGCAGCACTGGTCTTGTCTGCTAATGCGATGGCGGACGATGCGTTTAGCGCTGATTCCAAGTGGATGACGGGCGATTGGGGTGGTGAGCGGACCAAGCTGATCGAGCAAGGTATCGACATCAAGATGGACTACGTCGGTGAAGTAGGTGCCAACCTCAAGGGCGGCTACAACGACGACAAGACTGCACGTTACTCCGACCAGTACGGCCTGGGCGTGGCGTTGGACCTGGAAAAACTGGTCGGCTGGGATAACACCCAGGCCAAGATCCAGGTCACTCACCGTAACGGTCGCAACATCTCCAACGACCGTATCGGCGACCCGCGTGCCGGCACCTTCAGTTCTTCCCAGGAAGTCTGGGGTCGTGGGCAGATGACCCGTCTGACCCAGTTGTGGGTCCAACACCAGTTCCTCGACGGTAAACTGGACGTCAAGGCCGGTTACTTCGGCGAAGGCGAAGACTTCAATACCTTCCCGTGCGAATTCCAGAACCTGGCGTTCTGCGGTTCCCAGGTGGGTAACTGGGTCGGCAGCATCTGGTACAACTGGCCGGTCAGCCAGGCGGCGATCCGCGTGAAGTACCACCTCACGCCTGAGTTCTACGCGCAAATCGGTGCGTACAACCAGAACCCATCGCAACTGGAAAGCGGCAACGGCTTCAAGCTCAGCGGCAGCGGCACCAAAGGCACCATCATCCCGGTCGAACTGGTGTGGTCGCCGAAGGTTAACAACCTGCCGGGCGAATACCGTGTCGGTTACTACAAGAGCACCGCCGAGGCCAATGACGTCTATGAAGGCGCCAACGGTGCTCCGCAAAGCCCGAACAACAAGGATTACGCGACCCACAGCAGCAAGCACGGCTACTGGTTCGTGGCCCAACAGCAACTCACCACCCACAACGGTGACGCGTCGCGCGGCCTGAACATCGCCGCCAACGCTACGTTCCATGACAAGGACACCAACACTGTCGACAACTACCAGTCGGTGATGCTGGTGTACAAAGGCGCGTTCGATTCCCGTCCGAAGGATGATATGGGTATTGGTATTGCGCGTATCCACGTGAACGACGATGTTGCGAAGAACGCCAAGTTGGCTAACGCTGTCAACGGTATCGATGACTACGACAACATGGGCTACCGGCCGATTCTCAGCACTGAATACAACGCTGAAATCAACTACGGTTTTCACGTCACCAATTGGCTGACCGTGCGTCCTAACCTGCAATACGTTGTGCACCCAGGTGGCGTGGATAAAGTCGACAACGCCTTGGTCGCCGGCCTGAAAATTCAGTCGGTGTTCTAACGCTGTTGCGATAAGCTCCTCCTCTCTGTGCGCATTTTGCGGATAGCTTTGGCTATCCGTTTTTTTTGGGACGCGTTGTGATGATTTTCAGGACCGTGGCACATGCATGAGCATCCGCTGCAACGCTTTTTCACATGCCTGCGCGAACGTCCGGTGTTTGCGTGGGAGCGCTTTCAGATGCGCGAGGTGCTGGTGATCGACCACCCGCTGTGCCAAGCGGTGTTCAGTCGCCAGGGCGCACAATTGCTGCACTTTCAGCCCAAGGGCCAGAAACCCTGGCTGTGGTGCGCGGCCAAGTGGCCGCAAGTGGGCGCGATCCGTGGTGGCGTGCCGGTGTGTTGGCCGTGGTATGGCCGTCACCCCAGCGAAAACGCTTGGCCGTCCCATGGCTGGGCACGATTGATCGACTGGAAACTACTGGACAGCAGCACCGACGACGATGGCGTGCGTTTGCACTGGCAATTGCAGTTGTGCGATTGGCAGGTCGACCTGCATGCGCACCTTGGGGAGAGCCTGGAATTACGCTTGGGTACCGAGCATCAGGATGAACTGCCCTGCCAACTGAGCCATGCTTTGCACGCCTATTGGCGGATTGGCAACGTCGGTGAGGTAGCGCTGTCTGGGCTCGAAGGCGCGCAGGGTTATGATCAACTAAACCGCCAGACGTGCCAGCAGGAAGGTGAGCTGCGGGTCGATGGCGGCTGCCAGCGGGTGTTCCAACATGACGGCGAATTGCACCTCAAGGACCATGCCTGGCAGCGGGAACTGTGCATCGATACCGGCGACAGCGCCGACACGGTGGTGTGGCATCCGGGCAGTCGTCCGTTGTTGGGGGTGAGTTTTAACGAGGCGGCGGGGTTTGTCTGCGTTGAGTCGGCGATGGCCGGTGCCAGCCTGGCGCCGGGGGAGAGGGCGCATTTGAGTTTGCAGGCGCGGGCGGGGGTCTAGTCCAGAATCTGCAGTGTTGCTGATGCCGTCATCGCGGGCTTGCCCGCGATGACGGCCCGTACTGTCGATAAAGATTTGGCCTAGTTGAACTCATCCCCAACCGGATACCGGCTGGCATTCAAACTCTCTTTGATCTTGCGCAAATGCGGCTGGAAATCCACGCCGCGGCGCAAGGTCATGCCGGTGGCCAGCACATCCAGCACCGTCAATTGGATGATCCGCGAAGTCATCGGCATATAGATGTCGGTGTCTTCCGGCAGCGGAATGTTCAGGCTCAGGGTGCTGGCCTTGGCCAGTGGTGAGTTTTCGGCAGTCAGGCCCAGCACCGAAGCGCCGTTTTCCCGTGCAATGCGTGCCACTTCCACCAGTTCGCGGGTGCGGCCGGTGTAGGAAATGATCACGAACAACTCCCCGGTGTGGGCCACCGAGGCGAGCATCCGTTGCATCAGCACATCGGCATGGGCCGTCACCGCCAGGTTGAAGCGGAAAAACTTGTGCAGGGCATCCATGGCCACGGGCGCTGAAGCACCGAGGCCGAAGAAGTGAATCTGCCGGGCCTGGATCAGCAGGTCCACGGCTTTGCTTATCAGGTTCGGGTCCAGGGCCTGGCAGGCGCTGTCCAGGGACGCGATGGCGCTGCCAAAGATCTTCTGGGTGTAGGCCTCGGGGTTATCATCGGGCTCCACGGCGCGGCTGACATACGCGGCGCCACTGGCCAAACTTTGTGCCAGCTGCAATTTAAGTTCAGGGTAACCACTGACGCCGAACGAGCGGCAAAAGCGGTTGACCGTCGGTTCGCTGACCGAAGCAGCCTGGGCGAGGGCGGCGATAGAGAAGCGGGTCGCCTGCTGTGGGTTGAGCAGGATGACCTCGGCGACTTTACGTTCAGCCTTGTTCAATTCTTCGAGGCGTTTCTGGATCTGTTCCAGGAGATTTCGCACGCGGTCCATTCAGTGTTTCCTTAGGGCGACGATGCAAATAAGAGTCGTCAACCAATCGACGAGCGGCCCTTTGCGGTGGCCTATCCTACTGAGGGTAGTTGAACACCACCACTTACAATCAGTAATTCGGGAAAATGTTGTGGTTATTACTACATTTTTCCTTGAGTGATGCCTTAAAAAAAGGTATTTGTAGCTTAACTTGATAAAAGAACAAACATCATGCCTTCGATAACCGTAGAACCCTGCACCTTTGCCCTGTTTGGCGCTTTGGGTGATCTGGCGCTGCGCAAGTTGTTTCCTGCCCTCTATCAACTTGATGGCGCCGGGCTCCTGCACGACGATACTCGCATCCTGGCCTTGGCCCGTGAAGCCGGTTCCGAGCAACAGCACCTGGCCTACATCGAGAAAGAATTACGTAAATATGTGGGTCAGGAACTGGACGAAAGTATCGTTCAACGCTTCCTGGCACGCCTGACTTACCTGCACGTCGACTTCATGAAGGTTGACGACTACGTCGCCCTGGCCGAAAAAGCCGGTCACGAGCAGCGTCTGATTGCCTACTTTGCTACCCCGGCGGCGGTGTACGGCGCGATCTGCGAAAACCTGTCCAAGGTTGGCCTTTCGGAAAACACTCGCGTGGTGATGGAAAAACCCATCGGCTCGGACCTGGATTCGTCCCGCAAGGTCAACGACGCCGTCGCGCAGTTTTTTCCGGAAAATCGCACCTACCGTATCGACCACTACCTGGGCAAAGAGACCGTCCAAAACCTCATTGCCCTGCGCTTTGCCAACAGCCTGTTCGAAACCCAGTGGAACCAGAACTACATCTCCCACGTGGAGATCACCGTGGCCGAGAAGGTCGGTATCGAAGGTCGCTGGGGTTATTTCGACAAGGCCGGGCAACTGCGGGACATGATCCAGAACCACCTGCTGCAACTGCTCTGCCTGATTGCCATGGACCCGCCGGCTGACCTGTCCGCCGACAGCATCCGTGACGAGAAAGTCAAAGTGCTCAAGGCTCTGGCGCCTATCAGCCCAGATGGTCTGACCACCCAGGTGGTGCGTGGCCAGTACATCGCCGGCTACAGCGCCGGCAAGCCGGTGCCGGGTTATCTGGAAGAAGAGAATTCAAACACCCAGAGCGACACCGAAACCTTCGTCGCCCTGCGTGCCGATATTCGTAACTGGCGTTGGGCCGGGGTGCCGTTCTACTTGCGTACCGGCAAGCGCATGCCGCAGAAGCTGTCGCAGATCGTTATCCACTTCAAGGAACCGTCCCACTACATCTTCGCCCCCGAGCAGCGCCTGCAGATCAGCAACAAGTTGATCATCCGCCTGCAACCGGACGAAGGGATCTCCTTACGCGTGATGACTAAAGAGCAGGGCCTGGACAAGGGCATGCAACTGCGCAGCGGGCCGTTGCAACTGAATTTTTCCGACACCTATCGCAGCGCGCGGATTCCCGATGCCTACGAGCGGTTGTTGCTGGAAGTGATGCGCGGCAATCAGAACCTGTTTGTCCGTAAAGATGAAATCGAAGCTGCGTGGAAGTGGTGTGACCAGTTGATCGCCGGCTGGAAAAAGTCCGGTGACGCGCCCAAGCCGTATGCGGCGGGTTCCTGGGGGCCGATGAGCTCCATTGCACTGATTACGCGGGATGGGAGGTCGTGGTATGGCGATATCTGAATTGAAACTGCCTCAGGGCGTTAGCGCCCATGAGTACCGCAGCCCGGTGCTGCTTGCCGAGGGCTTGGCCAATGATGTGGCCGAACAACTGCGCGCGGCCATCAGTGCCCGTGGCGAGGCGACCCTGGTGGTTTCCGGTGGCCGCAGCCCGGTGGCGTTTTTCCAGAACCTGGCCAAGCAAGGCCTCGACTGGTCCAAGGTGGTTATTACCCTGGCCGACGAGCGCTGGGTGCCGGTGGAACATGCCGACAGCAACGCCGGCCTGTTGAAGAAATATTTGCTGCAAGGCCCGGCGGCCCAGGCCAAGTTTCTGAGCCTGTACAGTGTCGCGGCTAACCTGGAGGCCGCCGCCGAGCAGGCTGATCGCCAGTTGGCAGAGCTGCCTGGGATTGATGTGCTGGTGCTGGGCATGGGTGATGACGGTCACACCGCGTCGCTGTTCCCCAACAGCCCGAACCTGACCGAAGCATTGAAAGTGGACGGCACGCGCCGTTGCTGGCCGATGCTGGCGCCTACCGTGCCTCACCAACGCCTGACCATGAGTCGCGCGTTGCTGGCCACTGCCAAGTACACCGTGTTGTCGATTTCCGGCAATTCGAAATTGACCACCCTGAGCGAAGCGCTGGCCAGTGACGATGTCGCTGCCATGCCGGTTCGCGCGTTTTTGCAACCTACTTTAGAGATTTACTGGTGCCCATAAGCCAAGGATCAGCCGCGATGAAAAGCCCTCAACCCACCGTTTCCATGGCGGACAAAGTTGCCCTGATCGACAGCCTCTGCGCCAAGGCGCGGATCTTGCCGGTGATCACCATTGCCCGCGAACAGGACATTCTGCCGTTGGCCGATGCCCTGGCGGCCGGTGGCTTGACCGCATTGGAAGTGACCCTGCGTTCGCAGTTTGGCCTCAAGGCCATCCAGGTGCTGCGCGAGCAGCGCCCGGAGTTGATGACCGGTGCTGGCACCGTGCTGGATCGCTCCATGCTGGCGGCGGCTGAAGCTGCCGGTTCGCAGTTTATCGTTACCCCTGGCATTACCCGTGACCTTCTGGAGGCTTCAGTCGACAGCCCGATTCCGCTGTTGCCAGGCATCAGTAACGCCTCCGGCATCATGGAAGGTTACGGCCTGGGTTATCGCCGCTTCAAGCTGTTCCCGGCGGAAGTGAGCGGTGGCGTCGCCGCCATCAAGGCCCTTGGCGGCCCGTTCGGAGAAGTGAAATTTTGCCCGACTGGCGGCGTAGGCCCGGCCAATATCAAGAGCTACATGGCGTTGAAAAACGTGATGTGCGTGGGCGGTAGCTGGATGCTTGACCCCGAGTGGATCAAGAACGGCGACTGGGCCCGCATTCAGGAATGCACCGCCGAGGCCTTGGCGCTGCTGGACTGATTGGATTTACCGAATCGTTGTTGCTGTGTTCTACGGTTTTTTGCGGTGCACTTGGTCGGTGCGCCGCTTTTTTTTGTCTGGTGAAAATCACGGGCAACGGCTCAACTCGGTAATCGCCTTAACCAGAACACCGATGTCCACTGCCGAAGTCACAAACCCCGGTGTCACTCGAATACAACTGCCAAATGCGGCCCCGCTGCGGGTTGTGGTGAACAGGTTGTACTCATTCAAGAGCCGATCCACCATCACCTGCTGATCCACCTGCCCGGTGAACTTGAACGCCGTGATGCCGCAATACAGCCGTGGATCATCCGGCGTCAGCACCTCAACCCCCGGCAATGGCCGCACCTCACGCACCCATAAATCCCGCAGGTAGTTGAGGCGGGCGCCCTTGGCCTTGGCACCACCCAATGCTCGATGCTCTTCGAATACCAGTGGCAAGGTCATCAGCGCTGGAATATTCGGCGTGCTGTAGGGCGTGCGGGCGCGTACATCGGTGGTCGGGTAGTGAAACTCGCCCATGTCTGGATCAATGTCCGCCAACCGCTGCGGGTCGATATAGATAAAACCCAGGGTCAACGGCGCGCCGATCCATTTGTGCAGATTGAAGCCTGCAAAGGCTATGCCCAGCTGTGCCAGGTTGAATTCGATCTGGCCCAGGGCGTGGGCGCCGTCGAGGATGACATCAACGCCGTGTTCCCTGGCGGCTGTGGCAATCGCTTCGACCGGCATCACCAGCCCGGTGCGGTGGGTGACATAGGTTAGGGCCAGCAATTTTAGGCGTGGGTAGCGTGCAAAGGCATCGCGGTAGGTCTGCACCAGGCTATCGAAGCTGGCCGGATGCGCGTGGGCAATCTCGACCACTTCCACCCCACGATGGCGCGCCAGCCAGCGCATGGCGCCTTTGACGGTGTCGTATTCCAGGTCGCTGATCAGCACCTGGTCGCCAGGCTGCAAGCGGTTGTAATTGCGGATCAGCGATTGCAACGCATCGGAGGCGCAGCGGGTGAGGGCGATGGCTTCGGGATCAGCGCCCAACAAGTGCGCCAACTGGTCACGAACCTCGACGTTTTCGCCCTGCTCGTAATGTTGGCGCACATAGATCGAATTGCTGCGATTGATGAAGGCAACATTGTCTTGGTACTGGTCAAGTACCGCACGGCTCATGCGCCCGAAGTAACCGTTTTCCAGGTTGATGGGGCCGGGCTCCAGGTCATAGCGCAGAGCGATGGCCTGCCAGTGAAGTTCGTCACGGGTGCTGTCTGCGTTCCGTTGCATGGTCGGACTCCTTTAATGACGAGGCTCGGGCTTGCCGTGTTTGGCGCGTAGCGGCTCCAGCAATTCGGACAGGCCGTTGTGGTCGATTTCCTGCATCAGCGCCAGCAAACCGCCCAGCTCACCGTGAGGGAAACCTTCACGGGCGAACCAATTCAGATATTGGCCAGGCAAGTCGGCGATGATTCGGCCCTTGTACTTGCCGAAGGGCATTTGGCGGGTGATCAGCAGTTCGAGTTTTTCGGGATTCATGGGGCTTCAGGCAATCAGGTCGATACCTTGGAAAATACAGGCATTCTGCATGGAGGCCAAATGACAGATCATGCAAATAAAGCGGATACAGTTTTTTGATAATCTGTAAGCATATGAAAAGTAACGATTAATTTGTTTTTGGAAACTGGCACGGGCACTGCAGTCATTAAGACAAGCTTCTTAACCTGGGAAGGAATTGAAAAATGACTGACATCAACAAAGAATCGATCTCCGTTCTCAATGATCTGATCGAAACCAGCAAAGACGGCCAGGAAGGCTTCAAGACCTGTGCCGAAGACATCAAGCATCCAGAACTCAAGGCGCTGTTTGTAACGCGCTCCAGCGATTGCGCTACCGCGGCTACTGAATTGCAGACTGCCGTGCGTGCCTTGGGTGGTGATCCGCAAGACTCCGGTAGCGTCAGCGGTGCCTTGCATCGCGGCTGGGTCGACGTGAAGTCTCTGGTGACCGGCAAGGATGAAGAGGCCGTGTTGAACGAAGCCGAGCGCGGTGAAGACCATGCACTGAAGGCCTATAAAGAGGCCATCGAGAAAATCAACAAACATAACTTGCTGGGCATTCGTGATCTGGTTGAACGGCAGTTCCATGGCGTGCAACGCAATCACGATCAGGTAAAAGTCCTGCGTAACCAGGCGCGCGCTCAGTCTTGAGTCGTGTTTGAGTGATAAAAAAACCCCGCAAATGCGGGGTTTTTCATGGGTGGGCGATAATCAGCCGATGCTGATTGCCGGCAACTGAGTCAATGTCACCGTCTGCTGCTTGCGCGGCGCGAGGATCTCCGCTTCGCCATCCACTACCAACTCATCCCTTTGGTTAAACACCTGGGTTGCAATGCGCACCCGGAACTTGGGCAGCTTTTCGAGAATTTCCAGACGCACGGTCAGGGTGTCGCCGATTTTCACCGGCTTCTGGAAGGTCATTTGCTGCCCGATATAGATAGTGCCGGGACCAGGCAACTCACATGCCACCGCCGCGCTGATCAGAGCACCGCTGAACATGCCGTGGGCGATACGCTCCTTGAATAGGGTTGCCTTGGCAAATTCGGCGTCCAGGTGCACCGGGTTGTGGTCGCCAGACATCGCCGCGAACAGCTGGATATCGCGCTCTTCAACGGTTTTGCTGTAGCTGGCGGTCTGGCCGACTTCGAGAGCTTCGTACGGAGTGTTGGTAACCTGGGTCATCTATTGGTGCATCCTGTGGCTAATCAGTAATCTTAATGCGTTGATTTTAAACGAAATAGTTATTCGCATCGCGCAGGCCGACGATGGTTCACGGCCTTCGTCAGCCACGCCAGCACATCGGCTGTGACCGCGTCACGGTTGGTTTCGTTGAATAATTCGTGGCGCGCCTGCGGGTAAATATTCAGCTGCAGGTTCTGGCAGCCGGCTTCACGCAGGGCGTGGGCCAGGTTCTTGAGACGCTTGCCTTCACTGACCGGATCACATTCACCGCCCATCACCAGGATCGGCAGGCCCGGATCTATTTGAGCGAGATTGGACGCTTTGCTGATTTGCTGCAAGCCGCCCAGCAGGTCGATCCATAGCTGGTTGGTGCATCGGAAGCCGCAAAGCGGGTCGTTGACGTACTTGTCGACTTCGTCCGGGGCGCGGCTGAGCCAGTCGAACGCGGTGCGATTGGGCTTGAAAGCCTTGTTGAAAGAGCCGAACGACAGAAACTCGATCAGTGCGCTACGGCCCCTCAAGCCTTGGCGCAGGCGTTCGGCGCGGGCGATCACACGCGCGGCGCGGTACAGCGCCACTGGCTGGAAATTCGAGCCACTGAGAATCGCTCCATGCAGGCTGGCGCTGTGGTGCAAAAGATAGGCTTGGGCGATATAGCTACCCATGCTGTGGCCCAGCAGAATGATCGGCACCCCAGGCGCTTGCTGGCCGATGTGCTGGTTGAGGCTGGCCAGGTCGCCCACCACTTTGTTCCAGCCATCCTTCTCGGCAAACAGCCCGAGGGTGCCTTCGTCGGCGGTCCGGCCATGACCACGCTGGTCGGGGGCGTACAGCCCATAGCCGGCGTCACACAGTTCCTGGGCCAGGCGGGTGTAGCGACCACCGTGCTCGGCCATGCCGTGGGCCAGCATGATCAACGCCTTGGGCGGCTCGTCCGGGAGCCACTGGTTGACGTACAGGCGGCTGCGGTCATTCGCGGTCAGCCAGAAAGTGGTGTGGTTCATGGCGCTTCCTTTGCTCGGTGTCGTTGCAGTGTATAGCTCATCCGTGGGCAGGCGTTTGATCAGCCCTGGCCTCAGGAACAAGATTCATACAATCAATGACATGCTTTTGTGTATTTGCCTGTTTGGCCATAACTGCTAACGTCCCCAAAGCTCCGCTTTCCATAATCAGCAGTAAGCGGTCGGGCACACTCAGGTAAAGGACAAGAATAATGCAACCTGATTTCTGGAATGACAAACGCCCGGCGGGCGTTCCCACCGACATCGACCTTAGCGTCTACAAGTCGGTGATCGAAGTTTTCGAGCGTTCCTGCAAGACCTTTGCCGATCGTCCGGCGTTCAGCAACATGGGCATCACCCTGACTTACGCCGAGCTTGAGCGCCAGAGTGCGGCGTTCGCCGGTTACCTGCAACAGCACACCGACCTCAAGCCGGGCGATCGCATTGCGGTGCAGATGCCCAACGTCCTGCAATACCCGATTGCCGTGTTCGGCGCCCTGCGTGCCGGTCTGATCGTGGTTAATACCAACCCGTTGTACACACCACGGGAAATGCGTCATCAGTTCAAGGATGCCGGCATTCGCGCCCTGGTTTACCTCAATCTGTTCGGCTCGCGGGTCCAGGAAGTCGCCGCCGATACCGAGATCGAATACCTGATCGAAGCAAAAATGGGCGACCTGATGCCCGCCGCCAAGGGCTGGCTGATCAACACCGTGGTCGACAAAGTGAAGAAAATGGTCCCGGCCTACAGCCTGCCCCAGGCCGTCTCGTTCAAGCGCGCGCTGCGCATGGGCGCTGGCCTGGCGATCACCCGTCACCCCGTGACCCTCGACGACATCGCCGTGCTGCAATACACCGGCGGTACCACCGGCCTGGCCAAGGGCGCGATGCTTACCCACGGCAACCTGGTGGCGAACATGCAGCAGGTGCGCGCCTGCATGTCGCAAATCGGTGACGACGGCCACCCGCTGATCAAGGAGGGGCAGGAGGTGATGATCGCGCCGCTGCCGCTGTACCATATCTATGCCTTCACCGCGAACTGCATGTGCATGATGGTTTCCGGCAACCACAACGTACTGATCACCAACCCCCGAGACATTGGCGGCTTTATCAAGGAGCTGAAAAAGTGGCGCTTCTCCGGGCTGCTGGGGCTCAACACGCTGTTTGTGGCGCTGATGGATCACCCTGATTTCAAGAGCGTGGACTTTTCACATCTCAAGCTCACCAACTCTGGCGGCACCGCATTGGTCAAGGCCACCGCCGAACGTTGGCAGCAACTCACCGGTTGCGCCATTGGCGAGGGTTATGGGCTGACAGAGACCTCGCCGGTGGCCAGTACCAACCCCTATGGCAACAAGTCACGGCTGGGTACGGTCGGCATTCCCGTGCCGGGTACGGCGATGAAAGTCATTGATGATGAAGGCGTGGAGTTGCCATTAGGAGAGCGCGGAGAACTCTGTGTGAAAGGTCCGCAAGTGATGAAAGGCTACTGGCAGCAGCCAGCCGCCACCGCCGAGACCCTGGACGCCGAAGGCTGGCTCAAGACCGGCGACATTGCAGTGATCGACCCCGACGGCTTTGTGCGCATCGTCGATCGCAAGAAGGACCTGATCATTGTTTCGGGCTTTAACGTCTACCCCAATGAAATCGAAGACGTGGTCATGGCCCATCCAAATGTCGCCAGTTGTGCGGTGATCGGGGTGCCAGACGAGCGCACCGGGGAGGCGGTGAAGCTGTTTGTGGTGGCTCGCGCCCAAGGGGTCAGTCTTGAAGAGCTGAAGAGCTACTGCAAGGCCAACTTCACTGGCTACAAGGTGCCCAAACAGATTGTGTTGCGTGAGTCGTTACCGATGACACCAGTAGGCAAAATCTTGCGCAGAGAACTTCGCGATATCGCCTAGATAAAAGTCAGATCATTCCCACGTTCTGCGTGGGAATGCCGCTTTGGACGCTCCGCGTCAGCTCTTGAGGTTGGTAAAGCCCCCATTCCAGAGCCTTTTCTCGGATTATAGAATCTTTGCTCTAAAAGTGACCATTAGATATTCTTGAGTCATGATTATGACTGTAGAGCCTGCTTTTGGCTCTAGGCGGCCCTTGGCAAAGCTGCTACTCTCGGCGCGCTTTGTGACCTCTCGGCCTGCTTGAAACAGCCAGACTCACCCTAAAAAATACAAACAAATAATAATCGCATCAAATGCGATGATGAATTCGCGTCGCTGAGGAGTGGGCTTCCATGAACGAAGACTTTTGGAAGGATAAGTACCCCGCCGGGATTGCTTCAGAGATCAATCCAGACGAGTATCCAAATATTCAGGCGGTACTGAAACAGTCCTGCCAGCGCTTCGCCAACAAACCGGCTTTCAGCAACCTGGGCAAGACAATCACCTACGGTGAGTTGTACGAGCTGTCCGGAGCGTTTGCCGCGTACCTGCAACAGCATACCGACTTGCAGCCCGGTGATCGAATCGCCGTGCAACTGCCTAACGTTTTGCAATACCCGGTCGTCGTATTTGGTGCTATCCGTGCCGGCCTGATCGTGGTCAATACCAACCCGCTGTACACCGCGCGGGAAATGGAACACCAGTTCAACGACTCCGGGGCCAAGGCCCTGGTCTGCCTGGCCAATATGGCGCACTTGGCAGAAAACGTGGTGCCCAAGACCTCCGTCAAGCATGTGATCGTTACCGAAGTGGCTGACCTGTTGCCGCCGCTCAAGCGGCTGCTGATCAACAGCGTCATCAAGTACGTGAAGAAAATGGTCCCGGCCTATCACTTGCCCAAGGCGATCAAGTTCAACGACGTGCTGGCCAAGGGGTACGGCCAGCCGGTCACCGAAGTCAGCCCCACCAGCGACGATGTGGCGGTGCTGCAATACACCGGCGGCACCACCGGCGTGGCCAAGGGCGCGATGCTGACGCACCGCAACCTGGTGTCCAACATGCTGCAGTGCAAGGCGCTGATGGGTTCCAACCTTAACGAAGGTTGCGAGATCCTGATCACGCCACTGCCGCTGTACCACATCTACGCTTTCACCTTTCATTGCATGGCAATGATGCTGATCGGCAACCACAACATCCTGATCAGCAACCCGCGCGACCTGCCGGCGATGGTCAAGGAGTTGTCGAAGTGGAAGTTCAGTGGCTTTGTCGGCCTGAACACGCTGTTTGTTGCCCTGTGCAACAACGAAGGTTTCCGCAAGCTGGACTTCTCTGCGCTGAAAGTCACCCTGTCCGGAGGCATGGCCCTGCAACTGGCGGCGGCCGAGCGTTGGAAAGCGGTCACCGGCTGCTCCATCTGCGAAGGCTACGGCATGACCGAAACCAGCCCGGTGGCCACCGTCAATCCGATCCAGCACATCCAGATTGGCACCATCGGTATTCCGGTGCCATCGACCTTGTGCAAGATCATCACCGATGACGGCGTGGAGTTGGCCCTGGGGGAAATCGGCGAGCTGTGCGTCAAGGGCCCGCAAGTGATGAAAGGCTACTGGCAGCGCCCGGACGCTACCGCCGAAGTCCTCGACAGCGAAGGCTGGTTGAAGACCGGTGACATCGCGATTATCCAGCCAGACGGCTACATGCGCATCGTCGACCGCAAGAAAGACATGATTCTGGTCTCTGGTTTCAACGTCTACCCCAACGAACTGGAAGACGTACTGGCCGGCCTGCCGGGCGTGCTGCAATGCGCGGCCATCGGTGTGCCGGACGAGAAGTCCGGAGAGATCATCAAAATCTTCATCGTGGTCAAACCGGGTGCCACCCTGACCAAAGAACAGGTGATGGAGCACATGCGCGCCAACGTCACCGGCTACAAGGTGCCCAAGGCCGTGGAGTTCCGCGATGCATTGCCGACCACCAACGTTGGCAAGATCCTGCGACGTGAGTTGCGCGATGAAGAACTGAAGAAACTGGGTGTGAAGAAGTAACCCGCCACCCAACAAAAAGCCCCGCATTTGCGGGGCTTTTTGTTGAGTGATCGTTCCTGCGCTCTGATCTGCGTGGGGACGATCAGTGTCAGAACATGAATTGCGTAAAGCTCACACCGGCACCTGCCGGGCGTACATCTTTCAGGAACGAATCCTTGTCGGCGCTCAGCTCCAGGGTAATCTCCGGCTTGCGCTTGCCAGCATTGCGCACCACCAACCCTTCAAGCTTTTCACGCAGGAACGCTGTCGGCACTTTCAAGTGCAGCAACTGGTCGCTGTCTGCGTTGTGCATCAACAAATGAATCCACTCGTACTGGCCCACGGCAATACGGCCCACCGGCAGGTCGAACCACCAGATGTTGCGTTTGCGGTCCAGGTCGGTGAAGTGGCAGTTGTTGACGCCGAGCACGGCACCGCCCAGTTCCAGGTTTCTGCGGGCGATGGCCTGTGTTTTATTGAGTTTCATAACCTTCCTACGGGATCTGTTATTCAGCGGTTGAGCCTGAATGTGCCGGGCATTCTCGTGGGTTGGCCGCAAAACATAAAGCCAAACCTGTGCAGGGCGATGAAATGCCTGGGTAAAAATAATTGAAACTCTGCACAAAGGCCCAGGGTCAACCCTTGCGTAATGACCAAAACCCTTGAATGTTCACAGGAGTAATACCATGGGCAGCACAGCGGATAAGGCAAAAGGTTTGGCGAACGAAGCCATCGGCAACATCAAGCAAGGTGTCGGTAAAGCCACTGACAACGATAAGTTGCAGGTCGAAGGCAAGGTTCAGGAAAAGAAAGGCGAAGCTCAGCAAGCCGTCGGCAAGGTCAAGGATGCGGTAAAGAAAACCATCGACAACGCCTGACCCGGTTGACTGCACTTGAGCAGCGAGGCGGCCATCTATGGATGGCCGTTTTTGTGTCACAAGCAGTGATTAAAGTTTCGAAATTGTTTCAATGTCGCCAAATAGGCTACTTTGATGTAGAAAACGGCCCCTGAGTCGCCCACGAACTCAACCTTTTGCGGCGAAAGGAGACGCTATGATTTTTCCAGTATTAAAAGGCCTGCCGCTGCATCGCGTGCTGATGCGCACCATCACCGAGTTCGTCGATGACGAGATGCCTACCTACGCCTCGGCACTGGCCTACCAGATGCTGTTCTCGCTGTTTCCCTTCTTGCTGTTCCTCATTGCGCTGATCGGTTTCCTGCACCTGCCGGACTTCTTTACCTGGCTGCGCCTGCAGTCGGAGTTGGTGTTGCCGCCTCAGGCCCTGGAGCAGGTCAATCCGGTGATTGACCAGTTGCAGCAATCCAAGGGCGGCTTGCTGTCGGTGGGTATCGTCATTGCGCTGTGGACGGCCTCTGCGGGCGTGCGTCTGATGATGAGCGCAATGAACGCCGCCTACGACGTGGTCGAAGGCCGGCCGATCTGGAAGCGTTTCCCCCTGTCGATTTTCTACACCGTGGGCATCGCCGGCATGTTGCTGGCCGCAGCCGCGCTGATGGTCCTCGGGCCACAAGTGATGGAATGGCTGGCGATGCAGATTGGCATGCAGGAATTCGTGGTCACCTTGTGGACCATCCTGCGCTGGCCATTGATCGTAATCTTGCTGATGTTCGCTGTGGCGTTGATGTACTACGTGATGCCCGACGTGAAGCAGAAATTCCGTTTTATCACCCCAGGTTCCGTGCTGGCGGTAGTGGTGTGGATCATCGCTTCCCTGGGCTTTGGCTATTACGTCAAAACCTTTGCCGACTACAACGCCATGTATGGCAGTATCGGCGCGATCATCGTCTTGCTCCTGTACTTCTACATTTCAGCGGCCGTGCTGTTGCTCGGCGCAGAGATGAATGCGGTGATCGAACACATGTCCACCGAAGGCAAGGCTCCTGGTGAAAAGGACTTCGGCGAACACGATGAAAAACAGCACGTCTCGGGCCTTGGCCGGGACCATTCGCACCCACTACCAACGAAGCCTGAACATGATTCGTGAAATTCTGAAAATGGGCGACGAGCGCCTGCTGCGTATCGCGCCACCGGTCCCGCTGGAAATGTTCGACAGCCCTGAGTTGTGGCAGTTGATCGACGACATGTTCCAGACCATGGAGCACGTTGGCGGCGTGGGCCTGGCCGCACCGCAGATTGGCGTAGACCTGCAACTGGTGATCTTTGGTTTCGAGAGCAGCGAGCGCTACCCGGATGCCCCTGCGGTGCCTCAGACCATTCTGATCAACCCGCTTATCACGCCGCTAAGCCCGGAGCTGGAAGAGGACTATGAAGGTTGCCTGTCGGTGCCTGGCTTGCGCGGCGCGGTGGACCGCTATCAACAGATTCGCTACGAAGGCTTTGATCCCAAGGGCGAGCCGATTGTGCGCATTGCCGACGGCTTTCATGCGCGGGTGGTGCAGCATGAGTGCGATCACCTGATCGGTCGGTTGTACCCGTCGCGGATCACCGACTTCAGCAAGTTTGGATTTATTGATGTGATGTTTCCGGATATGGATCCTACTGCCGACGAGTGATCCGGCTCACACGGTGCGGCCAACGTAGCCTCGCAGGGGCTCGACAACCGCTACGTTAGTTGCTGTCTTCAAGATGTGTCGATATCTATGCGCATCGGTCGCAGCAGCTAACAACCGCCGATCACACATTATCGTCGGTCGACCTCAGTAACGGCTTTAAACCCATGGCGATCATTGGTTTGTTGCGTTTGTAGCGCGCCAGTCGTTCCGCCAGAGACTGCGGTAGTACTGTTTCCTGAGTAAACCCGATCCCCTGATAAAACCCTTCAAGCTCCGGATGGCAGAATAGCCAAACGGTGCCTTCGACCGGCGCAACGGCCTTACGAATCAGTCGCGCCGCCAGCCCCTGCCTACGGCACAATGGCTCGACAAACAGCCCGGTCAGCCATTGCCCGCCGACCACAGGGCTCAAGCACAATCCGGCGACAATCTCGCTGTGCCGGGCCACCCACAATTGCCCGCCCTTGACGGCTTTCATCGGCGAATTGTGGCTGCGGTAAAACTTGTTCAGCAGCGGCCATAAAGGCTCTGCCAGCAGATCAATATGCAACTCAGGCATGGTTTTTTGACAGCCGTGATCGTGGGCCGGGGATTATAAGTCGGGCAAAGCACCTTCTGTCGGGCAATAGGTGTTATACCCCTTGTTACATCCCCTGTAAGTGGAGCACGCATCATGGCCAAAGGCATGGATTCAAAGAAAGCCGCGAAGAAAAAACCGGCAAAAACCGCCGATGAAAAACGCGCCGACAAGAAAACCAAAAAATCCGAAGCGGGTTTGTTTGGGCATTGATTCTCGGTAGTCACCGCAACATCTGCTTCTAAGCTAAGCACCAAACGATCTGCAAGATCTCCCCGTCTCATTGCACAGAGCAGGATGAAGCCGACTTTTTCGTCGGCCCAGCCTGCCCTGAGCCCGCCAATGCCGGCCACTTCTGCAAATCGATATCAAAAAACGCCGCCCAGCGCAGCACCACAAGCAGGTAGGCATCGGCCACCGAAAGCTGCTCGCCAAGCAAATAGTCCTGACGCTCCAACGTCTGCACCAGGATTGCAAAGCGCTTGAACAACGTGGCCTTGAAGAGCAGCTTCACCTCTTCGGGAATCGAGGTATTGAACAACACGCCCAGGCCACCGTGAATTTCGCTGGAAACAAAATTCAACCACTCCTGTAACCGCTCCAGTCCTGCAGCCGGTACCAGGTCCGCCAGGGCTTGCGCATCATGTCGCTGAGCGTCCCGGTGCATCGTGAGTTTGCCTTGGTCAGTTCACGAACGCGTCTGCCTTCACCCGCAGTCAATGCGTTATTACAGATGCTGGCCGATTAATGGCCTTGCATAGTGCCAAGCCCTGTCTATGCTCACCCATAACCATTTATGTCGCTTGCCATATCAAGCGTTTTGAATGGATTTCAATAGTGGTTAGTCATCACTATTGAAAATATGAATAAAACGAGTGCGCATGCCAAGGCGCCGGGAAAAAAGGAGTGGTGGTTTAAATGGATTTGCGTGTGTCGGTTGAAGTAGGCCCCAGACGGGGCGCTATCAAGAAAAGGATGATTTGATAAGAGTGTTGCCTCATGGACTCTCCGATTAACCATCACTTATCGATCGCCTGACACTTGTCCTGTCTCTGGACGACTGCGTTTGCCTGTTTTGTGGAAAGTTGTAGTGGGTCAAATCCAAAAACTAACCGTCAATCAAAGACAGCGCTGAAGGTGATCCGATCATGTTTAACCGCCAACACAAATCCGCCCTGCTGGAAATCGAGCGTTTTTCCTGCGCGCTGACCGAGGCCAAAGCCAAGCTGGCGGCCATTAGCCGATCCATGGCGATGATCGAGTTCGATTGCAACGGCATGGTGCTCGATGCCAATGAGAACTTCTGCAAGGCTATGGGCTACAGCGCTGAAGAACTCCGTGGCAAGCATCACCGGATTTTTTGCGAAGAGTCGTTCTACCGCAGCGACGCCTACGCCAAGTTGTGGCGAGACCTCGCCCGAGGCGAACCGATCAGTGGCACCTTTATGCGTTTGAATAAAAACGGCCAGGAAGTGTGGCTGGAAGCCAGTTATATGCCGGTGATCGGCGCCGACAACAAGGTGCAGAGCGTAATCAAGGTGGCGTCGGACATCTCTGCACGGGCCCATCACGAACATGAAAACCAAAGCCTGATGGACGCCATCGGTCGCTCCATGGCGGTGATCGAGTTCACCCCGCAGGGCCAGATCATCAATGCCAACGAAAACTTCCTGAAGACGGTGAAGTACTCCCTCAACGAAATTGTCGGTCAGCACCACAGCATATTCTGTCATCGCAGCGAAACCGATTCGCCGGCATACAAGGCGTTTTGGGCTTCTCTCAATCGCGGCGAATACCACTCTCATCGGTTTGAACGTAAGGACAAATACGGGCAGATGTTATTCCTGGAAGCCTCCTATAACCCGATCTTCGATGCCTGCGGGCGGTTGTACAAAGTGGTGAAGTTTGCCACTGATATTACCGATCAAGTCACCACCCTGCGTACCGCCGCCGAGTCGGCCCACAGCACTTCGGTACAAAACGACGTCTGCGCCCGAAAAGGCTCGGAAGTGGTCCAGCAAACGGTGCAGATCATCGAAGAAATTTCCCGCGACCTCAACGAGGCGGCGCTGAGCATCGATGCGGTGAGTAAGCAGTCGGACATCATTGGCAGCATCGTCCAGACCATTCGCGGCATTGCCGATCAAACCAACTTGCTGGCACTCAATGCCGCCATTGAAGCAGCTCGCGCCGGCGAGCATGGCCGGGGTTTTGCGGTGGTGGCCGATGAAGTGCGCAGCCTGGCGGCTCGCACCAGTCAGGCGACCCTGGAGATTGTTGATGTGGTGCGCAAGAACCACGACCTGTCGCTGAGCGCGGTGTCGAGCATGCAGTCGAGCTTGAGTCGCACCGGGCTTGGCGTGGAGTTGGCCAATGAGGCGGGGCAGGTGATTCTGGAAATTCAGCAAGGCTCACGGCATGTGGTGGATGCCATCAGTCAGTTCAACTCGACGTTGCAGTTGCAATAAAGTTGTCGACCCCCACCGAGGCGCGCCCAGCGCAGCCTCGCTGGGGCCCGACAGAGTCTCTACGGGAGACAGCGCATGTTTAGCTGCGATCAAATCGCCGCCAGGGTCTCTTTCACTGCCTGCACTTGCGGGTCGGCGGTTTTAGCCGCGATCTGTTCCGCAGTCTGTGCCTTCAAGCGGTCGGCCACTTCATTGGCAATTGAGGTCTGTTGCTCAATCGGCATGGATTTAACATCCTCTTCGGTCAGGCCCTTTTCCTTGAGGATCTGATCGCGAATACGCTCGGCCGGGGTTTTGGTCATGTACTCGTTGAAGTCCGCCCGGGCCTGGGTGCTGGCCTCGGTTTTTGGCGTGGCAGTGGTCTCTGGCGTGGTTTGCAGTTGTACGCGGGTCTTGGCAAAGGCTGCTTCGACGTTGTCGGCGGTAGTGTCCTTGGCCTTTTGCGTAGCCTGTACCTGTGTGGCGGTGACGGCGTTCTGCACGTTTTGCATGACACCGCTGTACAGCGCGCTGGCGGCGGCGTTGGCGGGGTCCATGTCGGAACGCTTGGATTGCTGAACCACTGAAGCAGCTTGGGTATTGACCAACATGATCGGGCACCTGTGAGTGTGGGCGGTGCGTCAGGTGGAGCAATTAGCGTGCCGAGGGGCAAATGCCTGGTTTTACGGGGTGGGGTACGGTGGTTGAGGCAACGTTTGTCCTGTAGACGGTCAAACATTGCCGGTGACAGGCAAGGCGCCGGGCGTTGATGCACAAGGCGATGAGTTCTTTCATCGTGTAGTCCTTGTGCTTAGTTGTGACCGTCGAGGGCGAAGGTCTTGAAGCCAGGGCGTTGGCTGAGCTTTTCGTAGTAAGCGCTGACAGCAGGGTAGAACGGACGCGCCATGGGCGTCATCCGCCAGCGATGCACTGATAGTCCGATCAGGATGTCAGCGAGGGTGAAATTTTCACCGGCCACGTAAGCCCCGGTTCGAATCAGCTGTTGTTCCAACAAGCCCATCTTGTCGTTCCAGCCACGTACGCCGGCGGCGATGCGTTGCGTGTCCTGGAAGTCGGGGTTGTTGCGCACCAGAGCGTGGAAGGCATAGCCCCAGGAGGGGTTGAGTTCGGTGGCTTGCCAGTCCATCCACTGCTCGACGCGTGCCCGCGCAGCCGGTTCGGTCGTCAGCAGGTCATGGCGTTGGTGCAGGCCCACCAGGTAGCGGCAGATGGTGTTGGATTCCCACAGCACGCCGTTTTCATCGAGGATCACCGGAACCTGGGCATTGGGGTTCAGGGCCAGGAATTCGGGCGACTGGGTTGGGGAGAAACCGATGCCCCAGTCCTCACGCTCGTAGGTGATGTCCAGTTCCTGGCAGGTCCACAGGACTTTTCGTACGTTGATGGACGAAGTGCGACCCAAGATTTTCAGCGTGTGTCCCATGGTGCTTCCCTGACAATGGTGAATTGGCAGCAGGCAATTTAGCAGGGACGTGGGATGGCGACGAGGTTGTTTAAGATCGTTCCCACGCTCTGCGTCACCAGTACGCAGGGGTTGAGCCATGCGCGATCGGTTTAGGTACTCTCGCGCACCATCAACTCAAACCCCATATCCACTACCGGCCTGGCAATTTTGTTACCCGCCAACAGCGTCAATAAATGCTCCGCTGCCCGTCGGCCAATGGCCTCCCGAGGCGTACTGATACTGCTCAGGCGCGGCACCATAAATGAGGAGGCGGGCAGGTCGTTGAAACCCAATACTGCCACTTGTTCCGGCACCTTGATTGAGTGGCGCAGGGCTTCCAGCAGGGCGCCTTGGGCCAGGTCGTCGTTGCCGAAAAAGATCGCATCCACATCGGGATGACTGGCCAGCATTTGCAGGAACAGTTCACCGCCCAGGCCAACGGATGACGGGCGCGGTGTCAGCAACTCCAGGTCCGGGTCATACAGCCCTGCCTGTTGCAATGCCCGGCGAAAGCCTTCGCCTCGTAGCAGGGTGCGCTGGTCCAGTTGTGCGCCGATGTAGGCCAGGCGCTTGCGGCCCCGCGAGATCAGGTGCTTGGCAGCGGTTTCGCCGGCGCTGGTTTGCGAGAAGCCAACGCAGTTCAAGCCGGCGCCAGGGTCCAGATCCATCATGTAGACACACGGCACATTGCTCGACTCGACCATGCGCCGGGCGCTTTCGGTGCGATCAAATCCGGTCAGCAGCAAGCCACGCGGCTGATAGGCCATGTAGTTGCGCAGCAGGTTTTCTTCTTCGTCACGGGAGTAATGGGTGTTGCCAATTAGCACCTCAAAGCCTTTGGGCCGCAGCACCTGATGAATGGCTTCCAGGGTTTCGATGAACAGCAGGTTGGACAACGATGGTACCAGCACCACCACCGACTGGCTCTGGGCCGAAGCTAGGGCGCGGGCGGCGGGGTTGACCACGTAGCTCAGCTCGGCGGCGGCCTTCTGCACTTTTTCCACCAGTTCGGTGGCCACGGTGCTGATACCGCGCAAGGCCCTGGAGGCGGTAATCGGACTGACACCGGCCAGGCGTGCAACTTCGTTGAGGGTGGGGCGTCCCGTCGTGCGGGTATTTTTATCGTTCTTGGAGGTCATCAGGCGGCTTGCCAAACAAAAATCGAGGCACTAAGGTAGCGCTGTCTCCATAAGCCTGCAAATACTTGAGCGTCGGGTTGCCTGATCCTGTTTGAGTCCCTGGCGAGGATGCACGCGTCACTCCATAAAAATGACAAGAAGGCGCGGGAAAGCCTATTTTTGCATTAGCCTTACGGTTGGCAAAGGTAGCGCTGTCTGCGTCCTGAGGTGTTTCATGAGTCAACCTGTTACTGCCCTGGTGATCATGGGTGTTTCTGGCTGTGGCAAGTCCAGCGTCAGCGAGGCTTTGTGCCTGTTGAACGGCGCCACGGCCATCGAAGGCGATAGCTTTCATCCTGCCGCCAACATTGAAAAAATGAGCGCTGGCCACCCCCTCAACGACGACGACCGTGCCGGCTGGCTCGACATCCTCTGTGAGGAGCTGCGCCGTTCGCTTAAAGCTGGCGAGCATCCGGTGCTGACCTGTTCTGCCCTGAAGAAGAAATACCGCGACCACCTGCGCGAGGCTGCGCCGGGCCTGGGTTTTGTCTTCCTGGATCTGACTCGTGAGGTCGCCGCCGACCGCGTCTCCCATCGCCCCGGCCATTTCATGCCAGCGAGCCTGATCGACAGCCAGTTCGCCACCCTCCAATCCCCGGTGGGCGAGCCGTTGACCCTGGCGTTGAATGCCAGCAAAGACAGCGTCGAGCAATTGGCCGAGCAAACCGATGTCTGGTGGCGCCAACACGGCTTTGAACTAATCAAATGATTTTTTGCCGGACAAGGTAGCGCTGTCCTGACGCAGGAAATTCAATACCCGCTTTAATAACAACAACAAACAGGAGACACCCCCATGTTTGGCATGTCCCACGATTCCTACCTGCTGCTTGATGCAGTGGTCACCATTATCGGGTTGATCGTCCTGATCACTCGGTTCAAGTTTCATCCGTTCATTGCGTTGATCATCGCGGCAGGCTTCCTTGGTCTGACCTCGGGCATGCCCGTGGACAAGATCATCAAGGCGTTTCAGGACGGCTTCGGCGGGGTGCTTGGCTTTGTCGGGATTATCCTGGCGCTGGGTACGATGCTCGGCAAGATGATGGCTGAATCGGGAGGTGCTGATCAGATCGCCCAGACCCTGATCCGCGCCTTCGGCAAGGAGCGGGTGCAGTGGGCTATGATGTTTGCGGCGTTCCTGGTGGGCATCCCGCTGTTCTTCGAGATCGGCTTTGTGCTGTTGATCCCGCTGGTGTTTATCGTCGCCCGCCGCACCGGCGTGTCGCTGATCAAGATCGGTATCCCGCTGCTGGCCGGCCTGTCGGCGGTCCACGGGCTGGTGCCACCGCACCCGGGCCCGCTGCTGGCCATTGGCGTGTTTGGTGCTGATATCGGCAAGACCATTCTCTACGGTCTGATTGTCGCGCTGCCTACGGCAATCATCGCCGGCCCGCTCTACGGCACGTTCATTGCCAAGTACATCCCCGGCAACCCGTCCCAGGAGCTGGTGGATCAACTGGCTCGCGAATCAGACTCCAAAACGCTGCCGAGCTTCAGCGTGACCCTGATCACCGTGTTGCTGCCCGTCCTCCTGATGCTGCTGAAAACCTTCGCCGACATTGCCCTGCCGGACGGCCACATCGTGCGCAACTGGATGGACATGATCGGCCACCCCATCAGCGCCTTGCTCCTGGCGTTGCTGCTGTCGCTGTACACCTTTGGCCATCGCCAGGGCATCGGTTCCAAACAGATCCTCAAGTGGCTCGACGCCAGCCTGGCGCCGACCGCAGCCATCATCCTGATCATCGGTGCAGGCGGCGGCTTCAAGCAGATGCTGGTGACCAGTGGCGTGGGTGACGTAATCGGCCATATGGCGGTGACAGCGCAGATCAATCCGATCCTGCTGGCGTGGCTGGTGGCGGCGGTGATTCGCGTGGCGACCGGTTCGGCGACGGTGGCGACCATTACCGGTGCAGGCATCGTGGTGCCGGTGGTGGGGATGGTGCCGGGGGTGAACCTGGAGTTGCTGGTGCTGGCGACGGGTGCAGGGTCGTTGATTCTTTCTCACGTCAACGATGCGGGGTTCTGGCTGGTCAAGCAGTACTTTAATATGACCGTGGCCGAGACCTTCAAGACCTGGACGGCGATGGAGACGATTCTGTCCATCGTGGCGTTAGGGTTCATCATGTTGCTGTCGTTGGTGGTGTAGGCCACATCAGCGAACCACTGTAGGAGCGAGCAAGCTCGCTCCTACATGCGTGTCAGCCGTTATTTTTGCACTAGCCCATCCGCCCGGAACATCCCGCGAATCCCTCGTATCGCCTGGCGAATCCGGTCCTGGTTCTCGATCAGCGCAAAGCGCACATGATCATCCCCATACTCGCCAAAGCCGATCCCCGGTGATACGCAAACCTTCGCCTCCAGCAGCAACTTCTTGGCAAACTCCAGCGAACCCATCGCCGCATAAGCTTCGGGAATCTTCGCCCAGACGTACATCGATGCCTTAGGGTTTTCCACCATCCAGCCTAACTCATGCAGGCCCTTGACCAGCACGTTGCGGCGTTGGCGGTACTGGTCGGCAATGTCCTTCACACACTGCTGATCGCCTTCCAATGCAGCAATCGCGGCGACTTGCAGCGGGGTAAAGGTGCCGTAGTCGTGGTAACTCTTGATCCGTGCCAGGGCGTTGACCAGCTCCGGGTTACCGACCATGAAACCAATGCGCCAGCCGGCCATGTTGTAACTCTTGGACAGGGTGAAAAACTCCACCGCGATGTCCTTGGCGCCGGGCACCTGCATGATCGAGGGGGCTTTCCAGCCATCGTAGACGATGTCGGCGTAGGCCAGGTCATGCACCACCAGCACGTCGTACTGCTTGGCGAGGGCGATCACCCGTTCGAAGAAATCCAGCTCCACGCACTGTGCGGTGGGGTTGGACGGAAAGCCCAGGATCATCATCTTCGGCTTGGGGATCGAGCCGCGAATCGCCCGTTCCAGCTCGGCGAAAAAATCCACGCCGGGAATCAGCGGCACCGAACGCACCTGGGCACCGGCAATCACGGCACCGTAGATGTGAATCGGGTAGCTGGGGTTGGGCACCAATACGGTGTCGCCCTGGTCGAGGGTGGCGAGCATCAAGTGCGCCAGGCCTTCCTTGGAACCGATGGTGACGATGGCCTCGGTTTCCGGGTCGATGTCCACTTCATAGCGGTCCTTGTACCAGCGCGAAATCGCCCGGCGCAGACGCGGAATGCCTTTGGAAGTGGAGTAACCGTGGGTGTCTTCACGCTGGGCGACGGTCACCATTTTTTCCACGATATGCGGTGGAGTGGGGCCGTCGGGGTTACCCATGCTCAAGTCGATGATGTCTTCGCCACGACGACGGGCGGCCATCTTCAGCTCGGAAGTGATATTGAATACGTAAGGGGGGAGTCGATCTATGCGCGCAAAGCGGCGCGGCGAACCTTGGTCGGCCATGTGTTGCCTCGAAGTACGTAAGCGCCCGGAACCGTCCGAGCGACGTCGGCCACTGCGGTGGCCTGCGGGCAGACGATACGGGCGATGATGGCCAGTTGTCCAGATGGCGCGATGAATATTTTGTGCTTTGAGTGAAACGCCTGTATGACCCTATACTCGGTAAGGCTTTATTCACTCATTGATGGAGACTGTTCAGATGAATCAACAGGCAAAGCTATCACTGGAACCGCGCATGGAAGAGGGCAAGGCCCTGGTGATCGCGGGTGTTGGCGGCCGTTACGGCAAGGCCACGATGGGGGATATTCCCAGGTTGTGGGAGTTGTTCGATAGTTGCATCAAGGGTATTCGTAAACGCGTTGATGGCATGAGCTACGGCGTCTGCTACAACAACAAGCACGATGAGTTCGACTACGTCGCCGGGGTCGAAGTGCTTGCCAAGCGCGATGTGCCGAGCAACTTCCAGTCGATTGAAATCCCGGCCCACCGCTATGCGGTCTTCCCACACTACGGCCCGGTGCAGGCACTTAAACAGACCTATGAGCGGGTTATATATGAGTGGCTGCCAAGCTCTGGATACAAGGTCGTAGGGCCTGATTTTGAGCGCTATAGCGCCGACTTCAATGCAGATAAAGGTACTGGCACCGTGGAGATTTGGTTGCCGGTTGAAGCAAAGGCCTGAAACCGTGGCCAAAGATGATTTATCCTCTTTGGCCGTTTTCTCTCGAGTGGCCCTTTGATGATCAGGCACTGTACTTTGCTCGACTTCGCTGGCTGGCAGGCTCTGCGCGTTGCCCTGTGGCCGGGTTCGGATTCGGAACCAGGCAATGAGCATGAAATGCACACTCTGTTGAGCGCTCCAGACCGCTATCTTGTGCTGACTTTCAACGATGACAGCGGCAACGCCCTCGGTTTTACCGAGGCGTCGATCCGGCGTGATTACGTCAACGGTACCAGCACCTCACCGGTGGCCTTTCTCGAAGGTTTGTACGTAGTGCCAGCCAGCCGTGGTAACGGGGTGGCCCGGCAATTGGTGGTGGCTGTCGAACAGTGGGCCAGGGAAATGGGCTGCACGGAACTGGCCTCGGATGCGCTGCTGGATAACCAAGGGAGCCACGCCATGCATCAATCTCTGGGCTTCGCTGAAACCGAACGAGTGGTTTACTTCTTGAAGCCTTTGGGGGCGCCCGAGTCGGAGTAGTCGGGCGTTTACTCCTGAGCAAACACCCACGCCAGCCGGCGCTCATAGCCAATTCGTCCTTTGTAAGCCTCACCGCTATCTACCCAACCCTGCTGCAAATACAGCCCCATCGCCGCCACATTGTCATTGTCCACCGACAACTCCAGGGCCTTGATCTGCGGCCACGCCAATTGCGCAGCGGCGGGCAACGCCTGCAGGCAGGCTTTGCCAAACCCCCGGCCTTGCTGGCTACGGTCGACTTGCAGAGCATGCAGGGTAGCGCTGTGTTCGTCGGCCCAATGGGGCAGGCAGGGCGGGCGTTTGAGCAACAGGAAGGCGACGGGAATTTCGTCGGCCAACAGCGCGAAGCCTTTAATGCCTGGGCAGGGGTTGACCAGCAGCGTGTTCAGCGCGCAGTAGATGTCGCCGGAATACGGCAGTTGCTCGGGATGGACTTCAAGGGCGCTCAGTTGCTGTTGCTGCACAGCGTTCAGCGTCTCATAGGCGACGAGGCGGGTTTCCATCGGCAGGGCATCCGAAATCCTACAAAGAAGCGCGGATTCTAGCGGGTTTGCCGTGAGCGCAATTATTTTTCGCCGACTTGTCGATTTGCCGAATGCCCACTCGACTAAGGGTGTCTTCCGTGTTTTTCCCCATAAAAGGAGCACCGCCATGAACACTGGTCGACACCCTTTGACATGGCAACCGGCGCGGGCTTGTTTGAGCTCAAACCCTGATCGTCGGGAATTCAGCCGACCCGCTCATCTGCAGCCATAGTTGATAGTCCGAAAACGGAGAATTTTATGAAGTACCTATGCCTGGTCTACAGCGACGAGCAGTTGCTTCACAGCTTGCCTGAAAGCCCGAATGATCCCGAATGCCAGGCCTATGCCGAATCGGTGCAAGGCAGCGGGCGGATGATTGCCGCCGAGGCGCTGGAGTCGGTCACGACAGCCACCACCGTGCGTATGCGCAACGGCAAGTTGTCGATCACCGACGGGCCGTTTGCCGAAACCAAGGAGCAACTGGCGGGCTTTTACCTTATCGACGCCAGGGACCTGAATGAAGCGATCCAGCTCGCCGGGGGCATTCCGGCGGCGCGGGTCGGCAGCGTGGAAGTACGCCCTGTGCGTGAATTGAATCTCTGAACAAAACAATCATAAAACTCAGGAGATTTACCCATGAGCACTCAACCCCAGGCGGGTGTACAGCCCGCCCAATTCGAGTTATCCATCAGCCGCTTGATCGACGCGCCACGCCGCCGGGTGTTTCGCGCCTGGACGGAACCTGCATTGTTGCAACAATGGTGGGGGCCCCATGGCATGACCACCCCCGAGTGCGAAATGAACCTGTGGGTCGGTGGGCTGTTTCGCACCCTGATGCGCGCCCCGGATGGCACCGAGTACCCGACCCAGGGCGTATTCCTGGAGATCGTTGCGCCACGGCGGTTGGTGTTCACCGATGCCTTCACTCCAGGCTGGATTCCGTCGAGCAAGCCGTTCATGACCGCCGAAGTGACCCTCGAAGAAGTCGACGGTAAAACCCTCTACACCGCTCGGGCCATGCACTGGACCGAGGCCGACAAGCAGGCCCACGAAGCCATGGGCTTTCATGAGGGCTGGGGCCAGAGCCTGGATAGGCTGGTGACATTGGTCACTGAGGGCATGGTCGATTGACAGTCCAGGCCCAGGTTGAAGCGGTATACCGCAGTGAATCGCGGCGCATCCTTGCCACGCTGATTCGCTTGCTGGGCGATTTCGACCTCGCCGAAGAAGCCTTGCACGAGGCGTTCTTCGTCGCCGTCGAGCGCTGGCAGCAGGACGGTGTACCAGAAAATCCTCGCGCCTGGCTGGTGTCTACCGGGCGCTTCAAGGCGATTGACCGCTTGCGTCGACAGGCACGGTTCGCCGCGTCCCAGACGCTGCTGCTGGCCCAGGCTGAAGAGCTGGAAGAGGTCGATTGGAGCGCTGAAGACGTGGAAGACGATCGCCGGCGCCTGATGCAACTGAACATGGATGATCACCTGTAGACGCGAGCACGCTCGCTTAACGCTGGCTGGCGCGTCGCTATCCGGGATTACTCCAGTATCTTTTCCAGCATCCAACTCCCGGCTGGCCCAGGTGGACGTTGGCGTGACCACAGCGCATCCACCGCCACCAAACGCGGCCAGCCGCGCACGTTGAGTTCCTGCAGGCTATCGTTGCCGAAACGCTCCACCAGCCAGCGTGGCAGCGGCGCCCAGCCGAAACCAAGCTGTGCCATTTCCATCAGCATCAGGTAACTGGCCGCCGACCACACCCGGCCTGTGGCGCGGTTGTCATAAGGGTTGACGATGCTCGCCAGGCGTAGCTCGCGGTGTTGCTGCAAGGTCTGCTGATCGACGACCTCAAGGCTGGCCAGCACATGTTGGGGTGAAACGAACAAGGCGATTTCCGTGCGTTCTTCCACCGGGGAACTGGTCAGATCCGGCGGATAAACCTTCTGCTGTTCGATAAAGGCAATCTGCGCCCGGCCGCTTTGCACCAGATCGATCAGGTCATCGCATTCGGCGATCAGCCATTCCAGCTCCAGGTCGGGGTAACGTTCTGCAAAAGCGATGATGGCGGTTTCAAAACGCTGCGACTGGTAAGTATCGGACATGGCGATACTGAGCCTGGGTTCCAGCCCCTGGGACAGCTGACTGGCCGCCAGTTCCAGGCGGCTGCTGGCCTCCAGCACCTGTTCGGCCCGTTGCAGCAAGACATGGCCAGCCGGGGTGAGGCTGGGTTTGCGGCTGCTGCGATCAAACAGCATCACGTTCAGGTCAATTTCCAGGCTCGCCACCGCCGCGCTGACGGTGGACTGGCTCTTGCCAAGCTTGCGCGCCGCCGCTGAAAACGAACCTTGGGTCGCCGCCTGGACAAACGCCTGCAACACTTCATGAGAGGCCACGCTCTATCGCCTTGATCGATGGTTATTGGTTATGAAGTATCGGTCTGAGGGGTAATTATGGCAACCGTTGTCACTCATGGAGCCGGGTCATGAACCCTACCAAGTCAATTACTGAACGCGTTTTCCAGGCCATCGGTTTCGAGATCCTGGCCTTGTCGATCTGCACACCGCTGCTGGCATGGATCATGGATAAACCGGCCCTGGAAATGGGCATGGTGACCCTGGCGATCAGCCTGATGGCGCTGAGTTGGAACATCGTTTTCAACAGCCTGTTCGACCGTCTCAAGGTGCGCCTGCAACTGGCCAGCGGCGGTTGGACCCGTGTGCTGCACGCCTTGCTGTTTGAAGGCGGCCTGGTGATTGGCTGTGTCCCGTTGATTGCCTGGTGGCTGAATATCAGCCTGTTGCAGGCGTTCATCCTCGACATCGGCGTGCTGCTGTTCTTCCTGCCGTACACCTACGTATACCACTGGGGGTATGACGTGCTGCGCGAGAAACTGATGCAACGTCGGGCGCTCACTGTGTAAGACAGCACTGACGTTTGCACCGCTGGTATTACAGGAACATCACGCCCGAAGCTTCGATCCGCTGACGGGTGATCCAGTTGCTGCCGTCAGCGAGCAATTAGGGCAAGCCCCTCGCCACAACTCAGAACAATTGGGTGAATAACCAGTACAAACTCCCCGACAACACAATCGCCGCCGGCAAGGTCAGCACCCAGGCCATCAGCAGGTTGCGGATGGTCTTCATCTGCAAGCCGCCGCCGTTGGCGACCATGGTCCCGGCCACGCCCGAGGACAGCACGTGGGTGGTGGACACCGGCAAGCCAAACATGTCCGCCGCGCCAATGGTCAGCATCGCTACCATCTCCGCCGAAGCGCCCTGGGCGTACGTCATGTGGGTTTTGCCGATCTTCTCGCCCACCGTTACCACGATGCGCTTCCAACCGACCATGGTCCCAAGCCCGAGGGCAATGGCCACGGAAATTTTCACCCACAGCGGAATAAAACGGGTGGCGTTGTCGATCTGTTGCTTGAACAGTTGCAGCTTGCCTTGGGTGTCGGCGTCGAAATTACCGACCTTGCCCTTATCTATCAGGCGAATGGTTTCGCTGGTCAGGTACATGTCATTGCGCACGTTGCCCATGGCCTCGGCGGGCACCTTGGCCAACGAGCCATAGCCTTTCACTTCTTCACCAATATGCCCGGCCAGGGCGGCGAGGGCGGGGATCAATTCTGGCGTTGCTTCCTTGGTGCGTACGTAGGCCGACAGGGTCGGACGCGGGTCGGCTGGGGCCGGTTGCGGTGCGCTTTTCACCAAGGCTTGCTGGGTGACTTGGGCTACTGCGGCAAATTGCAGCGACTGATCGGCCGGCATGGTGCGGTTCAGCGCGTAGGCCATCGGCAACGTACCCACCAGGATCAGCATGATCAGGCCCATGCCTTTCTGTCCGTCGTTGGAGCCGTGGGCGAAAGAGACGCCGGTGCAGGTGGCGATCAGCATGCCGCGAATCCACCACGGCGGCGGGGTGTTGCCCTTGGGTGCCTTGTACAACGAGCGGTTTTTCACAAACGCGCGCAGTGCCAGCAATAGCAGTGCCGCGAAGACGAAGCCGATCAGCGGTGACAGCAGCAACGCATAGCCGATTTTGAATGCCTGGCTCCAATCCACGCCGCTGGTGCCGTCACGTCCGTGCATCAGGGCATTGGCCACGCCGACGCCGATAATCGAACCGATCAGGGTATGGGACGAAGACGCCGGCAGGCCCAGCCACCAGGTGCCGAGGTTCCACAGGATCGCCGCGATCAGCAGGGCGAAGATCATGGCGAAACCGGCGGATGAACCGACCTGCAAAATCAACTCCACCGGCAGCAAGGCAATGATGGCGAACGCCACTGCGCCACTGGACATCAGCACCCCGAGAAAATTGAAGAATCCCGACCACACGACGGCAAAATGTGGCGGCAACGAGTTGGTGTAGATCACCGTCGCCACGGCGTTGGCAGTGTCATGGAAACCATTGACGAACTCGAAGCCCAGAGCGATCAGCAGCGCCACACCCAGCAGCAGGAATGGCATCCAGGTAGTCACCACCGTGCCCAGTTCGTGCATGTCGCGCATCAGGCTGTAGGCGGTGAACAGCAGGCCCATGGCGAGGACGGTGAAGAAAGTGATCACCGTCAACAGGCTGGGCTTTTGGTCCAACTGGGGTTTTGAATCGGCTGCGTGAGCCCGTGTGGATGCGGTCAGGGAAGGGGTGGCCATGCAGGGGCATCCAGTGAGGAAGGATGCCGCCCATGATCATTGCAGAATATTACAGGGGTACTGCGGTAAGTCAGTCTTTAGAGGATTGAGTGTGCCGCTGGTCCATAAATCAGCCTCTGGCATGACCGGCTGTAGCAATTGTCGAGCCTCGCTGGGGCTCGACGGTTACGAGGAGCATTGCGCCCTTATTTTCAAGGCAGAGGGGCTCAATAATCCTTGCGCTTGCGAAACGCCCAACGACCGGCAATCAAGGTAAACGTTGCCACCAGCGCCACCAGAATCCAGAAGCCCTCGGGGTCCTGGGAAAGCGGTACGCCACCGACGTTCATGCCAAAGAACCCGGCAATGATATTGATCGGCAGCGCCAGTACCGTGACCACGGTCAGGGTGAACAGGGTGCGGTTGCTCTGTTCGTTGAGGTTGGCGGCGATCTCCTCCTGCAACAGTTTGATCCGCTCCCCCAGGGCCATCAGGTCGTTGATGATCAGTGCAAATTCCTCGGTGGATTTGCGCAGCTCCTTCACGTCTTCTTTCTGTAGCCATTGCGGCGGGCGGTTGAGCAAACGCAGCAACGAACCCGGCTCCAGCGCCAGCAGGCGTTGCAGGCGCACCAGTACCCGGCGCATGGCTCCCAGTTCCGAGCGGTTGGTGGACAGGCGTGAGGACAACAGCTGATCCTCGATCTGGTCGACACTGATACTGGTCTTGCGCACGATCTGCGTCAGCACTTCGCCCTGGTCCCGCAGCAAATGCACGAGCAATTCCAGGGGCGATCGAAAGCGTTCGCCGGCCTTGACCGAGGAGCGCAGCTTGTCCACCGAGTGCAGCGGTTGCAGGCGTGCGCTGATCAGCAATCGGCTACGGGCGCAGACCCACAGGGTGGAGATGTCCGAAGACATCATGCTGCTGAAGTTGAACACCACATCGTTGACCACCGCCAGCAAAGCCGAGTCCACATGCTCGATGCGAGTGGAGCGTGAACCTTCGTGCAAGGCCTCGAAAAACTCTTCCGGCAACTCCAGATGCGCCTGCATCCAGCGTTCGCACGCCGCGTGGGCCAGGTTCAGGTGCAGCCAAAGGAATTCGTCGGGATCAGTGGGCTGCTGCAAGGCTTTCAGAGCAGCAGCCGAATCGATCTGCTCGGCTTTTTCACCCGGCCTGAAACGGAAACCGTAAAGCAGGCCAAACAGATCCGAATCCTGATGGCCATGGTCGATGCTGTGGTTCATGGAGGCTCACAGAGGAGGCGCCTGTAGGAGATTTCACAGGTTCGCTTGAGCGCATCATGGCAAGGGTTTTTGACAATTTTGTTACCGTTTAGTCATCCAACTGTCGGAATGTGAAGAGGTACTTTTGAACACCTTTTTAACTACCGACCCAATAGCCTCAAGAAGTGTCTGGAGCGGCCGATTCAAGGCATAAGCACTTATGTGTATCCGCGGTGCTTTCGATGACAGGGATGTTGCGGTGTGGATACACAACTTCCCTTGTTTCGAGGCTTTTCCCCTATGAATTTTTTGCGAAAGTCTTTGAGAGCACAGATCTTGTCGTTACTCGGTGGCAGCCTTCTGGCGATGCTATTGATCGCCTTGACGTGTTTTCATTTTCTCTCCAGCGGTGTGCAGAGTTATCGCAGTTTGCTGGAGGGGCCTCTGCTGACTTCACAACTGATTGATGAGGCGAACCTGCAATTCAAAGTGCAGGTCCAGGAATGGAAAAACGTCCTGCTGCGGGGTAAACAACCCCAGGACATGGAGAAGTACTGGGGCCAGTTCCAGGCTCGGCAACGGGATGTGCAAGGTATTCTGGGTCGCCTGGTGGCGCAGACCAAAAGCGATCAAGCCTTGAGTGGCCGTATTGAAACCTTGCGCCGGGAGCACAGCGTGCTAATGGCTGCTTACCAGAAGGGCCGTGATGCCTACTTGGCTGCCGGGGCGGACTCCGCGGCAGGCGATAACGCGGTCAAGGGCGTGGACCGCATGGTCAGTGAGCAGATGAGCGCGCTGGTCAGCGAGTTGCATGAACAGGGTGCGCAGCAATCGCTGATGATCAGCGCCTATGCCGACCGCACCGTGATGATCGGGCTGGCCGTGATGCTATTGTCAGGAGCGCTGATCGGCTTGTTCAGTTTGTGGCTGATTAACCGAAACCTGATTTTGCCGATCCGTGGGTTGATCGACTATGTGGCGCAACTGAGCCACGGACGTTTTGCCGAGCGTGTGGCCATCAGCCGCCAAGACGAACTGGGGCGCCTTGCCGATGCCGCCAACACCTTGCGTGATTTTCTGGCCGAGACCTTCAGTCGCTTGCAGCGCAGTGCCACGGACCTGGTGAGTGCCAGTGGCGAGTTGAGTTCGATTGCCGGGCTAATGGCCACAGGCACCCAGGAGCAATTCAACCGTACGGACCAGGTGGCCACGGCCATGACCGAAATGTCTGCCACCGCCCAGGAAGTTGCCCGTCATGCCGCCAGTGCTTCGCGGGCCGCTGATGAGGCGGACCATTCGGCCCGTGAGGGCGGTGAAGTGATGAAGGTAACGATTGCCACCATCGGCCAGATGCGTGAAGAGATCCTCAACACCGGCACGATCATTCGTCGTCTGGAAACCGATAGCGTACGCATCGGTAAGGTGCTGGAGGTGATTCGCGCGATTGCCGAACAGACTAACCTGCTGGCACTCAACGCGGCGATTGAGGCTGCACGGGCCGGCGAGGCCGGACGTGGCTTCGCCGTGGTTGCCGATGAAGTACGCAGCCTGGCACAGCGCACGGCAGCGTCGATCATCGAGATCAACCAGATCATCCAGGCAGTGCAAACCGGTGCCATCGACGCGGCCAAGGCCATTATCACTGGGCAGTCATGCAGTGAAGACAGCGTGAAAAAAGTCTCCCAGGCCGGCGCCATGCTCAATCACATCACCCAGGCGGTGGAAGCGATCCGTGATATGAACAGTCAGATCGCTACGGCAGCAGAGGAGCAAACCTCGGTGGCTGAAGACATCTCGCGCAATATCACGCAAATCACCACGGTGGCGACGGCCAATCTGGATAACGTCCAGCGTACAGAGGCGGCCAGCCAGAACCTGAGAGGATTGTCCGGTGAGCTGAACGAGGTGACCGCACGCTTGGGCGCGTGATCAATCACATCAGCAGGTGGGTAAGCTAAAGAATGGCCGGCACAGCACTGATTCGGCCAATGGTGGCAATGTCGGCGGCTTTTTGCCCCATAAAAAACGCCGCGCGACCCGAGGGTGGCGCGGCGTTTTCAGGGTTTAACTCAGGTGTCTTGTTTGTTGGTCAGGACTTCGCCGGTCTTGGCGTCCAGGTCCACGTCCCATTTCACGTTGCTGGTGTCACGCAGCTCGGTCTGATAGATCAGGCGGCCGGCTTTATCTTCCAGTTCGGTGTCGACAATGGTCGCACCAGGGTGTTTAGCCAGGGCTGCGGCGTTGAGCTTCTCGAAATCCATGACGGCGCCGGACTTGAGCAGGCCTGGAATCTGATCAGGGCGGACATCGGCCTGGGCAAGACCTGCGGTCAGGGTCAGGGCGGTAGCGGCGAACAGAGTAGTCAGCTTTTTCATAGTGTGGTTCCTTCTGGGTGAGCTGTTTAAGTAGGATCAGGTTAACCAGCGCAACTTAACTTATCCTTAATTGTGCCGGACGGTTGCGTCGTTTGTGGCTACCGCAGCGCGACTTCATGCTGCTGTCTCAATCATGGGAGACGCAGATGAAACAGTTGATGGCTTGAGTGTATGGGCCTTTATTCTGCGCGGGATTTATCGGATGGGCGCTGTGGTTGGTAGACAACGCTGCAACGGGATGGTTGCCCTTGGTGTTTATCGCTGCGGTGGCGGTGTCTTTTCTGGCGGAGTGGTGGTTGCCGTATGAGCCTCAATGGAATCGCAATCAGGGTGACCGCCGACGCGACATCGTCCACGGTCTGGTCAATGAAAACCTCAACGCCCTTGGCTCGGCATAAGCCATCAGCACATTGCCCTCGCCGAAGGTCAGGCCGTAATCACGCCCCAGCCACAGGTGACCTGACCACTCGTTTTTTTTGGGGCGGGCCACTCAGTAACCATTGTCCTCCAGCAGATTCGACACGCTCGAAGCCGGCGCGCGATTGTAGTACTTGAGCAGTTCGGCGGCGCGGTTGGTGAAGATGCCATCGACACCGGCGTCCATCACTTTCTTGAAGTCCACTGGCTCGTCGACAGTGTAGACGTGCACCAGCAGGCCCTTGTCGTGGGCCATCTGGTTCATCCATGGCTGGACCAGGTCCGAATAGCTTTGGTCACCACTGTTGGTCAGCAGGGCCGACGGGCCGGTGCCGATGGCGCCAAGGCTCTTGGCCTCGTCGATCCATTTTTCGAACTCAGCGTTGTCCTTGGGTTCCTGCTTGGCGTAGTAGGCGGCTTTGGTGGTCTCGCCGGATTCGGCGAAGGTCACTTTGGACTTGGGTTCGATGCTGCCTTCACCCACCCACAGCAGGAGGATTTTTGGCGTGTTAGGCATTTCCTTCTGCAGCTCCTTGAGGCTGTCCCTCTCGAAGGTTTGCAGCACCACGCGGCCCTTGCCTTGGCCGACCCCAATGACCTTCTGGGCTTGGTTGGAACCGATGGAACTCAGCCAACCCTTATCGAACAGCTTGTTTTTCAGGTCGCTCTCGATCCCCGGAAACTGCTTCGGCTCTTTGGTTTCGATGTACAAGCCTGGTTTATGTTGCGGGTTGCTTTCTGCAATTTTGATGATTTCATCGAGGGTAAGGATTTTCAGCCCGACGAACCCTGGCCGTGCGCGATCCGGGTAAGCGGTGTTGAACCAGCTGCCGGCGTCCAGGGTTTTCAGCTCGGCCATGGTGAACTCGTTAGCCGGGCTGTCTTTGCGTTCAGGGAATTTGGTGGCGACGTCGGTGGTGCGTTGCAGGTTGTTGTCGTGCAGGGCGAACAGCACGCCGTCCTTGCTACGTTGCAGGTCCAATTCCAGGTAGTCGGCACCCAGGTCGCGGGCCACTTTATAGGCTGCGGCGGTGGACTCCGGAGCATCAAAGGACGCGCCTCGATGAGCAATGACCGCAGGATGGGGAATGCCTTCCTTGGTCGCCAGTTCAGTCGAGCTGATCGGGCTGTCAGCCTGTGCGTGGCCAAGGCCCAGCATCAGGGCGAGCAGCAGGGCACTCTTGGTAAACGTGACAGGCATATGCGAGGTCCTTTCGTGGAGGTAGCTTCAAGAAGGCTTCCTTTTTAACAATTGAATGCAAAGTGCGCTATCACCAAACCGACATTAACGTGCGCATGGGCCATTTTTCTGCGCTTTTGTGCTGTGCTTTGCAGTACTCTTGGCCCGAGTTTCCCCACTAGAGGGAAACCTGCATTGCCTTCTTTTCTTGCCTCGTGTGTAAACCATCGTTCACTTCCCCTGTGGGACTTTTCAGTGAGGTTTACCATGCGCATCACGTCCGAGCTTATCTGCCAGGCAGCCGACCAACTCAACGGTTTTGTTGGCCTGAACCGCAAGACCGGTCATTACATCGTGCGTTTCAGCGAAGATTCCTTCGGCATGGACGTCGCCGACGACGGCATCATTCCCACCAGTGAGTTTGTCTGGCTGCCTGTTGATGAGCAGACCATGACCCTGTCCCGTGAGCACATTCAGTTGCTGCTGGACCAGAACATCGACGACCGCATCAACATCACCGAACCGCTGCGTGTGTACATGCGCCGGGTGGAAATCGCGCAGATCAGTGCGGTGCGCAGTCTGGTCAGTTAAGCGAACGCATAGGCGCGCTCCACCTTGCATACCCGCGTATGAAACGCCGAGTACCAGGTGGACCGGCCCTGTTCACGCACTTCACGGTGTTCGCCATGCTGCTTCCAGGCGAGGATCGCTGCCTCGCTGCTCCAGTAGGACACGGTAATCCCCAAGCCATCCTCACCTCGGGCCGACTCAACGCCGAGAAAGCCTGGCTGTTCGTGGGCTAGTTCCAGCATGCGCTCGGCCGCTTCGCCGTAGCCTTGATCCACCTCGGTGCGCAGTGAGCTGAAAATCACCGCGTAGTAGGGCGGGGCCGGTGTTTGGGCGATCATGCCGAGGCCCTGAGCAATGCCTTGACCAACGGTGGGACGGTGCCTTTCAAGGCGGCCCGCTCCGGCTGGAACAGCGTCGCGACATAGAACGGATGATCATCGAGTTCCACCACTCGTAAATCGCCAGCAGCGTCATGGCCGGTGGCACGCAGGGCACCGCTCAGTAGGGCGTTAGCGAAGTCGGGATTGACGCCGTAGCGGCAGCGGTAGCCTTCGCTGATGTCTTGGCTGCCATAGGCGTTGGCAGTACGCGAGCCTTCCAGTAGATGGATGCTGTCGGTCGCCTCCACCAGTGTGCAACTCAGTGGCGATAGCACCGCGCGGGGCGAATCCGGCGCTAGTTCACCATGTTCGGCATCGGCCCAGCCCAACACATTGCGGGCGTATTCCAGCACGCCATGTTGAAAACCGCCGCAGGTGCCGAGGAAGGGGCGCTGCTGTTCGCGGGCATAACGGATCGCCAGGAGCGCGCCATCCAAGTCCCGATAGGGGCTGGCGGGGACACACCAGAATCCGTCGAAGTGCTGTAACTGTTCAATGGAGTTGATGGTGTCGGTAGCCAACCAGTCGAAATCCACGGTCAGCCCCAAAGCATCGCCAGCCAGTTGCAGGGCCACGGGGATGGCCTGGTGCGCAGTGACCTGCGGGTCGTAGTCGCCGATCAGTGCCAGGTGCACGGAGGTTTTAGTCATCGGTTGTATTCCTTGGCTTGTTGAGTCCTAGTGGCCACTATAGATTGGCGTTCACGCAATCAATATTGGCGTTATTACACATGCTCAATGCAGCTGCGCACTATCGAATCGACTACCCAGACCTCTCATTGATCCTCGCCCTGGTGCGCGGCGGCACCCTGGCGCGGGCGGCGGCGTTGCTGCGAGTCGATGTGTCCACGGTGTTCCGGTCGGTGCGGCGTCTGGAAGCGGCGCTGGGCCAGGCCTTGTTTGAAAAGAGCCGCGCTGGCTACTTGCCCACCACCTTGGCCACCGCTCTCGCCGAGCAGGCCGAACGCGCTGAGCAGGCTCTGGAAGCCGCGCGTATCGGCGTGGAACAGGGCGGTGAGATGATCAGCGGTACGGTGCGCCTGACCTGCACCGACTCGGTGTTGCAAGGCTTGTTGCTGCCGGCCCTGGCGCAATTCATGCCCCGGTACCCGGCGCTGACCCTGGAGTTGAGCACATCCAATGACTTCGCCAACCTCAGCCGCCGCGACGCTGACATTGCCCTGCGGTTGACCAAGGCCCCACCGGAGCATTTGGTGGGCCGTTGCCTGGGGACGGTCGCTTATCGGGTCTGTGCCAGCGCCAGTTACGGGCAGCAGCATGACGGGCATGACCTGGCGGCCCTGGCCTGGATCGCGCCGGATGACTTTTTACCCGATCACCCGACGGTGGCCTGGCGCCGCCAGCACTTGCCGGGAGTGCTGCCAAGCTACCGCTGTAACAGCATGCTTTCAGTCACTGAGTTGGTGCGCGCCGGGTTGGGCGTAGCGGCGTTGCCGGATTTTCTCTTGGGTGAGCATCACGGCTTACAACCCCTGGGGCCGGCGCTCGCCGGTCATGACACGGCCCTGTGGTTGCTGACCCGGCCTGACTGCCGAGCACTGCGCTCAGTGGTGACCTTGTTCGATGAGTTGGGCCAGCATGTGCGGTTGCCTGGGGGCTAAGGTTTGCGCACAAACTGCTGATGCATTTCGCTGGTCAGGCTTTCGATGCGTTCGGTCAGCTGTTTGGTCATCTCCGTCAGCCGGGTGTTCTGCTCCAGCAACTCCAGAAGTTGCGCGGTGTTCTGGGCGGCCTGGGCCTGGCGCTCGGTGTTGGCGACGGCCAGGGCTTCGCGGTGTTGCGCATCGGCGTCGGACTGGGCTTTGTCCCGGGCGGCCTGGCGCGTTTGGGCCAGTAGAATCAGCGGCGCGGCATAGGCCGATTGCAGGCTGAACGCCAGGTTGAGAAGGATGAATGGGTAGACGTCAAAGTGGGTGACGCCTGTCCCGTTGAGTACCACCCACAGCACCACAATCGCCGTTTGCGCCCCGAGAAAGGTCGGCGTGCCAAAGAAGCGCGCAAAGGCTTCGGCTTTCAGGGCGAAGGTGTCGTTACCGAAGGTCGGCTCCAGGTGAGCGTGGGCGCGATGGAAACGCAGGTGATCGACTTTGGCTTGAGGTTTATCTGGGGTCATGGCGGGCTCGGATCATCGGCATAAGACAGTGATCCACTATAGACCGATGACCCTGTCGAACACGTGAAAATCCCCGCTGTTGCCCTCGGAGGCCGCGACAGGGGCGAAGCTTGTTACAGGCTCGCCGTCCGCACCTGTTATCAGCGTATGTTCAGGCAGAACGGGCAATCACGCTTTCTGCGACAGCAACGCGGTTGCGCCCCGTGCCTTTGGCGGCATACAGCGCTTTGTCAGCAGCATTGAGCCACATGTGGGCCTGGGTGAATTGCGGTTGGTAGGAGGCCAGGCCGATGCTCAGGCTGACCCGCAGTTCAGGGGCTTGCGGGTCGCGGTAACGGCTGAACATTTCCCGCAAACGCTCCATCACATAGCTAGCCTGCTCCTGGGACACGTCTGGAAGAATCACACAGAACTCATCTCCTCCATAACGCCCCGTCAGGTCGTTTTCCCGCACGCTGCGCCGTAGTTCCTTACTCAGTTGCCGCAGCACCCGGTCGCCGACGATGTGGCCGTAGGCGTCGTTGATTTGCTTGAAGTGATCGATGTCGATCAGGGCGATGGTGGCTTGGGTTTGTTGCTGCTGGCACTTGTGAAACTTCAGTTGCAGCAGGTCCTTCCAGGAACCGTGATTGAGCAGGCCGGTCAGGCTGTCGGTACGGCCGAGGGCGCTCAAGGCTCGCTTGTGTTCGGACAGCTTGATGGCCAGACGGTAACTGGCCATGCCGATGGCTACCGGGTAGAGGGTCAACATCGGCAGGCAGGCATACACCTGGATCAGGCTGACATTTGGGTTGAACGAAGGCCCGAACACCAGCCAGGCTAGCGCGATGCCCACCAATTGCGCGAGGGCACCCCGAATCATCAGCTGCTTGCCGCCCGCCGCGACGTTGTGCATGGTCATCATCGCGAGGATGGTCACGGCGGTCAGTGGTGTGAATTGGGTTGCCGCCGCCCAAAATCCGCCCGACAGCGAGTCATAGAGCAGGTTGCGCCGCTCTGCCTGGTAGGGAAACGGCGAATGGCTCGACAGCTGATACGCCAGGTGCGGCCAGATAAAGGCGTTGAATAGCCACAAGCCCCAGACCCAACTCGGCATAGGCAGCGGGTACAGGGCGGCAAGCACACAGACGCTGCCAATGCCCAGTCCGATAATCCTTGGCCGATAAATGCGTCTGGCAAATGACAGCCCTTTGCCTCGTAGGTTTTCCATAGATTCCTGCGTCAGGTTTTTCTTTTTTTGCGAACACAAAGGCGCACATTATCGAAAGGCCATATATGCCAGATGATAGGCGAATATTGTCAGCCATTCGCGCAGGAATAATCAGTGTCCTTCCAGGCCATTTGCGCACAAACCGGGGGGGGTGGGCAAAAACGACCTGCTAATGTCGCGCAGGCGACAGGATCGGCCGGGGCCGTTTGCGAGGACGCGGCTTAACGGCGGTCGGTGATCTCGTAGCCGGCCAGAAACAGATCCATGGCCGACTCGATGACGCTGGCCTGAGTGGCCGCATCCAGGGCGGGCTGGCCGAGGGTGATTTGCGGCCAAAAGGCGAAAGCCTTGAGCAGACTTTGCACCTGGTGAGCGGCGAAGCACGAGTCGACCGCCTTGAGCCGGCCATCCTCTTGTGCGGCTCGTACCCACAGGGTGAAACCTTCTTCCCGCTCGCTCAGGCGGTTGACAATGTCTTGGGCTCGCTCCGGTGAGTGGATAGTGGCGGCAATCGCCACCCGCGCCAGGTCGAGGAAATTGGCGTCTGACATCATCTTCATCTTGGCTTGCAGCAACACCCGCAATTGGTCGCGCAAGGGGCGTTCGCTGCTGTAACTGACGTCCAGTTGCGCCACGCTGCTGGCCCACAGTTGATGCAGGATCTCGGTGAACAACTCTTCCTTGCTGGGGAAATGGTTGTACACCGTACGCTTGGACACACCGGCCGTGGCGGCGATCTTGTCCATGCTGGTGACCTCGAAACCGTTGTCGCGAAACTCGGCGATGGCAGCCGCCACGATGGCTTCGCGTTTACGGTCGGTGAGGCGCTGGGGTGCAGTCATGAGGGGATTTCGGCTCTGTGGAGAAAATTACACTCGGTAGTTTACTTGCTCCGGATTTTGTAGCAACCTTGAAACTACACTGTGCAGTGTAGTTTCTGGCACGCATCATGTCATGTAGGAGTCACCCTGTAATGGCCACGGTATCGCCCCGTCTCATTTCCACTTCTACGCTGAAATCTTCCAAACAGCAGGAAGGTCACTTCAGCAATCACGCTTGCGTGCAGCGCGCGGGTTTTGGCAAGACTTTACGGATTTTCTGGAAAATGCTCTTCCACAAGCCCCGCAGTACCCGCCCTGTGGGCGAGATTGCGGTGCAACGCCTGACCCGTGAGCAGCTATTTGCCGCCCCCGACCACAGCGTGTTTCGCCTGGGTCACTCCACGGTCCTGTTGAAAATGCGTGGCAAGTTCTGGCTCACCGACCCGGTGTTCGCTGAGCGCGCCTCGCCCTTCAGTTGGGCCGGCCCCAAGCGTTTCCACCAACCGCCCATCAGCCTTGATGAGCTGCCGCCGATTGAAGCAGTAATTCTTTCCCACAATCATTACGACCATCTGGACCGCCAAGCCGTGGTGCAACTAGCGGACAAGACCCACTACTTTCTGGCGCCGCTGGGTGTTGGCGACACCCTGATCAAGTGGGGCGTGGACGCCAGTAAAGTCCGGCAACTGGATTGGTGGCAAGGCACCGAGGTCGACGGCATTCGTTTTGTCGCCACCCCGGCCCAGCATTTTTCCGGCCGCAGCCTGTTCGATGGCAACCAAACACTGTGGGCCTCGTGGGTGATGATCGATGATGCGCGGCGGATCTTCTTCAGTGGCGATACCGGCTATTTCGACGGTTTCAAGCACATCGGCGAGCAGTACGGGCCGTTTGACCTGACCCTAATGGAAACCGGTGCCTACAACGTCGATTGGCCCCATGTTCATATGCAACCAGAGCAAACCGTGCAGGCTCACATTGACCTCAAGGGTCGCTGGTTGCTGCCGATCCACAACGGCACCTTCGACCTGGCATTTCACGCTTGGCACGAACCCTTTGATCGCATCATGGCGCTGGCCTGGGAGCGTAATGTGTCGATTGCCACGCCGCCCATGGGCCAGGCATTCATGCTGACGCAACCTGATCGGGGACGAGCCTGGTGGCTGGATGTCGAGCCTGATGGGGTTGAAGAACACGCCTTGGGTTGAGGCACGGGTAGGCTTGAGGGCCGCTTTGGCAAAAGGGCTTTTCAAGGTGTTTCTGTCTTGGGAGAACAGGAGAAAAGGGTGCGATGATTCCCGGGAATTCATTTTTCGGGAGTGGTTTCTTATGGAGGATAAGTGTAGGGAAACCTTCCCGTCGGGCGTCTCATGCGCCCTTGGGATACCTTCGGCAATCAATAACGTCCAAGCCTTGTTTTGCGCACCGCAGGTCCAGGGAGGGACGGTGGGTATTCAGGGAAATGCTACCGACCATGGGGGTATCGAGTTCGACCCTGGCGTAGGTCATGCAGCGCATTCGGTAGTACTTGCTTACAGTCCCAGGTTCGACATACCAGGGCCGATGATGAGGACCGTGCGCGATCCCGCCTTATCGCTCACCGCTTTGAGTGGCGTCGACCCGGTGGGCCCGGTCATGGTGGAAGTCCCCCCGATTCGGGATAACAGTGCTTTGAAGTCTCCTCTTGCACTGGTCGGTTGGCGTATCGGCTTTGCTGACGAATACGTGCGCGGCGAGGTGCGCGAAACCGTTGAACACTGCCTCTCTTTTCGACAGGCACTGGAGGTGCTGCGCATCGCAGGCGCCCAGTTGGTGCCGGTGCCTGCGAAATTACCGGATGACGCTCTGTACTTCACCCTTGAGTCCAGCAATGAGATTGATGAGTGCGTGACAGAGCATCGCCTGGATGCGCTGGTATCCGATGGGCAGAGCACCGCCTTTCATGCTTCCTGCAAGGCCGGATACCCCGGGATTTGCGTCACATTTGGCGAAGATGCCAGTGGCACCAGCGTTGTGCTGTGGTTCTACGGTGCGCGCTGGGCCCGTGATTCGTTGTCGGCACTGGTACGGGGTTATCAGCAGGCGTTGCGGCAAAGTACCCTTCCGGATGCTTGAGTCGTTACGAAAAAAGCACCGCCTTCCTGGCCTGGGCCGCCCGTTACGACGACGGCCATCATAGCCATAGCCTCCACAGCCTGCGCAGGCATGGAACCTGGATGAAGGAACTCGGTTGCCCGCTGATTCGACTGGACTCTACGCACCATTCGGTTGAGGCGTTGCTGGGACAGTTGATGCAGGTGCTGAGCCCAGAATCCGCGAGATGATGCCTCTGGGGGCAATCTCGGCAGTAGCCATCACGGCAGTGGGGCGCCGCACATTCATTCCCCAACCTGGCGCGAACCCCGGGAAAAACACCAGCCCCTCAGCCTCCAGGCGAAACGCCAGGGTGAGGCGGGTCTTGTCATCGACCTCGCCATGGCTTTCAAAGTGTTGAATCGCTTCTACCTCCACCAAGGCTTCACGGGAGAAGTCTTCCCGGCTCCAGCCCAGCATCGCGCGGGCCTGGACGCTATGCCGAGGGGTGAATTGATGGAGGACGATTTGTTGATCTACGGTGCTGCTCATTGCCAGAGAGGACATGGGCTTTCTCCAGGAGTCCGACGGGGGAGGACAAACTATACTGTGTTTTTGTACAGTTGTTTTGACCGCTCATCAACTGGAATTTTTCTCTGGGCCTGCGCTGCTCTATTTCGCCACTTCCAGGTTTCAATACAAACCTTTTCATGACTACCGCGATGTTAGCCTTCAACAGCTCTAAAGCCGCGTGCGCTTTTTTCATTTCTCTTCCAGCCCCGGCGCTTCCCGAATAATCAGGTGATCCAGGTTCTGAATATCGGCACTGAACACCCCGAACGTCTGCTCGGGGTCTTTCTTGCTCGGGACCTGTTTCAACTCCGGCGTAACCCCATAGAAGAAGCAATACAACGCCCGCTCACTGTCCACCGCCGCCTTGATCTGCTCCAGGAACGCCTTGCGCTTGCGGTAGTTTTCGATGAGTGCCTTGCTCAGGTAGACGTTGACTGAGTAGGGCTTCTTGTCGAGCCAGACCTTCTTTTCGAAGTCGATGCGAAAGCTGCGTTGGTAATCCTTGATCTCCTTGATCCGTCCCCAGTAGATCAGCCCCTTGTTGTCCTGCAGGTATTCGATCTTCTTGAAAAACGCCCAGTAAGTCGCGCTATGCTCGCCGATCTTCAACGGCATGCCCTTGAGCTTGTCCTTGTCGTCGATGTTGGAGACGTAGCATTCCACTGGGTGGGCGAAGACGCTGGTCTTTTCTGGCGTGGTGTCGCTGGAATTGTGGGATTCGGTGTTGCGGTTTGAGGGCGTTTTCACTGGGGCCTGCAAGGCAGCGCCCTCGGTTCCGACCACTGGCGTTTTGCGCTCGTACTGACGGCGGGCCAGGACAAATTCCGACGGGAAGTTTTCCTCGCGTGCATCCTCGGCTTCGCCGATTGCTGCCCTGTGACTGGCGTAGCGACAGCCGTCAATGTGACGGGTGCTGGGGATGTTTTTGAAGTGGGGCGTGCGCAGGTAGTTGACGTTCTTCGCGTTGAATGTGCCCAGCGCGTTGCCCGCCGCAAATGCCGCTCGGCATTCATCGTTAGGGCAGAGGAAACTGTCCTTGTCCGAATTGAAGGCGGCGGTTTCATCGAAATTCAGATCCCGAACGTCGTAGATCGACACCTTTTCGTCGAGACTCAGGCAGTAGGCCGTATCGAATTTCATGGGCTCGGGTCCGTGAGATATTTCGCTATTAATAGCGGGATATTGCCCAAATATCAGCCGCGAAGGAAATCCAATGTGGGTCGAGCTTTAGCGAGGCTGCAATGGCATCAGCGCTGCCGCCCCCGCCGCCTGGCCGAGTGAAAGTGCCGAAAATGCGCATCCTGCGCCGCCGCCAATAACTCCCGATCCCCGCGAGTATCGCCCCAAGCCCTGAGCCGATACTCACCCAGATCCCCATAAACGGCCTCAAGCCGAAGCACCTTATTCTCACACCGACAGTTATTACCCGTGAGCCGCCCAGTCAGCACCCCATCCACCACCTCAAGTTCCGTCCCAATCAACTTGATCCCAAGCCGATCCGCAAAAGGCTGCAACACCAACGCCGGTGAAGCGGAACACAACGTCACCACCGCCCCTGACCCAATCTCATCCTCAACCGATTGCACACCCGCCGGACGCATCAATCGCGCCCAGTTCGCCTGGCAGTACTCCTCGGCCTTCTGTTGTACCCACGCTTTCTCCACTCCGGTCATAAACGTGCGGATCAATTGCGCCTTGAGCTCATCACGACTGATCTGGCGCAGCAGGAACCGCACACCAGGCACGGCCAGTTTCAGCATTCTCCGGCTGAACTCCCACTTGCCAAAAGCAAATTTCAGGAAGGGCACAAAACTATCGTGGTGGGTTAGGGTGCCGTCGAAGTCAAAGACCGACAGCACCTTGGCGCCTAATGGGCCGGATTCGAGCATGTCTGGGTTCACTGGATGGTCTCGATTTTGTGGAGCGGGTTTTCGAAATACATGTTCTATAACTGCCGGAGTTTACTCTTCCCGCAACCTCGCGATTTTCGAGTACAACTCTGCTGTAAAAGCGTGTCGATCACTCGACCGGTGGCAACGTTGATGGCAGTTCGGGCACAGTGCCACTGCGTTACTGGTCCGGTCCGAACCGTCCTGAGCTAGAAACTTAACATGGTGCTCTTCAAGAAACGGCGTGCCGTCATGTCCTGTGAACGGCGCCGGTTCACCACAGCCTTCGCAAATACCCTTTGCTTTTTGTCGAACCCAAGCTCGCACCTGAGGGGCCCGCACATAAGAAGTGCTGGTAGTACTGACCTGCTGCGGGTTCACAATCCCTTGTGGCTCTGCGGTAATCGCCAGTTTCTGCAACGTGGCGGCACGCGCCTCAAGCTCCGCTTCATCGGCTGTAGCGACATAAGTCTCTGCATCCAAAACAGCTTTAGCTTCCAGCACCGCGCGAATACGAGCACTCACACCGACGCCAACGTTTTTAGCTGGCACGTAACCTTTGATGGGTTGCCAACCCAACAGCTGAATCACCGCAGAAATATTCTGCATGCGGTACTCAATAGACGAAGCGCTGCGCAGGCTCAACGGCCCTTCGCGTAACAAACGGTTCTCCACCGATTTTTTGAACGCCTGGCCCTCTGCTCAAGCTTCAACATTTTCAAATAGGCATCGACCGAAGCTTCAAGCTCCGCGTCACTCCAGCCCGTATTACCTTTTTGCGTATCCATACAGTCGCCGAGGGTAGAAAACCCTCGGACGATACTGAGCGGCCATTATCACGTCTACGAAATTTCCTACGTCCTTGTAGGATTTTTTGCGCTCAGCGAATACAAAAAAGCCCTGAGCTAGTCAGGGCTTCTTTAGAACGTGATAGCTATTAGCTCAAATCAGCCAAGTGCTAATTGGCTTAGGAATCAATCCCAGCTAAGCGCACCGCCAGTCTGATATTCGATCACGCGGGTCTCAAAGAAATTCTTCTCTTTCTTCAAGTCCATGATCTCGCTCATCCATGGGAACGGGTTTGTGGTCCCTGGATACTCTTCCTTCAAGCCAATCTGCGACAGGCGACGGTTAGCGATGAACTTGAGGTAGTCCTCCATCATCGCCGCATTCATCCCCAACACTCCGCGCGGCATGGTGTCGCGAGCGTATTCAATCTCCAGTTGCGTCCCTTGCAGGATCATCTGGGTCGCTTCTTCCTTCATTTCGGCATCCCACAAATGTGGGTTTTCGATTTTGATCTGGTTGATCACATCGATACCGAAGTTCAGGTGCATCGATTCATCGCGCAGGATGTATTGGAACTGCTCGGCTACGCCGGTCATTTTGTTGCGGCGGCCCATGGACAGGATCTGGGTGAAGCCGCAGTAGAAGAAGATGCCTTCCAGGACGCAGTAGTAGGCGACCAGGTTGCGCAGCAGCTCCTTGTCGGTGTCGACGGTGCCGGTTTCGAACTTTGGATCGGAGATGGCGCGGGTGTATTTCAGGCCCCAGGCTGCCTTTTTGGCGACCGATGGGATCTCGTGGTACATGTTGAAGATCTCGCCTTCATCCATGGCCAGCGATTCGATGCAGTATTGGTAGGCGTGGGTGTGGATCGCCTCTTCGAAGGCCTGGCGCAGGATGTACTGGCGGCACTCCGGGTTGGTGATCAGGCGGTACACGGCCAGGACCAGGTTGTTGGCGACCAACGAATCAGCAGTGGAGAAGAAGCCCAGGTTGCGCATGACGATGCGGCGTTCGTCGTCGGTCAGGCCTTCGGGGTCTTTCCACAGGGCGATGTCGGCGGTCATGTTGACCTCTTGCGGCATCCAGTGGTTGGCGCAGCCGTCGAGGTATTTCTGCCAGGCCCAGTCGTACTTGAAGGGCACGAGTTGGTTGAGGTCGGCGCGGCAGTTGATCATGCGCTTTTCGTCGACGGCGACGCGGGCGGCAGCACCTTCCAACTCGGCGAGGCCTTCGGCAACGTCGAGTTTGTCCAGGGCGGCCTTGGCGCGCACGATCGCTGCGGAGTCATTGGCGGTGACGGCGCGGGCTTCGATGGCGGCGGCAGCGCCGGCACCGTCGAGGCGGTCCATGTTGGCTTCGGTGGCGTGGCCGGCGTTGGCGCCTTTGGCGGTTACTTCGCCTTGTTCTTCTTTGTCGAATTCGTCCCAGCTCAGCATGACGTGTCGTCTCCTGCGTGAGGGCCAAAGGTGCCCGTGTGAAACCGGATGGTTGGGTGTTCACACGGCCTTGGGGCCGCGGTGGATCTTAAGGAATCGTTTCTTGCAACAGCTGACGCCAGGCATTAAACGGAAGTTGTCTCGGGTGCTCTGCTTGGGGCTTGAGGTGCGCAGCGACGGTTGCTTGCTCCGGCGGGGCCTCAGGTCTGGCTCTTCGTCCCATGTAAAGGGATATTGCAGGCCCGATTTACTCGCGCATTATAGGGAAGAAATTGCTTTTGTGTTGCAGCAGATGGCCTCAGTGGCCAGCCAAAATGGCGGCATTTCAGGTCGGAGTGCTGGTTTTCAAGGGCTTGCGGCGTGAGGATTTTTTTGATGGGTCGTAGGGGAGCTTACAGGCGGTCACTCCATCGCCCTGTGGCTGGCATATGTAAGGGTGCCTCCGTTAGGCACGCTGTGCCCTACGATCGTCCCCAAGTCCGCAGTCCTTAACAGATCTGTCCTACATTCAGTCCCGTCCCGCTTGCAATAACGTCAGCCTCCCGGTTTCAACGCCGAATGTAGTTATGTAGCAAGCCAGGAGGGCGCGATGGCAAATAACAAGGACGTACCCCAGGTCTGGCGGTCTTACGGGACCGGAACCGGCGGCTACCGGCGTCTCGAACATATGAACGAGCGCGAACTGGCTGATCGTGACGCCCGGCAAAAAGCTTACGACGCCATGCTCGTCCGCCAGGAGGCTTACGAGGCCCGTGTCAAGGTTGAGCCCCAACCAGCATTACCGCCCTTTGTGGGCTGTGTATTCGCCAAGTCCTGCAATCTGCCGCACGCGCACATCAATCACAACAACCCTTGCGGCTATATCCCTACGGAGCTGCTGGCGGATTACGGCGCCTTTGCGTTACTCGGTGGCCGCGAGCGGGATGACACTGGCTTATTACAATTGCGGCAGCTCGGGGGTACAAAACCGCCTGCCGGGATGGGTACGCTGGCGCTTGGCAGTTCTGCCGTCGCAACCGGGGCCGCAACCGCTACTGCTGCGGGGGTTGGCACTGTAGCGGCAGGGCTGCTGGTGGGAATGGTCGCTTTGCTGTGGCCTTCCAGGCTCGGCGACAGCGCCCTGTATAGCGACGATCAGTTGCGGTCGCTGGCCCGGGCGCGCACACGGGTTCGTTTGCAGGTAGAGCAACAGATTGATGGTTCCCTCAAAGGTTATGCGTTTTACACCGGAAAGTATCACGAGTGGGAAATGGTGGATGTTGTTTCTGTCATCCATCGTGATATGCGCTATGTAGCGGACCTGGGCGACGGGGTGGAGCTGATCTGGACGCCAGCTGTTGACCCTGCCGACACCTTAGGTATCCCTAGTCTGGAGAATGCGCCGCAGGTTCCCAATATTTGGGTGTATCCGCCGACCGAGGCGGCTGACAACATCATCGTCAACCCGGTCTACCCGCCTGAGTACAAAGATTTCATCCTGGTCTTCCCGGCGGATTCGGGGGTTCGGCCGCTATATGCGGTGGTCAGTGTAGGGTTGGGCGACTTTGGCTATCGTCCAGCCCCTAAAAAGCTGACAGCTTTTCCCGATGCGGTTAAGGCAAAACCGCAATCTTATGTTCAAGGAGGAGGGCAAGAGCGCAAGCGGTGGAAAGATCGTAAGGGCAGAATCTATGAGTGGGACTATATGCATGGAGCCGTAGAGGTTTACGACAAGCAGGGTAAGCACTTGGGGGAATTCGATCCAGAAACTGGGGCTCAACTGGAAGAAGCAAAACCTGAAAGAAGAACACAGAAATAATCAAGGAGGCGGACATGTACTTATGCATCACCGGTTTTTTTTCAGATGAGCACGAAGACGATTCTTTGCAGTTTGAACTGGATGTCGCACCCGAGTATCAACAGTCGATCACGGACGTGTTGGGGTGGGGAACTCTTATCAAACACGCCAATGGCGAGCTGCGATTGACTGACGAACAAGTCGGCAAAATAGAGGCTGTATTGAACAAAACCCTCCCGAAGAACCTAATTTTGTTTATCGGGGTCGAGGGCTGACGTGTCAATCAGTTAGCTTTCGAGTATGGCGGCAGCTCGGAGGTACAAAGCCGCCTGCCGTGATATCGAGCACGTGATGGTAGTCATCTAGGTGCTTTCGACCCGTTTACTGGCGAGCAGATAGGCTCGGCTAAAGATGAACGAAGCATCAGCAAATATCTGTGAGATAGAAATGGGTCTGAAAATAATACTTGAGTGGTATGACGTGGATACGGAGCTCTGCGAGGGAGAGGAGTCCTCGACGGATCTCGGGGAGGATAGCTCTGTGATGGATGCCATTGGCATAGCTAGCGCTGATAACGTCAACAACGGTGGCTTTGATGTTAAAAGCGACTGGATACCGACCCTGCAGCCATTTTTTGTTCACCCGATCAATCCAGTTGTCTACATCTATCAGGTGGCTTTTGAATATCGGGACGTAGAGTAGCCTCGGGGCTGGGTTTCTTTGCCGCAAGAACGATTTCTTGCGGCGAATACTATCTGGGATAACTACCCACTAACGAGTTGATTAACCGTTAGAGCAACCATTGCCCATGACTTTGTAATTAAGAATGTGACGCTGACCCTGATGGTCTTCATATTCCATACGCGCCGGTACAACTTCGCAAACATTCGGAACTGAGCTCATGGACACGACTTTGGCGATGTCCAGGTTGGAGGAGTAGCTGTATTCCTCAACAATGGCGGTGTTCTGGCTGGCTACGTCAGTCGGGGTCTCGTCGGCCAGGGCGGCGGTAGCGCACAAGCTGGTAAGGGCCATAACTAATAAAGCTTTCATTTCTATTTTTACCTTTTTGCGGTCGAAGGGGGTCACGGGCCCCTTGTGAGGCCACGTGTGTAACTTGATTGGAGAGTTCGGATTAACGTGCCTTCGTGGGGGCTGTAACTTGGTTAATCACGGTGCCTTTGTTGGCGAGGCTGATTTTAGGCGTCCTCGTTATATTCATATACCCGTGCTTTTGATAAAGACTGTTGGCGGTTTTTGTAACAATCCCGAATTGAAGGTTTTTTTGAAGCGGTGAAAAGCGACGTAGGCCGCGGACCAGAGCGCTATGGGCGTAAAGCAGGGTAATTTGTAGGGGCTTGTTACTACCATCGTCGAATGGTTCTATAGGTCCACCCCGGCTACAACAGGGGCATACAACAACAACTATTGTCACCGAGGTAAGAAAGATGAGTGCGGCTTCTCTGTACCCCGTTCGCCCCGAAGTAGCAGCAAACACGCTAACCGATGAGGCGACCTACAAGGCCATGTACCAGCAGTCGGTGGTCAACCCCGACGGTTTCTGGCGCGAGCAGGCTCAGCGTCTTGACTGGATCAAGCCTTTCACCACGGTGAAGCAGACCTCGTTCGACGATCACCATGTCGACATCAAGTGGTTTGCCGATGGCACCCTCAACGTTTCCTACAATTGCCTGGACCGTCACCTTGCTGAGCGTGGCGATAAGGCAGCAATCATCTGGGAGGGCGACGACCCTGCCGAGAGCCGCACCATCACCTATCGCGAGCTGCACGAAGAAGTCTGCAAGTTCGCCAACGCCCTGCGCGGCCAGGATGTGCACCGCGGCGACGTGGTGACTATCTATATGCCGATGATTCCCGAAGCTGTGGTCGCCATGCTGGCCTGTACCCGGATCGGCGCGATTCACTCGGTGGTGTTCGGCGGTTTCTCGCCAGAAGCCCTGGCCGGTCGGATTATCGACTGTCGTTCCAAGGTGGTGATCACCGCCGACGAAGGCATTCGTGCCGGTAAGAAGATTCCGCTCAAGGCCAACGTCGACGACGCCCTGACCAATCCGGAAACCAGCAGCATCCAGAAAGTCATCGTGTGTAAGCGCACTGGTGGCGAAATCAAGTGGAACCAGCATCGCGACATCTGGTACGAAGACCTGATGAAAGTGGCGGGCACCGTGTGCGCGCCGAAAGAGATGGGTGCTGAAGAAGCGCTGTTCATCCTTTATACCTCAGGCTCCACCGGCAAGCCCAAGGGCGTGCAGCACACCACTGGCGGCTATCTGTTGTATGCGGCGCTGACCCATGAGCGCGTGTTCGACTATCGTCCTGGCGAAATCTACTGGTGCACCGCCGACGTCGGTTGGGTCACTGGCCACACGTATATTGTCTACGGCCCGCTGGCCAATGGCGCGACTACGCTGCTGTTCGAAGGCGTGCCGAACTACCCGGACATCACTCGGGTGGCGAAGATTGTCGACAAGCACAAGGTCAATATCCTCTACACCGCACCGACCGCGATCCGCGCGATGATGGCCTCCGGCACCGCCGCGTGCGAAGGCGCCGATGGCAGCAGCTTGCGTCTACTGGGCTCGGTAGGCGAGCCGATCAACCCTGAAGCGTGGGCCTGGTATTACAAGAACGTCGGCCAGTCCCGTTGCCCGATCGTCGACACCTGGTGGCAGACCGAGACCGGCGCAACCTTGATGAGCCCGCTGCCGGGTGCTCACGCCCTCAAGCCAGGTTCTGCGGCCCGGCCGTTCTTCGGTGTAGTGCCGGCGCTGGTGGACAACCTGGGTAACATCATCGAAGGCGCAGGCGAAGGGAATCTGGTGATTCTCGATTCGTGGCCGGGCCAGGCACGGACGCTTTACGGCGACCATGACCGTTTCGTCGACACTTACTTCAAGACCTTCCGTGGCATGTATTTCACCGGCGACGGCGCGCGTCGCGATGAAGACGGCTACTGGTGGATCACCGGCCGGGTGGATGACGTGCTTAACGTTTCCGGCCACCGGATGGGCACCGCCGAGATCGAAAGTGCCATGGTTGCCCACCCCAAAGTCGCGGAAGCGGCGGTGGTTGGCGTGCCGCACGACATCAAGGGGCAGGGCATTTATGTCTATGTGACTCTTAATGCTGGCGAAGAAACCAGTGAAGCGCTGCGCCTGGAATTGAAAAACTGGGTGCGCAAGGAGATCGGGCCAATTGCTTCGCCGGATGTAATCCAGTGGGCACCGGGCTTGCCGAAGACTCGCTCGGGGAAAATCATGCGCCGCATCCTGCGCAAGATTGCCACGGCCGAATACGACGGCTTGGGGGATATCTCCACCCTGGCCGATCCGGGCGTGGTGCAGCATCTGATTGAAACCCACAAGACCATGAACGCCGCGTAAGGCGGGTGGTGTGAATGAAGCCCCATTCGGTGTGAGCCGGATGGGGCTTTTTTGTTGCGCTCGGCATGGGCGCACTCTTGTGGGTGAGCGTCCTGCCGTAAGGCTGCCCCTATGCCGATGGGGCGAGAGGTTTAGCTCATCATCCCTTTGACCAGGCGTTCCTGTTCGATCAACTCACGCTGGCGAGCATCGATGCGTGAGGACAGTGGGAAGTTGCTGCCGGCGCGGCGCTTGGCGAAGTCCAACTGCTGAATTGCCTGCTGGAAGTCGCCCACCAGTGCGAAGTACTCGGCACGTGCCTGGTGCAGGCCAATGATGTTGCCCGACAAGCCGCGAGTTTCCGCGACCATGTACCAGACGTCCGGATCGTCCGGGCGGGTCTTGAGCAACCCCTCCAGGGCTTTCTCGGCATCGGCGGTGCGATTCTGCTTGAGCAGCAGATCCACGCGCACCTGGTTCAGCGGATAGTTGCCGGGGTATTGCGCCAGCATCCGGTCTGTACGCTGCTGGGCGTCCGGTATGCGGTTGTTGGTGATGTCTAGCTCAATCTGCGCCAGGTTATAGGTGATGTCGTTGGGCGCCTTGGCCAGCAGCAGTTTGAGGTTTTCCCGCGCCTCGTTGAGCTGGGTGCCCTTGATCTGGGCGATGGCCAGGCCATAGCGCGCCACATCGCTTTTCGGGTTTTCGTCCAGTTGGGCACGGAAGCGCTTGGCAGCCAGTCCCGGAGTGTCTTCGTAATACAACTGTACACGGGCGCGAATCAGTTGATAGCGCAGGCTGTCTTCCTTGCCGCCGGCCTTGGACTGTTCGGCGCGGTTGCGGGTGTCGGCGATCCGCGATTCGGTCACCGGGTGAGTCAGCAGGAACTCGGGTGGCTTGGCATCGAAACGATACTGGCGCATCAAGCGTTCGAACATGGTCGGCATGGAGCGCGGGTCGTAACCGGCTTTCTCTAGGTTGAGAATGCCGATGCGGTCAGCCTCTTGTTCGTTTTGCCGGGAAAAGCGTCGCTGTTCCTGGATGGCTGCGGCCTGGCTGCCGGCAATCGCGGCAATGCCGACATCACCTGCCCCGGCTGCAGCCGCGATGATCCCGCCGAGCAGGGCGGCCATCATCGGAATCTGCATTCGCTGTTGGGCTTCGACGCCACGGGCGAAGTGGCGTTGGGACAAGTGAGCCAGTTCGTGGGCCAGTACCGAAGCATATTCACCTTCGGTCTGGGCGTTGAGGAACAACCCACCGTTGACCCCGATGATGCCACCGGGCGCGGCGAAGGCGTTCAATTGCGGGCTGTTGATCAGAATGAATTCCAGGCGTCGGTCATTGACCTGGCTGGTCTCCACCAGTTTGTACACACTGGTTTCGACGTAATCCTTGAGCTGGGGGTCGTTGAGTGCCGAGACCTGGCCGCGCAGGTAAGCCAGCCACGCCCGGCCCAGTTGGTATTCCTGCTGAGGCGAGACAATGGCAGAACTGGCGTCGCCAAGTGACGGCAGGTCGTCAGCGAAGCCTGGAGAGGCAAGCAGGCAAGCCAGCGTCAGCAGGGTAGGGCGCAAAAAAGTCATGCACAAAGCCTTTCGACAAAGACCTTACTGTAGCCGGACACTGAGCTTGGGACCAGATATTCTAAGCGCCCCCCGATGCCCGCCAGGAGCTAAACCATGACCGACTCTGTCGCCTTTGATGCCGAGCTTGATGCCAGCGGCCTCAACTGCCCGTTGCCATTGCTCAAGGCCAAGATGGAGCTCAATCGGCTGGCCAGTGGCGCGGTACTCAAAGTGATTGCCACGGACGCGGGCTCCCTGCGAGATTTCCGGACCTTCGCCAAGTTGGCTGGTCACACATTGTTGCGCGAAGAAGAAGACGCTGGCGTCTATCGTTACTGGTTGCGCAAGGCCTGAAGCCCGCCCCCATTACCCGAGGTTGATTGATGTTCAAAGTGTTACGCGACTGGATTCAGCGCTACTTCTCCGACGAAGAAGCGGTGATATTGGCAGTCCTGCTGTTTCTGGCCTTTACGGCCGTACTTACCTTGGGTGGCATGCTGGCGCCGGTATTGGCGGGGATGGTTCTGGCTTACCTGATGCAAGGCCTGGTCACAACCCTGGAGCGCATGCGCTTGCCGGGCGGCGTGGCAGTGGGGCTGGTGTTTGCCTTGTTCATGGGCCTGTTGCTGGTGTTTATCGTGGTGGTGCTGCCGTTGTTGTGGCATCAGTTGATCACGTTGTTCAACGAACTGCCGGGCATGCTTGCCAAGTGGCAGTCGCTGTTGCTGCTGTTGCCCGAGCGCTATCCGCACCTGGTGTCGGACGAGCAAGTGCTGCAGGCCATCGAAGTCGCTCGGGGCGAGATCGGAAAGTTCGGGCAATGGGCGCTGACCTTTTCCCTGTCCAGCCTGCCATTGCTGGTCAATATCATGATCTACCTGGTGCTGGTGCCGATCCTGGTCTTTTTCTTCCTAAAGGACCGGGAAATGATCGGACGCTGGGCGCGCGGCTATCTGCCGCGCGAACGAGCGCTGATTACTCGGGTGGCCCAGGAAATGAACCGACAGATCGCTAACTACATTCGTGGCAAGGTCATCGAGATTTTCATTTGCGGCGGGGTGACCTACATCGCGTTCGTGACGCTGGGGTTGAACTACGCCGCGTTGCTGGCGCTGCTGGTAGGCGTGTCAGTGGTGGTGCCCTACGTCGGCGCCGTGGTGGTCACCGTGCCGGTGATGTTGATCGCACTGTTCCAGTGGGGCTGGAGTGATCAGTTCATCTACTTGATGGCGGTCTACGGCATCATCCAGACCCTGGACGGCAACGTTCTGGTGCCGCTGCTGTTCTCCGAGGCGGTGAACCTGCATCCGGTGGCGATCATCTGTGCGGTGTTGTTGTTTGGCGGGTTGTGGGGCTTCTGGGGGGTGTTTTTTGCAATTCCCCTGGCGACGCTGTTCAAGGCGGTGCTGGATGCGTGGCCGCGGCAGGAGCCGGTTGTTGCACCGCTACTGTAGGAGCGAGCTTGCTCGCGATGGGCGTGAACGATAACGCGCCCATTCTGAATGAGCGCGGTCTTTGCGAGTCCTTCGCGAGCAAGCTCGCTCCTACCATTCAGGCCTGAATCAGGCCTTATTCAAAGCCTGGGCCGCTGTTAGAACAGCATCCACATGCCCCGGCACTTTCACACCACGCCATTCCTGACGCAGCACACCATCCTTGTCGATCAGAAAGGTGCTGCGATCAACGCCCAGGTATTCCTTGCCATACAGCTTCTTCAGTTTGATCACATCAAACAACTGGCACACCGCTTCATCCTTGTCGCTGATCAGCTCAAAGGGGAATTGCTGCTTGGCCTTGAAGTTTTCATGGGACTTCACGCTGTCCCGGGACACGCCAAACACCTCAGTGTTGGCCGCCTGGAACGCTGCGTATTGGTCACGAAAACCCTGGCCTTCGGTGGTGCAGCCGGGGGTGCTGTCTTTTGGGTAGAAGTAGATCACCGCTTGTTTGCCCTTGAGCCCGGCGAGGCTGAAGGTTTGCCCGCTGGTGGCCTGGGCTTCGAAATCGGCTACTGGTTTGTCGATGACTACCGCCATGAAAACTTCCTTACATTGGGTTCTGTGGGCGCCATGGCTCGATCAGTGCGTCGAGGTTCAGGGCATCGGCGAAATCCAGGAACTGGTCGCGCAGCCAACTGATCTGCACGCCGGCCGGCAAGGTCACGGTAAAGGTGGCGTTGAGCATGGTGCCGCCGGTCTGTGGGGCCTGATAGGTGTCGCAGGTCAGGTTTTCCAGGTCGACGTTATGGTCGATAAAGAACTGGCACAGCTCGTTGACGATGTCCGAACGGTAGGCCGAACTGACATAGGCGACGTAGGGCAGGGCCTGTGGACGATTCTCCAGGGCAGCGCTGCGCACCATGTTAACGGTGAAGTCGTGCTTCTTGGCCAGGCCCGGCAAACCGGTCTCCAGGCGTGCAAGAGCATCCCAGGTCCCGGAGATCTGCAGGACCAGCGCGCTGCACTCGCCATGGCGGGTCAGGCGGGAAGTTACGACGGCGCAGCGGTTTTCATGGCTGGCGCGGCACAGGACGTTAGTCAGCTCCATGGGGTTGGCGCCGAGGGCACTGATGACAAGGAATTGTTCGCGGACTGTGGGGGTGGACATGCAGCCTTCCTAAAGCGATGAGCGGTCGATACGTCGATAGGCGTCTCGATCAAAGGATGAAGGGTAGCGAAAACCGTCGCCGAGGGCTAGGAGGTGGCGTTTTCATTGCGTAATCACCCTCACCAAACCCTGCTTTCGCCCAATGATGGCGTCGACGAGCGCTAAGTTGATCCAGAACGCATACTCAGGCGGTACTTCGCTTGTACAAGCATCTTGGCGCCAGTACCATTACGGCTCTCTTTTTCCGGCAGGAGCGGTTGCATGATTGCGGGCAGTATGGTGGCACTGGTCACACCCATGGATGCACAAGGTAATCTCGACTGGGACAGCCTGGGCAAACTGGTGGACTTTCACCTGCAAGAGGGCACCAACGCCATTGTAGCGGTCGGCACCACTGGTGAGTCCGCGACGCTCAGCGTGGAAGAGCATATCGAGGTGATCAAGTTTGTCGTCAAGCAGGTTGCCGGGCGCATCCCGGTGATCGCCGGTACCGGCGCCAACTCGACCCGCGAAGCGATCGAGCTGACCACCAACGCCAAGAAAGCCGGCGCCGATGCCTGCCTGCTAGTGACGCCGTACTACAACAAGCCGACCCAGGAAGGCCTGTACCAGCATTTTCGCACCATCGCCGAAGCCGTCGACATCCCGCAGATCCTCTATAACGTCCCAGGCCGTACTGCTTGCGACATGCAGGCTGCGACCGTGATTCGCCTGTCTACCGTGCCGAACATCATTGGCATCAAGGAAGCCACTGGCGACCTGCAACGCGCCAAGGACATCCTGGCGGGCGTGAGCAGCGACTTCCTGCTGTATTCCGGTGACGACGCGACTGCTGTCGAGCTGATCCTGCTGGGTGGCAAGGGCAATATTTCGGTAACTGCCAACGTTGCTCCCCGTCTCATGAGCGAGCTGTGTGCCGCTGCTCTCGCTGGCGATGCCGTCAAGGCCCGTGCGATCCATGAGCAACTGGTGCCGCTCAACAAAAACCTGTTTATCGAATCCAACCCTATTCCCGTGAAATGGGCGCTGCATGAGATGGGTATGATGCCGGACGGTATCCGTCTGCCGCTCACCTGGCTCAGCGAAGCCTGTCACGAACCGCTGCGACAGGCCCTGCGCCAGTCCGGCGTCCTGGTTTAATTGAGGAAGCATTACGCATGAAGCGATTGGCCGGACTTTCCGCACTTGCCTTGATTATCTCCAGCACCAGTGGCTGCGGTTGGATCTGGGGCCCGGAAGGCTACTTCCGTGACCGCGGCAGCGATTACCTGGAAGCACAACAAACCGCACCGATGCAATTGCCGCCGGACGTCAACGTCGCCAAGCGTCTTGACCCGTTGCTGCCGATTCCGCGCAACGTGGCCGACGACACCGTCAAGGGCGAGTACGAAGTGCCACGCCCACTGCCGATCTCGGCCGTGGCCGATGCCAGCGACTACAGCCTGCAGAAGAGCGGTGATTCCCGTTGGATCATGGCTCAGCGCCCGCCTGCCGAAGTCTGGCCGGTAGCCTTGCAGTTCTTCCAGGACAACGGTTTCCGTATCGATGAGCAGCGCCCGCAGACCGGTGAGTTCACCACCGCGTGGCAGCAGCCCAATGAATTATCGGCCAACATGGCCAAGCGCCTGCAAGCCGGTGGCATCGCGGCTGACGGCGAAAGCCGCATTCGTGTGCGCATCGAACCTGGCGTGCAACGCAATACCAGTGAAGTCTACGTAGTCAGCGCCGAGCGTCCTGCCGGCAGCACCGCCAACGTCGACTTCACCAATCGCTCGGTCAACACCGGTGTCGATTCCGCGCTGGTCGACGAGATGCTCGCCAGCATGAGCCGCATTTCCGAGAAGGGCGGTTCCGTCTCCCTTCTGGCCGCTCGTGATTACGACACGCCTAACCGCGTCAGCCTCACCGAAGACGGTAGCGGTAACGTCGTGCTCAACCTGGGTGAAGACCTGGACCGTGCCTGGTCGAGTGTCGGCCGTGCGCTGGAACAAGGCGAATGGCGCGTTGAAGACATCAACCGCAGCCTGGGCCTGTACTACATCAACTTGGCCGAAAAAGCCGAGAAGAAAGACGAAGAGCCAGGTTTCTTCGGCAAATTGTTCGGCAGCAAGCCAAGCAAGGAAGAAGTCGAAACCCGCGCCGAGCGTTATCAGGTCCGCCTGAGCAAGGTGGGCGACAACGTGCAAGTCACCGTCGAGAAAAACATCAACACCGTGGCGCCGGCAGAAGTGGCGCGTAAAGTGTTGAGCGTGATTCAGGACAACCTGGGCTGATATCCAATGCGGTTTGCCGTTCTCGGCAGCGGTAGCCAAGGGAACGGCACGCTAGTAGCCCACGACGACACGTACGTCCTGGTGGATTGTGGTTTCTCCCTGCGGGAAACCGAGCGGCGCCTGCTGCGCCTGGGGGTTCACCCCTCGCAGTTGAGCGCGATTCTGGTGACCCACGAACATGCCGACCACGTGCATGGCGTGGGTTTGCTGTCTCGGCGCTACAATCTTCCGGTGTACCTGAGTCGCGGTACCTTGCGCGGGATGCGCAAACCCATAGAGCCCGCAGGTTTGTTGGCCGGTGGCGAGCAACTGCAGATTGGTGCCTTGAGCATTGACGTCATTGCCGTGGCTCACGATGCCCAGGAGCCGACGCAGTACGTGTTCAGTGGCGGTGAGCGACGCTTCGGCCTGCTCACCGACCTGGGTTCCTACTGCGCCAAGGTGCTGGACGGTTATCGGGACCTCGATGCATTGATGATCGAGTCCAACCACTGCCGTGACATGCTTGCCCGTGGTCACTACCCGTACTTTCTCAAACAGCGGGTTGGTGGTGAACTGGGACATTTGAACAACCATCAGGCGGCGTACCTGGTGTATGAGTTGGGCTGGCAAGACCTGCAACACCTGGTCCTGGCCCACCTGAGCAGCAAGAACAACCTGCCGCAGCTGGCCCGGCAATGTTTTGTCGACACCCTCGGGTGCGACCCGGACTGGCTGCAACTGGCCGATCAAGATTCAGGGCTCGACTGGCGACATATCGCCTAGCCCACCTACTTAGCAAGCGGAGCCCATCATGGAAAAACGTGAAGAACTCTACCGCGGCAAAGCCAAATCGGTTTACAAGACCGACGACGCCAACCGCTTGATCCTGCTGTTTCGCAACGACACCTCGGCGTTCGACGGTAAGCGTATCGAACAGCTCGACCGCAAAGGCATGGTGAACAACAAGTTCAATGCCTTCATCATGCAGAAACTCGAAGAAGCCGGCGTGCCGACTCAATTCGACAAACTGCTGGGCGACAACGAATGCCTGGTGAAAAAGCTCGACATGATCCCGGTCGAGTGCGTCGTGCGTAACTACGCCGCCGGCAGCCTGGTCAAGCGCCTGGGCGTGGAAGAGGGCCTCAAGCTCAACCCCTACACCTTCGAACTGTTCCTCAAGGATGACGCCAAGGGCGACCCGTTCATCAACGAATCCCATGTTGTGGCGTTCGGTTGGGGCACCGCTGAACAGCTCGTGCGCATGAAAGAACTGTCCCTCAAGGTCAACGACGTCCTGAGCAAACTGTTCGACGACGCCGGCCTGTTGCTGGTCGACTTCAAACTCGAATTCGGCGTGTTCCACGACGGCTCCATCGTCCTGGGCGACGAATTCAGCCCGGACGGCTGCCGCCTGTGGGACAAGGAGACTCGCAAGAAGATGGACAAGGACCGCTTCCGCCAGGGTCTCGGTGACGTCATCGAAGCCTACGAAGAAGTCGCCAACCGTCTCGGCGTACCGCTGTAATCGACGCAAGCATCTGATAGCACGGAAAAAAATCCACCAGGAGCTTTGCTTCCAGGTAACAGGCTGTTATGATGCGCGCCGTTGGAGAGATGCCAGAGTGGCCGAATGGGACGGATTCGAAATCCGTTGTACCTTCACCGGTACCTAGGGTTCGAATCCCTATCTCTCCGCCATTATTAGTTAAAAAAGCCCCGTATTTCGGGGCTTTTTTATGTCTGATGGTTTTTGTTCCCCCATTTGGATTTTGGAAAGTTATCCGTGTTGTTAGATAGCTCGGGATCTAGTGCTTTGTGCCACTCATTGCAGCTTAGTTTCTGTTGGGCAGGTCATGGCTCAGGGCAATGATGGCGTTCAAGAGTCGGCCGAAGGCCGACCTTCATCGCAGTATTTCTCAGGTAAACGCAGCCTCGACAAATGCCTCCAGCGCCTTGTCTTCCAGTATCTCGATAGAGAAGTGCCGAAGCGCTTGGGCAACCAGATAGCACAGAGGCTGACAATAGCGTGGAATCAGCCCTCGATAAAAACCTTCAACGGCGGTTCGTGCATCAGGAAGTTCTGGTGCGAGATGTTCCAGGCATAGGCGCCCGCGAGGGTGAACACTAGCAGGTCACCTATCGCTAGCTGCGCCACCGGTTGTTGTCTGGCAAGGACGTCCTTTGGCGTACACAACTGACCCACCAGCGTGACGGACTGATCGATGATCTGTGCCGGCTGAGAGCCTCGCAGTACCGTGAACGGATGGTCGTGGCCTTGAGCCGCAGGCGTGCGGAAGTGATGAGTACCACCGCGTCCGATGGCAAAAAACTCGCCGTGGCTGCTTTTGATGTCCAGCACCTGCATGACGTAGTAGCCACATGCAGCGCTGATGAAGCGTCCGATCTCGAAACGGATGCGGGTCGCGCCCATGTCGTACTCATCGATCAACCCCTTCAGGCCCTGACAAAACCGTGGCCAGTTGAACGACTGCGCCGCGTCCTGATAGTTGATGCCCATCCCTCCGCCGACATTCAGTAGCGGCAGTTGCAGGTCGTGGTCGGCGCACAGCTGGCGGAAGGTCAGGAAGTAGCTGCGAATCAATTCAAGGTGCGCGTCGACATCCAACTGGTGCGACAGCAGATGAAAGTGCAGTCCCTTGAGCTCCAGAGACGGTTCTTCGCGCAGCAATTGCAGGGCGCTTGCCAGACCTTCTTCATCCAGACCGAACGGCGTGGGTTTGCCGCCCATGACCAATCGGCTGTGCGGGGCCTGGGCCAGCTTCAGATTCAGCCGCAGCATCACCGGAGCCCGCGTACCGCGTTCGCGGGCGATGCGTGCCAGGCTACGCAGCTCGGTCACGCTCTCCACGTGAAACGCCGAAATCCGGTACTGCAGCGCGATGTCCAGTTCGCGATCGAGCTTGCCGGGACCACCAAAGATCAGCGGCTGGTCGGGGCATTGCTCATGCAGCCACGTCAGTTCGCCGCCAGAGGCCGCCTCGAAACCGTCCACCCACGGTGCCAGGGTTTTCAGCACCAGGGCTTCCGGATTGGCCTTGGCGGCGTAGAACAGTTCGCAGTTTTCCGGCAATACCTGACGCATCGTCTTTACGTGCCGTTCAAGGGAAGGCAGGTCGTAGACGTAGGCGCACAAAGGCGCGTCGTGTTCAGTCTTGAGCTGCTCGATGCGTCGGGTGACGGCGACAGGAAGACTCATGCGTGTTTCCTCTTTTCAATAATCGCCAGCGGGCTGGGCAGTAAGGTGTAACCGGCCTCGCGGTCGGCGCGCATCATCAGGCGCGTCATGAAGTTTTCCTTACTTGGGAAGGGCGCGCCAGCGCACAGCTCACGCAGTTCTGTCGGATGGCCCAGGCGCGTGGATTGCGCGTGCAGCAGGTCGCCGATGCGCCCCCACAACTGTTGTTCCAGCGAGCCGCTGCCGTTGGCCAGATGGAAGATCGCTTCGCCGAGATTGTTCACCAGTGCGCAGTAACCCACTCGTTGCCAGGCCTTTTGCGCGCTGTAGTACACCGAGCTGCGGGTGCGTTCATCCAGCGCACTTAGCCGTTCGGTGGGCCAGATTTCAGGGACCAGCTTGGTGCCTTCCAGATCGCGAATCCAGACCTGGCTGGGCAGTCCGTTTTCAGCGAAGCCGATGACCGTGTTCTGCAAATGCGGCTCCAGCGCCACGCCCTGACGGAACAGGCAATACAACACGCCGCCGAGCATCAGACCGGCATAGGCATCCAGCCAGTTCAGCGTGGCTTCCTCAATGGTCAAACCGGTATTGTCGGCGTAGCGCTGTACCTGTGGGCGGCAGACACTGCGACCTTGTTGATCCCAGGTAAACAGCGCCATTGCCACTTGCGGCTGATACCGCTCGCGGTCAGCGACGGGAAGGTTTTCCCGGTAAACGATACCGAAGCATTCGGTGACTTCGCGGGCCTCCTCCAGCGTACCCAGGGCGCTGAGGTCCAGGCTGGTGGCGCTGGGCTCGGGCATCAACATGAAGCCCGGTTGTTGTGTCGCCAACTCGCTCATGATCGGGCGGAGCAGGCGAGTGAGGGCGACGGCGCTGTCCAGTTCATACCAGGCGTTCTTGCGCACGCAGTTGGTCAGGCGCACGTGCATCGAGAACTTCATGAAATAGGCCATCTGCGGATGGTAGAGCGTGCGCACCGATGACGTCGGGTACATGGCCTGACCCAGGGGGCCGAGGTATTCGACCAAACCCTGTTGTTGCGCACGCTGTACCAGCGGGTCGGCAAGCACGCGGGCGACTTCCCAGGGGTGGCACGGATAGGCGTCGTCGCGCCCCGACAACTGGCGCAGCGTACTGCGCGGATCCTCGCCCTGATGACGAATCAGCGTCGGGTCGACCTTGAACCAGTGCAGTTGAAAGCGTGCTCCGACTTCCGGCGAGCAGGCCAGCAAGTCATCATGGGAAATGCCCTCGCGACTTTTTGGCGTCGGATGCAGGGCGTGGCCCCACAGCTGGTGTTGCTCGGACGCCAGCAGGCTGTCGGCTGTGTCGTTGGCCGGTCGGGAATGACGCAAAAAGGTGCGGGTGATCTGCAGGCTGTTGGCGACCTGTTGCAGCATTTCGCCGACGCGCTCGACCTCACTCAGCGGGGTACAGAGCAGGCGTGCCAGTTCGGTGGCACTTAACGGTCGCCAGCTCTGGTTGCTGCCTTTGAAATAGGGGGCGCTGATGTAGTGGCAACGGCCCAGTAGACTGCTGCGGTCGATGCGTACGACCAACCGGCCGCTGGGCAGGCGAATGCTGATGCAGCGAACGTTGGCCTGACGCAGGCTCATCGGCAGATCCTGTGCTTGATAGTTCAGGTTCGCTTCGTTGCGTGGCAATGCGTATTCACGCAAATAACAATTGAGCAGGCATTCGATGGCATGTCGCTCGGCTTCACCATCGAGGGCATGGTCATGCAGGGAGACGGTGTTCAGAGTGAGCGTCATGCCGAAATCTCTCGAGAAGTCATCAATAAAGGGCGTGCGAGTACCATGGCTGCCATGGCTGCCAGGCACGCAACGAGAAAGGGGGAGGCGATGCCGCAGGTCTGACTGACCAGAGCGGCAGTGACTCCGGCGGCGGCGCCGGCCCATTTGCCACTGGAGTCGAACCAGCCAAACAGGCGACCGGCGCTGCCTTTACGGCTGCGCTGGCTCAGGCAGCGGTGCAGCCCGACAAAACTGAGCAGCATGCCAGCTCCGCTGAGCAGACGCAGAGCGAACAGGGGCTCGGCCTGCACACTCCAGAATTGCAGCGCGTTACTGATTGCCAGCAGCGCCAGCCCCGGCAACAGCAGGTTGCCCTGATGTTTCTGAACCCAGGGCAGGGCCAGCAGGTAAACCAGATGCGGCAGGCTGTAGAGCACGCCGATCAAGGCATCGTTGCCAATTTTCAGTTGCTCGCCGAAGGGCACGAAGTAAGGGAACGTGACGACCATCGCGAAGCTGAACAGAAACTGCACCGTCAGTAGCCGCGGCATGTCTTCTGGCAGCTCGCCCAATGCGTCTGCTTTTGTGTTATCCAAGGCATGTTTGGGGGCGTCCTTGGGCAGCGGCAGGATAAGTACGAAGGCCAGCAGCGGTAACCAGGCCAGATAGCGATACAGGCTTAATCCCAAGCCGTGCGCGGTCAGTAGCCCCAGGAGGATTGGGCCACTGATCATCGCCAGGCGTGCCGAATACTGCGTCCAGTTCAGGGCGCGGGACAGATCGCCCTCTTTGAACTGGGTCGACAGGTAGGCGTTGGACGCCGCCATCGCGCCGCCGAAGGTGCCCTGAATGATCAGCGCCAGGACAAACACCGTTAGATTAGGGCTGAAGCCTGCCAGCAGAAAACCCGCAAACAGTCCGGCATGCGCACGCAGCAACGACAGGCGACAACCGTTGCGATCGGCCCAGCGTCCCCATATCGGCGCCGCCAGTGCAGTGCAGAGTGTCGGCAGTACGAACAGCACACCGATGGCCCAGCCTGGTGTGTCAGGTGCGAGGTCGGCGAGGATGCGTGGCAGGTACAACGGAATACCCAGCGCCGTGAAAGCCGACAGGTAATGCCCCAGCAAGACGCTGGTGATCAGACGCCGTTGCATGGAGCGTCCTCCAGCAGGAAGTTCGCCGCGCTGTAGCCATAGAACTTATTGATGTCGCTGGCACCGGAATGCGCCTTGCTGAACAGGCTGCCGGCGCTGAGCAGGTATTTCACCGGCAGTTTCGGGCTGTCGAGCAGCCATCGGCGTGCGTCGTGACAGTCGATGCCTTCTGCTTCGAGTTGTTGCAGGCAGGTCATGAGACGCTGACGCAGCGTGCCGTACAAGCTGGATCGAGAGGCCAGGCCTGCGGTCGCTATCGCTTCCAGGATCGCAACGATGTTCAACTGCAAGGTGATGGTGCAGAACATCTCGGCCAGCGGTTGGCTGCTGTCGACACGAATGCGCTCATCCTGCAAGGCTGCCGGCAGATCAGCGAGATCTGGGCAGGTAGTCGAAAAGCGCTGAGGCCACAGGCGAGCGGCGTCGTTGTCCTTCATCAGCAGGCGCAATGGCTGACCTTGTTCGAACATCAAGACGGCGTTCTGCTGATTGGCCTCCAGCGCGATGCCGTAATGCAGCCACAGCCGCAGATGGACCTGCAGCAGCAGATCGAGATAATCGTCCAGCCAGTGTTGCAACGAACCTGCGTAGAAGTGCTCGGCCAACTGTTCGAGGAACAGGCGTCCATCGGCAAGCGGGCTGGCCAGCGCGGCGACAGGTACGAGTGTGATGTTCTCCAGACCCGTCGGGTAACGGCGCACGATATAGGCCAGGTGACGACTTTCGGCGGCATGACCACCGTGTTTTTCGTCGACGTGCAGATAACGTGACGCCAATGCAGGATCGCGCTTGGCCAAAGCCAGCAGGGTGGTCTGGAACCAGTGACCGTCGTATAGGGTGCTGGGTTTTATCAGGCGCAAATTGCGCGCACCGAGCGTGCTGACCAGCAACGGCAGTTTGATGTGCCACTGAGGTTGATTGATGCAGACCACCGTGCGCACGGACAGCGTAGGTTCGACCTGCATGGCGGTACGTGGAGCCTTGAATGTACCTTCAGGCAGGCCGAATTGCTCCAGTTCGCTCTAGGTCAGCGGGTGTACTGGCAGTAATAAATGGCTGTTTTGCAAGGTCGGTGACAAGCCGACCTCCTCGAAGTCCGGCCAGTGCGGCGGCTGCGAGCTGGTCAGGGTCAGGGCGTTGTTGGGAATCGCCAGCCAGTTGAGTTCGAAGCGCGGTGCAAACTCCGGCGCGTAGCCTTTGAGCGCGGCGGCATCGAAGCCGCTTTTGGCCCGCGCCGTTGGATAGAACGGGTGATCCAGGTAGCTCGCCAGTTGATCGATCTTCACCAGCCTCTGCGACCAGTCCTTCAAGTCAGTCGCGTCGCTCAGCGCGGGCGCATGTTGGTGATACGCCTGCTTGCACAGGGTTCGGTGTTCGGTCGCGCAATCGGCTTCTTTCAGATACGCCGCGAACAGTGTCAGACTTTCTTCGTCCAGACCGTGGCTCAGGTGGCCCAGCCAGAGCTGGTAGCCGTGTTGAACCTCGGCGTGACTTTGCGGCGACACCTTGATCCAGGCCTCGCCCGTACCGATCCAGTCCTGCAGCGGATACGCCTTGACCACCGGTAGCCATAGCTCGTCGGTGCCTAGATGGGCGATTCGCAGCCAGCTTGCGTCGGGCGGATGCTGTAGGTGTTGGCTCAGGTCTTCCGCAAGCCGACAAATCTGTCCTTTGCTGACGATCCCACGGATGTCCTCGCGCAGGCAGCAATCGATGATGCGTCGAGTAATGAACGCCTGATCCGTGTCCTCCGGATGCAGGCTCATGCCACCACCCACTTCAGGTCGTTCAGGGTCGAATTCAGTTGCGCTTCGAGGCTCACCTCATCCGGCGCGATCAGTCTCAGTACACCGACGTAGTCCTTGTTGGAATGGCTGATGGTCACGGTGTCGCCGGTAGTGTGCAGTGCACGGTAATCGCACCAATGGCCCTCACGTTCGACGTTGAAGCTAGCGCTGGCCTGATCCAGACGTCCCGAGCGGTCGGCCACAAGGTAATGAACGGTGGCTTCGGCTTGCGCAGGTTGCGCGTCGATCAGGCTGCCTCCTAAATGCAACGCGACGATGCGGTCGAACCAACCCTGCGGCAGCAACCGATCAAGTAGGAACTCGCGACCATCGCCGATGCTGCGATAGTTGATCTCAACCAGTACCGGGCCTTGATCGGTCAGAATGAATTCACTGTGACATACACCGAAACCGACCCCGAACGCTGCTACTTGAGCCAGCGCGGCGGCACGCTGGGCGCGGCTGAGTTGTCCATCCCAGCGTGCGGCAAGCTCTACGAAATACGGCGGTGGGGACAGGGTGACGTCGAAGCCGCCGATGACTTGCAGGTTGTGCCCGTCGCCCAGGGTTTCGAGGGTGAACAGCGGGCCTTCCATGTACGCCTCCAGCAACAGTGCCCGGCCCGGTTGTTGCTGCCAGAACTGCTCGCAGTAAACGCTCAGTTCGGCGGCGTTATGACACAGCTTGACGTCCAGGCTGGCGACGCCTTCACGAGGCTTGGCGACCACCGGCCAGGGCGCATCGGTCGGCAGTTTGGCGTTCGATGTGAGCACCTGAAACCATGGCCCGGGCAGGCCTAGACGTTGCATGCGCTCGCGCATGGCTGCCTTGTTCTTCGCCGCATAACACAACCGCCAGTCCTTGCCAGGGCATTCGAATGCCTCGGCCACTATCGCTGACGCGGTCTGCAGGTGATCGCTGTTGGAAAACACGGCAACGGGTTGCAAGCCCTCACTATTGAGTGTCTCGATGACCGCTAGCGGATTGAACACATCACATTCGATAACGTGCAGCTCTTGCGGCGAAATATGCGAGGTGGCGAGCAGACGCCGATGTTCCTGAGCGTGGTCGGTGATAACCACGATCGGCAACCCGCATTTGTGCGCGGCAGGCAGGAAGCCCTCGAGAATGGCCGGGTGGGCGACGTGAGCAAGGATGACGAATGGACGTTGCATGACAGTTTTCCTGGGGGCAGCAGTTGCCCGTCCCGGAGGATCGGGCAACTGGTTTACAGGGACGCAAGTGCGCGGTTTAGAAGCGGTAGTTGACGCCTAGGGTGAGCGAACGCTCTGGTGCGGGCTGACGCCCCCACGGACTGGTATCGATACCGCGGAAATAGTACTCGCGGTTGAACAGGTTGCTGATGCCTGCGGACGCGGTCAGGACGCTCTTGTCTGCCAGCTCGAACTCACGCTCAATGGCGGTGTTCCAGACCCAGTAAGCAGGCAGTTTGCCCACGCTGGCTGTGGCATTTTCATCGCTGGAGTTGGCGGCATCTGTGTAAGCGCTGCTGATATACAGGCCGTCGAGGTTGTAGGTCCAGTGCTCGGCAAAACGGTAACGACCGTCAACCGTGAACTGATTGCGCGAGGAGTACGGCACTTCGTTGCCCTTGAATGTGCCGTTGCGTTGCTTGGCATCGAGGTACGCATAGCTGGCGTGCAGGTCCAGATCAGGCATTGCTTCCGGCGTCCAGAAAATCTCGGTCTCGAAACCCTGATGACGCGTGCTGCCAAGGTTATTGAAGCGGTCGGTCGTGGCGTTGTAGCTGATCTGGTCGTCGAAATCGATGCGGTACAAATTGAAGTCGACGCGCATGCCGTCCCACGGGGTATAGCGCACACCGGTCTCGTAGTTCCACGCCAGTTCGGCACCGACATCGCCTTCCTTGACGATCTGCGTGACTTGCGGTGGACGCAGGGACTTCTGGGCGTTGGCGTAGACGTACCAGGAGTCGGTCGCCTGATAACCCACAGTGAGGCCCGGCAGCCATTCTTCGGATTTGTTCTCGCGCGAGAACCCGGTGATGCCGTCACCGTAATCCATGCGAGCGTTTTCGTACCGCACACCGGGGGTGATGGTCAGGCGATGATCGAGCAGACTGATGGCGTTACTGAGGTAGAACGCTCGGGCGTCGTCATCGAACTTCCAGTCCCGGAACGGCGTCGTCACGCCGGTAGCGACGCTCTGGCGGTTGACCTTGTAGTCGATGTCTTCGCTGACATAACGAGCGCCCAGCAACCAGGTCTGGCCAACCGTGTCGCCATCGATGGTGGCGCTGATGCGTGGCTCCGTGCCCCAGACTTTAAAGTCGCGTGGGCCGTCCTGTTTGGTCGCTGCCGTACCGTCCGGGGTGAACGGCAGGCCCACCACGAAGTTGCGGTAGCTGTCGTGGGCGAAGTTGGTCCAGCTGAACTCTACCGAGTCGAATGGTCCCATGGTGCCCAGACGCTGGGTGTAGGTGCCCCAGACGCGATTGGTGTCGCCCTCGAAGCGGTCCAGCGGACGCGTCGATTGCCGGGAGTCATGTTTGTAATCCTTCACGCTGAGTGCTCCGGCCAGGTCCATGTCGGCCTTGTAGCGCTGGATACCGAAGCTCAGATCACGATCGTCGTCGATGTTCCACTGGCCGCGCAGACGGTAGTTCTGCACATCGGTGTCGGAATGTTCGCGACCGTATTCGCCACTCAGGGTGTTGATGTCCAGTTGCAGGCCGAAGTTGTCGGTCAGGTAGCCGCCGGTGCCCAGATAGTTGTCCCACAACTGGCGCCCGCCAGCGTTGAATGTGATCTTCTCCTGCAGCGTGGTTTCCCACTCGTGCGGAATCGGCTTGCTGATGAAGTTGATCACCCCGCCAACGTTGTTCGGACCGTATTGCACCGCTGCGCCCCCACGCACGATATCAATACGGTCGACCGTGGCCATGGTCATTGGAAATAGCGACATTCCGGTCTGGCCGTACGGCGCCAGTGCCAGTGGAATGCCATCCGATAACGCTTGAATCCGGCCGCTGCGACTCTCGTACAGCCCGCGTACCGAAATCTGTGGCAAGGCGCCGGTGCCGGTTTCGTCAAAGATCTTGATGCCCGGTACCCGTTGCAGCGCGTCGTCCAGACCGCGGACGCTGGCTTTTTTCAGTTCGCTGGAATCGATAACGCTGCGGCTGCCTGCATAGGTACGCACCTCCTGATCGCTGGCCGTGCCGAGAACGTCACCCTGAATCGTCATGGGCGCCAGTACCACGCTACTGGAAGATCCGGTGGACAATTCGACGGGTTGATCGGCGGCCATGGCACCGTGGCAAATGCCCAGTGTGATAAGGCTGAGTGAAAAGTGTAGTGAGGTTGTTGTTTTCATTTGGACTACTTTGGCTCATTTTTACTGCTGGAGAGAATGCAAGCGGGCTTTCAATGCGTTATGCAGCAAGCCTCGGTCTTCACCGGCCAGAAAGCTTCGGATTCCGCGAGCGCGCCACAGCGCGTTCTGTTCAGCCGTGCGGGGATTTGCGCAGAAAGGTATTCCAGCGCTGAGGCAGGCATCGGCCATGTTTTGCAGCGTTTGCCAGACTTGAGGATTGAGCGGGTCGGGGCCCAGATCGAGATCGAGCGACAGATCCAGAGCGCCCTCCATGATCATGCCGACCCCCGGCACTTGCAGGATCTCGCCGAGAGCGTCGACTCCGGCGCGGCTTTCGATCATCGGAATAATAGGGGTCTGACGATTGGCCAGATCGATGTATTCGGGTAATGCCAGGCGACCGAAACCGGTAATACGTCCGCCGGTTATTCCGCGTTTTCCCAAGGGAGGGAAGAACGCCGCTTCAATGGCGCGCTGAACTTGCGCAGCACTTTCGGTGCGTGAAAGGACAATGGCTTCGATGCCGGCATCCAGTGCCCGACCGATCAGTTTTTCGTCCACTTGAGGGATGCGCAGCCAAGGCGAAATGCCAGCGGCCTCACACGCGCGGACACAATGCATGATGTCCTCTTCGGAGCGCAGTAAGTGCTCAAGATCGAGAATCACGAAGTCGTAGCCCGCAAACGCGAGCATTTCGCAGAGCATCGGTGAAGGTAGAGAGTTGAGCAAGCCGTAGACGTTGTTCCCTGCTTGTAACCGGGAAAACACCGGAGAGGTTCGTATCACTGATGCATATCCTTCGGGCTGGATGCGCGCCAATAGTAATCATTCGCAAATTTAAGTAAACATTTTTTAGTCCCCGAGTAGTGATATTTGTGATGGCCCTCTGTTGCCGCTGACTCGACTTACCGGTTCAGAGCGCGCCGGACGCCGAGCGGCGGCGATTCAGAGTTTGCTGGCGACGGCCAAGATGAACGGTATCGAGCCGAGTGCATGGCTGCGGATACGTTGGAAAAGCTGCCGACCTGGCCCAATAGCCGGCTGGATGAGTTACTGCCGTTGAGAGCAACGGTCGCCGAGTAAAGGTGGCTGGATTGGAGGCTTACTCTGAAACAGCACGATTAATTGAAAGAACCGTGAATTAAGGACAGGAAAGGTTTGTTTTCGGCCGATACACGTTTTTTTGAGCCTCAAGCAGCGAGGACCTTAAAAATCGGTGGGTACTTCAGACTGTCCTTAGAGACATTATTGAATAAGGCTAAGCCCCCATAATCGTTGATGATTACGGGGGCTTTTTCATTTTCGACTGTACTACTCAGTGGTACTACTTTTTCCCCGCACTATCAGCTGCATTCCGGTATCTCGCTCAGAGCATGCCGCGCGGTAATCTCTCCGTCATCTCAAGGTATTTGATAGTGTTTATTGCCTCAGCTTCAGAGTTCTAGCTGCGATGGCGGATGCATTCGTATCGAGGGTATCAAGCACACCCAAGCCAATCCTGTCACGCAAGAACCTTCTCTGTTCTATGCTTGCCCAGTGTGACCAATTCTTACGGATGGGAGGTGGGTATGACCAAAGAACAAAAGCAGCAGGAAGATTCGGATCACGAGCGCTCCAAACCAGGTCATGAGGACGAGCGGCCCCAGACTTGGAAGCATCCGGACGATGGCAAGGAGCTTTCCGAGCGGGACGAAGAGCGCCCGCTCAAGCCATGACCCAGGCGTCGGAGGCCCTGCCTACTTGGCGGGGCTTTTTTTCAGCCTTGAATTGGGGTGCACAGCTCTACCAATGTTCCGTCTGGGCAACGCACATAAGACACCACCTGCCCCCAGGGTTTGGCGGCGGGCGGCGACAATTCAATTGCCCCCTCGGCCAGCGCCTTGGCGTGTGCGACTGTGACATCATCCGTGACAAAACCCAGCTCCATCCCCAGAGGCTGCCTTGATGCATGAGCCTCAACATGCCCACCGCTGAAATTCATCTCGCCCAATTCATGCGCCGCGAAGGAAAGGGTGGTACTCCCCGTTTCCAACTCGCCATACGTGCCCGATTCATGCAGGAAGCGGCGGGTAAATCCGAAGGCGTTTTCGAAAAACTGCAGCGAAGCGGATACATCGGGAACGTAGACGATGGTGTAGGCGAATTTCATGGGTGAGCGATCCTTGCGTACGTGGTTGAAATGAGCGGCCAGTTAATCATCAACGGGCCATGACGGTCACCACTATATGCGGCGGCGGTTGTGCACTGGGGCGGCGGGCCCGTGCCACCGGTTATTTCCTCTTGGGTGTATGCCCGGCCAACATTATCGGCGGCCCTGGCGGCGCTGCGTTTGTGCCAGGGGGCTGATCTGATGGCGGTGTTGTGGCCGACGTAGCCTCGCAGGGGCTCGACAACTGCGGTACGGAGGTCAGCCAGATGAGAGCAGTAATGAGGTGGGAAATCCTGAAGCGAGAAACAAAAACGCCACGACGGCCGCCAGGCACACTCCGACAAACACCCGCAACAGGGTCCTGGCGGTCGGATGGGCAATGAATTTGATTAGCCAGATAAAGAACCCGGCCATCAGGACGGCCAAGGCAAGAATGACCAGCACGTTGGTGTTCTCGTAACCCGTGGAAGCTGATTTATAGTCCCAATGAAGGCGGTTGGATAGTCTGCGCATAGACGTAGGGCCCACTGGGTTTCTAAACTGCCCCTTGTTTTGTGCAGTGGGCGGGCGCCGATGAATCGTAATGAACTACGCAAGGCCGACATCAACCTGATGGTGGTCTTCGAAACGCTGATGCTTGAGCGCAATGTGACGCGGGTGGCGGAGAAGTTGTTTCTCGGCCAGCCGACCATCAGTTCTGCCCTCAATCGCCTGCGCACCCTGTTCAACGACCCACTGTTTATCCGCGTCGGCCATCGCATGGAGCCGACGGCGCGGGCCGAGGAAATTATCCGGTATTTGTCGCCGGCCCTGGACTCGTTGTCGGTGGCCTTGAGCCTGACCCATGATTTCGATCCGACCATCAGCACCATGACCTTTCGCATCGGCCTGTCCGATGACGTCGAGTTCGGCCTGTTGCCGCCGTTGCTGCGCACCCTGCGAGTGGAAGCGCCCCAGGTAGTGTTCGTGGTACAGCATGTCGATTACTGGCGCATTCCGGACCTGCTGGCCTCCGGCGATATCACCGTCGGCATTACCCAAACCCGTGGCTTGCCGGCCAATGCCAAGCGCAAGTTGCTGCGCCATATCCGCCCCAGCGTGTTGCGCGCCGATGCCTCGGATCGCCCGCTGACCCTCGATGAATACTGCGCTCGGCCCCATGTGCTGGTGTCCCACACCGCCAACGTCGCCGGATTCGCCGATGAATGGCTGGCGGAAATCGGCCGCAAGCGCCATGTGGTGTTGTCGGTGCCGCAATACAGTTCTCTGCCGGCGCTGTTGGCCGGCACCGACATGATCGCCAGCCTGCCGGACTACACCGCCCAGGCCATGGCCGCTTCGGGCAACCTGTTCTGCGAGCCGTTTCCGTTTGAAACCCCGACCTTGGACTTGTCCATGGTCTGGCTCAGCCATGTCGACACTGACCCGGCGGAGCGCTGGATGCGCTCGCGGTTGGAAGCGTTCATGAGTGATCGGGAATTGTTGCCGCTGGCAAAGCCCTGAGTAAAACCGCTTTCATCCGGGGCACTTTGCGTCTCGTGCTATATCTATGACTCTTTTCCTACAATAACTCGGAGCCTTTCATGCCTCACCTGCATCTGGAATACACCGCCAACCTGCCGGAGCTGGACACTGACAAGGCCTTGTTGCGGCTCAATCACACCTTGGTGGCCTCGGGGCAGTTCGGTGCCGAGTTCGACATCAAGAGCCGTGCGGTGAAGGTCGAAAGCTTTCGTGTGGGTACTGCGATGAACCCACGTGGTTTTGTCGCGGTGAGGTTGGCCTTGCTCAGCGGACGTTCGCCGCAAATCAAGAAGCAACTCTCGGAAAACCTGCTGGCGGTGTTGCAGGAGTTGGGGCCGTGGCCTGCCGATATTCAAGTTCAACTCAGTGTCGAGCTGCTGGACATTGATCGTGAGTCTTACAGTAAGGTCGCTATAGGACAGTAGCTGCAAGCTATCTAAGTTCTTGCAGCTTTTAGCTTATAGCTTGTAGCTCTCCCGCACACACCTTCAGCACTTGCTCGCGGAACCAGGCGTTGGCGCAGCCTTGCTCGCTTGACTCGTTCCATTGCATGTCCAGGGTGAACCCCGGCAGGCCGTTGGGCGCTTCGCAGTGGCCAAATACCGGTTCCAGTGCCAGCAGTTTCTGCACTCGGCGGGGCAGGGTGACGATAAAGTCGGTGCCAGTAATCATCTTCAGCGCCGCACTATAGCTATTGGCGCGGGCAATCACCTGGCGCTTGTGGGCCTGGCGTGCCAGCCAGCCGTCGATCATGTTGGTGGTAGAGGTCCAGGGCGTCGGAAACACATGACGGCGTGCGACGAAGGATTGCAGGCTGAACGCCTGTTCCCGTGGCGCCGCATGCTTGTCAAAGACACACACCAAGTCATCTTCCAGCAGCCTCTGCGTCTTCAAATCCTTGTACTCGCGATGAAAGTGCGGCCCGAAGCAGATCACTAGGTCCAGTCGTCCGTCGCGCAAGGCCTCGGCGGGAATATCGGTTTCCAGCTTCTGCACATTAACGATCACCGGCAGGTCGGCCTTGTCGAAGTTCTTCAGTAGGCGAGGCAGGATCAACTGCTCAAAATACTCGGGGGCACAGACGTTGAACGTCGCGGCTTTTTGGGTCGGGTCGAACACCTGGCTACCTGCGTGGCACAGGTTGATGCTTTCCAGAATCTTTTGCACATGACCGTACATGGCACCGGCCTTGTCGGTCGGACGCATGCCCGCGCGGGTGTTGATAAACAACTCGTCCTCGAAGCTGGTACGCAGCTTCTTCAGGCTGTAGCTGACCGTGGACTGGCTGACAAAGAGGGTTTCGGACACGTCGGTGACGCTGCTTTGCTCATACACAGCGATAAATACCATCAGGTCCTGCATATCGAGCTTTCTAAGCAAGTTGCTGTTTAGCATCTATTCCGTCCGGTAAGCCCTTGGCACTGGTACAGCGCACGACAAGGGCAAAATGTTAACGGAACGTTCGTGCCAATAGAAAGGTCTGTAGGGCTTTTCTATGTTTGGTGTGGGACAAATAATGTTTCGAACGCGACGCTCTAGCCGTCGCTATTGAATATGCCGATGGTAATGCCGTGGATCGAAGCGCAACACGATCAGCAGCATCACGACCACGACGGCGGTGAGTGACCACCAGGCCCATTCGAAACTGCCCACTTGATCGCGGATCATCCCGGCGATCAGCGGCGACAGACCCGCGATCAAGTAGCCGATGCCCTGCACGAAGGCCGTCAGGCCACCGGCGCGGCGCGGGTTGTCCAGGTGATCAAGGGACAGGATCAGACTCATTGGAAACAAACCGCCAATTCCCAGGCCCAACAGACACGGCCACAGCAGGTTAAGGTGCTGCGGGGAAAGGATCAGGCCACAGAACCCGGCGATGATCAGCACCAGTAACACCGCCACCACGCTACGCTTGTCCCGGCGCCGGTTGGCGATGGCCGGGGTGATCAGGCCGGAAACCACCTCCATGGCAGTCAGAAAACCCAGCAGCAAACCAGCGTTCTGTTCGCTCCAGCCTTGCTCAACGTAGTACGGCGCCAGCCAGGCCAGCACACAGGTGTAGGACGCGGTGCCAAGGCCGAAAAAGATCGCCAGCAACCAGGCCCGGCGATTGCCGAAAAACGATTCCTGAGGGCCCGCAGAGGTTTGCGGCAGTGGCGGCAGTGGCGGCAATGCCGAGCGTTGTGCGTACCAGAACACCAGCGCCAGCACAGCAAGCACGGCCCAGATTGCCAGGCCGATGCGCCAGCTGCCGGTCTGCACCTGGACAAGCGGCGAGAACGACGCGGCGAGGGCGGCACCGCCCATGATCGCGGTGACGTAAAGGCCCATAAACAGCGAAACGTTATCGCTGAAACGGGATTTGATCAGCGCCGGCATCAGCGCCTGAATCATCGCAATGCCCACCCCGGCGGCAATGGCGCTGACGATCAGCTCGGCGGCGGAATCGAGAAACAGCCGCGACGCAGTCGCCAGGCCAATCACCAGTAGTGACGCGACGATACTGCGGTGCTCACCAAAGCGCTTGGCCAGGCCCATGCCGAAAAACATCGCCAAACCCATGGCCATCACCGGCAACATGGTCAGCAACGCCGCACTGCTGAAACTCAACGGCACATCGCCGCGAATCGATGACAGCAAGGGGCCGACCGCCGCCATCGACGGGCGCAAGTTAAGGGCAACCAGTACCACGCTGATCATCAGCCAGAGGGCAGTGGCGGGTTTTGCGTGAACGTTTTCCATGGGCGGGCCTTGAAATGACAAGGGCATTATTAGGCCGCGCACGGGGGAGGGGCGCAAATGAGAAAGTCGCTGGGGCTATTGAAAAAATGCGCCGACGCTCATACCAATACTGCCTTGGTCCAAATGCCTTGATCGATTTCAATCAACGTCGGCCCCTGGCGATCCATGGCGGCGCGCAATGCCTGGCGCAGCTCTTCAACACCCTTGATCGCCTGCGCCGCAGACCCCAGCGCCTTGGCCACACCGATAAAGTCCGGAGTGTAGATGTCCACTCCTACGGGTTCGATAGCGCGGTTGACCATGTATTTCTTGATCTCTTCATAGCCCTGGTTATTCCACAGCAGGACGATGATCGGCGTGCGTGCTTCCACCGCGCTGGCCAGTTCTGCCAAGGTGAATTGCAGGCCGCCGTCGCCGATCAGGCACACCACTGGCGCAGTAGCGCCGCGCCCCAGCCAAGCACCGATGGCCGCTGGCAAGGCATAGCCGAGGGTGCCGTAGCCAGTGGATGAGTTGAACCAGCGGCGTGGCTGGTCGAGGTTAAGGGTCAGGTTGCCGGTGTACACCGGTTGGGTGGAGTCGCCCACGATCACGGCGTCGGGCAACTCTTCCAGCACTGTATTGAGGAACAGGGTTTGCGCGCGAGTGGCAGCATCCCAAGTGGGCGCCAACTCAGCCCAAAGGCGGGCGACGCGGTTTGTGCCCCAGTCAGTGTTGCGAGGGGCCATTGATTGAGCACTCAACTCGGCCAGCAACGCTTCGGTGGCGATCTGTGCGTCGGCCACCAGCGCCACTTGTGGCGGGTAGTTGCGCACGGTCTGGTCGGGGTCGATGTCGATGCGCAGCAAGGCGCCGGGAATCTCGAAGCCACCCGCGAAGGTGACGTCGTAGTCGGTTTCCGCCAGTTCCGTGCCGATGGCCAGCACCACATCGGCCTCGGCCACCAGGGCGCGGGTGGCGACCAGTGTTTGAGTCGAGCCGATCAGCAACGGATGATTGGCCGCCAACATGCCTTTGGCGTTGATGGTCAGGGCCACCGGCGCGCCGAGGCTTTCGGCCAGGCGGGTCAACGCGGGGGCAGCATCAATGGCGCCGCCGCCCGCGAGGATCAACGGGTGTTTGGCGGCGGCCAGTAGCTGGCTCATCTGCTTGATTGCCGAGGGCGCGGCACCGGCGCGGGCTACGCTGACGGGTGCGCTGTCCAGCAGGGCGTCGGCGTTTTCCACCAGAACGTCCAAGGGGATTTCGATATGCACCGGACGCGGTCGCCCGGCCTGAAACAGCGCAAAAGCCCGCGCCAGTACGCCGGGTAATTCTGCTGCCGACATCAAGGTATGGGAGAACGCCGAGACGCCCGCGATCATCGCGCCCTGGTTCGGCAGTTCATGCAACTTGCCGCGCCCGCCGCCTAACTGGTTGCGGGACTGCACGCTGGAAATCACCAGCATCGGGATCGAATCGGCGTAGGCCTGGCCCATGGCGGTGCTGATATTGGTCATGCCAGGGCCGGTGATGATGAAACATACGCCGGGCTTGCCGCTGGTGCGTGCGTAACCGTCGGCCATAAAACCGGCGCCCTGTTCGTGGCGTGGGGTGACGTGGCGGATGCCGGAGCGGGCCAGGCCACGGTACAACTCCACGGTATGTACGCCGGGGATGCCGAACACCTGTTCCACGCCGTAGCCTTCCAGAAGGTTGACCAATACTTCGCCGCACGTCGCCATATCGTCGCTCTTGTTATTGATTGAAGGCGGTATTGGAACGGCTGGGCTGTAGCGACCACAATTGATTAAAAGTCATACTAGCCATGTCCTCACGTCATGGCTGTCATCTGATGAAACGCCTTCCGCCGTTGCCCGCATTGCACACGTTCTGGGTCACCGCCGAGTGCTGCAACTTCACCCGCGCGGCCGAGCAGTTGCACATCACCCAAGGCGCGGTGAGCCGGCAGATTGCCGGGTTGGAAAGCCATTTGGGTTACGCGCTGTTCCAGCGTCAGGCCCGAGGCTTGAGCCTGACCGAGGAGGGCCGTGAATGGGCGCTGCGGGTGCAACAGGTATTCGGCCTGATCTCGCAGGCGGTAGAGCAGATCGGCTCCCGTCGCGAGACCTTGCAGTTGAAAGCCTCCACCTGCGTGATGCGCTGGTTGTTGCCGCGCTTGATGCAGTGGCAACAGGAGCGGCCGGACGTGCCGGTGGAACTGACCACTACCGTGGCCTACACCGTGGATTTTCGCCGCGAGCAGTTTGATGCGGCGGTGGTCTACGCCCCGATTGCCGAGCAGTCGGCCCAGGCCAGGCATTTGTTTGATGAGCAACTGACGCCGGTGTGCGCGCCGGCCTTGCTCGGCGGCTTGTGTACCCCGGCGGACTTGCAGCAGCAGGTGCTGTTGCACCCCACGCGCGATGGTCGGGATTGGGCGTTGTGGCTGAAGGCGGCCGGTACGCGCTTGAGTAACCTCAGCCAAGGGCATCATTTTGAGACACTGGATCTGGCCATGACCGTGGCTTCCCAAGGTTCTGGCGTGGCCATTGGCGACAGCGCACTGATCGGCGAAGACCTCAAGGCCGGGCGGCTGGTGACACCGTTTGAATTGAAGGTGCCGACGGGGATGGGCTATTACCTGGTGTATCCACCGGGGACCGAGCCTTCGGTGGGGCTTGAGGCGTTGATGAACTGGTTGGTAGGGCAGGCGTAGATAGAAAACCGTCCAACTTTGTGGGGTCAGTTCATTTCTTGAGGTTGCCGTTGCTGATATTTGGGGGCAGGTTTGAGTACATATCCGTTGTTGCGGTAACGGCTGCTTAGGGTTACGCCCTTACGGCGTGTCACCACGGGCTGACCATCTCATTAGCGCTCTTGCTGGGGTATGACTCACCCACTGCGCAACACCTGCGTTCGGCCTCTGGTTTTATGGGCAGGCAGAGCAAAAGCCAGTGCCAATCCGCTTTCCTGTAGGAGCGAGGGGGACGCCTAGTTCTTGCTCGCGAAGAACCTGAGGGCGCCGCGGTGTTTCAGGATGCCAGCGTCATCGTTAACGACCATCGCGAGCAAGCTCGCTCCTACAGTGGGCATGGGATAGGTTTTTGCTTTTCACCACTCAGGTCGGCTACCAGGCCGCCGTGCTTTTGATTTTGATCTTAGGCGCCCCGTTAACCACGATGGCCTAAGCGAGGCATCAAGTGGTGGGCTGACCATACATTGGTTACTTTGCAGCTTTTTGTACCCAACCCAACCTATGCCCGCAACCCACTCCCACATAGCCCGCGCCAGCCTTAATATCCGACGGTAAACCGCTGGCGGGAATGCTTGGGTGTTTCCACTTCATCCACCAACGCAATGGCATAGTCAGCAAAGCTGATCCAGCTCCTGCCTTCACTGCTCACCAGTAAATCATCCTTGCCCAGGCGAAATACCCCGGTGCGATCGGTCTCAACGAACTCCGCCGACGGCGAAAGAAAAGTCCAGTCCAGTTCTTTCTCCTGACGTAGAGTGTCAAGAAACACACTGCCAGCGCTGGCCTCAGCCTTGTACTCTTCAGGGAAGCCCGCGCTGTCGATCACTCGCTGACCACCAGGCAGCAACAACGAACCCGCACCGCCCACTACCAACAGTCGCTTCACCCCGGCCTTTTTCACTGGGCCGATCACGGCGGTGGCAGGCAGCGTAGCGAAGTGCGCCGCGCTGATCACTACGTCGCTACCGCTAATGGCCTTTTGCAGAGCTTCGGCGTCTAGGGCATCCACTTGTTTGATGGTCACTCCAGGACGTGTTTCGATCTTGTCGGTGTTACGGGCGATGGCCGTGACGCTGTGGCCACGACGCAGGGCTTCTTCCAACAGCTGGCTACCCGCGCGGCCGGTGGCACCAATGATTGCAATCTTGCTCATGACGTTCTCCAGTGCGGTAAGGGTTGGATCAATTCACCACTTCATTTCGCCTTTGGCGACTTTGGCGCTCAGCTCCAGGGAGCTTTCGTCGGCCAGGTTCGGGTAGCGCTTTTTCATTGCCTTGATCAGTGCGGCAGAATCCTTGGCCTTGGCGGTTTCCTGGTCGAAGGCCTTGATGTAGTCAGCCGTGAACACCACCGATTTCAGCGAAGGCGTGCCCAGGTAATGACCCGGCACCACGGTGTTCGGTTTCAGGCTTTCAATGCGTTGCAGGGTCGCCAGCCAGTCGGCGTGGGATTGTGCGCTTTGGGTATCGGCCATCCACAGGTGGATGTTTTCCGAGACCACCACGCCACCGACCACGGCCTTGATCGATGGAATCCACACGAAGCTGCGGTCCGGCTGCGGGCCGTCCAGGCCGATCACTTCCAGGGTCTGCCCTTCGAGGGTCAGGCTATGGCCTTCAAGCACGTGCGGGATGATGGTTTTGGCGGGTTTGTCGGCACCCATTTTCGGGCCCCAGAACGCAATTTTTCCTGCCGCCGTGGCCTTGATATGGTCCACCACCGGCTGCGGTGCCAGGACCTTGGCCTTGGGGAACGCAGCGGTCAGGGTATCGAGGCCGAAGTAGTAGTCCGGGTCACCATGGCTGATATAGATGGTGGTCAGTTGCTTGCCGCTGGCACGGATTTTCTGCACCAGTTGCTCGGCCTGGCCCTTGCCGAATTGCGCGTCCACCAGGATGGCGTCTTTCTCACCGCTGACCAGCACCGAGCTGACCGGGAAGATTGCTGCCTCGCCTGGGTTATAGACGTCCAGGGTCAGGTCGGCGGCGGCTGCATGGGCGGCAAAGCCCAGGACGGCGCAAGCCAGTGCAAAGCGGTTGAGGGTCGAGAATCCAAACATGTGCAACTCCAGCAATCGGTAGGCGATGGGCAAAGCTTAGTTGCACTGAACGCTACAAAAAATGCGATGCTGGGACATAGTTTGTTTCTAAAATCGGGCAAATCATGGATCGTCTTCAAGCAATGCGTGTGTTTGTCGCGGTGGTCGACCTGGGCAGCCAATCGGCTGCTGCCGATCATCTGGATCTGTCGCGCCCGGTGGTGTCGCGTTACTTGGCGGAGCTGGAGGACTGGGTCGGCGCGCGCCTGATGCACCGCACCACCCGAAAACTCAGCCTGACCGCCGCCGGCAGCGAAACCTTGCCTCGCTGCCGACAGATGCTGGAGCTGTGCAGCGACATGCAGGCCGCCGTCAGCGAGCCAGATGACGCGCCCCGTGGCCAGTTACGCCTGAGTGTCAGCACTTCGTTCGGCCAGGCGCAATTGGCGGACGCCATGGCTGAATACGTCAAGCGCTACCCGCTGGTCAGTGTCGACCTGCAGATGCTCGACCGCACGGTGAACCTGGTGGATGAACGCATCGACCTGGCGATCCGCACCAGCAACGACCTGGACCCCAGCTTGATCGCCCGCAAGCTGACGGTGTGTCGTTCGGTGATCTGCGCATCGCCCGCTTATCTGCTGGAACATGCCCAGCCACAGCGGGTGGAAGACCTGGCGCGGCACAACTGCCTGACCCATTCCTACTTCGGCAAAAGTCTCTGGCACTTCGAGGAAGACGGCGAGCCCGTCTCGGTGCAGGTGCAAGGCAATATCACCGCCAATGAGGCCAGCACTTTGCTAAAGGTGACACTCGCCGGAGCGGGAGTGGCGATGTTGCCCAGCTACCAGGCCGGCGATTACATCCGCAGTGGCGAACTGATCCGCCTGTTGCCTGGCGCCGAGCCGCGTCAGATGAACATGTACGCGGTGTATGCCTCACGCAAACACATGCCGTCGGCGCTGCGCAGCCTGCTGGATTTTCTGGTGCTCAGGTTTTCCCAAGAGCCGGCGTGGGATGTTGGTCTTTAAACGTCATAAAGGTGCTGAATACCGCTCGATACTGGCAACTCGCTTTGGCTGGCCTATGCTTAGTACAGCACCTTCTTGATCTGTTTAGAGGTCAATGCCATGACGATCAAAACAAGAAAGTACCTGATGATTTTCACCCTGTGCGCCGGCGCTACACTGCTCTACGGCACTGCCGCGTATCGCGCTGAACAGACCCGCATGCAGCCGAGCATGGCTGCCAGTTGCAACCATGATCAATGCATTCCGTATACAGCGACGTTGAGTGCCCTCAGGTAGTTGCCTGGGAGTCGACCTTCAACTGCTCCCGAAACGCCTTGGGCGAAAACCCGACACGTCGGCGAAACAGCCGTGAGAAGTTGGTCGGGTCGGAAAAGCCCAACACTTCCGACATTTCATTGATGGTCATGCTGGTGTAGGTCAGCAGGCGCTTGGCCTCCAGCAATTGGCGGTCATGCATGATCTGCAGCGCCGGTTGGCCCCCCAGTTCCCGGCAAGTGCCGTTAAGGTGCGACACCGAGATCCCCAGCTTGTGCGCCAGGTCCTCGATCTTCGGGTGTTCGCGGTAGTGCTGCTCCACCAGTTGGGTGAAGCGGCGAAAGTACTCGCGACCCCGCGGCGCCCGAGGATGGCGGTGCCGGATGGCCTGTCGACTGACCCACACCAGCAGCACACTGACCAGGGCGTGCATCATCATGTCCCGCGCCGGGAAGTCGTCGTTGTATTCGTCCTGCAGGCGGGCGAAGAGGCTGTTGAGGTAGTTATTGTCCCTGCCCGCCGGATAATTGCCCAAGGCGCTCAAACCGTCCACCGTCGAGCCCAGTTGCCCCTGCAAGTGCGCCACCAGCGGTGCCGCCAGCGTCACCACATAACCTTCGATGTCCTCGGAAAAACGGAAACCATGCACGCACAGCGGTGGCAGCACCTGCAGCGTCGACTCGGTCAGCGTACTGCGCTGGCCTTCGATCTCCAGTTGCGCCTGGCCCTTGTGCACATACAGCAACTGACACAGGTCCGCGTGCCGGTGGGGCTGGATCTCCCACTGGTACTCACGGCTGCGCCGGGAGATGGTTTCACAGTGCAACAAATCCGGCGTCGGCCACTGCTGGCTTTCTCCGTAGAGCTTGAACACCGGAATCACGGGGCTGGCAGTTTTGGTCATATTTTAAATCCGGTACTCAGGATGGTGGTGCGGTAATCGCCCCGATTGGCAAAAAGCGCAGGGTTTGGCGCAGTTTTCACCTTCTCATGCCGACCACTCAAGTGAAAAATGCCAGCAGCAGAACCAAAGACAACTCTTTCACCGAATACGTTCGTGTGAAGTTTGCGGACCATAAAAATAATGAAAACGCTGAAAACCCAAGTCGCCATTATCGGCGCAGGCCCTTCCGGGCTGTTGCTCGGCCAGTTGCTACACAACGCAGGCATTGAGACCCTTATTCTAGAGCGCCAGACGCCCGACTATGTGCAAGGTCGTATCCGTGCCGGTGTGCTGGAGCAAGGCATGGTCGATCTATTGCGCCAGGCTGGCGTCAGCCAACGCATGGACGCTGAAGGCCTGGTCCATGACGGTTTCGAGTTGGCGCTGAACGGCCAGTTGAAACATATCGACCTCAAGGCCCTGACCGGCGGCAAGACGGTGATGATCTACGGCCAGACCGAAGTCACCCGCGACCTGATGGCCGCACGTAAAGCCGCAGGCGCCATCACGCTGTATGAAGCCAGTAATGTGCAGCCGCACGCTATGAAAAGCGAACAGCCCTGGCTGACCTTTGACTATGAGGGCGAAACGTTTCGCCTGGACTGCGACTACATTGCTGGCTGCGACGGATTCCACGGTGTGGCGCGCCAGTCGATCCCGGCCGACGCCCTGAAGATTTTCGAGCGGGCCTACCCGTTTGGCTGGCTGGGCATTCTCGCCGATACCCCGCCGATTCATGATGAACTGGTGTACGCCAAACACGAGCGTGGCTTCGCCCTGTGCAGCATGCGTTCGGCCACCCGCAGCCGCTATTACCTGCAAGTACCCGCAGAGGAGCCGATTGAAGACTGGTCCGATCAGCGCTTTTGGGATGAGTTGAAAACCCGTCTGCCCCAGGACCTGGCCGCGCAGTTGGTGACCGGGCCGTCCATCGAAAAGAGCATCGCGCCGCTGCGCAGTTTCGTGGTCGAACCGATGCAGTACGGCCGCCTGTTCCTGTTGGGGGACGCCGCTCACATTGTGCCGCCCACCGGCGCCAAGGGCTTGAACCTGGCGGCCAGCGATGTCAGCACCTTGTTCAATATTCTGCTCAAGGTTTACCGCGAGGGCAGGGTGGACCTGTTGGAGAAATACTCGGCCATCTGCTTGCGGCGGATCTGGAAGGCCGAACGGTTTTCCTGGTGGATGACCTCGATGCTGCACCACTTCCCGGAGGCGGACGGATTCAGCCAGCGCATCGCCCAAAGTGAACTGGAGTACTTTGTTGACTCCGAAGCCGGGCGAAAAACCATCGCAGAAAATTACGTCGGACTTCCTTGTGAGGCTATCGAATAGCGACCTATCGAGTACACTGACGAGCATTCCCGCGGGCCCTTTTCCTCGTGGGCCTTGCCTGCAGGCTCTGTCGTGACCAACCTCAATCAGTGCGCTCAACCCGCTCAACCCAAGCCAGTCATTGCCATCCGCAGTGTCCTGGTCGCCCTGATGCTGGCGATTTTTCTTGGGGCTCTGGACCAGACCATCGTCGCCGTGTCGATGCCGGCCATTTCCGCCCAGTTCAACGACGTTAACCTGCTGGCCTGGGTGATCTCCGGCTATATGGTGGCGATGACGGTGGCGGTACCCATCTACGGCAAGCTCGGCGACCTGTATGGGCGGCGGCCAATGATGCTGATTGGCATGGGCCTGTTCACCATCGCCTCGCTGTTCTGTGGCATGGCGCAAAGCATGGAGCAACTGGTGCTGGCGCGCATCCTTCAGGGCATCGGCGCGGGCGGGATGATTTCGGTGAGCCAGGCGATCATTGGCGACATTATCCCGCCACGTGAGCGCGGCCGTTATCAGGGGTATTTCAGCAGCATGTACGCGGTGGCCAGCGTGGCCGGGCCGGTACTGGGCGGTTATATGACCGAGTACCTGTCCTGGCGCTGGGTGTTCCTGATCAACCTGCCCCTGGGCGCTGGCGCCTGGTGGGTGGCCCATCGCACCCTGGTGGGGCTGCCGGTACCGCAGCGCAAGCCGATCATCGATTACTTCGGCACTGTGCTGATGATCGTTGGCCTCACGGCGTTGCTGCTGGGTATCACCGAAATCGGCCAGGGCCATCACTGGCGCGATGATGAAGTCCTGGGCCTGCTGGTTTTCGCGCTGGTGGCATTGACGGTGTTTGTCTGGCACGAACGCCGGGCGCGGGAGCCGCTGCTGCCGATGCACCTGTTCGCCAACCGCAGCGCGGTGTTGTGCTGGTGCACGATTTTCTTCACCAGCTTCCAGGCAATCTCGCTGATCGTGCTGATGCCCCTGCGCTATCAGACGGTCACCGGCGCCGGTGCCGACAGCGCCGCGTTGCACCTGCTGCCGCTGGCCATAGGGCTGCCGATGGGCGCCTATTTTGCCGGGCGGATGACCTCGGTGACCGGCCGCTATAAACCGATGATCCTTGGCGGTGCGCTGCTGACGCCCATTGCGATCCTCGGCATGGCCTTCAGCGCGCCCCAGGCGCTGGTGTTGAGCAGCCTGTTCATGTTGCTCAGTGGGATCGCCTCCGGCATGCAGTTCCCGACGTCCCTGGTGGGCACGCAAAACTCGGTGGAGCAACAGGACATCGGCGTCGCCACCAGCACCACTAACCTGTTTCGCTCACTGGGCGGCGCAGTGGGGGTGGCGTGCATGTCGGCGTTGCTGCTCGCGCTGTTGCAGGACTCCAGTTTCGTCCACTTGGCCAGCGGTGCGCTGATGGCTGAAGGCAGCTCCGGGAATGTTTTGCTCGACGGCCTCAACGCTGCACCCGGCCCGGCGCAGGATGCCCTGCGCGGGGAGTTGTTGAAGACATTCCGGCATTTGCTGATGGTCAGCGCAGCGGTGTCGCTGCTGGGGTTGGCGGCGGCGATTGCCATGCCCAATCGCTTGTTGCGCGGGCGGGAAGACAAGGCCAGCTAGGCCCTCAAGGACTGTAGTAACCCACCGCCACCAGGAAATTCCCGGTCTTGCGCAGGTAGGCGTGCTTGTTCTCAACCTTGCCAGTCACCGGGTTTTTCCAGCGGTACTGGTATTCACCCTGGTCTTGTTCGGCCATCAACTTGAGGATCGGCTCGCCCACCGGCTTGCCGTCCGGGTCCTTGATCTTGGCAAAGTCGGTGTTGATCAAGCGCAGGTTGGTGCCGTGGGCCACGTAGCGGCCGGTGTTGAGGTCAACCACAAACACATACAGGTCATCCTGCAGAAATCCGCCCTGCAGTGCGTTGATGGCTTTTAGTGTGCCCTTTTCATCCTTGCCCAGATCCTTCACCGCCTTGTCCCGCAGTGCCTTGGCTTGCTCGGGCGACGCCCGTGGCAGGTAATAACCTACTGCCAGGATGCGTTGGCCGATGCGCTGGTAGAACACATGTTTGCGTTCGACCTTGCCGTCGTTCCAGTTCTGCCAACGATAATCGGCTTGCTGGATGCCATTGCCTTCGGGCACCTTCAGCGCGTTCTTGAAGGACTCACGCAGGTCTGGCCCCAGCACTTCGGAGACATCGCGGCCGATTAGTGCAGACGACGGGCCGCCACTGGCCAGCAGCACGCCCTTGGTGTCGACCACGAACACGTAACGGTCCTTATCGATAAACTCGCCCTGCCGACTGAAGGCTGCGAACGCTTTATCTCCATTGTCGTGGTAGTACGCCAGGGCTTTCTCCAGCAGGGCCTTGGCCGCTTGGGCGTCCTGCTCCTGGGTGGTCGCGGCGTGGGCCTGGCTGAAACACAACAACAGCAGCCAAGTAATGCTCAATACTCCTTTCATTGCCCATCCCTCGTTCTTGTTGGTGCTGCAAGCTTAGACGGCTGCAGCCAATGCAGGAACATTCACAGGGCATACACACACAACCATGCAAGAGCCGGCAAGCCGACTCCTGCGCAGAACAAGTAATGGGATCAGAACGGTTTGGTCGGCAAGTACTTGCCATCCAGCGTAATCACCGCACGGGAGCCACCGTCCGGATCGTCGACCTTCTTGATGTCCAGCTTGAAGTTGATGGCGCTGATGATGCCGTCGCCAAACTGCTCGTGAACCAGGGCCTTGAGGGTCGAGCCATAGACCTGAAGCATTTCATAAAAGCGGTATACCGTCGGGTCGCTGGGAATGCCACCGGGGATGCTGCCGCGCAAGGGTACGCTTTGCAGCAGGCGGCTGGCGTCCTGGTCCAGGCCGAGTTTTTCGCAAACTACGTCAGCGGCGTCTTTGGGCAGCGGGTGCTGGCCGAGCAGGGCGGCAGTGACGAAGGCCAGGCTCAGGCCGGTGCCTTCGGTAAGGTCCTGCCAGGACAGGTTTTTGCGGGCCTTGATATCGATGACGGTGTCGGCCAGGGCCAGGCGTGGAACTTGAGCAAATTGGGATTGCAGCATGATGATTTCCTCGTGGGTGAAAACAGGGTTCAGGCAGCGTGCTGCGCAGTGGTTGAGACTGCGCGGGTCTGCGGGTGGTCGATCAGGGAAATAAAGCGGTTGGTAGCGCCATCCAGGGCGTCGATGCTGCCGCTTTCGATGTCATAGACCCAGCCGTGCAGGTTCAGTCGGCCCTGCTCCAGCGCCAGTGCCACCGAAGGGTGAGTCTTGAGATTGGCCAGTTGTGCGACCACGTTTTCCCGTACCAGCGAATCCAGCCGCGCCGCGTCCGTGGCATGGCTACGGGAGGCATTGATGACCTTGGCCGACTCGGCGTGACGCAACCAATTGGCCACGGCGGGCAGGTGGTCCAGGCATTTGCAGGTAGAAATGGCGGTCATCGCGCCGCAGTCGGAATGACCGCAGATGACGATGTCGCTCACGCCCAGCACGGCCACAGCATATTCGACGGTAGCTGACACTCCGCCCGGTTCCGGCCCGTAGGACGGGACGATGTTGCCGGCGTTGCGGATGACAAACAGATCGCCGGGTTCCTGCTGGGTCAGCAGTTCCGGTACTACGCGACTGTCGGAACAGGACACAAACAGCGTGCCGGGGTTTTGCGTGGTTGCCAGTTGCTTGAACAGGTCGCTGCGCTGGGTGAAGGCTTCACCCTGGAACTTGCGAAAGCCGTCGATGAGTTGCTGCATGGTGGTTCTCCTTGCGTCGCTGATGGGGCAAGGATGGAAGTTTTCGGCTATAGCGTCCAAGACTGGCTTATTATGCTTTCCATAAGTAATGCCTATAGTTGAGTGCCCATGCTATTACGCCATATCCGCTACCTGCTGGCGGTCGCCGACCACCGCAACTTCACCCGCGCCGCAGAAGCCTTGCATGTGTCGCAGCCGACCTTGTCCCAGCAGATCAAACAACTGGAAGACACCTTGGGCGCGCCGTTGCTGGATCGCTCCGGTCGCAGCGTGCGGCTGACCGATGCCGGGGAGGCTTACGTGCGCTTTGCCAGGCTGGCGTTGCAGGACTTGCAGGCGGGTACGCGGGCGATGCATGACGTGCAGGACTTGAGCCGAGGCAGCTTGCGCCTGGCAATGACCCCGACCTTTACCGCTTACCTGACGGGCCCACTGCTGGCGCGGTTTAACAGCCTGTATCCAGCGATTACCTTGACGATCGAGGAGATGACTCAGGACCGTATCGAGGCGGCATTGGCGCAGGATTTGTTGGACATCGGCATCGGGTTTACCGGCGAGCATTTACCGGATATCGAGTGCCAGGGGCTATTTGTCGAAGAGTTGAGCCTCGTGGCCAGTGCCGCCCATCCGACCTTGAGCCGAAAACAGTGGCTCAAGCTTGCTGACTTCAAACAGCAGCCGCTGGTGCTACTGAACTCAGACTTCGCCACCCGCCGTTACATTGACGACTATTGCCGAGGGCTGGACGTAAAACCGCAGATCACCATGGAAGCCAACTCCATCAGCGCCATCATCGAAATTGTGCGCAGCACTCAACTGGCGACCATTCTGCCCAGTGCGGTTACCCGTGCTCAGGCGGGCTTGCACGCCGTTCAGATTCGCCCGCCCTTGCCCCAGCGCACGGCCGCCTTGCTCAGCCGCAAGGGCGCCTATCGCAGCGCCGCGTGCTTGGCCTTCGTTGAGTTGATCAAGGCGCCGCCAGCCATTGATTGACGATGCCTTCGTAGACGCCAGTGACGGTGCTCAGGTGCAGCCACTGGTCCACGTAGCTCTTCCAGGCCACATCGTCGCGAGGCAGCAGAAAGGCTTTCTCGCTGTATTGCATGTAGCGTTCGGGGTTGACCGCACACAGTCCCGGCTTGAGCTTTTGCTGAAACCGCGCCTCGCTGGCGTCAGTGATCATGACGTCGGCCTTGTTGGCCAGCAGTTCTTCGAAAATCGTTACGTTGTCCGGGAATAGCGTCAGTTGCGCCTTGCCCAGATGGGCGCGGGCGAAGACTTCGTTGGTGCCGCCCGCCGGCTCGATCACCCGCACCTGCGCCTGGTTGATCTGCTCGACGGTCTGGTAACGCTGCACATCGGCGCAGCGCACCAGCGGGATCTTGCCGTCGACCCCCAGTGGCTGGCTGAAAAAGGCTTTTTTCTGCCGCTCCAGGGACACGGAAATACCGCCGACGGCGATGTCGCAGCGCTGGGCCAGGAAGTCCGGCATCAGGGTTTTCCAGGTGGTCGGCACCCACTTGATCTGCACGTTGAGGCTCTTGGCCAGTGACTGCGCCATAGCGATGTCGATGCCTTCGTAGCTGCCGTCCTGGCGCAAATAGGTGTAGGGCTTGTAGTCACCGGTGGTGCAGACGGTCAGTTGGCCGCGCTGGATAACCTCGTCCAGGCGCGACGACGGTTGGGTGTCGGCCAAGGCAGGTGTCGCCAGGCTCGCCATGATGCACAGTGCTGGAAGGGCTTTCATGCAGTCGAGTCCTTGGGGGCATGATCAGGGGCGGCTATTATTTCCACCTGTCGGGGTGGCTGGCAAGGCGTCCTGAATGTTTAGTAAAACCGCAACTAAACTCCGTCAAGACTGAATTTAACCACCTGACCCGCCGTGTGACGCTGCTGGGTATCTCTTTACTGTGATCCTCATATGGATGGTTCGCCCGACACTCACCCCGAGACTTCGCCTGGCGCAACCGTGTCAAGCAGCTCGGCCCGTCGTCGAATCACCGCCGATGCACTTCCTTCTGAACTGGCCTTCTGGGCGCTATGGCACTGCCGTCATGCGCGCCCACCGGATATTTCTCCCCAGCGTTGATTGCTCCCATGGATGCCGCGAGACAGTGCGCATCTGACCGGCAGCGCCTGTGCGCCTGCCTGACGCTAACCTATGAGAAATCCCATGAGTGTTGCCCCTACCGCCTTTGCCTCCCTGCACGAAGCCCAATCCTTCCTGGAAATGAACCCGGATATAGAGATGTTCGAACTGTTCATCCTCGACAACAACGGTGTGCCGCGTGGCAAGTTGCTGCACCGCGATGAGTTGCTGGCGGTCTATCAAAGCGGTCGCCCGCTGCCCAGCACCATCCTCGGCCTGACCATCAATGGCGATGATGTGGAAAACTCCGGGCTGGTCTGGGAAGTGGGGGATATCGATTGCCGCGCCTACCCGGTCAGCGGCAGTTTGCAGCGCATGCCATGGCGGTTGATTCCAACAGCTGCGGTGCAGGTCAGCATGCACCCCGAGGAAGGCATGCCGGCCACCGTGGCCGATCCGCGGCACTTGCTGGCCAAGGTCATCGATGGGCTCAAGGCTGACGGTTACTACCCGGTGATGGCGGCGGAACTGGAGTTCTATTTGCTCGACCAGAAGCCCGACAGCAACGGTCGCCCGCAACCGGCGCGGGATGTCGACGGCGGCCGCCCGCGTTCGACCCAGGTTTACGGTTTGCGTGAGTTGGAGCAGATCGAACCGTTTCTTGCCGACTTGTACAGCGCCTGCAAACTGCAGGGGATTCCGGCGCGCACGGCGATTTCCGAATATGCGCCGGGCCAGGTGGAAATTACCCTGGAGCACCGCAGCGATGCCTTGCAGGCCATGGACGAGGCTGTGCGCTACAAGCGCCTGGTCAAGGGTGTGGCTCACAAACACGGGATGACGGCTTGCTTCATGGCCAAACCCTTCGATGATCTGGCAGGTACCGGCATGCACATGCACGTCAGCCTGGCGGACGCGCAGGGCAACAATCTGTTCGCCAGCGAAGCGCCCGATGGCACGCCGCTGCTGCGCCAAGCGGTAGGCGGCATGCTCAGCACCTTGCTCGATTCATTACTGATGTTCTGCCCCAACGCCAACTCCTATCGGCGCTTCCAGACCAACAGCTACGCCCCGCTGGCGGCGACGTGGGGCGTCGACAACCGCACCGTAAGCCTGCGGGTGCCCGGCGGCCCGGCGTTTTCCCGGCATATCGAACACCGGATCTGCGGCGCCGACGCCAACCCGTACCTGGCGGCAGCGGCCATCCTGGCTGGCATTCATCGCGGTATCCGCGAGCAGCTCGATCCCGGCGTTCCGGTAGAAGGCAACGGCTATGCCCAGGCCAAGGAGTTACTGCCCACCGACTGGCTGACCACCTTGCGCGCCCTTGAAGGTTCAGCCTGGGCTCGGGAAGCCTTTGGCAGCGAGTTTCTGGGCGTGTACCTGGCCGTCAAGCGTGCCGAATATCGACAGTTTATGGGCGAGGTGGGCGAGCAGGACTGGCGCTGGTACCTGCATCAAGCCTGATTGAGTCAGTGATGGGCGGTGAATCCTTCGACCTTTTTTTCACGCGGCGCTGGTTAAGCTGTGAGTCCAAGGTCGTTTGACACCGATTCATCCACAAGAGCCCGCTGATGTCGTCGCACACCCCGTCGTCCATCGAGACTGAATTCGCCGAGCGTTGCGGCCGCGAGCATGCCCAGGTTTGTGGCGACACGCGCCCGCCGGGTCTGCTGCGGCGTTTGTGGTTGTGGCGTGATGAGCGCCTGGTGCGCCAGGCCTTGAAAGTAGCGGGGGAGCCGGGCCTGGTGCTGGACTTGGCCTGCGGCTCGGGGCGTTTCTGGCCGGTGTTGGCCGAACACGGCAACCGGGTGATCCTCGCGTCGGACAACTCCCAGGCCATGCTCGACCACGCCCAGACCCACCATGGTGCGGTACTTTTGCGGCGGGTGAAGACCTTCCAGGGTTCAGCGTTCAATATCGGTCTGTCGGCCAACGCCGTGGACTGCATTTTTTGCCTGGAGTTGTTTCGCCATGTGCCCGGTGCTGAGGCCAGGCTGGCGCTGTTGCGCGAATTTCACCGGGTCAGTCGCGACACGGTGATCGTCTCGGTCAACAGCGATAGCCGCCACCGTGCAGCGCAGCAGCGCAGTGCCACGCAGGGGCCATCACCAGGGCTATCGCAGGAGGTCGGGCAACCGCCGGCCATCCATCGGGCCGAGGTGGAAGCCGAGTTCAAACAGGCCGGTTTCAATATCCTCAACCACCAGGAGTTCATGCCCGGCTCAGCCCTGTGGCGGGTTTACGTGCTGCGTAAAAGAGGATAACCCTTAGCTGTCGGACTATTCTTCGGCACCTGTCAGAGTTTTCATGGCGGCGGGTACACTGCGGATGCTCGCAAATCCCTTTAGCGATATATACTGCGCGCCATTCTTCAAGGGAGAGCCGTGTGGCCATCGATATTCACTGGATCTGCGACAACGATAGCCTCGGCCAGCATTGCGCCGAATGGCAGCAGTTGCCATTCGTCGCCCTCGACACCGAATTCATGCGGGTCGACACTTTTTATCCCATCGCCGGGCTGATCCAGATTGGTGATGGCGTACGCGCTTATCTGATCGACCCCCTGACCATCGATAACTGGCAACCCTTGGCCGCCTTGCTGGAGAACCCAGCGGTGATCAAGGTGGTGCATGCCTGCAGCGAAGACCTGGAAGTGCTGCTGCGTTTGACCGGCAGCCTGCCGACGCCATTGTTTGACACCCAACTGGCAGCCGCCTACCTGAACCTGGGCTTTTCCATGGGTTACTCGCGTCTGGTGCAAGCCGTGCTCGATATCGACCTGCCCAAGGGTGAGACCCGCTCCGACTGGCTGCAGCGGCCACTGTCCGAGACACAAATCAGCTACGCCGCCGAAGACGCCGTGCACCTGGCGCAGGTCTACATACGCCTGCGCCCGCGGCTGTCTGACGAGAAATACGCCTGGGTTGTGGACGATGGCGCCGAACTGGTCGCCAACCTGCGCCGTGAAGTCGACCCGTTCGAGGTATACCGCGACGCCAAGCTGGCCTGGAAGCTTTCCCGCGCCCAACTAGTCGTGTTGCGTGAACTGTGCGCCTGGCGTGAGCAGCAAGCTCGCGCCCGTGACCTGCCGCGTAACCGCATCATTCGCGAACACTCGTTATGGCCCCTGGCCAAATCCCAGCCGGATAATCTCAGCGCCCTGGGCAAAATCGAAGATATGCACCCGCGTACCGTGCGCCATGACGGCGAGTTTTTGTTGGACCTGATCAAGTGCGCCGGTAGCGTATCCATGGACCAATGGCCACCGGCCGTTGCCGAGCCGTTGCCGGTTGACGCCGCTGTGTTGATCAAGCAGCTGCGTGCCCTCGGCCAGACGTTCGCCGAACGCCTGGACATGGCGCCGGAACTGATGCTGCGCAAGAAAACCCTCGAAGCGCTGGTCAAGAGTGGCTACCCCGAGGGCCCTTACCAATTGCCTGACTCGCTGCGTGGCTGGCGCCGCGAGCTGATGGGCCAGGCGCTGCTGGACAGCCTGGCCACTGCCGGAGAACAGCCTTGAAACGTATTTGCTCCATCTATCGCAGCCTCAAACGCAACGAAATGTACCTCTATGTGCTGAAAAGCGATGCTCTGGAGCGTGTCCCGGAAAGCCTGCTGGCGGCGTTCGGTAAGCCCCATCACGCCTTTGACCTGGTGCTGAGCCCCGAGCGCAAGCTGTCTCGCGAGGACATCGTCGCGGTCCTGGAAAACCTCGACAAGCAGGGCTACCACCTGCAAATGCCACCGGCCGAGGACGAGTACATCGAACACTTGCCCGAAGAACTGCTGCGCCGCAATGACCCGCTGTGATGGGTAAGTGCCCTGTCCGGGGCACGTTCATAAATGGAATCGAATTATCTGGCGGTGGTCCCGAGGAATGCAGTGAACTGCGCCTGTGGCCCCGCCTGCACTGTTTTTGAAAGGTTTGAACCATGCGCGTTCTGATTGCTGAACACGATCACCCGCTGTACGCCCGACTGTTGCGCGAAGCGGCGCCGGACCTGGAAGTGATGACCAGCGGCGACTCGGCCGAACTGTCGAGCCTGGCCGCCGATTGCCCGGTATGGCTCGGCCAGCCGGACCTGCTGGCGACCCTGCTGCGCCAGGGCCATCATCCTGCATGGCTGCAATCGACCTGGGCCGGCGTCACGCCGCTGCTGGCCGAAGGCTTGCCACGGGACTATCGCTTGACCCGCGCCGTAGGGATTTTTGGCCAGGTGATGGCCGAGTACGTGCTGACTTACATGTTGGGGCACGAGCGCGAAGTGCTGGCACGGCTGGTTAGCCAGGTCGAGCGCAAATGGGACAACCGCATGGGTCAGAGCCTGGCGGGGCGCAAGGTGCTAATTGTCGGCACCGGCGATATCGGCCGCAGCGTGGCGCAGTTTCTCTTGCCGTTTGGCGTGGAGCTGTATGGCATCGCCAGCGAAGCACGGGAGCAGGCGCCGTTTGTCGAAGTGGCCGGGCTGGATCAACTAAACCGGCTGGTGGCGGAGGTGGACTATGTGGTCAACCTGCTGCCTAACACAGCGAACACTCACGACCTGTACGACGCGACGCTGTTCAAGCAGTTCAAGCCTACCGGGGTATTTATCAACGTCGGCCGTGGTGTTGCCGTGGTGGATGCCGATCTGGTGGAAGCCCTGAAAGAAGGGCATTTGGCTGGTGCGGTGATCGACGTTTGCCGTCAAGAGCCGCTGCCCCAGCGCCATCCGTTCTGGACCGCCTGGGGCTTGTTGTTGACCGGCCACAGCTCGGCGCCGACTTCGCCGAAGATGATGGTGGAGTTGTTTGTCGAGAACCTGCGCAAGTATCAGGCTCAAGAAGTGTTGCGTGGGGAAGTGAGTTTCGAGCGCGGTTACTAAACACACCACATGGACCCATGTGGGAGCCGGGCTTGCCTGCGATGGCTACACATCTCTTGAGGTTGCTGATGGCTGGGGGCAGGCCCCAGGGGGCGATGAGTACATATCCGTTGCTGCGGTAACGGCTGCTGGCGGTTTCGCTCTTACAGCGACTCACTTTCGAAAAGCCGGAATGCCGGCCCAGACGAAAGTAAGCAAAGCGCTCCTGCCCTACCTATCGGCGCCTCGCCTAGGCTCGGCGTGCCCTCACTCCGGCATTGCTCCGTGGGTCGCCGCGATGGGCCATCCCTGGCCCAGCGCGGCTAAACCGGCATCCTTGCCGGTTTAGCCACTGCGCAACACCTGCGTTCGGCCTCTGGTTTTATGGGCAGGCAGATCAAAAGCAGAGCAAAAGCCAGTGCCAATCCGCTTTTCTGTGGGAGCTGGCTTGCCTGCGATGGACTCACAGGCACCGCATTCATCCAGAAAGCCCATGTCATCGTTAACGACCATCGCGAGCAAGCTCGCTCCTACAGGTGGCATGGGGTCCGCTTTTGCTTTTCACCACTCAGGTCGGCTACCAGGCCGCCGTGCTTTTGCTTTTGATTTTGATCTAAGGCGCCCCGTTAACCACGATGGCTGAACGCAGGTATTGATCCGTGGGTAAACCGGCAGGACGCCGGTTTAGCCGCGCTGGGCCAAGGATGACCCATCGCGGCGGCCCACGGAGCAATGCCGGAGTGAAGGCATGCCGAGCCTAAGCGAGGCACCAAGTGGTGGGGCAAGAGCCTTTTGGTTACTTTTGGGCTCTTTTCAAAAGTGACACGCCGTAAGGGCGTAACCCCAACCCGCCCTGACCAACATAACGGATATGTACCCAGCCCAGCCTCTTCAGAGATCAAAATCACCTTCTGAAACCAACTCACTCAACGGTCGGCGCGGGCTCGGAGTTTCCCGGGCTTGCAGGTACTCGGCCAGTGTCGATTTATCCCCCAGCTTGCCAATCGCCACCGCTGCATGCAGCGCATAGCCTTCGGGGATCTTCAGCTCCTTGCGTGTCAGTTCCTGGTCGAAGCCGGCCATGCCGTGGGTATGCCAGCCGCTGATGCTGGCTTGCAGCGCCAGGTGCCCCCAGGCCGAACCGGTGTCGAAGGTGTGCCACAGGGCCGGGGTTTCTTCGGTAGCGCCGGGCACGGCGAAGTCTGTTTTCGACACCACGATCACCAGGGCCGAGGCATGCTGCGCCCAGCCACGGTTGAATTCGTTCAACAGGCCGAGGAAACGCTCCCAGTTCGGCGTCCCACGGCGCGCATAGAGAAATCGCCAAGGCTGTGAGTTGTAGGCTGACGGCGACCAGCGGGCCGCTTCGAAGAAGCTCAGCAAGGTCTCGACCGGGATGCTCTCGCCGGTAAAGGCGCGTGGCGACCAGCGCTCGGTGAATTGGGAATGAATGGGGTAATCGGCGATGCGTGGGTTTGTGCTCATGAACAGTTCCTGATGACGGGTATGGGCTACGTTGCTACATTTATGAGGCAGAGCGCAGATCAAAAAACTGGGTGCACCGATGAGCTCGGCGATGGGTTTTTCAGGGCCGTGTCGCGCGCCTGGGGCAATGCGGTTGAGCATTTATGGCACTTGGCGCAGGGCTTTTACGGCCCTCAAAGCTACTTCGCCCAGCGAAAGCTGACAAGTCTTGTTATACCGGCAGTCGTAAGCGCTTGGCCCTTGGCGCCTTGGGCACTAGACTGGCGACCTTTTAACCGCACCGATACTGATGTAGAGCCATGGCCGCCAAAGTCGAACCTTTCTGGATACGCAAAACCCTCGAACACCTCGATCAGGAGGAGTGGGAGTCGCTGTGCGATGGTTGCGGCCTGTGCTGCCTGCAAAAGCTCGAAGATGAAGACGACAACAGCGTCTATTACACACGTATCGCCTGCAAACTGCTGGACCTGAAAACCTGCCAGTGCACCGACTACCCTAACCGCCGGGACTCGGTGCCTGATTGCATCCAGCTCACGCCGGGCCAGGCCGATCAGTTCAAATGGTTGCCGCCGACCTGCGGTTATCGGCTGGTCAGCGAGCGCAAGGATTTGCCGCTCTGGCATCACTTGGTCTGCGGCGATCGCGATGCCGTGCATCGCGCACGCATTTCCCAGTCCGGGCGCATGGTCAGCGAAGGCAGCGTGTCTGAGGACGATTGGGAGGATTACCTGATTTTTCGCGCAGGCTGAAAGGAGTGTCTATGACGGTTGCAGGCAAGCTGGCGGTCAGCCTGGTGTTGCTGGCGTTGAGCACGTCGGCGTGGGCCGCGAAGAAGGTCGATCTCGATTATCACGTCAAGTTGTTGCCCCAGAGCGATCAGGCTGAAGTGCGCCTGAGCCTGTCCCAGGGCTCGGCGGTGCGCAGCCTGAACTTCGACCTTGGCCGCGACGGCGACTACAGCGACTTCAAGGCCGATGGACAGTGGCAAGTTGTGCCCGGCACTAGCGCCGGAGCCAGCCGTGGCCTGTGGCAACCCAGCGCCGATAAGGCCAGCCTGACCTACCGCGTGCGCCTCAGCCATGCCCGCAAGGCGGGTATCTATGAAACGCGGATGACGCCGAGTTGGGCACTGTTTAGCGGTGAAGACCTAGTACCCAAGGCCCGTCTCGACCAGCAAGACGGCATCGAGTTGGTGTCGCGGCTGGTCTTCGAACTGCCAGCGGGCTGGAAAAGTGTCGAGACTGCCTGGCCACGCATCGGCAAGAACAAATTTCGCATCGACAACGTCTCCCGCCTGTTTGACCGGCCCACCGGCTGGATGCTTGCCGGCAGCCTGGGCAGCCGACGCGTGCGCCTGGGAGAGACCGAAATCACCGTGGCCTCGCCCAAGGGCCAGGCCATGCGCCGCATGGACGTGCTGACACTGCTGACCTTTGTCTGGCCCCAGGTGCAAGCAGCGTTCTCGCGTCATCCGGCCAAGTTGTTGGTGGTCGGCGCCAGTGACCCGATGCGCCGTGGTGTGTTCTCTGGGCGCGACTCGATCTACCTGAATAGCCGCACGCCACTGGTCAGCGAAAATGGTAGCAGCCCGTTGATCCGTGAAGTGGTGCAGGCTATCGGTCGTTTTAACGATCACCAAGGCAGTGACTGGATCAGCGAAGGCCTGGCGGAGTATTACGCCATCGAGCTGGTACGCCGCGCGGGTGGCATCAGTGACGAGCGTTATGCGGCGATACAGACTCGCCTGAGCAAGGAAGGCAAGGGCGTGACGACCTTGCGCGGTGAGCATGTCAGCGGCGCAACCGTGGCGCGTGCGGTGGTGGTGTTGCAGGAACTGGATCGGGAGATTCGCCTGAAAACCCACAACAAGCGCTCATTGGATGACCTGACACAAGCAGTGATGCGCTTGAACAGCATCAGCTCCAAGGAGTTTGTGCAGTTGGCCGAGAGCATCATTGGCCAGTCGTCGACGGTGCTCGATAGCAAGTTGTTGCGCTGAGTCGACCCCGTTACCTCGTAGCAGCTGTCGAGCTTTAGCGAGGCTGCGTCAGAAGCTGATGGCAGTGGTGCGGCCAGCGTAGCCTCGCTGGGGCTCGACAACGGCTACGTGGTTTTTGTGTCTTTGCTGGCAGCAATTTCAGCCTGGGTCTTGAGGTTTTTCAGTTCTTCACCGGCTCGTTCGATCTTCGTGCGCACGGTGTTCATCTCCTGACGACTCTTCTCCAGCAGCGCTTTGGCCGAGCTATGACCGCTGATCCCACGGACCAGCGCTACGCCGCCAATCGCCACTTGAATCAAACCAAAAAAGCCGCCACGGCGAAGGCCTTTGCCCATCAGCACCACACCGCCAGCCAGTGAGCCAATCCGCTCCCAGCCCTGGACGTTTTGCGTGGGCTGGGTCTGGAACGGTGTGGATTCGATGATAGGTCGCAGGGTTTTGCTGTCGCTCATGGTCTGTCTCCAACAAGGGGTCATTGATATGCAGCTGACTGCACGCAGACCGAAGATGTTCCCAAAAAATCAGTATTTAGGCCCCGAGCGGGTGTTGTTGCCCTTGGCCAGACGGTCGTAGAGCACCACGTTGACCGTGGCGGCGAGGTTCATGCAACCGGTGGTCGGGATGTAGATCACGTCTTCACACCAGTCGCGGATGTCCTTGTCCAGGGAGCCGTCTTCCGGGCCGAAGATGTACAGCGCGCGGTCGGGGTGAGTGTATTCGGGGAGGGGGCGGGCACCGTCCACCAGTTCAACGGCGACCGGGATGCAGCCCAGGGGCAAGATTTTTTTCAGGTCGTCGATACCGATCAGCGGAATATCCTGGTGGACCTTCTTGGTGTCGGTAATGAAGTCCCTGGCCCTTTCGTAACGCTTGCCGGTGTAGAACACCGACGCCACACCATAACAGCCGGCGGCGCGCATCACCGAACCGACGTTCTCGGGTGACTTGGGGTTGTACAGACCGATGCAGCTGTAGCGTTTGTTGGCCACGGGAGAGGGTGCCTTCGAAAAAAGACAGCAGTATAGCGGCAAGCTTCAAGCTTCAAGAGCACGGTTTGAACTTGCAGCTTGAAGCTTGCGGTTTTTAGCTGTCCTTCTTCATCAACCCCGCCAACGCCGCAAATGGGTTGTGCGTCGCCTTGGCAATGGTCGGGCTGCTGGTTGAGCCTTCGCTGAAATACTGCTGGTCGGTATAACGCGAGTGTTCATTGTCATGGCAGTACAGGCACAGCAACTCCCAGTTGGAGCCGTCCTGGGGGTTGTCGTCATGGTTGTGGTTGCGGTGGTGCACGGTCAGTTCGCTCAGGCGCTTGCCGGCGAATTCACGGGCGCAGCGGCCGCACACGTGGGGGTACATCTTCAAGGCTTTGTCGCGGTAGCCCATTTCCCGGTCGCGCTGGGCATCGGCAAGGATGCGGTCCAGCTTGGCGGTGTGGGAGGGCGGGTTGGTCGAGCTCATCATGGCTCCTGTCTTTTAGTGGATCACGGATGGCGTTGATTCTAGCCGCTCATGGGGTAATAAGCCCCTGGCTTTTTTCAGCTGAGGTGCAGGCTGCCGGCGGGAATTGTTTGTAGTATCGGCGATACTGAACTCATAAGGATTCGCGCTCATGCGTCTGCATTGGCCTCGGAGTTTCTGGAGTTTTATTGGGGTAACTGGCTGTGGCCTGGGGTCGCTCCTGCAGGGCGACGGTAAAGAGTAACTTTTGCGACTATCGGCTGGGCGTATAGCGGCTAAATATACAGTAATGGCTGAGCAGATATCGTATTAAATACATTTGGGTGTTTCACTTTACGTGGGACAAATTAAATACCAGAAATTATTGGACTAACTTACTCGAAGTCTTTAGTGTGGCGCCTTCTGGCCCACTGCCGTTAGTTTGGTCTGTGGTGACGTCAGGTGTTAAAACGTTCATTCGTTCCGAGACGGGTCTCTCGGAGAATATGACCTGGCAAGGTCATGAAGAACACGAGTGGCCGGTGAACGTATCAGGGCTCCCCTGAAGACTGTTCACCCCGACCTGTAACAGGCTGTTCCCCGTGGAATCGGGTTTCCCATCCCAGCGTCAACCCTATGAGGGTGAGGCTGTGGCGTTTCAAATCAGAGGTGCTCGTCCAGAGTACACTGCTTCCAATGACCGAAGTCGGGCTAGTTGAAGTGTCTGATGATCGTCGTGCAAACAATAAAAAACAGACGAGGCACCCAATTATTATTGCTGAACAGTTCAGGGTTAATCCTGTGTGTTAGTTATAAAACTATGGATGCCTGTTAATAAATACCTGATGCTCATCCCACTAACATTCACACTGTGTGAGTGCAGCTTCCTGCTTCAATTAAATAACTGTGCTTGTTTGTCGAGGCTGTTGTGTCTAAAGGTGTTGTTTTGGCGGTTTCCGCCTCCTTCCTGTTCGGCGTGCTGTATTTTTTTACCTCCCTTCTTGAACCATTGAATGGCCAGCAAATATTTGGCTGGCGAATGCTTATTTCGTTGCCCTTCATGACACTGCTGCTCTGTCTCTCTGGAGACTGGAAGTGGGTCCCGCTGATCTACAAGCGCTTGCGCGATAGGCCGGCCTTGCTGCCTTGCGTCGTGCTGACCAGTGCGTTGGTCGGTGTCCAGTTATGGATTTTCATGTGGGCGCCGCTCAATGGCCATGGTCTGGATGTTTCGCTGGGTTATTTTCTGTTACCGCTGACTATGGTCATCACGGGTCGTATCGTTTACGGCGAACGCCTTTCCTACTTGCAAAAGGTTGCCGCCGCGTTAGCCGCGGTGGGTGTGGCCAATGAGTTGTACCGCACGGGTGGGTTCTCCTGGACGACGCTGGTGGTGTGCGTCGGCTATCCGCTGTATTTCGTACTGCGCCGGCGCTGTGGCACCGATAACCTGGGAGGATTATGGCTGGACATGATGCTGATGATTCCTGTGGCGCTATGGTTCGTCCTTGGCGCTGGGTCAATCAGCGAGATCTTGGCGCAGCGCCCAGCGCTCTATTGGCTGGTACCGCTTATGGGATTGGTCAGCGCGGCGGCGGGTTATTCCTACATCATGGCCAGTCGCCTGTTGCCGTTCAGCCTGTTCGGTTTGCTCAGTTACGCTGAGCCAGTGCTGTTGGTGGCGGTGTCGTTGATGCTGGGGGACAGCCTCAAGCCGGGCCAATGGATGACCTATCTGCCAATCTGGCTGGCGGTGTTGGTGTTGGTGCTGGAAGGCTTGAGGCATTTGAATCGATTGCGCCGGTCGATTTGACCCATGACCCGCGCAGTGAATTCAGGGGCTATTTCAGCCCTTGAGTTTTTCGGCAATCCAGATGGTGTGCCGGGTGCCCTTGTTGCCATGGGCAAACACTTGAACTTCCTCTGCCTTGAAGCCGGCCTTGCGCAGTTTCTCGCTGAACTGCTTATCGGCGCTGGCTGACCATACGGCCAGCACGCCCTTGGGGCGCAGGGCCTTGGCGCAGGCGCTGAGGCCGCCAGTCGAATACAGCCAGCTGTTGGCTTTTTGCGTCAGGCCTTCGGGGCCGTTGTCGACATCCAGCATGATCGCGTCGAAGCCCTGGGGCTCGGCCTGCAGCACCTTGGCCACGTCTTCCATGCGGATCACCGTGCGCGGGTCCAGCAGCGGTCGTCCGGACTTTTCTCCCAGCGGCCCACGATTCCACTCAACCACGCCTGGCACCAATTCAGCGACCACTACTTCGGCGGTCTTGCCCAAATGCTTGAGCGCCGAGGCCAGGGTAAAGCCCATGCCCAGGCCGCCAATCAATACCCGCGAATCGGGACGACCGGCGACCTTGCGGCAGGGAATCTCCGCCAGGGCATCTTCGGAGCCGTGCATGCGGGTGTTCATCAGTTGTCCGCCGTCACCGCCCTGGATCTTGATGACAAAATCCTCGCCATATTCGAACAGGCACAAGGCACCGCCATTATCGGGAATCGGGGTGGTGTCCAGCAGAACGAAACGTTTCATGGAAATCTCATTGGGAAGGGCATTCTTGCGCGGTTGGGAGTAGCCTTACGGCATTACCGTCAGGCCATGGAGCCATCGATGAAGTGCAGCATTCTAACGGTCATTGTAGGGAGCGCGCTCGCCCTTGGCAGTACCGCCCATGCTCAGGAGTTGCAAGCCGTGCCGAACACCCCCGCGTCCACCACGGGTTCGCCGGGCACTGCAACGCCCACACCTTATCCGCAAGTCACCCCGCCGACCACGCCAAAAGCTGTCGGCACCGGTGCGCCGCCCTTGGTACCGATCATATTGCCTACGCCGCCCAAGGATCAGGCGCTCCCAGGCTTGCAGCAGAACGACAGCAAACCCAAGACGCCCGGCGGCTAGAGCTGTTGCGGCAACAGTTGCCCGTCGGCTATACGCAGGACGTTCGCGCCTGGCGGTCATGTGTTCAGGCACGACCGCCGGTTGGCGTTCCTTAAACCAGCCCCAGCACCTTGAACACAAATCCATATTCGAGTGCTACGTCACGTAATCCCTGGTAACGACCGCTCATGCCGCCGTGGCCGGCGCCCAGTTCGGTCTTGAGCAACAGCAGGTTGTCGTCGGTCTTGGTGGCGCGCAGCTTGGCCACCCATTTGGCGGCTTCCCAGTACTGCACGCGGCTGTCGTTGTAGCCGGCGATCACCAGGGTCGCCGGGTACGCCTGGGCGCTGACGTTTTCGTAAGGCGCGTAGGCCTTGATGCGTTCGTACACCTCGGGCTCCTGAGGATTACCCCATTCGTCGTATTCGGTGACGGTCAACGGCAGCTCTGGGTCGAGCATGGTGTTAAGCACATCGACAAATGGCACTTCGGCAATCGCCGCCTGGAACAGCTCCGGGCGCTGATTGAGCACCGCGCCGATCAACAGGCCGCCAGCACTGCCGCCGCTGATGGCCAGTTGTTTGGAGGTGGTCAGGCCTTGGGCGATCAGGTGTTCGGCGCAGGCGATAAAGTCGCTGAAGGTGTTCTGCTTGTGTTCCTGCTTGCCGGCGCGGTACCAGGCTTCCCCCAACTCACCGCCGCCGCGTACGTGGGCGATGGCGAAGGCCACGCCTCGGTCCAATAGACTCAGGCGTGCATGGGAGAACCACGGGTCGAGGCTTTCGCCGTAGGCGCCATAGCCGTACAGATACAGTGGCGTCGGCTGACCCAATTGGTCGCGTTTGACCACAAGGCTAATAGGCACCTGGGTGCCATCGGCCGACGTTGCCCACAGCCGTTTGCTGACGTAGTCGTCGGCATTGAACGCGCCCAGTACCGGAGTTTCCTTGAGCACCTGCTGCGTGCCCGTGGCCAACGCCAACTGACGAACCTGGGCGGGACGGTTTAACGCCTCATAGCGCAGGCGGATCTTGTCGCTGACAAATTCCAGGCTGTTTTGCACGTACAGGCTGTAGGCCGCGTCCGGCAGTTTCACGCGGTAGGCGGGCAGGCCCTGGGGATGTACTTCGATGATCGGCAGGCCGCCGATGCGCAGGCTCAAGGTCATGGCTTTGGCATTGAGGCTCAAACCGTCGATCATCACCGTGTCGCTGTGGGGGATCAGGTTCTGCCAGTCGTCCTGGGTCGGCACGCTGGCGTTGTCGGCGGCCTGGAACAGGGCGAAGTTGATGCCGTCGCGGTTGCTGCGAATAAACCAGGTCCACTGCTCATCGAGTTTGCCGTGGTCGACGTCGTACTCATGGCCTTCGACCCGTGGCGCCAGGCAGGTAAAAGCCTGCTGTGGCTGGTTGGCGTCCAGGGCCCAGACTTCGCTGGTGGTCTTGCTGCCCAAAGACAGCAGCAGTTGCCGTTCGGAGCTGGATCGGTAGCAGTGCATGAAGAAACGTCCGTCTGGCTCATGGAACACTTCTTCGGCGGCGGTGCCGTCCAGGCGATAGCGATACAGCTTGTGCGGGCGGTGGGTGTCGTCCAGCTCACCGAAAAACAGCGTCAGGCTGTCGTTGGCCCAGGTCATGCTGCCGTCGCAGTCTTCGAACGCCAGTTCGCTGACCTTGTCGGTGGCCAATTCCTTCACGTACAGGGTGTAAATCTCTTCGCCGCTGGTATCCAGGCTGTAGGCCAGGCGCTGGTGATCCGGGCTGATGCTAAAGGCCCCGAGGGAGAAGAAGCCGCCATTGGCCAGTACGTTCGGGTCGAGCAGCAGTTCTTCGGCGCTTTCATCCACCTTCTGGCTGTCATCGGCAGGGCGCGGGCAGCGGTAGTGGCGGGCGTATTCGTCGCCGGCCGTAGTGCGCGTGTAATACAGGTACGGGCCCCAGGGCGAGGGTAGGGACAGGTCGGTTTCGAGGATCCGGCCCTTGATCTCTTCAAACAGGGTTTCGCGCAAGTCGTGCTGATCGGCCAGTTGCGCCTGTTGCCAGGCATTCTCGGCTTTCAGGTAATCGAGCACCTCGACGCTGTCGCGTTCCTGCAACCAGGCGTACGGGTCGGCGCCTGGGGCCTTGCGGGCGATCGGGGCGGCAGTGACGTGGGTCGATGGGGGCATGGATCACTCTCTGTCAGGCGGTTGGCCGACGGCGGTTGCAGCCGCAGCGCTGAAAAGCCGTTATCATACCGGCCTGTTTGCCTACCTTGCCATGGACACCATGACCGAGAACGACTATCTGACCGCTTGGGGCCTCTACGCCTTCGCCGCTTTGGGCTGCCTGCTGGTGTGGTTTCGCATGACCCGCTGGATCTGGCGCTGGTTGCGCGAACCGTTGCGGTTGCTGATGGTAGTGCTGCTGTTAAGCCCGACCATTGTCGACCCGGTCAAGGAGCAGTTTGCCCCGGCCGTGGCCATCACCGCCCTGGACCTGTTGCTCAAGGTCGGCAACAACGCCTGGCGAGCGATCTCCGATTTGTTCATGTACATGATGATTGCCTTCGCCGTGTACCTAGTGTTTGTGCTGATCCGCTGGCCCATCGAGCGTGCCGCCAAGGCCCGTCTTGAGCAGAAGGCTGCTGTGGCGGCCCAGGTGGCGGCCGAACCCGAGGACGATGAGCCTTTCGGTGGCGATCGTTATGGTCGTCCGGCTGCCCCGGTCAGCGGTATGCGGGTTGAACCGCGTCTTTAACGTCGTCTGCCCTGCATCGAGAATCCTGGCATGTGTGAATTATTGGGCATGAGTGCCAACGTACCGACCGATATTGTCTTCAGCTTCACCGGGCTGATGCAGCGGGGCGGGCGTACCGGGCCCCACCGCGACGGTTGGGGCATCGCCTTCTACGAAGGCCGTGGCCTGCGTTTGTTCCAGGACCCCGCCGCCAGCAGCGAGTCGGAAGTGGCCTTGCTGGTGCAGCGTTACCCCATCAAGAGTGAAGTGGTGATTGGCCATATCCGTCAGGCCAATGTCGGCAAGGTGTGCCTGTCCAATACCCATCCGTTTGTCCGTGAACTATGGGGCCGCAACTGGTGCTTCGCCCATAACGGGCAACTGGCGGACTTTAATCCCCGCGCCACTTTCTACCGTCCAGTCGGCGATACCGACAGCGAAGCGGCGTTTTGCGATTTGCTCAACCGTGTACGTGAGGCCTTTCCTGAGCCGGTGGACATCGAACAGGTGCTGCCGGACTTGATCGCGGCGTGCAGCGAATACCGCAGCAAAGGCGTGTTCAACTGCCTGCTCAGTGACGGTGACTGGCTGTTTTGCTATTGCTCGACCAAACTGGCGCAGATCACCCGTCGCGCGCCCTTTGGTCCTGCGCGGTTGAAAGATGTCGATGTGATCGTCGATTTTCAGGCCGAAACTACCCCCAATGACGTGGTGACGGTGATTGCCACCGAACCCTTGACCGAAAACGAGACCTGGACCCGCTATGAACCGGGCCAGTGGAGCCTGTGGCGGCGCGGCGAATGCGTCAGCCAAGGTAAAACCGAGTAAGGACGTCGATTATGTTGCTCAGCTATCTGCGACTGGTGCTGTTCGCCATTGGCCTGTTGGTCGGTGTGCAAGTGCCTGGGTTTGTCAGCGACTACGCCAAGCGGGTGGAAGCCCATTTGATCGAGGCCCAGACGGGCTTGCGCGGTTTTGAAAGCACCGCGCAACAGTTCTTCAAGGGCGACTTGCAGGCCCTGGTGGCCCATTACCGCGCCAGTGACGACCCGGTGTTTCGCAGCGATGCCAACAGCCTCGGCACCTTGCTCGACCGCCAGTTGGCGTTGGACAAGCAGTTCCAGGCGATGCAAGGGCCCTGGTACATCCGCGTCCTGCAAGTGGCGGTGGCCGCCGACCCGGATATTCGTCGGGAAACCTGGGATGGCTACAGCTACCAGATCCTCCTGACCCCCGAAGCCATGGGCTGGGGCCTGGGCGGGGCGATGCTGCTGTCGTTTGGCCTGGAATGCCTGTTTCGCCTGATCGACTGGGTGGTGCTCGGCGGCAAGCGCCTGCGCCAGAGCCGGCCGATTGAAGAGCGGAATTTGAAGGGATTATAAGACGGACGTCGCTCGATCTCTGATCACTCCCACGCTCTGCGTGGGAACGATCAACGGTTATGCGCCGGTCGAAGGCTTGCTGAGTACCATCAATTCTTCTCCAACCTTCTGCGCATACCGCCCCGCCACGGTCTGGCACAGCGCAACCATCTCATCCACCAGCTCCACGCCGACCCGCCACGACACCACCACCTGCAAGTTCGGCGGGCGTTGCGCCATCGGTAGCATGACCAATTCCCCTCGCGCCAGTTCTTCGCTGACCAGTACCGGTGGCAAGGCGCCAATACCGAAGCCGTCCCGCAACAAGCGGGTGATGGCCGACACCGAGTTCACACAGTTCATCCGCGGCGCGGCCACGCCGTTGGCCTGCATCAGGCTGAGCACGTCCTGGTGGGGATGGGAGTTTTTCGAATAGGTGATGATCCGTTCCTGGGCCAGTTCGGCGAGGGACGCGTACTCGCGGTTGTAGATTGAGTGACTGGCGACGATCCAGCCCATGGGATGGCTGGCCAGCTCCAGGCTGCGCAGGGTTTCCTGGCGCAACAGGTCGGTTTGCAGGATCAGGTCGAGAAAGCCTTTTTGCAGCTGATCGCAGAGGTTCAGCGCGGTATCGGCCACCAGCTCGATTTCCACCAGCGGAAAATGCTCCATCAACTCCGTCATCAGCGGGCTTAGCCAGGTGTGGATTACCGTGTCCATCACCCCGATGCGGATACGTCCGACCTTGCTGCTGGTGGTTTCCAAAGACTGCTTGAGGCCTTGCATGGTGACCATCATTTGCTCGGCATAATCGAGCACCTTCAAGCCTTCAGGGGTTAGGCTCACGCCTCGTGAATCGCGCAGGAACAGCTTCACCCCCAGTTCGCTTTCCAGGACGGCAATGCGGCTGGAAATCGAGGCCTGGGTGGTGAAGAGCTTCTCGGCGGTGAGGCGAAAACTCTTGAGCCGGGCCACCCAGACGAAGGTTTCGAGGAACTTCAAATTCATGGGATCAACTTTTTCTTATGCATGGATCGGTTTTTATTAGTTGGACGCAGTGCAGGGCAAACGCCAAAAATCGAGCCGTCTCACGATAAGCGTCGTAGGGGCTCAGGACAACAGCGTTGCGAGATCTTGGTAAAAGATCCCACACTACAAAATAATAAAGCCTACAGGAGTCCTCACCGTGAGCCGCCTGCTATTGAACTGCGACATCGGCGAAAGCTTTGGCAACTGGACCTTGGGTCTGGATGCCGAGGTCATGCCGTTCATCGATTGTGCCAACGTTGCCTGCGGCTTTCACGCCGGGGACCCGAGCATCATGCGCAAGACCGTCAGCCTGGCGCTTGAGCATGGCGTGCAAATCGGCGCGCACCCGGCGTACCAGGACCTGGCAGGTTTCGGTCGTCGCTCCATGGCCTACACCCCCCAGGAAATCCAGGACCTGCTGCATTACCAGATCGGCGCCCTCGACGGTATTTGCCGGGCTCAGGGTGGTCGGGTCAGCTACGTCAAACCCCATGGCGCGATGTACAACGACATGATGGCCAAGCCGGCCCAACTGCGTGCGGTGATCCAGGCCGTGGCGGCGTACGACGCGAGCTTGCCGCTGATGCTGATGGCCACCCGTGACAACAGCGCGGCCCAGGCCTTGGGCGATGAGTATGGCGTGACCCTTTGGTTTGAAGCCTTCGCCGACCGCGCCTACGACAACGCCGGGCACCTGGTCTCGCGCCAACTGCCGGGGGCGGTGCATCACGCCCCTGAAAAAATCATCGAGCAGGCGTTGATCATCGCCCGTGGCCAAACGCTTGTGGCCAGCGACGGCAGCGCCTTGCACCTGCACGCCAACACCCTGTGTGTGCACGGTGATAACGCCAGTTCGGTGGCGGCGGTCCAGCGCATCCGCGAGGCGTTGAAACCGCGATGAAATTGCGTATTGAAGTGGTTGCCATCGACTGCCTGATGGTGCGCCTGTTTGACTCGATTGCCGAAGACAACATGCCCTGGATGCTCGCCGCCACGCGCCGCTTGCGGGAAGGTTTTGGGGCGGCTTTGGTGGATCTGGTACCGTCCTACACGACGTTGATGGTGCATTACGACCTGACCGAATTAACCCCGGCCCAGGCGCGCGAGCTGATCTCCCACGCATTGGCCGGCTTGCAGCCTGAACCCAAGGGCAGCGGGCAGTGCCATGTGTTGCCGGTCTGGTACGACCTGAGTGTCGGTCCGGAACTGACGTTACTGGCCCAGCGCAGCGGTCTGGCGGTGGAAGAGGTGATTCGTCGTCACAGCCAGCATGAGTACCAGGTGTTCGCCCTAGGCTTTGCTCCCGGTTTTGCCTTTATGGGATTGGTGGACGAAATACTCGCGGCGCCACGGCTGAACACCCCGCGCAAACGGGTGGCGGCTGGCAGTGTCGGTATCGCCGAGCGACAAACCGCCGCCTACCCGGTGGTTTCACCGGGTGGCTGGAACCTGATCGGCCGCACCCCGGCCAAACTGTTCGACCGCGAGCGCGACGGTTACAGCCTGATGCAGCCGGGGGATACCGTCCGTTTCGAGGCCGTCAGCCATGCCGAGTTCATCAACCAGGGTGGCGATGACACGCCGTTGGAGGCGCAGGCATGAGCCGCTTGTTGATTGAGGCTGGCACTCCGCTGTGCCTGTTGCAGGACGCCGGGCGCTTTGGTGTCAGGCATTTGGGCGTGACCCAGGGCGGCGCGTTGGATTGGGTGTCGATGTCGTGGGCCAACTGGCTGCTGGGCAACCCATTGGATGCGCCGGTGGTGGAAGTGACGTTGGGCGGGTTTACCGTGCTGGCAGAGGATTACTGCCTGTTGGCGTTGGCCGGTGCGGACCTGGGGGCTTATGTAGATGAGCGTCCGGTGAGCCCTGGACGCAGCTTTATTCTGCAGAAGGGCCAGCGATTACGCTTTACCCAGCCCTTCAGTGGTGCGCGAGCTTACCTGGCGGCACCGGGCGGATTTGATGCGCCGAAGGTGCTGGGCAGTTGTGCCAGTGTGGTTCGCGAAGAACTGGGCGGGTTGGATGGCTTTGGTCGAGCCTTGGCCGAAGGTGCGTACCTGGCCTATTCCGGGACGGGAGGCACTGTGCGGTCGTTGTCCTGCGACCAGCAGCCGAACCTTCAATCCAGGGCGCCGCTGGACGTGATCCTCGGTGCGCAGATAGGCCAGTTCAGTGGCCAGAGCCTGTTCGACGCATTTAACACCGACTGGACCCTCGATAGCCGTGCTGATCGCATGGGTATGCGTTTACTCGGTACGCCGTTGCAGTATCAAGGCCCGTCGTTGATCTCGGAGGGCATCCCGCTGGGGGCGATCCAGGTACCGCCAGACGGCCAGCCGATCGTGTTGCTCAATGACCGGCAGACCATTGGTGGCTATCCGCGATTGGGGGCGTTGACGCCGTTGGCGCTGGCACGCCTGGCGCAGTGTTTACCGGGTGAGAAGGTGAGACTGGCGCCGGTGGTGCAGGAGACGGCGCATCGGCAGCAGGTCGAGTATTTGCAGCGGCTTGCTCGGAATTGATCATTCCCACGCTATGCGTGGGAACGATCATTTAGACAAAAACCGCATCCCTTCTTCCAGCCCGCGCAAGGTCAGCGGATACATCTGGTCCTCGATCAAATCCCGAACGATATTGGTCGAAGCCGTATAACCCCAGGTGTCTTTGGGATACGGATTAATCCAGATCAGCTTCTTGTACTTCGCCATGAAGCGCTGCATCCACACATACCCCGGCTCCTCGTTCCAGTGCTCGACGCTGCCGCCGGCCTGGGTAACTTCATAGGGCGCCATGGATGCATCGCCGATGAAGATCACTTTGTAGTCGGCGCCATACTTGTTCAGCAAGTCCTGGGTCGAGGTGCGTTCTGAACCCCGACGCAGGTTGTTCTTCCACACCGATTCATAAATGAAGTTATGGAAGTAGAAATACTCCAGGTGCTTGAACTCGGTCTTGCAGGCCGAGAACAGCTCTTCGCAGATCTTCACGTGGGCGTCCATCGAACCGCCGATATCGAACAGCAACAGCAGCTTGATGGTGTTGCGCCGTTCCGGGCGCATCTGAATATTCAGCAGCCCGGCATCGCGGGCGGTGTGGTCGATGGTGCCGTCGATATCCAACTCTTCCGCAGCGCCTTGGCGGGCAAACTTGCGCAGGCGACGCAGGGCGATCTTGATGTTGCGGGTGCCCAGTTCCACCGAGTCATCGAGGTTCTTGTACTCGCGCTGATCCCAGACCTTGACCGCCTTGCCCTGGCGCTTGCCGGCATCGCCGACGCGAATGCCTTCGGGGTTGAAACCGCCGGAGCCGAACGGGCTGGTGCCGCCGGTGCCGATCCACTTGTTGCCGCCGGCATGGCGTTCCTTTTGTTCTTCCAGGCGTTTCTTGAACTCTTCGATCAGCTTGTCCAGGCCTCCCAGGGACTGGATCTGCGCCCGTTCTTCATCGCTCAGAGAACGTTCGAACTCCTTGCGCAGCCAGTCCTCGGGAATCAGCGCCTGCAGGTGGTCGTCGAGTTTCTCCAGGCCATTGAAGTAGGCACCGAAAGCCCGGTCGAATTTGTCGAAATGCCGTTCGTCCTTCACCAGGATCGCCCGGGACAAGTAGTAAAACTCGTCCATGTCGGCGAAGGTCACCCGCTGTTTCAGGGCGTTGATCAGGTCCAGCAGCTCGCGCACCGACACCGGCACCTTGGCTGCACGCATTTCATTGAACAGGTTGAGCAACATGGCGATCGCCTCGGATGATCAGCGATTGCCGCGACGGCTCATGAACGCCAGGCGCTCAAGCAGTTGCACGTCCTGCTCGTTCTTCACCAGGGCGCCGGCCAGGGGCGGGATGGCCTTGGTCGGATCGCGCTCGCGCAGTACCGCTTCGCCGATGTTGTCGGCCATCAGCAGTTTCAGCCAGTCCACCAGTTCGGAGGTGGAGGGCTTCTTCTTCAGGCCCGGCACCTTGCGCACGTCGAAGAACACGTCCAACGCTTCGCTGACCAGGTCTTTTTTGATGTTGGGGTAGTGCACGTCGACGATTTTTTGCAGGGTGATGCGGTCCGGGAAGGCGATGTAGTGGAAGAAGCAGCGACGCAGGAAGGCGTCCGGCAGCTCTTTCTCGTTGTTGGAGGTAATGATGATGATCGGGCGTTTCTTGGCCTTGATGGTCTCGTCGATCTCGTAGACGTAGAACTCCATCTTGTCGAGTTCTTGCAGTAGGTCGTTGGGGAACTCGATGTCGGCCTTGTCGATTTCATCGATCAGCAGAATTACCCGCTCCTCGGACTCGAACGCTTCCCAGAGCTTGCCCTTTTTCAGGTAGTTGCGTACGTCGTGAACCTTGTCCACACCCAGTTGCGAGTCCCGCAGGCGGCTGACCGCATCGTACTCGTACAGGCCCTGGTGGGCCTTGGTGGTGGATTTGATGTGCCAGGTGATCAGCCGGGCGCCGAAGGACTCGGCCAATTGCTCGGCGAGCATGGTCTTGCCGGTGCCGGGTTCGCCCTTGACCAGCAAGGGACGTTCCAGCGTGATGGCGGCGTTGACGGCCAGTTTCAGGTCATCGGTGGCAACGTAGGCCTGGGTGCCTTCGAACTTCATCTATCAATCCTCGAACGTGACGCCGAGCGGCTCCGGGCCGGCCAGCCAAGTATTCAGCATGGCTGCGACTATACCGCGCAGCCCCGGCGACTGTGAACGCAGACGGGCTATTCAGTCTCTGAATGGAGCGTCACATCCTGACTTAGTCCGCGCTGGGTTTGGGCTGTTCATAGCGAGCGTTAAAGGCCTGGATAAAGCCGTTGCGTAAAATCTGCAAAAACGCCTGGAACGCGCTGATATCTTGCTGGTGGACGCTGCCATTTAGCTCAACGCGGGTGGCGAACTGGTTCTTGCCTTGGTTTTTCAGCACTGTCTCACTGACGCCGACCAGCGCTTCCCAGATCGAACGGAAGAAGCCCTTGTCTTTGTTTTCCACGTCCTGTTGCCAGTTGAATACTTCGACATCCCGCAGCAATGGTTTTATATAGCCGCTCAACTGGCCTTTTTTGGCCTGGGCTTCGATCACCACATCGCCGGTGCCTGAGCTGAAGTCGAATCTGCCATAGGCCGAGGCGAAATCATTCATGCGTTTGAGTTGGATGTCTCGGGCCCGAAGGCGGAATTCGAAGTCTTCGAAATTGCTTAGCGGGTCGAAGGTAGCCGTGGCTTCGAGCGGCGCATGCCCCAGCAGCAGGGCCTTGCCGTCGAAGCGGGCGTCGCGCTGGCCTCTGACGTCAACCACGTTGGTCAGGTTGTAGAAACTGGCGTTGACTTGGGTGGCGTCCATTTTGACCGGAGGCTTGGAATTGAAATTATGGAAGGAAATTTGCCCGTCGTTGATGCGCACCTCGTTGAGGGTGATGGGCAACAGTTTTCCCAGTTGCGCCCGCCAGTCAGTGCCTTGACCTGTCTGGGAAGCCTGTTTGTTGGCGCCGCCGTCGACAAAGTTGAGCTCCGGCTTGATGAACTGTACCTCAGCCACCACCGCGTGGTCGTACCACAGCGAATGCCAGCTCACCGACAGGTCGATTACCGGCGCCTTGACGAACGGTACCGGTACCTTGCCGTCGACCTTGACGATCTGCAGGCCGTTGATGCGGTAGGCGCCGCGCCACAAGGCCAGGTCAACATCGGTCACCTGTCCACGGTAATCGCCCATGTTGGCGATTTTTTCATTCAGGTAATTGCGCACCAGATAGGGCAGGACGATATCCAGTGCCACCAGGAGCAGCACAAGCCCGGCCACGGTCCAGATGGGCCAACTGTATCGACGTTTCATAGAGGGTTCTCCAGCGGTATAGGTGGTTGACTGCGCCTGGCGCTGGACGTTCGTCTTGACTGGACGCCTTGAAGCACGAGGCATACCCTTGGGGGCTTCCTAAAAGCCGCCTTAAGGACCCCGTCATGAGCCGCATTTTTGCAGACAACGCGCACTCCATCGGTAACACGCCCCTGGTTCAGATCAACCGCATCGCGCCTCGGGGCGTGACGATTCTGGCCAAGATCGAGGGGCGTAACCCTGGGTACTCGGTGAAATGCCGGATCGGCGCCAACATGATCTGGGATGCTGAAAGCAGCGGAAAACTCAAGCCTGGCATGACCATCGTCGAGCCTACGTCGGGCAATACCGGGATCGGCCTGGCGTTTGTCGCCGCTGCCCGTGGCTACAAGTTGCTGCTGACCATGCCGGCCTCCATGAGCATCGAGCGGCGTAAGGTACTCAAGGCCCTCGGCGCCGAGTTAGTACTGACCGAGCCGGCCAAAGGCATGAAAGGTGCCATCGAAAAGGCTGGCGAAATCCTTGCCAGCGATACGGCCAAATACTTTATGCCGGCCCAGTTTGAAAACCCGGCCAACCCGGCAATCCACGAGAAAACCACTGGCCCGGAAATCTGGAACGACACCGATGGCGCTGTTGATGTGTTGGTGGCGGGTGTAGGTACCGGCGGCACAATCACCGGGATTTCCCGCTACATCAAGCTGACCCAGGGCAAACCGATCCTTTCGGTGGCCGTGGAGCCGATCAGTTCACCGGTGATTACCCAGGCGTTGGCTGGCGAAGAAATCAAACCCAGCCCCCACAAGATCCAGGGGATTGGCGCCGGTTTCGTGCCGAAGAATCTTGATCTGTCGATGGTGGACCGGGTTGAGTTGGTCAGTGACGACGAGTCCAAGGTTATGGCCCGCCGCTTGATGCAGGAGGAGGGGATTCTTTGCGGTATTTCCTGTGGCGCGGCGATGGCGGTGGCGGTGCGTCTGGCAGAGAAGCCGGAGATGCAGGGCAAGACTATCGTGGTGATACTGCCGGACTCCGGTGAGCGTTACCTGTCGAGCATGTTGTTCAGTGATTTGTTTACCGATCAGGAAAACCAGGCTTGAGATGCTAATGAGTAGGGTTGACCCGCGTCAGCCCTGTTTTGATGTGCCTTATGCATAATTGATCGCTATCGCGCACCCCTTAATACTGATTGTTGGATTGCGCGGGTTTTTCCGAAGGCCTGGAGTGTTTATCATGGCCGTCTGCTATGTCTGGTTTCCCGTCAATGGGAGGCTGTGGACCAGACGCCTATTTCCAGGAGTTGCTGCATGACCTTTTCTTTGGCCGCCAAGCTGTCGGTGTTGCTGCTGTTTATCGGCAGCACGCTTTATGTGCATTTGCGCGGGAAGGCACGTTTGCCGGTGTTGCGTCAGTTCGTCAACCACTCGGCGCTGTTCGCCCCGTATAACGCCTTGATGTACATCTTTTCCGGTGTGCCGTCCAAGCCGTACCTGGATCGCAGCAAGTTCCCGGAACTGGACGTGCTCAAGGACAACTGGGAAGTGATCCGCGACGAGGCCATGCACCTGTTTGACGAGGGCTACATCCGCGCCGCCGACAAGAACAACGACGCTGGGTTTGGCTCGTTCTTCAAGAAAGGCTGGAAGCGTTTCTACCTCAAGTGGTACGACAAACCGCTGCCATCGGCCGAGTTGCTTTGCCCGAAAACCGTGGCCCTGGTCAGTAGCATCCCCAACGTCAAGGGCGCCATGTTTGCCCTGTTGCCTGGCGGTAGCCACCTCAACCCGCACCGGGACCCGTTTGCTGGTTCCCTGCGTTATCACCTGGGCTTGTCGACGCCCAACTCTGACGATTGCCGCATCTTTGTTGATGGCCAGATCTACGCCTGGCGAGACGGCGAAGACGTGATGTTCGACGAAACCTACGTGCACTGGGTGAAGAACGAAACCGAGAAAACCCGGGTGATTCTGTTCTGCGACATCGAGCGGCCATTGAGCAGCCGACTGATGACGCGCATCAACCGCTGGGTCAGCGCCCAACTGGGTCGCGCCACTGCTCCGCAGAATCTTGACGATGAGCGCGTTGGAGGGATCAACCGGGCCTATGCCTGGAGCAAGCGTTTCAGCGACAGCTTCAGTGGTGTGATCAAACAGTGGAAGCGTCGCCATCCCAAGGCCTACCGTGTCATGCGTCCGGTGCTGGCGGTGGTGGTGTTGACGGCGTTGGGGTATTGGTTGTTTGGTTGAGTGTTTTTCAGGCATAAAAAACCGCTCGGATGAGCGGTTTTTTATGCTTTTGATTTGTCAGGGCAGCCAGCCAATAGGCTGGGTTCTTTAATGCTTCCTGTCATGGTCGCATTGAGGAAGCGACGTCTTTCACCCATTGTCCTTACTGGCCTTTTGGCGAAGTCGTTGCAAGGCATGTCGCCGGATGGTTATAGTCGGCACTCGGTGTTTCACAGCACCCTCCACCCCTTCAAAAAAGATCAGCCCATGCCAGCTTCCCAGCGCATAGCGGTAATCGATTCAGCGGTCAACGCTGTGGTCGTGCCGTGCGGGAATCAGCAGCCTGCGCAGATCGGCCAGTATCCCCCACCTGTCGGTAGCACGCCGGTGTACGCAATCGTATCACCGCCTGGCGTTGGCATTTCGGGCTGATCAGCTACCTGCTGCTCTCCCGCGCCCGCCTGAAAAAAACTACTGAATTTCAGCCTTTGCTGAGTTGGCTTTTTGCCTGATCACAGGTGGTACCCATGTCTGTTCTTTCGAAACAATCCGTGGCCGCGGCGGCCTCGACGAGCCTGTTTGTCCTGCTGTGGAGCAGTGGGGCGATTTTCTCCAAGCTGGGCCTGGCCCATGCTTCACCCTTTGCCTTTCTACTGATTCGTTTTGCCATTGCCCTGCTGGGGCTGGTGATCCTGGTGCCGATCCTCAAGCTCAAGCTGCCACAGTCGGGCAAGGCGATGCGTTTTGCGGTTGCCACCGGCCTGGTGTTGTTGGGGGCCTATCAGATTTTCTATCTGTTGGCTCTGGATCTGAAAGTCACCCCTGGCGTCATGGCGACCATCATGGGCGTGCAGCCGATCCTGACCGTGGTGCTGGTGGAGCGCCAGCGCTCCTGGAGCCGGATGTTCGGCCTGGCGCTGGGGTTGGCGGGGTTGATCATGGTGGTCTACCAGGGCATCGGTTTGTCCGGCATGTCCCTGGCAGGGATGCTCTTTGGCCTGTTGGCCCTGGCGAGCATGACCCTGGGTTCCATCATGCAGAAACGCATCACCGATAACCCATTGGGTACGCTGCCGGTGCAGTACTTGGCAGGTTTGTTGTTGTGCTCGGTGTTTGTGCCGTTCCAGCCCTTCCACTTCGAGCACAACGTTGGTTTTTATGGGCCAGTGTTGTGGATGGGGTTGGTGGTCTCGCTGCTGGCGACGCTGCTGCTTTACCGGCTGATCGCCAGGGGCAATCTGGTGAATGTCACCAGCCTGTTCTACCTGGTGCCGGCGGTGACGGCGGTGATGGACTACCTGATCTTTGGCAACCGGCTGGCGATGTTGAGTCTGCTGGGGATGGGGCTGATCATCGTTGGGTTGGTGTTTGTGTTCCGTAAAAGCTGATCGGTAGCTGAAGGGGCGACTGATCTCGCCCCTACAGCGTCTTGGCCAACTTCCCCGGCCTGAGCACCAGCCACAATGCCCCCGCAATCAACACCCCGCCATACAGATGGGCCATGGACAACGGTTCATCCAGCAACAGCGCGCCCCACAACACCCCGAATGGCGGAATCATGAACGTAACAGTCATGGACTTCACTGGCCCGATGGAGGTCAGCAAACGGAAGTACAGAATGTAGGCAAAGGCCGTACACACCAGCCCCAATCCCAGCAAGGACAGCCATACGTTCCAGCCACCCCAACTGGCTGGCGGCTGGCTGATAGCGCTGTAGGCAAACCATGGCAGCAGAAACAGCGTCGCGCCGAGCATGCTGCCCAGGGCGGAAAGGCGACTGTCCAGGCCTCCTTGTTGATCCAGCCAGCGCCGGGCGAGAAACCCTGCGAACCCATAGCAGGTGGTCGCCAGTAGGCAGGCGAGGGCGCCCATCAGCAGTTCCATGTCGAATGCCATCGGTCCTGCGCGGGTCAGGATGCCGACGCCAAATAGACCCAGGCACACCCCGGCAATCTTCGACGGTGTCAGCCGTTCGCTGAAAAACAGCCCGCCAATCAACACGCCCATCAATGGCGTGGTTGCATTGAAGATTGCCGAGTAACCCGCCGGCAATACCTGGGCGGCCACTGAATACATGGTTGCGGGAATCCCCGAGTTGATCACTCCCAGCAACAGTACGGTCTTGAACTTGCCTTGAAAATCCCAGCGCACCCGCATCATGGCGAGGATCACCAGCAGGCCGGTGGCGGCAATCGAGACGCGAAAGAATGCCGTAGGAATCGTGCCGATTTCCGGGGCGATAATCCGCATGAACAGAAAGCTTGCGCCCCAGATGGCGGCCAGCACCAGCAGGTGCAGGGTGTCGACAGGTCTCACGGACAACTCCTTTTTAACAAGGCCGAGAGTGTTGCCTACCGACCTACCTGACACAATCGCTAATAACTATTTAATGTACGAAATGAACAAAGGTGTACAGGGCGAGCTGCAAGATTGCGCTTCTCCTGCTCCCCTACACTGGCTAAGCTCAGGTCTTCCGAATGCCCGCAGAGGTCTCCGATATGCCGCAGCAAACGCCAGCCATCGACACCGCGCTCTCCATAGCAACAGTGATCCTCGATGGCTTCGACGACTACCGCGAGCATTTTCGCCAGATCACCGACGGCGCCCGGCAGCGCTTTGAAAAAGCCCAGTGGCAACAAGCGCAAGTGGCGTCGGCGGCGCGTATCAACCTCTATGAAGAGAAGGTCGGCGAAGTGACCGCACGGCTGCAGGCCACCTTCGATGATGAGCCGCTGTTCGACGTCAAATCCTGGCCCTTGGTGAAAAGCGCCTATATCAGCCTGATCGACCTGCGCTTTGACGATGAACTGTCGGAGACCTGGTACAACTCGATCTTTTGCGGGCTGTTCAGCCATGACCTGATCAGCGACGGCTGTATGTTCATCCACACCACCCGGCCGAGCCTGCGCCGGGCCCGGGCGGCGCAAACTCGCATCTACAAGCCTCAAGGCAAGCTTGCGGGCATGCTGGAGCAGATCTTCGCCGACTACAGCTTTAGTGAGCCCTACGCGGACTTGCCCGCCGACCTGCGCCGACTCGAAGGGCAGTTGCGCGAAAACCTGCCGGATTGGGTGTGCAAGGACCCGGACCTTAACGTTGAACTATTTTCCTCGGTGCTCTACCGCAACAAAGGCGCTTACTTGGTAGGGCGTATCTACACCCGCGACGAGCAATGGCCGCTGGTGATTCCGCTGCTGCACCGGGAGGGGCGCGGTATCCAGATCGATGCGCTGATCACAGATGAAGCCGATGTGTCGATCATCTTCTCGTTCACCCGCTCCTATTTCATGGTGGATGTGCCGGTGCCAGCGGAGTTTATCGGCTTCCTCAAGAGCATCCTTCCGGGCAAGCATATCGCCGAGTTGTACACCTCCATCGGCTTCTACAAACACGGCAAGTCTGAGTTTTACCGAGCACTGATCAACCACCTGGCCACCACCGACGACCAATTCATCATGGCGCCCGGCGTGCGCGGCATGGTCATGAGCGTGTTTACCCTGCCGGGCTTCAACACCGTGTTCAAGATCATCAAGGACCGCTTTTCACCGTCAAAAAACGTCAACCGCGCCACGGTGATCGAGAAGTACCGGTTGGTGAAGAGTGTCGATCGGGTCGGGCGCATGGCCGATACCCAGGAGTTCGCCGACTTTCGCTTCCCCCTGAGCAAGTTCGAGCCCGAGTGCCTGGCCGAACTGCTGGAAGTGGCGGCGGGCACCGTCGAGCTTGAAGGCGACACAGTGCTGATCCGCCATTGCTGGACGGAGCGGCGCATGACGCCGCTCAACCTCTACCTGGAAAACGCCAACGCCGCCCAGGTGCGCGAAGCCCTGGAAGACTATGGCCTGGCGATCAAGCAACTGGCGGCGGCGAATATCTTTCCTGGCGACATGTTGCTGAAAAACTTTGGCGTGACCCGTCACGGTCGCGTGGTGTTTTATGACTACGACGAAATCTGCTTTCTGACCGAAGCCAACTTCCGCCATATCCCGGCACCACGTACTCCGGAAGATGAAATGGCCTCGGAGCCGTGGTATTCCATCGGGCCGCTGGACGTATTTCCCGAGGAGTTTCCACCGTTTCTGTTTGCCGATGCCGGTCAACGCCGGCTGTTCGACAAATTGCACGGCGAGTTATACAACGCCGATTACTGGAAAGGCCTGCAGGAAGCGATTCGAGCCGGGAAGGTGATTGATGTGTTTCCGTATCGGCGCAAGGGCTTGGATAACGAGTAGGGCGCCAGGCGAGCTGCTGCCCTGGGTTGCTCGGTTATGTGGGCTTCCACTGGCGACAGACTCGTCCTTGCACGCCGAAATCTGCGACAATCGCCCCCCTGAATTTTGCCAATCATGTCACCGCAGGCTCCCCCTGCCTTATTAAAAAGACCTTTGCGTACCTGATGACTGACCAAGCGCCCGCTATCGACCAACTGCTGAAAAACCTTGATCACGCCATGCTCGCTGACCGCCAGCGCTTGCGTCGGCAGTTGCTTGAGCTGCGCAAGAAGCCCGATGAGGACAAGCTTGCCCAGTGGGTGACACGCATGCAGGCTTCCTGCGCCCAGGTAGAGGCGCGGCGCGCGAGCCTGCCGCTGATTCGTTATGACGACAGCCTGCCCATCGCCGCCAAGCGCGACGAGATCAAGGAAGCGCTGCTCAAGCATCAAGTGCTGATCATTGCCGGTGAAACCGGCTCGGGTAAAACCACGCAATTGCCGAAGATTTGCCTGGAGATCGGCCGTGGCCAATACGGCTTGATCGGTCATACCCAGCCCCGACGAATTGCCGCGCGTAGCGTGGCGAGCCGGGTCGCTGAAGAGTTGGCTACTCCGTTGGGCTCATTGGTCGGCTATCAGGTGCGGTTCGAGGACCAAAGCGATTCCAACACCCTGATCAAACTGATGACCGACGGCATACTGCTGGCGGAAACCCAGAACGACCGCTACCTCGAACGCTACGACACCATCATTGTCGACGAAGCCCACGAACGCAGCCTGAACATCGACTTCCTGCTGGGCTATCTGAAAATCTTGCTGCCGCGTCGCCCGGACCTGAAAGTTATCATCACCTCGGCCACCATCGACCTGGAGCGCTTTTCCAAGCATTTCAACGATGCGCCGATTGTCGAGGTCTCTGGCCGCACCTTCCCGGTAGAAACCTGGTATCGCCCGCTGACCCTGGAACAGGACGAAGAGGGCAACCGTATCGAGGACGACTTGACGGTGGACCAGGCGATTCTGGCCACCCTCGATGAAATCGCTGCTTTTGAGCGCAGCGAGCGCAAGAGCCCTGGCGATGTGCTGGTGTTCCTGCCCGGCGAGCGAGAGATTCGCGATGCCGCCGACATGCTGCGCAAGGCCCAGCTCAAACATACCGAAATCCTGCCGCTGTATGCGCGCCTGTCGCCGGCTGAACAGCAGCGGATTTTCCAGTCCCATCCAGGCCGGCGCGTGGTGCTGGCGACCAACGTCGCTGAAACCTCATTGACGGTGCCGGGCATTCGCTACGTGATCGACAGCGGTACCGCGCGCATTAGCCGCTACAGCTATCGCGCCAAGGTCCAGCGCCTGCCCATCGAAGCCGTGTCCCAGGCCAGCGCCAACCAGCGTAAAGGTCGTTGCGGACGGGTCGAGCCGGGCATCTGCGTGCGGTTGTACAGCGAAGAAGATTTTATCGGGCGCCCGGAGTTCACTGACCCGGAAATCCTGCGTACTAACCTGGCGGCGGTGATCCTGCAGATGCTGCACCTGCGCCTGGGCGAGATCACCGATTTCCCGTTTATCGAGCCGCCGGATGGCAAGGCCATCAGCGACGGTTTCAACCTGCTGCAAGAGCTGTCGGCAGTGGACCGCAACAGCCAGCTGACGCCGATGGGCCGGCAACTGGCGCGCCTGCCGGTGGACCCGCGCATGGGCCGCATGTTGCTGGAGGCGGCCAAGCTTGGCAGCTTGCAGGAGGTGTTGATCGTGGCCAGTGCCATGTCGATCCAGGACCCGCGCGAGCGCCCGCCGGAGCGCCAGCAAGCGGCTGACCAGGCCCACGCACAATGGAAGGACATCGATTCCGACTTCGCCGGGCTGGTCAATCTGTGGCGTGGCTTTGAAGAGCAGCGCCAGGCATTGACCGCCAGCCCACTGCGCAATTGGTGTCGCAAGAATTTCCTGAATTACCTGCGTTTGCGCGAATGGCGCGACTCCCATCGCCAATTGAGCCTGATCTGCCGTGACATGCAGTTGACCCTCAATAAAGAGCCCGCCGACTACCCGAAATTGCACAAGGCGGTGCTGTCTGGCCTGCTCAGTCAGATCGGCCAGAAGACCGAAGACGGCGACTACCTCGGCGCCCGTCAGCGGCGCTTCTGGATTCATCCGTCCTCGGGGCTGGGCAAGAAACGCCCGCAATGGTTGATGGCCGCCGAACTGGTGGAAACCACCAAGCTGTATGCGCGGATGGTGGCCAAGATCGATGCCGACTGGATCGAGCCTTTGGCCGGTCACCTGATCAAGAAAAACCACTTTGAACCTCATTGGGAGAAGAAGCGCGGACAGGTGGTGGCTTTTGAACAGATCACCCTGTTCGGGCTGATTGTGGTGGGCCGCCGGCCGGTGCATTACGGACCGATCGATCCGGTCACTTCCCGCGAGCTGTTTATCCGCGACGGCCTGGTGCGTGGTGAGATCCAGTCCCGGGCCAAGTGCCTGACCGCCAATACGCTGCTGCTGGAGCAGCTCGACGAATTGGAAGCCAAGGCTCGTCGCCGTGACATTCTGGCGGACGAAGAAACTCTGTTTGCCTTTTATGACGCGCGCTTGCCGGCGGAGATTCACCAGACCGCGACGTTCGACAGTTGGTACAAGGTCAACAGCCAGAAAGACCCGCAACTGCTGATCATGCGCGAAGAAGACGTGCTGGCCCGCGAAGCCAGTGAAGTCACTGCCGCCCATTATCCAGACACCCTGCACCTGGGCGACCTCGCCCTGGCCTTGAGCTATCACTTCGAGCCCAACCATCCCCGGGATGGTGTGACCTTGCGCGTGCCGGCGCCGCTGCTGCCGGCCTTGCCCGCCGAGCGCCTGGAATGGTTGGTGCCCGGCGTGATCGAAGCCAAGTGCATCGCCCTGGTGCGCAACCTGCCCAAGGCCCTGCGCAAAAACTTCGTGCCGGTGCCGGACTTCGTCAAGGCGGCGCTGCAGCGCATCGAATTTGCCAACGGTTCGCTGCCACAGGCCCTGGGGCGCGAGTTGTTACGCATGACCGGCGCCCGGGTCAGCGATGAAGCCTGGGCCGAGGCTGCACAGCAGGTGGAAAACCACCTGAAGATGAACCTGGAGGTGGTCGACGGCCAGGGCAAGTTCCTTGGTGAGGGCCGTGACCTGGCTGAGCTGACCGCGCGATTTGCCGAGGCCAGCCAGGCCGCCTTGGCGGTACCGCAGACTGCGAAAAGCCAACAGCCGGTGGAGGCCAAGGTGTTCGCCGCCGTCGCCGAGAAAACTCAAGCGAAGATCGCTGGGCTGTCGATGACGGTCTATCCGGCGCTAGTGGAAGAAAACGGCACGGTCAAGGAAGGACGTTTCTCCACCGCCGCCGAAGCCGAGTTCCAGCATCGCCGCGCTTTGCAGCGTTTGCTGATGCAGCAATTGGCCGAACCGGCGAAATTCCTGCGGGGCAAGTTGCCCGGCCTGACCGAGCTGGGGCTGATGTACCGCGAATTGGGGCGTATCGATGCGCTGGTGGAAGACATTCTGCTGGCCAGCCTCGACAGCTGCGTGCTGGAAGGGGAAGCGAACCTGCCCCGCGATGGCGCCGGTTTGGCGGCCCTGGCCGAACGTAAACGGGGCGGTTGGACCGAGCACGCCGAGCGTCTGGCGCGCTTGACCCTTGAGGTGCTGAAGCTGTGGCACGCTCTGCAAAAACGCTTCAAGGGCAAGATCGATTTGGCCCAGGCGGTGGCGCTCAATGATATCAAGCAACAGTTGAGTCACTTGGTGTACCCAGGCTTTGTGCGGGAAACACCGGCGCAATGGTTCAAGGAGTTGCCGCGCTTCCTCAAGGCTATCGAGTTGCGCCTGGAGAAACTCCCAAGCCAGGTGCAGAAGGACCGGGTCTGGAGTTCTGAACTGAGCGGTTTATGGAGCCAGTACCAGACGCGCCTGAACAAGCACACCCAGGAAGGCAAGCGCGACCCGCAGTTGGAGCTATACCGATGGTGGCTGGAGGAATATCGAGTGTCGTTGTTTGCCCAGCAATTGGGAACAAAGGTGCCAATTTCTGACAAACGCTTGAGTAAACAGTGGAGCCTGGTGGAGGCGTGACCTGAATTGCGGGGGTAGGGTGCTATCGCAAAAGGCGCCAAAGCCCCCGGTTTATGGCAAACTTCGCCGCTATAAATGCCAGGTTCGTCTAGATGGGTTGTTACAGCCACGACGCGATGGACTAAAGCGATTCCCGTTTGATGTCCGCGGGGCGGACTAGAACGACTTACGGTTTGGTACGAAGGTGCCAATACCTTCCGCCTGAACAGATTTAGAGGAACGACCGTGCATAACGTCGTCATCAGCGGCACAGGCTTGTACACCCCGGCCAACAGCATCTCCAACGAAGAGCTGGTGCAGTCTTTCAATGCTTACGTCCAACAGTTCAATGCCGACAATGCCGCCGCCATCGAGCAGGGCGACGTCCAGGCGCTGACCGAATCCAATGCCGCCTTTATCGAAAAGGCCTCGGGTATCAAGAGCCGTTTTGTCATGGACAAGGAAGGCATTCTTGACCCAAAACGCATGGCGCCACGCTTGCCCGAGCGCTCCAATGACGAGTGGTCGATCCTTTGCCAAATGGCCATTGGTGCTGCCGAGCAAGCCTTGCAGCGGGCTGGCAAGACTGCCGCCGACATCGACGGAGTGATCGTTGCCTGTTCCAACCTGCAACGGGCTTACCCGGCCATCGCCATCGAAGTCCAGGAAGCCCTGGGGATTCAGGGTTTTGGTTTTGACATGAACGTGGCCTGCTCTTCAGCCACCTTCGGCATCCAGAACGCCTGCAACAGCATCCAACTGGGCCAGGCCCGGGCGATCCTGATGGTCAACCCGGAAATCTGCACCGGCCACCTGAACTTCCGCGACCGTGACAGCCACTTCATCTTTGGCGACGCGGCCACGGCGGTGATTCTTGAGCGGGCTGACCTGGCTACCTCCGAGCATCAATTCGATGTGGTCAGCACCAAGTTGCTGACCAAGTTCTCCAATAACATTCGCAACAACTTCGGCTTCCTCAACCGCGCTGCGGAAGAAGGCGTCGGTGCGCCGGACAAACTGTTCGTGCAAGAAGGCCGCAAAGTCTTCCGGGATGTCTGCCCGATGGTTGCCGAGTTGATTGGCCAACACTTGACTGAAAACCAGTTGAGCGTGACTGATGTCAAGCGTTTCTGGCTGCATCAGGCCAACCTGAGCATGAACCACCTGATCGTCAAGAGGCTGCTGGGTCGTGAAGCCACGGAGGAAGAAGCTCCGGTAATCCTCGATACTTATGCCAACACCAGTTCGGCCGGTTCGGTGATTGCGTTTCATACTTACCAGGATGACTTGCCCAAGGGTGCTGTGGCGGTACTCAGCTCCTTTGGTGCCGGTTATTCGATTGGTAGTGTGATCCTGCGCAAGCGCTGATTCACTGGACGGACGCGGTCAGTGGGAGTGGGCTTGTCGCATCGCGGCGATCTGACAAGCCCGGCTCCCACATTGACCGTATGGTTACCTGGAAATGTCTTTGTACCGAGGTCTTGAATGGCAGCAGCGGACGACTCGCACCTGCTCGAACGCTTGCTTAAGGGTGAGCAGCGGGCGTACAAGGAATTGGTCAGCACCTACCAGAGCGCCATGCGCGCTGTGGCTTATGCCATCGTTGGCCAGCGACATGCCGATGAGGTGGTGCAGGACGCCTGGCTCTCGGTGGTGCGCAACCTGGCGAAGTTTGAGGGGCGTTCGAGCCTCAAGACGTGGTTGCTGACCATCACCGCCAATTCGGCCAAGGGTCGCTACAAGCAAAACCGTCGGGAGGTGCTGCTCGATGACCTGCCGTCGCCCCACGGCACCGTCGGCGACGAGCGCTTCGCCGCCGGTGACGGCCACTGGCTGGTTGCCCCATTTGCCTGGCACGAAGACACCCCCGAGGCGCTACTGACTGAAAACGAGCTGCGCGAATGCCTTGAGCACACGCTGCTGAGTCTTTCCCAATTGCAAAGCAGCGTGCTGCTGTTGCGTGAACGTCAGGGCCTGGAGTTGGAGGAGATTTGTAATCTTCTGGAAATTTCGCTCTCCAATGTCCGTGTGCTGCTGCATCGAGCACGGCTTAAAGTCTTCGCCACGGTGGAGCATTTTGAGGAAACCGGCGAATGTTGACCTGTAAAGAACAAGTGGCGCGCTCCAGTGACTATCTCGATGGGCAGTTGACCTTTCGTGAGCGCTTGCTGGTACGTCACCACTTGCTGTTCTGCCCCAATTGCCGGCGCTTTATTCGCCAGATGCGCTTGATGCAGGCCACGCTACGGATCATGCCCGAGCCACCGGTGGCGGGCATCGACGAGTTGGCCGAGCGCCTGGCTGCCGAGCGTTCCGGCAAACCTTAGATACTGACATTGTTCACCGTCACACCGAGCCTGCGACGATCCTGGTCGCGGGCTTTTTTTCGTCCTTCAAAAACATTCGGGAAAAAATATTTCATTTCTGTCAGTTTTTTTTCATGCTTTTTTATCTGCCATTTCCGACACTTTTTTCAATAAGACGCTTGCTGGCCGTGGCTTTGCGCTTATTTCCTTTGGTTGTAAGAAAGTTCCCCTGTAACAAAATCTTTATGTTGCAGCAACCCGGCTGAAATATCCCCTCGCCAAGATCCCCTCCCAACACCAGCGGGCCAGAGCCCGCGTGTTTTCCAATGCAAAAGACCACCAATTAGGGGAATTCTTCGATGATCCGTAAGCACTTCGCCGGTTTAGCTGCCAGCGCCCTGGCCCTGGCCGTTACCGCCCAGGCTTTCGCTGGTACTGTCACTACTGACGGCGCCGATATCGTTGTCAAAACCAAGGGCGGCCTTGAGGTTGCTACTACCGACCAGAACTTCAGCTTCAAGCTGGGTGGTCGCCTGCAAGCCGATTACGGCACATTTGACGGTTTCTACACCAAGAACGGTGACTCGGCCGACGCCACTTACTTCCGCCGTGCTTACCTGGAACTGGGCGGCACCGTCTATAAGGATTTCAAATACCAGCTCAGCTATGACTTCTCCCACAACTCGGGCAACTCCGACGACGGTTACTTCGACGAAGCATCCATGTCCTACGTGGGCTTCAAGCCGGTCACCATCCGTATCGGCCGTTTCGACGCCGATTTTGGCCTGGAAAAAGCCACCAGCTCCAAGTGGGTCACTGGCATCGAGCGTAACTCGGCGTACGAAATGGCCGACTGGGTCAACTCCCACGAAAACGGCATGGGTATCCAGGTCAGCTCTGTGGTTGCCGACATGGCTTACCTGTCCGCCAGCGTTGCGTCCAAGGACATCAACGATAAGGACGGCAAAGGCGTGAAGCAATTCAACGGCCGTGCCGTATTCGCGCCGCTGCATGAAACCGGCAACGTCTTGCACGTCGGTCTGGACGTCGCGGTACGCGACCTGAAAGACACCGCTTTTGACTCCCGCATCCGTCCTCGCCTCGGCGTACGTGGCGTGTCAACCTCTGGCGGCAACGATGCTGGCACCAATGGTAACCGTGGCACCTTCGGCGGCGGCGTGGGCCTGGACTCCGGCAACCTGACCAGCACCGACGCTTACGACACCGACACCGTGTTCGGCGGCGAATTCGCCTTCGCTACCGGCCCGCTGTCGCTGCAGGCTGAATACCTGAGCCGCAAGATGAAGGCTGACAGCAGCTCCTATCAGGACGTCAAGTCCAGCGGCTTCTACGGTCAACTGGCCTACACCCTGACCGGCGAATCGCGCATCTACAAACTCGACGGCGCCAAGTTCGACACCATCAAGCCCCAGAACAAGCAGTTCGGCGCGTGGGAAGTGTTCTACCGCTACGACAACATCAAGGTTGATGACAAAAACGTTGTTCGCAACAGCGCTACCCGTGAAGTGGGCGATGCCAAGGCCAACCTGAACACCATCGGTGTCAACTGGTACGCCAACGAAGCGGTCCGGGTCTCGGCCAACTACATCAAGGTCAGCACCGACAAGATCGTCAACGCCAATGGCGATGACAGCGGTGATGCCATCGTAGCCCGCGTGCAATACGTGTTCTAAGCAGCCTGTAACACCGTTTCATCGCGCTCTTTCTTCATCCGTTAAAGCGCTTCTCTTTTTTCACCCCGCCGATTGGCGGGGTTTTTTTTGCTCTGAAAACCCACTGCTTTGTGTAGGAGCGAGCTTGCTCGCGAAAAAACCAGCGGGAGACGGGTTCTGTCAGAATGAGCGCGTTATTGTTGATAGCCATCGCGAGCAAGCTCGCTCCTACATAAAGCAGTTGTCGCCGGGGAATGGGATGCCGTTACAACGTTTGAATAGCTTGTGCGCGATTGCACCTGATGAGTGGAACGCACTGGTCCCCGTCGATCAGCCTTTTTTGCGCCATGCCTTCCTTAGTGCGCTTGAGGACAGTGCCAGCCTTGGCCCGCAGTCCGGCTGGCAGCCCGAGCATTTGCTGCATTATGAAGGCGAGCGCTTGATCGCTGCGCTGCCCAGCTATCGCAAGTGGCACTCTTACGGCGAATACGTGTTTGACCATGGCTGGGCCGACGCTTGCGAGCGCGCGGGCATCGACTACTACCCGAAATTGCTCAGCGCCGTGCCCTTCAGCCCGGTCAGCGGCCCGCGCCTGCTGGCGGCCAGCCCCGAGGACGGTTTCGAGTTGCTCAAGAGCCTGCCCGGTTACCTGGAGATCGAAGGCCTTTCCAGCGCCCATATCAACTTTACCGACGCACTGGCCGACGTCGCACTGGCGCAGCAGCCGGGTTGGTTGCAGCGCCTGGGTTGCCAGTTTCATTGGCAGAATCGCGGTTATCGGGACTTTCAGGACTTCCTCGACGCCTTGAGTTCGCGCAAGCGTAAACAGATGCGCAAGGAGCGCGAACAGGTAGCGGGGCAGGGCATTGAGTTCGAGTGGTTACAAGGCCATGAGTTGAGTGAGGCGCAGTGGGATTTTGTCTACGCCTGTTACGCCAATACCTACGCCGTGCGCCGGCAGTCGCCTTACCTGACCCGGGCGTTTTTCAGCTTATTGGCTGAGCGCATGCCGGAGGCGATTCGGGTGGTGCTGGCCAAGCAAGGCTCGCGGCCAGTGGCGATGGCCTTTAGCTTGATCGGAGGCGACAGCCTTTACGGGCGATACTGGGGCTGCCTGGCGGAATTCGACCGCCTGCATTTCGAGACCTGTTTCTATCAGGGCATGGATTACGCGATTACCCATGGCCTGCAACGTTTCGACGCCGGCGCTCAAGGGGAGCATAAATTGATTCGCGGGTTTGAGCCGGTGATTACCCATTCCTGGCATTACCTGCGCCATCCCGGATTGAAAGCGGCGGTGGCGGACTTCCTGGAGCGCGAGCGCAGTGAAATCCTCGCCTATGCCGAGGAGGCGCGCTCAGCCTTGCCTTACCGGCAGGGCTGAACGCGCTTGGCTCAGGCAGTCTCTTCCTTGCCCAGCCATCGATAGGTTATACCGCCGACCACCGCCCCGAGGATCGGCGCCAGCCAGAACATCCACAATTGCTGGATGGCCCAACCGCCGACAATCAGCGCCGGCCCGGTACTGCGGGCGGGGTTGACCGAGGTGTTGGTGACGGGGATCGAGATCAGGTGGATCAGCGTCAGCGTCAGGCCAATGGCAATCGGCGCGAAACCGGCCGGGGCACGACGGTCGGTGGCGCCGAGAATGATCAGCACGAACATCGCCGTCATCACCAGCTCACAGACAAACCCCGCTGTCATCGAATAGCCACCGGGTGAATGCTCGCCATAGCCATTGGACGCAAGCCCGCTGGCCAGTTCGAAACCCGGTTTGCCGCTGGCAATGAAATACAGCAATGCTGCCGCGATGATTCCACCGGCCACTTGCGCCACGATGTACGCCGGTAACTCCCTGGCCGGAAACCTTCCGCCCACTACCAGCCCCACCGATACTGCCGGGTTGAGATGACAACCGCTGATATGGCCGATGGCAAAGGCCATGGTCAGCACGGTAAGCCCAAACGCCAGCGACACACCCAGCAGACCGATTCCGACATTGGGGAACGCTGCGGCCAACACCGCACTCCCGCAGCCGCCCAACACCAGCCAAAACGTACCTAAACACTCCGTCACTGAGCGTTTGAATAGAGACATGAACACGTCCTTGATAGATCACTCTATCGAATCAGTAAACCAATGATGCTCCCTGCAGATTTACTACAGGCCCCTCCGGGTCCTGGCCTTGATTACAGCACGGATGTGGCACAAATCCAGTGCATGAAAAAGCGCCAGGGCCCTTTGGATTCGGGCGCTGGCGCTATGGGTCGTGGCGAAGTATGTCAGTCGATCCCGACAAACCCTCCAGTCTGGTGCTGCCACAACCGCGCATACAACCCACCATGAGCCAACAACTCGGCATGGCTGCCACTCTCGGCAATCTGGCCCTTCTCCAGCACCACCAAGCGGTCCATCCGTGCAATGGTGGAAAGCCTGTGGGCGATGGCGATCACCGTCTTGCCCTGCATGAGGGTTTCCAGGCTTTCCTGAATCGCCGCTTCCACTTCCGAGTCCAGCGCCGAGGTGGCTTCATCCATGATCAGGATCGGCGCGTCCTTGAGCAGCACTCGGGCGATGGCGATGCGCTGGCGTTGCCCGCCGGAGAGCTTCACTCCGCGTTCACCGACGTGGGCATCCAGGCCGGTGCGGCCTTCGGCGTCCGAGAGCAGCGGGATGAACTCGTCGGCACGGGCCTTGTGAACGGCTTCCCACAGTTCGTCGTCGGTGGCGTCGGGCTTGCCGTACAGCAAGTTGTCGCGGATCGAACGGTGCAGCAGCGAGGTGTCCTGGGTGATCATGCCGATGCGCTCGCGCAGGCTTTCCTGAGCCACCTCGGCAATGTTCTGGCCGTCGATCAGGATGCGCCCGCCTTGCAGGTCATACAGGCGCAGCAGCAGGTTGACCAACGTCGACTTGCCGGCGCCGGACGGGCCGATCAGGCCGATTTTTTCACCCGGCTTGATGTCCAGGTTCAGGCCGCCGATGATTCCGCTTTTCTTGCCATAGTGGAAATCCACCTGCTCGAAACGCACTTCGCCATGGGGCACGCTCAGGCGTGGGGCGTTTTCCCGGTCGGTCACGGCCACCGGTTGCGCGATGGTTTTCAGGCCGTCTTGAACCATGCCGATGTTCTCGAAAATGCCGTTGACCACCCACATGATCCAGCCGGACATGTTGACGATGCGAATCACCAGGCCAGTGGCCAGTGCGATGGCGCCCACCGAGATCAGCGACTGGGTCCACAGCCACAGGGCAAGGCCCGTGGTGGTGACGATCAACAGACCATTCATGCTGGTGACAGCGATGTCCATGCTGGTCACCACGCGGCCGGCCAACTGGCTTTTTTGCGTTTGTTCGACGATGGCTTCCTTGGCGTAGTTCTGCTCGAAGTTGGTATGGGCAAACAGTTTCAAGGTGGTGATGTTGGTGTAGCCGTCGACGATCCGTCCCATGAGCTTGGAGCGCGCTTCGGAGGAGTTCACTGAGCGCTGTTTGACCCGTGGCACGAAGTAGGTAAGGGCCAGGCCGTAGCAGATGATCCAACTGATCAGCGGGATCATCAGCCGCCAGTCAGCCTCGGCGAACAGCACCAGCGCGCTGATGGCGTAGATCAGTACATGCCAGATGGCATCCACTGCCGACACTGCCGAATCCCGCAGGGAAGTGCCGGTTTGCATGATGCGCTGGGCAATGCGCCCGGCGAAGTCATTCTGGAAGAAGTTCAGGCTCTGTTTGAGCACGTAGCTGTGGTTCTGCCAGCGGATCAGGCTGGTCATGCCGGGGTTGATGGTCTGGTGCACCAGAAAATCGTGCAGAGCGCCGAAGATCGGGCGCAGTAGCAAGGCAACCACGGCCATCCAGATCAGCTCGGTGCTGTGGATCTGGAAGAAGTTGGCAGGCGGCGTGCCCTGGGCCAGGTCGATGATGCGACTCAGGTAGCTGAACAGCGCCACCTCGATCAACGCGCCAATCAGCCCCACCACCAGCAGCGCGGCAAAGCACGGCCATACCTGGCGCAGGTAATAGAGGTAGAAGGGCAGGACTTTATCGGGAGGGGCCGCGCTGGGAGGGTCGCGGAAAATATCGATCAGTTGTTCAAAACGACGATAGAGCATTAGGTCTGACGCCCGCCTGGCGGGCTCTCCTGTTCAAATACGCGCGGTGCCTTGTGGGCACCACGCGAAACTCCCTGTAGACCTCAGTCGATGCGCTTGGCCGACTTGATCAGGACAGGATCGATTGGCACGTTTTGCATGCCGCTTTTGGTGGCGGTCTGAGAGTTGACGATGACGTCAACCACGTCCATGCCTTTGACCACTTTGGCAAATACGGCGTAACCGGCATCGCGACCCGGATCGAGGAAGGCATTGTCGGCGACGTTGATAAAGAACTGGCTGGTGGCGGAGTTCGGATTCGAAGTGCGCGCCATCGACAAGGTGCCGCGTACGTTATGCAGGCCGTTGCTGGCTTCGTTAGTGATCGGTGGCTGGGTGTCTTTCTGCTGCATCTGCGTGGTGAAACCACCGCCCTGAACCATGAACCCAGGGATCACACGGTGAAAAATGGTGTTGGTGTAGAAACCCTTGTCGACGTACTCAAGGAAGTTCTTGGTGCTGATTGGCGCCTTTACCGGGTCCAGTTCGATTTCGATTTCGCCGTTGGTGGTAACGAGCAATACATGGGGTGCCTTGGCCGGCGTGGCCGCCATCAGGTTGGCAGCAAACAGAACAGAACCGGCAAAGAGGGCGATTTTTTTCAGCATGGGTCAGTGATCCTAGGTAGTGGTTTCGACTGTCTTTAGAAAGTCGAGCAAGGTGGCATTAAAGACTTCGGATTGGTCCAAGGGCGTGGCATGGCGAGAATCCTTGATCACCACCAGCCGCGCATCGGGCAGCAGTTTTACATAGATTTCCTTCTGCGCCACCGGGGTGTAGTCGTGGTCGGCGCTGACGACCAGCGTTGGACAGGAAATTCGTGAAAGTCGTTCCTGAACGCTCCAGCCGACGATTGCATCGAAGCTAGCGAGGTAAGCACGTTTGTCGTTTTTTGCCCAGCGTTCGGTCATTTTGCGCCGCAGTTCGGCCTGCTCCGGTTTGGGGAAGAGCATGCTGCCCAACGCCTTGCCGATGCTGTTCAAGCTGAGGATTCGCGCCAGGCTCCAGCGCTTGGCCCATTGCCAATAATCGTTGGCGGTGCGGACCTTGACCTGGGGCGCGCTGTTGACGATGCACAGGCTCTTGAGCAAATGGGGCTGATCCACCGCCAATTGAAAGGCGATCATGCCGCCCATGGACAAACCGACCACGTGAGCCGGTGTCAGTTGCAGATGTTCGATCAGCGCCACCAAATCGGCGGTAAACCCGGCGATGCTGTAGCGCTCACGGGGTTTATCGGAGCGGCCGTGACCGCGTACATCCACCACGATCAACCGGTAGTGCTTGGACAGCACAGGCACCTGAAACTCCCAATCCAGGCTGCTGGAGCCCAGGCCGTGGATCAGGATCAGCGGCGCGCCGTGACCATATTCCTCGTAATGCAGGGTGCAACCTTCATGTTCGAAATAGGCCATCGGTGAACTCCGTTTCAGGCTTGCTGTGGTGCTGCAAAGGGCGCATCCAGCGGCGCGGTGTCAAAGGTGCGCAGCAGTTCGACGAGAATCTGCGTGGCCGGACCCAAGGGTTTGTCTTTGTTGGCGTACAGGAAAAACGTCGGATGGCGACTGCCGCCCTGTTCCAAGGGTAGCTGCTTGAGCACGCCTTCCTTGAGTTCGCGTTCGATCATGTGCCGGGGCAGCCAGGCAAACCCCAGGCCGCTGCCGACGAAGGCGGCGGCGGTGGCCAGGCTGCCGACGGTCCAGCGCTGCTCGGCGCCGAGCCAGCCGACATCCCGCGGTTGCTGGCGACCGGAGTCGCGGATCACCACTTGCATTTGGCTTTCCAGGTCCTGGAAGCTCAGTTCGCGGTTCAGTCGGTGCAACGGATGCTCGGGATGGGCAACGGCGACAAATTCCACGTCGCTCATCTCGGTGCCCAGGTAACCCGCAATGCTGAAGCCGCTGATGGCCAGGTCGGCCACGCCTTCCATCAGCAACTCTTCGACGCCGGAGAGCACTTCTTCGCGCAGGCGTACCCGGCAGCCCCGGCTTTGCGGCATAAAGGCGGTGAGGGCGCGTACCAGGCGGGCATTGGGATAGGCAGCATCGACCACCAGTCGCACTTCGGCTTCCCAGCCCTGCTCCATATGGTGGGCGAGGTCTTCCAATTGGCTGGCGCTTTTCACCAGTTGCCGGGAGCGGCGCAGCAGCACTTCGCCGGCGTCGGTCAGGACCGCCTTGCGCCCGTCGATGCGCAGCAGCGGCACGCCCAGTTGGTCTTGCATGCGTGCAACGGTGTAACTCACGGAGGATTGCGAACGGTGTAGCGCTTCAGCCGCCTGGGCGAAGCCACCATGGTCGACCACGGCCTGCAGCGTGCGCCATTGATCAAGGGTAACGCGGGGCGCTTTCAAAATGGGTTCCTCTTGTCCTAAGCTGGCGGTCCTTATTGGAGACTGCCGAATGAGAAAATTCTGTTGTGTGCTGCTGGCGCTGCTGCCTTTGAGCGCGTTTGCCTATCCGATCGATGTGGAGAAAAGCATCACCGGGGTCAGTATTGACTACACCGCCGATGATACGGATGCCGACATTAGTTCGATCCAGCTAAACAATTACGGCACGAACGACGCGGTGTGCAAGGTAGCCTTTCGCAATGGTCCGGAAACGCCGCGTCTGCGGACGGTTACGGTGCCTGCCGGTAAAAGCACCCATGCAACCGCCAAGTTCACGCGCTCGATTATCAAGATGCGCATCAAGCTGACCTGCGCCGCGAAATAAGGCAAAGCTGCGCGTGCCCACAGCGATACTGCGCTTATAAACAAATTTATAGATGGGTTATAGCAGTTTTTTACGCTTTTTTATCGAATCGGTTCTGTTTAGCCTTCACTCCATCGACTTACAGCATTCACCGATGGAGGCTACCGAGCCATGTCACGCGTTCTGATCATTGAAAGCAGCGCCCGCCAGCAGGATTCAATCTCCCGCCAACTGACTCAACAGTTCATCAGCCAATGGCAGATTTCCCATCCGGCTGATCAGATCACTGTGCGTGACTTGGCCATCAACCCGGTGCCTCACTTGGACGCCAACCTGCTGGGCGGCTGGATGAAGCCCGCCGAGCAACGCAACGCCATCGAGCAGGTAGCTCTGGAGCGCTCCAACGAGCTGACCGACGAACTGCTGGCCGCCGACGTCCTGGTGATGGCCGCGCCGATGTACAACTTCGCCATTCCCAGCACCCTCAAGGCCTGGCTCGACCATGTGCTGCGCGCCGGCGTGACCTTCAAGTACACCGCCACCGGGCCTCAAGGGCTGCTCAATGAAAAGCGTGCTTTCGTCCTGACCGCTCGCGGCGGCATCCATGCCGGCGCCACCAGCGATCATCAGGAACCCTACCTGCGCCAGGTCATGGGCTTTATCGGCATCCACGACGTCACCTTCATTCATGCCGAAGGGGTGAACCTGGGTGGAGATTTCCAGGAGAAAGGCTTGAATCAGGCCAAGGCGTTATTGGCGCAGATTGCCTGATCCTTTAATCGCCAGATAATCGCCTGATGTTTGAATAGCTCCACGCAAACCCTTCAAGTACGCGTACTGAACCTCCCTTTGCACTTGTTGCTCCTGAGTGCTCCGACCCGATTGACGCTTTAGCGAGATCGGGTTTTTTTTGCCTTGAGTTTCGCAAGTGCTGGAAAACCGCTAAGGTCGCCGCCATTCGATACGAGGCGAGCATGGGCTATCTACTGGTTGTCACCCTGATTCAGGCGTTTTCCTTTAGCCTGATCGGCGAATACCTTGCCGGTCACGTCGACAGCTACTTCGCTGTGCTGGTGCGGGTATTGCTGGCCGGGCTGGTGTTTATCCCGCTGACCCGCTGGCGTTCAGTGGAGCCGGCCTTCATGCGCGGCATGTTGCTGATCGGCGCCCTGCAATTTGGCGTGACTTACGTTTGTCTGTACTTGAGCTTCCGGGTGCTGACGGTGCCGGAGGTATTGCTGTTCACCATCCTCACACCCTTGCATGTGACCTTGATCGAGGATGCCCTGAACCGGCGCTTCAATCCGTGGGCGCTGATCGCCGCGCTGGTGGCGGTAGCGGGTGCGGCGGTGATTCGTTTCGATCAGATCAACCCCGACTTCTTCATGGGCTTTTTGCTGCTGCAACTGGCCAACTTCACCTACGCGGCCGGGCAGGTGCTTTACAGGCGCCTGGTGGCCCGTCACCCCAGCGATCTGCCGCACTACCGGCGTTTCGGTTATTTCTATCTCGGTGCGTTGGCGGTGGTTTTGCCGGCGTTCCTGCTGTTCGGCAAGGCCAATTTCCTGCCGGAAGCGCCGTTGCAATGGGGCGTGCTGGTGTTCCTTGGCCTGGTCAGCACTGCACTGGGCTTGTACTGGTGGAACAAGGGCGCTTGCCAGGTCAACGGCGGCACGCTGGCAGTGATGAATAACCTGCATGTGCCAGTGGGGTTGCTGCTGAACCTGTTGATCTGGAATCAGCATGAGCCGTTAGGGCGGTTGTTTCTGGGTGGGCTGGTGATTCTGGGGGCGGTGTGGATCAGCCGATTGGGCATCAAACGCGCCGCCAGCGCCCTGTAGGCGCTGGCGTAGCAGCTATAGCGAGGCGCTCTTTTCGGGCAGGTGGCTGGCGCCGAGCACCGCTGGCAACATCCCCGCCCGCAAGTCGTTGCCACTGGGCTGCTGATACAGGCTCAAGCCGAATTCCGGCAGCAACGCCAGCAGGTAATCGAAGATGTCCCCCTGGATACGCTCGTAATCGACCCACGCCGTGGTGCGGGTGAAGCAGTAGATTTCCAGCGGCACGCCTTGGGCGGTGGTCTGCATCTGACGGACCATGCAGGTCATGTTCGGCTGGATTTCCGGGTGGCTTTTCAGGTAGGCCAGGGCGTAGGCACGGAAGGTGCCCAGGTTGGTCATTCGCCGGCGGTTGGCCGACAGCTGCGCGCTGTTTTCCTGGGCTTCGTTCCAGGCCTTCAATTCCGCCTGTTTGCGGCCTATGTAGTCGGTCAGCAGGTGGACCTGGGTCATGCGCACTTCTTCATCATCGCGCAGGAATCGCACGCCGCTGGCGTCGATAAACAGGCTGCGCTTGATCCGTCGCCCGCCCGAGGCCTGCATGCCGCGCCAGTTCTTGAAGGATTCGGACATCAGGCGCCAGGTGGGGATGGAGACGATGGTCTTGTCGAAGTTCTGCACCTTGACCGTGTGCAGGGTGATGTCCACCACATCGCCATCGGCGCCGACCTGAGGCATCTCGATCCAGTCGCCGACCCGCAGCATGTCGTTGCTGGTCAGTTGTACGCTGGCGACGAATGACAGCATGGTGTCCTTGTAGACCAACAGGATCACCGCCGACATGGCACCAAGACCGGAGAGCAGCAACAGTGGCGAGCGGTCGATCAGGGTGGCAACAATGATGATCGCGCCAAACACGAACAGCACCATTTTTGCCAATTGCACGTAGCCCTTGATGGAGCGGGTGCGGGCGTGTTCGGTACGGGCGTAGATGTCCAGCAAGGCGTTGAGCAGGGCGCTCATGGCCAGGACCTGGAACAAAATGGTGAATGCCAGGGCGACATTGCCGATAAACACCGTGCTGCTCTTGCTCAGTTCCGGCACCAGGTGCAGGCCGAACTGGATCACCAGTGATGGCGTCATTTGCGCCAAGCGGTGGAAGACTTTGTTGTGCCGCAGGTCATTGAGCAAGTGCAGCGCTGGCTGGCGGCCCAGCAATTTGACGGCATGGAGGATCAGGTAGCGTGCCACCCGTCCGAGAAGAAGGGCCACCACCAGCAAGATCACCAGGGCCAGGCCTGAATGCAGCAGCGGATGTTGATCGAGGGCGCCCCAAACGTCTTGGACGTTGAGCCAGAGCTGTTTGATATCCATGGGTAAACGCGATTCTTCTGTAGGACGTGATGGGGCAATTAGAGCATTTAAGTGCTTCAAAGTTATCGTTGCGGACAAACCCCCTGACAAAAAAGCACCTGATTAGCGTTGTTCGCGTAAAGAAACTCGGCCTTGGCGCCCGAAACCGTTACCCTATGCAGCTGTTTTTTTGTATTTCTTCGAGGTAACACCCGTGTTTTCCCAATTCGCCCTGCACGAACGCCTGCTCAAAGCCGTGGCCGAGCTTAAATTTGTCGAGCCAACGCCTGTGCAAGCAGCGGCCATCCCGCTCGCGCTCGAAGGGCGTGACCTGCGGGTGACAGCTCAAACCGGGAGCGGCAAAACCGCTGCTTTCGTTCTGCCGATCCTCAACCGTCTGATCGGCCCGGCGAAAGTCCGGGTCAGCATCAAGACCCTGATCCTGCTGCCGACTCGTGAGCTGGCCCAGCAGACCCTGAAGGAAGTCGAACGCTTTGCGCAGTTCACCTTCATCAAGTCTGGCCTGATCACCGGTGGCGAAGACTTCAAGGTCCAGGCCGCCATGCTGCGCAAGGTGCCTGACATCCTGATCGGTACGCCGGGCCGGATGATCGAGCAACTGAACGCCGGCAACCTGGACCTCAAGGAAGTCGAAGTGCTGGTCCTCGACGAAGCCGACCGCATGCTTGACATGGGTTTCTCCGACGATGTGCAGCGCCTGGTGGAAGAGTGCACCAACCGCCAGCAGACCATGCTGTTCTCCGCCACCACCGGTGGTTCGACCCTGCGCGACATGGTCGCCAAGGTCCTGAACAACCCCGAGCACCTGCAACTCAACGCCGTCAGCCAACTGAACTCGACCACTCGTCAGCAAGTCATCACCGCTGACCACAACGTGCATAAAGAGCAGATCCTCAACTGGTTGCTGGCTAACGAGACCTACCAGAAGGCCATCGTCTTCACCAACACCCGGGCCATGGCCGACCGCATTTACGGTCGTCTGGTGGCGCAGGAGTACAAGGCGTTTGTCTTGCACGGTGAGAAGGACCAGAAGGATCGCAAGCTGGCCATTGACCGCCTGAAACAGGGCGGCGTGAAGATCCTGGTGGCCACCGACGTCGCCGCACGCGGCCTGGACGTCGACGGCCTGGACATGGTGATCAACTTCGATATGCCTCGCAGTGGCGACGAATACGTACACCGTATCGGTCGTACCGGTCGCGCCGGCAACGATGGCCTGGCCATCTCGCTGATCTGTCATGGCGACTGGAACCTGATGTCGAGCGTCGAGCGCTACTTGAAGCAGTCGTTCGAGCGCCGCACCATCAAGGAAGTCAAAGGCACCTACGGCGGGCCGAAGAAGGTCAAGGCGTCGGGCAAGGCTGTTGGCGTGAAAAAGAAAAAGGTCGACGCCAAGGGCGAGAAGAAGAAAACCGGCGCCAAGTCGCCGACCAAACGCAAGATAGCCAACCGACCGAAGACCGACGCACTGTCGCTGGTCAGCAAGGACGGCATGGCGCCACTCAAGCGCCGCAAGCCAGAAGCGCCAGCCGCTGAATAAAGTGTTGGCGTAAAAAAAACCGGACGATGTCCGGTTTTTTTTGGCCTCAACTATCGGCTTTGGCCGCCGCTTCTTTCAACTCCTTGAGTCGAGCGTCGATCAATTGGCACTTGTCCGGGAACTTTGAACTTTCGGTATCCAGGTCCATTTTCTGCAGCTCATCGTTGATTTCCTTGGCTTTTGTTGGATTCTGTTCGGTGAGCCTTGTCACTTCCAGGGCCAGTTGCTCACGCTTGGTCGTGGCTTCTTCCGGGGTGCAGGCCCAGACGGGCAGGGCGGCCAGCAACGTAGCCGCGATGGCCATATTCAGTAGGGTTTTCATTGTTCAGACCTCCATGGCGGTGATATTTGGTTGAGGGCCCAGGCGGGTGAAAAGTTCAGTGCAATGACGCCTGTCCACTAGGCTGAACGGCCAGTGATGTCGCATGTCACAACCTTTGAAGGGCATCTTTTCCGTGTGCCTGCAGGAGGAATCAGGATGACGACTTACAATTGGGATTTGATCGAGCGTCTGCTTCATGAAGTGCAGAACAGCGCCGGTCACAGCTTTACACCACGCCCCTACGCCGAACAGGAAGCGGCGGCCAAGGCGGCGGACGGTGAGCCGACGGGTAACCTGGATGAGCTGAAAGTGACTGCCACCGAGTACGAAAAGCTCTTGCTGGACCGTGGCTTTATCGAGTCGCGTCCTGAAGATGAAGGTGGCAATGGCGAAAACTTCATCCTGACCCCTCGCGGCTCACAGTTGTTGAGCCTGATCGACAGCTCGATCCCCGGCAACGATCACCCGCGCGAGGTGCTGGATGAGCAGGCGGATGCGCTGGATACGGCGACGTTTGATGAGGTAGCGTCCAAGGCGCAGATTGCCTGATTAAATGTTGAGCGAGCTTGCTCCGGGCGGCGATCTGACGATGGTCGTGTACGTTAACGCGTGCTTTTTGGATAAGCGCGCGGTTCTTGAACTCATCGCGAGCAAGCTCGCTCTACAAAGGGGCGGCCTTCAGGCATTTTAATGCCTTGAAATCACTGCGCACCTTGTCGATCTTCAGCGCCAGTTTCTGCCGTTGCTGCACGGTGCTTTCGGCCATCAGGTCGACGATCAGGCTGCGGGCCGCAGCTTCGGTCTGGGCGTAGGCTTGTCGATAGTCCGGGGTCCACAGGCTTTCCCGGTCCACCAGTAGCTGTTCCATTTTTTGCGGGAAATCGCTGCTGGCGCGTTGCCCCACGGCTGCGATGAACTGCGCCTGCCAGTGAGCCCGGTTGCCGATCCATTGTTTGTTCTGCTCGCCCAGTGCGATCGACCAGGCCGTCACTCGATTCTGCTGGCTGGTGCTTAATGGTCCCAGCCATGCATCCAGGCGTTTGCTCATGCGCTCGCCGCGCTCCTTGATCTGCTGTTCCAGAGACGGGTTCAGGTATTCGTCCTGGCGCTTGCGCAGGTCCTTGGCCAGCGCCTCGTTCATTTCCTCGACCTGCTGGTCGTCCAATCCTTGCAGCAACTCGATGGCCGATGGCGTGACTTCGCGCGCGACCTCGGCAATGGCCTGTTTGGCTTCAGTGGTACGGGTTTGCAGAGCGGCGTCGGTCACCTGATTGCTGTCGACCATTTGTTGCAAACGGTCCAGCCAGCCCAGGTAGCCCGGCAGTTGCGTGGTGCAATGCCAGGCCAAGTGTTCCTTGAGTTTGTCGTTGAACCAACTCTTTTGCCCGGCGTTCATGTCCAGGTAGTCGTTGAGGGTCCAGGGGATGATCACGTCGAGGTTGCGGTAGGCCAGGCCGACGCGGTTGCAGCCTGCAAGCACCAGGCTCAGGGTCAGCAATACCACCAGGAGTTTTAACCGACGCAGCATGGGCGAGTCCTTGCGCAGACGAGAGTAGTGCATCTGAACTCGCCATGGGCGCGACAGTTCAGCCCATCAATAAAACGATCGTTCGGCCTTCAAGGTCAACAGGCCATCACATTGCGAATTGCGCCCAGAGTAGGCCGAGCAATCGCCGCCGCGGAGGCTGGAGTCGCTGTAGATTAGATCAAGGTCAATGCCCATCCAGGGGCGAGAGAACTTCACCGACCAGTCGCTGAAGTTACTGATGGAGCCGCCCTCGGCCAATGAAACCGGGGCGCCCAACCGGTGAGTGGTGTACTTCATGCTGACGCCGATGCCGAAGGGCTGAGTGCCTCCCAGGTCGGCAAACAAGGTGCTGTCACGGCGGTCTGGGTCGTTGCTGAAAGACGCGCCGAAGCGATTGCCCAGCAAGTTGAGACCTCCGTAGAGTTCCTGGCTATCGAGGGGGCTTAGCTTGGGGTAGCTGTAATGAATCATCCCCAATTCATAGCCCAGGGTCTGGTCGAAAGGGCGCTTGAAACCCATATAGGAATCGACTTCCAGGTTGCTGGTCGGCGAAATGCCCATGCTGGGTGAGAATTGGCCGAAGTACAGGCCGCTGTCGTGGGTCAGGTCCAGTCCGCCATGGAAGGAGTCGCTGCCAGCAGACGTGGGTTTGACCAGGCCCTGGGCCATGCTGCGGCTGGGGCTGGTGCCTAACTTGAGGTCGAAATCGCCCAATTCACGCTGGAAGACCTGCGCTTGGGCAACGGGGCAAGCCAACAGGGCGCTGACCAGGAGTATGCATATTTTGAGCACGCTTCACTCCGTAAAAAGCGAGGAGCAGTAACCGGAAATATCAGGAAAATGCCTGATCTAGACGTGTGCAAGCATACCGGCGAAAGCCTGGCGATGAGGCCCGTTCGTCGATTAGCTAAGCAAGAGGTGTATCAAGATGGGTGTTGCGTGCTCTAGTCCTAGCGCCTTGGAAGGCAAAGCGCATAGGGACCAGGTGTGATGCGCAAGCTGCTTTTTTTAAGCTTACTTCTTGCCCAGCGTAATCTGCTTGGACGGACCGAAAGTCTGACCGCTCACGCCTTTGGCAATCTGCTGGATTTCGCCACCGGATTTGAGGAAGGCAGCAATTTGGTTGTTGATCGATTCGCTGGTTTCAACGGCCGGAGCTGGCTTTGCTTTGCTGTTGGATGCTTTTACGCGCATGGCGGCCACTAACCTGTAGAAAATTAACTTGGCCAAACATCATACATGAAAAGCTTGACAATTGCTTGGCAAATATCCTCCTGAAATAAGCGGTGCTGTTGGAAAGTAGCTAAGTTGACGTTTGAAAAAATACCTAACTCGCTGTTTTAACTACGAACCCTCGAGGAAGCGTGCCTGGATCATCGGTGAAATCGAGGGTGTTGATCAGACGAGCGGGACCGTTCGCACTCAGGACATGATTTTTCGGGGTTGCGCGCCTGGACGCGGCACCGCCGCCGCTAAACTCGGGTAGAATGCCGCCCACGCAATGAGGGTATTGGAAATGGCTTTAGTCGGGCGCTACAACAGCTTGCAAGTGGTTAAACACACTAACTTTGGTTTGTACCTGGACGGTGATCAAGAGGGAGAGATCCTCTTGCCCAATCGGTATATCCCCAAAGATATTCCCAGTGAAGATGAAGACTGGCTTAACGTTTTTATTTATCTGGACAGCGATGACAAACTCATCGCCACCACGGAAAAACCGAAAGTTCAGGTGGGCGAGTTTGCCAGTCTGAAAGTTGTTGAAGTGAATAGTATCGGCGTCTTCCTGGATTGGGGCCTGCCCAAAGATTTGCTGCTGCCGTACTCCGAAGAAAAACGCCAGATGACGGCGGGTGAATATTGCGTCGTGCATGTCTATCTCGACAAACACACCAAGCGCATCACCGCCACCGCGCGTCTTGATCGCTATCTGGACAAGACCCCGGCCAACTACCAGGTCGGTCAGGAAGTTGACTTGCTGGTAGCCGAAGCGACCGATATGGGCTTCAAGGCAATCATCAACAACAAACACTGGGGTTTGATTCACAAGAACGAAGTGTTCAAGTTCCTGCGTCCGGGCAAGGAAGAGAAAGGTTTTATCAAGGAGATTCGTGCCGACGGTAACATCAGCCTGAGCCTGCAGCCGGTGGGCGAAGAAGCCGCTTCGAGCCTGAACTCGAAGATCCTTGCCAAGTTGCGTGACAACAACGGCACCTTGCCAGTTAGCGACAAAAGCGACCCGGCGGTGATCAGCAGCTTGTTCGGTGTCAGCAAGGGCAACTTCAAGAAGGCCATTGGGGCGCTCTACAAGCAAGGGCACATTGTGATTCACGCGGATCGTATTGAGCTGAGCTGACCATCCGAGAGTGCGCGGGCAGCAGGACGTGGCTGGCCGCTTGGTGTTCACCTTCCGACGCAGCTGTTCCTATCGGGCGCGGCTGGCCCGCCTGGTTTTCCCACGAGTGCGTGTTTGATGTGGCGCAAAGCCATGCTCGGGGCTAATCTCAATGCGTGGATTGACCTGCAATAAGAGAGCAGGACGGTACCGCTGCAGGGCACACGAGCGATTGCTTGAACGATCAGTCAAAATCGTGATCAATTCAGTAATAGTTCGTTGTGGTTTCAGGCGAGCATTACGTAGGACTTAGGGCTACTATCTGTAGGAAGCGGTTACAGAATTCCAGCCGCTCGGCACTACCCTCAAAGGGGGCACCATGAAAGAGAAACTGCAAAACTGGCTGCACGACCTCGGCGTCGCACTCGGCTTGATCGAGCCACCGCTGCAACCGGTGCCGATTCGCACCGATGATGAGCAGCGTCGCCCACGTCGCAGGTAAGTCCTGAAAAGCGCTCGAACGATTGTTGCTGGTATCGGGCGAGCGCTGCCGGGTGAGTTATTTGGGGGCATTCCCTGTCCCTAAAGGTCACGCTCGCGGGCTAAATCCTTCCTAAATTCCCTCCCCCGGTGTATTCGTCTGATTATGGAGATTTCCTGGTCGGATATTTCCCATCGTGTTAAGCGTCAGCTTTTTCGTTATTTTAAATCCCCATACGGCTTTCCCCTCAAGGCAAAGGCAGCACTCAGGCCGCCTCGGCCACGGCCTCCGGCCGACGGGACAGCAAGCTCACCAACACAAAGCTCACCAGGCCAACCCCCAGGCTGTAATAGATCGGCGTATTGGCAGCCAACCCATCCTTGATCATGAACACCAGCGCGGTGACAAAGCCTAGCGTCATGGACGTAATGGCCCCCGAGGTGGTCGCCCGCTTCCAGTAGATTGCGCCAATCAACGGAATCAACATACCGCCCACCAACAGGTTGTAGGCCAGGGTCAGAGCGCTGATCACGTCGTTCACCACCAGGGCAATACCCAATACGGCGATGCCGGTCAGCGCTGTGAACAGGCGGTTGATCTTCAGGCTCGACTGTTTGCCACCGCGCAGACGCGGCAGCAGGTCTTCGGTCAGTACGGTGGAAGCGGCGAGCAAGCCGGCGCTGGCAGTGGACATCATCGCGGCCAGTGCGGCGGCGATCACCAGACCACGAATACCCTCGGGCAACGACACTTTGACGATCGCGGCAAAGGCGTTGTTGACGTTGTCCAGGTCCGGGATCAACACCTGGGCGGCCATGCCGATCAGCGCACAGGCCAAGCCGTAGAGAATGCAGTAGAAGCCAGCGAAGGTGCCGGCGTACTTGGCGACTTTTTCGTCACGAGCAGTGAACACCCGTTGCCAGATGTCCTGGCCGATCAGGATGCCGAAGAAGTAGATCATGAAGTAGGTGATGATGGTGTCCCAGCCGATGCTGGTGAAGCTGAAGCTCGATGCCGGCAGCTTGGCCACCAGTTCATCCCAACCGCCGACGCGGTACAGGCAGATCGGCAGCAGGATAAACATCAGACCGACGGTCTTGATCACGAACTGCACGATGTCGGTCAGGGTTAGCGACCACATGCCGCCGATGGTCGAATAAACCACCACCACGCCACCGCCCACCAACACCGAGATCCAGAACGGCAGGTCGAATAGCACTTGCAGCACGGTGCCGATGGCCAGGATCGAGGTCACGCCGATCATTAGCGCGTAGGCCAACATGATCACCGCGCTGGCCTGGCGGGCCATCGGGTTATAGCGTTTTTCCAGCACCTGGGTGACGGTAAAGATCTTCAGCTTCAGCAACGGTTTGGCCAGGAACAGGTTCAGCGCGATGATCCCCATACCCAGCGCGGCGCACAGCCAGAACCCGGAAATCCCGTGGACATAACCCAGGCGCACGGTGCCCACTGTGGACGCACCACCCAGCACGGTGGCGGCCATGGTGCCCATGTAGAGCGTCGGGCCGAGGTTGCGGCCGGCGACCAGGTAGTCTTCGTGAGTTTTGGCCCGACGCATGCCGTAGTAGCCGAGCACGAGCATTCCGGCGGCGTAGATGAGTACGACGAATAAATCCAAAGCCATGATGAGAGTCTCCGATTATCTTTTTTATGGGCTATCAGGCGGCTTGACGCATCGCCGGTTTATCGAGCGCATCCATGCGCTTGTTGCGAGGATCTTTCGGCCCATAAACACAGACCTACCACCAGGCCGATCCTCAGCGATGGACCACGCCGGGCAGTACGCAGAGCATCTCGTACAGCAAGTTAGCGCCCAGCAGCGAGGTGTTGCCGGTGGTGTCGTAGGGCGGCGAAACCTCTACCAGATCGCAACCAACCAGGTCGAGGCCCTGGCAGCCACGGATGATTTCAATGGCCTGGATAGTGGTCAGCCCGCCAATTTCTGGCGTACCGGTGCCAGGTGCCCAAGCCGGGTCGATGCCGTCGATATCAAAGCTGAGGTACACCGGGCCGCCGCCGACTTTTTCCCGCACTTCGGCCATCAAGGGCGCGAGGGAGTGATGCCAGCATTCCTCGGCCTGGATCACGCGAAAGCCCTGTTTACGGCTCCAGTTGAAGTCTTCGGCGGTGTAGCCCTGGGCCCGCAGGCCGATCTGTACCACACGGTCGCAATCGAGCAGGCCTTCTTCCACGGCGCGACGGAAGGTAGTGCCGTGGGCGATTTTCTCGCCAAACATATGATCGTTGACGTCGGCGTGGGCATCGATGTGCACCAAGCCAACCTTGCCGTGTTTTTTGTGGATCGCCCGCAGGATCGGCAGGGTGATGGTGTGGTCGCCGCCCAGGGTCAGGGGGATGACCTTGTGCTCAAGGATCTCATCGTAGGCTTCTTCGATAATGCGCACGGCGTCCAGCAGGTTGAAGGTGTTAATGGCGACGTCGCCGATGTCGGCAACCGACAGTGAGTCGAACGGCGCGGCACCGGTGGCCATATTGTAAGGGCGGATCATCACCGACTCGGCGCGAATTTCCCGGGGGCCGAAGCGGGTGCCGGGGCGCAGCGAGGTGCCGATGTCCAGGGGCACGCCGATAAAGGCAGCGTCCAGGCCTTCGGCCGATTGCAGATGGGGAAGACGCATCATGGTGGCGATGCCGGCGAAGCGCGGCATTTCGTTGCCGCCCAGTGGTTGGTGGAAAGTCTTGTCCACGGGATTGCCTCATCGTTATTTTGTTTATTAGAGGCCGATTCTGCGAAATGCCGAGGGTGGAAAGAATCGCTGTGGGCAAATACTTAGTTCATATTTTTCTAAACTAAAGCCTGAGGTAGACTGCGCAGTGATCATTCCCACGCTCCACGTGGGAATGCCGCCCTGGACGCTCTGCGTCCGCTCTTAAGCGGAGAACCCATGGCCAGCGCCTTGCCCGACCTCAAACTCTTGCGCATCTTCGTCAGCGTCGTGCGGCACCAGGGTTTTGCCAACGCCCAGCACGAACTCAACCTGTCGACGTCAGCCATCAGCACTTACATGAGCCAACTGGAAGGCGCGTTGGGTCTGGTGCTGTGCCACCGTGGCCGAGGCGGCTTCAGCCTGACCAGCAAGGGCGAGTTGTTCCACCAGGAAACCCTGCGTCTGTTGGGCGAGCTGGAAGGCTTCGAGCAATACGCCGCCGCACTCAAGGGCGAACTGCGCGGCACCCTCAAGCTGGGCGTGCTGGACTCCACCGTCAGCGACAAGGCGCTGCCGTTTGCCGAAGTGATTGGCGCCTACAGCCTTGAGCATCCGGCGGTGCATTTGCACCTGTCGGTGATGAGCCCTTACGAATTGCAGTTGGGCGTACAGGACAATCGCCTGGACCTGGCCATCGGTGCCTTTTCCACGCGCATGAGCGGGTTGATGTATATGCCGCTGTATCGCGAGCAGCACTGGCTGTATTGCAGCCCCCGCCATCCGTTGTTCAACGAGCGGCGTATTCCCGAACAGGTGATCACCCAGCAGCGCATGGTCGGCCGTGGTTACTGGAGCCAGGCGGAACTGGCGCGCCACGGCTTCAAGCACAGCGCCGCCACCGTGGAAAGTATGGAGGCTCAGTTGATTCTGGTGCTGTCCGGCGCTTACATCGGCTACTTGCCGGAACACTATGCCCAGGCCTGGGCCGACAAGGGCGACTTGCGGGTATTACTGCCGGCGACCTTCGGTTATCAGGCGCCGTTCTCGATGATTATGCGCCGGGGCCGCAGCCGCGAGCCGCTGATCCAGACCTTCCGCGATTTGCTTAAAGCCCAGCTCAACCAGGCCTGATCCCATGTCCAGACCCCAATGCCCACGCTGTATGCGCCCCGCCAGCCATTGTTTATGCGCGCTGATCCCCAGCCTCGACAGCCGTACTCGCGTGTTGCTGTTGCAGCATCCCAGTGAGGTCAACCATGCCTTGAATACGGCGCGGCTGGCGGCGTTGGGGTTGGAGAATGCGCAGTTGGTGGTGGGGGAGGTGTTTGACGATTTACCGGCGCTGTTGAACCCGCCGGGGTATCAGGCGCGGTTGTTGTTTCCCGCTGAGGATGCGCAGCCATTGCAGCCTTACACGCCGTCCGACGAACCGTTGTTGCTGGTGGTCCCCGACGGCACCTGGCGCAAGGCGCGCAAGTTGCTGCACCTCAATCCACTGCTGGCGGCACTGCCTCGGGTGACGTTGGCCGAGGGCGCTGTTTCCCGCTATCGGCTGCGCAAGGCACCGGGGCCTGGGGCATTGTCGACGGTAGAGGCGATTGTGCAGGCGTTGCAGGTGCTGGAAGCTCCGGCCTCATTTGAGCTGTTGTTGAAGCCGTTTGAAGCGTTGATCGAAGGGCAGATTGCGGCGATGGGCGAAGAGGTTTTTCGTAAGAACCACGGCAATGGGCCCCCCCGTAGCAGTTGACGAGTAGAACGAGGCTACGTTCGGCGGCGCAGCCGTCGTAAACCATCCACCCCGGTATGCCAGATATACCTAGGACACAGGTTTTACGAGGACTTCGTCCTCGGACGCAGCCTCGTTCTACTCGACAGCTGCTACGAGGGGATATGCATTCCGTCAGGCGTACATCTACCGTTCGCGCATTGCCTCCGTCCGTGCCTTCAACACTGGCTTGAGCAAGTAATCCAGCACACTCTTCTCCCCGGTAATGATGTCTACCGTTGCCACCATCCCCGGAATGATCAGCAGCGGTTTGGCATCCCCGCCCAGATGGTTTTTTTCGGTGCGTACCTGGATCAGGTAGAAACTGTTGCCCTTGTCATCGGTAATCGTATCGGCGCTGATCAACTCCAGCTTCGCCGCCAGCCCACCGTAGATGGTGTAGTCGTAGGCACTGAACTTGACCATCGCCTTCTGTCCCGGATGCAGGAACGCCACATCCTGCGGGCGCACTTTGGCCTCGATCAGCAGGTTGTCTTCCAGGGGCACGATTTCCACCATATCGCTGCCCGGCTGGACCACGCCACCGATGGTGTTGACCTTCAATTGCTTGATCACCCCATGCACCGGCGAGACCACGGTGGTGCGGCTGACCCGGTCGTCGATGGCGATGCTCGTGGCGGTGATTTTCGACAGGTCGGTGCGTTTTTCATTGAGTTCCTTGGCCGCGTCCGAACGAAAGCCCTGCACCGATTCGTCGATCTTGCTCTTGATCTCATTGATCGCTGACTCCGCCCGCGGGATCGCCAGGGTGGTCGCGTTCAATGAGCCACGAATCTCCACAGCGCTGCGTTTGAGCCGCAGAATTTCCACCGGCGACACCGCGCCGGTGCCCACCAGCGGCGCCGACATGTTCATCTCTTGCTGCAGCAACGCCAGGCTGGAACTGAACTGGCCTTGCTTGGAGCGAAACTCCGCCAGTTCCTGGGTTTTCTGCCGCAGTTGTTCGGTCAACGTCCGTTGTTCGCTGTTCAGGCGCCGCTGGCGTTGTTCATATAAAGAGCGCTCGTCCTCGGCCACCTGCGGCGCCTTGGCGATCACTTCGTCTGACAGCTTGAACGGCCGGCCTTCAGCCTCAGCGGACAGCCGCTCGACCTGGGCGATCAGCGCAAAACGGTCGACCTCGCTTTCGCCCTTGTTGGAACGAAAACGCGTGTCGTCCAGTTGCAGCAAGGTGTCGCCTTTATCGACCATTTGTCCTTCGCGCACGAAAATCTGCGTGACGATACCGCCCTCCAGGTTCTGGATCACTTGCACCTTGCTCGATGGGATGGCCTTGCCTTCGCCCATGGTTACTTCATCGAGCACGGCGAAATTGGCCCAGACCAGGGCGCTGATGATCAGGGCGGCGGTGAGCCACACGGTGATGCGCGAGCCTCGTGGCGAATCCTGCAGCGAGGCGCCGGCCACTTCGGGCATGAATTCGCTTTCGGCGCTTTTGCCAAAGCTTGAGAAATAGCCCCGTGAACCGGTAGTCGCTGACATGGTAGGGCTCCTAGACCGCCGCCGAGCCGACACGGCCCTTGCGCAGTGCATCGATGACGCTTTCTTTCGGGCCATCGGCAACGATCCGGCCGTTGTCCAGAACGATCAGCCGATCCACCAGGCTGAGCATCGAGGTGCGGTGGGTCACCAGCAGCAAGGTCTTGCCCTTGATCCAGTGTTCCAGGCGCTGGCGCAGGCGTTCTTCGCTGCTGTTGTCCATGGCGCTGGTGGGTTCGTCCAGCAGCAGGATAGGCGGGTCGAGCAGCAGCGATCGAGCCAGCAGCACCGCCTGGCGCTGGCCGCCGGAAAGCAGTTGGCCGCGTTCACCCACTGGGCGGTCGAAGCCCTGCGGATGTTGGCGGGCCAGTTCGCTGACGCCGGTCAGTTCGGCCACTTCGAGCATCCGCGCGTCGCTGATGTAGCGGGCGCCGAGGGTCAGGTTATCGCGCAAGCTACCGGCCAGCAGCGGCAGGTCATGGGCGACGTAACCCACTTGCTGACGCAGGTCGGCCACATCCAGTTGCCGCAGGTCGAGGCCGTCCAGCAGTAATTGGCCTTCATCGGGCGCATAAAAACCCATCACCAGTCGCCCGAGTGTGCTTTTGCCCGAGCCGCTACGGCCGATGATGCCGACGCGTTCGCCGGCCTTGAGGCTGAAACTGATAGTGGTCAGGGCCGGGGCGTTTTGCCCGGCGTAGCGGAAGGTCACTTGGTTGACTTCCAGCGCTCCGGTCAATTGTGTGCGCTCCAGCGGGCGCTGGTGCGGGTCGCGCTCCTGGGGCAAGGACATTAGCGCGTCGGTGCTGCGCATGGTCAGTTGCGCCTGTTGGTAGCGGGTGATCAACCCGGCGATCTGCCCCAGCGGCGCCAATACCCGGCTGCCGAGCATGTAAGTTGCCACCAGCGCACCGACGCTGAGGTTGCCGGCAATGATGCTGTAGACCCCGGCGACGATGGTGGCCATCCCGGAAAACTGCTGGATAAACAGCGTGCCGTTGGTCGCCAGCGCCGACAGGTTACGCGCGTGGCTGTCGAGGCGGGTGAGCGCGCCGTGGGTACTTTCCCACTGGTGCTGGCGTTCGCTTTCGGCGCTGCAGGCCTTGAGGGTTTCCAGGCCGCCGAGGGTTTCAATCAGCAGGGCCTGGCGTTCAGCCCCCAGGGCCAGGCTTTTTTGCACGGTATCGCGCAGGCGAGTCTGGATGATCAGGGCGAAGAGGATGGTCAGTGGAAACGCGCACAGCGGGATGATCACCAGCCAGCCGCCCAGCAGGCCGATCACCACCAGCATCAGCACGGCGAAGGGCAGGTCGATCAGGCTGGTGAGGGTCACGGCGGTGAGGAATTCCCGCAGGCCCTGGAAGTCATGGATGCTCTGGGCGAAGCCGCCGATGGTCGCGGGTCGGGCCTTCATCGACATGCCGGTGATGCGTTCGAACAAGGTAGCGGAAAGAATTACATCGGTCTTCTTGCCGGCAGTGTCCAGTAAATGGGCGCGTACCACCCGCAGCACCAACTCAAAACCGGTGCCGATCAACAACCCGATGGCCAGCACCCACAAGGTCGAGACCGCCTGGTTGGGTACCACGCGGTCGTAGGTTTGCATGACGAACAGCGGCACCATCAGCCCCAGCAGGTTGATCAGAAAACTGGCGAGAATCGCATCGCTGTAGAGCCAGCGGGACAGTTTCAGGGTGTCGCGAAACCAGGCTTCAACCCGAGGTACCAGGGGGGCGCGCAGGTCTTCGATTTCGTGACGGGGGCGGGCGAACAAGGCCTGGCCGCTGTAGGCCTCGGCCAGTTCTTCGCGGCTGACCCATTGCTCGCCACCTTCGGCCTCGCTGGGCAAAATCAGCGCCTGGTCATCTTCGCTCCAGCGTCTGAGGACGGCGCAGCGGCCGTCCTTGAGTATCAGCAAGACCGGCAGGTTCAACGCTGAAATCGCTCCCAACTCGCGACGCAGTAACCGCGCTTGCAAACTGGCCCGCGCCGCAGCCCGTGGCAACAACTCCAGGCTCAGGCGCTGTTGCGCCAACGGCAAACCGGCACTCAGGCTGGAACGGCTGACGGTGCAGCCGTGCAGTTTGCAGAGGATCAGCAGACCGTCGAGCAGCGGGTCATCAAAGCTCTGGCGCGGGTCGCTGCCGGTGTTCAACGGTTCCATTTGGGTCACGGCGGTGTGCTCCACGGCTTAGGGCTACTTCATTTCAGGCAAGTGGGCATCGCTTCTGACTTCCGACTGGGCAATGGCTTCGGCCGGCACCACCACGCGTTCCTTGTTCAGCAACTCGCCTATGTTGGCCAGCACGCGGTACATGGAAAACTCTTCGGTGTAGCGCACTTCGGTGTAGCGGCGGTTGGCGTTGTACAGCTCGTTTTCACTGTCCAGCAGGTCGAGCAGGGTGCGTTGGCCAAGGCCGAACTGATCCTGGTAGGCCGCCCGCACCCGTTGGGTGGTTTCGGCGTATTCCCGCGCGGTGGGGGTCTGCACGCGCGCGTTGTCCATCGCATGCCAGGCCAGCGAGAGGTTTTCGTTGAGCATGCGCAGGGCGTTGTTGCGGATGTCCATGGCCTGGTTGATCTTGTGGGAGTCCGACGCCAGGCGGGCCTTGTCGCTGCCGCCACGGAACAGGTTGTAGTTCATCACCACGCCGACCCGCCATTCATTGTCGTGGCCGAGATCACCCTGCACATTGTTGTTGGCGCCCACCGCCGCTTCGGCATCGAAGCGCGGGTAGAACGGCGATTTGGCCACTTCGTACTGACTTTCGGCGGCCATCACATCGGCCTGGGCGGATTTCAGGTAGGGGTTGTTCTCCAGCATGCTGCGCCTTGCGCCGAGCATGTCAGCGGGCAGTTCTCCCTTGATCGAGGCCGGGCCTTCCAGCTCATCGGGCAGACGACCGACAACGCTGAAGAAATTCGACTCGGCGTCCTGCAGGTCGACCATCGCCGTCTGGTAGTTGTTTTCCGCCAGGGCCCGACGGGCAGTGGATTGATCGCTGTCGGCGGTGCTGCCGATGCCGCGCTGAGTGCGCAGGCCGATCTGGTCATTGACCCGCAGGTGCGCCTGCAGGTTGTTTTTTGCCAGGGTCAGCAACTCCCGCCGTTTCAGCACTTCCAGGTACACCTCGGTGGTACGCAAGGCCAGGCTCTCGGCGGTGCCACGGGTGTAATAGGCTCTGGAATTGACCACTGCGCCCGTGCGCTGCACTTCGTTGGAGGTGTTGAAACCGTCGAAGAGCATTTGCCGCAAGCGCAGTTCCGACTGGGTGTAGTTGTCGGTTTGCGTATTGTGGTTGTTCCCTCGCGCCCGTGTGGTGCTGTTGTCGCTATAGCCGCGGCCATAGGCGGCGTTGAGGTCGAGGCTGGGGTAGAAACCGCCCCGGGCGACTTTCACATCCTCATCGGCCGAGAGCCGGTTGTTGCGGCTGGCGTTCAGTTCTGGATGGCTGTCCAGAGTGCTTTGGATCGCTTGGGTCAGCGACATGGCTTGGGTATTGGCGCAGGCCATGGCGATCAGAATCGCGCTGCAGAGTGGGGTCAAAACGCGCATGGGGTACATCTCCCGCTGTCAGTGTTGCTAGCTTGTCGTCATTTATTTGACGAATTTTAATGGTCAAACCGTCTCAGGCTTGTAACAACACAGCTAAGAACATTTGCGGGGCAAGCTAAGAAGAATTTCTCATAATGGTTATGCACAAAAAAACTTATGCGTTCGGCCTGAAGCAATACATTGTTCAAACCATAGGCCTTGAATTTTAAGCGCTAGGGCGCGTTTTCGGGCTCAAGGAAAGTTCAATCGCAAATGCAATCGGGTGAAGGTTGAGAGGAAAAAAAGGAATTTCATGGTGACGGTTTTTTGTCACTTGCCTTTTAGGGTGGTTCTTTTAGCAGGTGTGCAGGTGTTGGCTGAGCTTGATTTGATTCAGTTTTGTGCCACTGCTTACGGTATGCCGAGAGCCCTCCAGTCGCCGGCCTGGTGATTCATGACTCCGCTGCATTTGTGCACGTAACCGATGTGCCGACCTGGGTCGGACATGGAGAAGAGCACATGGCTAAGTTAATCGGTGTTGTCAGCAAGATCGTTGGGGAAGTCTTTGCCGTCGCGGGGGATGGCAGCCGCCGTGCCCTGACCGAAGGCGACCGCCTGTTCGCTGGCGAGCAACTGCAGACCGGTGCTGCTGGCGCGGTGGCGGTGCACTTGCAAAACGGCCATGAACTGACCCTTGGGCGCGACAGCAGCATGAGCCTGTCACCGCAATTGCTGGCAAGCCAGGCGCCCCAGGTCAACACGCCCGACAGCGTGACGCCCACCGAGGCGATGCTGACCGATGTCCAGCAGCTGCAAAAAGCTATTGCCGCCGGCGCCGACCCGACCCAAACCGGCGAAGCCACCGCTGCCGGCCCCACTGGTACCAACGCTTCTGGCGCCTTGGGTGGCGGGCATTCCTTTGTGCTGCTGACGGAGGTGGCTGGGCGGGTGGAACCGGTCATAGGCTTTCCGACGGCAGGCTTTGGTGGGATTCCCGAGTTTCCTCTGTTCCAGGTCGCGGGAGAGCCCGATACCGGCAACGACACCCCCGTGGTTGCGCCGCCACCGGTCCTGCCACCCGATAACCCGGTGACATTGAGCGGGTTGACGGTCGAAGGCGGTGAAGTGACCGTCAACGAGGCCAACCTGGCCTTGGGTTCAGCGAGCAATCCGGCGGCGCTGGTGCAAACCGGCACCTTCAGTGTCTCGGCACCCGATGGTTTGCAGAGCCTGACGGTGGGCGGGATCAGTGTCGTCAGCGGCGGCGTGGCCAGCGGCTTTCCGCAAAGCATCACCACCGGGCTGGGCAACACCTTGAGCATCACCGGGTATAACTCAGCCACAGGGGTGATCAGCTACAGCTATACCTTGACTGGCAATGAAGCCCATTCGGCGGGCGGTGGTACCAACAGCCTGGACGAACAGTTCAGCGTGGTCGCCACCGACAGCGATGGCGACTCGGCCACAGGTTCGCTGGATGTCACGGTTATCGATGACGTGCCCAGAGCTATCAACGACACCCCCGAAGGCAGTGCTTCGGAAAGCCAATTGATCCTCACTGGCAATGTGTTGGGCAACGACGTGCAAGGCGCCGACCGTGTCGCCAGCGGCCCGATCGTCGGCGGTACGTTTGCCGGGCAATACGGCACCCTGGTCCTGCAGGCTGACGGCAGCTACATCTACACGTTGAACACGTTCGACGCGGACTTTATTGCCCTGCATGGCGGCGGCAATGGCACGGAGACTTTCGCCTACACCCTGACCGACGCAGACGGCGATACCAGCACCGCCAACCTGGTGCTGCAAGTGCACAACAACGATGATCCAGTGGTGATTGGCGGTATCAACGTCAACGGTGCTGACCTGACCCTCTACGAAAAAAACCTGACCGATGGCAGCAGCCCTGACGCCACGGCACTGACCCGTACCGGCAGCCTGACAGTGTCGGCGGTGGATGGCCTGCAGAGTCTCAATGTGGGTGGCATCAACGTGGTCGCTGGCGGCGTAAGCGCAGGCTTCCCGCAATCGATCGTTACCGGGTTGGGCAACACCCTGACCATTACCGGCTATAACGCGGCCACTGGGGTCGTCACCTACAGCTACACCTTGACCGGCAATGAAGCGCACCCTAACGCGGACGGGACCAACAGCCTGGCCGAGAGCTTTAGCGTCGTAGCCACGGATACTAACGACAGTTCGGCCACGGGCGCGTTGCATATCAGCGTGGTTGATGATGTGCCACAGGCAGTTGATGACAGCAATCTCAATACATCATCTGAAAGTCTTCTGACGTTGAGCGGCACCGTGCTCGGCAACGATGTGCAAGGTGCTGATCGTGTCGCCACCGGTCCTGTTACAGCGGGAACTTTTGCCGGGACTTACGGCTCGCTGGTACTGGCCGCTGACGGTACTTACACCTACACACTGGATACCGCCGACACCGACTTCATCGCCCTGCACGGCGGCGGTAACGGCACCGAAACCTTTGCCTACACCCTGACCGATGCCGACGGCGACACCAGTACCGCCAACCTGGTCTTGCAAGTGCATAACAACAACGATCCGGTCGTGCTCACTGGCCTGGAAGTGAACGGCGGCGAACTCACCGTCTACGAAAAAAACCTGCCATTGGGCAGCGCTACAGACACTCCCGCCTTGACCCAAAGCGGCACCTTCACCGTCACTGCGTTGGACGGTTTGCAAACCTTGACCGTGGGCGGCATCAGCGTCGTTAGCGGCGGGGTGGCGGCTGGTTTTCCACAGTCGATCCCGACCGGCTATGGCAATACCCTGACCATCACCGGCTACAACGCGACCACGGGCGTGATCAGCTACAGCTACACCCTCAACGGTACCGACAGCCATCCGACCGGTGCTGGCGCTAACAGCATCAGCGAGTCCTTCGTCGTCACCGCTGCCGACTCTGATACCAACACCGCCACTGGTTCGCTGGACGTTAACATCGTCGATGATGTGCCCAAGGCGGTCGATGACAGCAACCTCAGCACTGCGTCTGAAAGCCTGCTAACCCTCAGCGGTACGGTGCTCGGCAACGATGTGCAAGGTGCTGATCGTGTCGCCACCGGTCCTGTTACAGCGGGAACTTTTGCCGGGACTTACGGCTCGCTGGTACTGGCCGCTGACGGTACCTACACCTACACACTGGATACCGCCGACACCGACTTCATCGCCCTGCACGGCGGCGGCAACGGCACGGAGACTTTCGCCTACACACTGACCGACGCCGACGGCGATACCAGCACCGCCAACCTCGTCTTGCAAGTGCATAACAACAACGATCCGGTCGTGCTCACTGGCTTGGAAGTAAATGGCGGAGAACTCACCGTCTACGAAAAAAACCTGCCATTGGGCAGCGCTACAGACACTCCCGCCTTGACCCAAAGCGGTACCTTCACCGTCACTGCGCTGGACGGTTTGCAAACCCTGACCGTGGGCGGCATCAGCGTCGTTAGCGGCGGGGTGGCGGCTGGTTTTCCACAGTCGATCCCGACCGGTTATGGCAACACTCTGACCATCACCGACTACAACGCGACCACGGGCGTAATCAGCTACAGCTACACCCTAAACGGCACCGACAGCCATCCGACCGGTGCTGGCGCTAACAGCATCAGCGAGTCCTTCGTCGTCACCGCTGCCGACTCTGATACCAACACCGCCACTGGTTCGCTGGACGTTAACATCGTCGATGATGTGCCCAAGGCGGTCGATGACAGCAACCTCAGCACTGCGTCTGAAAGCCTGCTAACCCTCAGCGGTACGGTGCTCGGCAACGATGTGCAAGGTGCTGATCGTGTCGCCACCGGTCCTGTTACAGCGGGGACTTTTGCCGGGACTTACGGCTCGCTGGTACTGGCCGCTGACGGTACCTACACCTACACACTGGATACCGCCGACACCGACTTCATCGCCCTGCACGGCGGCGGTAACGGCACCGAAACCTTTGCCTACACCCTGACCGATGCCGACGGCGACACCAGTACCGCCAACCTGGTCTTGCAAGTGCATAACAACAACGATCCCGTTGTGCTCACTGGCCTGGAAGTGAACGGCGGAGAACTCACCGTCTACGAAAAAAACCTGCCATTGGGCAGCGCTACAGACACTCCCGCCTTGACCCAAAGCGGTACCTTCACCGTCACTGCGCTGGACGGTTTGCAAACCCTGACCGTGGGCGGCATCAGCGTCGTTAGCGGCGGGGTGGCGGCTGGTTTTCCACAGTCGATCCCGACCGGTTATGGCAATACCTTGACCATCACCGGCTATAACGCGACCACGGGCGTAATCAGCTACAGCTACACCCTAAACGGCACCGACAGCCATCCGACCGGTGCTGGCGCTAACAGCATCAGCGAGTCCTTCGTCGTCACCGCTGCCGACTCTGATACCAACACCGCCACTGGTTCGTTGGACGTTACCATCGTCGATGACGTGCCCAAGGCGGTGGATGACAGCAATCTCAGCACTGCGTCTGAAAGCTTGCAAACCCTCAGCGGTACGGTGCTCGGCAACGATGTGCAAGGTGCTGATCGTGTCGCCACCGGTCCTGTTACAGCGGGGACTTTTGCCGGGACTTACGGCTCGCTGGTACTGGCCGCTGACGGTACCTACACCTACACACTGGATACCGCCGACACCGACTTCATCGCCCTGCACGGCGGCGGTAACGGCACCGAAACCTTTGCCTACACCCTGACCGATGCCGACGGCGACACCAGTACCGCCAACCTGGTCTTGCAAGTGCATAACAACAACGATCCCGTTGTGCTCACTGGCCTGGAAGTGAACGGCGGGGAACTCACCGTCTACGAAAAAAACCTGCCATTGGGCAGCGCTACAGACACTCCCGCCTTGACCCAAAGCGGCACCTTCACCGTCACCGCGTTGGACGGTTTGCAAACCTTGACCGTGGGCGGCATCAGCGTCGTTAGCGGCGGGGTGGCGGCTGGTTTTCCACAGTCGATCCCGACCGGCTATGGCAATACCCTGACCATCACCGGCTACAACGCGACCACGGGCGTGATCAGCTACAGCTACACCCTCAACGGTACCGACAGCCATCCGACCGGTGCTGGCGCTAACAGCATCAGTGAATCCTTTGTCGTCACCGCTGCCGACTCTGATACCAACACCGCCACTGGTTCGCTGGACGTTAACATCGTTGATGATGTGCCCAAGGCGGTGGATGACAGCAACCTCAGCACTGCGTCTGAAAGCTTGCAAACCCTCAGCGGTGCGGTGCTCGGCAACGATGTGCAAGGTGCTGATCGTGTCGCCACCGGTCCTGTTACAGCGGGGACTTTTGCCGGGACTTACGGCTCGCTGGTACTGGCCGCCGACGGTACTTATACCTACACACTGGATACCGCCGACACCGACTTCATCGCCCTGCACGGCGGCGGTAACGGCACCGAAACCTTTGCCTACACCCTGACCGACGCCGACGGCGACACCAGCACCGCCAACCTGGTCTTGCAGGTGCATAACAACAACGACCCCGTCATCATCACCGGCCTGGATGTCACCGGCGGCGAGTTGACGGTCTACGAAAAAAACCTCATTGACGGCACCAATCCCAATACTCCGGCGTTGACCCAAAGCGGTACGTTTACTGTCACCGCGCTCGATGGTTTGCAAACCCTGAATGTGGGAGGGATCAACGTCGTCAGTGGCGGCGTCGCGGCTACATTCCCACAGTCGATCCCGACCGGTTATGGCAACACCCTGACCATCACCGGCTATAACGCCATCACCGGCGTTGTCAGCTACAGCTACACCTTGCTCGACAATGAATCCCATCCCAATGCCAGTGGCGCCAACAGCATCACCGAACAGATCACAGTGACGGCCACCGACACTGATACCAACACCGCATCGGGTGTCATCGACGTCAATATCGTCGACGACCTGCCTATCGCTCACGCCGATACCGCCACCGTCATCGAGGGTGGCGTGGTGACCAGCAATGTGCTGTTGAACGATGTCGGTGGCGCCGATGGTATGGCCCTGACCGGCGCGGTAGTCGGCGTGCGAGCCGGCGGCGACATCACTACCTCGGCCATTGGCGGCCTGGGTACCAACATCATTGGCGCCTATGGTTACCTGACCCTGAATGCCGCCGGCAACGGCGTATACCACAGCTATCCGAACTCGGTCAGCCCGCTCGGTGCCACCGACACCTTCGTCTATACGGTGCGCGATGCCGATGGCGATGAAAGCACCACTACCATCACCATCAAGGTGACCGACAGCGGCCTGCAGGCAGTTCCCGACCACGATGTCACTGTTTATGAAAAGGCTCTGGACCTGAATCAGGACGGTCAGGACCTGGCGCCCGGCACGGTGATCGGCAGCGATCCGACGTCAACGGCTGAAACCGCCACTGGCACCTTGGTGGACTCGGTGACTGGCGGCGGCACCCCGCTGAGTTTCAGTTTGGTGGGCAGCGCCACGGGAAATTACGGGCAAATCCTGCTCAACCCAAACGGCACCTACACCTACACCCTGACCTCGGCACCGAAGACGTCGCCCGGCGCCAACGATGGGCCGAATGTGCTGACCGACACCTTCGCCTACAAGGCCACCGACGCCCAGGGCAATACCGTCACCAGCAACATCGTGGTGAGCATCGTCGATGACGTACCCAAGGTGGTGGCCAGCGAACGCTCGGTCACGGCCACCGAGGTGGATTCCAACCTGCTGCTGATCATCGACGTGTCCGGTAGCATGAATGATGCATCGGGCGCGGGCGGCACGCGTTTGAGCCTGGCCAAGGCGGCGATCAACGAGCTATTGACCAAATACGACGAGATGGGCGATGTGAAGGTGCAGATCGTCACCTTCAGCACCGGCTCTACGCAGTTGACCAGCCAGTGGGTGGATGTGGCGACCGCGAAGAGCATCGTCACCGGCCTCAGCGCCACCGGCGGTACCAACTACGACTCGGCCCTGGGCACTGCACAAACGGCCTTCACCTCTGGAGGCAAGCTGACAGGGGCGCAGAACCTGTCGTACTTCTTCTCCGACGGCAACCCCACGCTGTCCAATACCAACAACCCGAACAACCCTGGCGATCAGGTCAATCCGGAGTTTGGCGACGGTATCAACGCGAGCGAAGAGGTGCTGTGGAAAGCCTTCCTCGACGCCAACGGCATCAAGTCCTACGCCATTGGCCTGGGCGCTGGTGTCAACGGCATTTACCTGGACCCGGTGGCCTATGACGGCAGTACCCATACCAATACCAACTCGGTGGTGGTCACTAACCTCGCCGGCCTGGATGCGGTATTGGCCGGCACCGTGCAAGGGGCGCCGGTCACCGGCAGCCTGATGACCGCTGGCACCTTTGGCGCCGACGGCGGCTTTATCAAATCCCTCATGGTGGATGGCATCACCTACACCTACGACCCCGCAGGCCTGGGCAATCAGGGCTCAATGAGCGCCAACCTGCCAGGCGGTCATGGCACGTTCGACACCTTGAGCAACAGCATCACCATCACCACCAGCCAGGGCGGTACGTTGGTGGTGGACATGGACAGTGGCGAGTTCCGCTACACGCCGCCGAAGCTGTCGGGCACGGGCATCACTGAAAACTTCGGCGTGGTGGTGAGCGATAACGACGGCGACCTGGTCAACTCCAGCCTGGTGGTCAAGGTCAACCCGAATGCGGCGCCGGTTGCCGGCGATGACCATGTCATCACCAACATTTTCTCCAGCACCATTGTGGTGCCCGGCGAGTTGCTGCTGCTCAACGACAGTGACCCCAACTATGACCGGCTGACGGCCACGCCCACCAGCTTCACCACCGGTTGGGCGGCCAAGGGTGCCGACTTCACCGGCACGGGCAGCAAGGCATTTGCCGTCCACAACAATGTTCCCGCCAACCAGATTCTGCCTGATGTGCGGTCGTCATTCGCTGGCAATAGCGCGACACTCATCGCGACGCTGGCGATCAGCGGCTATCTGGGCAGCGTCACCACGGCCAACGCCAATGACGAAGACCGGATTACCGTCAGCCTCAAGCAGGGTGAAACCCTCAATCTGGACCACGATGTGGCGGGCGGTCGTATCACCATGGAGTACTCCCTTAATGGCGGTGGCTATATCCCCATCGCCGACGGAGGCACCATCACCGCAGCGGCCAATGGCGTCTATCAGATCCATATCACCAACATCATCAACACCAGCGGCAGCAACGTCGACGGTTCGCAGAATTACCTGTTGACCATGAAACTCAACTACGCCGGCGCCCAGGACTTCTCGCCGGACTTCCATGGTAACTACACGGTCAACGACAGCCACGGCGGCAGCGACAGCGGTGCCGTGAGCATCAGTTATCAGAACGGCAATACCCTCAACGGTACCGCCGGGGACGACATTCTGATGGCGGGCCCGGGGAACAATATCCTCAACGGCGGTGACGGCAATGATGTGCTGACCGCAGGCAGCGGCAATAACCAACTGCATGGTGGTAATGGCAACGACCTGCTGTTCAGCGGAGTGGGCAATGACCTGCTCGACGGCGGGGCAGGCATTGACACGGCCAGCTATGCCCACGCCACAGGTGGTGTGACCGTGGACCTTGGTCTGCTGGTGGCGCAAAACACTGTTGGCGCCGGGACCGATACCCTTATGGCGGTGGAAAACCTCATCGGTTCCAATTTCAACGACACCCTGATCGGCAACAGCAGTAACAACCTGCTCTCTGGCGGGCTGGGCAACGACACCCTCAGCGGTGGCGGTGGCGATGACATCCTGATTGGCGGGCCGGGCAACAACACGCTGACCGGCGGCACTGGGGCTGACACCTTTCAGTACACCATCGGCAACACTGGGCATGACGTCATCACGGACTTCGTGGTGGGTATCGACAAGCTGGATCTGTCGCAATTGTTGCAAGGGGAAAACGCGACGACGGCTTCGCTGGATGACTACCTGCACTTCAAGGTCGTGGGGGGCATGACCACCCTCGATATAAGTGCTGTGGCGGGTGCGCCACCAAGCCAGACCATCGACCTGGCCGGGGTCAACCTGGCGACCCATTACGGTGTGACGCCGGGGGCGGGCGGGGTGATTGCGGGCGGGGCGGATACGGCGACTATTATCAATGGGATGTTGAATGATCATTCGTTGAAGGTGGATACGGTCTAGCGACAGCTGCAAGCCTCAAGCGGCAAGATCCCAACTTGCCGCTTGTGGCTTATAGCTTGCAGCTATATCAACCGCACTTTGCGTGATATGGCCCGCCAGCGTTTGCCGGTATGATGGGCGCCCCCGCAGTCTGGATTGCGAATACGTCATGACCTTGCAGTACCCAACTATCGCCGATTGCGTCGGCAACACCCCGCTGGTCCGCTTGCAGCGTCTGCCGGGCGTCACCAGCAATACCCTGTTGCTCAAGCTTGAGGGTAATAACCCGGCGGGTTCGGTCAAGGACCGTCCGGCGTTGTCGATGATTACCCGCGCCGAGTTACGTGGGCAGATCACGCCCGGTGATACCCTGATCGAAGCCACCTCCGGTAACACCGGGATTGCCCTGGCCATGGCCGCGGCGATCAAGGGTTACAAGATGATCCTGATCATGCCCGACAACTCCAGCGCCGAGCGCAAGGCAGCGATGACTGCCTATGGTGCCGAGTTGATTCTGGTGACTCAGGAAGAAGGCATGGAAGGCGCGCGCGATCTTGCCGAACGCATGGCGGCCGAAGGCCGTGGCCAGGTGCTGGACCAGTTCGCCAACGGTGATAATCCTGAAGCGCACTACACCAGCACGGGTCCGGAAATCTGGCGCCAGACCCAGGGCAGCATCACTCACTTCGTCAGCTCGATGGGCACCACCGGTACCATCATGGGCACCTCGCGCTACCTCAAGGAGCAGAATCCCGAGATCCAGATCGTTGGCCTGCAACCGATGGAAGGCGCGGCGATCCCGGGGATTCGTCGCTGGCCCGAAGAGTACCTGCCGAAGATCTACAACGCCGACCGTGTTGACCGCATCATCGACATGGCCCAGCGCGAAGCCGAAGACACCACCCGTCGTCTGGCCCGTGAAGAAGGCATCTTCTGCGGCGTGTCCTCCGGCGGTGCCGTGGCCGGGATGTTGCGCTTGTCCCAGGAACTTGAAAACGCGGTGATCGTCGCCATCATCTGTGACCGAGGCGACCGTTACCTGTCGACCGGCATTTTCGACGTGCCTAACTGATGGCCAAGCACGAGAGAGGCCTGCGCTTCCAGCCGACGGGCGGCAGCCGGGCCCCACAAATTCCAGTGGGCAAAAAGCAACGCCTGACCATCGAGCGCCTGGCCAATGACGGCCGTGGCATCGTGTTCTTTGAAGGTCGTACCTGGTTTGTGACCGGTGCCTTGGCCGGCGAAGAAGTCGAGGCGCGGGTCTTGGGTGCCCACGGCAAAGTGGTCGAGGCCCGCACCGAGCGGGTATTCACCGCCAGCGAACTGCGTCGGCCAGCCCCTTGTGTACACGCCGGCCGTTGCGGCGGTTGCAGCCTGCAACATTTGCCCCACAACGAACAGCTTGCCCTGAAACAGCGCATGCTCGCCGAGCAACTGTCCCGTGTGGCCGGTGTCGAACCACTGGAGTGGGCCGCCCCCTTGAGCGGGCCGGAATTCGCCTACCGACGTCGTGCGCGGGTGGCTGTGCGCTGGGACGTCAAGGCCAAAAAACTTGAAGTGGGTTTCCGCGCCGCCGCCAGCCAGGACATCGTCGGTATCGACGATTGCCCGGTACTGGTACAGGCCTTGCAACCGATCATGCAACGCTTGCCGAACATGCTTCGGCGTTTGAGCAAGCCGCAGGCTCTTGGGCATGTTGAGCTGTTCAGTGGCTCGTCCATCGCGGTGTTGTTGCGGCACATGGCGCCGCTGTCGGATGCCGACCTGGTGGTACTGAAAGAGTTTTGCACGTTCCATGAAGCGCAACTGTGGCTGCATGGCGAAGGTGAGCCACAACCGTTCGATCCCGATCAAACCCTGGGCTATCGCCTGGATCGATGGGATCTGGAACTGGCTTACCGGCCGGGGGACTTTATCCAGGTCAACGCCGGGGTTAACGAGGCGATGGTCGCCCAGGCCCTGGATTGGCTGGCGCCAAAGCCCGATGAACGGGTGCTGGATCTGTTTTGCGGCCTGGGTAACTTCGCCTTGCCCCTGGCCCGTGAGGTACGGGAAGTGGTGGCGGTGGAGGGCGTGCAGGCTATGGTTGAGCGCGCTGCTGCCAATGCTGTGAGCAACAATTTGCATAATGTGCGGTTTTTTCAGGCCGATTTGTCCCAGCCCTTGGCTAACGCAGAATGGGCCAATGCAGGCTTTTCTGCGGTACTCTTGGACCCACCCCGCGATGGTGCCCTGGAGGTTGTGCGCAAGCTCGCCGCTCTTGGGGCCGATCGCCTGGTGTATGTGTCCTGCAATCCAGCCACGCTGGCGCGGGACACGGTCGAGTTGGTCAAGCAAGGCTACCGGCTAAAACGTGCCGGGATCCTCGATATGTTTCCGCAAACGGCACATGTCGAGGCGATGGCGTTATTTGAAGCGAGCTAGGATGCTCGCTTAGTCCGACTGGCCTGCGTTCTCCAGGGCCGTGACCTGCCAGGGAGCATGCGTTACAAAGGTCAGCGATTTTGACGCGCTGAAGGCGCGTCGTAGGGAAGGTAAGCAAGATGGTACAGGTGAGAGCACACCAGCCGATCAACACCGACGGCAGTATCAATCTCGAGGCATGGCTGGATCATGCCGTCAGTGTCGACCCGGCACTGGACCGTGAAGCCTTGAAAGCAGCCTGCGAGTTCGCTCGTGAGTCTGAACAGCAAGACAATGCGGCCAAGAATTTGTGGTCCGAAGGTACGTCAAGTTTTCGTACCGGGCTTGAAATCGCCGAGATCCTCGCCGACCTCAAGCTCGATCAAGACTCGCTGATCGCTGCGGTGCTCTATCGCGGCGTACGCGAAGGGCATATTCAGTTGCCGCTGGTCAGCCAGCGTTTTGGCGCCGTCGTGGCCAAGCTGATCGACGGCGTGCTGCGCATGGCCGCCATCAGCGCCAGCCTGAGCCCGCGCCAGTCCATGGTGCTGGGCACCCAGGGCCAGGTGGAAAACCTGCGCAAGATGCTGGTGGCGATGGTCGACGACGTGCGTGTCGCCCTGATCAAGCTGGCCGAACGTACCTGCGCGATTCGGGCGGTGAAAACCGCCGATGACGAAAAACGCAACCGCGTCGCCCGGGAAGTCTTCGACATCTACGCGCCCCTGGCTCACCGCCTGGGCATCGGCCATATCAAATGGGAGCTGGAGGACTTGTCCTTCCGCTACCTGGAACCCGATCAATACAAACAGATTGCCACGCTGCTCCATGAGCGGCGGCTCGACCGTGAGCGCTTCATCTCCGATGTGATGGGCCAGTTGCGCACGGAATTGCAGGCCACTGGGGTCGAAGCCGACATCAGCGGTCGGGCCAAGCACATCTATTCCATCTGGCGCAAAATGCAGCGCAAGGGTCTGGAGTTCAGCCAGATCTATGACGTGCGTGCCGTGCGGGTGCTGGTGCCTGAAATGCGCGATTGCTACACCGCGCTGGGAATCGTCCACACCCTGTGGCGACACATCCCCAAGGAATTCGACGACTACATCGCCAACCCCAAGGAAAACGGCTACCGCTCGTTACATACGGCGGTAATCGGCCCCGAGGGCAAGGTGTTGGAAGTGCAGATTCGTACCCATGCCATGCACGAAGAGGCAGAGCTGGGTGTGTGTGCTCACTGGCGCTACAAGGGCACCGACGTCAAGGCGGGGTCCAACCAGTACGAAGAGAAAATCTCCTGGCTGCGCCAAGTGCTGGAATGGCACGAAGAGCTGGGGGACATCGGCGGCCTGGTCGAACAGTTGCGGGTGGATATTGAGCCTGACCGGGTCTACATCTTCACTCCCGACGGCCACGCCATCGACCTGCCCAAAGGCTCCACACCCTTGGACTTCGCCTACCGCGTGCACACCGAGATCGGCCACAACTGCCGTGGCGCGAAGATCAACGGACGCATCGTGCCGCTCAACTACAGCCTGCAGACCGGTGAACAGGTCGAGATCATCACCAGCAAGCACGGCACGCCGAGCCGCGACTGGCTGAACCCGAACCTGGGCTACATCACCACGTCCAGGGCGCGGGCGAAGATTGTCCACTGGTTCAAGTTGCAGGCGCGCGACCAGAACGTCGCCGCTGGCAAAACCTTGCTGGAACGGGAACTCGGGCGCCTGGGCCTGCCCCAGGTGGACTTCGACAAGCTGGCCGAAAAGGCCAACATGAAGCTCGCCGAAGACATGTTCGCCGCCCTCGGCGCCGGCGATTTGCGCTTGGCGCAACTGGTCAACCTGGCCCAGCAACTGGTGGAGCCGGAACGTGGCAACGAACAGCTGGAACTGATCCCGCGCAAGGCCACCGGCTACAAGCCAGGCAAGCGCGGCGACATTCAGATCCAGGGTGTCGGCAACTTGCTGACGCAAATGGCCGGCTGCTGCCAGCCGTTGCCGGGTGATGCCATCGTCGGTTACATCACCCAGGGCCGCGGGGTGAGCATTCACCGTCAGGATTGCGCCTCGGTGTTGCAACTGGGCGGACGCGAGCCAGAACGGATCATTCAGGTCAGTTGGGGCCCGGTGCCGGTGTTGACCTACCCGGTGGACATCATCATTCGCGCCTACGACCGCTCCGGCCTGCTGAGGGACGTGTCGCAAGTGCTGCTTAATGAGCGGATCAACGTGCTGGCGGTCAACACGCGCTCGAACAAGGAGGACAACACGGCGTTGATGTCCCTCACCATCGAGATTCCGGGGATGGACGCGTTGGGGCGGTTGCTGGGGCGAATCTCCCAGTTGCCGAACATTATTGAGACCCGGCGCAACCGGACGCCATGAGCGGACAGAGATTGATCGATGTATTCACTTGAAGACCTGCTGCACCTGATGAGCCGTCTGCGCGACCCGCAGTACGGTTGCCCGTGGGACATCAAGCAAACCTACGCCACCATCGTCCCTCACACCCTTGAAGAAGCTTACGAAGTCGCCGACGCCATTGAGCGCGGCGACTTTGATCACTTGCAAGGTGAGCTGGGCGATCTGTTGTTCCAGGTGGTGTATTACAGCCAGTTGGCACGGGAAGAAGGGCGCTTCGAATTTGCCGGGGTGATCGACAGCATCACCCGCAAGCTGATTCGTCGTCACCCGCACGTGTTCCCGACGGGTGATCTGTATGCGCCGCTGGATATCCCGCAACTGAGCGAAGAGCAGGTCAAGCAGCGCTGGGAAGAGATCAAGGCCGAGGAGCGCGCAGAAAAATCTGACGCCCCGGAGCAGTTATCCCTGCTCGACGACGTGCCAACAACCTTGCCGGCGTTGTCCCGCGCGGCCAAATTGCAGAAGCGCGCCGGGCAGGTCGGTTTCGACTGGCCTGAGGCGTTGCCGGTGGTGGATAAGGTCCGCGAAGAGCTGGATGAAGTGCTGGAAGCCATGGCCGATAACGACTCAGCGGCCATTAGCGACGAGGTCGGTGACCTGCTGTTCACGGTGGTCAACCTGGCGCGGCACCTCAAGGTCGACCCGGAAACCGCCCTGCGGCTTGCCAACGCCAAATTCGAAAGGCGCTTCCGATTTATCGAACAGGCATTGCGCGACACCCGTCGTCCCATGGAAGATTGCACCCTCGAAGAGTTGGACGCCCTATGGGGCGAAGCCAAACGCCAGGAAAAGAACGTGTCCAGCTGCGGTTGAGCAGTTGCCTAAGTGAGTAAGCACCATGAGCATTTCCCTTCGCGACCAGTTGCTCAAAGCAGGGCTGGTCAACCAAAAGCAGGCCAAGCAGGTCGGCAAAGACAAGCAGAAGCAGCAACGTCTGGTTCATAAAGGCCAGGCCGAGGCGGACGACACTCAGGTGCGTCTGGCCCAGGAAGCACAGGCCGAGAAGGTCAAGCGCGACCAGGAACTCAACCGCCAGCAGCAGGAAAAGGTCGAGGCCAAGGCCCGTACGGCTCAGGTCAAGCAATTGATCGAAACCTCGCGTTTACCCAAGCTGACCACCGAGGACTACTACAACTTCGTCGATGACAAGAAGGTCAAGCGCCTGTCGGTCAACACCTTGATGCGCAACAAGCTGAGCAACGGCTCACTGGCAATTGTCCACCATGGCGGCGGTTACGAAGTGATCCCTCGCGAGGCGGCGCTGAAGATCCAGGAGCGGGCTGCGGAGCGTATCGTTCAGCTCAACATCCTCACCGAGACCCAGGTGCCGGATGAGGATGATCCATACGCCGCCTACCAGATCCCTGATGATCTGATGTGGTAAGGCTGTAAAAACAACACTGTGGCGAGGGGGCCTGGCCCCCGTTGGGCTGCGCAGCAGCCCCAATAAGGCCCGAAAACAACAAACCCCGCTTAATGGCGGGGTTTGTGTTTGCGGGTACTGCGGCTGCGTGGGCCGGGGTGCCCGCCGGATTTCAGAGTTTCAGGCGCTTTGCGGCTGGTGTCTCATCTCCAGAGTTTCGAGCTCGCTTTTATAGTTATGGGCGTCGGTCTCGGAGTGAAACATTCCCACCAGCAAGTCTTGCTGATGGACATCCCAGATACGTATGCCGTTGGCTACACCTTCGTGGGACATATGTGCATCGTCGCGTTCAGTTACTTTTACAGTCATATGCTTGCTCCAATCTCTGGTTGGTCTGCGGCAAGTCGTCGCAGGCCTTTGTTATATATTTTGTTAGCTTGCTAAGTAAATAACCAGGATTTGCAACAAACCTTTACAGAAATAGGAACAGTCGCCCAGGCCCCGAAAACCGCGACATTGCGTCGCAGGTGGCTGAGTTTTATGACAAAAGTTTCATGTTGCAGTCAGGTCGCCGAGTTGCCGATATCCTGCAGACGAAAAAAAGCCCCGCATTTCGCGAGGCTCTTTTAATCGATCGTGGATCAGCTGCCTTTCACAGCCTTGCCGTTGACCGTACCTTCCAACAACATGATGTTGTATTCCTTGCCGTCGGTTTCAACCTGTTGCAGGCGAACCAGCAGGTAGTCCCAGCTCTTGGCAAACCACATCACGGTGGTGCGTTTGCTTTGAGTCGGGTCACGCACGCGCTCGACCTTGATGGCGTCGATCTGGCCGGCCTTGGTCTCGACTTTCTCTTCACCCAGTACACGGAAGTCATAGGTCTCGACTTCGCCGTCATCGACCACTTGGTAACTCATGGTCTTCTTGCCAGCGGCGACGTCATGTTGCAGAGCCAACTGGTAAGTGGATTTGTCGACCATGCCACGGTTCAGCGGGATCTTCACCGCGTCGCCGCGGTCAGTGCCGGTGACCATCTTGGTGGTCCAGTCGAAATCCAGGTCGGCTTTCTTGGCTTTGCCCAGGCCACCACGTTCGAAGTGGTAGGACTGTGGCAGCAAGGTGTCCTTGTCCAGGGTCAAGGTGCTTTCTTCGGTCAGGCTGGCGATCATCATCGAGGCTTTGAAGCTCAGCTTCCAGGCGCCGTTGGCAGTTTTCTCCAGGCTTCGCGAAGCGGTGCCGCTCATGGGCAACTGCTTCCAGTCGGCGGTGTAGCTGGCGGAGAACGGCTGAAGGTCTGCCGCCTGCGCCAAAGGCAGGGTGAGCAGCGCAAAAGCAAAGAGCAGGGCGCGACGCATAAAATCTCCTAGGTTCGAATCAAGTGGCCGCTGGCCGCAAGTAACTGGCCGTCCAATAATGCACCCTGTTCACCAAGAATCAACCGCCCCTCAGCGAACCAGCGAACAGCCAGCGGGTAAATCTTGTGTTCCTGGGTGTGAACCCGTTGCGCAAGTGACTGCGCAGAGTCCGCAGACTCTACCGGAACCACTGCCTGTACGACCAGAGGCCCGCCATCGAGTTCCTCGGTGACGAAGTGCACGCTGCAACCATGCTCCGTATCGCCGGCTTCGAGGGCGCGCTGGTGGGTATGCAGGCCTTTGTACTTGGGCAGCAGTGAAGGGTGGATATTGAGCAGGCGCCCCTGGTAGTGCCGCACGAAACCAGCGCTGAGAATGCGCATGAAGCCGGCCAGTACCACAAGCTTGGGGTTGAAGGTGTCGATCAGTTCGATCAGGGCCGCATCGAAGGCCTCGCGGCCCTCGAAAGCCTTGTGATCCAGGGCGCGGGTGTCGATCCCTGCGTCCCTGGCACGTTGCAGGCCGTAGGCGTCGCTGCGGTTGGAAATCACCGCAGCGATGCGCGCCGGGCTGTCGCCCGTGCGCGTGCTATCGATCAGAGCCTGCAAGTTACTGCCGGTGCCGGAGAGCAGCACCACGACGTTACAGGTTGCTGACATCAGTGCGCCTTGAGGTTCTTCAGTTCCACCTGGGCTGCGCCTTCGGCAGCCGTGGCGATCTGGCCGATGACCCATGGCTGCTCGCCGGCTTCACGCAGGACGTTCAGAGCGGTTTCAACGTGCTCTTGAGCTACGCAGATGACCATGCCGACGCCGCAGTTCAGCACGCGGTGCATTTCGGTTTCGTTGACGTTGCCTTTCTCTTGCAGCCAGTCAAATACTGCCGGACGTTGCCAGCTGGCCACGTCGACAATGGCCTGGGCGCCTTTAGGCAGTACGCGCGGGATGTTGTCCAGCAGGCCGCCACCGGTGATGTGGGCCATGGCCTTGACGGCGCCAGTGTCCTTGATCAGCTTGAGCAACGGCTTGACGTAGATGCGGGTCGGGGCCATCAGCAGGTCGGTCAGTGGTTTGCCGTCGAGCTGGATGTTTTCGATGTCGGCACCGGACACTTCGATGATCTTGCGGATCAGCGAGTAGCCGTTGGAGTGCGGGCCGGACGATGGCAGGGCCAGCAGGGCGTCACCGGCGGCAACCTTGGAGCCGTCGATGATCTCGGCTTTTTCCACGACGCCGACGCAGAAGCCAGCCAGGTCATAGTCTTCGCCTTCGTACATGCCCGGCATTTCAGCGGTTTCACCGCCTACCAGGGAGCAACCGGACAGTTCACAGCCCGCGCCGATGCCGGTCACGACCTGGGTCGCGGTCTCGACATTGAGCTTGCCGGTGGCGTAGTAGTCGAGGAAGAACAACGGTTCGGCACCGCAGACCACCAGGTCGTTGACGCACATGGCCACCAGGTCGATGCCGATGGTGTCGTGCTTGTTCAGGTTCAGCGCCAGGCGCAGCTTGGTGCCGACGCCGTCGGTGCCGGAGACCAGAACAGGCTGCTTGTAACCGGCCGGGATTTCGCAGAGGGCGCCAAAACCGCCCAGGCCACCCATGACTTCAGGGCGCGCAGTGCGCTTGGCGACGCTCTTGATGCGTTCGACCAATGCTTCACCGGCGTCGATGTCTACACCGGCGTCCTTGTAGCTCAGGGAGGGTTGCTTGCTCATGATCCAGGCCTTTAGGGGGGATTCAGGGGTAACGACCGAATGCGGCGGGAATGCTGAAACGGATGGTTTCAGAATGCCTTGCCATGGACGGTCTGCGAAGGCGCGCGATTTTATCAGGCTTGAGGGGCAGCGGCCATCCTCGGGCCGACGGGCAGGGGCATATGGGGTTAAAAAAACGCTAATCGATGCGGCTTCTGACCGTATATAAGGTATAGCCTTTAACCGGCTATCGTTATGACGGTACAAAAACTTACCAGGATCTTGTGAATGTTTTGCTGGTCGCTGTGGTCACAGCCTTGCTTAACAGTGCTCACGCGGTCTATTCCAGCCGCTTTTTTGTCGTTCGGGAATCTTCCATGCGTTTGTGTAAATTCTTTTTTGTAGGCTGTTTGTCATTGGTCAGCCTGGCGAGTCATGCCGAAACCCTCAATGGCCTCTATCAAGTACTCGAACCTGTCAGCAGCCAGACGCCGGATGAGCGCGCCCAGGCGACCCAGCGTGCCTTGGAAACCCTGGTGATTCGCTTGACCGGCGACGCCAAGGCAGCCAAAGGCCCCGGCCTGGCGGCAATCCGCAAGGACCCGCAACAAATCATCAGCCAGTACGGCTACGACGCCGGCCCGCCTGAAAGCCTGCAGGTAGATTTCGACCCGGTCAGCACCGATCGCGCCTTGCGCGAAGCAGGCCTGGCGCTGTGGGGCAGCAATCGGCCATCGATCCTTGGTTGGTGGCTGAGTGATTCCACCGAAGGCAGCAGCCTGGTCGGTGACGGCCAGGCCGCTGCACAGCCATTGCGTCGCGCGGCCCAGCATCGAGGTTTGCCGTTGCGCCTGCCGTTGGGCGATCTCGATGAGCAGATCGTCGCCACCGCACCTAATCTTGAAAGCGCTGACCCAGCGCCACTGCGCTCGGCGTCGGAACGTTACGGTGCCGATGCCATGCTGGCGGTGCATGCCCGTGAAGAGGGCGGGCAATGGCAAGCCAAATGGCGTTTGTGGCTGGGCGATAAAGCCGAGCAGGGCACCGTCCAAGGCGCAGATACCGCGGCCCTGGCCGACGCGGTGCTGTTGGCCGTGAGTGAGCGCCTGGCGCCGCGCTTTGCAGTCAAGGCGGGGGCAACCAGCGAGCAACTGCTTGAGGTGCAGGGCATGACCCTGGAGCGCTACGCTGCCTTGGGGCACTTGCTGGAGCCGTTTGGCGCGCAACTGCAACGGGTTGATGGCGGTCGTATCATCTATCGGGTCAATGGCAGCGCCGACCAGTTGCGCACCCAGTTGAGTCTGGCAAAGTTGCAGGAGGTGCCGGCCGGTGAGGTGCCTGCACCTGCGCCCGTCCAGCAGCCGACGGCCGAAGGTGCGCAACCGGCGCCCGCGCCGCAGGTCGAGCCGACGCCGCAACTGCGTTTTCGTTGGTAACTGTTCTTCCTTATATAGAAGCAACTAACAGATGGAGTGGTTTATGGCGGATTCGCGTCGTTGGGTGTGGCTTGGCGGGATCGTCGTGCTGTGCGTTTTTGTATTCTTGCTGCATTCGATATTGACGCCGTTCCTGGTTGCGCTGCTGCTGGCCTATCTGTTCGATCCCTTAGTGGATCGCCTGGAAAAGGTTGGGTTGTCGCGCACCTGGGGTGTGGTGGCGGTGTTTGCGCTGTTCACCCTGATTGTCATGGCGCTGCTGCTGGTGCTGGTACCGATGTTGGCCAAGCAATTGTTTCGCCTCTATGAGTTGGCGCCGCAAATGCTCGATTGGCTGCAACACACTGCCATGCCTTGGGCTCAGGCCAAGCTTGGCCTGGCCGATGGCTTCTGGAAATTCGACAAGGTCAAGGCCGCCATCAGTGAGCACATGGGGCAGACCACCGATATTGTCGGGATTGTCCTCAGTCAGGCGACGGCTTCCAGCCTGGCGCTGATTGGCTGGTTGACCAATCTGGTGTTGATCCCGGTGGTGGCGTTCTACCTGCTGCGGGACTGGGACCTGATGATGGCGAAGATCCGCAGCCTGTTGCCGCGTAGCCGTGAGGAGCGCATCGTCTCCCTGGCAGGAGAGTGCCATGAAGTGCTCGGCGCGTTCGTTCGTGGTCAGCTGCTGGTGATGTTGGCCTTGGGGATTATCTATGCGGCGGGGCTGATGGCAATCGGTCTGGAACTGGGCCTGTTGATCGGCCTGATTGCTGGCCTCGCGGCGATTGTGCCGTACATGGGGTTTGTCATTGGCATTGGTGCGGCGCTGGTGGCCGGGCTGTTCCAGTTTGGCGGTGACTTCTACCCGATGCTGGGGATTGTCGCGGTATTCATGGTGGGCCAGGCGCTGGAAGGCATGGTGCTGACGCCATTGCTGGTGGGGGATCGGATCGGTCTACACCCGGTGGCGGTGATCTTTGCGATCCTGGCGGGCGGTGAACTGTTTGGCTTTACCGGCATCCTGCTGGCATTGCCAGTGGCGGCAGTGATCATGGTACTGGTGCGCCATGTGCACGACCTGTACAAGGATTCAGATGTCTACACCGGTGTCGACGAGCCCAATCTATAAGGTCGAGGTTCAGCGCTCCCTCACAAACCCGGCTCAGTGCCGGGTTTGTCGTAGTTGCTCCCCAGGCCAGTGGCCGTGGCGTCAAATAATCTCTACGAAATCCAGCACGTTAACGCAAACCTTTGATTTTGCTTGTGGTCTGCTGCATTGTGCACCCGGCGTCACGGGTATAAACTTTGCACACTTTTCACAGAGGCCACTAACGGTCCGATTGGAACCGTTCAGTCAGCATGAAACCGATTCAGCTGCCCCTAGGTGTGCGTCTGCGTGACGACGCTACCTTTATCAATTACTACCCAGGCGCCAATGCCGCTGCACTCGGCTATGTCGAGCGGCTTTGCGAAGCCGACGCCGGGTGGACCGAAAGCCTGATTTACCTCTGGGGCAAGGACGGCGTGGGGCGTACCCACTTGTTGCAGGCCGCTTGCCTGCGTTTTGAGCAGATGGGCGAACCGGCGGTGTACCTGCCTTTGGCCGAGTTACTGGATCGGGGCACCGAAATCCTCGACAACCTTGAACAATACGAACTGGTTTGCCTGGATGACCTGCAAGCAGTTGCGGGGCGGGCGGATTGGGAAGAGGCGCTGTTTCATCTGTTCAACCGCTTGCGTGACAGCGGGCGGCGCTTGCTGATTGCTGCGTCCACCTCGCCTCGGGAGTTGCCGGTGAAGCTGGCGGATCTCAAGTCTCGCCTGACCCTGGCACTGATTTTCCAGATGCGCCCACTGTCTGATGAAGACAAGCTGCGCGCCCTGCAATTGCGTGCGTCCCGTCGGGGCCTGCACCTTACCGATGAAGTCGGGCACTTTATCCTCACCCGTGGCACCCGCAGCATGAGTGCGCTGTTCGAATTGCTCGAACGCCTCGATCAAGCCTCTTTGCAGGCCCAGCGCAAGCTGACTATTCCTTTCCTGAAAGAAACCCTCGGCTGGTAGCCAGCCCTTTAAAATAGGGGCTCTTGGCATTTTGCAGGCGCCAGAAATTCTGCGTTTTAGCCTGTTTGGCCACGCAAAAGGGTCTTGTAGGGGTTTAAGGGCTTAGATGTCATGGCCCAAACAAGAAGTCACATGGATCACGATTGAATTTGCAAATCGATATGATAGAAGGCATAGTCTCGGCTTCTTTACACATCCAGCCACGGTCGTGCCCATGCTAAATCGCTTCGCACCCCTCGTGCCTCTCGCACTTGTTACCCTGTTGTTTGGTTGCGCCACCCACCCTCAACAGGTGGCTGAGCAGCAAAAGCCTCAACAACACAATCAACAAAAATTTGTCGCTGCGCAGTCTTCCACTGCTTACCAGGAAGCTGTCTATTCAGAAGAAGTAGCGACAGAAAAAGAACTGGCTGAGTTTTCCGACAGCAAGCCTTATCAGCTTCCAGTTCTGGCCGACAGCATCCTCGAGCGCGGTCTGTCCCTGGTCGGCACCCGTTACCGTTTCGGCGGTACCTCTGAAGCCGGTTTCGATTGCAGCGGTTTCATCGGTTACCTGTTTCGCGAAGAGGCCGGCATGAAGCTGCCGCGTTCCACTCGTGAAATGATCAACGTTGATGCACCGTTGGTCGCTCGCAACAACCTCAAGCCTGGTGATCTGCTTTTCTTTAGTACCAATGGTCGTGGTCGCGTCAGTCACGCCGGTATTTACCTGGGCGATGACCAATTTATCCACTCCAGCAGCCGTCGTAGCGGTGGCGTTCGGGTCGATAAGTTGGGCGATAGTTACTGGAGCAAGACCTTTATCGAAGCCAAGCGCGCCCTGGCCATGGCCCCGACTACCGTTACCTCCCGCAAGTAAAGTTAAAGTGATACTTGAAGTTTGACGTGTAAGCGCTAGAATCCTTGGATATTGTTGTGAGCTGATCGCGCGAGCTTTGCTTGCGCGGTCTGGTTTTCAGCCTTCGGTAACGAAAGCCGCATCCAGATCAGGATCGTTCTGCCCATGTCGACCTCGGCCCGCCTAATTCTTGTCATTTGCGCCGCGCTGCTCAGCGCCTGCGCAAGTCGTCCACCTCCCGTGGCCGTCAAGCCCAAGCCGGTGTTCAACTATTCCACCCAAACCTTTTCTCCGGCTGCCGAAGACGTACTTTTTCGTGCGTTGGGCCTGGTCGGCACGCCTTATCGCTGGGGCGGCAATACGCCGGACTCGGGGTTTGATTGCAGCGGCCTGATTGGTTTTGTCTACCGTGACGCTGCCGGTATCTCCTTGCCACGCACCACCCGCGAACTGATCGTGATGCGTGCCCAGGATGTGAGTGAAGATGCCCTGCAAACCGGCGACCTACTCTTTTTTGCCACCAATGGCGGCTCGCAGGTCAGCCACGCGGGAATCTATGTGGGCGAAGGGCGCTTTGTGCATGCCCCGCAAACGGGCGGTACGGTGAAGCTGGACACGCTATCCAAGGCGTATTGGCAGAATGCGTACCTGAGCGCCAAGCGCGTATTGCCGCCGGAGCATCTGGCGCGTAATCCCTAAGAAGCAGCTACAAGCTTCAAGCTATGAGCTGCAAGAAGGCGCCTAACGGCCACTTGCAGCTTGAGGCTTGTTAGCAGGTTATTTAGTTGCTGACACCCGCCACACTTTATTCCCCACATCATCGGCCACCAGCAAATCCCCCAGCTGATCGATCACCACGCCCACTGGCCGGCCCATGGCTTTTTCATCGCTGTTGAGGAACCCGGTCAGCACATCCACCGGTTGCCCTTTTGGCTTGCCCGCTTCAAACGGCACAAAGATCACTTTGTAACCACTGTGAGGCTTGCGATTCCACGAGCCATGCTGGCCGATAAACGCGCCGTTACTGAACGGTGCTGGCAACTTGCTGCCCTCGGCGAAGGTCAGACCCAGTGATGCAGTGTGCGGGCCGACCGCATAGTCCGGCGCAATGGCCTTGGCCACCAGGTCCGGGTCTTGTGGAGTCACGCGCACATCGACGTGCTGGCCGTAGTAGCTGAACGGCCAGCCATAGAAGCCGCCATCCTTGACCGAGGTGATGTAGTCCGGCACCAGGTCGCTACCGATTTCATCCCGCTCGTTGACCGCCGTCCACAGTTTGCCGCTTTGCGGCTCCCAGGCCATGCCGTTGGGGTTGCGCAGGCCAGAGGCGAAGATGCGGTGCTGGCCGGTGGCGCGGTCTACTTCCCAAATCGCCGCCCGACCTTGCTCCGCTTCCAGGCCGTTTTCCGCGACGTTGCTGTTGGAGCCGACGCTGACGTACAGCTTGTTGCCATCCTTGCTGGCCACCACGTTTTTGGTCCAGTGATGGTTCAGAGGGCCGCCCGGCAGGTCGACGACCTTGGTGCCAGCCTCCTTGATGGAGGTTTCGCCTGACTGATAAGGGAAGCGCAACAGCTTGTCCGAGTCAGCGACGTACAGGTCGTTGCCCACCAGGGTCATGCCGAACGGCGAGTTGAGGTTTTCCAGGAACACCGTGCGGGTTTCAGCGACGCCATCGTGGTCGGCGTCCCGCAGCAGGGTGATGCGGTTCGGGCTCGGCACGCCAGCGCCGGCTCGGCCCATGACCTTGCCCATCACCCAGCCGCGAATGCCCTTGGAATCGTCCGGCTTGGGCGGTGCGTTGGTTTCCGCCACCAGCACATCACCATTGGGCAGTACGTACAGCCAGCGCGGGTGATCCAGGCCTTCGGCGAACGCTGCCACCTGGGTGCCGGCCGCCGCAGTGGGCTTGACGCCGTTCGGCCAACCAATCGCCGGGGCGATATTCACGGTGGGGATCAGGGTTTTGTTCGGCTCCGGCAGCTTGGGCGAGGGCCCGGTGCCGTCGGACACTTGCAAGGTGGAACTATCACCGCAAGCGGCCAGGGTGCCAGCGACCATGATGAGTAAGGCGAGTCGGGTCTTATGCATGTTTTTCTCCTCAATACCTGTAGTCATAGAGGCACGACGCGCTGCGATGGTTCAAGTGCGCCGCCAGCTTTAATTGACGCTCCACCCCCAACCCACTAACCTTCGCCGCTTGTTTCAGGTGCTCTGTGGCGTGTGCGTCAACAGAGTGAAACAGGGAAGCCGGTGAGTGAGCGCACTTGTACACAGTGAAGCCACGATCCCGGCGCTGCCCCCGCAACGGTAAATGAGTCAAGACGGTGCTTTCGCCACTGTATCGCCCCGCGATATGGGAAGGCGCACCCTCGGCGCGCAACGCCACTCATGAGCCCGGAGACCGGCCTGATTCATCCAACAGCATCACGGTGGGCGATGCTTGGCTGTTTGCTTTCTCTTTTCCTGCCCGCCGTTTTTGTCCAGCCCCAACGGAGAGCTGCCATGACTGAATCCCCCGATCGTGACGAGCGCCACCTGGCGCGCATGCTGCGCAAAAAAGCGGTGATCGACGAGCGCATTGCCAATTCACCGAACGAATGCGGATTGCTGCTGGTGCTCACCGGCAATGGCAAAGGCAAGAGCAGTTCAGCCTTTGGCATGCTGGCCCGGGCCATGGGCCACGGCATGCAGTGCGGTGTGGTGCAGTTTATCAAGGGCCGCAACAGCACCGGTGAAGAGCTGTTCTTCCGCCGCTTCCCCGAGCAAGTGCGTTTCCATGTGATGGGCGAAGGCTTTACCTGGGAAACCCAGGACCGCCAGCGCGACATCGCCGCGGCCGAAGCCGCCTGGGTGGTGTCCCAGGAAATGCTGCGCGATCCGTCCATCGGCCTGGTGGTGCTGGATGAGTTGAACATCGCCCTCAAGCACGGCTACCTCGACCTGGACCAGGTCCTCAGCGACCTGCAAGCCCGCCCGCCGATGCAGCATGTACTGGTCACCGGCCGCGGCGCCAAGCCGGAACTGATTGAAATGGCCGACACCGTCACTGAAATGGGCGTGCTCAAACACGCGTTCCAGGCCGGTATCAAGGCACAGAAGGGCATTGAACTTTGAAGCAGTCCCGTCACTGCCCTGCAGTCTTGATCGCCGCGCCGGCGTCAGGCCAGGGCAAAACCACCGTCACCGCCGCACTGGCCCGCTTGCACCGCAATCTCGGGCGCAAGGTCCGCGTGTTCAAGTGCGGCCCGGACTTTCTCGACCCGATGATCCACGAGCGCGCTAGCGGTGCGCCGGTCTATCAATTGGACATGTGGATGGTCGGCGAGCAGGAAAGTCGGCGGCTGTTGTGGGAAGCGGCGGGGGAGGCCGACCTGATTTTGATCGAAGGCGTCATGGGCCTGTTCGACGGCACGCCGTCCAGCGCTGACCTGGCGCGGCATTTTGGCGTGCCGGTGCTGGCGGTAATCGACGGCACGGCGATGGCCCAGACTTTTGGCGCTTTGGCCTTGGGGCTCGCCCGTTACCAGCCTGATCTGCCGTTCGCCGGGGTGCTGGCCAATCGCGTCGGCACCCTGCGTCATGCGCAGTTGCTGGAAGGTAGCCTTACCGAAGGCCTGCGCTGGTACGGCGCACTGTCGCGGGAGACCGGTATCGAGCTGCCGAGTCGTCATCTTGGGCTGGTGCAAGCCAGCGAATTGAATGACCTGGATCTGCGCCTGGATGCCGCCGCGCAAGCGTTGGGTAGCAGTTGCGAGGTAGCGCTGCCGCCGCCGGTAGAGTTCGCTGCGCCTGAGCCGATAGAGGCCGAACCGTTGCTGGCCGGTGTACGGATTGCCGTTGCCCGTGACGAAGCCTTTGCCTTTACCTACGGCGCCGGCCTCGACTTGTTGCGAGCGATGGGCGCTGAGCTGCGCTTCTTCTCGCCGATTCATGATTGTGAACTGCCAGAAGCTGACAGCTTGTACCTGCCCGGTGGTTATCCGGAACTGCATCACCTGGCGTTGTCGCAAAACACTTCGATGCTGACCGCCATCCGCGCCCACCATGGCGCCGGCAAGCCCTTGCTGGCCGAATGCGGCGGCATGCTGTATTTGCTGGACTCGCTCACCGATGTCGATGGCACCCGCGCCGAATTACTCGGACTGCTTCAGGGCGATGCTGTGATGCAAAAGCGCCTGGCCGCCCTGGCGCTGCAAAGTGTCGATTTGCCCGAAGGCGTTCTGCGCGGCCACACCTACCATCATTCCCTGACCAGTACCCAATGGCAGCCGATTGCCCGGGGCCTGAGCCCCAACGGCGGACGCGGCGCCGAGGCGGTTTATCGGCAGGGACGGATGACCGCCTCTTATGTGCACTTTTATTTCCCGTCCAACCCGACAGCGATTGCAGCGTTATTTGTGCCAGACACCCAGGCCAATGTGGGAGCGGGCTTGCCCGCAATGAGGCCATGACCGACAACACCTTCCCCCAGGCCGACCGCGAAGCCGTCTACCGGGCCATCGCCGAACGCCGCGACATGCGCCACTTCAGCGGCGGCACCGTCGCTCCCGAGCTGCTTCACCGTTTGCTGCAAGCCGCCCACCAGGCGCCCAGCGTCGGCCTGATGCAGCCGTGGCGTTTCATCCGCATCAGCGACCGCGACCTGCGGGGCAAGATTCAGCAACTGGTGGAAGAAGAGCGTATTCGCACCGCCGAAGCCCTCGGCGAGCGTTCCGACCAGTTTATGAAGCTCAAGGTCGAAGGCATCAACGAGTGCGCTGAGGTGCTGGTGGCCGCGCTGATGGATGACCGCGAACGGCATATCTTCGGCCGTCGCACCTTGCCGGAAATGGACATGGCGTCCTTGTCCTGCGCGATCCAGAATCTATGGCTGGCATCCCGGGTCGAAGGGCTGGGCATGGGCTGGGTGTCGTTGTTCGAGCCCCAGGCTCTGGCCGATCTGCTGGGTTTGCCGGCGGGCGCCAAGCCCCTGGCGGTGCTGTGTCTGGGCCCGGTGGCCGAGTTCTACCCGGCACCGATGTTGCAGCTGGAAGGCTGGACTGAACCGCGTCCATTGAGTGACATGCTGTATGAGAATTATTGGGGAGTGAGTCAATGAGTGTGGCCTTGCTGAGTGTCGCTGCCGTGGCGCTGGATGCGCTGCTGGGCGAACCCAGGCGCTGGCATCCGCTGGTGGCATTCGGTAATTTCGCCGGGCGTATCGAGCAGCGTTTCAACTCGGGTGGCCGAGGCTGGCGCAGCCATGGCGTGACCGCCTGGGTGATCGCGGTGGTGCCGCTGACCCTGCTGGCCACGGCCTTGTCGTGGGCGCCGTATGTGGGTTGGGTGATCGAGATCCTCGCGTTGTATTGCGCCCTCGGCATGCGCAGCCTTGGCGAACACGTGGCGCCCGTGGCCCAGGCCCTGCGCAGTGATGACCTGGACGAGGCGCGCAAGCGCGTCGGTTATCTGGTCAGCCGCCAAACCAGCGAGCTGGACCACACCGAAGTTGCACGCGCCGCCACCGAGTCGGTATTGGAAAACGGCAGCGATGCGGTGTTCGCCGCGCTGTTTTGGTTTGTCATCGCCGGCGTGCCCGGTGTAGTGCTCTATCGCTTGAGCAATACCCTGGATGCGATGTGGGGTTATCGCAACCAACGTTTTGAACGTTTTGGCTGGGCTGCGGCGAAGATCGACGATCTGCTCAACTATATTCCTGCAAGGTTGGTGGCGTTGACCTACGCGCTACTGGGCAAAACTCGGCTGGCGCTCAAGTGCTGGCGCACTCAAGGCCCGACTTGGGACAGCCCCAACGCCGGTCCGGTGATGGCTGCGGGCGCAGGTGCCCTGGGTGTCGAGTTGGGCGGGGCAGCGATTTATCACGGCGAACTGCATCAGCGTCCGCAATTGGGCGAAGGTGTGCCGGCGAGTGCCGATTCTATCGACCAAGGCTGGCAACTGGTGCAGCGCGGCGTGTGGCTATGGTTGTTGATTCTGTGTGTGGGGGCTGAATTTTATGCTTGAGCACGGTGGTCGGCTGCGCAAGGCAGCGATGCAATACGGCATCAGCGAGGCCGACTGGCTGGACCTGTCCAGCGGCCTGGCGCCCTGGCCCTGGCCGATCCCCGAGATCCCGCTGCGGGCCTGGGCGCGCCTGCCGGAAACCGATGATGGCCTGGAGGCGGCCGCCTGCGAGTACTACGGCGCCGCCCAGGTGCTGCCGGTGCCCGGCTCCCAGGCCGCAATCCAATTGCTGCCGCGTCTGCGTCGTTCGGGCAAGGTCGGCGTGCTGTCGCCGTGCTATGCCGAGCACGCCGAAGCCTGGCGCCGCGCCGGTTATATCGTGCGTGAAGTATTGGAGCAGGAAGTGGACTTCTTCCTCGACAGCCTTGACGTGCTGGTGGTGGTCAACCCCAACAACCCCACCGGCCTGAGCCTCACGACGCAACGCCTGCTGGACTGGCACGCACGCCTGGCCCAACGCGGCGGCTGGCTGGTGGTGGATGAGGCCTTTATGGACAACACCCCACAGTTAAGCCTGGCGAGCCAGACCCATCAGGTGGGCTTGATCGTATTGCGCTCGTTCGGCAAGTTTTTTGGCCTGGCCGGGGTTCGACTGGGCTTTGTCCTGGCCGAGCGCAAGTTGCTCAAGTTGCTTGCTGAACAAGTCGGGCCATGGGCGGTCAGCGGGCCGACGCGGGTGTTGGGCCAGGTGTGCCTTAAGGATGTCGCCGGCCATACGCGCCAGCGCCTGCGCTGCGAAGAAGCCAGCCAGCGACTGTTTGAACTGCTGGAGCAGCATGGCCTGCGACCGCAAGGCGGCTGCGCGCTGTTCCAGTGGTTGATTACCGACTGCGCCGAGCACCTGCACGAATTCATGGCCCAGCGCGGCATTCTGCTGCGCCTGTTTGTCCACGACAGCAGCCTGCGCTTTGGCCTGCCGGGTACCGACGCTGACTGGCTGCGCCTGGAACAAGCGCTCACCGCGTACAAGGAAGCATCATGAGTACCTTGATGGTGCAGGGCACCACGTCCGATGCGGGCAAAAGCACCTTGGTCACCGCCTTGTGCCGCTGGCTGGTGCGCCAGGGCGTGGCGGTGGTGCCGTTCAAACCGCAGAACATGGCGCTCAACAGCGCGGTGACTGCCGAGGGCGGCGAGATTGGCCGGGCCCAGGCGGTCCAGGCCCAGGCGGCGAAGCTGGCGCCTCACACCGATATGAACCCGGTGCTGCTCAAACCCAATAGCGACACCGGTTCGCAGGTCATCATCCATGGCCGGGCCGTCACCACCATGAATGCGGTGGCTTATCACGACTACAAGGCCATCGCCATGCAAGCGGTGTTGGCGTCCCATGCCCGCTTGAGCGCGGCGTATCCGGTGGTGATGGTGGAAGGTGCCGGATCACCCGCGGAGATCAATCTGCGGGCCAACGACATCGCCAACATGGGCTTTGCCGAAGCGGTGGATTGCCCAGTGCTGTTGATCGCCGACATCAATCGCGGCGGGGTGTTTGCTCATTTGGTAGGGACGCTGGAATTGCTGTCGCCTTCGGAGCAGGCGCGGGTCAAGGGTTTCATCATCAACCGTTTTCGTGGCGATATCGCGCTGCTGCAACCGGGACTGGACTGGCTGGAAGAACGCACCGGCAAGCCGGTGCTGGGTGTTCTGCCTTACGTGATGGATTTGCACCTGGAGGCCGAAGACGGCATCGACCAGCGTCAGATCGACAAGGCGGCGCAGGTGCTCAAGGTAGTGGTGCCGGTATTGCCGCGTATCAGCAATCACACGGATTTTGATCCGCTGCGGCTGCATCCCCAGGTGGATTTGCAGTTTGTCGGGCCGGGGCAGGCGATTCCTGCGGCTGACCTGATTATCTTGCCGGGGTCGAAAAGCGTACGTAGCGACTTGGCCTATTTGCGGGCCAATGGTTGGGACGTGGCGCTGGGCCGGCACTTGCGCTATGGCGGCAAGGTGTTGGGGATTTGCGGTGGGTTGCAGATGCTTGGCGAGCAGGTGCATGACCCGTTGGGGCTGGAAGGGCCCTGCGGTTCCAGTGAGGGACTGGGGCTTTTGGCGTTTAGCACGACGCTGGAAGAAGAGAAGCAACTGCGCAATGTTCGCGGGCGGTTGCTGTTGGAAGACGCTGAGGTCAGTGGTTATGAGATTCATGCGGGTGTGACCAGTGGCAGTGCCTTGTTGCGACCGGCGGTGGTTTTGGATGACGGTCGTAAGGATGGTGCGCAAAGTGCCGACGGGCAGATTCTTGGTACTTATCTGCATGGGTTGTTTGAGACTCCGGCCGCTTGCAGTGCGTTGTTGCGCTGGGCGGGGTTGGAGGATGTGCAGGAGGTGGATTACCACGCCCTTCGCGAGCGGGATATTGAGCGGTTGGCGGATTTGGTGGAGCAGCATTTGGATACAGGATTGTTGCGTTCGTTGTGTGGGGTTTGAGGGTGTACACCGATCCAGTGTGGGAGCCGGGCTTTGTTTTGGGTGGTGTGTATATCCGTTGCTGCGGTGACGGCGACTTAGGGTTACGCCCTTACGGCGTGTCACTTTGTAAAAGCGACAAAGTAACCAAAGCGCTCCTGCCCTACCTGTCGGCGCCTCGCTGTGGCTCGGCGTACCCTCACTCCGGCATTGCTCCGTGGGCCGGAGTGAGGGTACGCCGAGCCACAGCGAGGCACCAAGTGGTGGGGCAAGAGCCTTTTGCTTACTTTTGGGCTCTTTCAAAAGTGAGTCGCTGTAAGAGCGAAACCCCAAGCCGCCGTTACCGCAGCAACGGATACACACACAATCAAAAAAAGAGGTCCCACCCATGCTCCAACTAATCCTGGGCGGCGCCCGCTCCGGCAAAAGCCGCCTCGCCGAAAAACTCGCCGCGAACAGCGCGCTTCCGGTTACCTACATAGCCACCAGCCAACCCCTGGACGGCGAAATGAACGAGCGCGTCACCCTGCATCGCCAGCGCCGCCCGGCCGAATGGAGCCTGATCGAAGAACCCATCGAACTGGCCCGCGTCCTACGGGAAGCCGCCGGCCCCGACCGCTGCCTGCTGGTCGACTGCCTGACCCTATGGCTAACCAACCTGCTCATGCTCGAAGATCCCGCACGTCTTGCCTCAGAGCGCGACGCCCTGCTGCAAATCCTGGCCTTCCTGCCAGGTGAAATCATCTTTGTCAGCAACGAGACCGGACTGGGTGTCGTGCCGCTGGGCGAATTGACTCGCCGCTATGTCGATGAAGCCGGTTGGCTGCATCAAGCCCTGGCCGAGCGTTGTCAGCGTGTTGTCCTGACCGTCGCCGGCCTGCCCCTGACTTTGAAAGGTACTGCGTTATGACTGACACCTGGTGGCTCAACCCTTGTAAGGCTATTGACGCCCAAGCGCACGACCAAGCCCTGGCCCGTCAACAACAGCTGACCAAACCCGCCGGCTCCCTCGGCCAGTTGGAAACAGTGGCAGTGCAACTGGCCGGCTTGCAAGGGCAAGTCAAACCGAGCCTCGACCACCTGTGGGTCGCAATCTTTGCCGGCGATCACGGCGTGGTTGCCGAAGGAGTCTCCGCATTTCCCCAGGAAGTCACCGGGCAGATGCTGCACAACTTCGTCACTGGCGGCGCTGCCATCAGCGTGTTGGCCCGTCAGTTGGATGCGCAACTGGAAGTAATCGACCTGGGCACCGTCACGCCGTCGTTGAACCTGCCGGGTGTGCGTCACCTGAATATCGGCGCGGGCACCACCAACTTCGTCAACGGCCCGGCGATGACCGAGGCCCAAGGCCGCCTGGCCCTGGAAGCGGGGCGCGACAGCGTGCGCCGGGCTGTCGCGGGCGGCGCTCAATTGTTCATTGGCGGCGAGATGGGTATCGGCAACACCACGGCAGCCAGTGCGCTGGCGTGTGCGTTGCTGGGCTGCCGAGTGAGTGACTTGACCGGGCCAGGTACTGGCTTGAACGCCCAGGGCATCAGCCATAAGGTGGCCGTGATCGAGCGTGCCTTGGTATTGCATGCGGCTCAGCGCGGCGATGCGCTGCAAACCCTGTTCAACCTGGGTGGTTTCGAGATTGCCGCGTTGGTCGGTGCTTATCTGGCCTGCGCCCAAGAGGGTGTCGTGGTGTTGGTGGACGGTTTTATCTGCACCGTCGCGGCCCTGGTAGCCACACGCTTGAACCCGGTGTGCCGCGAGTGGCTGCTATTCAGCCATCGCGGTGCCGAGCCGGGCCATCGTCATGTGCTGGAAAGTCTTAACGCTGAACCGCTGCTGGAACTGGGCCTGCGCCTGGGCGAAGGCAGTGGCGCTGCGTTGGCGGTGCCGTTGCTGCGCCTGGCTTGCGCGCTGCACGGTCAGATGGCGACCTTTGCCGAAGCCGCTGTAGCGGATCGTCCGGCATGACCTTGCACCTGGACTTGCTGCGTCACGGTGAAACCGAACTGGGCGGCGGCTTGCGCGGCAGCCTGGACGATGCGTTGACGGCCAAGGGCTGGGAGCAGATGCGTGCTGCTGTGATCGAGCGGGGGCCGTGGGACCGTTTGGTCAGCTCGCCGCTGCAACGTTGCGCGCGCTTTGCCGACGAGTTGGGCGTGCGCCTGAACCTGCCGGTGACCCTGGAAAAGGATTTGCAAGAGCTGCATTTCGGCGCCTGGGAAGGGCAGAGCGCTGTGACGTTGATGGAAACCGATGCCGAGGCGCTGGGCTTGTTCTGGGCTGATCCCTATCGTTTCACCCCGCCCAATGGCGAACCGGTGGAGCAGTTTTCCAACCGTGTGCGCGGCGCCGTCTCGCGTTTGCATCAGGCCTATACCGGCCAACGAGTGCTGTTGATCAGTCACGGCGGGGTCATGCGCTTGCTGCTGGCCCAGGCCCGAGGCTTGCCCCGTGAGCAGCTATTGAATGTTGAAGTCGGCCACGGCGGCTTGTTCAGCCTGCAGGTCGAGGCCGATGGTGTATTAAGGGAAGGCGCCTGATCATGTTGCCATTCTGGATTGCCCTGCAGTTTCTCAGCAGCTTACCGATCCGCTTGCCGGGTATGCCGCAGCCGCAGGAACTGGGGCGTTCACTGCTGTTCTATCCGCTGGTGGGGCTGTTGTTCGGGCTGTTGCTGTGGGGCTTGAACACGGTACTGATGGGCGCGCCGTTGCTGTTACATGCGGCGTTGTTGCTGACGGCGTGGGTGTTGCTCAGCGGCGGCTTGCACCTGGACGGCCTGGCCGACAGCGCCGATGCCTGGCTGGGCGGTTTTGGTGACCGCGAGCGTACCCTGACCATCATGAAAGACCCGCGCAGCGGGCCGATTGCCGTGGTTACCCTGGGCCTGGTGTTGCTGCTTAAATTTACTGCGCTGGTGGCCCTGATCGAACAGCACAACGGTGCTGCGCTGCTCCTGGCACCGTTGATCGGTCGTAGCTCGATGTTGGCACTTTTTCTTACCACTCGCTATGTGCGGGCCGGAGGGCTGGGCCAGGCGTTATCGGATCATTTACCGAGGATCGTCGGCCAACAGGTGCTGATCCTCAGTGGTCTGGCGTGTATCTTGATCGGCGGCTTCAGCGGTGGGATAGCGGTGTTACTGGCGGCCATCTGCTTCATTGGCTTGCGCCAACTGATGGTCAATCGACTGGGCGGCACCACCGGCGACACCGCCGGTGCCCTGCTGGAACTGCTGGAAGTGGCGGTGTTGATCGGTATGGCTTTGTAACAGTTTCTTGCATTTCCTTAATCGCGGGTATATACACGCTCCATGCTTGCCTCCCAATGTTTATGTACCAACCTGCGTCGCGCCGCTCGTGGCGTCAGCAGGCATTACGACGGCGCTCTCGACGGCTTCGGGATCAACGTCGCCCAGTATTCTTTGCTATGCAACCTGCAGCGTCTTGATCAACCGAGCATTTCCAGCCTGGCCGATGCCATGGGCCTGGATCGCAGCACCCTGGGGCGCAATCTGCGGGTGCTGGAGGGCGAAGGCCTGGTGCAATTGGTCGAGGGAGATGATCTGCGCAATCGCCTGGTGTTGCTCACCGAGGCAGGCAATGAGCGGCTTGCCGCGGCCTTGCCCGCCTGGGAAGCGGCGCAGCAGAAGCTGATTGATCGGTTGGGAGCAGAAAAGCGCGAAACCCTGTTGGCCTTGCTGGACGAACTTGCTTAAACGCAAGCTTGTTCGATCATAAGCGGGTATATACCCGTTAGCGGAGAATAAGAAATGACCTCGATGTGGCGTACCAGTGGCTGGATTCTTGTCGGGAGTGCGCTGATCCTGGCTCTGTCCCTGGGTGTGCGGCACGGCTTTGGCCTATTCCTGGCGCCCATGAGTGCAGAATTTGGCTGGGGGCGCGAAACCTTTGCCTTTGCCATCGCCTTGCAAAATCTGATCTGGGGCCTGGCCCAACCTTTCACCGGCGCCGTGGCCGACCGCTTCGGTGCGGCAAAAGTGGTGATGATTGGCGGCGTACTTTATGCCCTGGGTCTGGTGTTCATGGGCTTGTCGGACTCGGCATGGTCGCTGTCGCTGAGTGCCGGTTTATTGATCGGGATTGGCCTTTCCGGTACTTCGTTCTCGGTGATTCTTGGCGTGGTGGGGCGCGCCGTGCCAGCGGAGAAACGCAGCATGGCCATGGGTATCGCCAGTGCGGCCGGCTCTTTCGGCCAGTTCGCCATGTTGCCAGGCACCCTCGGCTTGATCGGTTGGCTCGGCTGGTCTGCCGCGTTGCTGGTGCTGGGCCTTCTGGTGGCGTTGATTGTGCCGCTGGTGACCATGCTCAAGGATCGCCCGCTGCCGGTGTTGGCAGGCCAGCAGACACTACGTGAAGCGCTGCACGAAGCCTGTTCCCATTCTGGTTTCTGGTTTCTGGTTGCTGGCCTTTGGCTTTTTCGTCTGCGGTTTCCAGGTGGTATTTATTGGTGTGCATTTGCCGGCGTATCTGGTGGACCAGCATCTGCCGGCCACCGTGGGTACGACGGTGTTGGCGTTGATTGGCTTGTTCAATATCTTCGGCACCTACACGGCCGGTTGGCTCGGCGGGCGGATGTCCAAGCCGCGGCTGTTGACCGGCTTGTACCTGTTGCGGGCTGTGGTGATCGTGCTGTTCCTGTGGGCGCCAGTGACTGAAATGAGTGCCTACCTGTTCGGCATGGCCATGGGCTTCTTGTGGCTGTCTACCGTACCGCTGACTAATGGCACGGTAGCAACCCTGTTCGGTGTCAGAAACCTTTCCATGCTGGGTGGGATCGTGTTCCTGTTCCACCAATTGGGTTCGTTCCTCGGTGGCTGGCTGGGCGGGGTGGTCTATGATCGAACCGGCAACTACGATTTGATCTGGCAGGTGGCGATTGTCTTGAGCGTGCTCGCCGCTGCCTTGAACTGGCCGGTGCGTGAGCGCCCGGTGGCCCGATTGCAGGCGCAGATGGAGGCAGCATGAGTTCGATAGGGCATTGGTTCGTGGCAGGTGGAGCAGGCCTGCTGCTGTTACTGGCATGGTGGGGGTGGCAGCAGGGCGGCCTGGCGTTGATGCAGTTGGGCATGGTGATCTGTTAAGTTCTGTGTCTGAACCTATTCAAGGACATTCCACATGCTGATGCGCTGGCTTGCAGTACCTGCTCTGATGGCGGCTTTTGGCGGTGTCGCCATGGCTGCCGATTGCCCGGCGTTGCTTGAAGGCCAATTGCCCAAGTTGCGCGCCAAGGAGTCCATCGACCTGTGCCAGCGCTTTGCCGGTAAGCCGCTGGTGATCGTCAACACTGCCAGCTTCTGCGGGTTCGCTCCCCAGTTCAAAGGCCTTGAGGCGTTGTACCAGCGCTATAAGGACGATGGGCTGGAAGTGATTGGTGTACCTTCCGATGATTTCAAGCAGGAAGCCAAGACCGGCGAGGAAACGGCCAAGGTCTGCTACGTCAATTACGGTGTGACCTTCACCATGACCGAGCCGCAAAAGGTCAAGGGGCCAGACGCTGTGCACCTGTTCAAGATCCTCGCGCAACAAAGCAGCGCGCCCAAGTGGAATTTCTACAAGTACGTGGTAGATCGCCAGGGCAAGGTGATTGCCAATTTTTCCAGCCTGACCAAGCCCGACAGCCCGGATCTGATCAAGGCGGTGGAGCAGGCGTTGGCTTCCAAGCCCTGATCGCCGCCCATTAAAAAGCCCCGGCTCCTTTGCAGGAGGGCGGGGCTTTTTCATACCGCGGTGAATCAGAAGCGGTAGGTCATGCCCAGGCCGAAGCCGTTGGCACTGTTTTCGTACTTGGCGTTGTAGGACTGGCCCAAGGCGTTGTTGCGAGCAACCTTGACGCTTTCTTCCTTCAGGTAGGAGTAGGCCACGTCGATGGTCATGTTCGGCATGACATCGTAGCCAGCGCCCACGCTGAAAATCACACGGTCACCGGTAGGGATGCGTGGTGAACGGTCAGTGTTGTTGGTGGGCGACTGGTCGAAGGTCAGGCCGGTACGCAGTGTCCACTGAGGGTGAACCTTGTAGGAAGTACCCACGGCGTAAGCCCAGGTATCGTGCCAGTTCTGATCTTCCTTGATGGTGCCGACCATGCCGGGGGCAGCGATACCGCCACCAGTGCGAGTGACGCCTTCGTTCTCTACGGTGATGTCTTTCAGGCGGCTCCAGCGGGTCCAGGTGGCACCTGCGTAGAGTTTCCAGACGTCGCTGAGGTCTTGGGTGACCGACAGGTCCCAGGACTCAGGGGTGTCGACCTTCAACGAGGCGTCGTAGCGGCGGTTGGCCAGGACGGTAGCTGGAACGCCGGCACCTGGGGTCACATCGGTGTGGCCTTCGAGCTTGTACTTCACTTTCGAGTGATAGGTCAGGCCCACGCGGGTCGTGTCGGTGGCTTGCACCAGGACGCCGGCGTTGAAGCCCAGAGCGGTGTCGTCGCCCTTGACCTTGACTTTGTTGTCGCCGCTGCCTGGGACCAAGGCCTGCAGGCTTGGCTCCGATTCCAGGGTGCCGGCAATGCGGTTGATCGTAGGACCGAAACCTATGGAAACCTTGTCATTGAAGGCGTAGCTGATGGTCGGCTGGAACGTGATGACCTGAACTTCGCTCTTGCTGCCGAAGGCTTTGCCCTGGAAGCCGCGTTCGTAGTCAGTAATCAGGCCAAATGGTGCATAGACACCGAAACCGACAGCCCACTGATCGTTGAGTTTATTGGTGTAGAAACCGAACGGTACTGCAGTGAACGGGACCATGTCGCCTTTGTTGCTACCGCGCGAGCGACCGCTGGTATCGCTGATGTCGCTAGAGGCATCAATTACTGCAACACCGCCCGTGACTTGCTGGCCTTCAAGGCGAGCCATACCGGCAGGGTTGCCAAAAACAGTGCTTGCATCATCGGCAGATGAAGAGCGACCCGCAAAACCGGTACCCATCCCGCTGACGCTTTGTTCGTTAAGGGCAAAGCCGCTTGCGAACAGTTGGGAGGAGGCCATGGCAACGGCGAGGCTAAGTGTGGTCTTGAGCATTACTTTTTTCATTATTAGAACTCCGAGGTGATCACCGCTGCGGAAAGTAACAATATTTTCAAGTTAGCGCTATAGGCTGAAACGCAGGAGATAGAGCGGTTTTGTAGGACAATCAGACCAAAATAAGCGACATTTGTCGAATCATGCAAATTGCCCGATCAGCAGGCGACCTGATTCAGCGGTGAAACACAGGTGTGCCAGGCGCGGGTAAAATCCCGCAGCCGGCCCTGGGGTTGGAAGATTTCTCGCCAGATTCGCGCCATGGCCTGCACGTCGTCGGGAGGGGGTAGGGCGGGGTGATGTTTTTCCACCAGCAGCCAGGCAATGGCAGTGGCGTAACGCAGGTTGACCGTCAACTCAAGCTGGGGCCCGCTAAGGAATGCGTGTTGGCTGGCGAGACCTCGTACCAGGCTGGCGCGTTCTGGGTCGAGGGCCAGGTATTCGTCCCACAGGGCCCGGTGGCGTAGTTCAGTGATGCGATACAGGCCATGGCCGCGACGGTCATGCAGGGCGGTACCCAGGGCGGATTGGCTGGCAGCGATGCCCAGCAGCAGAGATTCCGCAGCTTGGCTGTGGCGGCCCAGGTAAATCAAGGTGGGCCGGATCACATAACGACACAATTCGCTGGCGGCGATACCCATAAAGCCCTCGAAGCGTGGAAGTGGTCGACGAGGCCTGAGAAGGGGGGGCTTGGCAGCGGTGAATCGGATCTCAGGCTCGCCGGAAGCGGATCATGCCGCTTGAGTTGAAGTGTAGTGTCATATTTACGACGTAAAGGACTGTTTTTAAAATATTTTTATCATTCGGTTATAACCGTTATATCTGTTTGAACTTAATCGAAAGTTCAATTACTCGGATTTCAGGCAATAAAAAACCCTGCTTTGCAGGCAGGGTTTCGGGTTTTTCAGTGTCGGGTCGATCAGGCAATCAGTGCCTGACGGGTACGCTCGATCACGGCCTGCAGCGGTTCTGCGCTGGAGTATTGATCGGGGTACAGGCGTTCGCTGTGACGAGCGATGCCGTGTTCGTTGACCAGGGTGAAGCTGAAGCAGCCTTTACGAGCGGCCATGATCAGGCAATTCATTGGTGCAAAAGCATTGGTGAGGGTGCGAATGGCATCCTGAGTATGGATTTGAGTGGACATATTATTGGTGTTCCTACAAATAACACGGTTAAAAACCGTGCAACATTAAAACGTTCCAGTGACGTTGATCACCATTGATCGAACGAAGAGCCCGACTGGAACAAAGCAGCCAGTTTGAAGCGCTAATTAGTTTGGCGCGCTTGGGCTGGCAGGTAGGTACTTAGGAGGGCAGGCAACACAACAGGGGCAAAGGTTCTGGGCCCAGGGTGAAGATCCTGATCAATCTGCAGGTTGGTTCGGTCAGAGTATTGAGACTTCGCGACACCCTTTGCATTATTCAAAGGCAGTGTCGTCACAAGTGATACCTGGAAACCATCGAGGTGGTCGATCCCATCGATATGGACAGTCACTCTTCTTTAGGAAAGTTATGTCGCGGGGGATTTGTTCGACCAGAATTGACTTTCAGCTTGGTACTAACGCCGGGGATACTAACGGATTGAATCCTGAAAAGGAAGCGCGTTAGAGAAAATACTTCAGTCAGCCCCTAGAAGCCCTCGATAAATCAGCGCGGTCGTCGTCGCGGCTAGCCGAATGGGTTTCATGTAGGCCGAGCAGTGTGGCGAGCCCGAGAGCGTTTGAAAAGTGGCGCAGGTGTGACGTCAGTAACGTTTTTTTGGGGGGGTTGGCTAAAAAGCGGCGGCGATATAACCATCAGGTGGGCAGTTGTGCACATTGGTTGCGCAGCGTGTCACCTCACAGTCATAAGGTTGGCAATACCCTCGAATGCCTGCAACGAAAATTTAAGTCAATGAAAAATCTGGCTTTTTTTTATTGGTGAAAAAATCGTCAGTTTGACTGCGGCCCCCGCTCCATGGGCCTTTGCGGGGATTAAAGGAGGGTTGTCCACTGAGTTATCCACAGCTTCTGTGGATTGTCCCAAGCGCTTGCTCTAGGACGGGCGTGCAGGCTTTTTTCAGCTTTACCCGTATGAAAAAAGGAGTAGAGTGGCGCGCCTTCCGTTCTGCCCTACAGTGCTTTATGAAGTTTCGCTCAGTATCACCTTCTGTTACCGACAGCCCTTCCGTTGTTACCGCACCCAAGCGTTTTTCCTTGAGGGTCGCTTTGTGGCTGCTGGACAACCCGCGCCTGGCTGACAGCCCCAACGTCAAGCATTTCGCTGGTCGCTTGCTCAAGCAGCCCGCCCGTGAAGGTGTGGTTGCCGCGCAAAGTCGATTAGGCCAATTGATGTGCCGCGAATGTGGCAGCGCCCGGGACCGGCGCATCGGTCACGATCTGTTGCGTCAGGCCGCTCGTGCAGGCGACCTCCGTGCCCAGCGCGAACTGGGCCAGATCGAAGACTGAGCTGTCCACGGCGCGCCTGCTTGGTTAACCTTCTTCTTTTATGGTGATGGCAGGAGTGGCTATGGCTTTTGACTGGACCAGTGTGGCGCTGGGTCTCGCTGCTGCTGCGTTACCTTTATTGGTGCTGTGCTGGCAGATTCAGCGACGCCTGAGTGCGCGCATGGCTGGCTGGGAATTGCTCGAAGAGCGCCTGTCCACCGCGCAACTAGCCCAGGAAGGGTTGGCGGCGCAATTGGACGCCAGTCGCGATGAAATCAGCGACCTGAGCCAGGCCAATGCCGCCAAGCAGGCAGATCTTGCTGCTGTGCGCCGGGAAGTCGAGTTGCTGCAGATCGATCGCGACAACGCACGCGACGCTGCCCATGCCTGGAATATCGAGCGCTCTGCCAAGGAAGTCGAGCTGCGGCGTCTTGATGCCTTGTCGGCCGCCCTGCGCGCCGAACTTCGGGAACAACAGGAAAGCCATCAGCAACGCCTCAGCGACCTGCAGGGTTCGCGGGATGAGCTGCGGGCGCAGTTCGCGGAGCTTGCCGGAAAAATCTTCGACGAGCGCGAGCAGCGGTTCGCCGAAACCAGCCAGCAGCGCCTGGGACAACTGCTTGATCCCCTCAAGGAGCGCATTCAGTCCTTCGAAAAGCGCGTGGAAGAAAGCTATCAGAGCGAGGCGCGGGAACGTTTTTCCCTGGCCAAGGAACTTGAGCGCCTGCAGCAACTGAACCTGCGTCTGTCGGACGAAGCGACCAACCTGACCCGTGCTCTCAAAGGCCAGAAAACCCAGGGCAACTGGGGTGAGTTGATTCTTGAAAGGGTGCTTGAGCATGCAGGCCTGGAGAAAGGCCGCGAGTACCAGACTCAGGTCAACCTCAAGGGCCCGGATGGCGAGCGCTTCCAGCCGGACGTACTGATCATGTTGCCGGGTGACAAGCAGGTGGTGGTGGACTCCAAGGTCAGCCTGACCGCCTATCAGCAGTACGTTGTTGCTGATGATGAAGTGATCGGCCAGGCCGCTCTCAAGCAGCATGTCTTGTCCTTGCGCACCCACGTTAAAGGCCTCGCCGGCAAGGACTATAAGCGTCTGGAGGGCTTGCACAGCCTGGACTTTGTCCTGCTGTTCGTGCCCATCGAAGCCGCGTTTTCCGCTGCATTGCAGGCTGAGCCGAACCTGTTTCAGGAGGCTTTCGACCGCAACATCGTCATCGTCAGCCCGACGACGTTACTGGCGACCCTGCGGGTGATCGACAGCCTGTGGAAACAGGAACGGCAAAGCCAGAACGCCCGGGAAATCGCCGAACGTGCTGGCTGGCTGTATGACAAATTCGTGTTGTTTATCCAGGATCTGGATGAGGTGGGCAATCGCCTGCAGCAGTTGGACAAGGCTTACAGCGCGGCGCGCAATAAGCTGACGGATGGGCGCGGGAATCTGGTCAGTCGTACCGAGCAACTGAAACTGCTCGGTGCTCGCGCCAGTAAAAGCCTTCCGGCCGATCTGCTGGAGCGGGCGATGACCGATGAAGACGGTGTGGCGCAGTTACCGGAGTAGAGCACCGTCAATATATGTGGCTTGTGTGGCAGCGTATCCTGGCTAAAGCGGCAAATGCCGACTCAACAACGCCCTAAGCGCCGCAGGCTTGACCGGTTTGGCCAAATAATCCAATCCCGCGGCATGCACCTCGGCTACCATTTCTGGGCGCCCATCGGCGCTGATCACCACGCCTGGTATTGGTGCCGCCAGCTCTGCTCGCAGCCAACCCATCAACTCAGTACCGGTCTCGCCGTGGTCCAGGTGGTAATCCACCAGGGCCAATTGCGGTCGCATCCCCTCTGCCAGCAACGCCACGCACTGCGCCTGGTCGCGGGCGGTCCAGACCTGGCAACCCCAGCGAGTCAGCAAGCTGCGCATACCGATGAGGATGCTGTCTTCGTTATCCACGCACAGCACCTGGGCGCCACTCATGGGTTGGCCATTTTCCAGTGCGGCCTGGACCGGTGTGCTGGTTTGCGTCCGGGCCAGGGGCACACTGACGCTGAATACGCTGCCCTTGCCCGGCCATGAGCGCACACGCAAGCGGTGGCCAAGTACCCGGCACAAGCCGTCGGCGATCGCCAGCCCAAGGCCCAGGCCCTTTTCGGCGCGGGTCTGGTGGCTGTCCAGGCGCTTGAACTCTTCGAAGATCACTTTCTGTTTGTCTGGCGGGATACCGGGACCCCGGTCCCAGACCTCCAGGCACAGTTCTCCCCGGCGCCGCCGCACCCCCAGCAGCACCGGGCCATCGGCATAACGGAAGGCGTTGGTCAGGAAATTCTGCAAAACCCGTCGCAGCAACTTGATGTCGCTGTCGACGCGTAAGCGGCTGCCCCGCACGCGGAAGTCCAGGCCTTGTTCCTGGGCCAATGCCTTGAACTCGGCGCCCAAGGCGTCAAACAGCTCGTTGAGGGCAAAGGGGTGGCGCTGAGGATTGATCTTGCCGTTTTCCAGGCGCGAGATGTCCAGCAGGTCGCTGATCAGGTCTTCGGCCGAGCGAAGCGAACTGTCCAGATGCTGCACCAGTTGCCGGGTTTCCCCCGACAATCCGTCGTTCTGATGGGAGAGGGCGGCGGAGAACAACCGTGCCGCGTTGAGCGGTTGCATCAGGTCGTGGCTGACCGCCGCCAGGAACCTTGTTTTCGACTGGTTGGCCGATTCGGCGACGCCTTTGGCATCGGTCAGGGCGACATTCAGTTGCGACAGTTCATGGGTGCGTTCAGTGACGCGCTGCTCCAGGCCTTCGTTGGCCTCGGTCAAGGCTTGCTCGGCCTCGCGGAATGCGGTGATGTCGGTGAAGCTCATGACAAAGCCGCCGCCGGGCATCGGGTTGCCAATCAGCTCGATCACCCGGCCATTGGGGAACAGACGCTCCGAGGTATGGGCGCGGCCTTGGCGCATCCAATGCAGGCGCCGGGCGACATGCACCTCGGCTTCCCCCGGACCGCACAGGCCGCGCTCGGCGTTGTAGCGAATAATGTCGGCAATTGGCCGGCCGACGCTGATCAGTCCGTCCGGGTAATTGAACAGTTCCAGATAACGACGGTTCCAGGCCACCAGCTTGAGGGACTGGTCGACCACGCTGATGCCTTGGGTGATGTTTTCAATGGCGCCCTGCAACAGCGCCCGGTTGAACTGCAGCACTTCCGAGGCTTCGTCGGCGATTCGTACGACGTCTTCAAGCTGCATTTCCCGGCCTTCAATGGCTGCTTTCACCACCGCTCGGGTCGAGGAGGCGCCCAGCACACCGGCCAGCAGCCGCTCGGTGTGGGCGATCCAGTCGTTGTCAGCGTTCTGGTTAGGGTTGAAGCCTTTGCCTTGGCGATAGGCGAAGCGGATAAAGCTCTGTTGCGCCCGTTCTTCACCGACGAAGCGGGCGGCCAGGCTGAGCAGGTCGTTGATCTGCACCGAGAGCATGGAGCGCGTACTGGCGCGCTGACTGGTTTCCTGGCCGATAAATCGGCCTGCCTGCCAGTGTTCGGAGACCCGTGTGCGCGACAATACAGAAACCCAGGCAAAGAGCGTGAAGTTACCGGCCAGGGACAGCACCACGCCTTGGGTCAGTGGCGTGATCGGCAGTCCCAGCGGGTTGCCATGCAGCCAGCTCAGGCCAGGGAAGATACTCAGTGACCAACCCAGGCTGTGGGCCGCAATCGGCAGTACTAAGGTGTAGAACCACAGGAATGTTCCTGCCGCCAATCCGGCAAACACCCCACGGCGGTTAGCCTGTTTCCAATACAGCGCACCAAGCATCGCTGGCGCCAGTTGGGTGACAGCGGCAAAGGCAATCTGGCCGATGGTCGCCAGGCTTGCGGTGGAGCCCAGCAGGCGGTAGCTGACGTACGCCAGCAGGAGAATGATGACAATACTGACCCGGCGCACCGAAAGCATCCAGTGGCGGAACGCTTCGAATGGGCGTTCGGCGTTGGTACGGCGCAGCAACCATGGCAGCAGCATATCGTTGGAGACCATGGTCGACAGCGCGACACTGGCCACGATCACCATGCCGGTCGCCGCCGAAGCCCCCCCGATAAAGGCCAGCAGCGCCAAGGCCGGATGGGCTTCGGCCAGGGGCAGGCTGATCACATAGGAGTCGGGCAGTACCGAACCCGGCAGCAGCATTTTCCCACCCAGGGCAATCGGCACCACGAACAGCGCGGCCAGCACCAGATACGCGGGGAACACCCACTTGGCCAGGCGCAAATCCTGAGGGTCGATATTTTCCACCACGGTGACGTGGAACTGCCGGGGCAGGCAGATGATCGCCATCATTGCCACGCCGGTCTGGACCACCATCGACGGCCAGTTGATGGTCTCTTTCCAGTACTCCTCTAGCCGTGGCGCAAGCATTGCCTGGCTGAACAAATCATCAAAACCGTCATACAGGCCATAGGTAACGAAGGCGCCAACAGCGAGGAACGCGAACAGTTTGACCAGGGATTCAAAGGCAATCGCCAGCACCATGCCGCGGTGGTGTTCCGTGGCATCGAGGTTGCGAGTACCGAAGACAATAGTGAACAGCGCCAGCACCAGCGACACGATCAGCGCGGTGTCCTGGGCCCGGGTGCCGGTGGCATCGGCGCCGGCACCGATCAGCAGGTTCACTCCCAGCACGATGCCTTTGAGTTGCAGGGCAATGTACGGCAGCACGCCCACCAGGCAGATCAGTGCCACCACCACCGCCAGGGACTGGGACTTGCCATAGCGGGCGGCGATAAAGTCGGCGATGGAGGTGATGTTCTCCTGCTTGCTGATCAATATCATCTTTTGCAGCACCCAGGGTGCCAACACCAGCAACAGCACCGGACCCAGGTAAATCGGTAAAAACGCCCACAACTGTTCGGCCGCCTGGCCGACCGCGCCGAAGAAGGTCCAACTGGTGCAATAGACGGCCAGCGACAGGCTATACACCCAGGCACGCACCCGCGGTGGCAGCGGCGTGCGGCGGCGGTCACCATAGAAGGCAATGGCAAACATAATGGCCATATAGGCCAGGGCAACGGCGGCGATCAGCCCGCTGGACAGCGTCATGAGAACTCCGGACATAAGAACACCCGGGCATTCCAGGCCCAGGATGGACAGTCTCGCATGATGCCTGGGGTTAGTCAGTGTCGACCAAGGTCGTGTGCAAGCTTTGTCAATTGAGTATCAGCGTCGGGGCAGGGTTTTCTGTTGCAGGATATAGAGGGTCACCAGCACCGCACTGGTCAACATGAACCCGCGGGCCCAAGGCAGTGGCACCAGGTAGCAGGAAAACCCGATGCTCAGCCACATCACCCCAATGGCATATACCTTGCCCTTGAGCGGAATGCCGTTGCCATCCAAATAATCACGAACCCACGGGCCCAGCCGCGGGTGCTCCACCAGCCATTGGTAGAAACGCGGTGAACTTCGGGCGAAGCAGGCGGCAGCCAGCAGTAGAAAGGGGGTGGTCGGCAAGACCGGCAGGAAAATCCCGATGACCCCGAGCACTACGCTCAGCCAGCCGATGGCCAGCAGAACGTAACGCACGAGCAGGGAACGGTTGCCCATGGGGGCCACGGGCAACGGACTCAGTGGTGGCGAGGTTTGAGGATCGCCGGTTTTTCGTCAGGTGCGTTGCACAGCAGGTACAGGGCGGTCAGCGCTTCCGGGATTTGAACGACCATGTCGTCCATCAAGTTGGCGTCGGTGGCGATGTCAGCGAACTCAGGCTGATCGTCGAACAAGCCGGAACCGACCATGATTGGCAGCAGCATTTCGCTGACTTCTTCCTCGGCGGTTTCGAACCAGGCGGCTTCGCGCAGGAACACACCTTCCATAAAGCCAATGCACCAGCCGCGCAGATCGGAATCATCCGGTTCTTCGCCCAGGTCCAGGTCGCATGGCAGCTCGAATTCCTCATCGGAAGCCAGTTGACGGCCGATGTGGGCCTTGAGGGCCAGCAGGGTGGCTTCGATTTCTGCGCGCTCGGCGTCGTCACGGTAGTGAGGCTCTTCGGAGAACAGCGCGTCGATCCATTCACGTTCGGGAACCACTTCGGAGCAGATCGACAGGGCGGTCAGGTAGCCGTGGGCGGCCACGTAGTCCAGCGCCTCGTCATGCAGCTCGTCGGCATCGAGGAAGGCTTGCAGGCGGGTTAGTTGCTCAGCGAAGGACATTGACGGGTTACCTTGGGAATAAACGATGCTGAATTCTAGGCTTTCTTGAGCGCCCAGGCCAGTCGCTGTGCATATTTGCCAGGTTTTCAATCGGGTCGCTATTCGTCAGCGTCGCCCTTTGCCGGGTGGTGCTCGGGTATACTGCCGCGTTTTGTGATGCCCCTGCAGGCCAAACGGCGCAGCGGGAAAAGTTCGCTTACGGATTATTTCCCGTCGAGACGCGCTTTTTCGGCCAGCCTGTACAGAGGGATTTCGGCGATATTTGGAGTTTTTCATGCTTGAACAGGCTCAACGCGTCCTCAAGGACATCTTCGGCTACGACAGTTTTCGTGGCCGCCAGGGTGCAATCATTGAGCGCGTGGCCAATGGCGGTGATGCTCTGGTATTGATGCCTACCGGCGGCGGCAAGTCCTTGTGTTTCCAGGTGCCAGCGTTGCTGCGCGATGGGCTCGCCGTGGTGGTGTCGCCGTTGATCGCCTTGATGGACGATCAGGTGGCGACCCTTGAAGAACTTGGCGTTGCCGCTGCGGCATTGAATTCCACATTGAGCGCCGAACAGCAGCGTGATCTTGCCGTGCGCATCAAGCGTGGCGAAGTGAAGATGCTTTACCTGGCCCCCGAACGCCTGGTCCAACCGCGAATGCTGGCGTTCTTGCAGAGCCTGGAAATCGCCCTGTTCGCCATCGACGAAGCCCACTGTGTATCTCAATGGGGCCACGATTTCCGTCGCGAATACCTGCAATTGGGGCAGTTGGCGGAACTGTTTCCCAACGTCCCGCGCATCGCCCTGACCGCCACCGCCGACAAGCGCACCCGTGAAGAAATCGTCGAGCGCCTGCATTTGCAGGATGCCGAGCGTTTCCTTTCCAGCTTCGACCGGCCCAACATCTTTTATCGCATTGTGCCCAAGGAACAGCCGCGCAAGCAGTTGCTGGCCTTTCTCTCGGAGCGACGTAGCGACGCAGGCATCGTCTATTGCCTGTCGCGCAAGAAAGTCGACGAAGTGGCCGCTTTCCTCTGTGAACAGGGTTACCCCGCGCTGCCGTACCACGCCGGCTTGCCCAATGAGTTGCGCGCCTACCACCAGAAGCGCTTCCTCAACGAGGAAGGCCTGATCATGGTCGCCACCATCGCTTTCGGCATGGGTATCGACAAATCCAACGTGCGTTTCGTCGCCCATATGGATTTGCCCAAGTCCCTTGAGGCGTACTACCAGGAAACCGGTCGCGCCGGCCGTGATGGTCTGCCGGCCGATGCCTGGATGGTCTATGGCCTGCAAGACGTGGTGATGCTCAAGCAGATGCTGCAGAACTCCGAAGGCGATGAACGCCACAAGCGCCTGGAACAGCACAAACTCGACGCAATGTTGTCGCTGTGCGAAGAAACCCGCTGCCGCCGTCAGACCGTACTCGCCTATTTCGACGAAGACATGCCCAAGCCTTGTGGTCACTGTGACAACTGCGTGGACGGCGTTCAGACCTGGGATGCCACCGAGCCTGCGCGCCAGGGGTTGTCGGCCATCTACCGCACCGGCCAGCGTTACGGCGTCGGCCATCTGGTGGACGTGTTGCTGGGCAAGGACAACGAAAAGGTCCGCAGTTTTGGCCATCAGCACCTGTCGGTGTACGGCGTGGGCAAGGCGCGGGCCGAAGGCGAATGGCGCTCGCTGTTCCGGCAGATGGTCGCCCGTGGCCTGGTGGATATCGACCTGGAAGGCTACGGCGGTTTGCGTCTGAACGACAGTTGCCGGCCGCTGCTCAAGGGTGAAGTCAGCCTGGAGCTGCGCCGCGACCTCAAGCCACAAACCACCGCGAAAACCAGCACCAGCCAGGCCAGCCAATTGGTGCGTGGCGAGGAGCGCGAGCAGTGGGAAGCCCTGCGTACTTTGCGGCGCAAGCTGGCCCAGGAGCACAGCGTGCCGCCTTACGTTATCTTTCCCGACTCCACCTTGCTGGAAATGCTCCGCGAACAACCCACCACCCTGGCGGAAATGGCCAGGGTCAGTGGCGTCGGCGCGCGCAAGCTGGAGCGTTATGGCCAGGCGTTCCTCGAGGTCCTCGGCGGCCAGGTCGAAGCGCCGAAAGAAATCGCCGATATTCGTCATGAGTTGATCAGTCTGGCTCGCGCTGGCATGACCCCGATCCAGATCGCTGGGCAGTTGCAATGCTCGGAAAAAAACGTCTACACACTGCTCGCTGAGTCCATCGGCAAGCAGCAACTGTCCCTGGAGCAGGCCCTTGATTTGCCGGAAGATTTGCTCGGCGAAATTCAGGACGCCTTCCTCGACGGAGAAGGCGAGTTGCCACCCGTTTCCGAGATATCACCGCTGTTTACCGGGCGGGTTCCCGAGGGTGTTTTGTACTGCGTCAGGGCCGCTTTGCAGTCGGAATTCGAGATTTAATGTGTCAATTGCGACATTGTAAGGAGTCAGTACATACCAAGCCTTGCCTACTGTCATGGGTCATGCTTAGCTGACTAATAATTAGCAATACTTTGTTTTTAGTCTAATCCATGAGTTTTTTATGCCGTTAACTGATCAACACCGTTTTGGCATGCAGCTGGCGCAGATGTCCCGAGGTTGGCGTGCCGAGCTGGATCGCCGTCTGGCTGGCCTGGGTCTGTCCCAGGCGCGCTGGCTGGTGCTGCTGCACCTGGCCCGTTTCGAAGACGCACCTACCCAGCGCGAGCTGGCGCAAAGCGTCGGGGTTGAAGGGCCGACCCTGGCTCGCTTGCTCGACAGCCTGGAAAACCAGGGTCTGGTACAACGCCAGGCGGTACTCGAAGACCGTCGGGCCAAACGCATCGTGCTGTGTGATACCGCCCGCCCTTTGATTGAGCAGATCGAAACCATCGCCACTGCCCTGCGTCATGAACTGTTTGCTGGTGTCGACGAAGATGATTTGCGGGTGTGCATGCGGGTTCACGGGCACATCCTGGCGAATCTGGAAAAAACCTGAGCCCAGTGGCGAGCCCCTCGCCACAGAAAGTCAGAACGTCTGCCCCAGATTCAGATACAGCGTCTTCTGATTGTCATCGTTAAATCCATAGCTGAAGTTCAACGGCCCCAGCGGCGTATCAAACCCGAGGAAAATACTCGCGGCATTGATGTAGCCGCTGTCGAATTCATTGTCGTTGTTCCACGCGCGCCCCCGTTCCAGGGACGCGCCCAGGTACAGCGGGAAGTCCAGCGGCAGGTACGAACGCGGCGTCAGGCGGCGATAATAGACCGCCCGCATCAGGCTGATGTTCTGCCCGGCAATCGCGTCCTGGCGAAAGCCCGACAGCTGCCGCGCACCGCCCAGCAGGAAGCTGGAAATCACCACGTCCGAGTTATCCAGAGTGCGCCCATAACGACCGCCCAGAACCAGTGTGTCCGGCCCGTGGCTCATGGCCTTGTCCAGCTTGAACTCCCACTGCCGATAGCTCTGGTCGGAACCCAGGCCCGGTTCGAATTCACGGAAGGCCAGGCCGATGTCTTCGCCCGTGTGGGGGAAGTAGACGTTGTCCAGAGAGTCGAAGGAGTACTTCAGTTCATAGAAGCCCTCACTGAAGCTGACGCTCGGCAAGTCGCGATCACCAATGCGCACATCGGCCTTTCCCCAGGCTTCGCCGACACCGAAGCGGATCTCGCCGCTGTTGCCGATCTGCCGGCCGACGTTGAGGCCAAAACCATAACGTTCCAGGCGGTACTCCGAGATCGGATTGTTATCTTCAATCAGCTCGACGTTCTGCGCTTCGGCGCTGATATAGGGGGCGACGAAGTAGCGCGAACCGGTGTCCATCGGCTGATAGAACTCGCTGTACAACTCCTGCCGATCACCAATCTGCACGCGTGTCAGCCATTCGGCGCCGAGGCGGTTGATGCCGTTGATTCGGTAGCTGGCGCCGAGGTTGAAGGCGCTGTCGCCGCGCATGTCATCGGAAAGGTTGAGGCCCAGGCGCAGGTAATCGGTGCCGCTGCGTTTACCGCGCGCGCTGATCACCAAGGTATTCTCCTTGCCCTTTTTCACGACGCGATATTGCACCTGCTCGAAGTAGTCCAGGCCGTACAAGGTGCCCATGTCCGCTTGCAGGCGGCCCAGGTCCAGGCGTTCGCCGATGGGTTGGCGGATGTAGTAGCGGATGACGTCGTCGCCGACTTTCGAGTCATTCTCCACCTTGATCGCGGTGATCACTGGGTTGCGCTGGCCAGGTGTGCGTGCGGCCACCAACTCGGCGTCGACCGACTCGGCGGGCCGCAGCCTCGACAGGCGTGCGTCGAGGGCGCGGGTGGCGCGGTAGCCGGCGTCGATCATGTCCTTGGCTCGACCGAAATCCGTCACGCCATAAGCGGCCAGCGACGGTTGGATCAACACATCGCGCGGATGTAGGGCCTTGAGTTGTTCTTCGGAGTTGCGCCGGGTCATCAGGGTGATGGACTGGTTGAGCACATCCACCACCGTCGCCAGTTGCTTGCGGGTGCGCAGCGGCGTGCCGATGTCCACCACAATGGCGATGTCGACGCCCATCTCCCGCGCCACATCCAACGGGATGTTGTCGGTCATGCCGCCGTCCACCAGCAGTCGGCCGTCCAGTTCCACCGGGGCGAACACGGCGGGGATCGACATGCTGGCGCGGATCACTTGCGGCAGGTGGCCTTTACGAAACACCACTTTTTCGCCGCTGGTGATATCGGTCGCGACCGCCCGAAACGGAATTGGCAGCTTGTCGAAGTCCCGAGTGTTGCTGCTGTGGGCGAACATGCTTTCCAGTAGCAGCGCCAGGTTCTGGCCCTGGATTACACCCAATGGCAGGCCGAGGCTGCCGTCGTCGCGAAAGCTGAGTTTTTGTTTGACCAAGAAATCCCGATCATCCTGCTTGCGCCGGAACGGTACGTCCTCCCGAGGTGGTGCATCGGAGAGTGCCAGCTTCCAGTCGATGTTCAGCGCCAGCTTTTCCAACTCGTCGATCTTGTAGCCTGAGGCATATAGCCCGCCAATCACCGCGCCCATGCTGGTGCCGGCAATGGCATCAATGTGGATGCCTTGTTCTTCCAGAGCCTTGAGCACGCCAATGTGGGCCAGGCCACGGGCGGCGCCACCGGAAAGCACCAGGCCGATCTTCGGGCGCGGTGTCTCAACAGCTTGCCCAAGGACGGGGAGCAGGCACAGCAACAGGCAGGACAACAGGCGGCGCATCATCAATCTCGGGGCTGGACGATAAAGGTCGGTATTATAGCCACCCGATCCGCCGATCCCATTACCTCAGGAGCCAGTCATTTCATGTCCGCGCCCAAACCCGAGATTGTCATCACCTATTGCACGCAATGTCAGTGGCTGCTGCGCGCGGCGTGGCTGGCTCAAGAACTGTTGAGTACCTTTGCCGATGACCTGGGCAAAGTGGCGCTGGAACCGGCCACCGGTGGCGCGTTTCGCATCACCTGCGACGGCGTGCAAATCTGGGAGCGCAAGGCGGACGGCGGCTTCCCGGAAGCCAAGGTGCTTAAGCAGCGAGTACGTGACCAGATCGATCCGCAACGGGATCTTGGGCACAACGACCGTACTCAATAGAAGCCACTGTCACTGATGGGCGGGCAGTGGCCTGTATCGATAGGTGGCTATTTGGTCGCCATCTTGTTTTTGATCCAACCGACCACAAACGTCAGGATCAAACCGCCCACACCACCGCCGACAATGTTGCTGCCGACCGCTGCAATATCCAGTGCACCACCGGGTGCTGCAGCGGGATCTCCCGTGACCGCGGCGAGTATCTGACCCAGTACCAGGCCGCCGACACCGCCGACAACCGTATTGAGCGTGGTGCCCAGGCCTTGCTTGCTCAAACCGGCCAGATTGCCGCCGACGGCGCCGCTGATGATTTGGATCATCAGGCTGATGAACATGTCCATGGTGAAACTCCTGCATAGCGTTGATGGAGTGACCACTCGCATGCAGCAACTTCAAAGAACCATGGCTGTCGTCGAGGAGTCTGTATCCGTGAACGACGACAGACTGTTGCGGATAGGAAAAGTATAGATCAGGCCGGCGCAGCGGGCTGTTTGGCCTTTTCGGGGCGACTCATCAGGCCTGAGACGACGATGGCAAGGATGATCAGCGCGCCGCCCATCAGCATGCGCAGGGTTGGGTTTTCACCAAACAGCAGCCAGGCCATGGTGATGCCGTACACCGGTTCCATGGCGAATACCACTGCCGCTGTGCGCGCCTTGAGCACCGCGAGGCTGGCGACAAACAGGCTGTGGGCCAGGCCGGTGCAGAACACCCCCAACAGACCAATCCACAACCAATCCAGGGCACGTACTTCGGTCAGGCCTGGGGCGGCCGCCGGCAATAGGCACAGCGCCACGACGACGTTCTGGCACAAGGCTGCCTGCACCGGCGGGATGCGGCCACTGGCGCGGTTGTTCAGCGACAGCAGCGAGAACAGCAAGCCGGAACCGACGGCCCAGATCAAGCCGTTGGTGGCTTGGCTGGCGAGATCGAAATCCGGCGTGACCAGCACCAGGCCGACGCTGACCAACACCACCAGAACGATTTCATTGGCGCGGATTCGCTCGCGAAAGATCAGCCCTTCGAGGATCACCGTGAATGCCGGGAAGGTGGCAAATCCCAGCGTCGCAATCGCCACACCAGCCACTTTCACGGCAATAAAGAAGCTCACCCAATGGCCGGCCAGCAACAAGCCGCTGAGCAGCAGGCGCCGCAAATCGCCGGTTTTCAGCTTCTGCCAGGGAGTGTTGCTGGCAAAACGGGCGAACACTGTCAGGGCGATCACGGCGAACGCGGCGCGGCCAAACACGATAATGGCCGGGGAGACCGCGGCGAGTTTGCCGAAGACGCCGGTGAGGCCAAACATCAATGCGCCGATATGCAGGGCGCCGAGGGCAGTGCGCGGAGTCATTGTGATCCTTGGTCAGTGAGCGGACAGGCGGCCAGTCTAGAGGGTTACAGCGTTTGGCGTCTGTCGTCGGACTCGCAGGTTTTGTCGCAGGACTAGCGGCGTCGCAAGGCGCCGGGGGATTCACCGAACTCACGCAACACCGCTGCCGAAAAGGCGCTTTGTGAACCATAGCCGACCTGCGCGGCAATCTCGCCGATGGGTAGGTGACTGTCGCGCAACAGTCCACGGGCCATCTGCAAGCGCCGGCTGCGGATGTAGTCCATGGGCGTCTGCCCGCACTCGGTGACAAAGCGTGCATGCAGCCGTGCGACGGATAGATTGGCCATCCGCGCCAGGTCGGCGACTTGCAGCGGGTGTGCCGCATGTTGGTCGATATGGGCATTGAACGCCGCATAAGGCAGCCGCCGGCTGTCGCTTGGCGCCTGGCCATTGAGGCTGGCCAGCAACAAGACGGCGCCTTGTTGGGCAATCAGCGGATCATCCAGCGGGCTGCTCGCCAGCCACTGCACCAACTGGCCTTGCCGGGCATCCAGCGCCACCCGTGACGGCTGGTCCAGCAGGCGCCGACTGGCGTCGGCATGATCGCCAAGGGACTGCACCAGCCATTGTTCGTCGGGCACATCGAGCACCAGGCAATGACTGCCTTGGGGACTGCCGCAGGCGTGATGGGCCGAGAATGGCAGGACCATGACCCCTTGCGGGCGGATCTCGCTACCTACACCTTCCACGTCGAAATCCAGGCGGCCGGCCAGGGCGAACACCAGTTGCGCATGGTCGTGGCTATGGGAAATCAGGTCGTGGGTGTAGTGGCGTAGCGTGAGTGTCGGTCTCATCGCAGTCTCCTGGGCAGGCAGGCAGTTTACATGGCCGGGTGCCCAATGAGCGCTGTCATCAGACTGACGCACGACTGTCATGGGCTATTAATCGCCAGGGAGCAAGCTCGCGAAAACACCGTTGAGGTATGCCCATGACCAGCGCCGAGCTCGCCAAACCCAGCCGTAAGCAACGGGTCCGTACCCTGTGGATTTCCGACGTGCACCTGGGCACTCGGGATTGCCAGGCCGAGCACCTGTCGCAGTTTCTCAAGGGCTACCACGCCGACCGGGTGTACCTGGTTGGCGACATCATCGACGGCTGGAAACTACGCGGCGGCATGTATTGGCCCCAGGCCCATACCAACGTGATCCGCCGCTTGCTGACCATGAGCAAGCGCGGTACCGAGGTGATCTACGTCACGGGCAACCATGATGAATTCCTGCGGCGTTATTCCAAGCTGATCCTGGGCAATATCCAGTTGGTGGACGAGGCGGTGCACGTCACCGCCGATGGTCGTCACTTGCTGGTGATCCATGGCGATCAGTTTGACGTGATCACCCGTTACCACCGTTGGCTGGCGTTCCTTGGCGACTCCGCCTACGAATTCACCCTGACCCTCAATCGCTGGCTGAATCACTGGCGGGCGCGCTACGGTTATGGCTACTGGTCGCTGTCGGCCTACCTCAAGCACAAGGTGAAAACTGCTGTCAGCTTTATCAGCGACTTCGAAGAAGCCATCGCCCATGAAGTGACCAAGCGCGAGTTGCACGGTGTGGTGTGCGGGCATATCCACCACGCGGAGATCCGCAAGGTAGGGGAGGTGGACTACCTCAACTGCGGGGATTGGGTGGAGTCTTGCACGGCGTTGATCGAGCACTGGGATGGGCATATCGAGCTGTATCGGTTGGCCGATGCCCAGGCCAAAGAGGCGCAGCTCAAGGCGGAGATGGTGGCGGGGTAGATCACAGTTTTATGGCCGGACGCAAACAGATGTGGGCTTGGCTGCTCGCCACACAGCCCGCCACACTAAATCGAGCCGCTCTCAGGAGTGGCACACATCCGCAATCGCGTCGGCCAACAGTGTCAGGCGCGTTTCATCAATTCCGGCAACGTTCGCCCGTCCCGAATTGACCATATACACGCTGTGCCTCTCGCGCAGTTCTTTCACCTGATCGGCGCTCAAGCCGGTATAGGAAAACATCCCGCGTTGCACGCCGATATGGGCAAAACGCTCTGACAACCCATGAGGCGCCAAGGCCTCCACCAGCCCGGAGCGCAATTGCGCGATCCGCAGGCGCATGGCTTCGACTTCCTCGCTCCACAGCGCTTTCAGCTCGGCATCACCCAGGATTGTGGCGACTACGGCTGCACCATGATCCGGCGGCGTCGACCACAGGTTGCGGGCAATAAATGCCAGTTGGCTGCGCACATCCAGCAGCTTTTCAGCATCGCCTGCGCAGACAATCAGCGAGCCGACACGGTCGCTGTACAAACCGAAATTCTTTGAGCAGGAACTGGTGATCAGCAGCTCAGGTAACTCGGCAGCGAACAAGCGCACGGCCCACGCGTCTTGCTCCAGGCCATCACCAAACCCCTGGTAGGCAAAGTCGATCAGCGGCAGCAGCTCGCGCTCGCGGACGATCTCCAGCACCTGGCGCCAGTCGTCCTGGGACAGGTCGAAACCGGTGGGGTTGTGACAGCAGGCGTGCAACAGCACCACGTCGCCCTTGGGCACGCTGGCCAAGGTAGCCAACATCGCCGCAACATCCAGGCGGTTGTCACTGCCCACGTACGGGTAGTGGCTGACCTTCAGCCCGGCCTTGGCGAAGATGGTTTCGTGGATCGGCCAGGTCGGGTTGCTCAGCCACACGCCGCGACCGGGCAGGCTGTGGGCGATAAAGTCGGCGCTCAGGCGCAGCGCGCCGGTGCCGCCTGGGGTCTGGGTCGCGCCGGCACGGCGTTCGCGCAGCAGCGGCGAGTCGGCGCCCAGCACCAACTTATTGATCAGCTTGCCGAACGCTGCATCGCCATGGCCGCCGATGTAGGTCTTGGTGGTTTGCTGGTCCACCAGGCGCTGTTCGGCCAGCTTCACTGAACGCAGAATCGGCGTCAGCCCCTGAGCATCCTTGTAGACGCCCACGCCCAGGTCGAACTTTTGCGGGCTGGGGTCCTTGGCATAGGACTCCATCAACCCGAGGATCGGGTCCCCAGGCACTCGGCCAATGGCAGTGAAGTGCATTACTTACGGCCCTCGGCATCCTTGGCCACTTCGTCAGTGCGCGCGGCCATGATGAAGTCGTTGCGGTGCAGGCCCTTGATGGAGTGGCTCCACCAGGTCACGGTGACTTTGCCCCATTCAGTGAGTAGGCCGGGGTGGTGACCTTCGGCCTCGGAGATCACGCCCACGGCGTTGGTGAAGGCCAGGGCGAATTTGAAATTCTTGAACAGGAAGACCTTTTCCAGCTGCATCACGCCGTCGCGTACTTCGATGTTCCAGTCGGGGATCTGCTTGATCAGTACCGGCAGTTCTTCGTCGCTGACTTGCGGGGCATCGGCGCGGCAGGCTTCGCAGTGGGCTTGGTTCAACGTGTTCATGTGGGGATTCCTGAAATCGAGTGTTTGGAAAACGGTCGTCAGTGGCGTCACCCTAAAGCAACGCGGGGCCAGGGAACAGACTCACCTGGCCGCAAAAGGCACGTGTCACGCCGCCTTGTGCTTGGGTTGGACCGGTTTTGGAGGGAACAGGGGCGCATGTAGGCCCAACTGCATACCGCGCTCGACCATGCCCATGATGTCTTCCTGCGCCACTTCAAACAGGCGCTTGAGGTTGGGCAATACGAAGTACAGCGGCTGCAGGATGTCGATGCGATAGGGCGTGCGCATGGCTTCCAGCGGGTCGAAGGCTTGATGCTCGGGTTCATCCGACAGGCAGTAAACGCTTTCTTTCGGCGAGGACAGGATGCCGCCGCCGTAGATGCGCCGGCCTTCAGGCGTGTCCACCATGCCAAACTCGATGGTCATCCAGTACAGGCGCGCCAGGTACACCCGCTGTTCCTTGGTGGCAGCCAGGCCAAGCTTGCCGTAGGTGTGGGTAAATTCGGCGAACCAGGGGTTGGTCAGCAGTGGGCAGTGTCCGAAGATCTCGTGGAAAATATCCGGTTCTTGCAGGTAGTCCAGTTCTTCACGGGTACGAATAAAAGTCGCCACCGGAAACTGCTTGTTGGCGAGCAATTCGAAGAACGTCTGGAAGGGGATCAGTGCCGGCACGCGGGCGACTTGCCAGCCGGTGGTTTCCCCCAGCACCTTGTTGATGTCCGCCAGTTGCGGAATGCGGTCGTGGGGCAGGCCGAGCTTGTCGATGCCGTCCAGGTATTCCTGGCAGGCACGGCCTTCGATCACTTTCAGTTGGCGAGTGATCAGGGTGTTCCACACCGCATGTTCTTCGGGCGGGTACTGGATAAAACCTTGCGCGTCGGGCTCGCGGGCCACGTACTGCGTCTGCTTCATACGGCTCTCCTGCTAGGCATTCGTTCTTGTTATGTCCTGCGATAAACCTATTGATACTCCGCCTGGGTCAGGAATCCATCCGTCATCCGTTGCAGCGTGTAAGAAAACATACTGATATTCGTAAAGTATTCGTTACGGTCTTGCCGTTGAGCACTGTGTATTGCGATTTTACGGTTTGATAAGGTCGCTAGCTGTCACATAATCTTGACGACTATCTGCGCCCAGCGGCAAAAAGACGCAGTTCAATCAGCCCTTCAACAATAATTCGGGCCTTTTCATGCGTATCAAAGTGCATTGCCAGAACCGTATCGGCATCCTGCGGGACATCCTCAACCTGTTGGTGGAGTACGGCGTCAACGTCGCCAAGGGCGAGGTCGGCGGCGAACACGGCAATGCCATTTACCTGTACTGCCCGAACCTGGTGAACATGCAGTTCCAGGCACTGCGCCCGCAGTTTGAAGCGATTGCCGGGGTATTTGGCGTCAAGCGGGTAGGGCTGATGCCCAGCGAACGTCGGCATATGGAGCTCAATGCCTTGCTGGGGGCGCTGGAATTTCCGGTGCTGTCCATCGACATGGGCGGCGCCATCGTTGCGGCCAACCGGGCGGCAGCGCAGTTGCTCGGGGTGCGGGTGGACGAAGTACCGGGCATTGCGCTGTCGCGCTATGCCGAAGACTTCGACTTGCCCGAACTGGTGCGTTCCAGCAAATCGCGGATCAATGGCTTGCGGGTCAAGGTCAAGGGCGATGTGTTCCTCGCCGATATCGCTCCGCTGCAATCCTCGGAACACGATGACAGCGAAGCCATGGCCGGCGCTGTGCTGACCCTGCACCGCGCCGACCGGGTCGGTGAGCGTATCTACAACGTGCGCAAGCAGGAACTGCGGGGCTTTGACAGCATTTTCCAAAGCTCGAAAGTCATGGCCGCCGTGGTCCGTGAGGCCCGGCGCATGGCCCCTCTGGACGCCCCTCTATTAATAGAAGGCGAAACCGGCACCGGCAAGGAACTGTTGGCGCGTGCCTGCCATCTGGCCAGCCCGCGCGGGCAGTCACCGCTGATGGCCCTCAACTGCGCCGGCTTGCCGGAGTCCATGGCCGAGACCGAACTGTTTGGCTACGGCCCCGGCGCGTTCGAAGGCGCGCGGGCCGAGGGCAAACTGGGGTTGCTGGAACTGACGGTGGGCGGCACGTTGTTTCTCGATGGTGTCGGGGAAATGAGCGCGCGGCTGCAGGCCAAGTTGCTGCGCTTCCTGCAGGACGGCTGCTTTCGCCGGGTAGGCAGTGATGAAGAGGTGTACCTGGATGTGCGGGTGATCTGCGCAACCCAGGTGGATTTGTCGGAACTCTGTGCCCGTGGCGAATTTCGCCAGGACCTCTACCACCGCTTGAATGTGTTGTCGCTGCATATCCCGCCGCTGCGTGAATGCCTCGATGGTTTGCCGCCGCTGGTTGAGCACTTCCTCGATCAGGCCAGCCGGCAAATTGGTTGCCCGCTGCCCAAGCTGGCACCAGCGGCCATGGATCGGCTCAGCCATTACCACTGGCCGGGCAATGTGCGGCAGTTGGAGAACGTGCTGTTCCAGGCGGTCTCGCTGTGCGACGGCGGGACGGTCAAGGCCGAACATATCCGCCTGCCAGACTACGGCGTGCGCCAGCCGCTGGGGGATTTTTCCCTGGAAGGCGGGCTGGAAGAGATTGTCGGGCGGTTTGAAAAGGCGGTGTTGGAACGGTTGTATTCCGAGCACCCCAGTAGCCGGCAGTTGGGGAAGCGGTTGGGGGTTTCCCATACCACTATTGCCAATAAACTGCGGGACTATGAGGTCGTCAAAGCTGAAAAATGACTTTATCAGGAAAGAGTCGCGGGTAAGCACGTTCGTTTTGTAGTGTTAGTCGATCAGATTCAACCGGCCTTGGGCTGCTGTTCGGCGGTGTATTTGGCTTTGCTTGCACGAGGCATTGCGATACGCCTCTGGCCCTTTAGGAAGGGCCAGGCCAGACAACGTGGGTTACTGATTTACTTCGCCTTCCAGCTTGCGAGCTGCCTCCACGCCGGACGCCGTGAGCTTGATCGGCAGGTTCAACGCGTGTTCACCGGCGTCGTTACAGGTCACATGACCTTCCTTGATCAACCCACGGTCCTGAAGGGCGGCCAAGGCGCTGGCCACCACTTTTTCACCTCGGTAGTTGTCCAGTACTTCTTTGCCCAGGCCGCTGGGGTGGGCGTGCAGCAGGCGGGTGAGGACTTCTTTCTCAAGGTTTTTATCGACGTTCATGCATACCTCTTCAGGGTGAGTGGTTGGGTAGTGTTCGTCTGCTTATGGCTCAGGGCTGCTTGGGGGCGCCGGGAAGGTTGGAGTCGTCGCCGTGTGGGGTGGCATTTTTGCCTGGCCCCATTTTGCCGTTCTCCACGTCGGTCCCCAGGCCTTGGCGGTTGCCATCGTTGCCTTGGGCGCGCGGGTCGTTGCCCTGGTTGTTAATTGCGCCACCGTTGGTATCAAGGCCGGTGCCCATGGAGTCCTTGGACTCTTGGGTTGCCGGGCTTGGAGGGTTGCCGATAGGGTCTGTCGGGCCGGAGGAGTTGTTTGATGCGGCAAAGCTGCTGAGGGAAACGGCAGACAGCAAGCCAGTGAGAGCGAGGGCAGTCAATTTGGAAGTATTCATGTGGAGCCTCCATATCATTAAAGTCCTTACCTGATATTGGTCAGCCCCCGGTTGCCATTGGTGCCTTGGCAGCGACGAACGGTGCTCCGTTGCTTGTAAGAATTTGTGTGCCTATTGTTCGCCAATCTCCTCAATAAACGACTGCATAAACCCTTTTAACCGGGCATGACGAAGCTGTGCCAAGCGTTGTCCCGTGGCGGTTTGAAAACCATCGGCCAAGTGCAGCAGCTTGGTCTGGAAGTGATCGAGGCAAAAGCGTTTGTCGTCATACTCGCGGTGGCGTGCAGTCGGGTCAGCCGGGTCATACAGCCCGCTGCCCATGCGCCCGGCGGTGTAGAACGTGCGGGCGACGCCAATCATGCCGAGGGAATCGAGGCGATCGGCGTCCTGGACGATTTTGGCTTCCAGGGACTCAGGCGTTAACCCCGCCGAAAAGCTGTGGGTCTCGATGGCATGGGTCACGGCAGCGATGCACGCAGGCTGCCAGCCGAGGTTTTGCAGGATTCTCCCAGCCTTGGTCGCCGCCAGCGCCGACGCCTTGGAGCGCAGCGGCGAGTTCTTTTCCACGGCCACACAGTCGTGCAGCAACACGGCCGCCAGCAGCACTTCGAGGTCGCCGCCTTCCTCGGCCTGGATCGACCGCGCGTTGTGCCACACCCGCTGCAAATGCGACAGGTCGTGGGCGCCATCTTCCGACGGTTCCAAGGCGTGGGGCAGCAGGGTGGCGGCGAGGTCGGACAATGGCGTGAAGGGCATCGGGTTTCCTATTGTGGGCTATGCGTTGCCATACAAGGTTAGTCGTGAATGAAATTGCACTGCAACCCTTCATAAAACAGCCTTAGTATGTGTTCTTTCTTCATTCACAAGGCCTGTCCATGACCATCGAGATTCGCCCCGCCGTGCCCAGTGATGCCGCACAGATACTGGCCTTTATCACGGAGCTTGCCGACTACGAAAAGGCCCGGCACGAAGTGATCGCCAGCGTGGTGGATATCGAACGCAGCCTGTTCAGCGAAGGCGCCACCGCCCATGGCCTGATCTGTCTGCGGGACGGGTTGCCAATTGGTTTTGCCGTGTTCTTTTTCAGCTACTCGACCTGGCTGGGCAGCAACTGCCTGTACCTGGAAGACCTGTACATCAACCCGGAGCAGCGCGGCGGTGGTGCGGGCAAGAAGTTGTTGCGCCATCTGGCCAAGATCGCTTGTGATAACGGTTGCGGACGTTTCGAATGGAGCGTGCTGGACTGGAACGAACCGGCCATCCAGTTCTACAAATCCATCGGCGCCCAACCTCAGGAGGAGTGGGTGCGTTATCGCATGGAGGGGGACTCACTGCGCGAGTTTGCCCACGGCTGAGTCGTTAAAAAACCGGCTATCGATGCCGGTTTTTTACATTCTTCGTCAATATATGGGATGTTAATTTATATATTGAGATATTTTAAGTTCTGGGTTTATAGTCCCCTGCATCAGCACTCACTACCAAAAATAAAACAGGTGAAGCGATGCAGGCACAACCGTTGTCGTTACCTGCGGTGCTGGAGCCAATCTACGGCGATCGGCTGAAGAACAAAGTGGTGGTGATCACAGGTGCCGCGCAAGGTATTGGCGAGGCCATTGTTGCCTGCTTCCAGGCTCAGCAGGCGCGTCTGGTTATCGGTGATATCCAGGGCGTGATCGGATGAAGCAGCGTTGATTAAGACTGTGGCAAAAGCGCTTTTTGTGGCGAGTGGGCAAGCCCCCTCGCCACACTAATAGTGACCGCCCATAATGTTCGCCGTTTTCGTACTTCCCAATAGGCCCGATATGCAGGAAAACGCCCATATTCCCGTCAAAGACGCTGCCCCCACCGGCACCCAGACCCTGCTGCGTGGCCTGGGCGTGGTGCAAGCGGTGGCGGCTGGCGCGCGGGATCTCAAGGAAATCGCCCGGCGCATCGGCACCACCCGCAGCACCACCCACCGCCTGGCCAGCTGCCTGGTGGAAGAGCGCTACCTGCGCGTAGTGCCGCAAGTCGGCTACCTGCTTGGTCCGAAACTGATCGAGCTGGGTTTCCAGGCCCGTGAAGAACTGCCTTTGGTAACCCTGGCAATTCCCTACCTGGACGAGTTGTCGGCGTTGACCGGCGACACCATCCACCTGGCGATCCGCGAATTTGACGACGTGCTCTACCTGCACAAGAATCCCGGCCGCAACGGTCCGGAAATGCGCTCGCGGGTTGGCCATCGCATGCCGCTGGCGCGCACCGGAATCGGCAAGGCCTTGCTGCTGGACGACAGTGTGGAGGAGTGGCAGCGCCTGTATCAGGTCAGCTTGCCAGTGGGTGGGAAGAATATGCAGTGGCCGCAGCACCCGGAACAGTCATGGGCGCAGTTTGAGCAGCGTATGCAGGAATACGTGGTGGGCGGTTATGCGTTCGATCTGGAAGACAACGAACCGTCGATCCGTTGCGTCGCGGCACCGGTGCGCGATGCCAGCCGGCGAATTGTCGCCGGCATCAGCATCGCCAGTACCGTGCCCTACATGCCGCTGGAAAAAATGGCCGAGTTGATCCCCGTGGTGAAACAGGTTGCAGCTCGGCTGTCCGCGGAGTTGGGCGCGAAGGCCTGATCAGGCCTTCAAGGTCGCCATGTCGATGACGAAGCGGTACTTCACATCACCGGCGATCATGCGGGTGTAGGCTTCGTTGATCTGGCGGATGTCGAGCATTTCGATGTCGCAAGTGATGCCGTGCTCGGCGCAGAAATCCAGGACTTCCTGGGTTTCGGCAATGCCACCGATCAACGAGCCGGCCAGGACCTTACGGCCCAACACCAGTTTGGCTGCGTGGACTGGCGGCTCTACCGGTTCGATCAGTCCCACCAGAATATGCACGCCGTCAAAGCGCAAAGTATCGAGGTAGGGGTTGAGGTCGTGTTGCACCGGAATGGTGTCCAACAGGAAATCGAAATGCCCGGCCGCAGCTTTCATTTGTTCGGCATCGGTGGACACGATCACGTGATCGGCGCCCTGGCGACGGCCTTCTGCAGCCTTGCTGGCGGAGCGGGTGAACAGCGTCACTTCGGCGCCCATGGCCTTGGCGAACTTGATGCCCATATGACCCAGGCCGCCCATGCCGAGAATCCCGACCTTGTCACCGGCCTTCACGCCATAGTGCTTGAGCGGCGAGTAGGTGGTGATGCCGGCGCAGAGGATTGGCGCGGCGCTGGCCAGGTCAAGCTTGGCAGGGATCTTCACCACAAAATGCTCGCTGACCACGATGCTGTCGGAGTAGCCGCCCATGGTGTTGCTGCCATCCACGCGGTCCGGGGTGGCGTAGGTCATGGTCGGGCCTTCGAGGCAGTATTGCTCCAGGTCCGATTTGCAGGCGTCGCAATGGCGGCACGAGTCAACCATGCAGCCAACGCCCACCAAGTCGCCGACTTTATGAGCGGTGACGCTGGCGCCGACGGCGGTAACCTTGCCGACGATCTCGTGGCCCGGCATCAGCGGGTACACGGCGATGCCCCATTCGTTGCGCGCCTGGTGGATGTCTGAGTGGCAGACGCCGCAGTAGAGGATTTCGATGGCCACGTCATCGGCGCGTGGGCTGCGGCGTTCGAAGGACATCGGGGCGAGGGGAGTGGTGGCCGACTGGGCGGCGTAACCGATGGCGGTGTACATGGAGAAACCTCGCAAAAACAGTGACAAGTGAGGTGGCCCATTTTCCGCGCCGGGCCTTGGGACGGCCATGGCGATTGCTCCGAGTCTCATGCCTAAAGCTCCGGAGGAGCAGCTAAAAGCAGCAAGTTACAAGCTGCAAGCGATAAACTGCGCGCTCTCTTGCCACTTGCAGTTTGTAGCCCTGCACAGGTCCATGAACTTCCGAGAACTGCTTTTATGCTGACCCTTCACCTCGACGCCAATGCCGCGCTGGTTGCCCTGATTGAGCCCCTGACCCCCCGCGACGGTTTCTGCCCCACGAACTTGCCGGGCGTGCAGGTATTGCGCGCCAGTTGCGACGTGGCGCGAGGGCCGCAGATTTATGAGCCGAGCCTGATGATTGTCGCCCAGGGCAGCAAAGTCGCGTACCTGGGCCCGCGCACCCTGGAGTATGGCTCCGGGCATTACCTGATCCAGGCGATGCCGGTGCCCTTCGAGTGCGAGACCTTTGCCCTGCCCAATGCGCCGTTGTTGGGGGTGACCGTCGGCATTGACCGAGTGGTGCTGGGGGAGTTAGTGATGGCCATGGGCATCAGGCCTGGGCCGCCAGCAGCAGCGCAGACACTTGAGTCGATGAGTTCGGTGGTGCTCGATGACGCCATGCGTGGCTGCGTCGAGCGGCTGTTGCAGTGCCTGCACGATCCGCTGGAGAGCCGGATTATGGGGCCGGCGCGGGTGCGTGAATTGTTGTTCACAGCCTTGCGCGGGCCCCAGGCCGATGTGCTGCGGGCGCTGGTAGAACAACAGGGGCAGTTTGCCCGGGTGGCGACCTCGCTGAATCACCTGCATGCCCATTACGCCGAGCCGCTCAATATCGAGACCCTGGCCGGTTACGCGCATATGAGCGCGTCGACGTTTCACGAACATTTCAAGCGCTGCACGCTGTTGTCGCCGGTGCAGTACCTCAAGCGCCTGCGCTTGCTCAAGGCCCAGCAATTGCTGTTGGTGGAGGGCATGGGCGTGGCGCAGGCCGCCCATAGTGTGGGGTATCAGAGTACGTCGCAGTTCAGCCGGGAATATAAGCGCTACTTCGAGCGCAGCCCTGGGGACGAGCGGGCGGCATAAACCTCGACCGCTACGAACAATGAGGCCACAAAAAAGGCCCCCATTTCGGGAGCCTTGATGTTCAAGCAGCAGGCTTACATATTCGGGTAAGTCGGCCCGCCAGCACCTTCCGGCGTGACCCAGGTGATGTTCTGCGAAGGGTCCTTGATGTCACAGGTCTTGCAGTGCACGCAGTTCTGAGCGTTGATCTGGAAGCGCTTCTCGCCGTCTTCCTGGGTGATCACTTCATACACGCCCGCCGGGCAGTAACGCTGGGCCGGTTCATCATAGAGCGGCAGGTTGGTGCCGATCGGGATGCTTGGGTCTTTCAACTTCAAGTGGCACGGCTGTTCTTCTTCGTGGTTGGTACCGGAGATGAATACCGAGCTGAGTTTGTCGAAGCTCAGCTTGCCGTCGGGTTTCGGGTAGTCGATCTGTTTGCTGTCTTTGGCCAGCTTGAGGCAGGCGTAGTCCGGCTTGGTGTCGTGCAGGGTGAACGGTATTTTGCCACCGAGAATGTTCTGGTCGAACCAGTTGAAGCCGGCGCCGATGATCGGGCCGAACTTGTGCATCGCCGGGCCGAAGTTACGGGTGGCGAACAGTTCATCAAAGAGCCAGCTTTTCTTGAAGCTGTCGACGTAACCGATCAGCTCGTCCGCACCTTCGGAACCTGCAAACAGTTGCTCTGCCACTGCATCTGCCGCGAGCATGCCGGACTTCATGGCGGTGTGGCTGCCCTTTATCTTGGCCACGTTCATGGTGCCCAGGTCGCAGCCGATCAGCGCGCCACCCTTGAACACCATCTTCGGCAACGAATTGATGCCACCCTTGGACAAGGCCCGAGCGCCGTAACTGATGCGCTTGCCGCCTTCCAGGTACTGCTTGAACACCGGGTGATGCTTGAGGCGCTGGAACTCGTCGAACGGCGACAGGAAGGTGTTGCTGTAGGAAAGATCGACGATCAGGCCGACGACCACCTGGTTGTTTTCCAGGTGATAGAGGAATGAGCCACCGGTGTTCTCATTGCTCATGATATCCAGCGGCCAGCCGGCGGTGTGTAGCACCAGGCCTGGCTGATGTTTGGCCGGGTCGATTTCCCAGATTTCCTTCAGGCCGATGCCGTAGTGCTGGGCGTCGGCGTCACTGTCCAGGTTGAAGCGCTGGATCAGTTGCTTGCCAATATGCCCGCGGCAGCCTTCGGCGAACAGCGTGTACTTGCCACGCAGTTCCATACCTGGGGTATAGAGGCCTTCTTTCGGGTTGCCTTCGCGGTCGACACCCAGGTCGCCGGTGATGATCCCGCGCACCACGCCATTCTCGTCGAACAGCGCTTCCTGGGCGGCGAAGCCTGGGTAGATTTCCACGCCCAGGTTTTCGGCTTGCTGAGCCAGCCAGCGGCACAGGTTGCCCAGGGAAATAATGTAGTTGCCTTCGTTGTGCATGGTCTTGGGCACAAAGAAGTCAGGGACCTTGGTAGCGGTTTCGCTGGAGCGCAGGACATAAATGTCATCGCGCACCACCGGGGTATTGAGCGGGGCGCCCAATTCTTTCCAGTCCGGGAACAATTCGTTCAGCGCCCGTGGTTCAAACACGGCACCGGACAGGATGTGAGCGCCGACTTCGGAGCCTTTTTCGACCACGCAGACGCTGATTTCCTTACCGGCTTCGGCGGCCTTCTGCTTCAGACGGCAGGCGGCAGACAGGCCTGCCGGGCCAGCGCCGACAATGACCACGTCGAATTCCATGTATTCGCGTTCCACAGGCTATCTCCTACTCAAGGCTCTACAGTTTTTTTTCTAATGTGGAGGTTGGGTGTCCCATCCATCGTTTTCCGGGGCCCATATTTCGTGATCTTCGGCGCAAAGGTAACAATGGATCACACACCGCTCTCTCTAAGCGGCGCATTATATCTACACCACCTCCAGCGTCCAATACAAACGTTTGTTTGAATCGTCCGCAACCCACATAAATCAAAGAAGCGCGGCTTATAACTGACCATTTTGCCGTATTGACCGGAATAGGCGTTCCGGTCAATATACGGTCGGTTTTGCGCTTCCCGTAGGCGGACCGCAGGTTTCAAGGCCACCTCCAAAAATAGGGCGAAGGCCATGCAAGGTGACGCGCAGGTATCTGACGGCGCGCAGTTTACACGCAGTGACAATGAATGACTTGCCGGTCACCCCTGACGAACGGTCTTTATTATTGCCAACGTGCAACGTTACCTGTCATGACGGTCTACGTTTTTAGAGGTGCCCTTGTGCGCCGTTGAGCATCTACCGCCAGGTTTGTCCGGGCGGCTTTCTTTTCACCGGAGAGTAACGAGGAAACCATGAAGGTTCTTGTAGCTGTCAAACGAGTGGTCGACTACAACGTCAAGGTTCGCGTCAAAGCGGACAGCTCCGGCGTCGACCTCGCTAACGTCAAGATGTCGATGAACCCTTTCTGCGAAATTGCAGTGGAAGAAGCCATACGCCTGAAAGAGAAAGGTGTTGTGACTGAAATCGTCGTCGTCTCCATCGGTCCGACCACTGCTCAAGAGCAGTTGCGTACCGCCCTCGCGCTGGGTGCCGATCGTGCCATCCTCGTTGAGTCCGCTGAAGAGCTGACCTCCCTGGCCGTTGCCAAGTTGTTGAAAGCCGTTGTCGACAAGGAACAGCCACAGCTGGTGATCCTTGGCAAACAGGCCATCGACAGCGACAACAACCAGACTGGCCAGATGCTGGCTGCACTGACCGGTTACGGCCAGGGCACCTTCGCCTCGAAAGTCGAAGTCAGCGGCGACAGCGTTGCCGTGACTCGCGAAGTCGACGGCGGCGCGCAGACAGTTTCCCTGAAACTGCCGGCCATCATCACCACCGACCTGCGTTTGAACGAGCCGCGCTACGCGTCCCTGCCAAACATCATGAAAGCCAAGAAGAAGCCTCTCGAAGTGCTGACTCCGGACGCTTTGGGCGTTTCCACCGCCTCCACCTACAAGACCGTGAAAGTCGAAGCGCCGGCTGCACGCAGCGCGGGTATCAAGGTCAAGTCGGTGGCTGAACTGGTCGAGAAACTGAAAAACGAAGCGAAGGTAATCTAAAAATGACTATCTTGGTAATCGCTGAACACGACAGCAAAGTACTGGCTCCGGCCACGCTGAACACCGTGGCTGCCGCTGCGAAAATCGGTGGTGATATCCACGTGCTGGTCGCTGGCCAGAACGTCGGTGCCGTCGCTGAAGCCGCTGCAAAAATCGCGGGTGTGAGCAAAGTGCTGGTAGCTGACAACGCTGCCTACGCTCACCAACTGTCGGAAAACGTTGCGCCGCTGGTAGCAGAGCTGGGAACTGGCTACAGCCACATTCTCGCGGCAGCTACTTCCAACGGCAAAAACATCCTGCCGCGTGTTGCTGCGCAGCTGGACGTTGACCAGATCTCCGAGATCATTTCGGTTGAAAGCGCCGACACCTTCAAGCGTCCGATCTATGCCGGTAGCGCCATTGCCACCGTGCAGTCCACTGCATCGGTAAAAGTCATCACTGTGCGTGCCACCGGTTTTGATCCGGTTGCTGGCGAAGGTGGTTCGGCTGCGATTGAAGCTGTTGCTGCTGTCCACGATGCTGGCACTTCCAGCTTCGTTGGCGAAGAGCTGGCCAAGTCGGATCGTCCGGAACTGACCGCTGCCAAGATCGTCGTTTCCGGCGGTCGCGGCATGCAGAACGGTGACAACTTCAAGCACCTGTACGCCCTGGCCGACAAGCTGGGCGCTGCGGTCGGCGCTTCCCGCGCTGCCGTCGATGCAGGCTTCGTACCCAACGATATGCAGGTCGGCCAGACCGGCAAGATCGTTGCGCCACAGCTGTACATTGCCGTCGGTATCTCCGGCGCGATCCAGCACCTGGCCGGTATGAAGGACTCCAAAGTGATCGTCGCGATCAACAAGGACGAAGAAGCACCGATCTTCCAGGTGGCTGATTACGGCCTGGTGGCGGATTTGTTCGAAGCCGTACCAGAGCTTTCGAAGCTGGTCTAATCCAGCTGCTTCACTTATAAAGAGCCCGGTCTTTTGACCGGGTTTTTTTATGAGCGCGATTTTTTGATCGGAGAACCATGCCATGGAACTGCGTCGCTGGACTGTACTGCTGGGCCTGTCGCTGGTGCCGACCCTGTCCCTTGCCGCCGGCAAATGCGATCGCCTGGTGGTAACCGGCAGCCCGGATGCGCCGCCCTACCTGTGGCGTGACCCCCAGGACCCTACGCACTTGATCGGCGCTACCGCCGACGTGCTGCAGCAAGTGGCCAAGGACCTGGGCGTGAAAATCGACCTGCTGTATGGCGGCAAGCGCTCTGCGGCGCTGGATGAAGTGCGCAGCGGGCGTATGGATATCCTTGCCGATGCGCCGTTGACCGTCAGCGAGCTGGAAAGCCTGGACTACATCCACCCGGCGCTGGCGCAAACCGACTATCTGGTCTGGACTCGCGCGGGTTCGCCCCAGGCCTACAACCAGGCGACGGACCTGCTCGGCCGCAAGGGTGCGGTCTCGGAAAAGGCGCGACTGACCCGCGACTTTGAAACCTTCGCCGGTGAACAATTGACCCTGCAGCGCACGCCAACCCTGACCCCGGCCTTTCAGAAACTGCTGCTGGGAGAGGTCGACTACGTGATCGCGGGGCGCTACTCCGGCATGGCCATGGCCCAGACCCTGGGCATGAGCAAAGACCTGGTTGCCTGGGAACCGCCCATCGATCAGCCCGGTCTGTTCCTCGCCATTTCCCACAACTCGGCCTGCAATGATCCGTGGTTACGCGGACAGCTCGCCAAAAAGATGACAGAATTGCCCGCGTCCGGTCTGACGGAGGCCGCTCTGCAGCGCAATCTTGAGCGCTGGAAGGCGCAATTGCGGCAACCCGTCGGAACCCCAACAAAGTAGGGATTTTTAGTGAATATTCGACCTCTTTTCGCGGCCCTCGCCGTTGTAGCCCTGGCGGGATGTGCCGCAGATCCTGCGCCGAATGAACAAATGCGTCTGACCCAGCAAGCCCTGGAACAAGCCACTGCCGTAGGTGCCGTCGCCGATGACGTGCCTGAGTTGAAACTGGCCGAGGGCAAGTTCGCCCAGGCGAAGGCCGAAATGGCTGATGAATCCTTCAAGGATGCCCGCATGCAGGCTGAACAGGCCGAGTTGGACGCCCGTCTGGCAGAAGCGCAGGTGCTGACCCAGAAGAGCCAGGAGGAGTTGGATGTGCTCAACACGCGCATCACCCGCCTGCGCAAACAGCTGGGAGACGCCCAATGAACCCGATGATTCGTGGTTGCTGTGTGCTGCTGCTGGGCAGCGCGGCGCTGGGTGGGTGTGCCAGCCATCCCAGCAGTGAGGTTGTCCTGCAACAGGCCGGTAATGACTTCCAGAAGGTCAAGGAAGACACCAACGTGCTGCGCATCGCCCCCAAGGACGTGATTCGTGCCGGTGAGTCTCTGGCCCGTGCTGACCGTTTGTCCACCTATTGGGGCAGCGGTGCCGACGTGGTGCATTACGCTTACCTGAGCCAGCGCTACAGCGCGATTGCCCGGGAACATACCGAGCAGGTACTCAACGAAGAGCGTGGTGCCAAGCTCGAACTGGAGCGCCAGCGCCTGCAACTGGCCTTGCGCGAGGCCAAGCTGCTCAGCGTGCAGCAGCAGGGCAAGTGGCTGGAGGAGCAGATCGTCAGCCTGGCCACCACCCAGACCGATCGCGGGCTGGTGATGACCCTCGGTGATGTGCTGTTCGACACCGGTGAAGCGGAACTGAAAAACTCGGCGAACCGCACCGTGCTGAAAATCGTCCAGTTCCTGCAACTCAATCCCAAGCGCGTGGTGCGGATCGAGGGCTACACCGACAGTACCGGTGGCGAGCATGAAAACCTCAAGCTGTCCCGGGATCGTGCCCAGGCGGTGGCCGATGTGCTGGTAGACCTGGGGGTCGATGAAAAACGGGTCCAGGTGGAAGGCTATGGCGACCAGTATCCGGTCGAAGTGAACGCCTCGGAGCGTGGCCGTGCGCAGAACCGTCGCGTTGAAATCGTCTTCTCCGATGAAAAAGGCCAACTCGGCGCTGCCCGTAGTTGAAGATCCGTTGTAGGCGCGAGCTCGCTCCTACAGTTTTGATGGGCAACTTGAAACCCGATCCCTGATCGGGCTTTTCATGCCTGAGATTCAGTTCGCAACCCATACAGTTTTTTCTATCACTGGCGCCTGCGCTCGACTATTCTCGCAACTGTCCCCGTACACTTCTAAACTGTGCCGGTATGTTTCACACAAAAATAAAATACCCGTGAAATTGAGTGCTGCGTCATGACCAACCTCCTGCTTTACCAACGTATCGCTCAGCAACTTGCTGAGGATATCCGACGTGGTGTCTATCAACCGGGTGAGCGCGTGCCGTCGGTACGCAAGATGAGCTCCCAGCTCAACGTCAGCCATGCCACCGTGTTGCAGGCCTACGCCAACCTGGAAGACCAGGGCTTGATCCGTGCACGGCCGCAATCCGGGTATTACGTGCACCAGACCCCGGCCCTCACTGCGCCAACGCCGGACATCGCTCGGGTTGAGCGTCCTGGGTTAGTCACCCGTAGCAGCATCATCCAGCAAGTGCTGGTGGAGTCCCGTCGCGAAGGCGTGTTCCCGTTGGGCGCGGCCGTGCCAAGTGTCGATTACCTGCCAGTACGGGCGCTGCACCAGCAACTGGCTAAGGTCACACGCTTTCAGAGCCCGCGGGCCTTCAGCTACATGTTCAGCCCCGGTTTTGAACCGTTGCGCCGACAAGTGGCGATCCGTATGCGTGATGCCGGCGTAGTGGTCGATCCTTCCGAGGTGGTGATCACCCACGGCTGCGTTGATGCCCTGCAGATGTCCCTGCGGGTGCTGACGCGGCCCGGCGACCTGATTGCCACCGAGTCGCCGACCTATTACGGCTTGCTGCAACTGGCGGACTTGCTGGGGCTCAAGGTCATCGAGATCCCTAGCGACCCGGCCACCGGCATGAGCCTGGAAGCTCTGCAACTGGCGGCCAACCAATGGTCGATCAAGGCCTTGGTGCTGACCACGCGCCTGAGCAATCCCTTGGGCGGTACCATGCCGGAAGAGCGGCAGAAGCAGTTGCTGCGCCTGGCCTCGGACTTCGATATCCAGGTTGTCGAAGACGATATCTATGGCGAGTTGATGTTTGAGCTGGGCCGCACCAAGGCCCTCAAAGCCTACGATCGCCTGGACCGAGTGATCTACTGTTCCAGTTTCTCCAAGACCCTGTCCCCCGGCATACGCATCGGCTGGATGATCGCCGGCAAGTACCAGCAGGAAATCCAACGGTTGCAAATGTTCAGCACCCATTCGGCGTGCAGCGTCACCCAGATGGGCGCGGCGGCGTACCTGGAGAACGGCGGTTACGACCGTCATCTGCGCTACATTCGTCAGGAATACCGCAAGAACCTCAGTGCCTTTCAACTGGCGGTGCAGCAGTATTTCCCCGAGGGTACGCAGATGAGTCGTCCGAGCGGCGGATTTATCCTGTGGGTCAGTTTGCCTGGGCGGGTCAATACTCAGGAACTGCACGTGCGTGCGCTGCAACAGGGCATCAGCATTGCACCGGGGCTTATTTTCAGTAATACGGAACAGTTCAACCACTGTATCCGCCTAAATTGCGGTACGCCGTGGAATCGCGAGGCTGAACGGGCATTGATGACCCTGGGAATGCTGGCGAACCAGTTGTGCCAGGAGGCGGCGAGCGGTTTTTGAACCGCGCAAAGGGCCACAGGTTAATCACCACGCTTGTCATGCTGCACTCAACAAGCGAGCATATGGCCCTCTGCCGTTAAAGCTGTTGGCGATATGAATCCTACTTTTCCTGCCGCGTTGTTGATCTGCCTGCTGAGTCTGTGTAACGCCGCGCCGGTGCTGGCTGCTCCCGTCAGTGAGCCTGTTGTGGCAGCGAATGCCGAACCAAAGCCTGTGCCCGCGAAAAAAACAGTCCAGCCCAAAAAAGCTGCTGCCGTGAAGAAACGTGCACCGGTCGCCAGCAAATCCAAGTCGGCCCACGAAGTGGCCCAGACTAAACTGCCGCCAGCCCATCTGGACTTGCGCTTGCCGCAGGACATGGTCAGGCGCCTGCAGCCCCTTGGCACCTTGCCACAGCCGAAAAGCGTGCCGCTGCTCCCGCCGATGTTTGGTGAGAAACCTGTCGACAACAGCGCGTTCCAGATCAACGGCCGCCTGCTGAGCAATGAAATGATGCTACAGCTGCGTAACGAAGAGCGCCGGGACGTGGAAGGTGCGGCGCTGGATTTCGAGTTCAAGCAATAAACTATTCCCGCCAAGGTGACGCGAATCGCTGATCTTCTGTCGCAGACTGGTCAGTCACTTTTGTTTTGTGCGAAAAACCCCTGTTGGACCATTTTAAAACGGCTGTTTAAGGGCGTACTCTAGCCCGGCCATCAACACTTTGCCGTCGAGGACCGCTTGTCATGAAATGCCGTGAAGGCTGTGGCGCTTGCTGCATTGCCCCCTCCATCAGCTCACCTTTACCGGGGATGCCCCACGGCAAACCTGCGGGCGAACGCTGCCTGCATCTGTCTGTCGAACAGTTGTGCCAATTGTTCGGCCAGCCAGAGCGGCCTGCGGTGTGCAGTGCGTTTCAGGCGGATCTGGAGGTCTGTGGCAGCAGCCAGGAAGATGCAATCAGACTGATTGGCTGGTGGGAGCAGATGACGGCGGCTTAGTGGGCATTTCAATGTCGCAACTTCAACAATAAGGAATACAACAATGGGTTCGCTGAAACGACTGGCTGTGTTGTGCGGTTTTACTGTTTTGTTTGCTGCCACTGCCCAGGCCGAAGATTGGCAGACTGCCAAGGATGAAGACGGTATCAAGGTGTCCTTGAGTGAGGTGGCCGGGTCCAAGTACAAGGCTTATCGTGGTGTGACCGTGATCAAGGCGCCATTGGCCAAGGTGCAGGCTTTGCAGGACGACGCGGTAGGGGCCTGTAAGTGGATTCATGAATGCAAGTCGCAAAAACTGCTCAAGCAGGAAGGCGACAAGAGCTGGACCTACACGCAGTTCAAGGCACCGTTCCCGGTGACAGACCGTGACTCGATCTTGCAGATCACCACCACCAAGGACGCAGACGGTAGCGTGACCCGCAAGCTGCTGGAAGTGCCTACCTACCTCCCGGTAGAGAAGGGTTATGTGCGTGTGGCCCAGGTCGAAGGCTTCTGGAAGCTGGTGCCTAAAGGCGCCGACCAGACCGAAGTAACCTACCAGGTCCACACCGAGCCAGGCGGCAGCGTGCCGTCGTGGCTGGCCAACAAGTTCGTGGTGGACGCGCCGTTCAACACCTTGAAAGCCCTCAAAGACAGCGCCGAAAAGTAAGCGCGGCCGATCAGGTGCCTCCTGCTTGAGTGGAACGATTGCCAAACCCTCAAGGTCCAGATGTCTGTAAACCCATCCATGGGTTTTATCGAGGAGGCACTGATGCAAAAGTGGCAAATTACCTTCGTTGATGATCATGGCGATCAATCCGTGGAACTGTTCGACTGCGAACAGAAACCCAGTACCGAAGAGGCTGCACGGATGATCCGTGCCAAATTGCTGCCGGTGGCTGCTGAACTGGATCTCAATGACCTGGAAGGCCGCACCAACGAGCCAACGGTCAAAAGCCTGAAAACCCAGAACAGTATTCAAATCCTCAGCATTACCCCTGTTGCCTGAACATTCCCTGTACATCACACACGACCCTCTGGTGGAGGTGATAGCTTCGCGCTACTCTGCAAGGGAGATCAGCGAATGAATCGCTAAGGTCTGGTCTTGTCAGCTACATGCTTATCTCCCAGCGGTGAAACCATTGCCGTATCACCCGCGCCATTCGAGTGCGGGTTTTGGGAAGTACGGAAAGTCTATCCATCGGTTTTAGGAGGACGTTTCATGAGCACAGCTTATCAAGAAGACATCAGCACCAACGTGTTGCGCCGCATGAAAGAGGGCGGCTTTGATTTTTCACGTTTCCACCCCATCGAGTTTTACGCCATTTTCCCGGATGAGGAACATGCGCGCAGGGCTGCGGGTCGATTTCGTGGGGAATCCCTCAATGCCCAGGTCAGCGTGCGGGATGACGGTGCCGGGTACCTGGAACTGAGCAAAGTAATGTTCGCTACCTACGACGGCATAGGAGACTTTGAGCAAGACTTTGAGGCGGTGGTCGAGCCCTTGGGCGGGATCATCGAAGGATGGGGCGTGAAACAGGAGGTTCGTGGGTTGCCCATGTAGCTTATGAACAACACAGCGTATCGGCTGACCTTTGGGTCGGCCGATTTTGTTTCTGCTCCCGGAAAACCCTCAAGCCATTCTCGGAAATATCCTGCACAAAAAAAGGCCACCCGGGCAGGGTGGCCAAAAGGGAAGACCGGGCATGAAGGGGAGCCGGTCGGTACATGAGGTACCAAGTTACCGGCGAGGCAATGGGTGAAGCTGTAGGACGTGTCCTGTTCAGCGTGTGGGGGCGATTATCCCCAGTGTTTATCAGGCAGTGAAATCAACTCTGGCTATGCTGGTGATAGGCAAAGCTCGCTTCGCAATGAGGCACGGCGGGCGACGCTGGATCATTTGCTGCACCGGGACGGTGCGGCGTGACTAATAGCTCTACCCAACTGATTGATATTTAAGTGTTTATGCCGCTGGCACGGGTCTTGCGATGGTCCCTTGCGTCTGGGTGACAAGGAGTTCGGCATGATCCGCACTTATTATGATGAGATGTACGACGGGGCAGGGCTGGTTCGCCCTCATTACCGCGAATTCGCCCGCTGGTTGGCCGAAACCCCGACGGAGCTGCTGGCCCAGCGCCGGCGCGAAGCCGATCTGCTGTTTCACCGCGCCGGAATCACCTTCACCCTGTACGGTGACGAGCAGGGCACCGAGCGCCTGATTCCCTTCGATACCATTCCCCGCAGCATTCCTGCCAGTGAATGGCGGATTGTCGAGCGCGGCTGCATCCAGCGGGTCAAGGCGCTGAACATGTTTCTCGCCGACCTGTACCACGAACAACGGATCATCAAGGCCGGGATTATTCCCGCCGAACAAGTTCTGGCCAACGAGCAATATCAGTTGGCGATGCAAGGCCTGGACCTGCACCGTGATATCTATTCCCACATCTCCGGGGTCGACCTGGTACGGGATGGCGACGGCACCTACTACGTTCTCGAAGACAACCTGCGCACCCCCAGCGGCGTCAGCTACATGCTCGAAGACCGCAAGATGATGATGCGCCTGTTCCCTGAACTGTTCGCCGCCCAGCGTATTGCCCCGATAGATCATTATCCAAACCTGTTGCTCGACACCCTTAAAAGCTCCAGCCCGCTGGATAACCCCAGTGTTGTGGTGCTCACACCGGGACGCTTCAATAGTGCGTTCTTCGAACATGCATTCCTGGCACGGGAAATGGGCGTCGAGTTGGTGGAAGGCGCCGATCTGTTTGTGCGCGATGACCGTGTTTTCATGCGCACCACCGACGGGCCGAAAGCCGTGGACGTGATCTATCGCCGTCTCGACGACGCCTTTCTCGACCCCCTGGCTTTCAACCCTGACTCCATGCTCGGCGTACCGGGCCTGCTGGCGGCCTACCGCTCGGGCAATGTGGTGCTGGCCAACGCCATTGGTACTGGGGTGGCGGATGACAAGTCGGTGTACCCCTTTGTTACCGACATGATCCGTTTCTATTTGGATGAAGAGCCGATCCTGAAGAATGTTCCGACCTTCCAGTGCCGTAAACCTGATGAATTGTCCTACGTGCTGGCCAACCTGCCTGAGCTGGTAGTCAAGGAAACCCAAGGCTCCGGCGGCTACGGCATGCTGGTAGGCCCGACCTCCAGCGCTGCAGAGATCGAAGCCTTCCGCGCGCGGATCAAGGCTAAACCCCACGCTTATATCGCCCAGCCGACCTTGTGCCTGTCCACCTGCCCGACCTTTGTCGAAAACGGCATTGCGCCCCGGCATATCGACCTGCGTCCGTTCGTGCTGTCTGGCAAGGAAACCCGCGTGGTACCTGGCGGCCTAACCCGTGTGGCGCTGCGTGAAGGCTCGCTGGTAGTCAACTCGTCCCAGGGCGGCGGCACCAAAGACACCTGGGTGGTTGAGGATTGATGCCATGTTGAGTCGAACTGCCTCGGATTTGTATTGGATGTCACGCTATCTGGAGCGCGCGGAAAACCTCGCGCGGATGCTTGATGTCAGTTATTCGCTGTCGCTGATGCCCCAGGATGGGCGCGGCGATGGCCTGCACGAACTGGCGATGCCGCTGTTGATCACCGGCACCCTGGACGATTATCGCGAGCGCCACGGCGAACTGCATGCCGAGCGCCTGCTGCACTTTTTTGCCCTGGATGCCGCGAACCCGGCGAGTATCTACAGCTGCCTCGGTGCCGCCCGGGCCAGCGCCCATGCCGTGCGTGGGCGAATCACCGCTGACATGTGGGAAAACATCAACGCCACCTGGCTGGAGATTCGCGGTATTGCCCAGCAGGGCTTGAGCCGCTATGGCATGAGCCGTTTCTGCGAGTGGGTCAAGGAGCGTTCCCACCTGTTTCGCGGTGCCACCTACGGCACCATCATGCGTAACGACGCTTTTCGTTTTATTCGCCTGGGCACCTTTATCGAACGGGCTGACAACACCCTGCGCTTGCTGGACGCCCGTTATGAAATGGCCGGTGATCAGGCCGAAGTCGTCATCGATGGCACCGCCCACGCCTACTACCAGTGGAGTGCGCTGCTGCGGGCCTTGTCGTCGTTCGAGGCCTACACCGAGATTTACCGCGATGCGCCGGGTGCCCGGCAGGTGGCTGAGTTGCTGCTGTTGCGGGCCGACGTTCCGCGTTCGCTACGGGCTTGCAGCGAGGAGATCGATCAGGTCCTCGCCAGCCTGCCGGGTATCAACGGTCGTCCGGCCCAGCGCTTGGCCGCCGAGATGGACGCACGCCTGCGCTTTACTGCGATCGACGAAATCCTGGAGGAAGGCCTGCACGCCTGGCTGACCGACTTCATCCCGCTGGTGCGCCAGTTGGGTAACGCTATTCACAGTTCCTACCTGGAGGCGGCATGAGACTCTCCATCAGCCACGAAACTACCTACCACTACGAAGACCAGGTACGCGCCAGCATCCAGTACCTGCGCCTGACGCCCCACGACAGCGAGCGTCAGCATGTACTCAGCTGGCAACTGGACCTGCCGCGCCCGGTGCGGGCGCAATTGGACCCGTTCGGCAATATCCTGCATGTACTGACCCTGGATGAGCCCCACGAAGCCATCATCATCGGCGCCCGTGGCCAGGTGGATATCGACGAGTTACGCGAGGCCGAGCATGAGAGCCAGTCGGCGTTTCCGTTCCTGCGTTGCACCCGCTTGACGGAACCTGACGAAGCGCTGCGCAGCTTTGCCGAAAAGCAGTGCCAAAAGCGTCGGGATCGCAGCGCTTTGATCGACCTGATGCATGCCCTCAACCAGTACATGACCTACTCGCCGGGCGCCACCGAAGTCGACACCTGTGCCGCCCAGGCCTTCGCCGGTCGTGCGGGAGTTTGCCAGGACCACACCCACGCTTTCCTGGCCTGCGCTCGTAGCCTGAGGGTTCCGGCGCGGTATGTGTCGGGATATTTGTACAGTGAAGACAGCGAGCACCTGGCCAGTCACGCCTGGGCCGAAGCCTGGCTGGATGGCGCCTGGTACAGCTTTGACGTGACCAACCAGTTGGCCCGGCCGGAGCGGCATTTGAAGCTGGCGGTGGGGTTGGACTACCTGGATGCCTGCCCGGTACGCGGCATGCGGCGCGGCGGAGGCCATGAGCAGATGCATGCCAAGGTGTTTGTGGCGCCAATGCCGGCGATTTCGGTGCAGCAGCAGTAGGGTTTAGCCTGCTATCGCAGGCTTGCTTACAATGAGCATAGGTATTTACACATCGTGCAGCTCCGCTATTTTTCGTAGAAGCTGTCGAGCTTTAGCGAGGCTGATCTGATGACGGTGGTGCGGCCGACGTAGCCTCACTGGGGCTCGACAACTGCGGCGGTTCTTGTCGTTAACATGCGTGCGATTAGGTCTTTCCAGTCACCTCAAGGCTGCTGCTTACGCCCCGCCATATGCTTCAAATACCCCACCAGTAAATCCAGCTCTCTGTCTGGCAACACACTGGCCGCAAACGCCGGCATCTTCGCCTGGGGCCAATGCCTCATGCTCTGTGGATCACGAATGTAGCGCTTGAGGAAATCACCGCTGAAGTACTCGGTCGGGTTGTAGGGGATATTCAGGTCTGGCCCGACCTGGGCATCGCCGGCACCATTGAGCCGATGGCAGGCCAGGCAGTTTTTCTGAAACAGCGCAAACCCTCGGTTGATCGGGTCATCCGCCGCCAGCTTGGGATCTGGCAACAACGCCGGGAAGCGTTCGGCAACCGTCTTCAGCTGTTTGATCCCGCCGATCTGAAACGGCCATTGCTCGGGGCTGATATGGCCCGCTTGCGGGTCAGTCCAGACCAGATAAAACGGTCCGGCGCCAGGTTTGCCAGTCGCCAGCGGCGGCCACGGGTGAGCCGGGTCTTCCACCGCCAGCCAGGCCCGGCTGCCGGTTTTTTCAAGCAGGGGAGCCGCTGTCAGCTCCGCGGCAAAGCCATCGAAGGCCACCGCTTGCAGATGGTTTTCAGGCCGTATACCCGGTAGCAGAACCGCCAGCGGAACCGCGCGATAGGTCATGGTGCGCTTGTAGGAAACGTCATCGACAATCTGTACCGTTTGCGCAGCCGGGTGTTTGAGCAAATCAGCGGTTTGCCAGATTTTGCTGGTGTGATCCAACTCGATGGTCAACTGCGCAGCAGAGGCAGGCAAGGCCAGCAGCAGGGTCAAGAAGGCGATGATGTATTTCAAGGGCTGGCCCGCGATAGCTCACTGTCAATCGGCCTGACTTATCAAGGCCGAAACCGTGGCTAACGATACCGGAAAACCACAAACAATCAGTACGCAAAAAGACAGCCCCTACGACGGGACAGCTGTACGCAATTTCCCGGTAGGTGCTGCCAAAGGCTGCATGCCTGGTGCTGTATTGGCACAGGTGGAGAATGAATCAGTCACCCAATGATCTTGGTCAGATTGGGCAAAATCAGAATCAGAGTGGTGGCGAAAAGAATGAGTCCCGCCTGACGTACTTTCGATTGTTTGAACATGGCTGACTGCCTTTTGTTGTTATTCCTGAGCGTCAAATGCGTGCCGGTACATTTCACTATGAAGGTCGAACATGTCGCTTTTTTTACAGGTGCCCCAGCAAAACCCGGCAGCCACCTCTTGAAGCTCCTACAAATTCAACCTTAGAGCCCTCGTTGTCCGTGGCTTAGATCCCTTTAATATCAATCGATATGAAAATCCTCTAAAAAATGCATGAGGCATATTGCCAGCTCGGCGGCAGCCCCTTGGCTAGACAGCTAAAACGATTAATCAGGGGTTTCCATTAGCCTCCTACCGTTCGTCTGAGCATGCGCGTCAAGGTCAATGAGCGCTTCGGTCATTGAATACAGCGCTTCTGCGCCTAAGGTAAGAGCACGGTCGGCTCTCGTCTTTGAGAGCTTCATTGCACAGCGGTTCGAGGACGTCATGACCCAAGCTTTGATCTTTGATGCGATACGCACGCCCCGGGGCAAAGGCAAGGCCGATGGCGCCTTACACAGCGTCAAACCGGTGAACCTGGTGGCCGGGCTGCTGGCGGCGCTGCAGCAGCGCACAGGCCTCGACACTCGGCAGGTGGATGACATCGTCCTCGGCTGCGTCACTCCGGTGGGGGACCAGGGCGCGGACATCGCCAAGACCGCCGCGCTGGTGGCTGACTGGGACGTCAGCGTCGCAGGTGTGCAGATCAACCGTTTTTGTGCGTCCGGCCTGGAAGCGGTCAACCTCGGGGCGATGAAAGTGCGCTCCGGTTTCGAAGACCTGGTGGTGGTCGGCGGCGTTGAGTCCATGTCTCGTGTGCCCATGGGCAGCGACGGTGGCGCCTGGGTGCTGGACCCGCAAACCAACTTGCACAGCCACTTCACGCCTCAAGGCATCGGTGCTGACCTGATAGCGACCCTGGAAGGCTTCAGCCGCGAGGATGTCGACGGCTTTGCCTTGCACTCCCAGCAGAAAGCGGCGAGGGCGCGTTCGGACGGGTCATTCAAAAAATCGCTGATCGCGGTGCAGGACCAAAACGGCATCGTGCTGCTGGATCAGGACGAGTTCATCCGCGCCGACTCCACCCTGGAGGGCCTGGGCAAGCTCAAGCCCAGTTTCGAAATGATGGGCCAGATGGGTTTCGACGCCACCGCGTTGCGGGTCTACAGCCATGTGGAACGCATCAACCATGTGCACACACCGGGCAACAGCTCCGGAATCGTTGACGGTGCTGCGTTGATGCTAATCGGTTCCGAAGCCAAGGGGCGCGAATTGGGCCTACAACCACGAGCGCGAATCGTCGCCACGGCGGTGACCAGCACCGATCCGACCATCATGCTCACCGGCCCAGCGCCTGCCACCCGCAAAGCCCTGGCCAAGGCCGGCTTGCGGGTTGAAGACATCGACCTCTTTGAGGTCAACGAAGCCTTTGCCTCGGTGGTGCTCAAGTTCATCAAGGACATGGGCATCGACGCCGCGCGGGTCAACGTTAACGGCGGCTCCATCGCCATGGGCCATCCTCTGGGCGCGACGGGTTGCGCGATCCTCGGCACCCTGCTCGACGAACTGGAGGTGCGCCAGCAGCGTTATGGCCTGGCCACCCTGTGCGTGGGCGGCGGCATGGGTATCGCCACCATTATCGAACGCCTCTGAGCCTAAGGAATTTGTCATGACCGATGCCATTCGTTACGAAAAAGGCCAGGACCAGATTGTGGTGCTGACCATGGACATGCCGGGCCAGAGTGCCAACACCATGAATGCGGTGTACCGCGACGCCATGGCCGCCACCGTCGCGCGCCTGGAAGCGGAAAAGGATTCGATTGCCGGAGTGATCATTACCTCGGCGAAAAAGACCTTCTTCGCCGGCGGCGACCTCAATGAATTGATCAAGGTTGAAAAGCCCCACGCCAAGGCCTTCTACGACATGGTCCTGGGGTTGAAGGCGCAACTGCGCACCCTGGAGACTCTTGGCAAACCAGTGGTGGCGGCCATCAACGGCGCGGCCCTTGGCGGTGGCTGGGAAATTTGTCTGGCGTGCCAGCACCGCGTGGCGCTTGACCACAAGTCGGTGCAGATCGGCTTGCCGGAAGTCACCCTCGGCCTGCTGCCGGGCGGTGGCGCAGTGGTGCGGATGGTGCGCATGCTGGGCTTGGAGAAAGCTTTTCCCTACTTGCTGGAGGGCAAAAAAGTCACGCCGCAACAGGCCTTGCAAGCTGGATTGATCGACGAGCTGGCGACGGATCTCGACGAGCTGCTGGCTAAGTCTCGGGCCTGGATACTCGCCAACCCGACGGCCAAACAGCGTTGGGACGTCAGCGGCTACCAGATCCCCGGCGGTACGCCATCTAACCCGAAAGTCGCGCAAATGCTCGCCATCGCCCCATCGATTCTGCGCAGCAAAACCAATGGTTGTTTCCCGGCTCCGGAGAAAATTCTCTGCGCCGCCGTGGAGGGCGCCCAGGTTGATTTCGACACCGCGCAGTTGATCGAGACCCGTTACTTCACGGAGCTGACCACTGGCCAGGTGGCGAAAAACATGATCGGCACCTTCTGGTTCCAGCTCAATGAAATCAACGCTGGCGGTTCGCGACCACAAGGCTTCGCTCCATACGTCACACGCAAGGTCGGCATACTCGGCGCCGGGATGATGGGCGCGGGGATCGCCTACGCCAGCGCTTGTGCCGGGATCGAGGTGGTGCTTAAAGACGTCACCCTGGCTGCAGCAGAGAAGGGCAAGGCTCATTCTGCAGCGCTGCTGGACAAGAAGGTCAGCCGTGGGCAACTGACGGCCGAGCAGCGAGAAAGCACGCTGGCGCGGATTCATCCTGCAGAGCTCGATGCCGACCTTGCCGGCTGCGACCTGGTCATTGAAGCGGTATTTGAAGACCGAGACCTCAAGGCCAAGGTCTCGGCCGCCGCGCAACGCGTTGTCGGTGCCGACGCGGTGATCGCCTCAAATACGTCTACCTTGCCCATCGGTGGCTTGGCCAAAGCGGTGCCGGACCAGGGCAAGTTCATCGGTTTGCACTTCTTCAGCCCGGTGGAAAAAATGCCCCTGGTGGAGATCATCAAGGGCGCCAATACCAGCGACGAAACCCTGGCCCGAGGTTTCGATTTCGTACTGCAGATCAAGAAAACCCCGATCGTGGTCAACGACAGTCGCGGCTTCTTTACCTCACGTGTATTTGGCACCTTCACCAACGAAGGCATCACCATGCTCGGTGAAGGCGTGGCCGCGCCGATGATCGAGACTGAGGCGCGCAAGGCCGGCATGCCCATTGGCCCGCTCGCGATCTCCGACGAAGTTTCCCTCAGTCTGATGAGCCATATCCGTCAGCAGACGGCCAAGGACTTGCAGGCCGAAGGTAAAGCAATGCCTCAGCATCCGGCGTTCGCCGTGATTGATCTGTTGCTCAATGAATACAAACGGCCTGGCAAGGCAGCCGGCGGCGGTTTCTACGAATACCCCAGCGGAGGGCAAAAGCATTTGTGGCCGGAGCTGAAAAGTCGTTTTGAGAAAACCAGCCAGCAGATTTCGCCCCAGGATGTACGGGACCGACTGCTGTTTATCCAGGCCATCGAAACAGTGCGGTGTGTGGAGGAGGGCGTGTTGATGTCCACTGCCGATGCCAACGTAGGTTCGATTTTTGGTATTGGTTTTGCGGCCTGGAGTGGCGGGGCATTGCAGTTCATTAATCAATATGGCCTGAACGACTTTGTTGCGCGGGCGCGTTACCTGGCCGAGCAATATGGCGAGCGGTTTTCGCCGCCGGCCTTGTTGCTGGAAAAAGCGGCGCAGGGTGCGACGTTCTGACTGCAGCGAGGTAAAGTGACATAGGCTAGGGCTTGCCTTGCTGGGGTATTTCAAGGCAGGCTTCTTGCGTGTGCATTATTCCCATCACCGTGTCAGGTATTTTTTATGTCGCTACGCGTCTGCATTCTGGAAACCGATATCCTGCGTCCGGAACTGGTCGATCAATATCAAGGTTACGGGCAGATGTTTCAGCGCCTGTTCTCCCAGCAGCCGATTGCCGCTGAGTTCACCGTCTACAACGTAATGCAGGGCGATTATCCGGCCGATGATCAGGTATTCGATGCGTACCTGGTGACGGGCAGCAAGGCCGACTCTTTTGCCACCGATCCGTGGATCGAAACCCTCAGGACGTACCTGCTGAAGCGCTATGAACGTGGCGACAAATTGCTGGGTATCTGCTTCGGGCATCAACTGCTGGCGCTGCTGCTGGGCGGCAAGAGCGAGCGGGCGACCCAGGGTTGGGGCGTGGGTATTCACAACTACAAACTGGCTGCCAAGGCTCCGTGGATGAGTCCGGTGGTGGAAGAACTGACACTGTTGATCAGCCACCAGGATCAGGTCACGGCGCTACCGGAAAACGCCACGGTAATCGCGTCCAGTGATTTCTGTCCGTTTGCCGCCTATCACATCAATGACCAGGTGTTGTGCTTCCAGGGCCATCCTGAGTTTATCCACGATTACTCGCGGGCACTGTTGGATATCCGCCAGCTACACCTGGGCGAACAGGTCTATCAGAAAGGTATGGCCAGCCTGGAGCATGACCACCACGGCGTCACCGTGGCGGAGTGGATGATGCGGTTTGTTGCGCACAAACCGCAGGTTGCCTGATCAATAAGTCTGCGGGGTGACTTACAACCACCCCGAACGCTTGAAGCTTACCCACAACCCGATGCAACCCGTCGCGATAAACCCCAACACGCCAAAATAACCGTAATGCCATTGCAGCTCCGGCATGTTCTGGAAGTTCATCCCATAGATCCCGGCCACCGCCGTGGGGAACGCCAGGATCGCCGCCCAGGCGGCAAACTTGCGCTGCACCACGCTCTGGCGAGACGCTTCCAGCAACACCCCGATCTCAATGGTCTGGCTGGCGATATCCCGCAGGGTCGCCAGGTCTTCCATCTGCCGCGTGACGTGAATCTGCACATCGCGAAAATACGGGCGCATGTTCTTGTCGATAAACGGAAAGCTCAGCTTCTGCAGTTCCTCACTGATCTCCACCATCGGCGCCACATAGCGGCGTAGTCGCAGCACATCGCGGCGCAGCCCGTGGAGATGCTGGACATCCCGCTCACTCAGGGAATTGCACAGCACGTTGCGCTCCAGTTCATCGATTTCGGCATGAATTGCTTCGCTGACTGGCTGGTAGTTCTCGGTGACAAAATCCAGCAGCGCGTAGAGTACGAAGTCTTCCCCGTGCTCCAGCAACAATGGACGCGCCTCACAGCGTTGGCGCACGTAACCGTAGGACGCCGAGTGGCCATTGCGGGCAGTGATGATGTACCCGTTGCCGGCAAAGATATGGGTTTCGATAAACTCCAGCTTGCCTTCATGGCGAACTGGCGAGTAGGTCACGATAAACAGCGCATCGCCGAAGGTTTCCAGCTTGGGCCGGCTGTGTTTTTCCAGGGCATCTTCGATGGCCAGTTCATGCAGGTTGAACTGGCGTTGCAGATTGGCCAACTCCTGAGCGTTGGGCTCTTCGAGGCCAATCCAGACAAAATGGTCAGGCTTGGCGGCCCAGGCAGCGCCTTCGTCGAGGGTGATGTTAGTGACTTTCTTCCCGGCGCTGTAGACGGCGGCGGCAACAACTCTACCCATAGTGCTGATCGCTTCTTTATTTGGATGGCTGCGGGCAGCTTAGCTTGAACAGGGCGCCAGCGGGGTCAGGTTGTTTGCAGCTGTTGATCCATTGCTGCAATACACACCACCATCTGCGCCCGACATTCCTCCATCAGCCGGGGCATGTCATCTATCGTCAGTCCGGCCGTAGGAATGGGCGGCAATGAACGAATCAGCACATCACCACTGTCCCAGCGATTGAGCTTCATCTGCTTCACATAGGTACTGACGCACACCGGCACAATGGGCACGCCAGCGGCAATCGCCATCTGGAACGCACCTTTCTTGAACGCCAGCAGGGTTTCGCCGAGGTTGCGCGTACCTTCCGGGAACACCCATATCGAGGTGTCTTCGTGCTGCAACGTATGGGTGGTGGTGAGCATCGAACGCCGCGCCTTGAGGGCATTGCTCCGATCAATCAACACATTGCCCGCCAGCCAGAACAACTGCCCGAACAGCGGCACCCATTTCAAGCTCTTCTTGCCGATACACACGGTGCGGTAGGGCACCACGTTACCGAACACGAACAAATCATAGTTGGACTGATGGTTGGCGATGATCACGCAGCTGTTGGGTTTGTCTCGCAGCGAGTCAACCTGGGCCTTGACCCGCAAGCGCAAAATCCACATCGCAGGCAACGCATAAAGGCGTGCACAAAGACGGCTATTGTCCGGGTTGAACGGCCGGCAAATCCCCAGCAGCACGCCCAGCACGCCCGCAACGATAAAATGCAGGCTCATCAATAACATGCGTACAAAGTAAAGCATCGACACGGCCCATTGGGACAAAAGGTGGCGCAGTGTACGGACGTGCACTGTATTCGGCAATTACCCCTGTAGAGGTAGGAGATGGGCGATGTTTAAGCGCATGTTTCAACATTCGGTGACAGACACTGTTTAGAGCGGTTGTGGCTCTTTTCAGAGTCGAGTGTAAGAAAAAGCCCGACTCAAGGTCGGGCTTCTAGTAATGCATGGGTTGTCGACTTAACCCAAGTGCTCCTGATCTTGAATGATCGCGCTATCCAGCGCTTCCAGCAGCGCCTTGCGCACTTTCAGCTTGGTGTGCTTATGGGCGTTCATATTGATTTTCTTCAACTGACGCGCCGCTTCCAACGCCGCCGCCTGCAGTTCTTCGGGCGCCACCACCTTGTCGAGGAAGCCGGCACTCAAAGCGTCTTGCGGGTTGAACATCTCGGCATTGATCACCGAGCGATGAAACGCCGACTTGCGCAGACGATCGCGCGCCAACTCGATCCCGGCATGGTGCATGGTCATGCCGATCATCACTTCATTCAGGCCAATGCTGAATGGTCCTTCCACACCAATCCGATAATCCGCCGACAACAACAGAAACGCGCCCTTGGCCACCGCGTGCCCAGGGCAAGCGACAATCACCGGGAAAGGGTGCGACAACAGGCGACGAGCCAGGGTCGAGCCCGACGTCACCAGGCTGACCGCCTCCTTGGGGCCGGCGGTCATCACTTTTAAATCGTAACCACCCGACAGAATCCCCGGCTGACCCGTGATGATCACCACTGCCCGATCTTTCTCGGCCTGATCCAGCGCTTCATTAAAGGCACTGACCACTGCAGGTGAAATGGCATTGACCTTGCCGTTGCTCAAGGTCAGGGTCGCGATACCGTCTTCGAGGTGGTAGGCAATCAACTCACTCATGACGCGATTCCTTTGTAATACATGTAATAGAAGTGCAGGCAGCAGACGTTACTCACCGCGCTCGCCCTGGTAAAGCGCTGTGACTGACTGGCCAGTCAGGCTTTTCCCCCATGCCCGCCCGCGAGCAGCCTTCGGCAGGGCGCAGCAGCGACTCTAGGCAGGCGTTGCCTGTGCCTGAGAATGGCACAATCGCCTTGGTGAGTACGGCGCCTAATACGCCTGGAACGGTATAACCGTCTAAGCGCATGAAAATTCTGAAAAAAACCTTTGCCATCAGAAAAGCTTTCGACTACATTAGCGCGCCTCGACAGACTGAATGAGTTTGACGAGATACGGTGAAGTGTCCGAGTGGCTTAAGGAGCACGCCTGGAAAGTGTGTATACAAGAAATTGTATCGAGAGTTCGAATCTCTCCTTCACCGCCACATTAAGTAAACACAAACCCCTGACTTTCCTAGAGAAAGTCGGGGGTTTGTGGTTTTTGGCGTCTGAAAAAAGGCCATATGGGACCAATATGGGACCGGAGGGTGGTTTAACACCAGGCTGGGGCGGTGCATATTTGCGCTTTGCATTGGCTGCAATAGGCCGCCAGTAGATCTTGCTGTACCAACTTTCCAACGGAGCGGCGCAGAATGAATCAGCAGCAATGGAACGAGCAGGCAAGCGAGGTCGTGAATGCGCACGCGAAGGAGATTCAGGAGTTGAAACAATTTCAGCTTCACCTCGAAAGAGATAAAGATGCTGATTTGTTGATGCAACTGAATGAGAAGCAGATGGCTGGTGCTACCAATTATACGAACCTCATTCTTGTTGCGGGTTACGCGGGATTTTTTGGATTTTGGACCACGTTGGCACCGAAGCTGCCACCAAAGTTGTACGCGCTTTGTGGCCTCCTCGGTTTGCTTTCGCTCGTGCTTTTTATCTCATGGGAAATCGTCAAGATGATCTGGGGCAGTATTCATATGGCCAGAACAAACGCGATGATTGAAAGCATGAGAGGGCCTAATCTTCTCCAAATGTTCCTCGCATCAACGAAGAAGTTTCAGATCCGTTCACAGCGAGTGTGGTGGGTTTTTTTAATTCCCTCGGTGCTCACCGGGTTAACTGCCGGTTTTCTGTTGGTAGGCTTTTTTTGCTATCAGCTATTACAAGCCTTTCAATAAAGCGCGTAACGAACAGAAAGGCGCCCCGGCGCGCCCGCCTTCATATCAATATGAAGTCGCTACTGGGCTCCGGGCCTACACTGGGCGCTCACTCAACAAGGAGCGGCACCGATGGCGATTGAAGACACTAAGGTTTTGAAGATGGTGACCACGCAAGCGCAAGCCCAAGAGCTGTTGCATGAGGGCTGGCAGTTGCTGGGGTTGTTCGACCGCCGTGACGGTAACGACCAATACGCCGAGTACCATTTGGGCAAGGCGGCCGAGTCGACCAACTCTGGCGGGGTGCTGCTGCCGAAGCGGCTGCAGAAGTAAGCCCGCGCGTTACGAATAACGCCACTTATGTAAAAAATGCCCCCACATCTAAACTAGGAGTGGGGGCATTTTTTGTGAGCGAAGCCGTTAACGGTTCTCGGCGTCATCAACACCAAGCGGGCAAAACTCCCCGTGACTCGAGGAACAACGGGGCGTTCGTGCACAACCGTGTCAACCCAGTTGCGGCACCTTGGCGATCACCGTCAAGCCGAGATATCGCTGCACATCGGACTCGGACTTAAGGCTGTCATCCAGGATTTCGAAAACGAAAGCCAGGCCAATGCCACCGAGCAGACCACCCACTAGCACACCGACCAGTACCAGCCAGAGCTTGGGGCTGACCGGGCGATTGTTCACCGAGGCCCAATTGACCACAGAAACGTTACCGATCTGGGCTTCGGCTTGCTGACTGAGAAAGCGGGTCTCCTCAAACCGTTCCAGGTACAACTTGCGACTGGCGCGCAACACGCCAAGCTTCTGCTCCATCTCTTTGAATTGCGCTTCGATCCCATTGAGTTCGTTGAGCCGCTCGATATCCAGTTTCTCCTGCTGGGTCAGGGTCGCCAGTGCCTGACGGTAACCGGCCAGAGCGGACTCATTGCGCATCAGGTCATCGCGTAGCCGAGCGTTGAGGGGGTTGATGCCGCGCTCGGAAGAGGCATAGCGCTGCCCCTTCTGCGAACTGATTTGCTGCTCGACCACGGCAATTTCCTGACGCAGTGGGACAACTTTCGGATCGTTTTCCGAGAGCCGGGAAATGGTCTCGGCTTCCGTGCGCTTGAGGTCGGTGAGTTGCTTGCTCAACTCGCTCAGGGCAAAACTGTTCGAGCTCTGCGCCCCAGTGAGTTCGGTGGTGCGCGGTACATTGTTCAATTGCTGGCGCAGCACCTCGTTCTGGCGCTCGGTCTGGTCGATCATCACTTGGGTGGTATCGATGTTCTTGCGTGCATCCTTGAGTTTGTCTATTTGCATGTTGCGCTGCAAATCGACATCGACCACCTGCCTTTCGCTGCGCAAGCTGCTTAGGCCACGCTCGGTCGTCTTGATCTGCGACTCCAGTTCATCCAGCTGGCTGGAAATAAAGCTGGTTTTCTCACGCTGGTAGATGCGAACCCGCTCCACCAGATAGCGTTTGACCAAGGTGTTGACCCCAAGCGCAGCCGCCTCTGCCGACTTGTTGCGCAAGGACACTTCGATGATATTGGAGCTTTTCACCGGCTCCGCCGAGAGATCCTTCTGCATCCGGCTCACTGCCCGGCTACGCAGGCTGCGGTCGGCCGACTGTGGAAAGAAGTAGCCTTCAATCGCGCTGTACATCTGGGTCAGGCCCTGGACCACACCCTTGGGCGTATACCAGGGATGCTCGACATCAATGCCAGGGAACAGTTTTTGCGGCGTGACCTCATCGACAACCTGTTCAGAGAGGTTCTCGCTGGTGAGGATGCCCGCTTCGGAGTGAAGCTGCTCCTCACGCACCACAGACATCATAGGGGCGCGGAACTGGGTGCTGCTCAGTGTCGGCACATAGAGATCTTCCTGACCAATGCGTACCAGCAGACGCGCGGTCGACTCATAAGTCGCCGGAAACAGTTTCAGCCCGGCAAAGCCGCCGACCAGTGCTGCCAGGAAAAACCCGAGCACTACATAACGCCGTTTGAACAGAATATTGAGCACGTCCCGTATGGTCATGGCCACAGCCTCTTATTGTTTCAAATGACGAAAGATTTCAGCGGCTGGACGTTCGCTGCCGTCGGCACGGAACAGTCCGAAATTGCCCAGCCCATCGGGTGACGGGTAGTCTTCCAGGGAGAACCAGTACACCCGCTGAACATTGGCCGGCAACGCTTGATTGCCCTCGCCGAAGGGTGCTTGAGTGAGGTGATGGTTGATGTAATCCAGGGTCGCGACCATCCGCCTGGCCTGCTCGGCTTCAGTGACGCCGAGTTTATGATCGGCCACCACGTAGCCTGTTTCGGTGATCCAGATCGGCTTGTCCTTTGCGCCCTTGAGATTCATGAACAACTGCAGGTTGAATACCTTGCCGAGAAAGGCCGGATCGTCGGTGCTGCCGATAAAGCCCAGTGCCGCAGTTTTCGGCTCGTTCTTGTCCATGGCATCCGGCTCGCGAACACCTTCCGTCATGTCGAAGACATAGGGATGCACGGCAAGGATGTCGAAGGTCCTGCCGTAATCCTTGTCGTTATCCCAGAGCTCCCACAGGTACTCGATGTCGGCTCGCGAGATACCGGCATGGACAATCTTGACCCGCTCACGCAGCCGTTCGGTTTCCTTATTGACCACCTGCATCATCGCCACAAACGCTTCGGCGTCGGGTTTGGGCCCCCAGAACTGTTTGACGTTGGGCTCGTTCCATATCTGCCAATAGCCGATGGGCTTCAACCCTTGTGGGGCATTGCCCTGTGGGCCGTAGCGCTCGATACAGGCACTGACGAAACGACCGAAGTCCTGGTAGGCGTCCTCGCTCGGCGCCAACTCGAAAACATCCCCAGCCTTGGTCTTGTCAACCAGAGCCCAGGCCGGGGCGTAGTGAACGATGGGCAATAACTCAATGCCTTCCTCGGAAGCTACCCGTACCAGGTTGTCGAGCTTGTCCCACTGATACGTGCCGCGCTGCGGCTCTGCCAGGCGCCACTCCCAGTCGATCCGCACGTGGGTGACGCCCAGGCTTTTGGCTTTCTTGAAGCGCTCGCGCAGTTGCTCCGGGTCACCACTGCCCCACATCGCGTTGATCCCCAGCACGGGTGCGGCTGCCTGGGCCAACTGCGCCAGCATTGCGCCCAACAGCACTATCAGCACCAGGCACTGACGCCACCCGCTTCGATCAGAAGGAGCCATCGGAAGAATCGCCCTTGTTGTAGTTGCGATTGACCGAGAAACCAAACTGTATGCCTTTGAACAGCACCAGGTCGGTGACGTATTGCTGGACCCACAGGTTGGCATTGGCGATCGGCGAACGCGGCACGTAGATCACGTCGTAAGGACTGAGCGCCACGCCCAGGTCGGATTTGCCCTGCGCGATCGCCTGGTCACTCAGGTCCAGGTGATAAGGCACTGGGCGCCCGTCCGGCATCTTGCGAATGAGTACGATCGATTGTGGGTGCGCGGTCGGGCGGAAACCACCGGCACGATAAATGGCTTGCATGACCGTGATGCCACCGTCCATGGGTACCACCTGCGGTACCGCCACTTCGCCACCGATGTAGGCGCGAAAGCCCTTGAAAGATTTGACGATCACCGAGACGCTGGGATCGTTGACGAGGCCCAGATAGCGACGTCTGATCTCTTCGCGCAGCTCATTGGGCGTCAGCCCAGCGGCCTTGATGTCATCGACCCGCTGCATGGTGATATAGCCATCCGGACGAACCGGCACCTGCTCGTTGTAGTCCTTGGCAACGTAAAACTTGATATCCAGGTCGTCCCCCGGACGAATCCGGTACTGCAACCCTGGCACGATCCCGTCAGCGCCCAATAGCGGCAAGCCGTCGGCACTTGGCATTTGTTGCGTTTCAATCGTCGAGCAGCCGGTTAACAACCCACCCAGCACCAACAGCGATGCGAGCACCCTTTTGCCTGTCCCCAACCATTCCATGATCGCCATTTATTTTTATTACTCCCCTGGTGAATAGCGGATGCCGTGCCTGCCTGCTCAAAGCCAGCGATAAAGCCAACTGGGAATGAAATTGAGCGTACGGTTGAGCACAACCCCAAGTACCTTGCCACCGCTTTCCTGAAGACGCTGACTGACATAACTGGCTGACTGGTGCCGGGTTTTGTTGGCCTGCGCAACCAGGATGATGCCGTTCATGCTCTTGGCGGCGACGATCGCGACGGGCGCGAAAGTCGGCGATGGCATGTCCCACAGCACTAGATCGAAATGTTCATGCAGGCGCTCACTCAACGAGCCATGAGAGGTGCTCCCTCCCAGACCGAAAAGTTTCAGGCAACTGCTGGTCGACAGATTTATCTGCACCGCCGAATGATCCGGCACACGCAACCGACCGATATCACCTGCGAGCATTTCCGCTTCATCTGCAGTGGCGCTGACCTCAATCACCAGCACACTGCCGAACGCCATCGACAGCTGGCTGGCCGCCTGCTGGGTGATAAAGGACGCACCGACCTTGCGGGTGACACCAACGATCATCAATTGGGTCAAGGTGTTCGACTGCGCATCACGTAACACTCGGGCCATCAAATCCTGCATGGGGAGCGTCAGCCGGGCATCTACGATCTCCGGCATCAACACAATTGGACGACTGATTGCATTCATGAATAGGTCCTTCCTTCAGTGCTCAGGCAAAGGCTCGGGTTAATCGCTTGCCTATCTCGATCACAGGTTTTTCCAGCAAGACGTGCACCGCATATCCCACTACGATCGTCGAGATACCCGCCAACACCGCCAGGCCGACACTGGCGAGCGGTGAAACGCTGACCATCAGGAACAACTTGCCGTAGCTGGCCAGTACGAATGGGTGGGTCAGGTAGATCGCATAGGACGCGTCACCAATCAGCACCATCGCGTCGCGTCGTTGCGGCACGATGCCGGCGCTGCGGTTCTTCAGCTCCCAGTTCAATCCCGCCAGCAGGAACGCCGCGTAGGCTCCGCCGAAGGCCAGGACCCGCACGGGTTGCTCTTGATTGATCAGCCCCGACTCGGCGAACATCCCGCCGATCAGCAGCAGCGCACACCCGACCACTGCAGGCAGCATGACGCCCCAGCTGCTGGCCCGTTCGCGAATGCGAAAGACCCAGACACCGAGGGTGAATTGAATGATGTAGAGGGAGAACAGGTGATAGTCCCAAAGCTCGATCCCTGTGTAGTGAATCAGTGTCCATTTACCCAGCGCGAGCACCGAAAGTGCGAGCATCACCCAGAACAACGCGTCCATCTTCAGGAAACATGCCACCAGGAACACTATCGTGTAGAACACTAGTTCATGCTCGAGCGTCCAGCCAATGAACAGTAATGGGAGGTCGGCCTGGGGCAGCATCAACAAGGATTGGATAACACTCGCCCAGTCATGGCTGCCCGAGCCCATGGTCATCTGCGGGTTGTACAACCAGAGCAGCATGACCAGGCTGGTGAAGAGAAAATACATCGGCACGATTCGGAAAAACCGGCCGAGCAACCAGCGTTTTGGCTGAAACCGGCTATTGACCGTCACGTAGGTCATGATGAAACCACTGATGACGAAGAACAGATCTGGTGCCGAGTAGCCGAAGCGCAAGGCATAGGTACTGTGAAAGTCCGCCAGCGCCGGCAGCTTGCGGGCAATGTCTTCTGCGTGATAGACCAGTACCATCAGTACCGCGAAGCCGCGTAGGCGTTGAACGCTGAGCAACTCGCCACGCTGCACCTCCCAGCGTGCGATGGCTTTGCTGTAAAAGCCGGCAAACTGCCGCAGTACGGCGTTCATGGACGCACCCGTCTTTTGAAGAATGTCTTCATCAACCAAGCTCCTGCAATGTGATCAATTGCTCTGATTGCGCAGCGACACGCTTGCTGCAACTCAGGTAAAGGCGACGCAGTGTGTCGATATGGCCATCGCGGCTATGCGCACAAACAACATGAGCGCGTGCCGCACGCCCGAGCCGGGTCAAGTCGCTCGGGTTGTCCAGGGCTCGCTGCAGTCCTGCCGCAAGCGCCCTGGCACTGACCTGTGCTGCCAGCAGCCCGGTTTCACCGTCCTGGACGTAGTCGGGAATGCCCCCTACCGGGAACGCCAGTACCGGTGTCTCGAACGACATGGCCTCAATACCCACCAAGGGACCAGGGTCGTCCCACACGGAAGGTAAAACGAACAGATCGGCATCCTGGTAGTACGTAGCCAGCTTTTGCGGTGTCAGCCACTCGATGAACTCGATTCTCTCGCTCAGGCCATGGCGATCGGCCAACACCTTGGCCGGCAACAACCGCGGACCACTGGAGATCGCCGTCAACCGCCAATTGCCGTGCACCCGCGCGAGTGCACGAATCAGCACCTCGAGCCCCTTGCCCTTGACCGCTTGGCCGGTAAACAGCAACCGCACCGGGCGATCTCCGGTTGCCAGCCCCGGGGCCTTGCCATAGGCCGGCTCGTCTTGCGCGATGTGATCGAAGCGGCTGAAATACGGCACCACGGACAAACGCTCGGCAGCAAAGCCATTGCTGAGCAAGACTCGTCGCATATGCTGACTGCCCACAACCGCGGCATCGAACCCCTGATAAAGCGTACGTTCGTGGAGCTTGCCTGGCAGGTCCATCAGCCGTGGAACACGCCCACCGGCCGCCGGTGGGCCTATCACGCAGCCGTACAATGCACACGACCAACCGAGCGCACGCGCGCAACGGTCCCCCGCAAAACGCCGCCGACCGCGGCGCAGGCACATGGAGGTGTAGTCATGAAAGGAGCGCACCAACGCCAGCCCGCTTGAGACCAATGCTTCGAGCAAGGCGACATCGCTGCACAGATGCACATGGATCACATCCGGGCTCCAGGCCCGTAGTTGCTCCACTGCCGCAAACGCAGACCCGGCACCCGCCAGCGAGATGATCTCGACCCCCTGACTATCCAAATGCGCCGGCACCGACACGCCTTGATGCGCCAGCACAACCTGGTCACCGCAAGCAATCAACGCCCGGGCCAGGTCCAGGGCATAGTTGGGTAGCCCGCCGATGGATAACTCTTGCACCAGTAAAAGGACTCTCATGCTTTCACCTCAGCGACATTGCGCGCGGTCAGGCCCAGGGCAGGTGACGACGAATCGGTCAGGCCAAGCGTTAACAGCAACACCAGGGTGAAATGCATGTTTTGCAGCAGTAGCATGTCGACCATGGCGAACATGCAGTAGGCCGTCAGGGTGCCGACTGCGGCGAGGGCAAATATATCCGCCGACTCCTGCCCGCCGCGCCGCCAGCGACGCAGCAACTGACGCAACACAACGACAATGAACGACAGATAACTGAGCAGTCCGATCAACCCTGTGTCGACGAGGATTTCCACGTAAGTGTTGTGGGCGTGCAGCGACTGATAGCCCAGCTCGACATTCAGCGTCACGCCGCGGGTGAAGAACTCGTCGCGGAAATTACCCAGGCCAACCCCGAACAGTGGGTTGTCGAACCAGACATCGAGGGCCACGCTCCAGATGATCAAGCGATCGATCACCGCGTCCGCACGGCCGGGAATCAGGCCGGTGATCGTGCCATCCCAGCTGGGCCACAGCCCCAGTCCGAGCGGCAAGGCAACCAACGCGACAATGGCGATCAGCAACAGCGGTTTCCACAGGCCTGGGCGCAGCACCAGGCCGATCGCCAGCAACGATCCCACCCCCCCGAGCAGACCGCCGCGCGAATCGGCGGCGATCAATCCGGCAATACTGATACCGATGCCGATCAACGACAGCCAGCGCAGATAAGTCGTGCGCGAGCAAAACAAATGGGCAATGGCAATGTTCATCATCATCACCAGGTACATGGCCAGGCCCTGAGCGCCACCGAATGAGCTGCCGGCACGGCCCGACACGTCGTAGGTATGGCGAATCTGCGGTTCATCTCCAGTGGGCCCAGGCACCGGAATACCAAGCATGCCGGTGATGGTGTGGCCATTAGTGGCGGCCTCCACCAGCCCATCAATGGCAAAAAAGCTCGATACGCAAATCAGGGTCACGGCGATGAAACGCCAGAAGTGCTCGGCCGGACGAAACACCATCAGCAACACCGGCAGCACCACAAACCATTCAACGACGCGCAGTGATTGCTTGATGCTCGACCCTGGGTTGGTCGAACCCAGCTGGGCGAGAAACACCGCGACCACGAAAGGCAGGATCGCCCAGATCAGAAAAGGCACCTGGATACGCCCCAGTCGCGGGCCATCCTGGCGTTGCAGCATGAATAGCCAGAGTACGCACCAGACCACGATGATGGCATCGGCAGCATTCAGCGGAATGCCACCGAGGGTTTTCTGGATCGGAATCGCCAGGCTGATCACGAATGCCAGCAACAGCAACTTGGGTTGCTTGCTCAAAAGCAGGCTGGCGCCGATTGCCAGCGCGGCGCCGATGCCGGCGAGCGGCATATACACCGTCAGCAGCGATACCGCCAAACCCAGGACAACGGCCAAAACCACCCCGGGGGCCTGCACGCGCTCATGTATTTCCAATGGGGCCAAGGGTTCAGACGCCATGCAATGGCACCTCGATGCGAAACGGATTGATCGAGATGACACGCACGTTGGCCCGCAGCAGCGCCAAGGCCTCGTCGCGCCGTCCAGGTCGCAGTAAACCGACCAGCAAGGCTCGAACGCTGGCCAGCAACATGACCGTATCGGTCAGCAGCTTCAGAACCAGCACCTCTCCTGTCGAACGGTGTTTGCGGTACAGGCGATAGCGACTGCGACGCAGCTCATAGCGCATGCGCAATGCGGTTTCGCTCAGGGCGCCAGGGCGATGACCACTGGGCGCGCGCCCGGACGAACTGCCACCATGGTGCAACACACGACTTGCGGGCACCAACAGCAAGCGCCAGCCCTGGTTTCGTGCCCGCACACACCAGTCGACATCTTCGTCGTACATGAAGAAGCCTTCATCGAACAGGCCGACGCTGCCCAGCAGTTCGCCTCGTATCATCATGCAGGCACCGTGCAGGCGTTCCAGTTCCAGCGGCACTTCCTGGCCATTGGCCGGAAACTGCGGGCCGCCGTACAACCGCCGAAGCATTTCCGGCAGTGTCGGGAAGCGGCACGGGAAGTCCTGGTCGGCACCGTCGCTGGCATTAACCACCCGGGCACTCACCGCACCGACTTCAGGTTGAGCTTCGAGCACCCGCAGCAGGCTGTCGAGCGTACCGGCCTCAACCTGTGCATCGCTGTTGAGCAGCAACACGTAGTGACTCTGAAGGCCCCGGAGTACGAGGTTATTACCCCCTCCAAACCCCAGGTTCTGCGCCGACGCGATCAGCCGGACATCCGGGTGCCGGCTGGCAATCTGCGCCACACTGTCATCGCCCGAGGCGTTATCGACCACTACGATGCTGGTCTGAGCCAGGGTCGCAGGGAACGCCTTGAGCGAATCAATGCACTCGTTCACCAACTGTGCCGTGCGGTAATTGACGATGGAAACAGTCAGGGACTTCATCCGCGATGCTCCTTCAACAGTCGGTGCTCCTGACGCAGACGTGCCCCCAGGACATGACAATGGGTTTTCAGCCAGTCCGGTTTGGCCCCCGAGATACCGAACGCGCGTTCTGCCGCCTGCATGTCCAGCCAGAACGCGTCGACTTCACGCATGTCGTTGACCAACAACTCGCCACCCCCGAAACCTTCCATTAACCATTGCGCAATACGCCCGGTCGGCGTGCCAAAACCGGCACCCAGGTTGAAGATGCCCGGCACCGGGGCCTCAATCACTCGCACCAGCCAGCGCGCCAGCACTTCCACCGGGAGGAAGTCGCGCTCGACGAAGGGGCTCATGTCGAACACGATCCGTTGGCTTATGAACAAACTGCGCAAGACCATGGCGAAAAAATTTCGCCGGCTATCGTCCAGCTCGTAACCAAAGATATTGCTCAGTCGCACAATGGTCAGCCGCTGCCCGAGTAGCTGCGACAAGGCATTTTCAGTGAGCACCTTGCCTACGCCATAAGGGTTCACCGGGTTGGGAACTCGCTCCTCGTGCAAGCGCCCGTCGCCGCCGGCGGGGCCATAGACCATCCGCGAGCTGGCCATGATGTAATGCACATCCGGCAAGCGCTCCACGCGCCTGGCCAGGGCCAGCTCGAAATCCAGTGCCGGGTCGTAGCCATTGCGCAATGCCGGGTTGTAGGCCAGGTTGAGCACCACGCGCACGTTGCCCGGCCAGGCATCCTCGTCCAGTGCCTGGCGGTGACCGATGAAGTGCCAGCCTGCGGTCTCCGGGCGCTCCTGCAAGGCACGGGAAATCAGGCTGGTGCTGCCAACGACGACGATGCTCATGGCTGATCCCAGAAGAACGAGTGCATGCTCAACCGGCGCCGCCAACCGAGCGGCAACAGGTGATAGCGTTCGCCCAGTGAGTAGCCGAAATACTTCCCGGCGGTTCGCAATAGAATTGGCACCAACGCCAGCGGCTGCTTGCGCTGCAGGGCGGCAGCAATCTCGCTTTTGACAAAACGCATGCCTTCGCCGGACGCCGCCAGCCGGGCCCTGCTCAGTTCGCTGTCCATGGCGATCAGGGTGCCGATATCGAAATAACGTTTGAGCTCCTGGACAATGCTGTAGTCGTGACTGTGAATCGCACGTGCCGCAGGTTGGTATACCCGCGCGTAGCCGCCTTTGAGCAAGCGCGCGGCAACCGCCATGTCTTCGCCCAGGGGTAAGTGCTCGGGAAAACCGCCGACTTTTTCCAACGCCTCGCGCCGGTAGGCGGCAAAAGAATTGGAGCAGAACACCGCCTTGATCCCGGTATGAGCGATATCGGCCAGCGTGGTGCGCTCTGCGCGGGCCGGGTAATTGAACTCACGGGCAAAACGTTCGGCCTCGGTTGCCTCGACACGCGGCAGCTGACGCCCATACACCAACGCTACCTGCGGGTCGGCGAAAGGCTGCAGTAATTGCGCCAGCCAGTCGCTGCCCTGCGGGCAGGCATCCTGCGTCAGGTACACCAGGTAGTCGCTATCGGCACATAGCTGCGCCGCCAGATTGCGGGTCTTGCCGTGCCCGAACTCACGGCGCTGGATGCTCTGGACGTTGTAACCGCTACCCAGCACCAACGAGACGGTTTCGTCGGTCGAAGCCGAGTCAACAAACAGCACCCGTTGGGGCGCATGTTCCAATGCCGCCAGCGCAGGCAACAATGCGCGCAAGTGCTCGGCGGCATTGAGGGTCAGAATCACGATACTGGTGCGCTCGACCAGTGAGACAAGGGCCTGTTGGTCATCAGAATGCATTAGCACCTCCGAAACCGCCGAACATGGTCTTGAACACGATCCACAGGTCCAGTTCCGGCGACCAGTTCTCGATGTACTGCACGTCGTAGACAAAACGTTCGGTCAGTGACTCTTCCGTAAACGTGTTGCCGCGCAGGCCATTGACCTGGGCCCAGCCGGTAATGCCGGGGCGCACCTTATAACGCTCGACGAAATCCACAATAACGGTTTCATAGGTCCGATCGCCGGCCATGACCCCGGGAGGGTGCGGTCGAGGGCCGATGACCGACATATGGCCGAGCAATACATTTATAAACTGCGGAAACTCATCGAGGCTGGTACGCCGCAAGAAATTGCCCACGCGTGTGACCCGACTGTCCGTGCGCTGTGTCAGGTTGATGGCCTTGCTGGCGGAGTCGGCGTCAAAACGCATACTGCGGAATTTGTAGATATCGAACATGCAATTGCGCAAGCCGTAGCGTTTCTGGGTAAACAACACCGGGCCGGGCGACTCGAGACGGATTAGCGCCGCGATAATCAAACCCAATGGCAGGAACAGTGTCAGCACACAAAAAGCGAAGGTGATATCGAAAACACGCTTGATCAGCCGTGCTTCGATCGGCAGCGGATTCATCCCCAGCAACAGCATATTGCCCGGACCCTGTGTCGGCCGATTGACGAACGCGTGCCCCAGCACTGGCTCGTCCGGCGCCAGATAGACATTGCCCAGTTGTCCGCGCAGACGTGTGGCCAGCGAGCTGACCCGGTCACCGGCCTGATTGGGTAGAGCGATGACGACTCCATCCACGTCCGCCGGCAATTGCTCAAGTTGCGCGGTGCCTCCGGCCAGCATTGGAAACGGCAGGTTGCTGCAATCGATCCGGGACTGGCGATCATCGATGAACCCGATAATCTCGATCCCCGACTCGTGCTCGGTCATGTAGCGCGAAATAGCCACGCCCTGTTCGCCGGCTCCGACAATCACCAGACGCACCTTGCGATCCCAGCCTCGCGTCAGTTTATCGACGACCCACCCTGCGAGTAGCCACAACAGCACCAGTGCCAGGGTGAGCTCCAGGTACATCACCGCCGGGAGCAGCGGTAAGTTGCCAACCCACATGAACAGCACGATAAACAGCGTCACTAGCACGCTGCCGAGCACCGCATAGACGATGCGCAGTGCTCGAACGTCATGCTTGGCGAAACCCTTGTAACCCCGTACCGGCAGCAAACTCATGCTGCACACCAGAGCCAGCCCGACCAGCCAGACACCAGGCCAGTGAGCACCGTTGAGCAACCAGTACTGGCTGGCCAGCAGCAACGTTGCCAGAGCCCCGCCACAGGCCCGGGCCAGGCGCACCAATAAGATCTCAAGACCATCCAGGGCCGCCGCTTCGAAACGTCGCGTCGGTTTTCCCCGGGCTCGGGCACAAGTGTCCCCCTCCTTCTGGGCTACGCCCAGAAGCGGTTCCGATACTGTCATTGCATCCTCCCCAGCCCCGTAAACTACGGGTATGGCCTACGAAGATCAGGAGTCGAGAGGTCCGAACGGACCGGGTCGTTGTTCAACCAGCGGCGCAGTAAAAGTGTCGTTCTCAAGCTCCATCCGCTCACGCACGAGTACAGGCCCGAACAACTCCGAATAGCGCTCGAAATTGTTACGATACCAATCGACCAGCAGCGGGATGTCTGTATGCAGGCTGTGCCGTGGCGACCAGCCCATGGCCTGGAGCTTTTCCCACGAGACCGAGTAGCGGCCATCGTTGAAAGGACGATCCGGCACAAAATCGACCAACTCGGACGAGTCCTTGCCAAAGGCGTTGCTGATCAACTCGGCTACCTCCAGGTTGGTGTACTCCTCGGTGGTGCCGATGTTGTAGACCTCGCCCACCGCACCGTGCTCGGCAACGAATACCACCGCTTCGGCGAAGTCCACGGCACTGAGGTAGTGGCGTCGATAGCTGCCATTTCCGTGCAAGGGCAGGCGTCTTTCGGTCAACAGGTGGCTGATGAATCGCGGAATGATTTTTTCCGGGAACTGGCGGATGCCGTAGAGGTTGTTGGCTCGAATGATCACGATGGGCTCGTGATAGGACTGGACATAGCCTTGCAAAATCATCTCTGCCGCTGCCTTGGACGACGAGTAGGGGTTGGTCGGGCGCAAGACTTCATCCTCGCTCGCCGCACCACTCATGATCTGACCGTAAACCTCGTCGGTGCTGACATGAATGATCTTTTTTACCTTTTCCTGACGGCAAGCCTCCACCAGGCTGTGGGTCCCGAGGACATTGGTCCGGGTAAACTCCAGGGAGTTGCCAAAAGAGTTGTCGACATGGCTTTCGGCAGCCGCGTGAATGACCAGATCGGCCCCTTTCACGACACGCCGACACAAATCGAGATCTGTCACATCGCCAACCAGCAACTGGACGCGATTGGAAAAAACGTGATGGGAGATATTCCTGAAATCCCCGGCATACGTCATCTTGTCAAGGACCACTACCTTCGAACTCGGAAAACGCCGACACACCTCATCAACAATATGCGACCCAGCAAAGCCCGCCCCGCCTGTAATGACTATTTTGCGCATAACCCGAATCTCCCCGATCACAGGACCGTTTAAGAATTCAACGTTTTAGACCCAGCCATAAGCCCCTTCTGGATACTGCGCAAACGGGGGCATGTCACCACGCTTACTACTGCATTGACTGCCACACCAAAGGGCGGCACTTCAATATCAAAATACCATCACCAACGCTTCTGAACTTTAGCTGCTCGCTATTGATTCGCCAGTTGCACCATGGTTATTTTTTTTAAAAAATTGCAGTAATCCCAGCAACATCAAAAGGCCGGCAACATTTGAACCAAGGTATATCTGGGCCAGGGTGACAAGTGACAGACGGTCACGCCAGAAGTAAGCCAAAACCACCAGTACCAGCAGGATGGAGCCATGGTAGAACACGTTACTGACCGGAGCGCGAAGGGCCAGAAGGCCCAGTTGCACAGGCGCGGCACAGGCGACAGCTAACAGGCCGAGGGCCAGGAATACCAGCGCGGGAGCACCTGCGGTAAAGGGTTCGCCATACAGCTGACGCAGCAATGTGCCACCTTCAAAGGTGACCACCAGTAACAACACCAGAGAGGGAATCAGAAATAGCAACGCACGCCTGAACACATACGCCACAAAATCGCGTCCCTGCGCCTCTTTATAGTGCGCAATGAAACGTGGGCGAAAATAATTGGTCAGGGCAATGAGCAGCGGATTGATCAGGTTGGTCAGCGCAACACAGGCGGCGTAGAGCCCGGCCTGGCCTTGTCCGCCACCCAGCAGCGCCAGCCATGGATACAATTGGACACTGGCCACATGGCAAAGTCCGCCACCCACCAGCCAGGCGCCATAGCCAAAAAACTCACGCAAGCTCTTGCAGAGTTTCCCCGGGCCAATGGCCACAAAGCGCTCTTGTGCCATCGGCAGGAACACAACAAATGCGATCCCGGAGACTGCGCCGATGGTCCAGAAAACGTTGTTGGCGTTCAGTCGATCGCTGGCCAGCAGCCAGCCCAGCAACACCAGTTGGCCAGCAGCCGTGAGCAGGTCAAGCAACAAGGCCGAAACAGAGCGGCCGATGACATAGAAATGCCGACGCAGAAACTCGCGCAGCACCAAACAGCAAACCGCAACCGGTAAGGCCGGCCAGAGCTCGGCCAGTATTCCCGTGCCGAGAACATGAAACAGCGTCAGGCCCAGCGCAACCACCAGCCCCAGCAATAGCGTACCCAGCAAGGCCGTCGGAAACAGTTGCGCCTGCTCACCTTCCTGACGCGCTCGAAAATAGGTGTAAGGGGTGGCGATCAGCGTATCGCCCAGGGAAATAATCAAAAAGCAGAAGGTATAACCCAAGGCATATGCCCCCAGTGCCTCCTGCGAAACCCATCGACCGAGTGCCAGACCTGTAAGAAAGCTGGCCAGGCTTTGCGCGGCCTGCCCACCGATCACCCACAGGATGTCGTACACACGACCGAACCGGCGACTCACTGAGCGAATGCTTTGCATAGACCCGACCCCAAGAAGAGCTATTCCATCCCAGAACAACATCAAAAAAAGATACTGGCCCAGTGACAGTAACTCCCACTCAGAATGAATAGCTCCTCAGGCCCAGATTGGCAAACCATGCACGGCGCAAAACAGCCGAACGGTCAGTTTCTGAGTTTGAAAACCGAGTGGATACCGACTGTGGGCGACATGACTGCCCAAGAAGCACACCGAGACATCAGCCTACACGCCTGATCAACCGCACATACACCGCTATATTGATCAACAACACTAGGGCTCCCAGGCCCAGCTGGATCTGCGGGGTCAGCCCGGCGGGATAAATCAATGTGAGGATGTAGTGCTCGATAAAACCGCCGCCATAACCGTCTTGCCCGGCGAGGTGTCGGAACAGGTTTTCCCAGCGGGTCAGCGGGCAGGGCAGGTGGAAGACTTCAACGGCGACGCCCCATGCGGCGGCGGGCAGGTGCAGCCAGATGACGGGGCGCCACTTGAGGGCCAGCAGTCCGCCAAACAGCACGAACAGGATAAAGGACAGGTGAAACAGCACCAGGCTGTCGGCGGCTAGGCGATAAAGCATCATGAGTTCCGTTTGCAGTGCAATTATTCGATCACGCAGGGCATGGATCAGGCGAGTGCAAGTGAATGATATCAATATGATATTATTGTTCGCCGGCCGCTACTCGTCGAGCAGTGGTTGAAGCAATCATCAGACAAGGAAGCCGCAATGGCTCACGAAGTTAGCGTCAATTTTCACCAGAAAGTCGTCCTGAGCAAAGATATTGAAGTCGAGGTCAAGGCTGACGGCGCAAAGCTTGGGAAGATCCTGATCAGCAAGGGCAATATTGAATGGGTGCCTGCTGGTAATAGTGTCAACAAACACCGCCTGAGCTGGAAGCAGTTTGCCGCACTGATGGAAGATGAAGGTCAGGTTAAGAAAATCAAATAATCGTCTGTCTCTTGCGCCGTTATTAGCGCCGCGTTGTTTTGATGCTTGTGCTCGCTTGAGATAAGCGAGCCATGGCGTTCCAGCTGATAGGTAGTGACTTCAGGCATCCGCTACCTTTCTGGTCGCAGATCCTTAACGGTTGCTTACAGGCAACCCCGGCCGTTATTGTGCTGAATCCTTTTAGTCTTCAACGTCTGCGGCGTGCTGCTGCGCCGACGTCCCTGCCAACGGATCTGTTGTGATGAACGCACCGCGTACTGCTGTCGGCCCGATCAAGGCCGTGATTTTCGATATGGACGGGTTGTTGCTGGACACTGAAGGCATCTACACCGAAGTCACGCAAATCATCGCCGAACGCTACGGTCGTACCTATGACTGGAGTATCAAGCAGCACATCATCGGGCGTGGCGCCCAGGACTTGGCTGAGTACGTGGTCAAGGCCCTGGAATTGCCGATTACACCCGCAGAATTCCTGGTGATCCGCGAGCCGCTGATGAGCGCGCGCTTCCCCAAAGCCCTCGGCATGCCGGGCGCCGAAGCGCTGGTGCGGCACTTGAAGGCCCACAACATTCCGATTGCCGTGGGCACCAGTTCATCGCGTAATTCCTTTGGCCACAAAACCACCCTGCACAAGGAATGGTTCAGCCTGTTCGACACCATCGTCACCGCCGACGACCCAGAAGTTGGTGCCGCCAAACCTGCGCCGGACATCTTCCTCACCGCCGCTCGCCGTCTGGGCATAGCGCCCGAGGATTGCCTGGTGTTTGAAGACTCGCCCTTCGGCGTCACCGCTGCCAAAGCCGCGAACATGACCGCCATCGCCGTGCCGGATGAAGCCATGGCCGACAGCAAGTACCACCACGCCGACCAGATCATCCGCCAACTGGCGGACTTTGATCTTGCCGCTTACGGCCTGCCGCCGTTGCGCTGATCCACCTGGGTAAACCGGCATCCTTGCTGGTTTACCCACTGCACAACACCTGTGTTCAGCCTCTGGTTTTATTGGCAGGCAGATCAAGAGCCAGCGCCATCCGCTTTTCTGTAGGAGCGAGGAGGACGCCTAGTTCTTGCTCGTGAAAAACCTTAGGGCACCGCATTCATCCAGGATGCCCGTGTCATCGTTAACGACCATCGCGAGCAAGCTCGCTCCTACAGGTGGCAGTGAATCCGCTCTTGCTTCTCACCACTCAGGTCGGCTACCAGGCCGCCGTGCTTTTGCTTTTGATCTTGATCTAAGGCGCCCCGTTAAACCACGATGGCTGAACGCAGGCATTGATCCGTGGGTAAACCGGCAGGACGCCGGTTTAGCCGCGCTGGGCCAAGGATGGCCCATCGCGGCGGCCCACGGAGCAATGCCGGAGTGAAGGCATGCCGAGCCACAGCGAGGCACCGAGTGGTGGGGCAAGAGCCTTTGGTTACTTTGGGCTTTTCAAAGTGACACGCCGTAAGGGCGTAACCCCAAGCCGCCCTGACCAAAAAACGGATATGTCCCCAACCCAACCCAACCCAACAAGCCAGCTCCCACATCTGATCTCTGTCAGATCAAAGAGTGCATTTCAGACCGATCAAGCACTGAACCCACCGTCAATCGTCAAACTCGCGCCAGTGATATACCCAGCTTCCGGCCCCACCAGATACGCCACAAAACTGGCAATCTCTTCTACGCGGCCATAACGCCCAACCGCCATGAGCCCGATCAGGCTCTCGGCAAAATCACCGTTGGCCGGGTTCATATCAGTATCCACCGGGCCCGGCTGCACGTTGTTGATGGTAATCCCCCGAGGCCCCAGGTCCCGCGCCAGGCCTTTGGTCAAGCCCACCAGCGCCGCCTTGCTCATGGCATACGGACCACCACCGGAAAATGGCATGCGCTCGGCGTTGGTGCTGCCGATGTTGATGATGCGGCCACCTTCGCCCATATGCTTGGCTGCTTCCTGAGTGGCGATAAACACGCTGCGCACGTTGATGGCCAGGGTCTGGTCAAAGTCTTCCAGTTTGAAGTCTTCCAGCGGCCCCACTGCCAGTACGCCGGCGTTGTTCACCAGGATATCCAGGCGCCCGAACGCTTCGACGGTAGCGCTGACCGCATTGCGAATGGCTGCGGCATCGGCGCTGTCAGCATGTATCGCCAGGGCTTTGCCACCGTCGCTGATCACGCTGTTTTGCAAGTCTTGGGCCTTGGCCGCAGAGCTGACGTAGGTGAAGGCAACTGCTGCGCCTTGCGCCGCGAGGCGTTTGACGATGGCGGCACCGATGCCTCGGGAACCGCCCTGGATCAAGGCGACTTTGCCGCTGAGGTTTTGTGTGGTCATGTCGATCTCCCAATTATTCAAGGCAGGGCTGCCTTGGTGTTGGCGCCGAGTATCGACCACACAACCCTACCTCGGTAGCCCGTGATTGTTATAGTCTGTGTAAACCAAAAGTTTAGAATGTGATGATATGGAAAGCTTTGGCAGTATCGAATGCTTCGTGCGCAGCGCTGAAGGCGGCAGCTTTGCCGAAGCCGCCCGGCACCTGAGCCTGACCCCGGCTGCCGTCGGCAAAAGCGTTGCCAAGCTGGAAGCGCGCCTGGGTGTGCGCTTGTTCCAGCGCAGCACCCGGCGCTTGACCCTGACCGAAGCCGGCAAGTTGTTTCTGGAAGAGGTCAGCAGCAGCCTCACCATCATCCAAAACGCCGTGGCCAACCTGGCCAGCGCCGAAGGACGGCCGGTGGGCACGCTCAAGGTCAGCATGGGCACCGTGTTCGGTAACCGCTATGTGATGCCGTTGCTGGCGGAGTTTCTGAAACGTTTTCCCGATATCAGCCCGGATTGGCATTTTGACAATCGCCAGGTGGACCTGATCGGCCAAGGCTTCGACGCCGCCATTGGCGGTGGTTTTGACCTGCCTCAAGGGGTGGTCGCGCGCAAATTGACCCCGGCTCACCGGATTTTGGTGGCCTCACCGGATTACCTGTCGCGACGCCTGCCGGTACTGTCGCCCGAGGACCTGGCACGGTGCAACGGCATCCTGATTCGCTCGCCACAAACCGGGCGAGTGCGTTCCTGGCAACTGACCAGTCGCAGTCACGAGCACCGGCCATTGGTGCTCAAGCCGCGAATGACCATGAGTGACTCCGAAGCCGCCTGCTGCGCCAGCGCCCAAGGCCTTGGCATTGCCTTGGTGAGCATGCCGATGGCGGTGCCATTCCTCGACAGCGGCGAGTTGCAGCGAGTCCTGCCGGACTGGTACGTCGACGACGGCAACATCTCTCTCTACTACGCCGAACACAAACTGCTGCCCGGCAAGACCCGGGCCTTCGTCGACTTCATCATCGAGCAATTTGCCGAACAGCAACTGGGGCAGCGGTTCAGCGCGGTGTGAGGTGCCCACTGCCAGAACGTGTTGTCCACTTCTGTTCTAAGCTGATACAGGCCGATATGGCCTGCGACTTGAGAGACGGATCATGTCCAAATCACGCGTGTTGCTAGTGTTTACCAGTCTGGCGTTGATCGCAGGTTCCCCGGCGCTGCTGGCCGATCCGGGCAACGGTAACGGCAAGGGTAATGCCCACGGCAACAAGGGTAACCAGGGCCAGGGCGCAGGTAAAAAGGGTGGTGACGCCTATTACGGTGGGCCGCAGATTGACATCGGTGGTGTGCGAGTGATTCTGGGAGATAGCCGGGAGTATTGGCGGGGTGGTTCTTCCTTGCCGCCGGGTATCCAGAAAAACCTCGCCCGTGGCAAGCCGTTGCCGCCGGGCATTGCCAAAAAACTCGACGGGCGCCTGCTCGGGCGCTTGCCTCGTTACGAGGGTTACGAATGGCAGCAGGCCGGTACGGACTTGATCCTGGTGACCATCGCCACCGGGATCATTTATGAAGTCCTGAACAACGTTCTGGACTGATCCCGAACTTGAAGCTTGCACCATCACAAATGTGAGGCGGGTTTCACCCCTTGCTGATGATATTCCCCGCGTGCAACCCGCATTCCTTTTGGGTTGCTTCTTCCCACCACCAACGGCCTTCGCGCTCGTGCTGGTTCGGCAACACCGGGCGGGTGCAAGGCTCGCAGCCGATGCTGATAAAGCCGCGCTCGTGCAGGCTGTTGTACGGTAATTCCAGCATGCGGATGTAGCCCCAGATCTCCTCGCTGGTCATTTGTGCCAGCGGGTTGAATTTGTACAGGGTGCGTTCCGGGGTGGAGAAGGCCGTGTCGACTTCCAGCGCGGCCACTTGGCTGCGGGTGCCGGGGCTCTGGTCGCGGCGCTGGCCGGTGGCCCAGGCGCTGACGCTGGAGAGCTTGCGTCGCAGCGGCTCGATCTTGCGCACGCCGCAGCATTCACCATGGCCGTCCTTGTAGAAGCTGAACAGGCCCTTTTCCTTGACGAAAGGTTCCAGCTTGCTTTGGTCCGGGGAGATCAATTCGATATCGATTTTGTAGAAATCCCGCACCTGCTCGATAAACCGGTAGGTCTCCGGGTGCAGGCGGCCGGTGTCGAGGCTGAACACCTTGACGTTTTTGTTCAGCTTCCAGGCCATGTCCACCAGCACCACGTCCTCGGCACCGCTGAAAGAGATCCACAAGTCGTCGCCGAACTGGCTGAACGCCAGTTTGAGGATGTCCTGGGCGGATTTTTTGGCATAAGTCGCGGCGAGTTCAGCGACGTCGAAGGCTTGGTTCATCAGGACGGTTCCTACAGGTCAGTGGCGCTGAGCGCTCTATAGGAGGCGATGGTAACAAAATCCGCTCTGCGTTGCGGCGGCGAGCATGAATCGCTAGAGTTCGGCAGTCCTTTTTGTGCTCGCTCAACTTAATAATATCAATGGGAGTGTCTTGTGGAAATTGCCTGTCTCGACCTGGAAGGGGTACTGGTTCCGGAAATCTGGATCGCCTTCGCCGAAAAAACCGGTATTGAATCCCTGCGGGCCACCACCCGGGACATTCCCGACTACGACGTGCTGATGAAGCAACGCCTGCGGATTCTCGACGAGCACGGCCTCAAACTCTCCGACATCCAGGAAGTGATCACCACCCTCAAGCCGCTGGACGGCGCCATTGACTTCGTCAACTGGCTGCGCGAGCGCTTCCAGGTGGTGATTCTGTCAGATACGTTCTATGAGTTTTCCCAGCCGCTGATGCGCCAGTTGGGCTTCCCGACCTTGCTCTGCCATCGGTTGATTACCGACGAGAATGATCGGGTGGTGAGCTACCAGCTGCGTCAGAAAGATCCCAAGCGTCAGTCGGTGTTGGCCTTCAAGAGCCTGTACTACCGCGTGATTGCTGCCGGGGATTCCTACAACGACACCACCATGTTGGGTGAGGCCGATCAGGGCATCCTGTTTCACGCACCGGAGAATGTGATTCGAGAGTTCCCGCAGTTTCCGGCGGTGCATACGTTTGAGGATTTGAAGCGGGAATTCATCAAGGCGTCGAATCGGCCGTTGAGCCTGTGATTCTCTGGTGATGGGAAGCGAATAGACCTACGAACTTTGTAGGCTTCAATTTTGTGTCGAGGGGCTCTTTGTGGCGAGGGGGCAAGCCCCCTCGCCACAGGGTATTTACAGCCCTTCCAGGGTTTCCAGCAACACCCGCACCTTGGTCATCGACTCTTGATACTCCGCCTGCCACTCGGAGTCGGCGACAATCCCGCCACCGCCCCAGCAACACACCTGACCATCCTTGACCAACAAGCTGCGAATGGCGATGGAGCTGTCCATCTCCCCGCGCACGTCCAGGTACAACAATGAGCCGCAGTACAGCCCTCGCCGGGTCGGTTCCAGTTCGTCAATAATCTGCATCGCGCGAATCTTCGGCGCGCCGGTGATCGAGCCGCCGGGGAAGCTGCCGGCGATCAGGTCCAGGGCGTCCTTATCAATCGCCAATTCGCCGGTGACGCTGCTGACCAGGTGGTGAACGTTGGGATAACTTTCCAGGCTGAACAACTCTGGCACCTTCACCGAGCCAGTGCGGCAGGTGCGGCCCAGATCGTTGCGCAGCAGGTCGACGATCATCAGGTTTTCTGCACGATCCTTGGCGCTGGCCAGGAGCTCGGTGGCGTTGGCGGCGTCTTCGCTGGGTGTCAGCCCGCGCGGACGCGTGCCCTTGATCGGCCGGGTTTCTACCTGGCGTTCGCTGACTTTGACGAAACGCTCGGGCGACAAGCTCAGTACCGCGCCATCGTCCGGCAGGCTCTGGAACCCCGAAAACGGCGTCGGGCAGGCTTCGCGCAGAGCGCAATAAGCCACCCACGGATCGCCGATGCAAGGCGCGCGAAAGCGTTGGGCGAAATTGACCTGATAGCAGTCGCCAGCTTGGATGTAGTCCTGGATGCGCACGATGGCCAGGCGGTAGGCCTCGGCACTGAGGTCCGGTGCCATCGGGCCCTGGAGTGTGAACGTTGCCGCTGTGTCGACAGCGCAATGGCTGAACAACGCGATCAGCCGTTGCCGTTCGCTGTCTGCCAGAGTGGGATGAAACACAAGCTGGCTGGTGTGCGCCTGGTGGTCACTGATCAGCGCCCAGGCGTACAGCCCGAAGCGCGCGTCCGGCAGGTGCAGGTCATCCACCGCAAGGTGCGGCATGGGCTCCAGGTGCCGACCGAAGTCGTAGCTCAGGTAGCCGATCAGGCCGCCGGCGAACGGCAATTGCAAACCGGCGGGGATTGCGGCTTCACCCAATCGCGTCAGGTTTTCCCGTAAACGTTGCAGGAAATCAGCGCCGCTTTCGTCAGGCGCTACCGTCAAGGTCGCTTCAGGCCAGGCGCTGAGCAGGTCGTAACGCCCACGTTCGGCTGCCGGACGGCCGCTGTCGAGCAGTACCGCGCCGGGAGCGTGGCGAACCGCCGCAAAATACTCGGCGGGGTTGGCCCGGTAGGGCAATGGGTATACGGAGCAGGTCGACATGCGGGGTTGGATCAGTCAATGGCGCGGGGGGAGGGGGATTGTAGTCCCCTGTAGGATTTGCTCCTAGAGGGGATGTCGGGGATAGACAGTTCGAAGGCCGGATCAGCCTTCCACGGGCGGAATATGCCCAAACAGCTCCTGCGCAAACTTCACTCGTTCTTCCGGCGTTTCCGTCACGCCGGCCGCCTTCAGCTCTTCCAGTCGTGCTTCCACTGCGTGGGTACGCAAGGTCAGGCCGCAGTCGTTGGCGATCTGGATATTCAGCCCCGGTCGGGCATTGAGTTCCAGGATCAACGGACCTTTTTCCTGGTCCAGCACCATGTCCACGCCGATATACCCCAGCCCGCATAGCTCATAGCAGCCTGCCGCGAGCTTCATGAAGCCGTCCCAGTTGGGCAACTGCACGCCATCCACCGCGTTGGTGGTGTCGGGGTGTTTGGTGATGATGTTGTTCAGCCAGGTACCGCGCAGGGTCAGGCCGGTGGCCAAGTCTACGCCGACGCCGATGGCACCCTGGTGCAGGTTGGCCTTGCCGCCGGACTGACGGGTCGGCAGGCGCAGCATGGCCATCACCGGGTAGCCCATCAGCACGATGATGCGGATGTCTGGCACGCCTTCGTAGCTGATGCTTTTGAAAATCTGGTCTGGGACCACCCGGTATTCGATCAGCGCGCGATCGCGGTGGCCGCCCAGGGAATACAGGCCGGTGAGGATGCTGGAAATCTGGTGTTCGATTTCCTCATGGCTGATGATCTTGCCGGACACCGTGCGATAACGGCCTTCAAAGCGGTCGGCAATCACCAGGATGCCGTCACCGCCGGCGCCCTGGGCCGGCTTGATCACGAAGTCGCTGCGCCCGCCGATGATCTCGTCGAGTTTGTCGATTTCCTTCTCGGTGGAGATCACCCCGTATAGCTCCGGTACATGAATGCCGGCGGCGATGGCCCGTTCCTTGGTGATGATTTTGTCATCGACGATGGGATACAGGCTGCGCTTGTTGTACTTGAGCACGTAGTCGGCGTTACGCCGGTTGATGCCCATGATGCCCCGCGCTTCCAGGGCCTTCCAGGTCTTCCAGAAGCCGAACATTACGAGTCAGCCTTGATGAAGGCCTTGAAACGCACCAGTTCGGTCAGGCGGTAGCCGCGATAACGACCCATGGCCAGCATAAAGCCCACCAGGATCAGCAGGATCGCCGGGAAGGTGAAGACGAAGTAGATCAACTCCGGCACGCTCATGATCAGGTGCGCCAGGGACGCGGCGAACAACGTGCCGATCGCCACTTTCATGGCATGGCCGCCACCGCGCTCTTCCCAGGTGATAGACAGGCGTTCGATGGTCATGGTCAGGATCACCATCGGGAACAGCGCAACCGACAGCCCGCGTTCCAGGCCCAGCTTATGGCTGAACAGGCTGATGGCCGCGATCAGCACCACCACGAAGGTCAACACCACCGACAACCTGGGCAGCATCTGCAGCTTCAAGTGTTCCAGGTACGACCTGAGGGATAACCCCAGCGCGGTAATAATGGTGAACAACACGATACCGAAGCCCAGCTGCGTCTCACGGAACGCCAGGGCAATCAGCACCGGCGTAAACGTGCCCAGGGTCTGCAGGCCAATCAGGTTGCGCAGGATCAGGATCACCAGCACGCCAATCGGGATCATCACCATGATCATGAAGGTCTGCTGGGTTTGCAGCGGCAGGCCGTAGAGCGAGTATTCGAGGAAGTTGGCGTCAGTGTTTTCGTCGGTCAGCTTGGCCAGGCGAATGGCGTTCATTTCGCTGTTGTTCAGGCTGAAGGTCACCATGGCCTTCTTGCCGCCGTCGACGGTGATCAGGTTTTCGTCACCGGTCCACCACAGCAGGCGGTCAGACGGCAGGCCTTGTTCGCCGGTGTCCGGGTTGAAGTACAGCCAGTCATTGCCATTGAAGCTGCGCAGCCACAGTTCCGGGGTTTGCGGCTGGTCGGCGACGAGGCGGATGGTGTGGACCTTTTCCACCGGCACGTGGGCGATGGACAGCAGCAGTTCGACAATCTTGGCTTTGTGCGGCGTCGAGGGGTCGCCCGCCAGCAGCAGCTTGACGTTGTCGTCGCTGAGGTTATTGGTGCGCTTGATGGCTTCGCTGATAAAGGTTTCGACGTCCGCCGAGTGCTGGCGGATTGGCGCAAGCAGGGCTTCGGCGGCGATTTTTTCCGGGCCTTCGACGGCGATGCTGTCGCGGAAAGTCGGGCCCTTGACCTTGATCTTCTCGCCGCTGTAGCGCTTGGTCAGCACCAGGCGGTAGTAGAGGGTCTGGTTACCCTTGGCGCGGCGCGCCGACCAGGTGACCTTGCGATTGCCGTCGACGCGATTGACGCTTACTCCGTAGTTATTGGAGATGAAGCTTTCATTTAGGCTGACGTAATCGCGGCTCAGGGGCGGCACGAACATCTGGATTTTCACCGGGTCCTTGGCGTTGGCGACGAACTCGACCTTGGCGTCGATGTTCCACAGGTCGTCGGTGGCATCTTCGGTCACCGGGATGCCCAGGACGAAAATCTGATAGGCCGTGATCGAAATGCCCAGCACCACCAGGACAGCGATCAGGATTTTCAGGTGCAGATTAAGAGCGCGCATTGGGATTACTCGGCGGTATGAGCGTCGGTGGCGCAGGCAGGTTTGCCCGCCGCGTATTTAAGACTGGGGTCGACCAGCGCATCAAAGCGTTTCAAGGCTTCGGAGCCGATCAGCAGTGGATATTGGAAAGCGCTGCGGTCAGTCAAGTTCACTTCGATGCTGCGTAAAGCGGTGCCCATGCAGATGTCCAGGGCAATCACTGGACGGGCGGTGTAGTTTTTGTCCTCATCGGGGTCGTAATCGCCGGCGCGGCGCTTGATCTTGCTGACGCGGGCCAGAGGACGTTCGATGGGGTGGGAGTGAGCGGTATCGATGGCGAGGTAGAAACGCACCCAGGATTCACCGTTGCGCTTGAAACGCTTGATGTCGCGGGCACTCAGGGAGGCGGTCTTGGCGCCGGTGTCGAGCTTGGCGGCGACTTCCAGGTCAATGCCGGCCAGTTTGGCGTATTCATTGAGGCCATACACGGTCTTCTCGGCGGCATAGCCAAGGCCCGGAATAAACAGTAGGCAAAACAATAGGGGGAAGGGCTTGAGTCTCATAAATCCTGAGGCGGTCAGTGCGATGTTTGATTCAAGGCGACTGGCATTGCTGCGCAAGCTCCCTCGTGCGCCTTTTCATCTTTGGATGTCAGGCAAATACGGCGGGCATTCTAGCATGAAGGTTTTCTGACGCCAGCGCTGGCAGGCGGCCATGCCCTGATAAAGAGTTAGGAGGGTTATTAGACGATTGTCGACAATGTCTATTTAATCTTTGACTATTTTGGGCTGATTGGCTAGTTTTTGCGGCATTGCTTTTAAAGGTGTCGACAATATGCTGGATCAGCTGGAAATTCCGGTCGCGGCGCAGGACGATTCCCAGACCATGTCGGAGAACGTCTTCCGGCGAATCCAGGCCGCCATCGTCAAGGGCGAAATCGCCCCCGGCAGCAAGATCTCCGAGCCGGAGCTGGCGCGCACTTACGGTATCAGCCGTGGCCCGCTGCGCGAGGCGATTCACCGCTTGGAAGGCCAGCGCCTGCTGGTGCGCATTCCCCACGTGGGTGCGCGGGTGGTTTCCCTCAGCCAGGCCGAACTGGTGGAGCTCTACGAAATCCGCGAGTCCCTGGAAGGCATGGCTTGCCGGCTGGCTGCCGAGCGCATGACCGACGAAGAGATCGAGGAATTACGCCAGGTGCTGCACACCCACGAGCGCGATGCGGCGTTCCAGGCCGGCGTCGGCTACTACCAGCAGGAAGGTGACTTCGACTTTCATTACCGGATAATTCAAGGCGCCGGCAATCGCACCCTGACCCAAATGTTGTGCGGCGAGCTGTATCAGTTGGTGCGCATGTACCGCATCCAGTTTTCCGCTACCCCCAATCGTCCACGCCAGGCCTTTGCCGAGCATCACCGGATACTTGACGCGATTGCCGATCGCGACGGTGAACTGGCCGAATTGTTGATGCGCCGTCATATCGGCGCTTCCAAACGCAATATCGCGCGTCATTTTCCGGACAGCGCCCACCAGACAGCCACTCCACGAGGTGAGTCATGAGTTCCAACAACAAGAGCACTCCAGGCCAGCGCTTTCGCGATGCCGTCGCCAGCGAGCATCCGCTGCAAGTCGTTGGTGCGATCAACGCCAACCATGCCTTGCTGGCCAAGCGCGCTGGGTTCAAGGCGATTTACCTGTCCGGTGGCGGGGTGGCCGCAGGCTCCCTCGGCGTGCCAGACCTGGGCATTACCAGCCTGGATGACGTGCTGACCGATGTGCGCCGTATCACCGATGTCTGCGATCTGCCGCTGTTGGTGGATGTCGACACCGGTTTCGGCTCTTCGGCGTTCAACGTGGCGCGCACCGTCAAGTCGATGATCAAGTTCGGCGCGGCGGCGATCCATATTGAAGACCAGGTGGGCGCCAAGCGTTGCGGTCATCGCCCTAATAAAGAAATCGTCTCCCTGCAGGAAATGGTCGACCGCATCAAGGCAGCGGTCGACGCTCGCACCGATGACAGCTTCGTGATCATGGCCCGCACCGACGCCCTGGCCGTCGAAGGCCTGGAATCAGCCCTGGAACGTGCCGCCGCGTGCATCGAGGCCGGCGCCGACATGGTCTTCCCTGAAGCCATCACCGAACTGGACATGTACAAGCTGTTCGCCGCCCGCGTGAAGGCGCCGATCCTTGCCAACATCACCGAATTCGGCGCCACCCCGCTGTACACCGTCGAACAGTTGAAATCTGCCGATGTTTCCCTGGTGCTGTACCCGCTGTCGGCATTCCGGGCCATGAACAAGGCCGCCGAAAACGTCTACACCGCAATCCGTCGCGACGGCACCCAGCAGAACGTGATCGACACCATGCAAACCCGCATGGAGCTTTACGATCGCATCGACTACCACACCTTCGAGCAGAAGCTCGACGCGCTGTTTGCTGCCAAGAAGTAATGGCCCAAGCGCTTTTTCAGTAAAGAGCCTAATAAATACAAGATTGGAGATAACCATGGCTGAAGCAAAAGTATTGAGTGGAGCTGGCCTGCGTGGCCAGATCGCCGGGCAGACCGCACTGTCCACCGTGGGCCAGGCCGGCGCCGGCCTGACCTATCGCGGCTACGACGTGCGCGAACTGGCCGCCGACGCGCAGTTTGAAGAAGTCGCCTACCTGCTGCTGTACGGCGAACTGCCGACCAAAACCGAACTTGCTGCCTACAGCGCCAAGCTGGGCAAGCTGCGTGACCTGCCGCAAGCGCTGAAAGAGGTGCTGGAACGCATCCCCGCCGACGCCCACCCGATGGACGTGATGCGCACCGGTTGCTCGTTCCTGGGCAATATCGAGCCGGAGAAAGACTTTAGCGTGCAGCACGACATCACCGACCGCCTGCTGGCCGCGTTCCCGGCGATCATGTGCTACTGGTATCGCTTCAGTCACGAGGGTTTACGCACCAACTGCGTGACGGATGAGGCCTCCATCGGCGGCCACCTCCTGCACTTGTTGCATGACAAGAAGCCGAGCGAGTTGCACGTCAAGGTCATGAACGTCTCGCTGATTCTCTACGCCGAGCACGAATTCAACGCCTCCACCTTCACCGCACGGGTCTGTGCCTCGACCCTGTCGGACCTGTATTCCTGCGTCACCGCCGCCATTGGCTCCCTGCGCGGCCCGCTGCACGGCGGCGCCAACGAAGCGGCGATGGAGATGATCGAGCGTTTCTCTTCACCGCAAGAAGCCGTCGAAGGCACCCTCGGCATGCTGGCGCGCAAGGACAAGATCATGGGCTTTGGCCACGCGATCTATAAAGACAACGACCCGCGCAATGAAGTGATCAAGGGCTGGTCGAAAAAACTCGCTGACGAAGTGGGCGACACGGTGTTGTTCCCGGTTTCCGAAGCCATCGACAAGACCATGTGGGAACAGAAGAAACTGTTCCCCAACGCCGACTTCTACCATGCTTCGGCGTACCACTTCATGGGCATCCCGACCAAGATGTTCACGCCGATTTTCGTCTGCTCGCGCCTGACTGGCTGGGCGGCTCATGTGTTCGAACAGCGTGCCAACAACCGCATCATCCGTCCGAGCGCCGAATACACCGGCGTCGAACAGCGCAAGTTCGTGCCAATCGAACGTCGCTGAGCAGTGGAAACCTGGAGGCGCTGGTTTTTCGGTTTGGAACCGGCCTTCTGTAGGAGCGAGCTTGCTCGCGAAGATCGTGAGAGCGATGCGTTCATTCAGGACGCCCGCGTCATCATTAACGACCATCGCGAGCAAGCTCGCTCCTACAGGGAGCCGTGTTCATCTAGGCCAATGCCACAGGTTCACGCTGTACACCTTACCGTGACCGAGTCCTAGCCCATGAACACTGAACACCGCAAACCGCTGCCCGGCAGCCGACTGGAATACTACGACGCCCAAGCGGCCGTCGATGCAATCACCCCCGGCGCCTACGCCACCTTGCCGTATACCTCCCGTGTGCTGGCAGAAAACCTCGTGCGCCGCTGCGACCCGGCGACCCTCAACGCGTCCCTCGGCCAACTGATCGACCGCAAGCGCGACCTCGACTTCCCGTGGTTCCCGGCCCGCGTGGTCTGCCACGACATTCTCGGCCAGACCGCCCTGGTGGACCTCGCCGGCCTGCGTGACGCCATTGCCCTGCAAGGCGGCGACCCGGCCCAGGTCAACCCGGTGGTGCCGACCCAATTGATCGTCGACCACTCCCTGGCCGTGGAAAGTGGCGGTTTCGACCCGGACGCTTTTGAGAAAAACCGCACCATCGAAGACCGCCGCAACGAAGACCGTTTCCACTTTATCGAGTGGACCAAAAAAGCCTTCAAGAACGTCGACGTGATCCCGCCGGGCAACGGCATCATGCATCAGATCAACCTGGAGAAAATGTCTCCGGTGATCCAGGTGCGTGACGGCGTGGCCTTCCCCGATACGTGCGTCGGCACCGACAGCCACACCCCTCACGTGGACGCCCTGGGCGTGATCGCCATCGGCGTTGGTGGCCTGGAAGCTGAGAGCGTGATGCTCGGCCGCGCCTCGTGGATGCGCCTGCCGGAAAGCGTCGGCGTCGAGCTGACGGGCAAGCTGCAACCGGGCATCACCGCCACCGACATGGTGCTGGCGTTGACCGAGTTCCTGCGTCAGCAAAAAGTCGTCGGCGCCTGGCTGGAGTTCTTCGGTGAAGGTGCGTCGAAGCTGACCCTGGGCGACCGCGCCACCATCTCCAACATGGCTCCGGAATACGGCGCCACGGCGGCGATGTTCTACATCGACCAGCAAACCATCGCTTACCTGAAACTCACTGGCCGTGAAGACGAACAAGTCACCCTGGTGGAGCAGTACGCCCGCCACACCGGCTTGTGGGCCGACAGCCTCAAAGGCGCGCAATACGAGCGCGGGCTGACCTTTGACCTGTCCTCCGTCGTGCGCAACATGGCCGGTCCGAGTAACCCTCACGCCCGTGTCGCCACCAGCGACCTGGCGGCCAAGGGCATTTGCGGGCAGTGGGATGATGTGCCAGGGCAAATGCCCGACGGCGCGGTGATCATTGCCGCTATCACCAGTTGCACCAATACCAGCAACCCGCGCAACGTGATTGCCGCAGGCCTGCTGGCGCGCAACGCCAACAAATTGGGCTTGGAGCGCAAGCCGTGGGTCAAGTCGTCCCTGGCGCCGGGCTCCAAAACGGTGGCCATGTACCTCGACGAAGCCGGGTTGACCACGGAGCTTGAGCAACTGGGTTTTGGTGTAGTGGGATTTGCCTGCACCACCTGCAACGGTATGTCCGGCGCGCTGGACCCGGTGATCCAGCAAGAGATCATCGACCGTGACCTGTACGCCACCGCCGTATTGTCGGGTAACCGCAACTTTGACGGACGGATTCACCCGTACGCCAAGCAGGCATTTCTCGCTTCTCCGCCGCTGGTAGTCGCTTACGCCATTGCTGGCACCATCCGTTTTGACATTGAAAAGGACGTGCTGGGCCTGGACGCCAATGGCCAGGAAATCCGCCTGAAAGACATCTGGCCCAGCGACGAAGAAATCGACGCGGTGGTCAAGGCGTCGGTCAAGCCGGAGCAGTTCCGCCAGGTCTATATTCCGATGTTCGCTATCCACGAAGACACCGGCCCGAAAGTCGAGCCGCTGTATGACTGGCGCCCGCAAAGCACCTATATCCGCCGCCCGCCGTACTGGGAAGGCGCTCTGGCCGGTGCCCGTCCGCTCAAGGGCATGCGCCCGCTGGCGGTGCTGCCGGACAACATCACCACCGATCATCTGTCGCCGTCCAACGCCATCATGTTGGACAGCGCCGCTGGCGAATACCTGGCGAAAATGGGCTTGCCGGAAGTCGACTTCAACTCTTACGCAACCCACCGTGGCGACCACCTGACCGCCCAGCGCGCCACCTTCGCCAACCCGAAGTTGTTCAATGAAATGGTCGTCGAGAACGGCAAAGTCAAACAGGGCTCACTGACGCGCCTGGAGCCGGAAGGCAAGGTCACGCGGATGTGGGAAGCGATCGAAATCTACATGGAACGCAAGCAGCCGCTGATCATCATTGCAGGCCAAGACTATGGCCAGGGTTCGTCCCGGGACTGGGCAGCCAAAGGTGTGCGCCTGGCCGGTGTCGAGGCGATTGCCGCCGAAGGTTTCGAGCGTATCCACCGTACGAACCTGGTGGGCATGGGCGTGTTGCCGCTGGAGTTTTTCCCCGGCACTGACCGCAAGACGCTGGGTATTGATGGCAGCGAAACCTATGACGTGATCGGCGAGCGCACCCCGCGCGCCACGCTGACGTTGGTGATCAACCGCAAAAATGGCGAACGCGTCGAGGTGCCGGTGACTTGCCGCCTCGACACCGCTGAAGAAGTGTCGATCTACGAGGCGGGTGGCGTATTGCAACGTTTTGCCCAGGACTTCCTGGAATCGGCAGTGACCGCCTGACAACTGTGGCCGGGGTTTATACCCCGGCCCATGAGGAAAACCATGGCACACGTACCTCAGATCAAAATCCCCGCCACCTACATGCGTGGCGGCACCAGCAAGGGTGTATTTTTCAGCCTCAAGGACCTGCCCGAATCGGCCCAGGTGCCCGGCGCGGCCCGCGATGCCTTGCTGCTGCGAGTGATCGGCAGCCCCGACCCTTACGACAAGCAGATTGACGGTATGGGCGGCGCCACGTCCAGCACCAGCAAAACCGTGATCCTCGCCAAAAGCACCCGTGCTGATCACGATGTGGATTACCTGTTCGGCCAGGTTTCCATCGACAAGCCTTTCGTCGACTGGAGCGGCAACTGCGGCAACCTGTCGGCGGCGGTGGGTTCCTTCGCCATCAGCAGCGGCCTGATGGACGCCGCACGCATTCCCCACAACGGCGTGGCCGTGGTGCGGATTTGGCAGGCCAATATCGCCAAGACCATTATCGCCCATGTGCCGATCACCAACGGCGCGGTGCAGGAAACCGGTGACTTTGAACTGGACGGCGTGACCTTCCCTGCGGCTGAAGTGCAGCTGGAGTTCATGGACCCAGCGGCGGAAGAAGAGGGCGGTGGTGGGTCGATGTTCCCTACCGGCAACCTGATCGACGACCTGGAAGTGCCCGGTGTCGGTACCTTCAAGGCCACACTGATCAACGCCGGGATTCCCACCATCTTCATCAACGCCCAGGACCTGGGCTACACCGGTACCGAGTTGCAGGGCGCGATCAATAGCGATCCGAAAGCCTTGGCGATGTTCGAGACCATCCGTGCCCACGGTGCGTTGCGTATGGGCTTGATCCAACATCTGGACGAAGCGGCCAAACGTCAGCACACGCCGAAGGTGGCGTTTGTGGCGCGGCCTGCGGACTATGTGGCGTCCAGCGGCAAGGCGATTGCAGCGGGCGATGTCGATCTGCTGGTGCGGGCGCTGTCCATGGGCAAGTTGCACCACGCGATGATGGGCACCGCAGCGGTGGCCATTGGCACGGCGGCGGCGATTTCCGGGACGTTGGTCAACCTTGCAGCGGGTGGTGTGGAACGCAGCGCCGTGCGCTTTGGACATCCGTCGGGCACCTTGCGCGTTGGCGCTGAAGCCAGCCAGATCAACGGCGAATGGGTCGTGAAAAAAGCCATCATGAGCCGCAGTGCACGGGTGTTGATGGAAGGCTTCGTCCGTGTCCCAGGCGATGCTTTCTAAACTTTAATCACGCCTAATCAGAGTGAGTTGAACATGAGCGCCAACGTCGACCAGAACAACCGCCCCGACTACGACCAGGTCCTGCAGGACATCGCCGACTACGTCTTGAACTTCAGGATCGATTCCCGCGATGCCCTGGACACCGCCCGCAACTGCCTGATGGATACCCTCGGTTGCGGCCTGTTGGCCCTGCGTTTCCCGGAATGCACCAAGCACCTGGGACCTATCGTCGAGGGCACGGTGGTACCGTTTGGCGCTCGCGTACCGGGCACCTCGTTTCGCCTGGACCCGGTCAAGGCCGCCTGGGACATCGGTTGCATCGTGCGCTGGCTTGACTACAACGACACCTGGCTCGCCGCCGAATGGGGGCATCCATCCGATAACCTTGGCGGCATCCTTGCGGTGGCCGACCACCTTTCGCAAAAACGTGTGGCGCAAGGTGACGTACCGCTGACCGTGCGGGCGGTGCTGGACGCGATGATCATGGCCCATGAAATCCAGGGTGTGATCGCCCTGGAAAACTCCTTCAACCGCGTCGGCCTCGACCACGTGCTGTTGGTGAAAATCGCCTCCACTGCCGTCACCGCCAAGCTGATGGGCGCCAACCGCGAGCAACTGCTGTCGGCGCTGTCCCAGGCCTTTGTCGATGGCCAGGCCTTGCGCACTTATCGCCATGCGCCGAACGCTGGGTCGCGCAAGTCCTGGGCGGCGGGCGACGCATCAAGTCGCGGTGTGCGCCTGGCGGACATTGCCATGCGCGGTGAGATGGGTATTCCCGGTGTATTGAGCGCGCCGCAGTGGGGCTTTTACGACGTGCTGTTCAGCCATACCAACAAGGACCTGGCGCTCAAGCCCGAAGACAAGCGCGCCTTCAGCCTGTCCCAGCCCTACGGCACCTACGTGATGGAAAACGTGTTGTTCAAGATCAGCTTCCCGGCCGAGTTCCATGCACAGACAGCCTGTGAAGCGGCGGTGACCTTGCACCCGCTGGTCAAAAATCGTCTGCACGAGATCGACCGAATCGTTATCACCACCCACGAGTCGGCGATTCGCATCATCTCCAAGGTCGGTCAACTGGCCAACGCCGCCGACCGCGACCACTGTATCCAGTACATGACTGCCGTTCCCCTGGCGTTTGGCAACCTGGTGGCCGAGCAGTACGAAGATGATTTCCACGCCGCCCATCCGATCATCGATGAACTGCGCGAGAAGATGGAGATTGTCGAAGACCCCCGCTACAGCCTGGATTATCTCGCGCCCGACAAGCGTTCGATTGCCAATGCCTTGCAGGTGTTCTTCAAGGACGGCTCCAGCACCGAACAAGTGGTGGTGGAATACCCGATTGGCCATCGCCGTCGTCGGGTGGATGGAATTCCGTTGCTGGAAGACAAGTTCAAGGCCAACCTGGCGACGCGGTTTACCGCCCAACGCAGCGCCGAGATTTTTGCCTTGTGCAAGGATCAGGTGAGGCTTGAAGCGACGCCGGTAAACCGGTTTGTGGACCTGTTCGTGATCTGACCCCTGACCATTCCCACGCGCTGCGTGGGAATGGCGTGGATGTTATTCAAACCGCAAAATCACCCTTCGATTGTGTTTGCTCTTCTTCTCGATTTTCTCGCAATACACCCGGCCGATTTCCTCGGTGTTGATTACATGGGTGCCGCCACACGGCTGGATATCGATTCCGGCAATTTCAATCACTCGCACCGCGCCCTGGATCACGGGTGGTGCCACGGCTTGAGTGCGGGTGATCTGCAGTAATGTCGAGTACTCCGAGGCCGCCATCGACAGTGTCTTGACCTCGTGGGCCTGTTCGATCAGTGCGTTGAGGTCGCGGGTGATGGTGTCTTTATCGAGGGTCATTTCCGGCAGGTCGAAATCCAGGCGGCCCTTGTCAGCGCTGATGCTGCAACCGGTCACCGGCGCATCGATGATCGAACACAACAGGTGCAGGCATGTGTGCATTTTCATGTGTTGGTAGCGGCGTTCCCAGTCCAGGCTGGCATCTACCTCCACTCCGGCGCTCAACTGCTCAGGGCGATGCTCCACCTGATGCCAGATGATCGAGCGCAGCACCGGATCGCGTACCGTCCCAGTGACGTCCACCCGCGTGCCGTCTGGCAGAGTGAAGTAGCCGGTGTCTCCCGGTTGCCCACCGCCGGTGGGATAGAACAGCGTGTGTTCCAGGGCGATGCCGTGTTCACTCACAGCGATCACCCGGGCACTGAAGGCGTTCTGGTAGGGCGCGCTGTCGAACAGCGCCAGGGTTTCCATTGTGTGCACGGACATGTTCAACCTCCGACGATCAGTGGGCTGACTTGCAGCAGGTGCCGAACCATTGCGCTCAAGCCAGGGGGGGAAAGCAGGGTGATCTCAAACTCGGGCCCGCACACTTTCAGGTTCAGTGGCAGGCGTGGCGGGTGCGCAGGTGTCTCGAGGGTGTGCAGGCGAAACTGCAGGTGATGGCGCTCCTTGATCGTGGGCTCCAGCATCAGGCCGGGCAGGGGGTGAAAGTCGGCGTCCAGCACCGTGACCTTGTGGCTGGCGTTGACTTCGCCCACCACGTGCAGGCGTTCGTCCAGGGCGAAGGCACCGAGATAATTGCTGTGGTCCGACTCATCGTTTTTTTGCAGTTGGATCTGGTTGACCACCTTGACCTTGGTGTCCGCCGGCACGTCCTGGGTGATGACGCATGAGGGGCTGATAAACACGTTGTCGCCGATCAGCACATAGCCGAGCACCCGTGCTCCGGAACCGACCTCGACGTTGTTGCCCAGGCGTGGATGGCGCTTACCGTCAGGGTTGTTGGCGATGCCCCGGGCGCCGAGGGTCACGCCGCAGAGGATGTAGCAGTCGTTGCCGATCTCGCAGGTCTCGCCAATGACCGTGCCGTAGCCGTGGTCGAGCACAAAACGCCGGCCGATCCGCGCTGCCGGGTGGATCTCGGCGCCGGAAAGGATCTTGCCCTGGTTGCTCAGCGTCAGTGCAATGGCTGAAAACACGCCGTTGGACTGGTCGGGTAAATTCCACACCAAGTGCGCCAACCGGTAGTACAGCACCGCCTTGAACGAGGCGTAGGACTCCAGGATCAGTTCACTGCGACCACGGGACGCAGGGTCGCGCCAGGCGTAGGCGATCAAGTCCTCGGCCACCGCCTGCGCCGCCGTCTGGATCAGCGGCGCCAGATGGTCTTGCAACTGCTGCATCTGCGTCGGCGTGAGGGTCTTGATGAGGTGGGTGAACAACTCATCGTGCAGCTGTTGCATGTCGATAAAGCTTCCCATGGATGGCACCCCCCGTAATTTTGTTATTCGAAACAGGGCAGATAACTGTCGGCACTGTCGTAGACCATGGTCAGTACGACGGTGTCGGTAGGCAGTTCCGGCGCGAGCTTGGCGATGGCCACCATGTTGGCCGCCGAGGACAGCCCCAGGCTGATGGCGTCGGTGCGCATGATGCGTTTGATCATCTCCAGGCATTCTTCCCGCGAGACCTTGAGCATGCCGTCAATCACCGCCAGGTTGAGAATGCTCGGGATCAAACCGATGGACAGGCCCTGGATATGGTGCGGGGCGTGGCGGTCGTTGAGCAGGTCGCATTCCTCCGGTTCCACCCCCATCACTCGAATCGCCGGCCAGGTGGTCTTGAGGGTTTCGCCGATACCGGTGATATGGCCGCCGGTGCCGATGCCGCTGACGAAGTAGTCCACCCGCAGTTCGCCAAAGGCGCGGATGATTTCCCGGGCGGTGGTGTCGCGGTGGGTTTGCGGGTTGGCGCCGTTACGCTGCTGGTTGAGCATCACGTAGCTGGGGTTTTCCAGTTGCAGTTCCATGCACTTTTCGCCGTGGGAGTTGTTACCCAGGCGGCTATCCGACAGCACCACCTTGGCGCCATACAGGCGCAGCAGTTTTTGCTTTTCCGGGCTGTAGTTGTCGGGAATCACCAGCACCACTTTGTAGCCCAGCACATTGCCGGCCATCACCAGGCCAATCCCGGTGTTGCCACCGCTGGGCTCGATGATGGTTTGCCCCGAACCACGGATCAGGATGCCCCGGCGTTCCGCGTCGAGGATCATCCCCAGAGCGATGCGCGCCTTGTGACTGCCTCCTGGGTTGAGGGATTCAAGCTTGGCGTAGACCTCAATGCCGAGGTCTTCGGAAAACTGTTCCAGACGCACGATGGGCGTATGGCCAATGGCGTCGAGTATCGAGTTATGCAACATCAGATAGGAACCCATGGCCGGTAGTCAGTACAAAGGCATGTCGGGTTCGACGTCGCGAACCCAATGTTTCATGCCGCCCTCCAGCACGCGGGTGTTGGCGAAGCCGGCGGCCAGCAAGGTGCTGGCGGCCTGCTCAGCCCTGATCCCGGCGTAGCAGATCAGATAGTGGGTGTTGTCCCGGCTCAGGCTGTCGAGCTGGCCGTCGAGTTCGGCCAGGGGAATGTGCACCACACCGGGTAATTTGCAGACTTCCAGTTCGCTGGCATCGCGTACGTCCAACAGCACGTCGGCGCTGCGCTGTTGTTCCAGCAGTTGCTTGAGCATGCGCGGTTTGATGTAGCGCTCTTCGGCAAGTGTTGGGGCGGCGCTCACCGCGTCGGCACATGCGGCGGCTGCCGGTTGCTCACTGTGGCGTAGCTCGGAGCAGCACGGGCAATCGGCACGGCGCTTGAAGCGAATTTCGCTGAACTTCATCGCCAGGGCATCAAAGCGCATCAGCCTGCCCGACAAAGGTTCACCAATACCAATCAGCAGCTTGATCGCCTCGGTGGCCTGGATCATCCCGACCACGCCAGGCAGCACGCCAATCACCCCACCAGCGCTGCAGTTGGGCGCCAGTTCGGCCGGTGGCGCATGGGGGAACAGGCAGCGATAGCACGGCCCGCCCTGGTAGTTGAGCACGCTGATCTGCCCGTCGAAACGGTAGATGGCGCCGTACACCAACGGCTTGCCCAACTGCACGCAGGCGTCGTTGACCAGGTAGCGGGTTTCAAAGTTGTCGGTGCCGTCGATCACTAGGTCATAGGCGCCGACCAGCTCCATAGCGTTGTCGGCGTTGAGCGCGGTGTTGTGGGCGTTGATCTGGATGTGGCGGTTGAGGTCCTGCAAGCGCTGCTTGGCAGATTCGACCTTGGGCATGCCCAGCGTGCTGTTGCCGTGGACGATCTGGCGTTGCAGGTTGCTGCTTTCCACCACGTCGAAATCCACCAGCCCCAGGGTGCCGATGCCGGCCGCTGCCAGGTACAGGCTGATGGGTGAGCCCAGGCCGCCGGTGCCGATGATCAGCACCTTGGCCTTTTTCAGGTTTAGTTGGCCTTTGCGACCGACGCCGGGCAGGGTGATGTGGCGCACGTAACGCTGCACTTCTTCATTGCTCAGTGGGTCGATGTCCATGCCGCCGGAGGTGGCGAGTATGACTTCGATCTCAGTGGATTTGACCAGCTTGTCATCGGGCTCAAGCAACTCTCCATTGGCGGTGTAGAGGAAATGTTCCTTGAGCTGATCGTTCTTGTGCTTCAGGTGTTCGTGCAGTTGTGGATAGCGTTCACACAGACTTTCAATGACTTCGCGCAATGTCGATCCGGCACCCTCAAGGGTCGATCCTGGCAACTTGGCCACGCGGACCAGAATGTCGGGGAAAGAGACAGCGTTCATGTACAACTCCGTTTGCAGGTCGTTGAAGGGGTTGCGGGCGAAGCGGTTGCCGTCCCAGGCAAACAGCTTGGAACCCTGGGCCTTGCCCTGGCGGACATCCACCACCAGGTAGCTGACGGGATAGATAGGTTCGCCCATGAACAGGGCCTTGTCCTGGTCCTCGTCGCTGAAGTAGGCACCGACATCAGGGTGGGAGTGGTAGATCACGACCACCGGGTTATTGCTGTGAAAAGCCTTGTTCATCATCAGCGTGTTGGCCACCGAAAAGGTGTAGCCGTTGGCTGCGCTGCGTGGGTAAACCTGGGGATTCTTGCGGTGCAGTTCATTCTGGATATTGCTGCCCAGGTACACGCTGCCGTCGGCGAAGACGAAGCCGCAGCACTCATCGGGATACGTGCTGGCGGCGTGGGCGTAGATTTGTTCCAGGGCGTTGGGGCGGAGGACGTCCATGTTTCTCTCGCGTTGGTGGAAGGTCAATTTTTTTTGGCCAGGAGCTTTTCTATCGGCAGCTTGGTGATCGCAAAGCCGACCAGCAGGATCGCCGAGTACAGCATCAAGTCCTTGGAGATTTCCACGCCTTCGTACCAGGCGCCGATGATCACGGCGAACACCGGGAAGATGATGAAGACAAAGGACAGGATGATCGGGCTCAGGCGCTTGAGCAGCATGAAATAGACGATAAACCCGCCGACCGAGGCCACCAGCCCGAGGTAGAACAGCGCGCTCCAGGAGCGCAGGGTGATGTCGTCGAAGGTCGGGGTTTCAAACCACAGGCCTGCGACAAATAGCATCAACCCAGCGATGCCAATGGGCAGGGTGTTGTAGGTAATAACACTGATGGCGCTGCCTTTTTGCTTGGTGATGACGTAGCACAAGGCATGCATGATCGCCGCGGTCAGAATCGCCAGCACGCCAAAGAGCTCGGCATGGTCCAGGTGCAGGCCCTGGCTCTTGATGATCATGTACAAGCTGGCGAAACCGATGCCGATCCCGACCACTTGGGAAAAGTAGATGCGCTCACGCAGAAACAGCGCTGAGAAGATCAGGATAAATACCGGCATGCAGCTGAACAGTAGGGCTGTAAGGCCGGAGGAGACATGCATCTCGCCGTAGTTGAGCAGGTAATAGGGAATGCTGAAGTAGGAAAGGGTCACGAACACGAAGAACCAGCGGCTTTCTCGCGGGAACAGGATCGGCTCGCGCCGCACCCAGGCGAAACACAGGAACAGCGGGAAGGCGATCAGGAAGCGCAGGCCCGCCGACGTCAGCGGCGGCACGCTTTCCACGGCAATTTTGATCCCCAGCCAGGTGGTGCCCCAACTCAGGCAGACAATGAGAAACATCACGCTGGTAATCAAACCCGCCAGCCACTGCTTGTGAGTTTTTGTTTTTTCAGCGTTTTCTAGAACGGCGGACATTGGCATCGTGACATTGCTTCCCTGTGACGGAATTGACCTCTATATTGAGAGCCTTAATCCGGTGATTGAACCCGTAAAAGCACACTATTAGGGCGAATGATGGCTGTCAAAACAAATATTGACATGGTGTCAATTATGCGAGAAGGGCTGTCCAGCGGTCAGGGCGTGAAGTACAAACGCCTGTCCGATGTCATGGAGCGCGGCATTCTTGAAGGCTTGATCGAGCCGGGGCGAAAACTGCCGCCCCATCGGGTGCTTTCCGACAATCTCGGGGTAACCATCGGCACCATCAGCCGAGCCTATGGCGAACTGGAACGTCTCGGGCTGGTAGTGGCGCGGGTCGGTGACGGAACCTTCGTGCGCAAGCGTGGGATGGAGCGTCAGCGCGATGAAGGCTTTCGCAACTTCAGCGACGAGCCGCGTCAGTACTTCGACATGAGCCGCAACATGCATATCCCTGGGCAGGAAACGGCATTCCTGGCGCAGAGCTTTCAAAGCCTGGCGGGCAATGCCAAGTTTCTGCAGGACATCAGCGCCTACACCCCGGATGCCGGGTTGCCCCGCTATCGTGCCGCTGGTGCGCGCTGGCTGATCCAGCAGCAATTCACTCCGATTCCCGAGCAGGTGATCTGCGTCAACGGCGGCCAGCATGGCTTGCTGTGCGCGATGATGGCCTTGTTGCGGGCCGGCGATACGGTGGTCACTGAGCAGTTGACCTATCCTGGGCTGATCACCGCCGCGCGAATGCTCGGGGTACGCTTGATCGGCTTGGAAATGGATGAAGAAGGCTTGCTGCCCGGGGCGCTGGATGACGTCTGTCGCAACCACCGAATATCGGCGTTGTACTGCACACCGACCATCCAGAATCCGACCACGGCGGTACTGTCAGTCGCCCGCCGGGAGGCGCTGGTGAAGGTGTGCCGTGAACACAACCTGCTGATCCTCGAAGACGAAGCCCATGGCGTGCTGGTGGAAGACCGTCCGCCACCCCTCAGCCATTTCGCCCCGGAACGTACGATCCTGATCAGTAGCCTGAGCAAGGCGGTGTCGGCGGGATTGCGGGTTGGTTACGTGCATGCGCCGCCGGCGCTGGTCAGTCGCATCTCCGCCGCTTTGCGCTCCACCTGCTGGATGGCTACGCCGGTGACCCTGGAATTGGCGACCCAATGGATCGAAAACGGTACGGCGGACCATTTGCTGCGCCAGCAGATCAGCGAGATCAGCCGGCGCAAGGCCCTGGTCGAAGATCTGTTGGTCGGCTTGGAATACCGCACCCATCTCAACAGCCCGCACTTCTGGATCGAAGTCCCTGAGCCGTGGCGAGCGTCGGAAATAGAGGCCGAACTCAAGCAGAACAATTACCTGATCGCCACCGCCGAGGCATTTGCTGTCGGGCAGACGGCGGTGCCGCAGTTTATTCGGGCGAGTATCTGCAATACATCGGGGGATGATCAGTTGTTGCGTGATGGGTTTGATGCGCTGGCGACGGCGTTGGGGCAGGGCGGTGGGCGGTTTTGTCTGTGAGCTGGCTGTTGTGGCGAGGGGGCAAGCCCCCTCGCCACAGGTAGTTCAGGCAATGAGCATCACTTGAACCGCCGCTCAACCCCTTTCTCCACCAAAATTTTCGCCGAAATCTCTTCCACCGAAAAATGCGTGGAATTAATGTGCGCAATATTCTCCCTGCGGAACAAATTTTCCACTTCGCGCACTTCGAACTCGCACTGGGCGTAGCTTGAATAGCGGCTGTTGGGCTTGCGCTCGTTGCGGATGGCGGTGAGGCGGTCCGGGTCGATGGTCAGGCCGAATAGCTTGTGCTGATGGGCGCGCAGGGCAGCCGGCAGTTGCAGGTGCTCCATGTCATCTTCGGTCAGCGGGTAGTTGGCCGCGCGAATGCCGAATTGCATGGCCATGTACAAGCAGGTGGGCGTTTTGCCGCAGCGGGACACGCCCACCAGAATCAGGTCGGCCTTGTCGTAGTAGTGGGTGCGGGCGCCATCGTCGTTGTCGAGGGCGAAGTTCACTGCCTCGATCCGCTCCATATAGTTGGTGTTGTGGCCAATGGAATGGGACTTGCCCACCGAGTATGAGGAATCTTCACTCAACTCCTGCTCCAGCGGCGCCAGGAAGGTGGAGAAGATGTCGATCATGAAACCATTGGAGGTTGCTAGGATCTCACGAATGTCCTGATTGACGATGGTGTCAAAAATGATCGGGCGAAAGCCGTCTTTTTCGGCGGCAAGATTGATTTGTTGTACCATAGCCCGCGCTTTATCCACGCTATCGATATAGGGACGCGTGAATTTGGCGAAGGTAATGTTTTCGAACTGCGCCAACAGGCTTTGCCCCAGGGTTTCGGCTGTGATGCCGGTGCCGTCGGAGATAAAGAAAGCAGATCGTTTCATTTGAGCCTTGGGCCTTAAGCTGATGACGAATCTTGGATATGATAGGCGCGACTTTGCCGGCACCCAGTGGCCCGCATTCTCACTTATTTTCCAGGTCCAGGCCACAAGCGCAGGTGTTTGCTCCTATTGAGCCGCCGGCGTCCTGAGCTTTTCCAACATAGTTAGTGGAGAGATCACCTTGGTAGAGTACGTAGTTTCCCTCGATAAGCTCGGTGTCCATGATGTAGAGCATGTGGGGGGCAAGAACGCATCCCTGGGCGAGATGATTAGTAATCTTGCGGGTGCTGGTGTTTCAGTGCCCGGTGGCTTTGCCACCACCGCCCAGGCTTACCGTGATTTCCTCGAATTGAGTGGCCTCAACGATCAAATTCACGCGGCCCTCGATGCGTTGGACGTCGATGACATCAATGCCCTGGCCAAGACCGGCGCCCAGATCCGTCAGTGGATCATGGAAGCCGAGTTCCCCGAGAAGCTCAACGCCGAGATCCGCACTGCCTTCGCCACGCTGTCGGCGGGCAACCCGGACATGGCCGTCGCCGTGCGCTCCTCGGCCACCGCCGAAGACCTGCCCGACGCCTCGTTCGCCGGTCAGCAAGAGACCTTCCTGAACATTCGTGGTGTGGAAAACGTCATCCGAGCGGCTAAGGAAGTCTTCGCTTCGCTGTTCAACGACCGCGCCATTTCCTACCGTGTACACCAGGGTTTCGACCACAAGCTGGTGGCCTTGTCTGTCGGTGTACAGCGCATGGTGCGTTCGGAAACCGGTACTGCCGGCGTGATGTTCACCCTGGACACCGAATCAGGCTTCCGTGGCGTGGTATTCATCACCGGCGCCTACGGCCTGGGAGAAACCGTCGTACAAGGTGCGGTCAATCCGGATGAGTTCTACGTCCACAAGCACACGCTTGAAGCCGGTCGCCCTGCGATCCTGCGCCGCAACTTGGGCAGCAAGGCCATCAAGATGATCTACGGCGACGAGGCCAAGGCCGGTCGCTCGGTGAAAACCGTTGATGTCGACAAGGCCGAACGCGAGCGTTTCTGTCTGACCGACGCCGAAGTCAACGAACTGGCCAAGCAGGCGATAATCATCGAGAAGCACTACAAGTGCGCGATGGATATCGAATGGGCCAAGGACGGCGACGACGGTAAGTTGTACATCGTTCAGGCTCGCCCTGAAACCGTGAAGAGTCGCACCTCGGCCAACGTCATGGAGCGCTACCTGCTGAAAGAAACCGGCACCGTGCTGGTTGAAGGCCGTGCCATCGGCCAGCGCATCGGCGCTGGCAAGGTGCGGATCATCAAGGACGTGTCCGAGATGGACAAGGTCCAGCCAGGTGACGTGCTGGTCTCGGACATGACCGACCCGGACTGGGAGCCGGTGATGAAACGCGCCAGCGCCATCGTCACCAACCGCGGCGGGCGTACCTGCCACGCGGCGATCATCGCTCGTGAGTTGGGGATTCCAGCCGTAGTGGGTTGCGGCAATGCCACCCAACTGTTGAAAGACGGCCAGGGCGTTACCGTGTCCTGCGCCGAAGGCGATACCGGTTTCATCTTTGAAGGTGAATTGGGCTTCGACATCAAGCAAAACTCTATTGAAGCCATGCCTGATCTGCCGTTCAAGATCATGATGAACGTCGGTAACCCGGACCGTGCTTTCGATTTCGCCCAGTTGCCGAACGCTGGTGTGGGCCTGGCCCGCCTGGAATTCATCATCAACCGGATGATCGGCGTGCACCCCAAGGCGCTGCTGAACTACGACGGCTTGCCGCAAGACATCAAGGACAGCGTCGACAAGCGCATCGCCGGCTACAACGACCCGGTGGGTTTCTACGTCGAGAAACTGGTGGAAGGCATCAGCACCCTGGCGGCGGCGTTCCACCCGAAAAAGGTCATCGTGCGCCTGTCGGACTTCAAGTCCAACGAATACGCCAACCTGATCGGCGGCAAGCTCTACGAGCCGGAAGAAGAAAACCCGATGCTGGGCTTTCGTGGCGCCTCGCGTTACATCAGCGAAGCCTTCCGTGACTGCTTCGAACTCGAATGCCGCGCCCTCAAGCGTGTGCGCAACGAGATGGGCCTGACCAACGTCGAGATCATGGTGCCGTTCGTGCGGACCTTGGGCGAAGCGAGCCAGGTGATCGACTTGCTGGCCGAAAATGGTCTGTCCCGTGGCGAAAATGGCCTGCGCGTGATCATGATGTGCGAGCTACCGTCCAATGCCATCCTGGCTGAAGAGTTCCTGGAATTCTTCGACGGTTTCTCCATCGGCTCCAACGACCTGACCCAGTTGACCCTGGGCCTGGACCGCGACTCCGGGATTATCGCCCACCTGTTCGACGAGCGTAATCCTGCGGTCAAGAAGCTGCTGGCCAACGCCATCCAAGCCTGCAACAAGGCCGGCAAGTACATCGGCATCTGCGGCCAAGGTCCTTCCGATCACCCCGACCTGGCCAAATGGCTGATGGAACAGGGCATCGAGAGCGTCTCGCTGAACCCCGATTCCGTGCTGGAAACCTGGTTCTTCCTGGCTGAAGGTCAAGCGCCGGCGTAAGCCGTAACATCAAAAGTGCCGGTCAATCGTAAGGGTTGGCCGGCATTTCTCATTCTGTACAGGGCGGAAATCCATCTGGACGCCGCCCTTTTTTGTGCAAGAACATTATGCAAAGCAGCAGCAACCTGTTTCCCGTCGCCTTGATCAGCGCTGAGCGTCGTGGCGACCTGAGTGAAGATGTTTATCGTCTTAAACCCGGCAATAGCCCTGATGGCACCGTCGAGTTGGCAGTGACTCGCCTGGGCTTGGCTGATGCTCCGGAAAACCGCGGCGTGCCGGTGGTTCTATTACATGGCAGCTTCTCCAACCGGCGTTTCTGGTATTCGCCCAAGGGCATTGGTCTTGGGGCTTATCTGGCGCGGCAGGGGTTCGATGTGTGGATACCGGAAATGCGCGGCCATGGCCTTTCGCGGCGCAATCAGGATTACGCCAAGAACCGCGTAGCCGACTATGCTCGTTACGATTTACCGGCCATTGCCGCGTTTGTTCGTGAACAAAGCGCGCAGATTCCGCACTGGATCGGCCATTCCCTGGGCGGGACGACCTTGGCGGCGGCATTGGGCGGTCATTACCTGGGAGCGCCGGCAGTGGCCTCTGTAGCGTTGTTTGGCTGCCAGGTCAGTCGGACTTATTGGCCATTGAAAATCCCTCCGGTGGAGTGGGGCGGGCGGTTCATTTTGAAACGTTTTGCTCAGCTCTCCGGCTCACGTCTCAAGCGCGGCCCTGAAGACGAGCCCATCGGCCTAGCCCTGGAAAGCATGCGTTGGCACGGTTTATTCGGGCGCTTTGGCGACGCCGAGCGCGATTGGTGGAAAGGTTTGGCCGATGTGGACGTGCCGGTGCTTGCGGTAAGTGCTGCCGGCGATCATCAGGACCCGGCCTGGGCCTGCCGCAAGCTGTTCGAGCAAATGGGCTCCGAGCACCGTCAGTATCTGTGCCTGGGGCGCAAGCAAGGCTTTGCCGATGACTTCGGCCATGTGCAGATGCTGGTCAGCAAGGCGGCGCAGGCGCAGGTTTGGCCGCTGGTGCAGCGCTGGTTGAATGACCCGCTGGCACCGTTGGTCGCCGTGCAGCCCGAGGCGGTCGTGACAGTTTAAGGCAGAGGCTCTAACGGGGGCGTTTCGCTCGTCCGCGCTTACGGCTAAGATATGACGTCTTGTGCGGTTCCGGTCACATTCAGTCGTTGAGTGCGTGTTGTGTTCTTCGGCGGCGGGTCTGATCATTGCCGGCTTCAGGCTTAAAGATTCGTCGCTACGGTGCGTTTTCCTGATGTAACAGTGGATGTTCGACACCTTCTTTCCCCGACAGGAGCTTCTCGATGAACCATTACCTTACCCCCGATCTGTGCGATGCCTACCCGGAACTGGTACAGGTGGTCGAGCCGATGTTCAGCAATTTCGGCGGCCGGGACTCCTTTGGTGGCGAGATCGTCACCATCAAGTGCTTCGAAGACAACTCCCTGGTCAAGGAACAGGCCGAGCTCAACGGCGCTGGCAAGGTGCTGGTGGTCGACGGCGGCGGTTCCCTGCGTCGGGCGTTGCTGGGCGACATGATCGCTGAGAAGGCCGCGAAAAACGGCTGGGAAGGGCTGCTGATCTACGGTTGCATCCGTGATGTCGACGTCATCGCCCAGACCGATCTGGGCGTGCAGGCCCTGGCCAGCCACCCGATGAAGACCGACAAGCGCGGTATTGGCGATCTGAACGTGGCCGTGACCTTTGCCGGTGTGACCTTCCGTCCGGGTGAATATGTCTACGCCGACAATAATGGCGTGATTGTTTCGCCCAGCCCGCTGAAAATGCCTGAATAAATTGCTGTAGCCGACAGGGGTGAGGATGTTCGAGGAAGAAAACGCGCAGTGGGGGCTGGTGCACGCCCTGGTGCTGGACGGTAAAGGCGGTGCGCGTTCGATTGCCCGGACTGAGCTCGACGAACTGCAATTGCAGCCGCAGGAGAGCCTGTGGCTGCATTGGGATCGCAGCCATCCGCAGACCCAGACCTGGTTGCGCAAATCCAGTGGCTTGAGCGAATTCGCCTGTGACCTGCTGCTGGAGGAGAACACCCGTCCACGGCTGTTGCCGCTGTCGGATGCCGAATTGCTGCTGTTCCTGCGAGGGATCAATCTCAACCCTGGGGCTGAACCGGAAGACATGGTCTCGGTGCGAATCTTTGCCTCAAGGACGCGGGTCATCTCCCTGCGTTTACGTCCCTTGCGTGCAACCGATGAACTGTTGGTGCAGTTGGCGGATGGCAAAGGTCCGAAAACAGCCTCTGAATTGATCCTTTGTATGGCGCAGTACCTGACCAACAAAGTTCAGGACCTGGTCAGCGACCTCTCGGAAGTCGTCGACGCCGAAGAAGAAAAACTGGATACCGACGAACGGTACGCTCCCGAACATGGCAGCATTTTGCAAATCCGTCGGCGGGCCGCGGGGCTCAAGCGTTTCCTCGCGCCCCAGCGGGATATTTTCGCTCAGATGACACGCATCAAACTGCCCTGGTTCGTAGACGATGACGGCGACTACTGGAACGAATTGAACAACAGCCTGACCCGTTACCTGGAAGAGCTGGAGTTGACCCGGGAGCGCGTAGGGCTTGTGCTTGAGGCCGAAGGCCGACGCTTGAGCGTGCGTATGAGCCGCACCATGTACCGCTTCGGGATTATCACCGGAATCTTCCTGCCGATGAGTTTTCTCACCGGGCTTCTGGGGATTAACGTGGGGGGTATCCCGTTCTCTTCCAGCCCTTACGGGTTCCTGATTGCCTGCCTGATGATGATCTCGGTGGCGTTGGGGCAGTGGTGGTTGTTCCGGCGTTTACGTTGGGTCTGACCTGAATGAGACCTGAACGGGGCAAGAGGTCATGTGACCCGAAGAATTTTACCCTCGTCTTTTAATTCACTTGCGAGAGGTCCCTATGCACGATCCGTTCGAACAGTCTTTGCGTGACATGCTTAACGCTTCGCCGCCCAACCGTGACGACGATGCCTGCCTTGGTCGCGTACTGAAAACCGCCAACCGTCAAGTCGGCGCGGGAGACCTGTTCGGTTTGCTTGGCCGTTGGTTGCCGGCATTGATGATGGCCCTGAACAACGGTTCGGCCCATGTTTCCCCGGTTTCCCGTCGTAAACCTATTGCTCGCACTGCTGATAAGGCTGATTGAATATGGAACTTGATCTCTGGACTCAGAGTCTGGTAACTGCAATGACTGCGTTGTGGACCAAGGTGGCGAATTTTATTCCCAACCTGTTTGGCGCGCTGGTACTGGTGCTGTTGGGTTTTGTCGTGGCCAAGCTGCTCGACACCCTGCTGTCCAAACTGTTGGCCAAACTGGGCCTTGATCGCCTGATGGGTGGCACCGGCCTGACCAAGTTATTGGGGCGTGCCGGGCTCAAAGTGCCTATCTCGACACTGGTCGGCAAGATCGTTTATTGGTTCGTGCTGCTGATTTTTCTGGTTTCTGCAGCGCAATCCCTTGGACTTGAGCGAGTTTCAGCTACGCTCGATATGCTGGCGCTGTATTTGCCGAAGGTATTCGGTGGCGCGCTGGTGTTGCTGGTGGGGGTTTTGCTGGCGCAACTGGCCAATGGGCTGGTGCGCGGTGCGGCTGAAGGCGTCGGTCTGGATTACGCCAGCGGTCTGGGGCGAATCGCTCAGGGGCTGGTGATCATCATCAGTATTTCAGTCGCGATCAGCCAGTTGGAGGTCAAGACTGACCTGCTTAACCATGTGATTGTGATTGTTTTGATTACCGTTGGTCTGGCTGTTGCGCTGGCCATGGGGTTGGGAAGCCGGGAAATTGCCGGTCAGATTCTTGCGGGAATTTATGTGCGTGAGTTGTATCAGGTTGGGCAGCACGTGCGTGTGGGCGAGGTCGAAGGGCAGATCGAAGAGATCGGCACGGTAAAAACTACAGTGCTGACCGATGATGGCGAACTAGTGTCGTTGTCCAATCGAGTTCTGCTGGAGCAGCAGGTAAGTAGCCGCTAACCCGGTAATCCCTGCTAATGTACGCCGCCGCAATCCTGGCTATCCAGGCTGTGGCGGACATTGACCTGACTGTCGGCACGACTTGTTTTGAATAAAGCCCAAACGCTGTCCACGCGCTATGACCCACGTGAGCTCTCTGATGAGGAGTTGGTCGCGCGCTCGCACACGGAGCTGTTTCACGTAACACGCGCGTACGAAGAATTGATGCGCAGGTATCAACGCACGCTGTTCAACGTTTGTTCAAGATATTTGGGGAACGATCGTGATGCGGATGATGTCTGTCAGGAAGTGATGTTGAAGGTGTTGTATGGCTTGAAGAACTTCGAGGGTAAATCGAAGTTCAAAACCTGGCTCTATAGCATCACGTACAACGAATGCATCACGCAGTATCGTAAGGAACGGCGAAAGCGTCGCTTGATGGACGCCTTGAGTCTGGACCCCCTTGAGGAAGCGTCTGAAGAAAAGGCGCCGACACCTGAGGAGAAGGGCGGGCTTGATCGCTGGTTGGTGTATGTGAATCCGATTGACCGGGAAATTTTGGTGCTGCGATTTGTCGCAGAACTGGAATTTCAGGAAATTGCTGACATCATGCATATGGGCTTGAGTGCTACAAAAATGCGTTACAAACGTGCTCTTGATAAATTACGTGAGAAATTTGCGGACAGTACTGAAACTTAGTGCGAGGCAAATATCTCTTACGTGTAGGCAAGTTCTGATAGACTTGTCGCCGAGTTGTCCCCCGGTATGTGGGACTGCTTTACAATCACCAGATGGGGATTTAACGGATGAAACTGAAAAACACCTTGGGCTTGGCCATTGGTTCTCTTATTGCCGCTACTTCTTTCGGCGTTCTGGCACAAGGCCAAGGCGCAGTTGAAGGCGAGCTGTTCTACAAGAAGCAGTACAACGATAGCGTCAAGCACATCGAAGACGGCTTCAATCCTGGCGCTCGCATCGGTTACTTCCTGACCGACGACCTGTCGTTGAACTTGTCCTACGACAAGACCAACCACACCCGTTCGAACGACGGTACTGGCAACCAGAAGATCAAAGGTGATACCGGCAGCCTGTTGGCTACCTACCACTTCGGTCAGGCTGGCGTCGACTCCCTGCGTCCATACGTAGAAGGTGGTTTCGGTCACCAAAGCCGTGGCAACGTCAAAGCTGACGGCCACAGCGGTCGCGATCAGTCGACTCTGGCTATCGTTGGTACCGGTGTGAAGTACTACTTCACCAACAACCTGTTCGCACGTGCAGGCGTTGAAGCTGACCACAACCTGGACAACGGCAAGTGGGATTACTCCGCACTGGTCGGCCTGGGCGTCAACTTCGGCGGTAACGCTGGCGCAGCAGCACCAGCTCCTACCCCAGCACCAGCTCCAGAGCCAGTTCCAGAGCCAGAAGCTCCGGTTGCTCAGGTTGTTCGTGTTGAGCTGGACGTGAAGTTCGACTTCGACAAGTCGGTTGTTAAGCCTAACAGCTACGGCGACGTGAAAAACCTCGCTGACTTCATGAAGCAGTACCCACAAACCACTACCGTTGTTGAAGGTCACACTGACTCCGTCGGTCCTGACGCTTACAACCAGAAGCTGTCCCAGCGTCGTGCTGACGCTGTTAAGCAAGTCCTGGTCAAAGACGGTATTGACGCTGGCCGTGTAAGCTCGGTTGGTTACGGTGAATCCCGCCCAGTTGCTGATAACGCAACTGAAGCAGGCCGTGCTGTTAACCGTCGCGTAGAAGCATCGGTTGAAGCTCAAGCAGCTCAGTAATTACTGAGTTGTAGAAAAAACCCGGCTTAGGCCGGGTTTTTTTTGCCTGAAATTTGGCTCAGGCGCTTGCCAGCAAGGCAGCTTCAACCGCTGTTGCCGCGACTGCACCAATCACCAGAATCGCCGGGCTCTTCAAGGCAAACGCCCTGGCGTCATCATGCATACAGGCCAGGCTGCTGCGGCACTCCCGCTGCTGCGGCAACGAAGCATTTTCAATCATTGCCACCGGCATATCGGCGGCCATGCCACCTTCCAGTAACTGCTGCCGGATTTCCTCCAGTTTTGCCACGCCCATATAGACCACCAGCGTCGTACCGCTTTCGGCCAGTGCTCGCCAGTTGAGGCTGCTGTCGTCCTGTGTGTGGGCGGTAACCAGGGTCACGCCGCGACTGACCCCACGCAATGTCAGCGGAATATCACAGTTGGTCGCCCCTGCCAGCCCGGCAGTAATGCCGTTGACCAGTTCCACCTCGACACCGCGCTCCCTGAGCCATAACGCTTCTTCGCCGCCGCGCCCGAATATGCACGGATCGCCACCCTTGAGCCGCACCACGCACTTGCCCTGACGGGCATAACGCAGCATCAGGCGATGGATAAAATCCTGCGGTGTGGAGCGGCATCCGCCACGCTTGCCGACTGTGATCACCCGCGCGCCGGGGCAGTGTTCAAGCACCGCCGGGTTGACCAAATCATCAATCAGCACCACATCGGCCTCGTGCAGAGCCCGTACCGCCTTGAGGGTCAACAGCTCCGGATCACCGGGGCCAGCACCCACCAGCCAGACTTTTGCGTTCATGTTTATTGCCCTCACACACTGATTGCGATTGGCTGCTTGTTGCTGGCCAATAGTCGTTTGATTTCCGGTACACAGGAGCCGCATTGCGTGCCGCAGCCCAATTCCTGTTTCAGGCCATTCAGGTCAAGGCCCTGGGCGATGCCGGTGCACACGGTGTTTTCACTGACGTTTTTGCAGTTGCACAGAATTTTATTGGCGGTAGAGCTTCCTGTTGCATTGCCCGGTGGCGCGCTCAATGGCGCCAGCAGCCAGCGACGCAGTTGCTCATCGGCCCGGCCTTCCAGCCACAGGCTTTGCAACCAGTGTCGGGCGAGGGTTTCGCCGGCCAGGCGAATTGCGGTAATCCGGCCCTTCTCGATTTTCACGCGCTTGCCGATAGAGCGTCGTGGGTCGTCATAGGCCATGACCGGGCCGTCATTGAGGCCCAGCAGTTGATCGATACGCCTGAGCAACTGCAGGTCTGGCGCCTCGCTATGGGCTGCCCGGATCAGCAGCGCTGGCCGTTCGCGACCAGTCAGGCTCAGGCTGACGTAGGCAAAGTCTTCGCATAGCGGGCGCAAGGCTTCAAAGTGTTGCTGGACGTCACCCTCGATCAGCGCGAACAACTGCCAAGGCAATTGCACGGCTTCCAGGCGTACCCCGCTGTGCTTGAGTTCCGGTTGTTTCGACAAGGGGTCGAACGCCGGTTGGGTCAGGGCGTTGACGCCGCCCTTGAGAAAACGATCGCCCCAGTGCATCGGCAGGAAAGCCTGGCCGGGACGCACACTGTCATCACGGGTCACGGCCATAATCACGCTGCCGCGACGGCTCTTAAGGTTGATCAGGTCACCTTCCAGGAGCCGATGCCGGCGCAACTCATCGGGGTGCAGACTCAGCAAGGCTTCGCTGACATGGCCGAACAACTGCGCAGCGGTGCCGGTGCGGCTCATGCCATGCCATTGATCCCGCAGACGGCCGGTGATCAGGGTCAGGGGAAAGCGCGCGTCGCGCTGCTCCTTGGCGGCGCGGTAGGGATCGGCGACAAAATGCGCACGACCACTTTCGGTCGGAAAAACGCCATCGGTGTACAGCCGTGGTGTGCCCGTTTGCGCATTGGCCGGGAACGGCCATTGCTGGGGCCCGATCTGGTCGAGCAGGGCATGGCTGATGCCTGACAAATCCAGGTCGCGGTCGTGGGTCAGCACCTTGTATTCATCAAAGATCTGCGCCGGTTGTTCAAAGGAAAACAAGCTTGGCAAACCTGGGCGCAAACGTCGCTCCAGACGCTGAGCAAAATCTACGGTAATTGCCCAGTCGGGCCGTGCCTCGCCCGGTGGGACAATGGCTTGGCGCACGTGGGAAATACGTCGCTCGGAGTTGGTCACCGTGCCCTCTTTCTCCCCCCAACTGGCGGCCGGCAATAACAGGTCGGCGAAAGGTGCGGTTTCCGTGGTGCGGAAGGCTTCCTGCAAGACCACGAACGGGCACGCGGCCAGTGCCTGGCGCACGGCGTTCTGGTCTGGCAGGGATTGTGCGGGGTTGGTGCAGGCGATCCACAAGGCTTTGATCTTGCCGGCCTGCACTTGTTCGAACAGTTCGATGGCGGTCAAGCCGGTGCTGGCGGGCAGTTGCTCCACGCCCCAGTAGGCGGCCACTTGCGCTCGGTGTTCAGGGTTGGCCGCTTCGCGATGCCCTGGCAGCAAGTTCGACAGGCTGCCGGTTTCCCTTCCGCCCATGGCATTGGGCTGGCCGGTCAGGGAAAACGGCCCACAGCCTGGACGGCCGATTGTGCCAGTGGCCAGGTGCAGGTTGATCAGGGCGCTGTTCTTTGCGCTGCCGGCGGTGGACTGGTTGAGCCCCATGCACCACAACGACAGAAAGCTGGGTGAGGTGCCGACCCATTCGGCGCATTGGCGTAATTGCTCGACGCTGATCCCGCACAGTTGCGTGACCATTTGCGGCGTGTAGTCATGCACCAGTCTTTTCAATTCTGCCAAGCCGTCGGTATGGGCCTGAATAAAGTCACGATCGACCCACTCTTCCCACAGCAGCAGGTGCAAAATCCCATGGAACAGGGCGACATCGGTACCGGGCAGGATCGCCAAGTGCAGATCCGCCAGGTCACAGGTGTCGGTGCGCCGGGGATCGATGACCACCACTTTCATGTCTGGACGACGGGCTTTGGCTTCCTCCAGCCGTCGGAACAACACCGGATGGGCGTAGGCCATGTTACTGCCCACGATCAGTACGCAATCGCTGGACTCCAGGTCTTCGTAGCTGCACGGCGGCGCATCGGCCCCCAGGCTGCGTTTGTAACCGACCACCGCCGACGACATGCATAGCCTGGAATTACTGTCGATATTGTTGGTGCCTACCAGCGCCCGGGCCAGTTTGTTGAAACTGTAGTAGTCCTCGGTCAGCAATTGCCCGGAGATGTAGAACGCCACGCTGTCGGGGCCGTGCTCGGCGATGGTTTCGGCGAACACGTTGGCCGCATGTTCCAGGGCGGTGTCCCAGTCGGTGCGGCTGCGGGCCAGGCCTTTGCCCAGGCGCAGTTCCGGGTACAACGCGCGCGCCGCCAGGTCGCCGGTCAGGTGTAGGCTGGCGCCCTTGCTGCACAGCTTTCCGAAGTTGGCCGGGTGCGTCGGATCGCCACTGACCCCGAGAATACGCTCGCCATCATGCTCGATCAGCACGCCGCAACCGACTCCGCAATAACAGCAGGTCGAGGCGGTGGTCTGGCGGTTCATCAACCGGCTTCCCGCAGAGCCAGCATCACCCGGCCGTTTTCGACCCGGGCGTGATGATGGTGGGCGCAGCCGATGTCCGGGGCCTGAGCTTCACCGGACGCCAGGTCGATCTGCCAGTTGTGCAGCGGGCAGGCCACGCGTTTGCCGTAGATCAAACCCTGGGACAGCGGGCCGCCCTTGTGCGGGCAGCGGTCGTCAAGGGCGAAGACTTCGTCGTCACTGGTACGAAAAATCGCGATCTCGCCTTTCGGTCCTTTGATGATGCGCGAGCCGAGGGCGTTGATTTCTTCGAGGGCGCAGATATCCAGCCAGTTCATGCCAGTACCTCCAGCTGTTTGACGGAGATGGTGTCGAATTCCTTTTTCAGTAACGGCTGTTCCAGGCGTTCTTTCCACGGGTCCTGTTCGAACGACAGGGAGAACTGCAGGCGTTCGTTAAGGGCCTGGCGCCGTGCCGGGTCTTCCAGTACGGCTTTCTTGATGTGCTCCATGCCGACTCGTTGCAGGTAGTGCACGGTGCGCTCCAGGTAGAAGGCCTCTTCGCGGTACAGCTGCAGGAACGCGCCGTTGTATTCGCGTACTTCTTCGGCAGTTTTCAGCTTGACGAAGAACTCGGCGACTTCTGTCTTGATCCCGCCGTTGCCGCCGATGTACATCTCCCAGCCGGAATCGACACCGATGATTCCTACATCCTTGATCCCCGCTTCCGAGCAGTTGCGCGGGCAGCCGGAGACCGCCAGCTTGACCTTGTGGGGCGACCACATGTTGAACAGGTCATGTTCCAGCTCGATGCCCAGTTGCGTCGAATTTTGTGTGCCGAAGCGGCAGAACTCACTGCCGACGCAGGTCTTCACGGTGCGGATGGATTTGCCGTAGGCGTGCCCGGACGGCATATCGAGGTCTTTCCAGACCCCCGGCAAGTCCTGCTTCTTGATGCCCAGCAAATCGATGCGCTGCCCGCCGGTGACCTTGACCATCGGCACGTTGTACTTGTCGGCCACATCGGCGATACGGCGCAGTTCGGAGGGATTGGTCACACCGCCCCACATCCTCGGGACTACTGAGTAGGTGCCGTCTTTCTGAATGTTGGCGTGGGCCCGTTCGTTGATCAGCCTTGATTGCGGGTCGTCCTTGGCTTCGCCTGGCCAGGTGGAGATCAGGTAGTAGTTCAGCGCCGGGCGGCAAGTTGCGCAGCCGTTGGGGGTGCGCCAGTTCAGGTAGCTCATGGTGCCAGCGATGGTCAGCAGGTGCTGGTCGCGGATGGCCTGGCGGATCTGCCCGTGGTTGTGGTCGCTGCAGCCGCAGATGGCTTTTTCGCTTTTCGGTTTGACGTCGGCCGCCCCGCCCACGGTGTTGATCAGGATCTGTTCCACCAATCCTGCACAGGAACCGCAGGAGCTGGCGGCCTTGGTGTGCTTCTTGACGTCATCGACGCTGAACAGCCCGTGTTCCTGAATGGCCTTGACGATGGTGCCCTTGCACACGCCGTTGCAACCGCAGACTTCGGCGCTGTCGGCCATGCTCATGGCTTTGTCCTGGCCTTGGTGGCCTACATCACCGATGGCATTTTCGCCAAACATCAGGTGGTCGCGAATCTCGCCAATGGCGTGGTTCTCACGGATCTGCCGGAAATACCAGCCGCCGTCTGCGGTGTCGCCGTACAGGCACGCGCCAACGAGGATGTCGTCCTTGATCACCAGCTTCTTGTAGACGCCGCCAATGGGGTCGGAAAGGGTGATGGTTTCCGTGCCTTCGCCGCCCATGAAGTCCCCGGCGGAAAACAGGTCGATACCGGTGACTTTCAGTTTGGTCGAGGTCACCGAGCCCTGATAGCGAGCAAAGCCCAGCTGTGCGAGATGGTTGGCGCAGACCTTGGCTTGTTCGAACAGCGGCGCCACCAGGCCATAGGCAATTCCGCGATGGCTGGCGCACTCGCCGATGGCGTAGATGCGCGGGTCGTAGGTTTGCAGGGTGTCGTTGACCAGAATCCCGCGGTTGCAGGGGATGCCGGATTTTTCCGCGAGTTCGGTATTGGGACGGATGCCAGCGGCCATCACCACCAGGTCGGCGGGGATCACGTCGCCATTCTTGAACTGCACCGAGCCGACCCGACCGTTGCCTGCGTCGTGCAGGGCGGTGGTTTGTTCGCACAGACGGAACACCAGGCCACGGCTTTCCAGTTCGGTTTGCAGCAGTTGGCCGCTGGTCTTGTCCAGTTGCCGTTCCAGCAGCCATTCGCCGATATGCACCACCGTGACGTGCATGCCCCGCAGCATCAGGCCGTTGGCCGCTTCCAGACCCAGCAGGCCGCCGCCGATCACCACCGCGTGCTTGTGGGTCTTGGCGGTGTTGATCATCACTTGGGTGTCGGCGATGTCGCGGTAGCCGATCACACCCTGCAGGGTGTTGCCTGGGATTGGCAGGATAAAAGGCGTCGAACCGGTGGCGATCAGCAGGCGGTCGTACTCGGCTTCGCTGCCGTCCTCGGCGATGACTTTGCGTTTGACCCGGTCGATCTGCACCACTTTGCGGTTGAGCAACAGCTTGATGTTGTTGTCCAGGTACCAGCTCAGGTCGTTGAGCACGATCTCCTCGAAGGTCTGTTCTCCGGCCAGCACCGGCGACAGCAGGATGCGGTTGTAGTTGGTGTGGGGCTCGGCGCCAAAGACGGTGATGTCGTACAGCTCGCTGCTCAGCTTGAGCAATTCTTCAAGGGTGCGAACCCCGGCCATGCCGTTGCCGATCATCACCAGTTTGAGTTTCTTCATGTCGTTCTCCGCAGGCTCGACAAATCACGCGCAAACAAAAAAAGGCGTCCCCGCTAGTTAGCTAGCGAGGACGCCTTTGTCCTGGTCCCGTTCTCTCGGGAAGCGCAGCCTTCGTCGTTGAAGGCTGGGCTGTATGTGTGTTGTTGAGGAAGGTAATGCAGTGGTTGTGCCAAGTGGCGTGAAGCACGTATTTATTGGCTTTCGACGTTTTTTATCGATGTCGGCCTGCACCCATTCAAGGCGAGCCGCCCGTTAGTGGTGCAACAGCCAGTACAGCAGCACCAGATTGATCAACAACGACACCAGCGCCAGCGTTCGCCAGACCTTCAGCGGCTCTCGCTCCAGCAGCGGTTTGGGCCGGATACTCAATTCACGACGGTCGGCCTGCTCCAGCACCAGCAACCACTCTTCGGCGGTTTCGTAGCGTTGTTCGGGTTGCGCTGCTACGGCTTGTTCCAGGCTTTGTTGCATCCACTCGGGCAGGTCCGGCCGATAACGACTGGCACTGACAGGTGTGGTGAATTTTGGCCGTTGAAAGGCTTCGATTTCACCATAGGGATAATGCCCAGTGAGCAGGTAATACAAGGTCACCCCAATGCTGTACAAGTCCTGCTGTGGGGTAGGACGGTCGCCGTTGAAGGCCTCGGGGGCGATGAAACTCGGTGTGCCCGGCAACAGGTGCGCGCGATCCTCGGAAAGTCCGGGACAGTAGGCCAGGCCAAAATCCAGCACGCGCAGTTCGCCGTCCTCTCCCAGCAGCAGGTTTTGCGGCTTGATGTCTCGATGCAAGATCTGCCTTCGGTGCAACTGGCCGACGGCCCGCAGCAGGCGCTCGGCCAGGGACTGCCATTGCGCCAGTGGCAGCGGGCCGTGCTGCTTGAACAGTTCGGCGAGGGTTTGGCCTGCGTATTCACGCATCACGTAGTACAAATGCTGACGCCCGCTGGCTGAATGCACTTCAGGAAACGCCCGCCCGGCCACCCGGCGCAAAAACCATTCCTCCGCCAGCAAGGCTTGCGCAGCTTGCAGGTCATCATCATGGCTGACCGGCAGGGTCTTCAGCAGCCAAGCCTGTTGCTGGGCATCACGCACCCTATAGAGCAGGGACTGCCGGCTCTGCCCCAGCACCGCTTCCACCTGCCAGCCTTCGAAGTATTGCCCCGGTTTCAACGCGGGGGGTAATGGCCACTGCTGCACCTGCACCAGAGCGTCGCCGAGGGTGGCGGCGCCGAGTTGGTCGATACGCACCAGCATCGCACTGGCATTGTCCTGGCTGCCGGCCAGATGAGCTGAGTTGACCAGGGTATTCACGGCCAGGTCCAGGTCCGTTTGTTCCCGCAGGATTGCGCTGATGGCGTGATCTCCCAGGGAGGCCCAGACGCCATCGCTGAGCAGCAGGAAGCATTCGCCCTCGCGCAGTTCTGCGTCGAGGAAATCCACCACCAAGTGTTGATCCAGGCCCAGGGCGCGCTTGAGCACATGCTGCATGCCCGGTTGCTCCCAGACGTGCTCTTCGCTGATACGCAGCAATTGGTCATCGAGCCAGCGGTAGACCCGACAGTCGCCGACATGGGCCAGGGTAAAACGCTGCCCGCGAAATACCAGGGCGCTGAGGGTGGTCAGCAGTGGCAGGCCGCCACCGTTGGCCTGCAACCAGCGGTTTTGCGCCAGCAGCAGGCGGTCCAGGGACTGGGCCACGCCCCAGGTTTGCGGCGTGGCGTAATAATCCAGGGCCAGGGCCTGCAAGGTCGAGCGCGCGGCCAGGCCGCCGTCGGCGCACTGGCTGACGCCGTCGGCAATGGCGCACAGATAGCCTTTGCTGGCGGCCAGCTCAGGGGCCGGGGTAACCAGGCGCAGGGCGTCCTGGTTTTCCGACCGTGGGCCGATGGCGCTGGCCTGGGCGAAACTCAGTTGCAGGCTCATCAGACTCGCGCAGCGGTGACCGCCGCCGAACCCCAGGTGGTTCTCCAGCGACGCTTGACGCCGTACAGGCCGAACCAGGCCAACACACCCAGGCTGGCGAACAGCCAAAGCGCAAGCTGATAGCTGCCGGTGCTTTGTTTGATTGCGCCCATGCCCGCCGCCAGGGCAAAGCCGCCGATGCCGCCGGCCATGCCGATCAGGCCGGTCATCACGCCGATCTCACGACGAAAGCGCTGGGGCACCAGCTGGAACACCGCGCCGTTGCCAGCGCCGAGGCCAAGCATTGTACAGACGAACAGAGCGAGGGCTGCGTAGGAACTCGGCAGGTTGAAGCCCACCGCCGCGATGCAAATCGCCGCCACGCCGTACATGCCGAGCAGGGTGCGAATCCCGCCGAAACGATCCGCCAACGCACCTCCCAAGGGGCGCATCAGGCTGCCGCCAAACACGCAGGCGGCGGTGTAATAGCCAGCGGTCACCGGGCTCAAGCCGTATTGATCGTTGAAGTAGCCGGGCAGGGCGCTGGCCAGGCCGATAAAGCCGCCGAAGGTCACGCTATAGAAGAACATGAACCACCAACTGTCGCGGTCGCCCAGCGCCTTGAAATAGTCGGCCATGGATTTGGCTTTCGGTCGATCAGGCGCGTTGCGGGCCAGCCAGGCGAAGACGATCAGCGTCAGGATCAGCGGGATCAACGCGAAGCCAAATACATTGCTCCAGCCAAACGCAGCCGCCAGCACCGGTGCCAGCAAGGCGGCAAACACTGTGCCCGAGTTGCCCGCACCGGCAATGCCCAAGGCCTTGCCCTGATGCTCGGCGGGGTACCACTGGGAGGCCAGGGGCAGGGCGACGGCGAAAGAGGCGCCGGCCATGCCCAGGAACAGCCCCAGCAGCAGGGCTTGTTCATAGCTGTGAATGCCCAGTTTCCAAGCGGCGAACAGCGCGCAGATGACAATTACCTGGCCGATCAGGCCGGCGGTCTTGGGCGAGAGCTTGTCTGCCAGCATGCCCATCAGGAATCGCAATATGGCGCCGGCCAGGATCGGCGTCGCCACCACCAGGCCGCGCTGCTGGGTGGTCAGTTGCAGGTCGGTGGCGATCTGCACCGCCAACGGGCCCAGCAGGTACCAGACCATGAAACTCAGGTCGAAATACAGGAACGCGGCAAACAAGGTCGGGGTGTGACCGGATTTCCAGAAGCTTGATTTCATCACGCACCTCAGCGGTAAGGGGTCTTGTAAGAAGGCCTTGTGATGGAGCAGCTGGTTAGAGTCGCCCCACCGGCCCCGGGCTATGGGGCCAAAACGAAAAAACGCCGCCACCGGGGTCCGCGTGGGCAAACCGGGTGGGCGACGTCTTTGTCGTAGAGGGGGCAACCGCCGTTGGTTACCTGTGGTGATTACATAGCAAGAGCTGAGCCAATGTTGGTGTGAGGTCAGCCCAACAACTCACTCATGGCAATAATCTGCTCGGCCACTTGAATCAGCTTCTGCTGCCGGCTCATGGCCTGGCGGCGCATCAGGGTGTAGGCCTCTTCTTCATTGCAGTCCTTCATTTTCATCAACAGGCCCTTGGCCAGTTCGATGCGCTTGCGTTCCGCCAGTTGCTGGTCACGGGCCTGCAACTGCGCGCGCAAGGCCTGGTCGCTCTCGAAGCGAGCCATCGCCACGTCGAGGATCGGTTGCAGGCGCTGGGCCTGGATGCCTTCGACGATATAGGCGCTGACCCCGGACTTAATCGCCTGACGCATAACGTCTGGGTCGTGCTCGTCGGTAAACATCACGATGGGGCGCGGCTGGTCGCGGCTGACCAGCACCACTTGCTCCATCACATCGCGGCCCGGTGACTCGGTATCGATCAGAATCACATCCGGGCGCACCGTTTCGACCCGCGCCGGCAGGTCGATGGTCAGGCCGGACTCGTCGATGACTTCAAAACCGGCTTCAGTCAGCGCCGCCTTGAGGCGTCCGACTTTGCGCGGGGTGTCGTTGATCAGCAGGATACGCAGCATAAAGTCCGGCTCCTGTCAGCGTCGAGCAAGCTGGGCGGTGTTGTCGACCATGGCATGCAGGCGGAAACTGCGGGCATAGCCGGTCGGGTCCGAGCCATCCCAGACCTTGCCGTCGATCAGCTGGCTGCTGCGCATTTCTGTATCCCCGGCCGTAATACCCGCCGCCGTGGCGGCTTCACGATAGAGCGCCAACTGCTGCACCTGACGGGCGATAACCAGGTAATCAGGGTCTTCGCGCAACAAGCCCCAGCGACGAAATTGGGTCATGAACCACATGCCATCGGACAGATAGGGCAGGTTGACCTCGCCACCTGCGTGAAAGCGCAGGGCGTGGGCATCCTGCCAATGGTTGCCCAGACCGTCGTCGTAGTTACCCAGCAAGCGCGGTTCGATGCAATCGAGCGGTGCGTCCAGGTATTCACGGGCACTTAGCAAGTGCGCGGTAGAGCGGCGGTTTTCAGGGCTTTGTTCGATAAAGCGACTGGCTTCCAGAATAGCCATCACCAATACGCGGGCGGTGTTGGGGTATTGCTCGACAAAGGCCTTGGTGCAGCCGAGGACTTTTTCCGGATGATCCGGCCAGATCGCCTGGGTGGTGGCCAGGGTAAAGCCCTGGTTCTGTTTTACCGCACTGGCGCACCAGGGTTCGCCCACGCAAAAACCGTCAATCCGTCCGGCTTGCAGGTGCGCGACCATTTGCGGCGGCGGTACCACCACACTATTGACGTCCCGCAGCGGATGAATACCTTGGCTGGCGAGCCAGTAATACAGCCACATGGCGTGTGTGCCTGTGGGAAAGGTCTGGGCGAAGGTGAGTTTTGTTCGGCTTTGGTGCACGTGGCGATCCAGTGCCTCAGGACTGGTCACCCCTTGTTGTTGCAAACTGTGGGACAGGTTGATGCTCTGGCCGTTCTGGTTCAGCCCCATCAACACGGCCATGTCGGTGGGCGCCACACCGCCGATGCCCAGGTGCACGGCATAGATCAGTCCATACAGGCTGTGGGCCGCGTCCAGTTCGCCGCTGACCAGTTTGTCCCGCAGATTGGCCCAGGATGACTGGCGCTTGAGGTTCAGCGTCAGTCCATAAGGCTGGGCGAAACCCTGAGTTGCGGCAACGACTACCGAGGCGCAGTCGCTCAAGGCCATGAAACCCAGGTTGAGGCTGCTCTTTTCCGGAGCATCGCTGCCGTTGACCCAGGCCAGTGGATCGCTCTTCTGGCTGTTGTCGACCGAATCATTCATCAACATCTACCTTTCATGACCTTCTTTCTCAAAAAAAGCGCCGTTCCTGCGGGCAGCTTGTGCAAGCAGCTCACGGGTAACGACGCCTTTGTCCTTGAGCCCGCTCCGTCGTTGGTGCGGGCTGCGATGAATAACGCAAAGCAAGGCACATGCCACGGGGCATGTTCGGGGAGGTGCTTGATCAACTTCCCATCAAGATTGCAGGTCGGGGGCCTTTCACTATGGCCGCTCCCTAATGCCAGGCTGCTCAGGAACCCCCGCGTGTACCTCGATCACTTTGCAGCAAAGATCTACAGCCGGCCCTCGGGTCGGTTTCCCTGATGTACCGCCTGACCGTATGCCTCGACCTGCGGTGGTTGCTCTGCTGCCTGCTGATGCTGGGCAGTGCGCCTGCCTTGGGCGAGGTTTATCAGGCGCATGACGAAAGCCTGCAAGCTTTTTTTACCGAGTTGTCAGTGCCCTTGGGCCAACCCATCGTTGTCAGCAAGAAGGCGTCTGGCAAGCGAATCACCGGGCAGTACGATTTCGATCCTGTGCAACGCACCCTTGAGGAGGTTGCCCTGCAGCAAGGGTTGATCTGGTACAGCGACGGTCAGGTGCTCTATCTCTACGACGCCAGCGAGGCAAAAAGCTCGGTGGTCAGCCTGCGGCACATCTCGGTCGACATGTTGCGTGCGTTCATGCGGCGGTCGGGTCTCAGCGAGGCGCGTTATCCCCTTCGTGAGGGGGGCACACGGATGTTTTATGTTTCCGGGCCACCCAACTACGTCGATCAGGTGCTGCGCCTGGCCCAGCTGATGGACAGGCAGCGTGCCGAGTTGCGCATGGGGCTTCAGAAGATCGGCGTGGTTCAGGTGCTTAATACCCATGTCGCCGATCGTCAGTACGACATGGGAAGTGAACAGATCACCGTGCCGGGAATGGCCACGATGATCGGAAAACTGCTGGCAGCCGAGCAGAAGAATGTCGCCCCAGGTCGTTCGCGGCAGTCAGGGTTGCTGGCCGACAAAAACATTTCAGTGATGGCTTACCCGGACACCAACAGCCTGCTGATCAAGGGGATGCCTGCGCAAGTGCGCTTTTTAGAGAGTCTGGTGGCGGAACTGGACGTGCCCAAGCGTCCGGTTGAGGTGTCGCTATGGCTGGTGGACGTGGATCGACATGAATTCGAGCAAATGGGCATGGCCCCGGACAGTGATGGCAAGGGGCCGGACACGTCGCGGCAAGTGAGTCGCGTGCTGGCGCCCGTTGAGGACCGCGCTTTCATGGCGCGGGTTCAGGCCCTGGAGCGTCGTCGGCGAGCAAGGGTGGTGGCGTTGCCGGTGATTCTGACCCAGGAGAATGTGCCGGCGGTTTTCCATGACAACCAGACCCTTTATCTGCCCCGATCTACTGAGGACAGCGATGAGTGGCAGCCGATCAACCATGGCACACAGGTCAGCGTCCTGCCGCGTTTCGCCGAGGCGAACGAAATCGAGATGCTGCTCACCATTGAGGATGGCCGCCAGATAGGAAAGGTCGGTGGTCGCAATGGGGCATCGGCGGCGGTTGGGCGTGTAGGTATCAATACCGTCGTCCGTGTGGCCCAGGGCAAGCGCCTGTTGCTGGGCAGTTTTCGGCGTGATGGCGAGGCTGCAGAGCGTAGTGCCATGTTCGGTCGCTACGACGGGCCAATGGCCAACAGTGTGCGTCTGTTTTTGATCCAGGCCCAGGCCGTGGGTGACGAACTTAAGACCGCGACCGGGCAGGGGAATCCGCCGCCGCTGACGGCTGCTCAATACGAGCACGTACAAGGCGCCTTCACTCGCTTGTCCGAGTAATGAAATCAGGCGCGTTTTTTAATGAGTTTTTGAGCCACGTTGAAGAGCTGTGCAACCTCGTTCACCAATGACAGGTGCACCCGCAGAGGCCTTCTGTGCGCTCGCACCCAAGAAGGTCTAGCGGGGTTGTGTGCTGCTTGTATCGAAGCGTCTTACAGGTTGTGTCCAGAACTTCTTGAGTTTATGGGTTTTTGCCTACGGTGTTCCAAGGGGCAGGTTTCTATAGTCGCGCCATCCCTGGTGGGGCAATGCTGAAATTAAGGAGCCGTGAATGTCAGTAGGCAGCTACAGAGGTTTGAATGGTCGGCGTGGTTGATGGTTTGACGTCCGTCTCTTTGGCTTTTGGGCACTGGACGCTACAGGGTGATGGCAGGCTGACAGGCGATGGCTCGGATATTCAATTGCCTCCCAAGGAATGGCATGTATTGCGCCTGTTGCTCGCCTCGGCGGGCGTGCTGGTCACCAAGGATCATTTGCTGGAACTGGTCTGGCCCCATGGCGAAGTCGCTGAGGAGTCCCTGACCCGCTGTATCTATTCGTTGCGCAAGCACCTCAAGGACAACAAGGGATTTATCACGACCGTATATGGCAAGGGCTATCGCTTCAGCTGTCCGGTAGTGATGGTCGACGTGCCTGGCCAAACACGTGCTGGTCCTGGCATCGCCATTTACGTGTGCTCTGCCTGTGGACAGGAGAGTAACTGGGGCGGTCTGACATGAAGAGGGCCTGGAGCAAGGTGATGCTGCTGGTTGCTCTGGCCGTGTCGAGTCAGGCTAAGGCTTACTGCTGGACCGAAGCTGCGAGCCAATATGATATAGAACCGGAGTTGTTGCAGGCCATTGCTGCCGTAGAGTCCGGTTATCGAGCCGAGGCCATGAATTACAGCAACAAAAATGGCACCCGTGATATTGGCCTGATGCAGATCAACAGCATTCATCTACCGCGCCTGCTCAAGCAAGGCATCACCGAACAGCGGTTACTGGGTGAGCCCTGCCTGTCGGTAGAAGTGGCGGCCTCCATTCTCGCTGACTTCATCAAGCAGTTTGGCTACAACTGGACGGCGGTGGGCTCCTACAACGTCGGTGCCGGGGAGGGGGCTCATCGGGAGGAGCTGCGGCTTCGTTATGCGCAAAAAATCTGGACGCGCTACGAAGAGTTGATGGCCGCGCGTAACGGATGATCGTGCTACCTGTGCGCCACACCTCGCGCGCGCACCGTCCCCCCGGCTATAATCGGCGCCACCATCCGCCGCCATCCGAGTCAAACCCGCCCATGTATACCCTGGCCCGTCAGCTGTTGTTCAAACTTTCTCCGGAAACCTCCCACGATCTGTCCCTGGACATGATCGGTGCCGGTGGCCGCCTGGGGCTCAATGGCCTGGTGTGCAAGGCGCCGACGAAGATGCCGGTCTCGGTGATGGGGCTCGACTTCCCCAACCCGGTAGGGCTGGCTGCAGGCCTGGACAAGAACGGTACGGCCATCGATGGCTTTGCCCAGTTGGGGTTTGGTTTCGTCGAAGTCGGCACCGTCACGCCTCGGCCGCAGCCGGGTAACCCCAAACCACGAATTTTCCGCCTGCCGGAGGCCGAGGCGATCATCAATCGCATGGGCTTCAATAACCTTGGCGTTGATCACCTGCTGTCGCGGGTTCAAGCCGCGAAGTACAAGGGTATCCTGGGTATCAACATCGGCAAGAACTTCGATACGCCCGTGGAGCGTGCCGTGGATGACTACCTGATCTGCCTGGACAAGGTTTACGCCCATGCCAGCTATGTCACGGTCAATGTCAGTTCACCCAATACTCCGGGCCTGCGCAGCCTGCAATTCGGTGACACTCTCAAGCAACTGCTCGAAGCCTTGCGCCAGCGTCAGGAAGACCTGGCCGTGCGTCATGGCAAACGGGTGCCATTGGCGATCAAGATCGCTCCGGACATGAGTGACGAAGAAACCGTACTGGTGGCCCAGGCCCTGCTGGAATCGGGGATGGACGCGGTGATCGCCACCAACACCACCCTGAGCCGCGTCGGTGTCGAAGGCCTTGCCCACGGTGATGAGGCCGGTGGGCTTTCCGGGGCGCCGGTGCGCGACCAAAGTACCCATATCGTCAAGGTGCTGGCGGCCGAACTGGCGGGGCGTTTGCCGATCATTGCTGTCGGCGGCATCACCGAAGGCAAGCACGCCGCTGAGAAAATTGCTGCTGGCGCGAGCCTGGTGCAGCTGTATTCCGGTTTTATCTACAAGGGGCCGGCGCTGATTCGCCAGTCGGTGGATGCGATCGCAGCATTGCCACGAAGCTGAAGGCATAAAAAAGGGCTCCTCGAAGGAGCCCTTGGGCCGAAGCCCGCCGCCCTGATGGGGCGTGCGTGGTTAAGTCGTTACATATTCAAGGTGGTGTCGGAATTAAGTGCCCTGATTAGCCGACGGCGTGAAGTTCGTTGAGTCTGTGGATCCCCGCAGTGCCGGTCATACCGTCCCAGTTGTCGCCACGTCCTTCTCGCCAGCCGTTAATCCAGGCTTGGCGTACCGACGGTAGAGTAAATGGGCAAAGCTCACGGGATTTGCCATGAACGCCATACTGATATCCGCGTAAAAATGCTCTTTCCAACGGATCACGCTTAAGTCTTCTCATAGGGTGTTTCCCTCACTTGTTGACTGTCTTGATATCCTTCAGCCTCGTCCGAGGCCGGGCAGAGTTTTTCTGCCGTTGGTGCGCTCGCTGCCGGCGTGGCGAGCTAAGTGTTGGCACCGTGGCGGCGCCAACCTGTATTGAGTTCTAACCAATAGGTCACATGGATTCAATGATCGTTTTGTCATAAGGACGTAACGATAATGATGCTATGGCCATAAGCTGGGATGGCTTTTCGCCCCTTTTCCAGGCCAAAGCCAGCTATGATGTGCCCTGCAAAGAGGATAGGTTTAATCCTTTAGTGAGAATGTCCTCCTGTTGCAGTCGGTTGTTATTCGACGAAGGGTCAGAATATTTCTCTTTGTTGCATCAAATATATGATCTGCCCCGTCAATATTGGCTCAAAGGGCCTGCAGCCGGGGTGGGACGGCACATTCGTGCCACACGAGCGCTCTTCAAGAAAAGCGCTTGATTGAAAACCGAACCGGCGATGCGTCGCCCGTTTACTTATTGCTGAAAAGCCTGGAATCCCCATGTCGGATCGTTACGAAATCTTCCTCACTTGCCCCAAGGGCCTTGAAGGCCTGCTGATCGAGGAAGCCGTCGGGCTTGGCCTTGAGGACGCTCGCGAGCACACCTCAGCCGTGCGCGGCATGGCCGACATGGAGACCGCCTATCGCCTGTGCCTCTGGTCCCGTCTGGCCAACCGCGTGTTGCTGGTGCTCAAGCGCTTCCCGATGAAAGACGCCGAAGACCTTTACTACGGCGTACTGGATATCGAGTGGGGAGACCACATGCTTGCTGATGGCACCCTGGCGGTGGAGTTCAGCGGCCATGGCTCGGGCATCGACAACACCCACTTTGGCGCGCTGAAGGTCAAGGATGCGATTGTCGACAAGCTGCGCACCCCGACCGGCGAACGTCCGTCCATCGACAAGATCAACCCGGACCTGCGTATTCACCTGCGCCTGGACCGTGGCGAAGCGATTCTCTCTCTTGACCTGTCCGGCCACAGCCTGCACCAGCGCGGTTACCGCCTGCAGCAGGGCGCCGCGCCGCTGAAAGAAAACCTGGCGGCAGCGATCCTGATCCGTTCCGGCTGGCCGCGCATTGCCGCCGAAGGCGGTGCGCTGACTGACCCGATGTGCGGCGTCGGTACCTTCCTGGTGGAAGGCGCGATGATCGCTGCCGACATGGCCCCCAACCTCAACCGTGAGTTGTGGGGCTTCACCGCCTGGCTCGGCCACGTCCCAGCCCTGTGGAAGAAACTTCATTCAGCGGCCAGCGAGCGTGCTGCCATCGGCATGGCCAAGCCACCGCTGTGGATTCGCGGTTACGAGGCTGACCCACGCTTGATGCAGCCGGCTCGTAACAATATCGAACGTGCTGGCCTGAGCCACTGGATCAAGGTTTATCAGGGTGAAGTCGCTACCTTCGAGCCGCGCCCGGACCAGAACCAGAAAGGTTTGGTGATCTGTAACCCGCCCTACGGCGAGCGTCTGGGTGATGAAGCTAGCCTGTTGTACCTTTATCAGAACCTCGGCGAACGCCTGCGTCAGGCCTGTTTGGGTTGGGAAGCGGCGGTGTTCACCGGCGCGCCGGACCTGGGCAAACGCATGGGTATTCGCAGCCACAAACAGTATTCATTCTGGAACGGCGCCTTGCCGTGCAAGTTGCTGCTGATCAAGGTCACCCCGGACCAGTTCGTCACCGGCGAGCGCCGTACCCCGGAACAACGCCAGGCCGAACGCGAGCAGGCCGCCTACGATCAGGCGCCGACCGAGCCGCAAGAGCGCCAGTACAACAAGAACGGCAATCCGATCAAGCCAGTGCCAGCACCGGCTCCGGTTGTTGAGCAGGCGCGCTTGAGCGAAGGCGGGCAGATGTTCGCCAACCGTTTGCAGAAGAACCTGAAGTTGCTCGGCAAATGGGCCAAGCGCGAAGGCGTCGATTGCTACCGTGTGTACGATGCCGATATGCCGGAATACTCCATGGCCATCGACCTGTACCACGATTGGGTCCACGTCCAGGAATACGTCGCGCCCAAGTCCATCGACCCGGAAAAAGCCTCGGCGCGGATGTTCGATGCATTGGCGGCCATTCCCCAAGCGCTGGGCATCGACAAGAATCGCGTGGTGGTCAAGCGTCGCGAACGTCAAAGTGGCACTAAGCAGTACGAGCGCCAGAGTGCCCAGGGCAAGTTCACCGAAGTCAGCGAAGGCGGGGTGAAGCTGCTGGTCAACCTGACCGATTACCTGGACACCGGCCTGTTCCTCGACCACCGCCCTATGCGCATGCGCATCCAGAAAGAGGCCGCAGGCAAACGCTTCCTCAACCTGTATTGCTACACCGCCACTGCCAGTGTGCACGCGGCCAAGGGCGGTGCGCGCACCACCACCAGCGTCGACTTGTCGAAAACCTACCTGGACTGGGCGCGTCGCAACCTCTCGCTCAATGGTTTCTCCGACAAGAACCGCCTGGAGCAGGGTGACGTGATGGCCTGGCTGGAAGCCAGTCGCGATGAGTTCGACATGATCTTCATCGACCCGCCGACCTTCTCCAACTCCAAGCGCATGGAAGGTATCTTCGACGTACAACGCGACCACGTGCAGTTGCTCGACCTGGCCATGGCTCGCCTGGCGCCCGGCGGCGTGCTGTATTTCTCCAACAACTTCCGCAAGTTCCAGTTGGAGGAGAACCTCATCGAGCGTTATGCCGTCGAGGAAATCAGCGATAAAACCATCGATCCGGATTTTGCGCGCAATGCCAAGATCCACCGTGCCTGGAAAATCACCGCACGTTGATCGACCCTGAAGCCGCGAGCCTGGATTATTCCGGGCTCGCGGTTTTTTTTGCGCTGGTCAAAACAGGACCCGGTGGTTATAACTTAACTCCTAGCCAACATGACGCCCTTGCACGCTGGCGTTCTGAGTTTTGCTTATGCTGCTGCATGCCGTCCGCCCGAAAATTCTTGGCTTTATCAGCGAGCAGGCGTCGGCGTGGCTGGTGGCATTGGTTGTGCTGCTGGTGGGACTGGCGCTCACGGCGGTGATGGCGTGGGCTGCATCCGATCTCTATCAGCAACAGGCTCGTCAGCGATTTCAGTTGCTGGTCAACGAGCGCTACAGCCATCTGGAAGAGCGCTTCGAAGACCAGGAGCAACGCCTCGACAGCCTGCGCCGCTTTTTCGTCAACTCTCATAATGTCTCCCGCGAAGAGTTCGATGGTTTCGCCCAGCCGTTGCTGCTGCGTGCGCGTGCCTATTCCTGGGCGCCGCGGATTTTTCGCGATCAGCGCTCCGGGTTTGAGCAAAAGGTTACCCGGCAGCGGGGTGCGGGTTTCACCATTCGTGAGTTGAGCGAGGCCGGCACGCTGGTCCCGGCGACCGAACGGGACGAATATGTGCCGGTGTTGTACAGCCAGACCCAGAGTCTCCTTGGCTCGCCCCTGGGGTTTGATCTGCTGGCCCAGCCTTTGCGGCGTTCGGTGGTCGAGCGTGCGCAACGTTCCGGCACCATCGCCGTGTCGCAACCCATGCAGTTGGTGGGCGTGGAGCCAGCCTACGCGATGGGTGTGTTGCTGGTGGCGCCGGTGAGTGCGCCGGTCACCGCCCAAATGCCCCCCGGTGAACCGTATGGCTACGTGATGGCGGTGATCAGCATGCGCCAACTGGTAGCCGACGGATTGCCCAAGGCGGATCGAGACAACCTGGTGATGCGGATTGTCGACACCTCTGACACGCAACAGCGGGTGTTGTATGAATCGAACAATGCCACGGGGGGTGGCAAGCTGGAGGCGATCCGCCGTCTGACCCTGGGCGACCATGTCTACGCCTTGAGCATGCGCCCCAGCCAGGTATTCGAGCGGGCCACCCATTCCTCGGCAATCAGCATCTTGACAATGGGCAGTCTGCTCAGCCTGCTGCTCAGCGCCTTGCTCTACATGCTGGTCAGCCAGCGTCAGCGGGCGTTGAAACTGGTACAGCAACGTACCGGCGAGTTGCGCCAGCGTGAGCACGAGCTGCGCGATGCCCACGGCCAATTGCGCAGCGTGCTCAATGCAGCAACTCAGGTGGCGATCATCGCCACTGACCTGCGCGGCGTCATCATCACCTTCAACGCCGGGGCCGAACAAATGTTGGGGTATGAGGCCGCGCAGGTGCTCAATCATCTGACCCTTGAGAGCCTGCACCTGGCGCCCGAGTTGGAAGTCCGCGCCACCCAGTTGAGCCAGGCGCTTGGAAAGCGGATCGTGCCGAGTCAGGCGATGCTGGTGGAAGGCGCTGACAGCCTGCACGAAGCTCGTGAGTGGACCCTGGTGCGCAAGGATGGCAGCCAACTGACGGTGAATATGCTGGCGACTGCATTGCTTGATGACCATGGGTTGTGGATCGGCCACCTGGCGATTTGCCTGGATGTGACTGAGCAAAAACGCGTCTATGAGGCGCTGGCGGCACGCGATCGCTTGCTGAAGAAGCTCAGCGCCCATGTGCCCGGCGGGATTTTCCAGTTCGCCCTGGAGCCCAACGATAACTGGCGATTTATCTACGTCAGTGATGGTATTCGCGACATCTATGAAATTGATCCGGGGTTATTGCAGCAAGATGCAAAGCTAGCCTTCGAACGCCTTCATCCCCAGGATGCCGAACGGGTTCGTGCCTCCATCCGGTTGTCAGCGCTGCAAATGAGCCATTGGCGTGAAGAGTATCGGGTGCAGTTGCCGCGCCGGGGCCTGCGCTGGATTCGTTGCGAGGCCACCCCGGAAGAGTTGCCGGGCGGTGGCACGCTGTGGCATGGCTATGTGTCGGATATTTCCGACCTCAAACGCGTGGAGGAAGAGTTGCGGGCGCTGTCCATCACCGACTCTCTTACGGGTATCCATAACCGCCGTTACTTCCAGGACCGCCTGAAGGCCGAGATGGTCAGGGTCGAGCGCACTGCGGGAACGTTGGCGGTGATCATGCTGGATATCGATCACTTCAAGCGCATCAATGACCAGTATGGTCATGCGGTAGGCGATGAGGTGCTGCAGGAGTTATGTCGGCGCATCAGTCTGCGCCTGCGTCGCAGTGATGTATTTTGTCGCCTGGGAGGCGAGGAGTTCATGGTGCTGTGCCCCGGCACTGATGGCGCCCAGGCCTACAGCCTGGCCCTTGAATTGTGGCAAGCGCTGCGCCGTGTGCCCATGAACCGCGTCGGCACGGTGACGGCGAGCTTTGGGGTTGCCAGCTGGCGGGTCGATGAAGGGATTGATGGCTTGCTGTTGCGCGCGGATTCGGGTGTGTATGCGGCCAAGCAGGCGGGCAGGGATCGTGTTGAGGCAGAGCGGTTGCCGGCTTGAAGTCAAGGATCGCCCTGTGGCGAGCGGGCAAGCCCGCTCGCCACAACAAGCGAGCTTGTCACAATTACAGTATCGGTGCGATGGTCGCCAACTTAGGTTGGCGATACAGGTCCAGTAGCACCTGATCCAGCACCGACGAAGCGCCCCACGGCCTAGGATCGTTGAGGATTGCCACCACTGCCCAGGTATTGCCATTGTTATCGCGGCTGAAGCCGGCAATCGCCCGGACGGTGTTCAGGGTCCCGGTCTTGACGTGGGCTTCACCGCGCAGGGCGGTGGTCTTCAGGCGTTTGCGCATGGTGCCGTCGGTGCCGGCAATCGGCATCGAGCTGATGAACTCCGCCGAATACGGGCTTCTCCAGGCCGCCTGCAACAAGGTCGCCATCTCACGGGCGCTGACCCGTTCGGCGCGGGACAGGCCCGAACCGTTTTCCATCACAAGGTGCGGTGCGGTGATGCCTTTCTTCGCCAGCCACTGGCGCACCACGCGTTGGGCGGCCTTGGCATCGTCGCCATCGGCATCGTTGCGGTATTGCGCGCCTAGGCTGAGGAACAATTGTTGGGCCATGGTGTTGTTACTGTATTTGTTGATGTCGCGGATAATCTCCGCCAGGTCCGGGGAGAACGCGCGGGCCAGGACCTTGGCGTCTTTCGGTACCGGGGCAAGTACGTCGCGGCCCTGGATACTGCCGCCCAGTTCCTTCCAGATCGCCCGCACGGCGCCGGCGGTGTAGGTAGCGTGATCCAGTAATGAGAGATAAGTCTGCGAACTGCAGCCATCGCCCAACTGGCCGCTGACTGTCACGGTGACGCTGCCGTCGGTGGCGGTCACCGGGTTGTAGCGCACGTCACCAGTGCACTGCTTGGTGTTGGCCACTTTCACCTGGTTATCGATGCGAATGCTGGCAATCGGCGGTTCCACCGAGATCAGCACCTTGCCCGAATCGTTGCGGGCGACAAAGCGCAGGGCCTTGAGGTTGACCAGCAGGGCATCGGGCTTGACCAGGAAAGGCTTGTTGGCGTCATTGCCGTCGTCATTGAATTCCGGCAATTGCGGCTGGACGAAAAAGTTGCGGTCCAGCACCAGGTCGCCAGTGACTTGCTGCACGCCATTGGCCCGCAGGTCGCGCATCAGCAGCCAGAGTTTTTCCATGTTCAGCTTGGGATCGCCACCGCCCTTGAGGTACAGGTTGCCGCGCAATATGCCGCCACTGAGGGTGCCGTCGGTGTAGAACTCGGTTTTCCACTGGTGGTTGGGGCCGAGCATTTCGAGGGCGGCGTAGGTGGTGACCAACTTCATGGTCGAGGCCGGGTTGACTGATACGTCGGCGTTGAACACCGTCGCGGTGCCAGGGCCGTTGAGGGGGATCATCACCAGGGACAGCGCGTTGTTTTGCAGCTTGGCCTTCTGGAGGGCTTCCTGGACCTTGGGGGGCAGGGTGGTGTTGATCGGTGCGGCGCAAACGGAAAAGGCCAAAGGAAGCAGAAAGCCAGCCAGTAACAAGGGACGTAAAGATTTGATCATAAGAAATAAACCCTACTGCGAGGAGGGTGAAAAAAACGAGGGCATGTGAACGAAAATCCCTCAGTGGTCATGAAAGTGTCGGCATTATGCCCCAAGGTGGAGCCACTTGTGGCCGAACGATAGCTGCTAATCACTGATTTTTTTACCAGTGGTACGCCACCCGTCCCAGAGAGACGGGCAAACCCCTGCTTAAACTGCTAAAGTGCCGCCCGTTATTACTTATGAGGATTGTTCCATGGCGACTAACCGTTCCCAGCGTCTGCGCAAAAAACTGTGCGTTGATGAATATCAAGAGCTGGGTTTCGAGCTGAACCTGGACTTCAAAGAAGGTTTGGACGACAAGGCTATCGACGCTTTCCTCGACGCATTCCTGAAAGAAGCGATGGAGGCCAACGGCCTCGGCTATGTTGGCGGCGATGACTACGGTCTGGTTTGCCTGCAGAAGCGCGGTTCGGTCAGCGAAGAGCAGCGTGTTGCTGTTGAAGCCTGGCTCAAGGGCCGTAGCGAGCTGACCAGCGTTGAAGCTAGCCCGTTGCTGGACGTCTGGTACCCGGAAAAGCCGATCAATCCGGTAGCCTGATGTCATGAGACAGCGACCCGCCCGGGTCGCTGTTTCGTTTCAGGGTAGAAAGAGTCAGGCCTTGCGCCAGTTCAGAATCACCAGCGTCAACACTCCCGCAACAATCCCCCAAAACGCCGAGCCGATGGAAAATAACGTCAACCCCGACGCTGTGACCATAAAGGTGATCAGCGCTGCTTCCCGCTCCTTCGGCTCATTCATGGCAATGCTCAGGCCATTGATGATCGAGCCAAACAACGCCAATGCCGCAATCGACAGCACCAGTTCCTTGGGCAGCGCTGCGAATAATGCCGCCAGCGTTGCGCCAAACACCCCGGCAATCCCGTAGAAAATTCCGCACCAGACCGCTGCGGTGTAACGCTTGTTGCGATCTTCGTGGGCATGGGGCCCGGTGCAGATGGCTGCGCTGATGGCTGCCAGGTTGATGCCGTGGGAGCCGAACGGTGCCAGCACCAGCGAGGCGAGCCCGGTGGTGGTGATCAGCGGTGAGGCCGGAACGTTATAGCCATCGGCCCGCAGTACGGCGACGCCAGGCATGTTTTGCGAGGTCATCGCCACCACGAACAGCGGAATGCCGATACTGATGGTCGCGGCCAGGGAAAAGTGTGGAGTGGTCCACACCGGCGTGGCCACTTCCAGGCTGAAACCGCTGAAATCCAGCAGGCCCATCAGGCCAGACAATGCCGTGCCGATCAGCAACGCCGACAGCACCGCATAACGCGGCGACAGGCGCTTGATGATCAGGTAAGTGAAAAACATCCCCAGCACCAGGGCGGTACGGTGTTGCGCGGCGACGAAAATCTCGCTGCCGATCTTGAACAAAATCCCCGCCAGCAAGGCCGCCGCCAGGGACGCCGGAATGCGTTTGACCAGCTTTTCAAAGCTGCCGGTGAGCCCGCAGATCGTCACCAACACTGCGCAGGTGATGTAGGCACCAATGGCTTCGCCGTACGTCACGCCGCCAAGGCTGGTGATCAGCAGCGCCGCGCCGGGTGTCGACCAGGCGATGGTGATTGGCGTGCGGTAGCGCAGGGACAGACCGATGCTGCACACCGCCATGCCGATGGAAATCGCCCAGATCCACGACGAAATCTGCGCCGTGGTCAGGCCAGCGGCCTGGCCAGCCTGAAACATCAGCACCAGAGAGCTGGTGTAGCCGGTCATCATGGCAATGAAGCCGGCGACAATGGCCGAAGGCGAGGTATCGGCCAGTGGGCGTAATCGCGCTTGGGGGACGTCGGACATGGGGCGGTGTTCCTTGATGCCTGGGAAGCGGTTTGTAGGAGCAAGCTTGCTCGCGATGGTCGTCAACGATGACGCGGGTTGTCTGACACCCAACGGTGCACCGACGTTCTTCGCGAGCAAGATCTCTCCGACAAGGAGAAATTGCGGATTCAAGCCTAAACTCAAACGTAACGACTCATTGCAATACAGACGGCCGCGTAAACAGCCGTACAGTGTGTTGGCGCATTGGGTTGTGTACAATGTGCGCTGTTTTTAGGTGATACTTGCCAGCGAACCTTTGTGGTCGTATTACCGTTAATTCGCCGCCGTTCTCCCTACCCGAGTGCCCATGAACGAACAGTTGCAGCCCCTCAAGAAACAACCGCGAGCTGGCAAGGCCGGTCGCAGTGGAACCCAGGATGATATCGTCTACGCGCACATTTTCGAGGCCATCCTCGAACAACGCCTGGCGCCCGGTACCAAATTGAGTGAAGAGGCACTGGGCGAAATCTTTGGCGTCAGCCGCACCATCATTCGCCGTGCGCTGTCGCGTCTGGCCCATGAAGGCGTGGTGCTGCTGCGGCCCAATCGCGGTGCGGTGGTCGCAAGTCCAAGTGTTGATGAGGCGCGACAGGTATTCCTGGCCCGGCGTCTGGTAGAAAAGGCGATCACTGAACTGGCGGTGCAGCACGCCACGGCCGAGGAGTTGGCCCAGTTGCGGCAGATGGTCAACGACGAGCGCGACAGCTTTTCGCGCGGTGATCGTGGTGCCGGTATCCGTCTTTCAGGCGAGTTCCACTTGAAACTGGCCGAGGCGGCGAAGAATGCACCGTTGATTAGCTTCCAGCGCAGCCTGGTGTCCCAGACGTCGCTGATCATCGCCCAGTATGAAAGCGGCAACCGTTCGCACTGTTCCTACGATGAACACACCCAACTGATCGATGCCATCCAAGCGCGGGATGCGATATTGGCCGTGAACCTGATGATGCATCACATGGATCACATCGACAGCAAACTCAACCTCGACGAGGAAAGCGCATCGGATGACCTGCATGCGGTGTTCTCGCATTTGTTGCAGACCAAGAAGCCAGGGCGCTCGTCCGTAAAATTGTAAACCCGATCAAAAATGTGGGAGCAAGCCCGCTCCCACATTTGGTTTGTGGTGTCTGCTAAATCAGCGCTGATGCACCAGTTGTCCCGCCGCATAGGTCTGCAACACTGCCCGATCATCCCCCAGCGTCATCAATACAAACAACGTCTCGGCAATGGTATTGGCCTGCTTCAGGCGATAGCTGAGCAGCGGCGTGGCGTTGTAGTCCAGCACCAAAAAGTCTGCATCGGTGCCTGGTTGCAAGGTGCCGATCTTGTCTTCCAGCCGCAGTGCCCGCGCACCGCCCAAGGTCGCCAGGTACAACGACTTGAACGGACTCAACCGCGCCCCTTGCAATTGCATGACCTTGTACGCCTCGTTCAGCGTCTGCAGCAGCGAGAAACTGGTGCCGCCGCCCACATCGGTACCCAGGCCGACATTCAGCTTGTGCTTCTCGGCCATCGGCAGATTGAACAAGCCGCTACCGAGGAAGAGGTTCGAGGTCGGGCAGAACGCTACCGCTGAACCCGCCTGCGCCAGCCGCGCACATTCGTCGTCGCACAAGTGCACACCGTGGGCGAACACCGAGCGCTCCCCCAGCAGTTTGTAATGGTCGTACACATCCAGATAACCGCTGCGCTCCGGGAATAGCTCCTTGACCCATTCGACCTCTTGCAGGTTTTCACTGATGTGAGTCTGCATGTACAAATCCGGATATTCCCCCAGCAACTGGCCGGCCAGGGTCAGTTGCTCAGGCGTACTGGTCGGTGCGAAACGTGGCGTCACCGCGTAGTGCAAACGGCCTTTGCCATGCCAGCGCTCGATCAGCGCCTTGCTTTCCTGGTAGCCGGATTCAGCCGTGTCGGTCAGATAGTCCGGCGCATTGCGGTCCATCATGACCTTGCCGGCGATCATTCGCAGGTCGAGTTTCTCGGCAGCTTCAAAAAACGAGTTCACTGATTGCGGGTGCACGCTACCGAATACCAGAGCGGTGGTGGTGCCGTTGCGCAGCAGTTCCTTGATGAAAATATCCGCGACTTCTTCGGCATGGGCCTTGTCGGCGAATTGGCTTTCGCAAGGGAAAGTGTAGGTATTGAGCCAATCCAGCAACTGCTCGCCATAGGCGCCGACCATGCCGGTTTGTGGCAGGTGGATATGGGTGTCGATCAGGCCGGGGGTGATCAGCGCGTCCTGATAATGGGTGACTTCGATATCGGCGGGCAGGCTGGCGAGCAATTCGCTGGCATGGCCCAGGGCGCTGATCTGGCCGTTGTCGATGACCAGCAGGCCGTCTTCGAAATACTCATAGGAGGCGTCGATGCCCACTTCAGCGGGATCGGCGATGCTGTGCAGAATGGCGGCACGGTAGGCTTTGCGAGTCAAAGGCATAGTCGTCTCAAATTGTGGCTTTTTAATTAGCAGCATGGCTGCGGCGCGAGGCCGGCAGCAGTTTTGCAATGGGTTCGGCACTGGCAGTGTGCTGGCCGAAATTGGCGTTATAGGTGGCGATGATTTCGCCGGCGATGGAGATGGCGATTTCCACAGGCAATTTGCCTTTGACCTCGCCCAGCCCCATCGGGCAGCGCATGCGTTGTAGTTGCGCGGTGTCAAAGCCGCGATCGCGCAGGCGATGTTCAAATTTGACCCGTTTGGTCTTCGAGCCGATCAGGCCGAAGTAGGCAAAGTCATTGCGCTTGAGCAGGGCAGCGGTCAGCTCCAGGTCGAGTTGGTGATTGTGGGTCATGACGATGCAGTAACTGCCCACAGGCAGGTTGTCGATTTCATCCACAGGCTCTTCGGCGACGATTTTACGCACGCCCTGGGGGATGTGCTCCGGGAATTCCTGTTCCCGTGAATCAATCCAGCGCACCCGGCACGGCAGGCTGGCCAGCAGCGGCACCAGGGCGCGGCCGACATGCCCGGCGCCGAATACGGCGATTTGCGCCTGCACCTGGCCCATGGGTTCAAACAGCAGCACGGTCACGCCGCCGCAGCATTGGCCCAGGCTGGCGCCGAGGCTGAAGCGCTCCAGATGGGTGTTCTGCTGGCCACGGGTGAGCATGTCCCGGCCGATCTGCATCGCCTTGTATTCCAGGTGGCCGCCGCCGATGGTGTCAAAGGTCTGGGCTGCACTGATGACCATCTTCGAGCCGGCATTGCGCGGCGTCGAGCCGAGCTCTTCGATGATGGTCACCAGTACGCAGGGCTCACCCTGGTGTTGCAGGTCGGCGAGGGCGCTGATCCAGTTGTTCATGGTCACCTCCGTTCAGAGCGAAGCCAATTCGGTTTCAGTTTCCACAGCCTTCGCGGCCTTCAACTGGCGCATCTGCTCACACCCCCACAACACCCGCTCCGGCGTTGCCGGTGCATCAATCTTCGGCTGGTGGTGGTAGTCACCGAGGCTCGCCACGGCATCCTTTATCGCACACCAGGACGCAATGCCGAGCATGAACGGCGGCTCCCCCACGGCCTTGGAATGAAACACCGTGTCTTCCGGGTTCTTGCGGTTTTCCACCAGTTTTACTCGCAGGTCCAGCGGCATGTCCGCCACCGCCGGAATCTTGTAGCTGGCCGGGCCGTTGGTCATCAGCTTGCCTTTGTTATTCCAGACAAGCTCTTCCATCGTCAGCCAGCCCATGCCCTGGATAAAGCCGCCTTCCACCTGGCCGATGTCGATGGCCGGGTTCAGCGAAGCGCCGACATCATGGAGGATGTCGGTGCGCAGCATTTTGTATTCACCGGTCAAGGTATCGACGATCACCTCGCAACAGGCCGCGCCGAACGCGTAGTAATAGAATGGCCGGCCCCGCGCCTGGCTGCGGTCGTAGAAGATTTTTGGGGTCTTGTAGAATCCGGTGCTGGACAGCGACACCTGGCCGAAATACGCCTGCTGGATCAGCGTTTCGAAGGTGAGGATATGCTCGCGCACCCGGACATGACCGTTGTGGAATTCGACGTCCGCTTCGCTGACTTCATACTTGCGCGCGGCAAATTCCACCAGCCGTTGTTTGATGATTTCGGCGGCGTTCTGTGCGGCCTTGCCATTCAGGTCGGTACCGCTGGAGGCAGCGGTAGGCGAGGTGTTCGGCACCTTGTCGGTATTGGTGGCGGTGATCTGTACCCGGTCAATGTCGACCTGGAATACCTCGGCCACCACTTGCGCGACCTTGGTGTTCAAACCCTGGCCCATCTCGGTGCCGCCGTGGTTCAGGTGGATGCTGCCGTCGGTGTAGATGTGGATCAAGGCGCCTGCCTGATTGAGGAAGCTGGCGGTGAACGAAATGCCGAACTTCACTGGCGTGAGTGCGAGGCCTTTTTTCAGGATCGGGCTGCCTGCGTTGTAGCGGCGGATCGCTTCGCGACGCTCAACGTATTGGCTGCTGGCCTCCAGTTCCGCAGTCATCTCTTCGAGCATGTTGTGCTCGACAGTCTGGTAGTAGTGGGTGACGTTGCGCTCGGTCTTGCCGTAGTAGTTGACCTTGCGCACCGCCAGCGGGTCGAGGGCCAGATGGCGAGCGATGGCGTCCATTACTTCTTCAATGGCGACCATGCCCTGCGGACCACCGAACCCACGATAAGCCGTATTGGAGGCGGTGTTGGTCTTGCAGCGATGGCCGTTGATGGTGGCGTCGCCCAGGTAATACGAGTTGTCGGCATGGAACATGGCGCGGTCGACAATCGACGCCGACAGGTCCGGCGAGCAACCGCAGTTGCCGGCCAGTTCCAGCTGGATGCCGTGCAGGCGGCCGCTGTCGTCGAAACCCACGTCGTATTCGATATAGAAGGGGTGGCGCTTGCCGGTCATCAGCATGTCTTCGACCCGGGGCAGGCGCATCTTGGTTGGCTGGCCGGTGAGGTGCGCGACCACTGCGCACAGGCACGCCGGGCTGGCGGCCTGGGTTTCCTTGCCGCCGAAACCGCCACCCATGCGGCGCATGTCGACCACGATCTTGTTCATCGACACGTCCAGCACTTCGGCCACCAGCTTCTGCACTTCGGTGGGGTTTTGCGTGGAGCAGTAGACGATCATGCCGCCGTCTTCGGTGGGCATCACCGAGGAAATCTGGGTTTCCAGGTAGAAGTGTTCCTGGCCGCCGATGTGCAGCGAGCCTTGAATGCGGTGTTCGGCAGTGGCCAAGGCGCCGGCTGAATCGCCGCGCTGGTGAGTGTGGCTGTCCAGTACAAAATGGCGTTTGCGCAGGGCTTCTACCACGTCCAGCACCGGTTCCAGGTCTTCGTATTCGATGATCGCGGCCATGGCCGCCTTGCGCGCAGTTTCCAGGTCGCGAGCGGCGACAGCCAGCACCGGTTGCCCAACGAATTGCACATCATCAATCGCCAGCAGCGGGTCGCCGGGCAGCAGCGGGCCGATGTCTTTCAGGCCCGGTACATCTTTGTGGGTGATGACGATGCGCACGCCTTCGAAGGCGTAGCAGGGCGTGGTGTCGATGCTGATGATTTTCGCGTGGGCGCGGTCGGACAGACGTGCATACAGGTGCAACTGATTGGGGAATTCCAGGCGGTCATCAATGTACTGCGCCTCGCCCGAGACGTGTTTGGCGGCGCTGTCGTGCTTGACGCTGCGGCCGACCCCGGTGGTCAGGTCCTTGGCAAACAGTTCGGCCAGTTCGGACTGGGATTTTTCCACGGTATGATGGTTAGACATAAGCGGTCACCCGAGTCTCGATGTGCGGCGTTTGCAGTTCGATGAAGTATTTGCGCAGCAGGTTTTGCGCGCTGAGCAGGCGGTATTCCTTGCTGGCGCGAAAGTCCGACAGCGGGGTGAAATCCTCGGCCAGGGCCGAGCAGGCTTTTTCCACCGTCGCCGAATTCCACACGGAGCCGATCAACACCGTCTCACAGCTTTTCGCCCGTTTTGGGGTGGCTGCCATGCCGCCAAAGGCGACCCGGGCATCGGCGATCACGCCGTTATCAATGCGCAGGTTAAAGGCGGCGCACACGGCGGAAATATCATCGTCCAGGCGTTTGGAGACCTTGTAGGCGCGAAACAGCTGCTCGGTGCTGGCGCGAGGCACGATGATCTTCTCGATGAACTCGCTGTCCTGGCGCGCGGTGACCCGGTAGTCGATGAAGTAGTCTTCCAGGGCCAGGGTACGGCGGGTTTCGCCCTTGCACAGTACGATCTGCGCACCGAGGGCGATCAGCAGCGGCGGCGAGTCACCGATGGGCGAGGCGTTGCCGATGTTGCCGCCCAGAGTGCCTTGGTTGCGGATTTGCAGGGAGGCGAAGCGGTGCAACAGTTCGCCGAAGTCGGGGTATTCATTATTCAGTGCGCTATAACAGTCGGACAGCGACGTTGCCGCGCCGATTTCCAGGCGGTCGTCGAAGGTCTCGATGCGTTTCATTTCTTCTATATTGCCGACGTAGATCATCACCGGCAGCACACGGTGGAACTGGGTGACTTCCAGCGCCAGGTCGGTACCGCCAGCCAGCAGGCGGGCTTGCGGGTAGGCGTCGTAGAGGTCGGCCAGATCGGCGACGGTCAGCGGCACCAGGCAGCGTTTGTCGCCGCTGTTCAATTCACCAGTCTGGGTCGGAGCAATGCTCTTGAGGCGGGCGATGGTCTCGGCTTGGCGGCTGTCGAACTGGTCCTGGGGCTTGTTGCAGCAGGCCTGTTTGGCGGCGGCGAGAATGGGGCGATAGCCGGTGCAACGGCACAGGTTGCCAGCGAGAGCTTCGTTAGCTTTCTGGCTGTCGGGGGCGTCGCTGTTTTTTTGCAGCGCGAACAGTGACATCACAAAGCCGGGGGTGCAGAAGCCGCATTGCGAGCCGTGGCATTCGACCATGGCTTTTTGCACGCTGTGCAACTGGCCCTGGTGCTTGAGGTCTTCGACGCTGATCAGTTGTTTGCCATGCAGGGACGAGACAAAGGTCAGGCATGAGTTGAGACTGCGATAGCGAATCTGCTCGATGCCCCGGTCATCGGTGTGCAACTCGCCGACTACCACGGTGCAGGCGCCACAGTCGCCGCTTGCGCAGCCTTCCTTGGTACCGGATTTGCCCAGGTGCTCACGCAGGTAGTTGAGCACGGTCAGGTTCGGGTCCAGGGCATGCTCGCTACGGAGCTCCTGGTTTAGTAAAAACTGGATCACGGAAGGCCTCGCAGACTCATTATTGTTGTTAACCGCTTTGCGCCGAATCTAGTCATGTCTGACTTTTCGGTCAACGATTTTCTGACCAGGAGGTCAAGAAATTGCGATTTCAACCTGTTTAATTATGGTCCATATCTCTGGAGCCGCCGTTTTTTGGGACTTCTGGGCTTTAACGGCTGCTTATTTCATGCCAAATTCGGATCGGTGGGCCCTGCGCCATTAGCAGGCATTTGCGCTACACTGCCGCGCTTGTATCGATAGAAGATTTTGAAGGGAAAACATGACGTTCAAGGCGCCGGATAGTCTTGCCGAGCAAATCGCTCACCACCTCGCCGAACGTATCATTCGCGGCGACCTCAAGCCTGGGGAGCGGATCCAGGAGCAGAAGGTCACACTGGCGCTCAATGTCAGCCGTGGTTCCGTGCGCGAAGCGTTGCTGATCCTGGAGCGACGGCACTTGATCGCCATCCTGCCGCGCCGTGGCGCCCACGTCACTGAACTCACCGCCCACAAGGTGCAGAGCCTGTGTACGTTGATGGGCGAGCTGTACATCCTGCTGGGTAACGCAGTAGCCGAAGGCTGGCAGACCCAGGCCGACATGGCGCCGTTCGTGCAGATCCAGCAACGCTTGGTGAGCAATTTCGAACACCAGGACATCCGTGCCTTCGTTGAAGAAAGCTTCAACGTGATGCGCGCCGCCTATCCCTTCGCCAACAACCCGTATTTGCAGGAAACCGTCGAGAACCTGCAGCCGGCGATGAACCGCGCCTATTACCTGGCCCTGGATCAGCGCAAGGCAGAAATGAGCGAGTACCTGGAGCTGTTCGAGCAGTTGCTCGCCGCCGTATTGGCCCGTGACCTGCCGCAGATTCGCCTGGTGCTCTCCGCTTATGGCCAGCGCAGTTGCTCGCTGGTCATTACTGCCCTGGCGGATGCCTAAGCGTGCGGCTCAAGTGCATCAAACTGGCGGGGTTCAAATCCTTCGTCGACCCAACCACGGTGAACTTCCCCAGTAACATGGCGGCAGTGGTGGGGCCCAATGGCTGCGGCAAGTCGAATATCATCGACGCCGTACGCTGGGTGATGGGCGAGAGCTCTGCGAAAAACCTGCGTGGCGAGTCGATGACCGACGTCATCTTCAATGGCTCCACCAGTCGTAAACCGGTGAGCCAGGCCAGTATCGAACTGGTGTTCGACAACTCCGACGGCACGCTGGTCGGTGAGTACGCCGCCTACGCGGAAATCTCCATTCGCCGCAAAGTGACCCGCGACAGCCAGAACAGTTACTTCCTCAATGGCACCAAGTGCCGGCGCCGGGACATTACCGACATCTTCCTTGGCACCGGCCTGGGCCCGCGCAGCTACTCGATCATCGAGCAGGGGATGATTTCCAAGCTGATCGAAGCCAAGCCTGAAGACCTGCGTAACTTTATCGAGGAAGCGGCCGGCATCTCCAAGTACAAGGAGCGCCGCCGCGAGACTGAAAACCGCATTCGCCGTACCCACGAAAACCTCGCCCGCCTGAGCGACTTGCGCGAAGAGCTTGAACGTCAGCTTGAGCGTCTGCACCGCCAGGCCCAGGCCGCCGAGAAGTATCAGGAATACAAGGGCGAAGAACGCCAGCTCAAGGCCCAGTTGTCGGCGCTGCGCTGGCAGGCTTTGAACGAGCAGGTCGGCCAGCGCGAAGCGACCATTGGCACCCAGGAAATCAGCTTCGAGGCCCTGGTGGCCGAGCAACGCAACGCCGACGCCAGTATTGAGCGTCTGCGAGACGGTCACCATGACCTGTCCGAGCGCTTCAATCTGGTGCAGGGGCGCTTCTATTCGGTGGGCGGTGACATCGCCAGGGTCGAACAGAGCATCCAGCACGGCCAGCAACGTTTGCGTCAGTTGCAGGAAGACTTGAAAGAGTCCGAGCGCGCCCGGCTGGAAACTGAATCCCACTTGGGCCACGACCGCACCTTGCTGCTGACCCTCGGCGAAGAGCTGGGCATGCTCACCCCAGAGCAGGAAGTCACCAGTGCCGCCGCCGAAGAAGCCGCCGCGACCCTGGAAGAATCAGAGACCACCATGCACGGTTGGCAAGAACAGTGGGACGCCTTCAACCTGCGCTGCGCCGAACCGCGCCGACAGGCCGAGGTGCAGCAGTCGCGCATCCAGCAGTTGGAAACCAGCATGGAGCGCCTGGGCGAGCGCCAGCGTCGCCTGGGGGAAGAGCGCGTATTACTCGCGGCCGACCCGGAAGACGCGGCGATCCTGGAGCTGAGTGAGCAATTGGCCGCCAGTGAAATGACCCTTGAAGAGCTGGAAGCCAGCGAAGAACAGCAGGTGGAACGCCTGGAGCAACTGCGTCAGCAGCTGCAACAGGCGACCCAGGCGCAGCAGCAGGCCCAAGGCGATTTGCAGCGGCTTAACGGTCGATTGGCATCTCTTGAGGCTTTGCAGCAAGCGGCACTGGACCCGGGCACCGGCACCGCCGAATGGCTGCGCGATCAGCATCTGGCCGAGCATGCGCGTTTGGCCGAAGGCTTGAAGGTTGAGGCCGGTTGGGAGCTGGCGGTGGAAACCGTGCTCGGCGCCGATCTGCAAGCGGTGTTGGTGGATGATTTTGGCGGTTTCGACCTGGCAGGTTTTGCCCAGGGTGATTTGCGCTTGCTCAGCCCCGCGGCGGACGGTGCGCGTGTGCCCGGCAGCCTGCTGGACAAGGTCGAGGCGGCAATTGACCTGTCGCCCTGGCTCGGTCAGGTCAAACCGGTGGAAACCCTTGAGCAAGCCTTGGCCTTGCGCGGCCAGTTGGCCAACGGCGAAAGCCTGATCAGCCGTGACGGCTACTGGATTGGTCGGCACTTCTTGCGGGTGCGTCGTGCCAGCGAAGCGGAAAGCGGCGTGCTGGCCCGAGGTCAGGAAATCGTCAATCTGATCGGCGAACGCGAAGAGCGTGAAGTCACTCTCGAAACGTTGGAAAGCCAACTGCAAACCCTGCGCGCCACCCAGCGCCAGCAAGAGACCGGCCGCGAACACTTGCGTCGGCTATTGCAGGACGAAGCGCGCCAGCAAGGCGAATTGAAAGCCCAGCTGTCGGCGAGCAAGGCCAAGGTCGAGCAACTGACTTTGCGCCGCATCCGTCTTGATGAAGAAGTGGCCGAGATGGGCGAGCAGCGCGCTCTGGAACACGAACAGGTCGGTGAAGCACGCCTGCAATTGCAGGAAGCCCTCGACAGCATGGCACTGGACACCGAGCAGCGCGAGTTGCTGCTGGCCCAGCGCGACAACCTGCGCGAGCGCCTGGATCGGGTGCGTCAGGAGGCTCGTCAGCACAAGGATCACGCACATCAATTGGCGGTGCGGCTGGGCTCCTTGCGGGCACAACACGATTCCACGCGCCAGGCCCTTGAACGCCTGGAGATGCAGTCCGAGCGCCTGACCGAAAAGCGCGAGCAACTGAGCCTCAATCTGGAGGAGGGCGAAGCCCCGCTGGAAGAGCTGCGGCTCAAGCTTGAAGAGTTGCTCGACAAGCGCATGACCGTCGACGAAGAACTCAAGACCGCACAAATCGCCCTGGAAGACGCCGACCGCGAACTGCGGGACGCTGAAAAACGCCGGACCCAGGCTGAGCAACAATCACAACTGATCCGTGGCCAACTCGAACAGCAGCGCATGGAATGGCAGGCGCTGACGGTGCGGCGCAAAACCCTGCAAGACCAGTTGCTGGAAGACGGTTACGACCTGCACGGCGTCCTCGCCACCTTGACGGCCCAGGCCAACGAGAAAGAAGCCGAAGAAGAACTTGAACGCATTGCTGCACGCATTCAAAGACTGGGGGCGATCAACCTCGCGGCCATCGATGAGTATCAGCAGCAGTCCGAGCGCAAACGTTATCTGGACGCCCAGGACGCCGATCTGGTAGAAGCCCTCGATACCCTGGAAAACGTGATTCGCAAGATCGACAAGGAAACCCGTAACCGCTTCAAAGATACCTTTGATCAGATTAATAGCGGTTTACAGGCCTTATTCCCAAAAGTTTTCGGTGGCGGCAACGCTTACTTGGAACTGACGGGCGAAGATCTACTCGATACAGGGGTGACGATCATGGCGCGGCCTCCGGGCAAGAAGAACAGCACCATCCACTTGTTGTCCGGCGGCGAGAAGGCCCTGACCGCATTGGCGCTGGTATTTGCTATCTTCAAGTTGAACCCGGCGCCGTTTTGCATGCTCGACGAAGTTGACGCCCCGCTGGATGACGCTAACGTTGGACGGTACGCCCGACTGGTTAAAGAGATGTCCCAGACGGTGCAGTTCATCTATATCACCCACAACAAGATCGCCATGGAGATGGCTGATCAACTGATGGGGGTGACGATGCATGAGCCGGGTTGTTCGCGGTTGGTGGCAGTGGATGTCGAAGAAGCGATGGCGATGGTGGACGCCTAGCGGCGAGCTGTTAGTTTCAAGCCGCAAGCTGCAAGTGAGTTGGCTTGAAGCCTGTAGCTTAGGGCTTGTAGCTCACAGTTGGCGCCTGCTGTAGGAGATTGCCTATGTTGTCGAAAAGATGGCAAATCGACACAATTTGCACCAACTGTGTAAAGTTATCTTTGGTCGTGCTAGTTTAATGTCAATTTATCGTATGCGTGGGCAAAACGTCATTCAGAACATAGAGTTGGCGCCACGTTTTAAAGCGGTTTGCACGGTGCTAAACCCCTTATTTTTCAGCATTTTTTATAGAGGCAAGGGATTACATGGAAATCGGTCTGCGCGAGTGGCTGATCGTCATCGGCATTATTGTCATTGCCGGTATTCTTTTTGATGGCTGGCGCCGGATGCGTGGCGGCAAGGGCAAGTTGAAATTCCGTCTGGACAGAAATCTGTCCAATTTGTCGGACGATGACAGCGGTACCGAACTGCTGGGGCCGCCCCGTGTCTTGGATACCCATAAAGAACCGCAACTGGACGAGCACGATCTGCCGTCGATGAGCGCGCCCGTTCGGGAGCCGACAGGTAAACGTGGCAAGCGTGGTGGCGAGCCTCACCAGGGCGACCTGAACCTGAATCTCGACTTGGATGGTGGCCCGAGCATCAGCAGCCGCGACGACGATTTTCCGGACGAAGGCCAGCCGAAAAGCAGCCATCGCGAATCGGTGAAGGATCATCCGGCCGCCGAAGAAGTTCTGGTGATCAGCGTGATCTGTCGTGACGCCGCCGGCTTCAAGGGCCCGGCCTTGTTGCAAAATATTCTGGAAAGTGGCCTGCGTTTTGGCGAGATGGATATTTTCCACCGCCACGAAAGCATGGCTGGCAACGGTGAAGTGCTGTTCTCCATGGCCAACGCGGTCAAGCCGGGCATCTTTGATCTGGACGACATCGACCATTTCAGCACCCCGGCGGTGAGTTTCTTCCTCGGCCTGCCAGGCCCGCGTCACCCCAAGCAGGCGTTCGACGTCATGGTGGCCGCAGCTCGCAAGCTGTCCCAGGAGCTCAATGGCGAGCTCAAGGATGACCAGCGTAGCGTCCTGACCGCCCAGACCATCGAGCACTACCGTCAGCGCATCGTCGAGTTCGAGCGTCGTGCCCTGACACAGAAACGCTGAGGCTTACCCCTCGGCGTTGTCGATAGAATAAGCGCACTAACATATTGAGCAGCTTCGGCTGCTCTTTTGCTTTATGAGAGAACACCCATGACCGCCGCCCATACCCGCATCCTCGAACTGCGCGCTGAACTGGATCAGCACAACTACCGTTACCACGTCCTCGACGAGCCGAGCATTCCGGACGCCGAGTACGACCGTCTGTTCCACGAGCTCAAGGCATTGGAAGCCGAGCACCCGGATTTGGTAACCCGTGATTCGCCCACTCAGCGAGTCGGCAGCGCGGCGTTGTCAGCCTTCACTCAGGTGCGTCACGAAATCCCGATGCTCAGCCTGGGCAACGCCTTCGATGAAAGCACCATGTTGGAATTCGATCGCCGGGTAACCGAAGGCCTGGACCTGCCGATGGGTGATCTGTTTGGTGGCGCAGCGACGGTGGAATACAGCTGCGAGCCAAAGCTCGATGGTCTGGCGGTCAGCCTGCTGTATCAAGAGGGTGAGCTGGTGCGCGGCGCCACGCGCGGCGACGGCACTACTGGCGAAGACATCAGCGTCAACGTGCGTACCGTGCGCAATATTCCGCTCAAGTTGCAAGGCAAGGGCTGGCCGGCGACCCTGGAAGTGCGCGGCGAAGTGTTCATGTCCAAGGCCGGTTTCGAGCGGCTGAACGCCACGCAATTGGAAGTCGGCGGCAAGACCTTCGCCAACCCGCGCAACGCCGCCGCCGGCAGCCTGCGTCAGTTGGACTCGAAGATCACCGCCAGCCGCCCGCTGGAGTTCTGCTGCTATGGCCTCGGCCAGGTGACTGCCGATATCAGCGACACTCATATCGGCAACCTGCAGCAACTGCAAAAGTGGGGCATGCCCATCAGCCATGAGCTGAAGTTGGCCAAAGGTATCCAGGAGTGCCTGGACTACTACCGCGATATCGGCGAGCGCCGTAATGCCTTGCCTTATGAAATTGACGGCGTGGTGTTCAAGGTCAACAGCCTCTCTTCCCAGCGTGAACTAGGTTTTCGCGCCCGGGAACCGCGTTGGGCGATTGCCCATAAATTCCCGGCGCTGGAAGAGCTCACCGAACTTCTGGACGTTGAATTTCAGGTCGGCCGCACCGGCGCCGTGACGCCGGTGGCTCGCCTGAAACCGGTCAAGGTCGCTGGCGTGACAGTGTCCAACGCGACGTTGCACAACATGGACGAAGTGGCGCGCCTGGGCCTGATGATCGGCGACACAGTGATCATCCGTCGTGCCGGTGACGTGATTCCGCAGGTGGTTTCGGTGGTGATCGAGCGTCGCCCGGAAAATGCCCGTGCGGTGCAGATTCCCGAGCGTTGCCCGGTGTGCGGTTCCCATGTCGAGCGTACGCAACTGGTCAAGCGCAGCAAGGGCAAGGAAACCATCAGTGAAGGTGCGGTGTACCGATGCGTTGGCCGGCTGGCCTGTGGTGCGCAGCTCAAGCAGGCGATTATCCATTTCGTTTCTCGACGAGCCATGGACATTGATGGCCTGGGCGACAAGACCATTGAGCAGTTGGTGGATGAGAAACTGATTGGCTCGCCGGCGGACCTGTACAAGCTCAAGTACGAGCAGATCATCGATCTGGAAGGCTTTGCCGATGTCTCCAGCAAAAAACTGATCACCGCCATCGAAAACAGCAAGGCGCCGACTCTGGCGCGGTTTATCTACGCCCTTGGCATTCCCGATGTCGGCGAGGAGACCGCCAAGGTGCTCGCTCGCTCCCTGGCCTCCCTTGAGCGCGTTCAGCAGGCGTTGCCGGAAGTGCTGACGTACTTGCCGGATGTTGGCCTGGAAGTGGCTCATGAAATCCATAGCTTCTTTGAAGATCGCCATAATCGGGAAGTCATTGGCGCCTTGCTGTCCAAGAACGAGTGCGGGCTGGAGTTGCAGGAGCAGGGCGACCTGAGCGCCGAGTTTGCGGCGAGTACCACGTTGGGCGGTCTGCTGGACAAGCTGCACGTGCCCTCGGTAGGTCCGGGCGCTGCGCAGAAACTGGCGGACAAGTTCGGCTCCCTGGATGGGGTGATCAAGGCTGATTGGCTGGACATGCGCCAGGCGTTGCCGGAGAAGCAGGCCAAGGCCGTGCGCGACTTCTTCGACATCGAAGAAAATGCCCGACGGGCGCTGGCCATTGAGCAGCAGCTCAAGGACTTCGGTATGCACTGGCAGAGTGAAAAGAAAGTCGTCGAAGGCTTGCCTGAAGCGGGGCACACCTGGGTGCTCACCGGTTCCCTGGAACTGATGAGTCGCGATGTCGCCAAGGAGAAGCTGGAAAGCCTTGGCGCCAAGGTGGCGGGTTCGGTGTCGGCGAAAACCCATTGCGTGGTAGCAGGGCCTGGGGCGGGCTCGAAGCTGGCCAAGGCCAGCGAGCTGGGGTTGAAGGTGTTGGATGAAGAGGCGTTCGTGGCGTTTTTGGCCAGGCACAACATCACCGTCTGATGTCTTTTGTGGCGAGGGGGCAAGCCCTCTCGCCACAGGAAGCCTGCTTGTCACAAGTAATCGGTATTGAATAAAAACTGGAACAATTAGCGCATAACCATGATCTAGTCTTGGCATGTCCCAGGGAGAGATCGCCATGTACCGCTTCTTCGAGCAGCTCAGTTCGCGCATTGCCGCGCCGTTCATGGTCGAGCAGTCGCGCAACAGCAAGGTCTGGCAGTGTCGCTGTGGGCAGTCGCTGTTTTTTCGCAACAGCCAATGCCTGGCTTGTTCAGCATTACTTGGGTATCAGCCGGAGCAGAGCCGGCTGTCGTCTCTCACGCCCGGGCCGTACGCTGGGACGTGGCAGTTGGATGCCGATCCTGACGGCGGGCTGTTTCGCCGCTGCGCCAACCTCGACACCCCGGCCGCCTGCAACTGGCTGCTGCCCGCCGATAACGGCCAGACCTTGTGCGTGGCTTGCAGCCTGAACCGCACCATTCCTGACCTGTCGATCCCGGAGAACGCTGAGCGCTGGCGCAAAGTGGAAACCGCCAAGCGCCGTTTGGTGGCGCAACTCATCAGCTTGGGCCTGCAGGTCATTCCCAAGGCGGCCGATGAAGGCGCCGGCCTGGTTTTCGATTTTGTCGGCATCGACCTGGAAGGTAATGCACCCACCACCGGTCATGCCAACGGCCTCATCACCCTCGATATCAAGGAGGCCGACGATGCCCATCGCGAGAGTATTCGCGTGCAGATGCGCGAGCCCTACCGCACCTTGCTCGGTCACTTGCGCCATGAAGTGGGTCATTACTATTGGGATCGGCTGATCGTCAACGATCATTGGCTGGAGCCGTTCCGCCGGTTGTTCGGCGACGAGCGTGCCAGTTATGCCGACGCGCTGGATCATCACTATCAAAACGGCCCGCACCCGGACTGGCAGCAAACCTGCGTCAGCGCCTACGCCACTATGCACCCCTGGGAAGACTGGGCGGAAACCTGGGCCCATTACCTGCACATGATGGATGCGGTGGACACGGCGCTGGGCTTTGGCATGAGCGCACGGGAGATGGACCTGGACTACCAGCCTTTCCCCCTTGGCACCCTCTACGATCCAGAGCATCCAGGCGGCGTGGCGTTCCTATCGTTCGTCAATGCGTGGATCGAATTGGCGGCAATGCTCAACGAGCTGTCACGCAGCATGGGGCAGCCGGATTTCTACCCGTTCGTGTTGCCACCGGCGGTGATTGCCAAGCTGCACTTTATCCACTTGGTGATCCAGCAAGAGGGTGGCAGGGCGGATGAGGTGTTGCAGGCGCAATAACACAGCAGCGGGCAAGTGCTTGAGCCCCAACATTTTTTAATCCGGTGCAACGGTTGTAACTTCCGATCAGATCGGTACAATGGCGCGGCTTGCCGAGAGGCGAGTGTCGTTATGGTGACTCCATCGGTCCCCCCGCAACGATTACCCGTGAACCTGGTCAGAGCCGGAAGGCAGCAGCCACAGCGGGAACATTGTGTGCCGGGGTGTGGCTGGTGGGGTTGCCTCCATAACGTCCGCCCTTGAGCGGATGTCGCTACAAAACCGTACCTCTGCGGTAAATCTCAAAAAATACTTTTCAATAACTTCGCTGATGCCCTCTGCGTAGCCATTTCGCGTGTCTATCGTTTACCCGCCGACGCAGCTCGACAGGTACCCGAATCAACTGGCGTCGCGTTAGCCGAACGTCTCCCGCAGCAACCCGGCGAATGCATCCCGGGCCAGGTGACGCTGGGTGTCCTTGTGCCAGAACAAAAGATTGTCGACGGCCGCCAGTTCGTCAAAACGATAGGAGGTGAGCTGGTTGCTCTGTTCGTAACGGGCAAGGATGCCTTCCGGTGCCAGCGCTACGCCAACGCCAGCGCTGACGCAGCCGATGATCGTGCCCCAACTGGCATAGCTGGCGATGGCCGGCTTGATGTCGTGGGGTTTGAGCCAGTTTTCCAGAGCCGCTCGGTAAGGACAGCCCGGCGGCCAGACCAGCAAGGTGCACCCTGCCAGGTCCCGTGCGTCCTCAATGGGGGCGCTGGTACTGCTTGTGATCAGCACCAGGCGCTCGCTGTAGACCACGCTCTGTTCGAGTTTTGGTCGTTTGGCCCCGGCGGCCACCAGGGCAGCATCGAGGCGATGGTGCTGCAAGTCATCGAGCAATTGCGACCAGGTGCCGGTGACCAGTTCCAGGGTCACCTCTGGATAACGCCGATGGTATTCGGCAAGTAATGGAGGCAGGCGGCCGCTGGCGCTGGATTCCACTGCGCCGATGCGCAATTTGCCGCGGGGGATGGCGTTGCTGTCGACGGCGCGTTTGGATTCCTCCACCAGGGCTAGAATACGCTCGCAGTAATCAAGGAACACTTCGCCTGCAGCGCTGATCGCCAACCCACGCCCGGCACGAATAAACAGCGCCGTGCCCAGTTCGCTTTCCAGCTGCTTGATGCGCGTGGTGATGTTGGACGGTACGCAGTGCAGTTGCAGGGCGGCCTGGGCCACGCTGCCGGTTTGCGCCACGGCTTTCACCATCTTCAGTTGCGCCAGTTCCATCGCTCAGTTCCAGTGATTACAGAAGTCAGAATCGGTTAATTGTCCTGCGCCTTGCGCAGGACAAGACTGACGGCGTTCCCATTCTGTTTCTGGACGCCATTGATGAATGCCCCGTCACCCGTAAAGCTTACGCTAGTCACCGCCAGCGTGATTCTCTGTTGGGCCTATTCGCCCATCGGTATTCATTTGGGGTTGCACAGCTACAGTCCTGGTCAGTTGGCCTTGTTGCGATTTTTGATTGCGTCGGTGTTCATGGCGGGCGTGGCGCTGGTTGTGCGCATTGATCGGCCGCGACTGCGGGATCTGCCGTGGCTGCTGGTACTGGGCTTTTTCGGGATATTCCTGCATCACCTCTGCCTTAACGTTGGCCAGCAATGGGTCACGGCGGCGGCTTCCAGTGTGTTGGCGCAGTCAGTGCCGTTGTTCAGTGTGTTGGTGGCGTTTTTCTGTTTGAAGGAAGTGGTAAGTGGCTGGCGCTGGGGCTGTGTGTTGCTGGGGCTACTCGGAGTGTTAGTGGTGATCTGGGGCGATCATGGTGTAGGTGAGATCGACCCGCGCGGCCTGTTGATCTTGCTGGCGGCAATCTCCTGGAGTTTCTATTTTGCCATCCAGAAGCACTATTCCCGTCGCTACAGTCCGCTGACCAGCGTGTGCTACACGGTCTGGTCGGGGACGTTGCTGCTTTGTTTCTATTTGCCCGGTTTGCCTGAGGCCGTGAGCCAGGCGCCGCTGCGGGTCAATCTGGCGGTGCTGGTGCTGGGTGTCTTCCCCAGCGCCCTGGCGTACTTGGCCTGGGCCTTTGTGTTAAAGCACGTTGAGGTCAGTCGCGCTTCGGTGGCCTTGTACCTGGTGCCGCCGGTAGCAATGGTGATGGCAGCGACGATGCTCGGCGAACAGGTTTCCCTGCGGGTGGTGCTGGGCGGCCTGATCGTGTTGGTCAGTGTCGGCGCCATCAGCCTGGAAGGGTGCTGGCGAAGAAGAGCCAGTAAAGGCGTTACCCAGCCTCAGCAAGTCTAGGGGGCTGTCCGGTCAGTTCATGTCAGGAGTCTTTAAGAAAAGATCAGGCAGCGTAGGCTGCCGCTCTTTTTATTACGGGCGCTTCTGTTACGAGCTCTAAGGCTTGGACAAGGCCTGGTCTACCGCCGCAATCAGCTTTCCCAGTTCCTTCGGGGTGGCTTTGTGAATGACACCAAACAGATAAGCGCGCTGTTCATCCTCGTCGACCAAGTCTGCGAAAAAGACTTTCAACTTCACTTCCAGCGCCTCTGCGAACAAGAACAGAGCCTCCACGCTGGGTGTATAGGTGCCGGTTTCGAAGCGGCTGATGGTTTTAGGGTCAAAACCGGTTTTTTCACCTAGTTCAGCCTGAGTAAGCCCTGCGACCTTGCGGTAACGTCTGATGGCTGGACCCAAACTTGAAATGTGCATCGCTAAATTCCCATTTAGAATCAAGAACTTAACGATAAATCTTTGGATTAGACAACCGCTTGTACCATCACCTTTTATTGTAAAGTGTGATGTAATTCGTAGAATCAACATTTAGGACAAGTATTTAGTGGTCTCGTTTCAGAAGGCAGGTTTATGAAACAGGAAATCATTGCGCTCTCCTTGTTCACATAAAACGAACGCTTGGCAGGGACTTTAACGTCGCTCGTCAGCGCCACGCATCATCCCGCCTCCCGTGCCAGATACCTGAATTCAAGCCTAGTTGATCTTCGTCGAATCAACGGTGAATCGCTGTGCAAAATCTTGGGTTTGCCGTCGATTGTGGCCAACTCGCCAATTGACGGCACAGCCTGTCTGGAAATACGAATCCGCCTGCGGGGCCTACCCGGCCGCCGGCAGAGCGATCGAACGCTGTCCATGGAGCTTTAACGTGCGTCTCAACTTGCCGGTCACCGCTGTTGAACAGACTTTTGGGGAGCAGCAACGGCTAATTTCCGCAACTGACGTCAACAGCCACATTACTTACTGCAACGCCGAGTTTGCCGCCATGAGCGGCTTTACCCAGGCGGAGCTGATCGGCAGCCCCCACAACCTGGTGCGCCACCCGGACATGCCGCCCGCAGTGTTCGAGCTGATGTGGAGTTACCTCAAGGCCGGTCACAGTTGGATGGGCGTGGTCAAGAATCGCTGCAAGAACGGCAACTTCTATTGGGTCAGCGCCTATGTGACGCCGATTCTGGAGGAGGGCCGGCTGGTCGGGTACGAATCGGTGCGAGTCAAACCGACTCGCGACCAGGTTCGTCGCGCCGAAGCCTTGTACGCACGGTTACAGGCAGGGCATTCAGCGGTCTCGCCGATGCGTCGGGTGATTTCGGCAGCCAAGACCCTGGCAGTGCCCGCCGTAGCGGCGGTCGTCTCTATTGGCGCATTCCAATTGGTCCCCGGTGTGTGGGCGCAAGCACTGACTGCCGTGCTGTTTCTCGGCATAGGTGCCTGGGCTCAGCAGCGTCTGGGGCGACAGCTCGAACAGATTGTTCAGCTCACACCCAACACCTTTTCCGATCCCATCAGTGCGTTGATCTACAGCGATGCGTTGGGCCCGGCTGCGCAGTTGGAAATGATCCTGATCAGCGAAGAAGCGCGCTTGAAAACCGCCCTCACGCGCCTCAGCGACCTGGCCAGCCAAATGGCTGAAGCGGCCGCCGATTCCAGCGTACTGTCGAGCAATACCGAGTCGGCCTTGTTGGAGCAGCGCGCCGAAACTGACATGACCGCTGCCGCCATGACCGAAATGGCCGCCTCCATTGCCGAAGTCGCCGTGCATGTGCAGCAGACCGCCGGCGAAGCTCACACCGCCAATACCTTGGCCGAACAGGGCAGCGAGGTGGCCGGGACCTCCCGTGAGGCCATCCAGCTGCTGGCCGGCACCGTCACCCAGATCAACCAGGCTGTCGGCAATCTGGCCGGGCAGACCCAGGAAATTCGCGTGGCCGCGAGCATGATTCAGGCAATCGCCGATCAGACCAATCTGCTGGCCCTCAATGCCGCCATCGAAGCCGCACGGGCCGGCGAGCAGGGTCGCGGTTTTGCCGTGGTAGCCGATGAAGTTCGGGCGCTGGCGGGCAAGACCCGTGAGTCGACCCAGCAGATCCAGGGCATCATCCAGAACCTGCGGGCCGGCGCCGCTGAAGCTGTCGAGATCGCAAGCCTGGGCATTCGCGAAGCCGAGCAGGGCGTGCAGCAAGTGCTTGAGGCGCAACAGGCGCTGCTGGGCATTCGCCAAGCGGTGGAGCGCATCACTGACATGAGCCAGCAGATGGCCGCCGCCTCCCAGGAGCAGTCCCACGTCGCCGAGGAAGTTTCGCAACAGATCAACAACGTCGCCGCCACGGTGCAAAAGACAGCGGGCAATGCCAACGCTGCAGTCACCCGTGGCCGGGAACTTGAAAGCATCTCTTCCGGGTTGCGTGCCCTGGTCGAGCGGTTTAACCGCTAGCCACCCAGAGCCTGACTCATGGATGAGAAATACCGCAGGGCCGTGGATGCCGCCGCCATTTTTTCCGAGACCGACCTGGCCGGCAGCATCACCTACGTCAATGATCAGTTCTGCGTCCTGTCCGGCTACAGCCGGAAGGAGTTGCTGGGGCAAAACCATCGGATACTCAGCTCCGGATTGCATCCGGCCGGGTTTTTCCAGGGCATGTGGCTCGCGATTACCCAAGGCAAGATCTGGCGTGGGGAAATTTGCAACCGGGCCAAGGATGGCACGCTTTATTGGGTCGACAGCACCATGGTGCCGCTGCTGGATGAGCGCACCGGGCAGGTGCAGAAGTATGTGTCGATTCGCTTTGATGTCAGCGAAAAACGCCAGTTGCTGCACACCTTGCAATGGCGGGTTGGCCACGATGTGCTGACTGGCTTGCCAAACCGCGCCTACCTTTCCGAATTGCTGATCCAATCCCTGGAGTTTTCCCGCAGCGAGGACATTCCCCTGGCCGTGTGCATGCTCGACCTGGACGGCTTCAAGGCAGTTAACGATGGCTACGGTCACGCGTGTGGCGACCTGCTGCTGGTGGAAGTGGCCACTCGCCTGCGAGATATCATCCGTGGCGAGGACGTGGTCGCCCGGTTGGCCGGTGACGAGTTCGTGTTGATTCTGCGTTACGTACGGGATGCCGACGAACTGAACGCCGCCTTGTTGCGTATCCTCAAGTCCATCTCCGAGCCCTATTCGATCCAGGGCCTGGAGATCAACGTGTTCGCCAGCATCGGTGTCACGCTGTTCCCCTCGGATGATGAGGACGCCGACACCTTGCTACGCCACGCCGACCAGGCCATGTACGTAGCCAAGCAGAACGGGCGCAATCGCTTCCAGCTGTTTGATGTGTCCCTGGAGCAGGAGGTCAAGGCCACCCACCAGACGGTGGAGCAGGTTCGCCAGGCCCTGGCGGCAGGTGAGTTGTGCCTGTATTACCATCCCAAGGTGAACCTGCGCTGCGGTACGGTGGTGGGGTTTGAAGCGCTGTTACGCTGGCAGCATCCCGTGCGCGGCCTGGTGTTTCCGGGGGACTTTCTGCCGTTGATCGAGCAGACCGATCTGATTGTCGACGTGGGTGAGTGGGTGATGGACCAGGCGCTGGCGCAGATGCATCAGTGGCAGGGCGCAGGGCACTCCTGGTCGGTCAGCGTTAACATCGCGGCACGGCATTTCCAGCGGGCAGACTTTGTCGACCGACTACAGCTGTTGTTGGCGCAGCACCCCGAGGTTGCACCGCACATGCTTGACCTGGAAATCGCCGAATCGGTAGCCATCGACAATATCCAGCGAGTCACCCAGCACCTGGAAGCCTGCAAGGCGTTGGGGGTGCAGTTTTCCCTGGATGATTTCGGCACTGGTTACTCATCCTTGAGCTACCTCAAGCGACTGCCGACCCAGACCATCAAGATCGACAAGTCGTTTGTGCGCGACATTCTCCATGACAAGGACGACCTGGCGCTGACCCAAGCCGTGATAGGCCTGGCCCGTGCGTTTGGCCGCGAAGTGATCGCCGAAGGCCTGGAAACCCTGGAGCATGGCCAGTTATTGATGCGCATGGGCTGTGAAGTGGCTCAGGGCTACTTTTTCGCCCGGCCGATGCCGGCTGCCGAGGTGCCGGGGTGGGTAGACGGCTTCTCGCTGTCGTCCGCTACGGGGAGTCAGGTGTAGGGCTCGCTGTCCCGGTATACAGCTTGATGATCTCATCAATCTCCCCTGACATTTTCATTCGCGAGAGCGTGCGCAGAATCTCCTTAACCGGCAGGGCAGGGTCGTTGCGCACATAACAGCCCAGGCTTTGTTCCTCTACGACGGCCACTGCATGAAGTCGTTGCGCCACCGGCAGTTTCTGGTTGAAGCGATCCAGTGTCCACTCGTTGCTCACCGCGTATTTGAAACGTCCAGCCACCAGTTTTTGCAGCACTTGCTCCTCGCTACGGGCGTCATCGCGCTTGAGCTGGCCGCTGGCGAAGCGCGGTTCGAGGGTTGGGTAGCTGTAATTGAGCACCGTGCCGATCTGCTGCGGCGCCAGGCTGCCCAGTTGCACCGACAGCGGCGGCAAGTGGGCGCTGACCAGCACATTGCGCTGGACCCACAGCGGGATACTCCAGCTGTAGTCGCCGGACAGATTGCTCAACCAGGCTTGTGTGACATAGCAGCGCACATCGATTTCTCCGTGCTCCATGGCGGGGGTGATGCGCGCCCGGGCCAGGACCTGGAACTGTGCCGGGCGGCCAACCTGGGTCGCCAGGCTCAGCATCAGGTCATACAAAATACCCTGGGTCGGCTGGCCCTGCTCGATTTGCACCATAGGCATGGCCCAGCTGTCGGAAATGGAGAAGCGCAAAGGTGCGGGCCCCGCCAGACTGATGGTGGCGATCATCCATAAGGCGCCCAGGGCTACGCGCATAAACTCTCCGGCTTCAGCCCTTAATAGGGCGTGGTTAGACCAGCTTAGTCAGATTAGGCGAGCGTGCCGGATGCAATTTCCCCCTTGCTCCGCTAGCATTACCCGCTTCCGCTTCCCAGTTGCGACGGTTTTCGATGAGTTATCAGGTTCTTGCACGTAAATGGCGTCCGCGCTCGTTCCGCGAAATGGTCGGCCAGACCCATGTGCTCAAGGCTCTGATCAATGCCTTGGACAGCCAGCGGCTGCACCATGCCTACCTGTTCACCGGTACCCGGGGTGTCGGCAAGACCACCATCGCGCGGATCATCGCCAAGTGCCTGAACTGTGAAACGGGTATCACCTCGACGCCTTGTGGCACTTGCTCGGTGTGCCGGGAGATCGACGAAGGGCGCTTTATCGACCTGATCGAGATCGACGCCGCGAGCCGGACCAAGGTCGAAGACACCCGCGAATTGCTGGACAACGTGCAGTACGCGCCGAGCCGCGGCCGCTTCAAGGTCTACTTGATCGACGAAGTGCACATGCTTTCCAGTCACTCCTTCAACGCACTGTTGAAAACCCTGGAAGAGCCGCCGCCCTACGTTAAATTCATTCTGGCCACCACCGACCCGCAGAAACTTCCTGCAACCATTTTGTCGCGGTGCCTGCAGTTCTCCCTGAAGAACATGACTCCCGAGCGGGTGGTCGAGCATTTGACCCACGTCCTCGGTGTCGAGAACGTGCCGTTCGAAGACGACGCCCTGTGGTTGCTGGGCCGTGCCGCCGATGGCTCGATGCGCGACGCCATGAGCCTCACCGACCAGGCCATCGCCTTCGGTGAAGGCAAGGTCATGGCTGCTGACGTGCGGGCGATGCTCGGCACCCTCGATCATGGGCAAGTCTTTGACGTGCTGCACGCGCTGATCGAAGGCGATGCCAAGGCCTTGCTTGAAGCTGTGCGCCATTTGTCCGAGCAAGGCCCGGACTGGAATGGCGTGCTCTCGGAAATTCTCAACGTGCTGCACCGCGTCGCCATTGCCCAGGCGTTGCCTGAAGGCGTCGACAACGGTCATGGCGACCGCGATCGCGTGTTGGCGTTGGCCCAGGCGCTGCCGGCCGAAGATGTGCAGTTCTACTACCAGATGGGCCTGATCGGCCGCCGCGACTTGCCGCTGGCGCCGGACCCGCGTGGCGGTTTCGAAATGGTCCTGTTGCGCATGCTGGCGTTCAGGCCTGCGGACACGGCAGATGCGCCGAGACAGCCGCTAAAGCCAGTGGGGATCAGCCAGGCCACAGTTGATTCCGCCAAACCAGTGGCTGGCGCGGCGGTTGTCGCGCCAGTGGTTGCGCCGAGTATTGCGGCGCCGGAGGCTGTGGCACCTGCACCTGCACCTGCACCTGCACCTGCACCTGCCGAGCCGGTGGCGCCTGTTGTCGTGCCAGAGCCGTTGCCCATGATCGATCTGCCCTGGAACGACCCTGTAGAGGCGGTAATCGAGCAGCAAGCCGCCGTCGAGCCTGTGCTCGAAACCGCCGGCGAGCAGCCCGATCTCACGCCGATGCCGACGCCAACTCCGGACAGCATGGTGCCGGATGCGCCGGAATGGGCTTCGGCCCCCGTGCCCGAACCGACCATCGCCGACGTGGACGCGGCGACGCCGGGCGTCGACCTGGATGACGAGCCGCCGCTGGACGAAGACTACATCGAGCCAGACATGGACTCGGCCTATAGCTATCTGGATGACTTGGCCAGCGAGCACACCGCCGAGCCGGCCCCAGAGCCCGAGCCGGAACCGGCGGCGATGCCGGCTACCGGCCTGGCGCTGCAATGGCTGGAGTTGTTCCCGAAACTGCCGATTTCCGGCATGACGGGTAGCATCGCCGCCAACTGCACCTTGATCGCTATTAATGGTGACCACTGGCTGCTGCACCTGGACCCGGCCCACAGCGCGCTGTTCAACGCCACCCAGCAGCGTCGATTGAACGATGCCCTGAACCAGTACCACGAGCGCACCCTGACGATCAGCATCGAGCTGATCAAACCCGAGCAGGAAACCCCGGCCCAGGCCGGTTCCCGTCGCCGGGTAAACCGCCAGCGCGAGGCTGAAGAGTCGATCCAGGCTGATCCGCTCATCCAGCAGATGATGCAGCAGTTTGGCGCCGTGGTTCGCCACGATACTATTGAACCTGTCGAAGCCCCGGTAACCCAGGTTTCATAAGCCGGGGCTAATAATTGATCCACGTACTTTTGAGGTGATTCCCATGATGAAAGGTGGCATGGCCGGCCTGATGAAGCAGGCGCAGCAGATGCAGGAAAAGATGGCCAAGATGCAGGAAGAACTGGCCAACGCCGAAGTCACCGGTAAAGCCGGCGGCGATATGGTCAGCGTGGTAATGACCGGTCGTCACGACATCAAGCGTGTGACCATCGACCCAAGCGTGCTGCCAGGTGTGGGCGAAGACGATCTGGAAATGCTCGAAGCTCTGTTCGCCTCGGCCGTCAACGACGCCGTGCGCAAAATCGAAGCCAACAGCCAGGACAAAATGTCCGGGGTGACCGCTGGCATGCAACTGCCGCCGGGTATGAAACTGCCGTTCTGATCGGCGAGCGTGAATATGAAAATGCCAGGCATCGTGCCTGGCATTTTTTTGCGGTGTAGATTGGCAGGGCCTGTCTATTGCGCAGCTGTCCAGTGAAACGAGGCTGCGTCGGGGGCGGCTTCGGTGCCTAGCTTGATGGCAGTGGTGTGGCCAACGTAGCCTTGCTGGGGCTCGACAACGGTTACGCAGTTTTGTCGAACCTCGATGCCCTTGTCGGTGTCTGCACCCTATACCGTTGGATTTACTCACCGATAAAGGAGCCTCACTGATGACCGAAGCCCTGACCCTTAACCAGCGCATCGTTCTGGTCTCCCGCCCCCAGGGTGCGCCTGTGCCGGAGAATTTTCGCCTGGAGCGCGTGACCCTGCCGGATTTGGCCGATGGCCAGGTTCTGCTCAAGACGCTGTTCCTGTCCCTGGACCCCTACATGCGCGGTCGCATGAGTGATGCGCCGTCTTACGCAGCTCCCGTGGAAATCGGTGAGGTGATGACCGGTGGCGCTGTCAGCCGTATCGAACAGTCGCGTAACCCGAAATTCGAAGTGGGCGACCTGGTAGTCGGCTCTACCGGCTGGCAAAGCCACAGCATCTGCGATGGCCGCAATCTGATACCGGTACCCAATGGCCTGGCCAGCCCGTCCATGGCCTTGGGTGTGCTCGGCATGCCTGGCATGACTGCGTACATGGGCCTGACGGACATCGGCCAGCCCAAGGCTGGGGAAACCCTGGTGGTGGCGGCTGCGTCCGGCGCGGTGGGTTCGGTGGTCGGCCAGGTGGCCAAGCTCAAGGGCTTGCGCGTGGTCGGTGTGGCGGGTGGGGCGGACAAGTGCCGCTATGTGGTGGACGAATTGGGCTTTGATGCCTGCATCGACCACAAGAGCGCGAATTTCGCCGATGAACTGACCCAGGCCTGCTTCAACGGCGTGGACATCTACTTCGAAAGCGTCGGCGGCAAGGTGTTCGATGCGGTGGTGCCGTTGCTCAACCCCAAGGCACGGATTCCCCTGTGTGGCCTGATCGCTGGCTACAACGCTCACGAAGCGCCCAGCGGTCCTGATCGGTTGCCGGCGCTGCAGCGCACCTTGTTGACCAAGCGCGTGCGGATTCAGGGTTTTATCGTGTTCGACGACTACGGCGACCGCCAGCCTGAATTCCTCAGCGCCATGACGCCGTGGGTGCGCGATGGCAAGATCAAGTTCCGCGAAGACGTGGTCGACGGCCTGGAGCAGGCGCCCGAAGCCTTTATCGGTTTGCTGGAAGGGCGCAATTTCGGCAAGTTGGTGGTGCGTGTCACAGAGGATTGAGCATTTGACGCTAATCCGGGGCGCGGGTATAAACCGCGTCTCGTTGTTTTGTCGGACCTTTCCCTCATGAGCTTCAGCCCCCTGATTCGTCAACTGATCGACGCTCTGCGCACCTTGCCAGGCGTCGGCCAGAAAACCGCCCAGCGCATGGCGCTGCAACTGCTGGAGCGTGATCGCAACGGTGGTTCCCGTCTGGCCCTGGCTCTGAGTCAGGCCATGGAAGGTGTGGGCCATTGTCGTCAATGCCGAACCCTCACCGAAGAAGAACTCTGCCCGCAATGCGCCGACCCGCGTCGCGATGACACACTGCTGTGCGTGGTCGAAGGGCCGATGGACGTCTATGCCGTGGAGCAGACCGGTTATCGCGGCCGTTACTTTGTGCTCAAGGGCCACTTGTCTCCGCTGGATGGCCTAGGCCCGGAGGCTATCGGTATTCCGCAGTTGGTAACGCGGATCGAACAGCAGGGCACCTTTACTGAAGTAATCCTGGCCACCAACCCCACAGTGGAAGGCGAAGCGACCGCTCACTACATCGCCCAACTGCTGGCCAACAAAGGCCTGATCACCTCGCGCATCGCCCACGGCGTACCGCTCGGTGGCGAGCTGGAATTGGTGGATGGCGGCACCCTGGCGCACTCGTTTGCCGGGCGCAAGCCTATCGTTCTTTGATGCTTTCAATGTAGGCGCGAGGGCCCTACAGCATTGCATGCTTGAAAACCAAGCAAGCGCTTGGTAAGTTCGCTCCACCTCTGCGTGGAGCTTGCCGATGCCTGCCTATCAGGAATACTTCGATTCCAGCCACCAATTGGTTCGCGACAGCGTGCGCCGTTTCGTCGAGCGCGAAATTCTGCCGGGCATCGAGCAATGGGAAGAAGCCGAAAGCTTTCCCAAGGCGTTGTATCTCAAGGCAGGCGCGGTGGGGATTCTCGGCATCGGCTATCCCGAAGCCCTGGGCGGCAGCCATGAAGGTGACCTGTTCGCCAAGGTCGCCGCCAGCGAAGAGCTGATGCGCTGCGGCTCTGGTGGGGTAGTGGCGGGGTTGGGCTCGCTGGATATCGGCCTGCCGCCCATCGTCAAATGGGCCCGGCCCGAGGTGCGCGAGCGTGTGGTGCCCCAGGTGTTGGCCGGTGAGAAGATCATGGCCCTGGCCGTCACCGAACCCGCTGGCGGCTCCGATGTGGCTAACCTGCAAACCCGTGCGGTACGCGAGGGTGATTATTATCGGGTCAGCGGCAGCAAAACCTTTATCACCAGTGGCGCGCGTGCCGATTTCTACACCGTTGCGGTGCGTACCGGTGGCCCAGGTTTCGGTGGTATCAGCCTGCTGCTGATGGAAAAGGACACCCCTGGCTTCACCGTCGGCCAGCCGCTGAAGAAAATGGGCTGGTGGGCGTCGGACACGGCCGAGCTGTTCTTCGATGATTGCCAGGTGCCTGTCGGCAATCTGATCGGTGCCGAGAACATGGGCTTTGCCTGCATCATGGGCAACTTCCAGAGTGAGCGCCTGGCCCTGGCCTTAATGGCCAACATGACCGCGCAACTGGCCCTGGAAGAAAGCCTGAAATGGGCTGCCCAGCGTGAAGCCTTCGGCAAGCCCATCGGCAAGTTTCAGGTGCTCAAGCATCGCCTGGCGGAAATGGCCACCGCCGTCGAAGTCTCCCGGGAATTTACCTACCGCCAGGCGGCGAAGATGGCCGCAGGCAAGAGCGTGATCAAAGAGATTTCCATGGCCAAGAACCTCGCCACCGACACCGCCGACCGCGTGACCTACGACGCGGTGCAGATCCTCGGTGGTTTGGGTTACATGCGTGGCAGCCTGGTGGAGCGGCTGTACCGCGACAACCGCATCCTGTCCATCGGCGGGGGAACCCGGGAAGTGATGAATGAAATCATCAGCAAGCAGATGGGGTTGTAACCCGGGTTATTTGTCCGTCAACGCAAACTGCGTCAAGCAAAACGTCGGGATACCCATGTCTTCCAGCCTCTGCGACCCACCCAACTCCGGCAGGTCAATAATCGCCGCCGCTTCGAAAATTCGCGCGCCCATGCGTCGTGCCAGGTTGGCCGCGGCGATCAGGGTGCCGCCGGTGGCAATCAGGTCATCGAACATCAGCACCGAATCCCCTTCACACAGGCTGTCGGCATGGACTTCCAGGAAGGCTTCGCCGTATTCGGTCTGATAACCCTCGCTCAACACGTCTGCCGGCAACTTGCCCTGTTTACGGAACAGGATCAGTGGTTTGTTCAACTGATAGGCGATGATCGAACCGATCAGGAACCCGCGAGCATCCATCGCGCCGATGTGGGTGAATTCAGTTTCGACATAGCGGTGAACAAAGGCATCGGCCACCAGGCGCAAGGCCTTGGGCGACTGGAACAGCGGCGTGATATCGCGAAAGATCACCCCAGGCTTGGGGAAGTCGATAACTGGGCGAATCAGGGATTTGATGTCGAACGAATCGAAGACCATCGTCGAGGAGTCCTGGGAGGCAAGCGGACCCGCAGTATACCTGCGGCCTCGCCGGTTGGCGCGACCGCAAGTGTCTGGTTCAGCCGTCGAGCGAACCACCGGCCAGCGCACAGAGCTGGATCGGGTCGAGGATATGCACTTCCTTGCCCTCGGCGGCGATCAGTTCGTTCTGCTGGAAGCGGGTGAATACGCGGGATACGGTTTCCACCGCCAGGCCCAGGTAATTCCCGATTTCGTTGCGCGACATGCTCAGGCGGAACTGGTTGGCCGAGAAACCACGGGCACGGAACCGCGCCGACAGGTTGACCAGGAAGGTGGCGATCCGCTCGTCGGCGGTTTTCTTCGACAGCAGCAACATCATTTGCTGGTCGTCGCGAATTTCCCTGCTCATGACCCGCATCAGTTGGCGTCGCAATTGCGGCAATTGCAGGGCCAGCTCATCGAGACGATCGAAGGGGATTTCACACACCGAAGTGGTTTCCTGGGCCTGGGCGGACACCGGGTGAATCTCAGTGTCCATGCCCGACAGGCCGACCAGCTCGCTGGGCAGGTGGAAACCGGTGATTTGCTCTTCGCCGCCATCGCTCAGGCTGAAGGTCTTCAAGGCGCCCGAGCGAACGGCATAAACGGAATCGAACTTGTCACCCTGGCGAAACAGGAATTCACCTTTTTTCAGCGGGCGACCACGCTTAACGATTTCGTCCAGCGCTTCCATGTCTTCCAGATTCAGCGAAAGTGGCAAGCAGAGCGGCGCCAGGCTGCAGTCCTTGCAATGAGCCTGGCTATGAGCGCGCAGTTTAACTGGCTCGGACATTTCTTAAATCCTTGGTGGGAAAACACACATGATGCGTAAGGGTACCGCACTCATAGGTCTTCAGGCCAGCGTGTACAAAAAAACAGCAAGGCTGTAAAGATTATCCGCCAGCGGCCGATGTACTGCTATTAACCCAAGAGCCAGGAGGCTCAATACATGCTTTCCATCGGTGGCAATCTCGCAGCCCGCACACATGTTCAGACCATGCCTGAGCCGAAAAAAGACAGCGTCGCAAGTGATGCGCCCGAGACGACTCTGCTCAGTGAACCCAAGGCGGTGGAAGGCGTGACCGTGACTTTTTCCGGGGCTTCGCTGAAAGCTGCAGCCGCCGAGAAAGTCGCTAACGAGGATATCGACGACAGCGGGCTGGCGGATAACGTCAAGCAGTTGCTGAAGATGATCCGTCAGCTCAAACAGCAGATCGTAGAAAAACAGGCGGAAATGGCGGCAGTGATGGCCGACAAGAGCCTTAGCCCTGAACAGGCCCAGGCCAGGCTAGGCGGCCTGCAAACAGCATTGAGCGGATTGCAGGCAGCCTTGACGGCGGCCCAGGCGTCCCTGATCAAGGAGATAAAAGGCATGAGCGCCGGTGATGCACTCAAGACTGCATCTCTATCGATGAGCTAACCCGGATCAGATCACCCGGGGAAAACGCTGCCTATTCTGCTGATCCAGGTAGGCATCGAACACCATGCACACAGTGTGCACCAGCAAGCGCCCTGCGGGCAGCGTGCGAATCCCTTGGGCGTCGAGTTCGATCAGGCCATCACGGGCCATGGCTTCCAGTTGTGGCCACAGTTCGGCGAAATAGCCGCGAAAATCGATTGTGAAGAGCTGTTCGATCTCCTCGAACTCCAGGCTGAAGTTGCAGAGCAACCGTTGAATGACTTCTCTGCGCAAGCGGTCGTCCGTCGTACAGAGCAGGCCGCGACTGGTGGCCAGTTGCGCGCCGGCCAGGGAGTTTTGGTAGTGGCTCAGGTCGCTGCTGTTCTGGCAGTACAGGTCACCAATCTGGCTGATAGCTGACACCCCGAGGCCGATCAGGTCGCAATGGCCATGGGTGGTGTAGCCCTGGAAATTGTGCTGCAAGGTGGATTCTTCCTGGGCGATGGCCAGTTCGTCGTCGGGCAGGGCGAAGTGGTCCATGCCGATGTAGCTGTAGCCAGCGGCGGCCAGTTGCTCGATGGTGTTTTGCTGCATTTGCAGTTTGTCGGCGGGTGCCGGCAGGTCTTCACTGTTGATCCGCCGCTGGGACAGGAAGCGCTCTGGCAGGTGCGCGTAGTTGAACACCGACAGGCGGTTCGGCTGCAGGCTGATTATTTCGTCCATGGTGTGGGCGAAATGCTCCGGCGTCTGCTTGGGCAGACCGTAGATCAGGTCGATATTGATTGATCGAAACTGCAAGGTCCGCGCAGCATCGATCACGGCGCGGGTTTCTTCCAGGCTTTGCAGGCGATTGACCGCCCGCTGCACATCGGGATCGAGGTCCTGCACGCCGATGCTGACGCGATTGAAACCCAGTTCGCGCAGCAGGCCCATGGTGGCCCAATCGGCTTCCCGTGGATCAATCTCGATGCTGTAGTCGCCGGAATCGTCGTCCAGCAGGTTGAAATGCTGGCGCAGCTTGGCCATCAACTGGCGCAGTTCGTCGTGGCTAAGATAGGTTGGTGTACCGCCGCCAAAGTGCAATTGCTCCACTTGCTGGTTGGGGTCGAGGTGGCAGGCCACCAGTTGAATCTCCTGCTCCAGGCGTTGCAAGTAGGCCTGAGCGCGCCCGCGGTCCTTAGTGATGACTTTGTTGCAGGCGCAGTAGTAGCAAATATTGGCGCAGAACGGCACATGAACGTACAGCGACAATGGGCGCACGGCCTTTCGGCTGTCGCGCAGGGCGTGGAGCAGGTCGAAGGAGCCGACCTGGCTGTCGAATTGTGCGACGGTGGGGTACGAGGTATAGCGCGGCCCCGCCAGACCGTAGCGATGAATAAGATCAGTGTCCCAACGAATGGCGTCGAGCATGCGGGCGTTTCCCGGAGTGACTAGTGGTCCGAGTCTAGGGGCTGGGCTGGGCAGTCATCTTGATTTGCATCAACGGGGAGCGGCGCCATGCCACATAGCCTTTTAGTGGCCCATCAGCCAGTGCTGGTGGGGGCCGGGCAGCGTCCAGACTCCGAACAGGATCACCAGCAAGCCACCCGTCATGCGCACGCTGCGTTTGCGCAGCAGGGCGGTTACCCGCTCGGCCGCGAGTCCCGTGGCCAGCAATACCGGCCAGGTGCCGAGGCCGAACGCCAGCATCAGCAGGCCGCTGTCCAATGCATTGCCCTGGCTGGCCGCCCACAGCAAGGTGCTGTAGACCAATCCGCACGGCAACCAGCCCCACAGCGCGCCCAGCAGCAAGGCGCGGGGTAGGCTGGATACCGGCAGCAAACGGTTGGCAACCGGCTGGATATAGCGCCACAGGCCGCGACCGAGGCTTTCGATGCGGGTCAGGCCGCTCCACCAGCCGGCCAGGTACAGGCCCATGGTGATCAGCAGCAGCCCAGCGAGGATACGCATGAACATCGCCGCCGGGCTGTTGGCCACCGCCCAGCCCGCCAGGCCGATCAGCACGCCTGCCGTGGCATAGCTGAGAATTCGCCCCAGATTGTAGGCCAGCAACAAGCGAAAGCGCCGGCTGCGCTGCTCCTTGGGGATCGCCAGGGTCAGCGCGCCCATCAGGCCACCGCACATGCCCAGGCAATGACCGCCGCCCAATAGGCCGAGGATCAGCGCTGAAACCAGTAACGGCGCCAGTTCAAGCATGGGGTGGGTCTTTGGGTTTGGCGGTTTGATCGGTGGTCGTCGGGCGATTGGCCTCATCGACCCCGGCCAGGTGATTGGGGTCCTGGTCGTCGAACAGCACGGTATGGGCCGGGCCGTCGAGGTCATCGTACTGACCGCTGTCCACCGCCCAGAAGAAGATGTAAATGGCGATGGCCACGATCAATAGCGCCGCCGGAATCATCACGTAAAGAGCTGGCATCTGTACTCCATGCCCGCGCGGCTCAGGCCGGCAGCGGACGGGTTACGGGGGCGGGGCCCAAGGCTGGCCCGCTCGGCAGGCGAGTCAGGCGCAGGGCGTTGAGCACCACGGTCAACGAACTGAGGGACATGCCGATCGCCGCCCATATCGGAGTGATCCAGCCGAGGGCGGCAAATGGCAACATGAGGCCATTGTACAGACCGGCCCAGAGCAGGTTCTCAATGATTACCCGACGGGTACGCCGCGCCAGGCTGAAGGCTTGCACCAACGCGTCGAGGCGGTTGGACAGCAGCACGGCGTCGGCACTGGTTTTTGCCAGGTCCGTGGCTGAACCCATGGCCACGCTGATATCGGCGGCGGCCAGCACCGGCACGTCGTTGACGCCGTCGCCGAGCATCAGCACCTTGCGGCCTTCCTTGTGCAGTTGCTGCAGCACTTGCAACTTGTCATCCGGGCGCAGGCCGCCGTGGGCTTCGTCGATACCCAACTCGGCGGCAACGCTGGCGACCATCGGCGAACTGTCTCCTGACAGCAGCAGCGTACGCCAGCCCCGCGCCTTGCACGCGGCCAGCAATGCCGGGGCGTCGCTGCGCAAGCGGTCATCGAGGACAAACCAGGCCAGGGCGCCGTTGGTGTCGCCCAGCAGCAACCATTGCCCGGCTTCATCTGGCGAGGCGGGGATCGGGCAACCACTCAGCGCGCAGACAAAACCCGGTTGGCCGATGCGCAAGCGGCGCTCGCCGACCCGACCTTCGAGCCCCAGGCCCGGCGTACTGAGCACTTCGTCAGCTGCCAGCGGTGCGCGGCCGAAGGCGCGGGCAATCGGGTGTTCCGAACGATTTTCCAGGGCAGCAGCCAGGCCCAGGCACTCGTCACTGTCCAGCACGCTCAGTGGTCGGATTGCGCGCAACGCCAGTCGGCCCTCGGTGAGGGTGCCGGTCTTGTCGAAAATCACTGTGTCAATCTGGTTCAGGCCTTCCAGCACATGGCCGCGAGTGAGTAGCAAACCCAGTTTGTGCAGGGTGCCGGTAGCGGCAGTCAGCGCAGTGGGTGTCGCCAGGGACAGCGCGCAAGGGCAGGTCGCTACCAGCATCGCCAGGACGATCCAGAATGCCCGCGACGAATCCAGTTCCCACCACAGCAGGCCGATCACGGCGGCGGCAATCAGCGAGCACAGCAGGAACCATTGGGCGGCGCGATCGGCGATTTCCGCCAGCCGGGGTTTCTCCGCCTGGGCTCGCTCCAGCAGGCGCACGATGGCTGACAGGCGCGTGTCGTGGCCCAGGGCGCGGACTTCCACGGTCAGTGCGCCTTCGACGTTCAGGGTGCCTGCGGTAACGGCGTCGCCAATTTGGCGAGGCTGCGGCAGGTATTCGCCGGTCAGCAGGGATTCGTCGATGCTCGACTGGCCGTCGAGGATCACCCCGTCCGCCGGCAGGATTGCCCCCGGGTGTACCAGCACTCGATCTCCAAGCCCCAACTCTCGGAGCAGGATGCGTTCGCTCTGGCCGTCGCCGCTTAGACGCAGGCACGACGCAGGCAGCAGGTTGACCAACTGCGCCGTGGCGGCAGCAGTGCGCTCCCTGGCGCGACGCTCCAGGTAGCGCCCGGCCAGCAGGAATAGGGCGAACATGCCGACAGCATCGAAATACAGTTCGCCAACGCCGGTAATGGCGGTCCAGATACCGGCCAGGTAAGCGCCGCCGATGGCCAGGGAAACCGAGACATCCATGGTCAGGTGGCGGGTACGCAGGTCGCGCATGGCGCCCTTGAAAAACGGCGCGCAGCTGTAGAAAACAATGGGCGTGGTGAGAAACAGTGCGACCCAGCGCAGGATGATGTGCAGCTCCGGGCTCAGGTCGATGTTGAATTCCGGCCAGGTGGCCATGGTTGCCATCATCGCCTGGAACCACAGCAGCCCAGCCACACCCAGTTGACGCAGGGCCAGGCGGTTTTCGCTGGCCAGTTGCTCGGCGGCGCGGTCGGCCTGATAAGGGTGGGCGGCGTAACCGATGTGGCGCAGTTCGCTGAGCAGTTGGCTCAACGGTAATTGCGCGTCTGCCCAGCGCACCTGCAATCGGTGGTTGGACAGGTTTAGCCGCGCCTCGGCCACAGCAGGCAGGCTGCGCAGGTGTTTTTCGATCAACCAGCCACAGGCGGCGCAACTGATGCCTTCCATCAGCAAGGTGGCTTCGGCCAGGTCGCCGTCGTGACGTACGAAAGGTTTTTGCACGTCGGCACGGTCGTACAGCGCCAATTCGTCCACCAACTGCACCGGCAGCGCTTCGGGGTTAGCCGACGCTTCACTGCGGTGCTGGTAATAGCTTTCCAGACCACCGGCGACAATCGCCTCGGCCACGGCCTGGCAACCCGGGCAGCAAAGCTCGCGGGTCTGGCCGAGGATTACGGCGGTGAACCGGCTGCCGGGCGGGACGGGGAGGGCGCAGTGGTAGCAGGGGGTTGGGGTGGTCATGGTCTGGATCTATGTCGGCTGGGAGGGCCTCATCGCAGGCAAGCCCGCTCCCACACTTGACCGCGATCAACTGTGGGAGCGGGCTTGCCCGCGATGCGCGATGCGCAGGGTTTAGTTTTTCAGGTCTTCAGCACCCTGCAACGGTTCGTCACCGAGCATCAAGTCCTTGTCATGGCTGACATCTTCCTCTTCAAACATGCGCCAGGTCTTGCCGTCCTGCACACCCAGCAGCTCAACAAAACGACGACCTTCAACCTTGTCCGTCACTTGGCCAATGTAACGGCCCGGTTCGCTTTCGCTGCGAGCCAGGACGATCTTGCGATCCTTTTCCGGCTGGGTGGGTGAAATCAGGTTCAGCTCCACGGTGGCAGGCTGGCTGTTGCCGCTCAGGCGTAGCTCGACTTCGCCGGTCAGTGCATCCAGGTGCAGGGTGGCGCGCAGTTGCAGGGTTTGGGCCAGCAGTTCGCGGTCCAGAGAGCGGTTGATGCCTTTGCCGGCTTCGTAGTAGTTGTCGTTGACCAGGTTGTCCGGGTTGTTCACCGCGATGGTCACCATGGTCAAGGTCAAGGTCACCGAGCAGGCCAGGATGCCAATGATGATCCAGGGCCAGAGGTGCTTGTACCAGGGGCTTGCGGCAGTTGCTACGGGCATTGTTCTGCTCTCTTTTAACGAATTTGAGGGCCGATGAATCGGCTCTTGGCTTCAACGTGGACGCTGTCATCGTCGGCATCCTTGAGGATGAACTTGACCTCGTTGGTGCTCGACGGCATTTGCTCCGGCGCGCTCGACAGTTCCACCGGCATGCTGAAGATTTCCCCGGCAGCCACCTTGATCTCGCGTTTGCCTTGCAGCTTGAGGTCCGGCAGGCCGCTGGCGTCCAGTACATAGGTGTGGTCGCGCTGGTCCTTGTTCATGATTTTCAGGCTGTAGACGTTCTCGATCCGCCCTTCGGCGTTTTCGCGGTACAGCACCCGGTCCTTGCTGACGTCGAAACCCACCAGCGAACGCATGAAGAAAGCGGTGGCCAATAAGCTGATCATCGCCAGCAGCACCAGGGCATAACCGATCAGGCGCGGGCGCAGCTTGTGGGTTTTCTGCCCTGACAGGTTGTGTTCGGTGGTGTAGCTGATCAACCCGCGAGGGTAATCCATCTTGTCCATGATGTTGTCGCAGGCGTCGATGCAGGCGGCACAGCCGATGCACTCGATCTGCAGGCCGTCGCGGATGTCGATGCCGGTGGGGCAGACCTGCACGCACATGGTGCAATCAATGCAGTCCCCCAGGCCCTGGGCCTTGTAGTCGATGCCTTTCTTGCGCGGGCCACGGCTTTCGCCACGGCGCGGATCGTAGGAGACGATCAGGGTGTCCTTGTCGAACATCACACTCTGGAAGCGCGCATAGGGGCACATATAAATGCACACCTGCTCACGCAGCCAGCCGGCGTTGCCGTAGGTGGCGAGCGTGAAGAAACCGACCCAGAAATACGACCAGCCATCGGCTTGTCCGGTAAAAAACTCGAACACCAGCTCGCGAATCGGCGAGAAGTAGCCGACGAAGGTCATGCCGGTGACAAAGCCGATGAGCAGCCACAGGCTGTGCTTGCTGAACTTACGCAGTAACTTGTTGGCGCTCATCGGCGCCTTGTCCAGCTTGATTCGCTGGTTGCGGTCGCCTTCGGTGACTTTTTCGCACCACATGTAGATCCAGGTCCACACGCTTTGCGGGCAGGTATAACCGCACCAGATACGCCCGGCGTACACGGTGATGAAGAACAGGCCAAACGCGGAAATAATCAGGATGCCCGACAGCAGAATGAAATCCTGGGGCCAGAATGTCGCACCAAAAATAAAGAACTTACGCTCCGGCAGGTTCCACCAGACGGCCTGATGACCGCCCCAGTTCAGCCACACCGTGCCGAAATAAAGCAGGAACAACCCGGCGCCACCGAGCATCCGCAAATTGCGAAACAGTCCGGTGAAGGCACGGGTGTAGATTTTCTCCCGAGACGCGTAGAGATCGACGGTGTTGCTTGAGTTTTTGGCAGGCGGGGTAACGTCATGTACCGGAATCTGGTTGCTCATCATTGCATCCCACGGCAGTGGAGATTTGCCTCGGCCAGTACGTGCCAGCCGGGGTCAAAATAAGGGTGTTGCAGTGGCGCAATGATACGCCTGTAGTACTGGCGAACGGGTGCGACCTTTGGTCGCGTTGGGAGAAATCAATTGATGGTGTAAATGACTTGAATCAATTGACAGGTGAAGTATGGACGGTTTTTGGGCGCTGAGGGCTCAATCCTGGATGATTGCCTCATTGCTCATGGCTGTGCCTCGCTAAAAAAACATCACCCTTGCAACTTAGTTGCTACGGCGTTCCAGAGCAACGGCCAAAAAAACGGCCCCGCCAATTTTCACTGGCGGGGCCGTTTTTTATTGCAGCTTGTTTACTTACTTGGCGTCAGCGGCCTTTTCCCCATGGGACAGGCTGTAAACGTAAGCGGCCAGCAGGTGCACCTTGTCGTTGCCTTGCAACTGCTCTTGGGCAGGCATCTGGCCCTGGCGGCCGTAACGGATGGTCTGCTGCAGTTGGGCGTAGCTTGAACCGTAGATGAACGCGCCCGGATGAGTCAGGTCAGGCGCGCCCATGGCTGGCGTGCCTTTGCCAGCAGGACCGTGGCAGGCCACGCAGTTGGCGGCGAATAGTTTCTCGCCGTTGGCTACGTCAGCCTTGGCGCCTTCCGGCAGCTTGCGGCCGTCGAGCTTGGTCAGTACGAAGCCGGAGACGTCGGCAACGCCTTGCTCGCCAATGACTTCGGCCCAACCTGGCATCACCGCGTGGCGACCCGCCATGATGGTGGTCTTGATGGTTTCCGGCTCGCCGCCCCAGCGCCAGTCGGCGTCGGTCAGGTTGGGGAAGCCGTAGGCACCCTTGGCGTCGGAACCGTGGCACACCGAGCAGTTGGAGGCGAACAGACGGCCACCCATCTTCAAGGCTTGCGGGTCCTTGGCCACTTCTTCAATGGGCATGGAAGCGAATTTGGCGAAGATCGGGCCGAACTTGGCGTCCGACCTGGCCATTTCCTTTTCCCACTCGTGTACGCCGGTCCAGCCGCTTTGGCCGTTGGCGAACGGGGTTTGCTTGTCATTGTCGAGGTAGGCGTAGCCTGGCAGCAGGCCTTTCCAGTTGCCCAGGCCTGGGTACAGCACCAGGTAGCCGAGGGCGAAGATGATGGTGCCGACGAACAGCATGAACCACCATTTAGGCAGCGGGTTATCGTATTCCTCGATCCCGTCGAACGAGTGGCCAACCGTCTCGTCCGTTTGCTCGGCGCGCTGACCCTTGCGGGTCGACAGCAGCAGCCAGGTCAGGGCGAAGATGGTACCCAGACTGAGGACTGTGACGTACAGACTCCAGAACGTAGTCATTCTTTGTTACTCCTAGAAGCTTGCTCGACGTGCTTGATGGCTTCGGGATCATCCGCGAAAGGCAGCAAGGTCGCGTCTTCAAACTCTGACTTGCGCTTGGGGCTGAACACCCACAAGGCCAGGCCGATAAAGGCCACCATCACGACAACGGTGCCCAGGCCTCGAATCATCCCGATATCCATTTAGATCACCGTTTGCTTTTGATGATGGTGCCAAGGCCTTGCAGATAGGCCACCAGCGCGTCCATTTCGGTCTTGCCCTTCACGGCATCCTTGGCACCGGCGATGTCTTCGTCGGTGTAAGGCACGCCCAGGGTGCGCAAGACTTCCATTTTCTTCGCCGTGTCCTTGCCGTCGAGCTTGTTTTCCACGAGGAACGGGTACGCCGGCATTTTCGACTCGGGCACCACGTTGCGCGGGTTGTACAAGTGCGCACGCTGCCAGTCATCGGAGTAACGACCGCCGACACGGGCCAGGTCCGGACCGGTACGCTTGGAACCCCACAGGAACGGGTGGTCCCAGACGCTTTCTCCGGCGACCGAGTAGTGGCCGTAGCGTTCAGTCTCTGCGCGGAACGGCCGGATCATCTGCGAGTGGCAACCGACACAACCGTTGGCGATGTAAATGTCGCGGCCTTCCAGTTCAAGGGCGGTGCGCGGCTTCATGCCTTCCACCGGCTTGTTGGTCACGTCCTGGAAAAACAGCGGAACGATCTGGGTCAGGCCGCCGATGCTCACGGCGATAACCATGAAGAAGGCCAGCAGGCCGATATTCTTCTCGACTACTTCATGCTTCATCAGTGAGCTCCAACGACAGCGATCTGAGCGGCGGCTTCAGCTTCAGCCGGGGTCGAGGCGCGAACGGTGCGCCAGACGTTGTAGGCCATGAACAACATGCCGCTGGCAAAGAACGCACCGCCGATGGCGCGAACGATGAAACCAGGATGGCTGGCTTGCAGTGCTTCGACGAAGGAGTAGGTGAGGGTGCCGTCATCGTTGATTGCACGCCACATCAGGCCCTGGGTGATGCCGTTGACCCACATCGAGGCGATGTAGAGCACGGTACCGATGGTCGCGAGCCAGAAGTGCGTATTGATCAGGGCAGTACTGTGCATCTGCGCACGGCCGAAGACCTTGGGAATCATGTGGTACAGCGCGCCGATGGAGATCATCGCTACCCAACCGAGGGCGCCGGCGTGTACGTGGCCGATGGTCCAGTCGGTGTAGTGGGACAGCGAGTTGACCGTTTTGATGGCCATCATCGGCCCTTCGAAAGTCGACATGCCGTAGAACGCCAAAGACACCACGAGGAAGCGCAGGATCGGGTCGGTACGCAGCTTATGCCACGCGCCCGAGAGGGTCATCATGCCGTTGATCATGCCGCCCCAGCTTGGAGCCAGCAGGATGATCGACATGGCCATGCCCAGGGACTGCGCCCAATCCGGCAATGCGGTGTAGTGCAAGTGGTGAGGGCCGGCCCAGATGTACAGGGTGATCAGCGCCCAAAAGTGCACGATGGACAGGCGATAGGAGTAGATCGGACGCTCGGCCTGTTTCGGCACGAAGTAGTACATCATCCCCAGGAAGCCGGTGGTCAGGAAGAAACCTACGGCGTTGTGGCCGTACCACCATTGGATCATCGCGTCAGTCGCACCGGCGTACGCCGAGTAGGACTTGAAGAAACTCACCGGCAGGGACGCGTGGTTGACGATGTGCAACATCGCCGTCACGACGATAAATGCGCCGTAGAACCAGTTGCCGACATAGATGTGCTTGGTCTTGCGCTTGACGATGGTGCCGAAGAACACGATGCCATAGGTCACCCAGACGATCGCCAGAAGGATGGCAAGGGGCCATTCCAATTCCGCGTATTCCTTGGTGGTGGTGAAGCCCATTGGCAAGGTGATGATGGCGCCGACGATGACCGCTTGCCATCCCCAGAAGGTGAACGCGGCGAGGCTGTCGGAGATCAGTCGCGTCTGGCAGGTTCGCTGCACGACATAGTAGGAGGTGGCAAACAGTGCACATCCGCCGAAGGCGAAGATCACCAGGTTGGTGTGCAGCGGGCGTAGGCGTCCAAACGTCGTCCATGGCAGGTCGAAGTTCAACTCCGGCCAGACCAGTTGCGAGGCGATGAAGACACCGAGCCCCATGCCAAGGATCCCCCAGACCACCGTCATGATGGCGAACTGGCGGACTACCTTATAGTTATAAGCAGTCGGACTGATTGCTGTGCTCATTCTAAGGTTCCACGGTTTAGGTGTTTTATTAGGATAAAAATCGGCCGCAAGTATGTAGAAAGCGGGGGGGTATTGCAACGCAACCTGACTTGCGTCAATGCGTTCCAAACCAGATTCTGCGCCCTTTCCATGTTTGGTGTAAGGACAAAATTCGCAATTAAAAGCTGACAGAGCGAACAGGAAAATCAGAGGGTCGAAGGTACTTGTAACGGTGCGTGTGTAAACAAGCTGTGCAGGTGACGAATGGTCAGTGGCACGACAGCCGGTAACTACCAGCCTTTGCGCCTGTCATCGAGCAGAGATGTCTAACCCATCGAGTGCAAGTCGGCCTGCGACCGGCCAATGCCGGTCCACTGTCAAAACAAGCGTAGACCCGAATGGCAGGAGGGGGAAGTTGTGCTTTGGGAGGGTGTGACAATAGGGCGCAGTCGCGCAGCTTTAAGCTTTGAGCTGCAAGCAACAAGTTTGAAGGGGGGAAGGGGTAGGGCGTGGCTGTTGAAAGCAGCTGCAAGATCCAAGTTTTGGGCTCTTCTCTTGCAGCTTGCAGCTTACTCCTGCTTCTGAGACAGGCTATAGACGTACGCGGCCAGCAAATGCACCTTGTCATTGCCTTGCAGTACGTCCTGCGCCGGCATCTGGCCCTGGCGACCATGACGGATCGTCTGTTGCAACTGCGCCAGGCTGGTGCCGTAGATGAAACCGCCTGGCTGCGTCAGGTTCGGCGCGCCCATGGCTTCAACGCCATGGCCATCAGGACCGTGGCAGGCGACGCACGTAGTGCTGAACGCCACCTGGCCGGCCGCCATGTCGACATTGCTGTCAGCAGGCAATGGCAGCTTGGCCAGATCGTGACGCACGTAGGCGGCAACGTTCTTGACTCCGTCTTCGCCCAGTACTTCACCCCAGGCTGGCATGGCCGCGTGACGACCGCTCATGATGGTGAGCTTGATCGCATCCGCCGAACCGCCCCAGCGCCAGTTGTTGTCCGCGAGGTTGGGGAAGCCGTAGGCGCCCTTGGCATCGGAGCCGTGGCACACCGCGCAGTTGGAGGCAAACAGGCGACCGCCCATTTTCAGCGCTTGCGGGTCTTTGGCGACTTCTTCCACGGGCATGGCTGCGAATTTGGCGAAGATCGGCCCAAACTTGGCGTCGGCCTTGGCCATTTCCTTGTCCCATTCCTTGGTCTGGGTCCAGCCGTCTTCATAGCCCGGCAACACACCTTTCCAGTTGCCCAGGCCCGGATAGAGGATCAGGTAGCCGACGGCAAACACCAAAGTCCCGGCGAACAACATGAACCACCATTGGGGCAGGGGATTGTCGTACTCCTCAATCCCGTCGAAGGCGTGGCCCATGGTCTGGTCGACGCTGCCCTTGGTTTCGCCCTTGCGGGTACCAAACAACAGCCAGGTCAGGCCGATCAGGCTGCCGATGGTCAGTACACAGATCCATGTACTCCAGAAGGTAGTCATGGCCGAATGCTCCTTGTTACAGGCTCTTCGTGAGCGTCGGATGGGGTGCCGGTGGTGTTTGGCAACGGTTCATCGGCAAATGGCAGCAGGCAAGCCTCGGCGAACTCCGGGTTGCGCTTGGAGTTGAACACCCACAGCGACAGGCCGATGAAGGCAATTGCCACCACCAGCGTGCCGAGGCCGCGGATCATTCCGGTATCAAGTTCAAAACCCATGGTTCACCTCTTGCTCTTGATTGCAGTGCCGAGCACTTGCAGGTAGGAGACAAGTGCGTCCATTTCGGTCTTGCCCTTGAGGCTGTCCACGGCGGCGGTGATGTCCGCGTCGGTGTACGGCACGCCGAGGGTGCGCATGACCTTGAGCTTGGTTTCGGTGTGGCTGTTGTCGACCTGGGCGGTGACCAGCCATGGATAGGCCGGCATCTTCGATTCCGGCACCACGTTGCGCGGGTTGTACAAGTGCGCGCGGTGCCAGTCGTCCGAGTAGCGTGCGCCGACGCGAGCCAGGTCCGGCCCGGTACGCTTGGAGCCCCACAGGAACGGGTGATCCCAGACGCTTTCACCGGCGACCGAGTAGTGACCATAACGCTCGGTCTCGGCACGGAACGGCCGGATCATCTGCGAGTGGCACTGTACACAGCCTTCACGGATGTAGATGTCGCGACCTTCCAGTTGCAGCGCGGTGTAGGGCTTCATGCCTTCCACCGGTTTGTTGGTGACGTCCTGGAAGAACAGCGGGACGATCTGCGTCAGGCCGCCGATGCTCACGGCGAGCACCATCAGCAGCATCAGCAGGCCGACGTTCTTTTCAATAATTTCGTGTTTCATGACTGACTCCTCAGGCCATCTGCGCCGCAGCGGCGACTTCGGCAGGTTGTGCTGCCCGCACGGTGCGCCAGGTGTTCCAGGCCATCAGGAACATGCCGCTGAGGAAGATCGCACCGCCCACCAGCCGCACGACAAAGCCTGGGTGGCTGGCCACCAGGGTTTCGACGAAGGAGTAGGTCAGGGTGCCGTCTTCGTTGATTGCACGCCACATCAGGCCCTGGGCGATGCCGTTGACCCACATCGACGCGATGTAGAGCACGGTGCCGATGGTAGCCAGCCAGAAGTGCGCGTTGATCAAACCGAGGCTATACATCTGCTCGCGGCCGAAGATTTTCGGGATCATGTGGTACAGCGCGCCGATGGAAATCATCGCTACCCAACCGAGGGCGCCGGCGTGTACGTGGCCGATGGTCCAGTCGGTGTAGTGGGAGAGGGCGTTGACGGTCTTGATGGCCATCATCGGGCCTTCGAAGGTCGACATGCCGTAGAACGCCAGGGAGACCACGAGGAAGCGCAGGATCGGGTCGCTGCGCAACTTATGCCAGGCGCCCGAGAGGGTCATCATGCCGTTGATCATGCCGCCCCAACTCGGAGCCAGCAGCACCAGCGACATCACCATGCCCAGGGACTGTGCCCAGTCCGGCAGTGCGGTGTAGTGCAGGTGGTGAGGACCGGCCCAGATGTAAAGGGTGATCAGTGCCCAGAAGTGTACGATGGACAAGCGATAGGAGTACACCGGACGCTCGGCCTGTTTCGGCACGAAGTAGTACATCATCCCCAGGAAGCCTGCAGTGAGGAAGAAGCCTACAGCGTTGTGGCCGTACCACCATTGCACCATGGCATCCGTCGCACCGCCGTACAGGGAGTAGGACTTGGTCAGGCTAACCGGGACTTCCAGGTTGTTGATGATATGCAGGATGGCTACGGTGATGATGAACGCACCGAAGAACCAGTTACCGACGTAGATATGTTTGGTGTTGCGCTTCATCAACGTGCCGAAGAACACAATGGCGTAGGCGACCCAGACGATGGTGATCAGGATGTCGATCGGCCATTCCAGCTCGGCGTATTCCTTGGAACTGGTGTAGCCCAGAGGCAGGGAAATCGCTGCCAACAGGATGACCAACTGCCAGCCCCAGAAGCAGAACGCGGCGACTTTCGGCGCGAACAGCTGGGTTTGGCAGGTGCGTTGCACCGAGTAAAAGGACGCTGCAAACAGTGCGCAGCCGCCGAAGGCGAAGATCACCGCGTTGGTGTGCAACGGGCGCAAGCGGCCGAAGCTGGTCCAAGGCAAGTTGAAGTTGAGTTCCGGCCATACCAACTGGGCTGCGAGAAAAACCCCGAGCCCCATTCCGACGATGCCCCAGACCACCGTCATAATGGCGAATTGGCGGACCACCTTGTAGTTATAGGCGGTTCTGATTGTAGTGTTCATGGTTCCCCATCCACGGTTCAATCGAAGCAGGTGCGACACTTCGGCTGTAGTTATAGGCAGACTAAAAAGCGAGGCAAGCATGGGTAAAGAACACAAGGCCGGTATTGACGAGGATCAATGGGCGCACTGTGTGCGTGAACATGGCTGGTTATGGGATGTTGCCTCAGGCGCGGTTTCTGGCGATCCGGTGACGCTGATTTTTGCCCACGGCGCCGGCGCGCCGATGGATAGCAGCTTCATGAGCGATATGGCTGCGCGCCTTTCCGGCCGTGGCGTCAACGTGTTGCGCTTCGAGTTTCCCTACATGGCCCAACGGCGCCTGGATGGCGGCAAGCGCCCGCCCAACCCGGCCCCAAAACTGCTGGAGTCCTGGCGTGAGGTATATGCCCTGGTGCGACAACATGTCACTGGGCGCCTGGCCATCGGCGGCAAGTCCATGGGCGGGCGGATGGCCAGTTTGCTGGCGGATGACGTGGGGGCTGATGGGCTGGTGTGTTTAGGCTATCCGTTTTATGCGGTAGGCAAGCCACAAAAGCCTCGGATTGAGCATTTGGCTGGGTTAAAAGCGCACACCTTGATTGTCCAGGGCGAGCGTGATGCGCTGGGTAATCGCCAGGCAGTGGAAGGATATGAGCTATCGCCGAGCATCGAGGTGATGTGGCTGGTGGCGGGGGATCATGACTTGAAGCCGTTGAAGGCTTCGGGATTCAGTCATGAGCAGCATCTGGAGGCGGCGGCGGTGAAGGTCTCAAGTTTTCTTGGTGGCACTTAGGGGCCCATCGCGGGCAAGCCCGGCTCCCACATTTTGATTTGTGAATCCAGTCAAATGTGGGAGCTGCCTTGCCTGCGATAGCGGTCTAGCGGTTAAACCGCTCTACCAGCGAGTACTGAGTATTGGCGGTATGCGTCAGCTCTTCACTCAACTGGGCCGAGTTCAAAGCCTGCTCCGAAGTCTGATCCGCCAACAGCGCAATGGTGCTGATGTTGCGGCTGATCTCTTCGGCCACGGCGCTTTGCTCTTCGGTAGCGGCGGCGATCTGGGTGGTCATGTCGGTGATATTGGCCACTGCTTCGCTGATACCCACCAACGCCTGATCGGCCTCCATCACCTTCGCCACGCCTTCTTCGGCCTGACGATGCCCGGCAGACATGGTCTGTACGGCGGTGCTGGCGGTCTGCTGCAGTTTGGCGATCAGGGCATGGATCTGCCCGGTGGACTCGCTGGTACGCTGGGCCAGTTGGCGCACTTCATCCGCCACCACGGCAAAGCCACGTCCCATCTCGCCGGCACGGGCCGCTTCGATGGCTGCGTTCAACGCCAGCAGGTTGGTCTGGTCGGCAATGCCCTTGATCACATCGACCACGCCGCCGATTTCGTCGCTGTCCTTGGCCAGTTGGGTCACGGTCAGCCCGGTTTCCCCGACTGCCACCGACAGGCGCTGAATGGCTTCGCGGGTTTCCCCGGCGATATCGCGACCACGCCCGGTCAGGCGATTGGCTTCCTGGGTCGCATCGGCGGTGCGCTGCACATGGCTGGCGACTTCCTGAGTCGTCGCGGCCATTTGATTGACGGCGGTGGCGACTTGTTCAGTCTCCACCCGCTGGCGTTCCAGGCCGCTGGAACTGTTATGAGCCAGTGTATTGGACTTGCGCGCCTGCTCGTTGAGGTGTTCGGCGGTGTCCTGCAAGCGGGTAAGGCAGGTCTTCAACCGTGCTTCCTGGCTGAGGATCGACATCTCCAGGCGCGCCTGGGCACCACGGCTGTCGGTGTACATCTGCGCGATCAGCGGGTCGGAGGTGGTTTGCTCGGTTAGGCGCAGCAAACGCTTGAGGCCGCGCTGTTGCCAGGACAGGCCCATCAGGCCTAGAGGTACGGAAAGCGCGGCTGCCAGGGCGAAGCCCCAGTGGGAGTCGAACCAGATTCCGATCAGAAAGCTCAACTGGCTGACCAGGATAAACGGCAGCCAGTCCTGCAGCACCGGCAGCCATTTGTCACTGCTCGGGATGGCCGACTTACCCTGGTTGATGCGCTGGTAAAGCGCTTCGGCCCGGCGGATCTGCTCGGCGGAGGGCTTGACCCGCACCGACTCGTAGCCGATCACCTGATTGCCGTCGAAGACCGGTGTCACATAAGCGTTGACCCAATAGTGATCGCCGGTCTTGCAGCGGTTCTTGACGATGCCCATCCACGGCAAGCCTTGTTTGAGTGTGGACCACATATGGGCGAAAACGGCCGCAGGTACATCCGGGTGACGAACCAGATTGTGCGGGGCACGCATCAGTTCGTCCCGGGAAAACCCACTGATCTCGACAAACGCGTCGTTGCAGTACGTGATCACGCCTTTGGCATCGGTGGTGGAAATCAACCGTTGCTGAGTGGGGAAGGTACGTTCGCGGTGGGTAACGGGCTGGTTATTACGCATGGTTGTTCAATCCACAAGGCTTTGACAGGTTGTCGACCATCGCAGGGTTTTATTTAACTTGTTTTTGCAATAATCAGCGTGCCATCACACCGTAGCTCGCAGGTGCTGGTGCGGGCTGCTCTCTTGTGCTGATGTGGCGTTCAGCCAGCAAGCATCGGATAGGCAAATAGTCCGAAATACAGCGGATTCAAGTCAAAAAGCGTGGCAATCGCCGCGCTACCCAGGCTTGAACCGACCGCCACTCACGGTAAAAGTGAAAACACCGCCTAAAAAGGCGGTGTTGTGTATAGAGCGTGTCACTTACGAGGCAATCAACTGCCGCAACACATAGTGCAGAATCCCGCCCGCCTTGAAGTACTCGACTTCATTGAGGGTGTCGATCCGGCACAGCACGTCGACCTTCTCGCGGCTGCCATCTTCTCGGGTAATGACCAGCGTCAGGTTCATTCGTGGCTCAATCTGGGCATTGGTCAGCCCGAGAATGTCGATCTTCTCCTTACCGGTCAGCTTTAGCGCCTTACGGTTCTGGTCCAGCTTGAACTGCAACGGCAGCACGCCCATGCCCACCAGATTGGAACGGTGAATTCGTTCGAAACTCTCGGCAATCACCGCTTTGACCCCCAGCAGGTTGGTGCCCTTGGCTGCCCAGTCGCGGCTCGACCCAGTGCCGTATTCCTGACCGGCGATGACCACCAGCGGCGTGCCGGAGGCCTGGTATTTCATGGCCGCATCGTAAATCGGCATTTTCTCCCCGGTAGGGACATAGATCGTATTGCCGCCTTCCTCACCGCCGAGCATTTCGTTGCGGATGCGGATATTGGCGAAGGTGCCGCGCATCATCACTTCATGATTGCCCCGGCGGGAGCCGTAGGAGTTGAAGTCCCTGGGCTCGACACCTTGCTCACGCAGGTAATCCCCGGCGGGGCTGTCGGTCTTGATATTACCGGCGGGGGAGATGTGGTCAGTGGTCACCGAGTCCCCGAGCAAGGCCAGGACGTTGGCGCCCTGGACGTCCTTGATCACCGGAAGCGGGCCGGCAATGTTGTCAAAGAACGGTGGATGCTGGATATAGGTGGAGTCCTTCTGCCACACGTAAGTCGCGGCTTGCGGCACTTCAATAGCTTGCCATTGTTCGTCACCGGCAAACACATCGGCGTATTCCTTGTGGAACATGCTTGTGCTGACCTGTGCCACGGCATCGGCAATTTCCTGGCTACTGGGCCAGATGTCCCGCAGGTACACCGGCTTGCCGTCTTTGCCTTCACCCAGCGGCTCACTGCTGATGTCAATCCGCACGCTGCCGGCCAGGGCGTAAGCCACTACTAAGGGCGGGGAAGCCAGCCAGTTGGTTTTTACCAGCGGGTGAACCCGGCCTTCGAAGTTACGGTTGCCCGAGAGCACCGAGGCCACGGTGAGGTCGGCTTTCTGGATGGCTTTTTCAATCGGTTCCGGCAACGGCCCGGAGTTGCCGATACAGGTGGTGCAACCGTAGCCGACCAAGGAAAAACCCAGTTTGTCGAGGTACTGGGTCAAGCCGGCAGCGTTGTAGTAGTCGGTGACCACTTTGGAGCCTGGCGCCAGGGAACTTTTCACCCACGGTTTGCGTTTGAGACCTCTCTCGACTGCCTTTTTCGCCACCAGCCCGGCAGCCATCATCACGCTGGGGTTGGAGGTGTTGGTGCAGGAGGTAATCGCAGCGATCACCACCGCGCCGTTTTTCAGGCGATAGGTCTGGCCTTCGAAGTCGTAGTCTGTTTCACCGATCATATCGGCATTGCCTACGGCAACACCGCCACCGCCTTCGCTTTCCAGGCGGCCTTCTTCCTTGTTCGTCGGTTTGAATTGCAGGTCGAGGAAGTCGCTGAAGGCTTGGCCGACATCAGGTAGCGATACCCTGTCCTGTGGGCGTTTCGGCCCGGCGAGGCTGGCTTCGACGCTGCCCATGTCCAGGGCCAGGCTGTCGGTGAACACGGGTTCCTGGCCGGCGATACGCCACAGGCCCTGGACCTTGCTGTAGGCCTCCACCAGTTTCACGGTTTCGGCGGGGCGACCGGACAGGCGCAAGTAGTCCAGGGTCACGTCGTCCACCGGGAAGAAGCCACAGGTGGCGCCATACTCCGGGGCCATATTGGCGATGGTGGCACGGTCGGCCAGTGGCAGGTCGGCGAGGCCGTCACCATAGAACTCGACGAATTTGCCCACCACGCCTTTCTTGCGCAGCATTTGCGTGACCGTCAGCACCAGGTCGGTGGCGGTGATGCCTTCCTTGAGCTTGCCGGTTAATTTGAAACCGATCACTTCGGGGATCAGCATCGACACCGGCTGGCCGAGCATCGCCGCTTCCGCTTCGATACCGCCCACGCCCCAGCCCAAAACGCCGAGGCCGTTGATCATGGTGGTGTGGGAGTCGGTGCCTACCAGAGTGTCGGGGAAGGCGTAGGTGCGGCCGTCCTCATCCTTGGTCCATACGGTGCGGCCGAGGTATTCCAGGTTGACCTGGTGGCAAATGCCAGTGCCCGGCGGGACGACCCTGAAGTTGTCGAAGGCACTTTGGCCCCAGCGCAGGAAGGCATAGCGCTCGCCGTTGCGCTGCATTTCAATGTCGACGTTCTGTTCAAAGGCGCTGGCACTGCCAAACTTGTCGACCATCACTGAGTGGTCGATCACCAGGTCCACCGGCGACAGCGGGTTGATGCGCTGCGGGTCACCGCCAGCCTTGGCCACGGCGGCGCGCATGGCGGCCAGGTCGACCACGGCGGGTACGCCGGTGAAGTCTTGCATCAGTACCCGTGCCGGGCGGTATTGAATCTCGCGGTCGGAGCGGCGCTCCTTGAGCCAGGCGGCCAGGGCCTTGAGGTCCGCCCCGGTGACGGTTTTTCCATCCTCCCAGCGCAGCAGGTTTTCCAGCAGCACTTTGAGGGACATAGGCAACTTGTCCAGATCACCCAGGCTCTTGGCGGCTTCGGGCAGGCTGAAGTAGTGGTAGGTCTTGTCGTCGATCTTTAAGGTTTTAAGGGTTTTCAGGCTATCAAGAGATGACATTGAAATGACTCCTTATGGTCCGCACGGCTACGGACCTGACGGGACGGGCAGAGCTTCTAACCTAGCCCTGTTTTAAGTAGCTGGCTAATTACTGGACTCTATTGAGAAGTCCAAGGTTCCGAAGTCGGCTATCATGCGCGCGTTTTCATGACAGGCATTGCGATAGCGCAAGCCGGTGATCCAGGAGAGTTGATGAACACCCTTTTTATGCACTGCCGGCCGGGATTTGAAGGCGAAGTCTGTTCCGAAATCTCGGAACACGCCGCGCGCCTGAACGTCTCGGGCTACGCCAAGGCCAAGACCGGCAGCGCCTGCGCCGAATTTGTCTGCACCGAAGAAGATGGCGCCAAGCGCCTGATGCACGGCCAGCGCTTTGCCGAGCTGATCTTCCCAAGGCAGTGGGCGCGCGGGGTGTTCATCGACCTGCCAGAAACCGATCGCATCAGCGTAATCCTTGCTCACATGCAAGGCTTCCCGTTGTGCGGCAGCCTGTGGCTGGAGATGGTCGATACCAATGATGGCAAGGAACTGTCGAACTTCTGTAAAAAATTCGAAGGCCACCTGCGCAAGGCGCTGATGGCCGCTGGCAAGCTGGTGGAAGACGCCAGCAAGCCGCGTTTGCTGCTGACCTTCAAGAGCGGCCGTGAAGTGTTCATGGGGTTGGCAGAGTCGAACAATTCGGCAATGTGGCCCATGGGTATTCCCCGCCTGAAGTTTCCCCGGGACGCGCCAAGCCGCTCGACCTTGAAGCTGGAAGAGGCTTGGCACCACTTTATCCCCCGGGATCAGTGGGACGAGCGCCTGCACAGCGACATGACCGGCGTCGACCTGGGCGCCGCACCCGGCGGCTGGACCTGGCAACTGGTCAATCGCGGCATGCTGGTGACCGCCATCGACAACGGCCCTATGGCCGAAAGCCTGATGGACACCGGCCTGGTGCAGCATTTGATGGCCGACGGCTTCATCTACACGCCCAAGCAGCCGGTGGACTGGATGGTCTGCGATATCGTCGAGAAACCGGCGCGTAACGCAGCCTTGCTGGAAACCTGGATTGGCGAGGGGCATTGCCGTGAAGCGGTGGTCAACCTGAAACTGCCGATGAAACAGCGTTATGCCGAAGTGAAGCGCTTGCTTGAACGCATCGAGGAAGGCTTCAAGGCACGCGGCATTCGCGTGGAGATCGGCTGCAAGCAGCTGTACCACGACCGTGAAGAAGTGACCTGCCATTTGCGCCGGTTGGATGTGAAGAAACCCAAGGCCCGGTAAGCTGGCGGCCAGTTCAGGAGTGAGTGATGAGCGACATTTTTGACACCGCCGTCGACGGTATCCTCGACGCCACCGGCCTCCACTGCCCGGAACCGGTAATGATGCTGCACCAGCACATCCGCGACCTGGCGCCTGGTGGTTTGCTCAAGGTCATCGCGACCGATCCCTCGACCCGTCGCGATATCCCCAAGTTCTGCGTGTTCCTCGACCATGAACTGGTGGGCCAGCAGGAGCAGGCAGGCACCTACCTGTACTGGATTCGCAAGAAGTCCGTTTAAGCCCTGGCCTGCTCAAAACGAATCCGCTTGCGCGCACTGCGTGTCAGGCGGATCACCAGCATCACTGCGGCACAGCTCAACCCCACGATCAGCCCTTGCCACAAGCCGCTTGGACCACGGGCCTCGCCTAGCCAGTCCGTTAGCCCCAGCACGTAACCCACCGGTAGGCCCACGGCCCAATAAGCGAACAGGGTCAGGATCATGGTCACCCGTGTGTCCTGATAACCGCGCAAGGCGCCGGCGGCCGTGACCTGGATCGCATCGGAAAACTGGAACAGCGCAGAAAACACAATCAGCATCGCTGCTATCTGGATCACCATGGGGTCCGAGGTGTAGATGGTTGCGATCTGCTCGCGAAACAGCAACATCAGGCTGCAAGACACGCAGGCGTAGGCCAGTGCCGTGCCCATCCCCACGCCGGCGGCAAAGCGCGCTTCACGAGGCTCGCCACGGCCCAGGGCCTGGCCGACCCGTACAGTGACAGCCATGCTCAGGGAGTAGGGAATCATGAACACCAGGGAGCTGAAGTTCAGGGCGATCTGGTGCCCGGCCACCACTGTGGCGCCGAGGCTGCCAATCAGCAGGGCGATCACCGCGAAGATGCTCGATTCGGCAAAGATCGCAATGCCAATGGGCAAGCCGATGTTCAGTACCCGCTTGATCACCGCCCATTGCGGCCAATCGAAGCGCTTGAACAACTCGCTCGACTGATAGACCGGCGCCCAGCGCGTCCAGGCGGCCAGGCCGAGCATCATCACCCACATCACTATCGCCGTGGCCCAGCCGCAACCGATGCCGCCCATTGCCGGTACGCCGAAATGCCCGTAGATGAACACATAGTTCAGCGGAATATTCAGCGCCAGCCCGCACAGGCCCATGACCATGCTCGGCCGCGTTCGTCCCAGGCCATCACTGAAGCAGCGCAGCACGTAATATAGTGCAATCGCTGGCATGCCCGAGGCGATACCGTGCAGGTAGCCCATGCTCGGCGGGATAAGTTCGGGGTCGACCTTCATGGCATGCAGGATCGGCTCGGCGCTGATCAGCAATAACAGTGCCGTGATCCCGACCACCAGCGCCAGCCACAGCGACTGACGCACCAGCGGCCCGATCTCGCGGTGATTGCCGGCGCCAAAGCGCTGGGCGACCTTCGGCGTGGTGGCCAGCAGGGTGCCGGTCATCAGCAGGTACACCGGAATCCAGATCGAGTTACCCAGGGCCACCGCCGCCAGGTCTCTTGAGCTGACACGCCCGGCCATTACCGCGTCGACAAAGCCCATGGCGGTAGTCGCCAGTTGCCCGATTATGATCGGTAGGGCCAGGGCCAGCAGGTTGCGCACTTCCAGGCGCACGCGGGCGGGACGGGTGAGGGCGGGGGTATCAGTGGCAGTGTTCACGTACTTAGTCCAGAAAGGGGGGGGGGGGCGCAGGACGGCGCATTCTACGCCTTGACGCATTGGTCAGGAAAAAACCTGTGTTGTGGATTTGTAAACGGTCTACCTTCCCACCCCTGTACACTGCTGATCCGCGAAAGGAGCCTGCCATGCTGATTGTTGCCGACGAAAATATCCCGCTGCTCGACGCCTTCTTCGAAGCGTTTGGCGAGATCCGACGGGTGCCCGGCCGTTCCATTGACCGCGCCACCCTTGAGCAAGCGGATGTGCTGTTGGTGCGTTCGGTCACTAACGTCAACCGCGCGTTGCTGCAAGGCACGCCGGTGCGCTTTGTCGGGACGTGCACCATTGGCACCGACCACCTGGACCTCGACTATTTCCAGCGGGCCGGCATCCAGTGGTCCAGCGCGCCGGGCTGCAATGCCCGTGGCGTGGTCGACTATGTGCTGGGCAGCCTGCTGACCTTGGCCGAGATCGAAGGAGTGGATCTGGCTCAACGCACCTACGGCGTAGTGGGTGCAGGTGAGGTTGGTGGGCGACTGGTCAAGGTTCTCAAGGGCCTGGGCTGGAATGTGCTGGTCTGCGACCCGCCACGGCAAATCGCCGAAGACGGTGATTTCGTCAGCCTGGAACAGATTGTCGAGCAGTGCGACGTCATCAGTCTGCACACGCCGCTGAGCAAGTCCGGCAATGGCTCCACTTGGCACCTGTTTGATCGTCAGCGTCTAAACCAACTCAAAACCGGCACCTGGCTGATCAATGCCAGCCGTGGTCCGGTGGTGGATAACGCGGCCCTCAAGGACGTGCTGCTGGAGCGCGAAGACCTGCAAGCGGTGCTGGATGTCTGGGAAGGCGAGCCACAGGTGGATGCCGAACTGGCCGACTTGTGTGTGTTGGCGACTCCGCACATTGCCGGTTATAGCCTCGATGGCAAGCAGCGCGGCACGGCCCAGATCTATCACGCGTTTTGTAAACATATTGGGCAAGCACCGAGCATTCAGTTAAGCGACTTGCTGCCTGAGCCTTGGTTGGCTGAAGTCAGCCTCAATGCCAGCACCGATCCAACCCGGGCCTTGGCCATGTTGTGCCGCAGTGTCTACGACCCGCGCCGCGACGATGCGGATTTCCGTCGCAGCCTTGTGGGAACCGTGGAAGAGCAGCGCAAAGCGTTTGATCTGCTGCGCAAGCACTATCCTGAGCGTCGGGAGATTGATGGGTTGAAGGTGCGGATCAACGGGGAGTCGGCGCAGTTGGATGCTATCGTCACGGCACTCGGTGCGACGCTCTCCTGATATTCACGGCCATTAAAAACCGGCCCTATAGGCCGGTTCTGAAAGGGTGCGGGCGTATCAGCCTTGCTCGGCAGGCTTGACCAATTTTTGTTCCAGTTCTCGGCAAGCGTCCTGGATCATGTCTTCGGTAATCTGCACCTCGCGGCCTTGAGCGTCGATATACGAGCAAGGCAAATGCTGCGGTTGGCGGATCACTTCAATGTTGGTATCGCTGCTATTTTGCAAGGACATGGCCTGTCTCCTCATCAGGTTGTGTACCTACTCTAAAACCCCCGTATGACCGAGCTGTTACAGCGCCTTACGAGATCGGCGGTTCGAGTCCATAGTCCAGCAGAAGCCGCTACAGATTTCCAGCCGGACTTTAGACCGATAGCCTCTAGAAGCTATCGTTGATGAGCATAATTAACCTGACTCATTGTGATTTAGCCAAATTCCATTGAATTGCGGTGTAGGCTTGAGGCTGTATCAATCAGGTGATGTTCTCCATGCTCTCAGCCCGTCAACGCCGCGCCATTCGCCTGGCCCGCCGCTTTATCGCGCCTTATCGATGGCAGGCACTGGGTGCCTTGCTGGCGCTGGTTGTCACCGCTGGCATCACCTTATCCATGGGGCAGGGTATCCGCCTGTTGGTAGACCAGGGGTTCATGACCCAATCGCCCCATTTGCTCAACCAGTCCATCGGCTTGTTTATGATTCTGGTAGTGGGCCTGGCAGTGGGTACCTTTGCCCGCTTCTACCTGGTGTCGTGGATCGGCGAGCGTTGCGTGGCGGACATTCGCCGACAGGTGTTCAACCACTTGATCTACCTGCATCCAGGCTTCTATGAAAACAACCGCAGCTCGGAAATCCAGTCGCGCCTGACCGCTGATACCACGTTGCTGCAATCGGTGATCGGTTCGTCGCTGTCCCTGTTCCTGCGCAATGCCTTAATGGTGATCGGTGGGATCGTGCTGCTGTTCATCACCAACCCCAAGCTCACCAGCATCGTGGTGGTGGCGCTGCCGTTGGTGCTGGCGCCGATTCTGATTTTCGGCCGCCGGGTGCGCAGCCTGTCGCGGTTGAGCCAGGACCGCATCGCTGATGTCGGCAGCTACGTGTCGGAAACCCTTGGGCAGATCAAAACCGTTCAGGCCTACAACCACCAGCGCCAGGACGAACAGCGCTTCGCCGTGACCGTGGAAGAGGCCTTCGATACCGCACGCAAGCGCATCGTCCAGCGCGCCTGGCTCATCACCCTGGTGATCGTGCTGGTACTGGGCGCCGTGGGCGTGATGCTCTGGGTTGGTGGTATGGACGTGATCGCCGGGCGCATATCAGGCGGCGAGCTGGCGGCCTTTGTGTTTTACAGCCTGATTGTTGGTAGCGCCTTCGGCACCCTGAGCGAAGTGATCGGCGAGCTGCAACGGGCGGCCGGCGCGGCAGAGCGTATTGCCGAGTTGTTGCAGTCGAGCAATGAAATCCAGGCGCCCGCCAATGGCACCGTCAAACTGCCTGAGCGGGTAAGCGGTAGCCTGGCGTTGCAAGATCTGAGCTTTTCCTACCCGTCACGTCCAGATCGCTTTGCCATCGATGGCCTGAATCTGACCATCAATGCAGGTGAAACCCTGGCATTGGTAGGACCGTCCGGTGCCGGCAAATCAACCCTCTTCGACCTGCTGCTACGCTTCTACGATCCACAACAAGGTTGCGTTCTGCTGGAAGGCCACCCCCTTACCGAACTGGACCCGCTGGACCTGCGCCGCTGCTTCGCCCTGGTCTCCCAAAGCCCGGCGCTGTTCTTTGGCAGCGTCGAAGAAAACATCCGCTACGGCAACCCCTCGGCCACGTTTGCCCAAGTCGAAGAAGCTGCTCGTATCGCCCACGCCCACGACTTCATCCTGCAAATGCCTGATGGCTACCAGACTCATCTGGGCGACGGCGGCATGGGCCTTTCCGGCGGCCAGCGCCAACGCCTGGCTATCGCCCGCGCGCTGCTGGTGGACGCGCCTATCCTGCTGCTGGACGAAGCCACCAGCGCCCTTGATGCCCAGAGCGAACACTTGATCCAGCAAGCCTTGCCTCAATTGATGCAGGGTCGTACCACGCTGGTGATCGCTCATCGACTGGCCACCGTGAAAAACGCTGACCGGATTGCGGTGATGGATCAGGGCAAGTTGGTGGCGGTGGGGACGCATCAACAATTAATTGCCAGTAACCCTCTGTATGCGCGGCTGGCGGCGTTGCAGTTCAGTGATGGGGACAGGGAGCCGCATACAGGTTAAATCGTCGGCCATAAAAAATGCCCGCATCTCTCAATGCGGGCATTTTCATTTCAGCTTGAAGCTCAAGGCTTGCTGCTTGCCGTTGCCTTTTTACTGATCATCAAAATACCGCTCATGCCAATCCACCAAAGGCTGTGGCGCATTGAGCTTTTGCCCGTAAATAACCGAATAAGACAGCACGTTCTGCACATACTGGCGGGTTTCGTCGAATGGAATGCTTTCCACCCACACGTCGAAACTCAGGTGATCAGCGCCGCGCAGCCATTGGCGCACACGGCCGGGGCCTGCGTTGTAGGCGGCAGAAGCGAGGACGCGGTTGCCATTGAATTGGCTATGAACCTGGCTGAGGTACGCAGCGCCGAGCTGGATGTTCTTGTCCGGGTCCAGCACTTGCTGCGGTGAGGCTAGCGGGATGCTGAACTTGCGCGCAGTTTCCTTGGCGGTGGCGGGCATCAGTTGCATCAGGCCGCTGGCGCCGACGCCGGAGCGGGCGTCGTCCATGAAGGCGCTTTCCTGGCGGGTGATGGCGAACACCCAGCTTGAGTGCAGCCCACGGACCTTGGCTTCACGCACCAGGGTGTCGCGGTGGGCCATGGGGAAGCGGATGTCCAGGTCGTCCCAGTATTGCGCCTGGCTGATGGTGCGGATCGCCGGGAAGTACCACTTCATGTCGTAAGCCAGTTTGGCCTGGGCGACCATTTCGTCACGGTTGAAGTGGCGGCTGACGTGGTACCACTCGCGGCGCCCATCGACGATCTGCCCGCGAGCGTAGAACTCCAGGGCGCGCCTCACGCCGGGGGTGTTACGGACCTTGTTGGCCAGCGCCTGGCTCATCACCAGCGGTTTGTTGTTCAGCTGATAGGGGGCTTGGGAGCGATCTGCCGCGAGGAAACCATAGAAGTCACGCTCGCGCGCCAGGCCTTTGTACAGCACCAGGGCTTGCGGGTTTTTCGGTTCGGCCAGCTCCAGGGCGCGGGCTTGCCAGTAGCGCCAGCGGTTGGTGGTGGCCAGGTCCTGGGGCAGTTTGCGAGTCAATTGATAAGCGTCTTCCCAGCGAGCGAGGCGCAACAGCAGCCGCAGGCGCCATTCGGAAACGGTGTTGTCCCGCAATTCCGGGTCGTATTTGGTCATCACGTCCAGGGCGCGAGGGTCGTAGCGTCGCGCCAGGGTCAAGCCGATTTCCCGGGCGATGGACACTTTTTCGTCACGGGAGAAATGCATGCTGGTGGCATACCCATCGAGCAAGGCCAAGGCCTTTTCGGGGTCCTGGCGTGCCAAGCGGCGAAGACCCAGGCCGACCGCGTCGGACATTGCCTCGGTCGTCGGCAGGAAGCGTGATGGGTTGCTGAGCAAATCAGGCTTTTGCGCGACGTCCACCATCAGTCGGCCTTGGGCGCCGAGGGTGGGCAGAGTTTTCACCAGGCTGTTGGCCAGCGCGTAGTTGCGCGCTTCGGCGGCCAGTTTGGTGCGGCTCCAGATTTTCTGTTCGGTCAGTTGGCCGTCAGCGGCCCATTGTCCAAACGTCGCATCGCAGGCGGCGGGTTGGGATTTACCGGTGAGCCACAGTTTCTCGGCGGTTTTATAGCCTTCGGCCTTGAGGTTGTGGCTTAGCTGGAACTGGCCATGGAGGCAGTCCAGTTCGGTGAAATTGAGCTTGGCGTCGTAGTACTTTTCAAAGGTCTGCCAGTCACCCCGTTCGGCCAGCCAGCGTAACCAGCGCAGTTTCATCCAGTTGGCCTGGGGCAGGTCGCCGTTTTTTGCCAGGAATTGTTCGATCTCCTGGTTGCTGGCGGATTTCAGTCGGGCGGTCAGTTCGTCGTAGGCCAGGTACGGCGTCAGCGGATAATCCGCCAGGGCCTGGCTGTATTGCATGTAAGGGCCGGTGTCGCCTTTGGCCAATGCCCGCTTGGCTTGATCGTAATATTGGCGTTGGGTGGTCAAGTCCACAGCCTGGGCGGTTTGAGCGGCAGTGGCGGAAAGAAGTAGGCAAGATAAAAAATTGAAAAGGCGACTGCGCATGAGACGTCCGTGCAGAGAAATCACGACTAGTGCCGACGCTGCCGGCACTGATTACCTCTAGCTTAGCCTTTTGCCTGCAACCGGTGAAAGCTTTGCCGGCTGCTTCGTTCAAGTTCGCTGGAAATCTTCTGCAGAACATGTCGGCGGCGAAAATGCCGGCCGCCTCAGGCCCTAAGTCAGGTAGAATACGCGCCCAGTTTTTGGAGAAGCTCATGACCCTGCTCAAATTCAGCGATGTGTCCCTTGCTTTCGGCGCTATGCCGTTGTTGGACAAGGTGTCCTGGCAGATCGCCCGTGGTGAGCGGGTGTGTATCATCGGCCGCAACGGCACCGGCAAGTCCAGCATGATGAAGCTGGTAAAAGGCGACCAGAAGCCCGATGAAGGCTCTGTCTGGCGCGCCCCGGGCCTCAAGATTGGCGAATTGCCGCAAGAATTGCCGGTGGCCGACGAACGGACTGTGTTCGACGTGGTTGCCGAAGGCCTGGACGGTGTCGGTGAGTTGCTTGCGCAATATCACCACTTGAGCCAGAACATCGTCACCGCCGCGGACCTGGACAAGCTGATGCACGTCCAGCACGACCTCGAAGCCCGTGACGGCTGGCGCCTGCAGCAATTGGTCGACAGCACCCTCAGCCGCCTGCAACTGCCTGCCGACAAGACCCTCGCCGAATTGTCCGGCGGCTGGCGTCGTCGCGTCCTGCTGGCCCAGGCCCTGGTTTCCGAACCGGACCTGTTGCTGCTCGACGAACCGACTAACCACCTGGATATCGGCGCAATTGCCTGGCTGGAAGAAGCCCTCAAGGACTTCCAGGGCGCCGTGCTGTTTATCACGCACGACCGTTCCTTCCTGCAAAACCTCGCGACCCGCATCCTGGAACTGGATCGCGGTGGCCTGATCGACTGGAACGGCGACTACGCCAGCTTCCTGGTACACAAAGAGGCGGCTCTGTCGGCTGAAGATACCGCCAACGCGCTGTTCGACAAGAAGCTGGCCCAGGAAGAAGTCTGGATCCGGCAGGGCATCAAGGCGCGTCGCACCCGTAACGAAGGTCGCGTACGCGCCCTGAAGGCCCTGCGCAACGAGCGTAGCGAGCGTCGTGAGCGCACCGGCAAGGCCAATATTCAGCTGGATACCGCCGACAAGTCGGGTAAGCAGGTAATGGTCCTGGACAACGTGAGCTTCGCTCACCCGGGCGGCCCGTTCCTGATCAAGGACTTCTCGATGGTCCTGCAGCGCGGCGACCGCATTGGTTTGCTCGGCGCCAACGGTACCGGCAAGACCACCTTGCTCAAGCTGATGCTCAGCGGCCTGCAACCGACCAGCGGTAAAGTGGAAGAGGGCACGCGCATCGACGTAGCCTACTTCGACCAGTTGCGTCACCAGTTGGACCTGGAGAAAACCGTGATCGACAACGTCGCCGAAGGTCGCGACTTTATCGATATCGACGGCCAGAGCCGCCACGTGCTGAGCTACCTGGGCGATTTCCTGTTCAGCCCGCAACGTGCACGTACGCCGGTCAAGGCATTGTCTGGCGGTGAGCGTGCGCGCCTGCTGTTGGCCAAGCTGTTCAGCAAGCCGGCCAACCTGCTGGTGCTCGACGAACCGACCAACGACTTGGACGTGGAAACCCTGGAGCTGCTGGAAGAAGTCTTGCTGACTTTCAACGGCACCGTGCTGATGGTCAGTCACGACCGGGCATTCCTCGACAACGTGGTCACCAGCACCCTGGTCTTTGAAGGTGAAGGCAAGGTTCGCGAATACGTTGGTGGTTATCAGGACTGGCTGCGTCAGGGCGGCTCGCCGCGCCTGCTGGGCGTGACCGAAAGCAAATCCGGCAAGGCTGACCTGGCTTCGGCCGTGGTGACGCCGGCTGCCGCTGCTCCTGCAGAAGCGCCGGTGGCAAAGAAGAAGCTCAGCTACAAGCTGCAGCGCGAGCTGGAAGCGTTGCCGGGTGATATCGACGCCAAGGAAAAGCAGATTGCTGGTGTTGAGGCCGAAATGGCTGACGCGAGTTTCTATCAGCGTCCTGCGGCTGAAACCGCCAAGGTCATTGCTTCCCTTGAGCAGTTGCAGGCTGAGTTGGACGTATTGGTTGAGCGTTGGGCCGAGCTGGATGCCTGATTGATTCTGCGGCAATAAAAAACCCGGCGTGCACTTAGGTGAACGCCGGGTTTTTTGTAGGAGCTAGCTTGCTCGCGATGCTCGTTAACGATAACGCGGGGTGCCTGACACGGTGAGGTGCTCTCAGGTTTTTCGCGAGCAAGCTCGCTCCTACACTGCTTTGATCAGTCTCACTGCCAGCACATCACATGGCGCGCCATGCAGCACATCATTGGCGGTGGAGCCCAGGAGCAACGCCAAGCCGTGACGGCCATGGCTGCCGACCACAATCAGGTCACAGCCTTGTTCCTTGGCCAGGTGATGGATTTCCTGGCGCGGCTGGCCGTAGGTCAAGTGGCTCTGATCTTTTTTCAGTGCCGGATACTTGGCAATCAATCGCTCAAGCCGTTCCTTGGCTTGATCGAACTGTTGTTGTTGCAGCTGTGAAAGGTCCATCGGTACATCGCCGCCAAAGGCCATGGCCATGGGTTCGACGATATGCACCAGGGACAGCTTGACGGTGTCGCCGGCAAGTTCAACGGCGCGCTTGATCACTGGATCGCACTCTTCGGTCAGATCCACAGCGACCAGAATATGTTGGTAGGGCATGAAGAGTTCCTCCAAAGGAAAGCGATAAGTTCAGTATGGCTGGTTTCAAGCGGATGGGCTTGCGTCAGGTCAAATCCGCTCATCAAGAATTCGGGAGTACACATATGACGGTCTGGATAGTGGTGTCAATCCTTGCGGTGGTTTTGAGCCCTCTGGCATGGCTGCGTCCATCGCGTCATTCGAGTGGGCGCATGGCTCTGCGCATGGAGGCACGCCGCATTGGCCTGGCCATGCAACTGGTGCCTCAGGAGTGGCCGCACTGGCTCAAGCAGGAGCCGCCGAGCCCGTGTGCGCAGTATCACCGGCCACGGCGCGGCAGCCGGCCTTCGATCTGGAGTTATTGGCAGCTGGAGCCGGGTGTGTGGGTCAATCAGTGGCAGGAAGTCTGCGTTGACGAGAAATTGTTGCCACATTTTGCGACGCTGCCCGACAACGTCTACAAGGTGGAGGCGGATGCGCAGATGATCACTTTGTACTGGGGGGAGAAGGGTGAAATGAGTGTTTTGCAGGACATTACTGCGCTGCTCAAGGCACTGGCCTGATTGGTTTCTGGAGGAACGGTATGTTTTCGTGGGCAATAAAAAGCCCGATATCAACATCGGGCGGGGTTGGCCAGGCAGGCCGGAAACTCTTCAGTGCTGACTTTCATTTCACGCCGGATATTCGTCCAAGCGTTCATGTGATCTTGCTAAGGTTGTCGCTAGCGTAGCTGCTGACGCCAGTCTGTACAGGCCTTCGCACGTATTTTCTTATTATTGATTGCGTGAATGGTTCGCCATCCATCCGCCTGCAACTTGCCCTCATGGTTCTGAAATGACTGAAAAGTCGCGTTTTTCAGGCCCTTTCGGGCGATTGACAATTGTCGGAATTTGGATGAAGGTGGCGTACCCAAATCAAACGGGCGTATGAATTGAGCGTTTGTATTAGCGAGCGCTTCTACAGAATCCCGACTATCGCGTTGGCGGGTGTGCCTGGCGAATTGGCGTTAGCATCGACGGTAACGTCAATGCTGAAGCTTGTGCCTGCGTCCGACGTGTACTGTTCAGCTTCCATATCGTGGAGATCAGTTGATGATTTACGAAGGTAAAGCCATCACGGTTAAGGCTCTTGAAAGTGGCATCGTCGAATTGAAATTCGACCTCAAGGGTGAGTCCGTCAACAAGTTCAACCGTCTAACCCTGAACGAACTGCGTCAGGCCGTAGACGCCATCAAAGCAGATGCTTCGGTCAAGGGCGTGATCGTTTCCAGCGGCAAGGACGTGTTTATCGTCGGCGCTGACATCACCGAATTCGTCGAGAGCTTCAAGCTGCCCGATGCCGAGCTTGTAGCTGGCAACCTCGAAGCCAACAAGATTTTCAGCGATTTCGAAGACCTCAACGTACCGACCGTTGCCGCGATCAATGGCATCGCCCTGGGCGGCGGTTTGGAAATGTGCCTGGCTGCGGACTACCGCGTCATGGTCACGACTGCGAAAATCGGTCTGCCGGAAGTCAAGCTGGGCATCTACCCAGGCTTTGGCGGTACCGTGCGCCTGCCGCGCATCATCGGTGCCGACAACGCCATCGAATGGATCGCCGCCGGCAAGGAAAACCGTGCTGAGGACGCGCTGAAAGTTGGCGCCGTCGATGCCGTGGTTGCTCCCGAGAAGCTGGCCGAAGCCGCACTGAACCTGATCAAAGGCGCCATCAGCGGCGAATTTGACTACAAGGCCAAGCGTCAGCCGAAGCTGGAAAAACTCAAGCTCAACGCCATCGAACAAATGATGTCGTTCGAGACCGCCAAGGGTTTCGTCGCTGGTCAAGCCGGCCCGAACTACCCGGCGCCGGTTGAAGCCATCAAGACCATCCAGAAAGCCGCGAACTTCGGTCGCGACAAGGCGCTGGAAATCGAAGCCGCAGGTTTCGTCAAACTGGCCAAGACCTCTGCCGCGCAGAGCTTGATCGGTCTGTTCCTGAACGATCAGGAGCTGAAGAAAAAGGCCAAGGCCTACGACGAAATCGCCAAGGACGTGAAACAGGCTGCCGTACTCGGCGCCGGTATCATGGGTGGCGGTATCGCCTATCAGTCGGCGTCCAAAGGCACGCCGATCCTGATGAAAGACATCAACGAGCACGGTATCGAGCAGGGTCTGGCAGAAGCCGCGAAACTGCTGGTGGGCCGCGTTGATAAAGGTCGCATGACTGCAGCCAAGATGGCCGAAGTGCTCAACGGCATTCGTCCGACCCTGTCCTACGGTGATTTCGGCCACGTCGACCTGGTGGTCGAAGCGGTTGTCGAGAATCCGAAGGTCAAGCAGGCGGTACTGGCTGAAGTCGAGGCCCATGTCGGTGAAGACACCATCCTGGCTTCCAACACCTCGACCATTTCCATCACCTTGCTGGCCAAGGCCCTCAAGCGTCCGGAAAACTTCGTCGGCATGCACTTCTTCAACCCGGTGCACATGATGCCGCTGGTGGAAGTGATCCGTGGCGAGAAGTCCAGTGAGCTGGCCGTTGCCACCACCGTGGCCTACGCCAAGAAAATGGGCAAGAACCCGATCGTCGTCAACGACTGCCCGGGCTTTTTGGTCAACCGTGTGCTGTTCCCGTACTTCGGCGGTTTCGCCAAGTTGGTCAGCGCTGGTGTGGACTTCGTCCGTATCGACAAGGTCATGGAAAAATTCGGCTGGCCAATGGGCCCGGCGTACCTGATGGACGTGGTCGGTATCGACACCGGCCACCACGGTCGCGACGTAATGGCGGAAGGCTTCCCGGACCGCATGAAAGACGACCGTCGTTCGGCCATCGATGCGCTCTACGAAGCCAAGCGCCTGGGCCAGAAGAATGGCAAGGGCTTCTACGCCTACGAGACCGACAAGCGCGGCAAGCAGAAGAAAGTCGCCGATCCGTCGGTGCTGGAAGTGCTCAAGCCGATCGTCTACGAACAGCGTGAAGTGTCCGACGAGGACATCATCAACTGGATGATGATCGCTCTGTGCCTGGAAACCGTGCGCTGCCTGGAAGACGGCATTGTCGAAACCGCTGCCGAAGCCGACATGGGTCTGGTCTACGGTATTGGTTTCCCTCCATTCCGTGGCGGTGCGCTGCGCTACATCGATTCGATCGGTGTGGCCGAGTTCGTTGCCCTGGCTGATCAGTACGCTGATTTGGGCCCGCTGTACCACCCGACTGCGAAGCTGCGTGAGATGGCCAAAAACGGCCAGAGCTTCTTCGGTTAAGCGCCCAAACGACTAGAGCGAGAATATTTATGAGCTTGAATCCAAGAGACGTCGTGATTGTCGACTTCGGTCGCACTCCAATGGGCCGCTCCAAGGGCGGCATGCACCGCAACACCCGCGCCGAAGACATGTCGGCGCACCTGATCAGCAAATTGCTGGAACGCAACGTCAAGGTCGATCCGAGCGAAGTCGAAGACGTGATCTGGGGCTGTGTGAACCAGACCCTGGAGCAGGGTTGGAACATCGCGCGGATGGTGTCGCTGATGACACCGATCCCGCACACCGCTGCTGCCCAGACCGTCAGCCGCCTGTGTGGCTCGTCCATGAGTGCCCTGCACACTGCCGCGCAAGCGATCATGACCGGCAACGGTGATGTATTTGTGGTGGGTGGCGTCGAGCACATGGGCCACGTCAGCATGATGCACGGTGTCGATCCGAACCCGCACATGTCCCTCTACGCGGCGAAAGCCTCGGGCATGATGGGCTTGACCGCAGAAATGCTCGGCAAGATGCACGGCATCACCCGTGAGGCCCAGGACGCATTCGGCGTGCGCTCCCACCAGCTCGCCCACAAGGCGACCCTGGAAGGCAAGTTCAAGGATGAAATCATCCCGATGAACGGCTACGACGAGAACGGTTTCCTGAAACTGTTCGACTACGACGAAACCATTCGTCCGGACACCACCCTGGAAAGCCTGGCGGCCCTCAAGCCTGCCTTCAATCCCAAGGGCGGCACCGTGACAGCCGGTACTTCGTCGCAGATTACTGACGGTGCTTCGTGCATGATCGTGATGTCGGCCCAGCGTGCCCAGGACCTGGGTATTCAGCCGATGGCAGTGATTCGTTCGATGGCAGTGGCAGGTGTGGACCCGGCGATCATGGGCTATGGTCCAGTACCGGCCACACAAAAAGCACTGAAGCGCGCGGGCCTGACTATCTCCGATATCGACTTCTTCGAACTCAACGAAGCTTTCGCCGCACAGGCCCTGCCAGTGCTGAAAGATTTGAAAGTGCTCGACAAGATGAACGAGAAGGTTAACCTGCACGGCGGCGCGATTGCCCTGGGTCACCCATTCGGTTGCTCTGGTGCGCGAATCTCCGGCACGTTGCTTAACGTGATGAAGCAAAATGGCGGCAACCTCGGGGTAGCTACCATGTGCATTGGTCTCGGCCAAGGCATCTCCACCGTCTTCGAACGTATCTAAACGTTGTGTTGACGGAAGCCGGGGCCAAGTGCCCCGGTTTTTTGTTTTTTGGAAGTTTTTGTATTTTTTTTTTAACAAATTTTGTAAGAGCGCCAGAGCATGAAAGTCGAACCCGGGCTCTACCAGCATTATAAAGGTCCGCAGTACCGCGTTTTTAATGTCGCGCGGCATTCCGAGACCGAAGAGGAAGTGGTGTTTTACCAAGCACTGTATGGCGATTACGGCTTTTGGGTGCGTCCCTTGAGCATGTTCCTGGAGACCGTCGAAGTTGACGGCGAGCAGGTCCCGCGCTTTGCTTTGATCCAGGTCGAACCGAGCCTTTTTTGAGCGTAATAAAGGCAGGCCGCGCGCAATGCTGCGCTTGACCTCACCTTGTTGCCACTATATATAGCGTTGCCGCGTCAGGCGCCAACCGCCTTTCACTTCTCGAATTCAGGAATTTTCCGATCCATGGGCAAATCGCTGGTCATTGTGGAATCCCCGGCTAAGGCCAAGACCATCAACAAGTACTTGGGTAACGAGTACGTGGTGAAGTCGAGTATCGGCCATATCCGAGACCTGCCCACCAGCGGTTCGGCTAGCGCCAGCAAGGAGCCTGCCGCCAAGCGCGGCAAGGCGGCTGCGGGCGAAGGTCCGGTGCTCACGCCTAAAGAGAAAGCTCGCAAGCAGCTGGTCTCGCGCATGGGTGTCGATCCCGACCATGGCTGGAAAGCCCAGTACGAGATCCTCCCGGGCAAGGAAAAGGTCATCGAAGAGCTGCGCCGGCTCGCCAAGGATGCTGACATCATCTATCTCGCAACCGACTTGGATCGCGAGGGGGAAGCCATTGCCTGGCACCTGCGCGAAGCCATCGGTGGTGATGAGAGCCGCTACAAGCGCGTGGTGTTCAACGAAATCACCAAGAAAGCGATTCAGGAGGCCTTCTCCAAGCCGGGCGAACTGGACATCGATCGGGTTAACGCTCAACAGGCCCGTCGTTTCCTCGACCGCGTCGTGGGTTACATGGTCTCGCCACTGCTGTGGGCGAAGATCGCCCGTGGTCTGTCCGCCGGCCGTGTGCAATCGGTAGCGGTGAAGCTGGTGGTGGAGCGTGAGCGCGAGATTCGTGCGTTCAACCCTGAAGAATACTGGGAAATCCATGCTGATCTCGGCAGCGCCAAGGGCGCAACCGTGCGCTTTGACGTGGCCCGCGAGAAAGGCGAGGCCTTCAAGCCGCTCAACGAAGCCCAGGCCATGGCCGCGCTGGAGAAACTCAAGGCTTCCAGCTACAGCATCGTCAAGCGTGAAGACAAACCCACCAGCAGCAAGCCGTCGGCGCCGTTCATCACCTCCACCCTGCAGCAGGCCGCGAGCAACCGCCTGGGCTTCGGCGTGAAGAAGACGATGATGATGGCCCAGCGTCTGTATGAAGCGGGCTACATCACCTATATGCGTACCGACTCCACCAACCTGTCGTTGGATGCAGTCGCGATGGCGCGTACTTACATTGAAGGCGAGTTCGGCAAGAAGTACCTGCCGGAAAACCCGAACGTCTACAGCAGCAAGGAAGGCGCACAAGAGGCTCACGAAGCGATTCGTCCGTCTGACGCCAACACCGAGCCAAGCAAGCTGACTGGCATGGAACGTGACGCTGAGCGCCTCTACGAGTTGATCTGGCGCCAGTTCCTGGCCTGCCAGATGCTGCCGGCGCAATACCTGTCGACCACCGTCAGCGTCGCCGCTGGGGACTTCGAGTTGCGGGCCAAGGGCCGCATCCTCAAGTTTGATGGCTACACCCGCGTCATGCCGCAAATCGCCAAGCCGGGCGACGACGACGTGCTGCCGGACATGGCTCAGGGCGACGTGATGAAGCTGATCAAGCTTGATCCGACCCAGCACTTCACCAAGCCGCCGGCCCGTTATTCGGAAGCCAGCCTGGTGAAAGAGATGGAAAAGCGCGGTATCGGTCGTCCTTCGACCTACGCGGCGATCATCTCCACCATCCAGGACCGTGGCTACGTGGCCCTGCATAACCGTCGTTTCTATTCGGAAAAGATGGGCGACATCGTCACCGAGCGTCTATCCGAGAGCTTCTCCAACCTGATGGACTACGGCTTCACCGCCGGTATGGAAGAGAACCTCGACGACGTCGCCCAGGGCGAACGGGACTGGAAAAACGTACTCGACGAGTTCTACGGTGACTTCAAGAAGAAACTGGAAGTCGCCGAAAGCGCTGAGAATGGCATGCGCGCCAACCAGCCGGTGATGACGGACATTGCGTGCCTCACCTGCGGGCGGCCGATGCAGATTCGTACTGCGTCCACCGGTGTATTCCTCGGTTGCTCGGGCTACAGCCTGCCGCCGAAGGAGCGTTGCAAGGCCACCGTCAACCTGGTGCCGGGTGACGAGATCGCTGCCGATGACGAGGGTGAATCTGAATCCCTGGTACTGCGCGGCAAGCACCGTTGCCCGATCTGCAGCACGGCGATGGACGCCTACCTGCTGGACGAGAAGCACAAGCTGCATATCTGCGGTAACAACCCGGATTGCAACGGCTACGAGATCGAGGAAGGCAGCTACCGTATCAAGGGCTACGAAGGCCCGAGCCTGGAATGCGACAAGTGCGGCAGCGAGATGCAGCTCAAGACGGGCCGTTTCGGCAAGTTCTTCGGTTGCACCAACCCGACCTGCAAGAACACCCGCAAACTGCTCAAAAGCGGTGATGCGGCGCCGCCGAAGATGGACCCGGTGAAGATGCCTGAACTCAAGTGCCAGAAGGTCAACGACACCTACATCCTGCGCGACGGGGCTTCGGGTTTGTTCCTGGCAGCCAGCCAGTTCCCGAAAAACCGTGAGACTCGCGCGCCACTGGTGATCGAGATCGTGCCCCACAAGGACGAGATTGATCCGAAGTACCACTTCCTCTGTGAAGCGCCGAAGAAAGATCCCGACGGTCGTCCGGCTGTGATCCGCTACAGCCGCAAGACCAAGGAGCAGTACGTACAGACCGAAGTCGAGGGCAAGCCTACCGGCTGGAAAGCGTTCTACGACGGTGGCAAGTGGAAGGTCGAGGACAAGCGTCAAGGCGCTTGATTCGGTTGTCCGTTTGACACAAAGGCCGCCTTCACAGGCGGCCTTTGTTTTGGGCTTGCAGTGCACTTGTCTCATCCGTGACACTGCCCAGCCAGTATTACGCCTTATTCGTTGTGGAGACTGCCTTCATGGCCAACGAACTCTATACCCGTACCAACCAGAAAATTTACTTCGCGGGTTTGTCCCTGGAAGCCCTTGGCCGTGCGGAGGAGGGAAAGGAGATGAACGCTATCGCGCTGGTGCAGGCGGGGCGTGAATCGGCGTTGTTCCACCTTTATGGTGCGTTGCTGGGCTTGTGCCATGAAATCGCTGGGTTCTACCGCTTGCCTCAAGCCGCTGCGCCGCGGGCCGAGATGATCCTGACCCGCGAAGTGCTGGAGTCCATGGCGATCCCGGAGTTGGCCGAACTGGTGGAAATGGCACAGAGCCCGGACAGTTGGCTGGCGCGTTTGTTGGTGGCCCATGCGGCGATGTTCCAGCCGCCACGGGCGCCGCACAAGCCCAAGGGTGATGTGACCCAGCCGCTGATCGTGGCGGTGAGCCTGGAGGAGGAGGGCCCGGCGCCGCTGAGCAGGGTAGAGCTGGAAAGCTGGCGCCAGGAACTGAAGAAACTGGCAATTCGGTTTCGGGATGGGCTTAACGAGTGCTAAGTCGCGTGCTCTCGATAGATCAATGATCACCAAATGTGAAAGCTGACTTGATGTGACGAGCCCGCTCGCCACAACAAGCCCGCTTGCCACAAGACTGATATAATCCCGGCCTTTCGTGGAGAACAGACTTTTATGCCAACTTCCTTTTTGGAAATTGTTGAATTGCCCGACGGCCGAATTGAGCTGCGCAGGGCTGAGGACGAGGGTTCTCTGGTAACTTTGGACTTCTCCGAGGACGCCAAGGCGTTCCTGCAAGGCCAGCACGTGGAAGTGGCAAAAGCCATGCTAAGCGTCGGTGTGCAGATGGCGGGACGCCTGGCTGAAGGCGAGCCGGAGAAAGACGACGGCCCACGGATTCTTCACTGAGTCCGTCTGTCGGTTTTTTTGGTGTGAGTCAAACTTACAGATCGGCTTCTCAATCCTGGAGAAGCCTGGTGTCCATCGCAGGCACTGGCTGAAAGTCAGAGCTGCAATCGGACGGTCTTTCGTGCTTGCAGCGGTAACGCTTTGCGCGTTAGCACCGGCTTTATCCCAGTCGAATATTCAAACTCTGTGCGTCGCCCGTGCGTGCTGCACTGATCAACTGTTGCCTGGCTGTTGTGCTCAGCGGGTTCAACCAACTGACCACGGTGTGGCTTCGCCCCAGGCGTAAAGCTTCGCAAGTTAATTGCTGGGCGCTTTGAGTGCCCCGTGGTTGCAGCAGCAGGATACGCTCGCGATTCAGGCCGGCGTCCCGTAACCAGGCCTGGGTCAGGCTTGAGGGCGGGGCGATCAAGGTCAGCCAACGGGCGTCCTGTTCCTCGCTCAGTTCGCGAAGAATGGGGGCCAGCAGGCTCAGGCAGTTCCCGGCAGCGCCGCGCAACGACAATTCACTGAATGCCTCGGGGTCGGTGATCCAGGGTGACTCGATCGCTTCCTTGAGGATCGGCGCAAGGGGCTGGGCCATCATGAAGGCCTCAAACAACGGCAGTTGTGTGTGTTGCGGTGCGTGTGGAAACTGCATGATGCCTCCGTTAGCGGCGAATAACGCCGACACTCAAGCCTTCGATCACCAGGTCCTGGTCTTTGAGGTTCACTTCAATGGGGGCGAACTCAGGGTTTTCGGCCAGGAGCCAGACCTTGCTGCCTTCACGCTTGAAGCGTTTTACCGTGACTTCATCACCGATGCGGGCGACGACGATCTGGCCATTACGGGCTTCGCGAGTGGTATGGACAGCCAACAAGTCACCGTCAAAAATACCGACATCCTTCATGCTCATGCCATGAACCCGCAGCAGGTAGTCAGCGCGAGGGTGGAAGAACGTCGGGTTGATGTTGCAGGATTCTTCGACGTGCTGTTGAGCCAAGATCGGCGCACCGGCAGCAACACGGCCAATGATCGGCAGCGTCGATTCGTCGGCCTTGGCCTCGAAGCCAGGGATGCGGATGCCTCTTGAAGCGCCTGGCGTCATCTCGATCGCGCCTTTGCGGGCGAGGGCCTTCAGGTGTTCTTCAGCGGCATTGGGTGACTTGAATCCCAGCTCCAGCGCAATTTCAGCCCGGGTCGGCGGATAACCGTTGTCGTCGAGGCAGCGCTTGATAAAAGCCAGAATCTCAGCTTGGCGTGGCGTCAGTTTTAGCATGTTGATCGCTCTGTCTTTTTATACAGTGACTGGGATTATATACAGTGAACTGCGCTTGGCAATCATCGTTTTTATTAACTCCGCTGGACGGTCATCCATTAGCCTTATAACGCTCCAGCGACAGCGCTGCCTACAGGCCCCGCCAGATGTGATTAAATAGTGATGAAATAGCTGACTGCTCAGCCGGAAAGCGGACCCGCAGCTTGACAATACATAAGGTGAAACGTATGTTTCAAACAAGTGTTTGTCAGGCGGAGTAACCATGGCCCAGTCGGAAACCGTTGAACGCATTCTCGATGCTGCCGAGCAGTTGTTCGCGGAAAAAGGATTTGCTGAAACCTCATTGCGGCTGATCACCAGCAAGGCCGGGGTCAACCTGGCGGCAGTGAACTATCATTTCGGCTCGAAAAAAGCCCTGATCCAGGCGGTGTTCTCGCGATTCCTGGGGCCGTTCTGCGCCAGCCTTGATCGTGAACTGGAGCGCCGCCAGGCCAAGGCAGATCACAAGCCAAGCCTGGAAGACCTGCTGGAAATCCTCGTCGAGCAAGCGCTGGTGGTCCAGCCACGCAGCGGCAACGACCTGTCGATCTTCATGCGCCTGCTGGGCCTGGCATTCAGCCAGAGCCAGGGGCATTTGCGTCGTTACCTGGAAGACATGTACGGCAAGGTGTTCCGCCGCTATATGCTGCTGGTCAACGAAGCAGCACCTCGCATCCCTCCTATCGAATTGTTTTGGCGCGTGCATTTCATGCTCGGCGCTGCAGCGTTCAGCATGTCCGGAATCAAGGCCTTGCGGGCGATTGCCGAAACCGACTTTGGCGTCAACACCTCCATCGAGCAGGTGATGCGCCTGATGGTGCCGTTCCTCGCGGCCGGCATGCGCGCCGAAACCGGCGTCACTGACCAGGCCATGGCCGCCGCCCAGTTGCGCCCGCGCAGCAAGTCGGTGCCGGCCGCCGCCAAGGTTTAACCGCTCTTGGGTGTGCGTGGCGGCTTGCATCCGCTAAGCTAGCCGCCCATGCCGATTACAGCTATTTATCCACAACCCGTTGCTCTCGCTGAGCGTTCATTGCCAGGTTCAATCCTGGCGATGCGACCTCGCGAGGGCTTCGGTTTGCGCGCGTTATTTAAGGAAGGTTTATGACTGCTGCCCTGCAAGGTTCATTGATGGTGGACGTCGCCGGTACCTGGCTGACGGCTGAAGATCGCCACTTGTTGCGTCAGCCTGAGGTAGGCGGCCTGATCATTTTTGCGCGCAATATCGAGCATCCACGCCAGGTGCGTGAGTTGAGCGCGGCGATTCGTGCCGTGCGCCCGGACGTGTTGTTGGCGGTCGATCAGGAAGGCGGTCGCGTTCAGCGTCTGCGCCAAGGTTTTGTGCGCCTGCCAGCCATGCGTGCCCTGGCCGATAATCCCAACGCCGAATACCTCGCTGAGCAATGCGGTTGGATCATGGCCACCGAAGTGCTGGCAGTTGGTCTGGACCTGAGCTTCGCCCCGGTGCTGGACCTGGATTATCAGCGCAGCGCCGTTGTCGGCAGCCGTTCATTCGAAGGCGATCCCGAGCGTGCCGCCTTGCTGGCTGGCGCCTTTATCCGCGGCATGAACAGCGCCGGCATGGCTGCTACCGGCAAGCACTTCCCCGGTCACGGTTGGGCTGAAGCCGATTCCCACGTTGCGATTCCCAATGATGAGCGCAGCCTGGAACAGATTCGGGCCAATGATCTGGTGCCTTTCGCACGGCTGAGCAAGCAGTTGGCCGCAGTGATGCCGGCCCATGTCATTTACCCACAAGTCGATGCACAACCCGCCGGCTTCTCTCGCCGCTGGCTGCAGGACATCCTGCGAGGTGAGTTGCAGTTCGACGGGGTGATTTTCAGTGATGACCTGTCCATGGCCGGTGCCCATGTAGTGGGTGACGCCGCCAGTCGTATCGAGGCTGCGTTGACCGCCGGTTGCGACATGGGTCTGGTATGCAACGACCGCGCCGCTGCCGAGTTGGCCCTGAGCGCCGCCCAGCGCATGAAGGTCACACCGTCGGCCCGTATTGCCCGGATGCGCGGGCAGGGCATTGCCTCTATCGAATACAAGCAGGACCCACGCTGGCTGGCTGCTCTGGGCGCCCTCAGAGAAGCTCAACTGATCGATTAAGGTGTCGATTATCGGCGACATCACTCGCGGACGCCTGCGCCTGGAGGTGGCAGATGAAATCACCCGGCTGGCAAGAGTATTGAATCGCTGATGGGTGAGTATTTACTCACTCCTTTTGGTGTCAGATAAGTCAGTCTTGAAGTGTGGTTTTTTCATACTCATCTGTGAGAAAACCATATTGAAGAAATTTCCGGCTGCGATAACATCCTAGCCCATGACGATACTTCTTGACCGAATTCTAGAACTGGACTGAGCTGAGCTTTTTGATCAGGGTACTTTTGATCGCGCCATCAAATACGCAAAGGATGACCGGGTCCAGATAGTGGATATGGGTTCGAACATCCTTCATGCGCAGTGTCGAGGTTCAGGTACAAACCTCTACCAGCAGATCATTTCACTGGAAGAATATTCAGGTTCGCCCAGGCTTGATTGTGAGTGCTCCTGCCCGATGGTCAGTGACTGAAAACACTGCGCTGCGGTCCTTATCTATCTTGAGACGACTTATTTCAAGCAGTCGGCTGCCAATACTAATTCCCGTCTGAGCCCTGACCTTGAACGTTGGCTCAACAGCATTCCTGCCCCCGTCCCGGAGGTTGAGACTTACGCCAAGGGCGCCAATACCCGGGTGTTGTACAAGTTCCAGGCAAGTCGGGTTGCAGGTCAGTGGTCATTGGCAGTGTACAAGGCACGTCAGCTGAAAAATGGCGGTCTGAGTGACATCAAGTCGCTCTATTCGTTGGACGAAACGTTGATACGTTCGCCTGGTTATCTCCTTGAGGTGGACAAGCGGATCGCGCGTTTGCTGCTGCCCGGCCAAACGTACGGTCGGTACAGCAGCAGTTATCCACTGGAGGGAGAGGCTGGTGCGCAAATCCTTGAACTGGCGCTGAAGACCGGGAGATTGTTTTATGACTTCGATCCGGTGCAGTTGCTCAATTCGGGCCCCAGCCAAGTCGCCCATTTCAGATGGGTCGAGCAGCCCAATGGTGACTACCGCCCGCAGTGGCACAGTGCTGAGCAACCGCTGACTGATGTCCTGGCCCTCAAGCCGCTCTATTACCTCGACCGCACGCGTATGGAGCTTGGGCCGGTGGAACACGATATGGATGCAACCCTGGCCTGCCATATGTGCCAGTTGCCCGAGATTCCCGCACGCGACGTTGCCCTGTTCAGCGATCGCATCAGCGCGGTGGCTTCAGCCATTCCTCCACCGCAGAAGCTGACTGAACGAGTCATCGACGACATCGAACCACGCGCTTGCCTGACCTTGGGCAGTCATGAATCTCATTCCTACAATGCTGCTTACCACCGCCAGATGCCATCCATTGAGCATCGCGCAGCGTTGGCCTATCGCTATGGCGCGGGTCTTTGAAGTGACAAGGCTTCCACGGAAATCCTGCTGCTGACGGGCACCGAAACCCAGCGCATCCAGCGCAAGCCTGCCGCCGAAAAAGCCCTGCGCAAGGCGCTTGTAGGGTTGGGTTTTGCCAAGGTAACCCGCAAGACCCAGGCGTTGCCCGAGAGTGCGGGAGAAATGTTTGACCTGCCCAGCGATGAGGCCTGGTTGAACTTCGTTGAAGCCGGTTTACCCGCACTGCGTGAGTCCGGTTGGGAAGTGATCATCACCCCCGGCTTTCACTACGACGTGGAGGCGGTGGACCACTGGTACGCCGACATCGAGGAGTCCCCCGGGCGGGAGTGGTTTGATCTGGAGCTGGGTATTGAGGTCAATGGCGAGCGCCACAGCCTGCTGCCTATCGTTCTGAATTTGATGCGCCGTCAGCCGCAGTTGCTTCTACCTGCTTATCTGGCAGATCGCGACGATGACGAGCGCTTGCTGGTCGCTCTAGGTGCAGGTCAGAAAACCAAGGTTGCGCTGCCTTACGGACGAATCAAACCGTTGATGGCGACCCTTGGCGAACTCTATTTGCGTGAGCCCGAGGGGACCTCGCTGCGAGCGATCTGGATGGTATTCCCCTGGTCTGGCAAGGCGGTGAGCGCCTGCGCAACTTTGCCAAACGCTTGAAGGACTCCACCCATGCCCATGTGCCCGCCCCCCAAGGGCTGAACGCCGAACTTCGCGGCTACCAGCTCGAAGGCCTGAACTGGATGCAGACCCTGCGTGAACTGGAAGTCGGCGGCATCCTGGGCGATGACATGGGCCTGGGCAAAACCCTGCAAGCTCTTGCGCATCTACTCTGCGAAAAACAGGCCGGTCGTTTGCTTACCCCTGCGTTGGCCGTCATGCCAACCAGTCTGATCCCCAACTGGCAGGATGAGGCCGCCCGTTTCACCCCGCAACTCAAGGTGCTGGCACTGCATGGTACTCAACGCCAGGAAAACTTCACGCGCTTGACCGATTACGACTTGGTACTCACCACCTATGCGCTGTTGCCCCGGGACCTCGAAGTCTTGCAGGCGCAACGCTGGAGTGTGTTGATCCTGGACGAGGCGCAAAACATCAAGAACCCCAACAGCAAGGCCGCCCAGGCCGCACGGCAACTGGACGCCGATCAACGCTTGTGCCTTTCAGGAACGCCGCTGGAAAACCACTTGGGTGAGCTCTGGGCGCTGTTCCATTTCCTGTTGCCGGGGTGGCTGGGCGACAGCAAAACCTTCAATCGTGATTACCGCACGCCCATCGAAAAGCACGGTAACGCGCAGCGGATGCAGCACCTTACGGCCCGTATAAAACCCTTCCTGTTACGCCGTAAAAAGGAACAGGTGGCGACTGAATTACCGCCCAAGACCGAAATTGTCCACTGGGTGGACTTGAGCGACGCGCAACGGAATGTCTATGAAACCGTACGCGTGGCCATGGATAAAAAGGTGCGCGATGAGATCAGTCGCCATGGTGTGGCGCGCAGCCAGATCATCATTCTGGAAGCGCTGCTCAAGCTGCGGCAGGTGTGTTGTGACTTGCGGCGGGTCAAGTCGGCACCGGTCTCCAAAGTCGCTCGCGCAGGCACGGGCAAGCTGGGCAGTTTGATGGAGATGGTGGAGGAGCTGCTCAGTGAGGGTCGGCGTATTTTGCTGTTCTCGCAATTCACCTCGATGCTGGCGCTGATTGAGGAAGAGTTGAAGCAGCGTCAGGTCGATTATTCGATCCTGACCGGTGAAACCCTTGATCGACGTACACCGGTCAAGAACTTCCAGGACGGCAAGACGCCGTTGTTCCTGATCAGTTTGAAGGCGGGCGGTACGGGCTTGAACCTGACGGAAGCCGATACGGTGATCCACTACGACCCGTGGTGGAACCCAGCGGTGGAAAACCAGGCGACGGATCGTGCTTACCGTATCGGGCAGGATAAGCCGGTGTTCGTCTACAAGATGATCGCCCGCGGCACCGTGGAGGAGAAAATTCAGGCGTTGCAGCAGGAGAAAGCTGCTCTGGCCAGCGGCGTGCTTGAAGGCGGCGCCAGTGCGGGCTGGAAGCTGGAGCCGCGGGACTTCGAGGCGCTGTTTGCTCCGTTGCCTGGCTGAAGAGCGAGTCGCAGCCATCGCGGGCTCGCCCGCGATGACGGTTTAAGAGTCACCGTAAAAGTCAGCGTTTTTCCTGCTTATTGGGCAACGGCGCAAACAGCGCTTCAATATCCTCATTGCCTAATTTCCAATCCCCGGTCGTCCGGCCATCCAGCACACCTGCAGCCAGATCAGCTTTCTCCTGCTGTAGCGCCTGAATCTTTTCCTCCACGGTGCCCCTGGCGATCATCTTGTAGACGAACACCGGCTTCTCCTGGCCAATACGATATGCGCGGTCGGTGGCCTGGTTTTCTGTGGCAGGGTTCCACCACGGGTCGTAGTGGATCACCGTATCGGCTTCCGTCAGGTTAAGGCCAACGCCGCCAGCCTTGAGGCTGATCAGGAAGATCTGCAACTTGCCGCTCTGGAAGTCTTTCACCGGCGTGCGTCGATCCCGGGTCTGGCCGGTGAGCAGTGCATAGGCGACACCGCGTTTTTTCAGTTCGACTTCGATCAGGCTGAGCATCGAGGTGAATTGGGAAAACAGCAGAATCCTGCGCCCTTCGGCAAACAGTTCCTCCAGCATTTCCATCAAACTGTCGAGCTTGCCGGAGCTGCTGCCGCGAGTGGATAGGGGGGCGTCATTCACCAGTCGCAAATCGCAACACACCTGACGCAACTTCAGCAGCGCTTCCAAAATGATGATTTGACTGCGGGCCACGCCCTTGCGGGTAATCTCATCGCGGACTTTCTTGTCCATCGCCAAACGCATGGTTTCATACACATCACGCTGGGCCTCATTGAGTTCGACCCAGTGGATGATCTCTGTCTTGGGCGGCAGCTCTGTGGCTACCTGTTCCTTGGTACGGCGCAGCAGGAAAGGTTTAATTCGGCCGTTGAGGTGCTGCAATCGCACCTCACTGGCGCGCTTTTCGATGGGCACGCGGTAGTCGCGGTTGAAGCTTTTCACGTCACCGAGCCAGCCCGGCAGCAGGAAGTGGAACAGCGACCAGAGTTCGCCCAAGTGGTTTTCCAGCGGCGTGCCGCTCAGGCACAGGCGCTGGCGGGCATTCAGCTCGCGGGCGGCCTGGGCAGCCTTGCTGTTGGGGTTCTTGATGTACTGCGCTTCGTCGAGGATCAATACGTGCAGGGGCTGGGCGGCCAGTTGCTCGATGTCCTTGGGCAGCAGGGCGTAGGTCGTCAGCAGCAGGTCATAGTCCTGCAGTTGCGGGAAATGTTTCTTGCGCCCGGCACCGTACAGCGCGAGCACCTTGAGCTGCGGGGTGAAGTGCGCCGCTTCATCGAGCCAGTTGGGGATCAGGCTAGTGGGCATCACCACCATGCACGGCCGGTCCAGGCGCCCGGCGATTTTCTCGATGAGAATATGCGCCAGGGTTTGCAGGGTTTTACCCAGGCCCATGTCATCCGCAAGAATCCCGCCCACTTCCAGTTGCCGTAGCGACTGCATCCAGCTCAGGCCTTCCAGCTGATAGGGGCGCAAGGTTGCGTTCAAGCCCTGCGGCGCGACAACGGCAAAGTCCTTGATGTCCCGCAGCCGCTGGGCGAAGTTGCGGATCTGATCGCCGCCTTCCCATTGCAGTGGCAGGTCTTCCAGTGGGTTGAGGCGAATCGCGTCGGCCTTGGCCAGGCGCAAGGTGGTGGCGCCGGGCTCTTGCAGGTAAAACTCGCCAAGGGTGGCCAGCACCGGTTTCAGCCGGCCATAGGGCAGCGCCACTTGCAGCGGGCCGTGACCGCCATTGGGTAGGCCGGGAATGTTGACCAGGATCAGCTCGTCATCGCGCCTGCGGGCAAGTTTTTCCGGGTTGAGGATTTCGGTGTGGGAACGCATCAAGTTCAACAGGATTGGCAGCAGGCTCAGCCGTTCGCCGTTAACGATGATCCCCAGTTCCAGGTCGAACCAGTCGCGCTCCGGCACTTCGTCGACGGTGGCGTACCAGTCGTCCACGGTGCTGAGGTCGAAGCCGAAGTCCTCATCGATCTGCAACTCCCAACCCTGGGCCCGTAATCGGGGTGAAGCATTAAGGGTGAAATTCAGCCAAGCGCTGTCGTTGACCATCTCGAACAGTTCGCCTGCACTTTCCGGCAGGGCCTTGCTCTGGCGGGTGGCGATCTTGAAGCCGAGCAGGCGCAGTTGTTCGCGAAATTGCTGTTCGACCTCGGGGTGGCGCTTGATTCGCAGGCTTTGCGTTTCCTGGCGGACAATGATGTCGGCGTTCTTCTGGCCGCTGGCGTAGTTGCCCTGGTAGTTGAAGGACAGCGCCGCGCGATGCTGGATATAACGCTGCATCTTGCCGTTGCGCGGCTCGAAGGCGCTGAACTCGATACTGGCCAGCCACAATCGCGGGATGGGCTGCACGTTATCCAGCACCACTTGCGGCAGCACCACGCGGTTATCCAGCACTGCCTGGAGCTTCTCCAGCAACTCGGCATCCTGCGCCGCTGCCGGGTAGGCCAGGGTTTCCTGGACTTTAAGCAGCACCGCCGCAATGTGTTTGCAGTTGGTATGCACAGGGCAGGTGCAGCGGCTGTCCACCAGGATCAGCATGCCCTTGGCGGATTCGCGCAACGAGATGGTCTGGCGATAGACATTGCCGCCGGAGCCTTCGCAACTGGCGATGATGGTGCTGTCGCCGGATTCGACGATGCGCACGCGGTTTTCCAGGGCGTAGCGCCGGCCACGCTCCAGGCTTTGCTCTTTGAAACGGTTGGCCCACGAAGGGGCCAGGGGTTTGGTCAGCGACGGCGTCAGGGGCATGGTGGTGGATCAGTCCTGAACATCGGGCGGTGCAGCGCTGGGCGGCTTGGCGGTCAGTGAAGTGATCTTGATCAGCAGCGCCAGCTGGCCGTTATCCAGGTAGTTGAGCTGGTTGTTCTTGGTGTGGCTGGTTTGCTTGAGGTGTTCGCTGGCGGTTACGTTGCCATTGTTGTCGAACTGGTTGATCCAGAAACTCGCGTCCACGTCGGTAAAGCGCCCAAGTTGCAGCTTCAGGGTGCCCTGGAGGGGGAACTGGCCGAACTGCTCAGCACCGTCGCTGATGGCGATATTGACCGGCTGCTCGCCGAGGCTCTGTTCCCAGGCCTTGTGCAGCAGCACGGTGTAGTTGCTGTCGGCGTTGAGCTTGTCGACGATGTTGTTCAGGCGCGGCGGGCTCATTTTGTCACTGCCCAGGCGTGGCGCCCCGGCGTCCCAGTCTTCCGGCGCCGCCCGGCTGCCGATCACCGGCTCGGCATTCTGGCGGACCAGGATCATTTCCACCTGATACAAACTATCGGCAAATGCCGCAGGTGCACACACCACTACCAACAACAGGCTCAGGATACGGAACAGGCGCATGGGGCGTCCTTCAAGCAGATTTCGGGATGAGTCGCTCAAACAGCGCCTCCAATGTATTAAAGCGCTCTTCGGCGCGTTCCATCGGCACCATGAACTTGAACAGCGTAGCCCCTTCGAACTTGTAGCGGTTGGGCTGGCCCTGAATCAGCTTGATCAGTACCAGCGGGTCCACCGGGGTTTGCGCCTCAAACTCGATGCGCCCGCCCTGAGGGCCGGCGTCGACCTTCTTGATCCCCAACTGCTCGGCCTGCAATTTGAGCAGGGTCAGGCGCACCAGGTTCTTGGTCGGTTCCGGCAACAGGCCGAAGCGGTCGATCATCTCCACTTGCAGGTCTTTTAGGCCTTCTTCGTCGGTCGCCGATGCAATGCGTTTGTACAGGATCAGCCGTGCATGGACATCCGGCAGGTAGTCTTCGGGAATCAACGCCGGTAAGCGCAGGTTGATTTCCGGGCCGCCACCGAGGGGTTGATCGAGGTTCGGCTGCTCGCCCTTGCGGATGGCTTTCACCGCTCGTTCGAGCATTTCCATATAAAGGGTGAAACCCACGGCCTGGATTTGCCCGCTCTGGCCGTCGCCCAGCAACTCGCCGGCGCCACGAATTTCCAGGTCGTTGGTGGCCAGCACAAAGCCGGCCCCCAGGTCCTGGGTATTGGCGATGGCTTCCAGGCGCTTCTGTGCGTCGGAGGTGATTTGCTGGCGCGGTGGCGTCAGCAAATAGGCGTAGGCCTGGTGGTGACTGCGCCCGACCCGGCCGCGCAACTGGTGCAACTGCGCCAGGCCGAACTTGTCGGCGCGCTCGATGATGATGGTGTTGGCGCTCGGTACGTCGATGCCGGTCTCGATGATGGTCGAGGCGATCAGCACATTGAAGCGCTTGTGGTAGAAGTCGCTCATCACCTGTTCGAGTTCGCGCTCGCGCATCTGCCCGTGGCCGATGGCGATCCTCGCTTCCGGCACCAATTCGGCAAGGTCGGCGGCGCATTTCTCGATGGTTTTTACGTCGTTGTGCAGGTAGTAGACCTGGCCGCCACGGAGCAACTCGCGCAGCAGGGCTTCCTTGACCGTGCTTTTGTTCTGCTCCATGACGAAGGTGCGCACCGACAAGCGCCGCGCTGGCGGCGTGGCGATAATCGAGAGGTCGCGCATGCCCGACACGGCCATGTTCAGCGTTCGCGGGATTGGCGTGGCGGTGAGAGTAAGGATGTCGACCTCACTGCGCAGGGCCTTGAGCTGTTCCTTCTGACGGACACCGAAGCGGTGTTCTTCGTCGATGATCACCAGGCCCAGGTTCTTGATCTTCACATCGTCCGACAGCAGCTTGTGGGTGCCGATGACGATATCGATCTTGCCTTCGGCCAGATTGGCAATGGCCGCATTCACTTCCTTGGTCGACTTGAAGCGACTCATCACTTCCACGGTCACCGGCCAGTCGGCAAAACGGTCGCGAAAGCTGTTGTAGTGCTGCTGAGCGAGCAGGGTAGTGGGTACCAGGATCGCCACCTGGCGACCGCCATGCACGGCAATAAAGGCGGCGCGCATCGCCACCTCGGTCTTGCCGAAACCCACGTCGCCGCAGACCAGGCGGTCCATCGGCTTGGGCGCGAGCATGTCGACGCGCACGGCGTCGATGGTGGTTTGCTGGTCTGGAGTTTCTTCGAAGGCGAAGCCGGCGCTGAAGGTCGCATAGTCGGCTTTTGGATCGGCGAAGGCATAGCCTTCGCGGGCCGCACGGCGGGCGTAGATATCCAGCAGCTCGACGGCGACGTCGCGCACTTGTTCGGCGGCCTTGCGCTTGGCTTTCTGCCAGGTTTCGGAGCCCAGGCGGTGCAACGGCGCCAGGGCGTCGTCGCTGCCGGTGTAGCGGGCAATGAGGTGCAGGTTGGCGACCGGCACGTAGAGCTTGGCGCCCTCGGCATATTCCATCGTGAGGAATTCGGCGACCTGGTTGTCGATTTCCAGGGTCTGCAGGCCCAGGTAGCGGCCGACACCGTGATCGATATGCACCACCGGCGCGCCTTCGCGTAGCTCGGTGAGGTTTTTGATCACCGCGTCATTATTGCCGTCAGCACGTTTTTCCCGACGGCGACGCTGCATCACCCGCTGACCGAACAGCGGGCTTTCGGCAATCAGCGCCAGGGCCGGATCATCCAGCAGCAAACCTTCGTCCAGCGGGGCGATGGTGATCGCCAGGCGCTCTTTGCCGGCAATGAAATCCGGCCAGCTGTCGACGGTTTTCGGCCGCAGCTTCAAGCGTTCCAGCAGCTCCAGCAGAACTTCACGCCGGCCGGCGGATTCGGCGGTAAACAGCACGCGGCCGGGGAAGTCAGCGAGGAAATTGGACAGGGCTTCCAGTGGCTGGTTGGCCTTGGCTTCGATGGCCAGGTTCGGCAAGGCTTGCGCCGGGAAGCGTTCGCGGCCGACGCCGGTATCCACATCCTGCTGGCTGGCGACCACTCGTGGCCAATTTTTCAGCCGGGCGAAGCAGTCTTCCACCGGCAGGAACAGCTCGGCTGGTGGCAATAAAGGCCGGGAGGGATCGACGCGGCGTTCTTCATAACGGTTGCGCACGTCATTCCAGAAGTTCTCCGCGGCCTGTTCGATGCCCGGCAGGGAGAACACCTGGGTGTCCTGGGGCAGGTAGTCGAAGAGGGTGGAGGTTTCGTCGAAGAACAGCGGCAGGTAGTACTCGATACCGGCAGGGGTAATCCCGCTGCTCAAGTCCTGGAAAATCGGGCAGCGGCGGAAGTCCACGTCAAAGCGCTCGCGAAAACGCGCCTTGAAGCGGGTGACGGCGTCTTTTTGCAGTGGGAATTCCCGAGCTGGCAGCAGCTTGATCGACTGCACCTTATCGATGGACCGCTGGTTTTCCGGGTTGAAGGTGCGCAGGGTTTCGATTTCGTCGTCGAACAGGTCGATCCGGTACGGCAGTTTGCTGCCCATCGGGAACAGGTCGATCAACGCTCCGCGTACCGCGAATTCGCCATGCTCGTACACCGTGTCGACGCAGCGATAGCCGCTGGCCTCAAGCCGTGTGCGCATTTGCTCGACGTCGAGCTTCTGGCCGATATCCAGCACCAGGCTGCTGCCCAGCAGGAACTTGGTCGGTGCCAGGCGGTGCAGGGCAGTGGTGATTGGCACCACCAGCACGCCATGAGCCAGTTCCGGCAGCCGGTACAGGCTGGCGATACGCTGGGAGATGATGTCCTGGTGCGGCGAGAACAGATCGTAGGGCAGGGTTTCCCAGTCGGGAAAGTGCAGCACCGGCAAGTCCGGGGCGAAGAAACTCAGCTCCTGTTCCAGCCGTTCGGCGCTTTGGCTGTCGGCGGTCAGCAGCAAGGTGAAGCGCTTGGCAGCGCTGGCAGCCTCGGCAATCGCCAGGCTCAGGGCTGCACCAGGGAGATTGCCCCAGTGCTGTTTACCTGCCGCGGCAGGGAGTAGCGGTAGACGCAGAACGGGCACGGAAGGTTGAGCTCCAAGCGTTGCGACAAAGTCGGTAATTGTAACGGCCTCGGGTGCCGCCTGTCAGTTGTAGACTGTGCCTAATACGTATTGAGGGAAATGTAGTGGCTAAGACAAACAATGGGGTCATTTAGCTCAATATGTAGTGCCGGATTAGCCATATGTTTCGGAGGGTTACGGACAAGTGGCCAAGGGCTCTCGCTTTGGGGGTGTCCTGAAAGCCGCGTATTTACTGGGCTGGCGCGGGGTGTGTGTTTTTCGCAAAGGGTTTTGTTGTGGCGCGCGCATTGCTCAGAGGGCGACTGGGCGGCATAATGTAGCCCCTTTTTTCAGCCCCTACATGTGGAAGGTTCCCGTGACTCAGAAGCCCGACCAGTGTCTTGGTGAATGGATCGACCGTGAAGCACTTGCGGAAGCGATGATTCCACTTATCGGTCAGCTATACCGCAATAACGGCGTGGTTAGCTCGATCTATGGCCGCAGCCTGATCAACCAGTCAGTCATCGCGATTCTCAAGGCTCATCGCTTTGCTCGCCACCGTCAGTCTGACGATGTCGAACTTTCCGTCCACGAAACATTCCCTCTGCTTAAAGCCATGAGCGAGCTCAAGCTCGGCGCGGCTTCGGTGGATCTCGGTAAATTGGCCGTCAAGTTCAAGGCCCAGGGCAATGGCCGAACTGCCGAGCAGTTCGTCCGTGAAGAAATGGCCGATGTGGTTGACCAGCAGGGCGCTTGCGCCCGTAAAGGCACCGACGTTGTCCTGTACGGTTTCGGTCGTATCGGCCGCCTGCTGGCGCGCATCCTGATCGAAAAAACCGGTGGCGGCGACGGCCTGCGCCTGCGTGCCATTGTTGTGCGTAAAGGTGCCGACAACGACCTGACCAAGCGCGCAAGCCTCTTGCGTCGCGATTCGGTACACGGTTCGTTCAACGGCACCATTACCATCGACGAAGAAAACAACACCATCACCGCCAACGGTAACCTGATCCAGGTGATCTACGCGAAGAACCCGACCGAGGTGGATTACACCCAGTACGGCATCAAGAACGCACTGCTGGTGGACAACACCGGTGTGTGGCGTGATGCCGAGGGCTTGGGTCAGCACTTGGCCTGCCCGGGTATCGACCGCGTTGTTCTGACCGCGCCTGGCAAAGGCAAGCTGAAGAACATCGTTCACGGTATCAACCACGCTGAAATCACCGCTGACGACAAGATCGTGTCTGCCGCTTCCTGCACCACCAACGCCATCGTGCCGGTGCTCAAGGCTGTGAATGACAAGTTCGGCATCCTCAACGGTCACGTCGAAACCGTTCACTCGTACACCAACGACCAGAACCTGATCGACAACTTCCACAAGGGCGATCGCCGTGGCCGTAGCGCCGCGTTGAACATGGTGATCACTGAGACCGGTGCTGCCACTGCCGCTGCCAAGGCTCTGCCTGAGCTGGCTGGCAAGCTGACCGGTAACGCGATCCGTGTGCCGACGCCAAACGTGTCGATGGCTATCCTCAACCTCAACCTTGAGAAGCCAGCCACCCGTGAAGAGATGAACGAGTACCTGCGCTACATGGCGCTGCACTCTGATCTGCATAAGCAAATCGACTTCGTCAATTCCCAGGAAGTGGTCTCCACCGACTTCGTTGGCTCGCGCCATGCTGGCGTGGTGGACGCTGAAGCGACCATCTGCCAAGGCAACCGCGCTGTTCTGTACGTCTGGTACGACAACGAGTTCGGTTACAGCTGCCAGGTGGTTCGCGTGATGGAAGACATGGCCGGGGTCAACCCGCCAGCGTTCCCGCGCTAAGCATCAGCGGTAAATGAAAACGCCCCGATTAGTCGGGGCGTTTTTTTATCTGCGATTTAACCCCTTAGCGAGCTATAGCGGCCTCTGCGGTGCGCACTTCATGGCGATTACCCTTGAACAGCACCAGAGTTGCAACCAGCCCCAACACCGCCGCACCACTGAGCCAGATCCCCGGTGCTGCTTTGTTGTCCAGCACATGGATCAGGTAGGTACAGGCCGCCGGGGTAAAGCCGCCGAAGGTCGCGGTCGCCAGGCTGTAGGCCAGGGAGAAGCCGGTTGTACGCACTTCTACCGGCATGATTTCGGTCAGTGCTACGACCATGGCGCCGTTGTATGAGCCGTACAGGAACGACAGCCACAACAAGACAATCAGCAGGTGCGTAAAACTCGGGTTGGCTACCAGCCAGGACAGCGCCGGGTAAGCGGTGAGGATTGCCAGAATGGTCGCGCCCAGCAGCAGCGGTTTACGGCCGATCTTGTCGGACACCGCACCCATCACCGGCAGCCAGATGAAGTTGGAGATGCCGACGCACACGGTTACCAGCAGCGCGTCGAAGTCCGACAAGTGCAATTCGGCCTTGCCGAAGGTCGGGGTGTAGGCGGTGATCAGGTAGAACGACACGGTAGTCATCACCACCAGCGCCATGCCAGCGAGCACAATGCCGAAGTTCTGGCCGATGGATCGGACGATTTCCCGCAGGGTAGGGCGGTGTTTGCGGGCCTGGAATTCCGGTGTTTCTTCCAGGGAACGACGAATCACGAAAATCACTGGCACGATCAGGCAACCGATCAGGAACGGCACGCGCCAGCCCCAGTCACCCATTTCTTCCGGGCTTAGCCAGTGGTTCAGGCCGACGCCCAAGAGGCCAGCGAATACCACTGCGGCTTGCTGGCTAGCGGACTGCCAACTGACAAAGAAGCCCTTGCGGCCGGGTGTGGCGATTTCCGCCAGGTACACCGACACACCTCCCAGCTCGACACCGGCAGAGAAGCCTTGAAGCAGGCGGCCAAACAGCACGATCAACGGCGCGGCCACTCCCAGGGTGGCGTAGCCTGGAACGCAGGCAATCAGCACCGTACCGGCAGCCATCATTGCCAGGGTGATCACCAGGCCTTTTTTACGGCCGTGACGGTCGATGTAGGCACCGAGGAAAATCGCCCCCAGCGGGCGCATCAGGAACCCGGCACCGAAGGTGGCCAAAGACAGCATCAATGAAGCGAAGGCGCTGTCGGTAGGGAAGAAGGTCTTGGCAATGGCTGTGGCGTAGAAGCCGTAGACCATGAAGTCGAACATTTCAAGGAAGTTGCCGCTGACAACGCGAAAGATCGCCTTGCCTTTGCCCGTGGTGGTGGACATGTCGTTTACTCAACTGGCTATCTTGTTGGAAATCCCTGGTTGCTACTCGTCCTGGCTGCAAAGTCTTGGCACGAGGCTGCTCTGAACAGTTTTGTAACGATATGTGTATCTCGCGGTGCGGGCAACAAAAACCGTTAGCAAGCTGGCTAATTACCGCTGCTGCTGTTTTTTCTGGAGCGATATCGCGGGCGGCTGAATGCCGCATAATGGCCAGTCCTGAAGCTGTGTTTGAGTACAGGCTCAGTCAGTTCGATAGAGATAAGGTTTGATGCCCATGGGCGGTTTACGCGATGTAGTGGTTGTTTGTTTGGTAATGCTTACGGGTTGTAACGCTGCCCAGACCCTGGAAAGTTTTGGCGGCCCAACCATGGGCAGCACCTATTCGATCAAGTACGTCCGCGGCCCCGGTACGCCGGAACCAGCCGAGGTCCAGCGGCAGGTGGAAGCTATTCTCGGCGAGGTCGATCGGCAGATGTCGACCTACCGCAGTGATTCCGACATCGAGCGTTTCAACGACCTGCCGGCCAACAGCTGCCAGCGGATGCCGGAGCCGATCCTGCATCTGGTGCGCACGGGCGAGCAATTGTCCCAGGCCAGCGATGGTGCTTTCGATCTGACGGTCGAGCCTTTGATGAGCCTCTGGGGCTTCGGTCCCCAGGCTCGGGAGATAAAAATTCCGGACGCCACGACCCTTGCCGATGCCCGCCAACGTGTCGGCCACCAGCATTTGCGCATCGATGGCAATCAACTGTGCAAGGACGCCGCCGTTGAGGTGGACTTCAACAGTATCGCCGCCGGTTACGCGGTAGACCGTATCGCCGAGCGGCTGAACCAGTTGGGCATCCGCGACTACCTTGCTGAAGCCACCGGCGAACTCAAGGCTGCTGGCCGCAAGCCCGACGGATCAACCTGGCGCGTGGGCCTGGAAGAACCCCGCGACGACCAGCAAATCGCCGAGCGCATCATCGCCGTGGATGGCTTCGGTGTGTCGACATCGGGTGACTATCGCAATTATTTCCAGCAGGATGGTCGCCGGTATTCCCATACCCTGGATGCCCGTACTGGCGCGCCGATCTCCCATCAGTTGGCGTCGGTCACGGTGCTGCAACCGTCGGCGTTGATGGCCGATGGCCTGTCGACAGTGTTACTGGTACTGGGGCCTGAACAAGGCTGGGAATACGCAGAAAAACACCAGATTGCGGCATTTTTTGTGATGCGCGAGGGGACTGGTTTCGTCACACGCAGCAACAAGGCCTTTGAGCTATTGACGGCGCCCAAGCCATAACAAGCATTGTGTAGTAAAGGCAAAACTGGCCTACGACGCGACCAAGGGTTAATGTGCGCGGCGCTGAGGCTTATATAGACTGTGCCCTGGTTCACACACCTGAGCCACATTGATCCTTCATGACCGCTGGCCGCGGCATGATTTAGCCAGGCGCCCAACCGTGCGCCTGGCCTGTTCTGAGGAGTACGCATGGCTGTCTACAACTACGACGTGGTGGTACTGGGTTCCGGCCCAGCTGGAGAAGGTGCGGCGATGAACGCCGTGAAAGCAGGGCGCAAGGTGGCGATGGTCGATAGCCGTCGCCAGGTTGGCGGTAACTGCACCCACCTGGGTACCATCCCGTCCAAGGCCTTGCGTCACTCGGTGCGCCAGATCATGCAGTTCAACACCAACCCGATGTTCCGGGCCATTGGTGAGCCGCGCTGGTTCTCGTTCCCGGACGTGCTCAAGAGCGCTGAAAAAGTCATCGCCAAACAAGTCGCCTCGCGTACCGGCTACTACGCCCGCAATCGCGTCGATCTGTTCTTCGGCACCGGCAGCTTCGCCGATGAGCAAACCATCGAAGTGGTCTGCGCCAATGGCGTGGTCGAAACACTGGTGGCCAAGCACATCATCATCGCCACTGGCTCGCGTCCGTACCGCCCGGTCGATATCGATTTCCACCACCCGCGTATCTACGATAGCGACACCATTCTTAGCCTGGGCCACACCCCGCGCAAACTGATCATCTATGGCGCCGGCGTGATTGGCTGTGAATACGCCTCGATTTTCAGCGGCCTGGGTGTACTGGTGGAGCTGGTGGACAACCGTGACCAGTTGCTGAGCTTCCTCGACTCGGAAATTTCCCAGGCGTTGAGCTATCACTTCAGCAACAACAACATCACCGTGCGCCACAACGAGGAATACGACCGCGTTGAAGGCCTGGATAACGGTGTGATTCTGCATTTGAAGTCCGGCAAGAAGATCAAGGCCGACGCCTTGCTCTGGTGCAACGGCCGTACCGGCAACACCGACAAGCTGGGCATGGAGAACGTCGGGGTCAAGGTCAACAGCCGTGGCCAGATCGAGGTGGACGAGAACTATCGCACCTGCGTGACCAATATTTACGGTGCCGGTGACGTGATCGGCTGGCCGAGCCTGGCCAGTGCCGCCCACGACCAGGGCCGCTCGGCCGCTGGCAGTATTGTCGACAACGGCAGCTGGCGTTACGTCAACGATGTGCCGACCGGGATCTACACCATTCCCGAGATCAGCTCCATCGGCAAGAACGAGCACGAGCTGACCAAGGCCAAGGTGCCTTACGAAGTGGGCAAGGCGTTCTTCAAGAGCATGGCTCGCGCACAGATCGCCGGTGAGCCCCAGGGCATGCTGAAGATACTGTTTCACCGCGAGACTCTGGAAGTCCTTGGCGTGCATTGCTTCGGCTACCAGGCCTCGGAGATCGTGCACATCGGCCAGGCGATCATGAACCAGCCGGGTGAGCAAAATACCCTCAAGTATTTCGTCAACACTACGTTCAACTACCCGACCATGGCTGAAGCTTATCGAGTAGCGGCTTACGACGGCCTCAACCGGCTTTTTTGAGCGGCTCCGGCCGGTGGCCTGAGCCGGCCGGGGAGACCGATTTCAGTAATTCCCGAGGGTGGCAGTGGCCAAACCGGGAAAGTCTGTAATCAGGCTATCTACGCCGAAGTCGGCGAGCCTGCGCATCAGCGCTGGTTCGTTGACTGTCCACACGGACACGTGCAGCCCTTGGCGCTGGGCTTTGGCCAGACGCTCAGGGGTGCACAACGTCCAGTTCAACGCCAGAATCTCACAGCCATAGCTTTGCGCGACCTTCAATGGGTCGAGCCAGGCGTATTCGGCGACCAGCCCGCGAGACAGGTCCGGGGTGAGGTCCAGCGCCGCTTTCAATACTTCCCGCGAGCTTGAGGTCACCGTGACCTTGTCCATCAAGCCAAAGCGCTGAGCCATTTCCCTGATCGCCAACACTGTGGTGGCGGCGCGGGTGCGTGAGGCGCTTTTGACTTCCAGTTGCCAGTGGTCGAAATCGCACTGTTCGAAGAGTTCTTCCAGGCGCGGAATCGGGCACGGATTGACCCAGCCAGGGCCGCCCTTGCGTGCGTCGATCTTCACAAGGTCAGCCGCCGAATACTCAACCACTTTGCCGCGTCGCTCGGCAGTGCGCTTGAGGGTGGGGTCGTGGATGACCATCAACTCGCCGTCCATGGACAGGTGCAAGTCCAGTTCGCAGCGTCGAACGCCGTGCTTGAGGCATTCCTGAAAGCTGGTCAGGGTGTTTTCCGGTGCTTCGCCTTTGGCACCGCGGTGGCCATAAATCAGGGTCACAATTGCTCCTTTACGCCAGGCGTCCTGGCGGGATGAATGGCACAGCGTGCCAGACGGTATTCGAATTCAGGTGTCTTGGGCTTCGCTTTGTTCCCGTGCCAGGCGTCGCTCCTGGGCCTGCTTCTGCAGGATATAGCGCGCCAGTAGCTGGCGTTGGGCGTCGGTCATGGCTTCGAATTCGGTGCCAACGTCAAAACGGTCCCCCCTGGCATCGCAATGGGTGACTTTGGCCCGCAGCAGCAGGCCCAGCGCCTGGGGCATCAGCACCAGCTTGACCGCCACATGACTGTCGGGTGCCAGCGCCGTGGGGTGCTGGAACTCGATGCCACCTTCGGAGATGACCACCGGCTGCGGTGCGCCGATCTCGCCCAGCAGGCTCTGCGCCATGACCTGGCTGAGCAGGTCCATGCGTTTGTTCTGCACTTTGAGGAACGCGGCCAGGGTGCGGTCGCGCTCGCCGATCTGGCGCAGCAGGTGCTGGGATTCGAATTCACTCAGGTGCAATTCGCTGAGCAGATTGAACAGTTGGGAATCATCCAGCAACATTTCCTTGCTCTGCGCTTGAGCGGCAGACAGGCTGCTGATTTGGAGTGCGATCATGTCGTCGATACGGTAGTATTCGCGGCGATCTTCTTCATCTAATGTCGACATGGCGAACCCAAGGTAGCGGTGATGGTCTGAGTGTAAAGCTGCTTACCTGACCCCGCCACAAGGACGTCTTCTTTTCCTTCGAACAAGCCCCGACATGTTCAGACCTCTCTTCGTATTTATTGGCACGCGTTATACCCGTGCAAAGCGTCGCAATCATTTTGTGTCGTTCATTTCCTTGACCTCGATGATCGGACTCGCCCTCGGCGTGGTCGTGATGATCGTGGTGCTTTCGGTGATGAACGGCTTCGATCATGAGATGCGCACCCGCGTACTGGGCATGGTGCCCCACGCGACCATCGAAACCGGTGAACCCATCAGTGACTGGCAAAGCCTGGCCGCCAAGGTCAAGCAGAACCCGAAAGTGCTGGCGGTTGCGCCCTTTACCCAGATGCAGGGCCTGTTGACCAACGACGGCAAGGTGCAGAAAGTCCTGCTCAATGCCATCGATCCGACCCAGGAACGCAACGTTTCGATCATCGATAACTTCATGCAACAGGGCAAACTGGACGACTTGTCGCCCGGCAGCTTCGGCATTGTTATCGGCGACAGGGCCGCGGCCAAGCTCGGCGTGGGTATCGGCGACAAACTGACCTTTGTCGCCCCGGAAGTTACCGTGACCCCGGCCGGCATGTTCCCGCGCATGAAGCGTTTCACCGTGGTCGGCGTGTTTCACGTCGGCGCCGGCGAGATAGACGGCTTCCTCGGCCTGACCAACCTCACCGACCTGGCGCGCCTGCACCGCTGGAAGCCTGACCAGGTCCAGGGCCTGCGCCTGAAATTCAACGACCTGTTCGACGCGCCACGCACTTCATGGGAAATCGCCCAGCACTTGGGCGAAAGCCAGTTCTACGCCCGCGACTGGACCCGTACCCACGGCAACCTCTACCAGGCCATCCGCATGGAAAAAGCCATGATCGGCCTGCTGTTGCTGCTGATCGTCGCGGTTGCCGCCTTCAACATCATCTCCACCCTGGTGATGGTGGTGAACGACAAGAAGGGCGATATCGCCATCCTGCGCACCCTTGGCGCCACGCCGGGCCAGATCATGGCGATCTTCATGGTCCAGGGCACGGTGATTGGCGTGGTCGGTACCTTGATCGGTACGGCAGTGGGGATTTTTGCCGCATTGAACGTCAGCGCCGCCATCGCCGCCCTGGAAACACTGATCGGCCACAAGTTCCTCAACGCCGACGTCTACTTCATCGACTACTTGCCGTCCCAGGTGCAGAGCCAGGACGTGTTGATGGTTGGCGGCGCCGCGTTGGTCCTGAGTTTCCTTGCCACCCTGTATCCAGCCTGGCGCGCGGCACGTACCCAGCCAGCGCAGGCTTTACGTTATGAGTGAATCGGGCATGAGTGAAAAAGCAATCCTGAGCTGCCGCAACCTGGGCAAATCCTACGAGGAAGGCCCGGAATCCGTGGTGGTGCTGTCCAACCTGCAACTTGAACTGCATCCGGGCGAGCGCGTCGCGATCGTCGGCAGTTCCGGGTCCGGCAAAAGTACCTTGCTCAACCTGTTGGGCGGTCTTGATACACCATCCCAGGGCAGCGTCTGGCTGGCCGGTGAAGAGCTGTCGGCCTTGAACGAGAAGGCGCGCGGCCAGTTGCGCAATCGGTCGCTGGGTTTTGTGTACCAGTTCCACCACTTGCTGCCAGAGTTCACCGCCCTGGAAAACGTCTGCATGCCGCTGTTGATCGGCAAGACCGCTATTCCTGAAGCTCGCCAGCGGGCCACGGCGTTGCTGGAGCGGGTTGGCCTGGGTCATCGTCTGGAGCACAAACCGTCGGAATTGTCCGGCGGCGAGCGCCAGCGTGTGGCGATTGCCCGCGCCCTGGTCAACAACCCAGGCCTGGTGATGCTCGATGAGCCCACCGGTAACCTCGACTCCCACACCGCCCAGGGCATCAAGGACTTGATGCTGGAACTGAGCACCCAGATGCGCACAGCGTTCCTGGTGGTGACCCATGACATGAGCATGGCCCGGCAGATGGACCGCGTGTTGCACCTGCAGGAAGGTCATCTGGTCGCCATCTGACCTGTGTCAAACCCGGGCGCCCGCGCCCGAGTTCTCTATTTTTTCAACGGTGCCCGCGAATGTTCAGACCGTTATCGATTTTCATCGGCACGCGCTATACCCGCGCCAAGCGCCGCAACCGTTTTGTTTCGTTTATCTCGATGACCTCGATGATCGGCCTCGCCCTTGGCGTGCTGGCGATGATCGTGGTGTTGTCGGTAATGAACGGCTTCCAGCGCGAAATGAGCACGCGCATCCTCGGCATGGTGCCTCATGCCACCATCGTTGGCGTCAATCCGATCAGCGATTGGCAGCCGGTGGCCGCTGCCGCGATGAAAAACCCCGAAGTGACCGCCGCCGTGCCGTTCACCGAAATGGAAGGCATGCTGTCCTATAAGGGGTCGATGCAGCCGATCCAGATCAGCGGCGTTGATCCGGCCCAGGAAGGCAAGGTCTCCATCGTTGCCCAGCATATTGTCCAGGGCCGTCTTGATGATCTGAAGCCTGGCGAGTTCGGTGTAGTGATCGGCGAGATCACTGCTCGGCGCTTTCGACTGAATGTCGGTGACAAACTGACGCTGATCGTCCCGGAAATCAGCAGCGCTCCCGGTGGCATCACCCCGCGCATGCAGCGTTTAAATGTGGTCGGTGTGTTCAAGGTGGGTGCCGAGCTGGATGGCTCCATGGCCTTGATCCACGTCGCCGATGCCGCGCAGATGCAGCATTGGGAGCCGAACCAGGTGCAAAGCGTGCGCCTTGCCGTGAAAGATCTGTATGCGGCGCCCAAGGTTTCGGCGGACATCGCTGCCAGCCTCGGCGCAGACTACAAGGCGGACGACTGGACGCACACCCAGGGCAGCCTCTTCAGCGCGATGAAGATGGAAAAGACGATGATCGGCCTGCTGTTGCTGATGATCGTCGCCGTTGCCGCCTTCAACATCATCGCCACCTTGATCATGGTGGTGAACGACAAGGGCGCAGACATCGCGATCCTGCGTACCATCGGCGCCACGCCCCGGCAGATCATGGCGATCTTCATGGTCCAGGGCACGGTGATCGGTATTGTCGGTACCTTGATCGGCGGAGTACTCGGTGTAATTGCGGCGCTGAATGTCAGTGAGCTGGTGGGTTGGATGGAGCGGGTGACGGGGCAGCACATCTTCAGTTCCGATGTGTATTTCGTCAGCAACCTGCCTTCGGAGCTGCAAGGTGGCGATGTGCTGCTGATTTGCGGTGCCGGATTTGTGTTGAGTTTCCTTGCGACGATTTATCCGGCGTATCGAGCGGCGAAGATTGAGCCGGCGCATGCGCTGAGGTATTCCTGACTTGATCGTTAGGCTGTCTTGGGCAGCTCAATGACAAACCTTGTCCACCCAGTGCCTGATTCACACCGAATCTGCCCGCCATGGGCCCGCACAATTGACTGGGTAATTGCCAGTCCAAGCCCGGCATGTTCACTGCTCCCCTCATGCCGGGCCGGGTCCGCCCGGTAGAACCGATCAAACAACCTCGGCAGCAATGTCTGGGGAATGCCTTGCCCGGTATTTTCCACACTCAGTGTCACACCTTGGCTGGCCTCGTTCATCCTGACTCTGACCTCGCCACCCTGCGGGGTAAAGCGCAGCGCGTTATCCAGCAGGTTGGACAGTGCACGGCGCAGCATGCTTCGATCGCCCGCCGTGCTGGCGGTACCGTCCCGAAGCAAACTTATTTGAGTGTCCTCCGCCAGCGGCGCAAAAAACTCCAGCAACGCATCGACTTCATCGCCCAACGCCAAGGGTTCGCGCTTGGGAACCAGCAACCCATGGTCCGCCTTGGCCAGGTACAACATGTCATTGACCAACTGTGCCATCCACTGCAGCTCTTCCAGGTTGCTGTGCAGCGCCTCGCGGTAATCCTCCAGAAGCCGGGGCTGGGTGAGGATGACCTGAGTGTGGGTCAGCAGGTTCGACAGCGGCGTGCGCAGTTCATGGGCGATGTCGGCGGAGAACGCCGAGAGTCGCTGGAAGGCATCGTCCAGGCGACGGAGCATGGCGTTGAAGGCCTGGGCCAGTTCCGCCAGTTCTACGGGCATTTGTTCTTGAGGCAGGCGCTGGGCCAGGGAGTGTGCGGACACGCTGCCTGCCACTTCGCTCATCTGGCGCAAGGGGCGCAACCCACTGCGGGCTGCCCAGGCGCCGAGCAGGGCGGTGGCCAGGGCCGATAGCCCGACGGTCAGCCAAATCAGGTGCTGCATACGTTGCAGGAAGTGTTGGTGGTGGGTGATGTCGAGCATTAGGGTCAATTGTGGGGAGCCAGCGTTGCCAGGCACGAGCGTTGCGTTATACACGCGGTAGTCCGTTCCAGCGTTTTGCAGGCTATGCAGGCCGGGGGCTGCTGGCAAGTCGAGGGGAATTGCCGGCGAACTGTCGAACCAGCGCTGCCCATCGGCGGCGTTGATCCGCAGGGACAGGTCGGGTTGGTGGCTGAGCTCCTCTCGAAGTGCAGTTTCCCGTTGGGCAAATAGCTCAGGCGTGTCGGCGCCTTGCAGCCCGCTGCGCAGGGCCACCAGCTTGCCGTCGAGCAACTGCTGATCCAGTTCGATAAAGTGCGTCTCACTGGCATGGTTGAACAGCACGCCCGCCAACAGTGAGACCACGGCCGTACACGCCGCAAAGAGCAGCGCCAGGCGGCTGGCCAGGGAAATTCGCTTCATCAACTGACCCGCTCCTCAAGCACATACCCCATGCCGCGCACGGTATGAATCAGCTTGTTGGGGAAACTATCGTCGACTTTCAGGCGCAGCCGGCGGATAGCTACTTCGATGATGTTGGTGTCGCTGTCGAAATTCATGTCCCAGACCTGGGAAGCAATCAGCGACTTGGGCAACACCTCGCCTTGGCGTCGCAAGAGCAGTTCCAGCAGGGAAAACTCCTTGGCCGTCAGGTCGATGCGCTGGCCATCCCGCTCTACCCGACGGCGAATCAGGTCCAGGCGCAGGTCGGCCAGTTGCAGGCTGGTTTCCTGGGGCGCGCTGCTGCCACGGCGCAACAGGCTGCGCACCCGTGCCAGTAGCTCGGAGAAGGCGAAGGGCTTGACCAGGTAATCGTCGGCCCCCAACTCCAGGCCGCGGACCCGGTCGTCCACGGCGTCTCGTGCGGTGAGGAACAGCACTGGGATGTCGAGCCCGGCGCTGCGCACTGCCTGGAGGATTTGCCAGCCATCACGGCCCGGCAACATCACATCGAGGATCAACAGGTCGTAGTCGCCGGTTAGCGCCAGGTGCTGGCCGGTGGTGCCGTCGGCCACCAACTCGGTGTTGAACCCAGCTTCGGCGAGGCCCTGGCGCAGGTAGTGACCGGTTTTCGGTTGGTCTTCGACGATCAGTAGTTTCATGGGTGGCTCATGGCAACGGGTAACAGCAGGCTTTATACCGTGAGCGCCACGGAGCAGGCGCAACCTGACAAAGTTGTAATCTAACAGTCAGCTGGCTGGCAGCGGCGCATCCGTAGAGTTTTCCATAGGCTAATTCCAAACTTTCTGGAGAATGAACATGTTTTTACGTAAATCCTGGCTGTTAGCGGGCTGCTTGCTGGTGTTGAGTGCTCCAGTCCTGGCATCTGGGGCTCACACCTATGCTTTCGGCGCGGCTGCGCCTGCCACCAAGGCCACGCGTACGGTGGAGGTGGTGCTACAGGACAATTCCTTTTCGCCCAAGTCCCTCGATGTAAAGGCCGGTGAGACCGTGCGCTTCGTACTGGTCAATAAAGGCCAGTTGCTTCATGAATTCAATCTCGGCGACGCGGCCATGCACGCCAGTCATCAGAAGGAGATGCTGGAGATGCAGGCCAGCGGTATGTTGACGGCGACGGGCGTGAAGATGGGCAATATGGACCACAGCACCATGGGCCATGGCAACATGGGCGGCATGAAACACGACGACCCCAATAGCGTGCTGGTGGAACCAGGCAAAACCGCCGAGCTGACCTGGACTTTCAGCAAGGCTGGTGCCTTGGAGTTTGCCTGTAACATCCCCGGGCACTATCAGGCGGGCATGGTGGGCAAGCTCACCGTCAGCCAGTAAGCACCTGGCGTTCAAAGGCGGGAGCAAAGGCTGGTAGACTGGCGGGGTTTATTTAGCCAGGTTTCCGCCATGCATCCCGCAGCCGAACATTCGCCGCTGGGCAAGTCCAGTGAATACATTTCTACCTATACCCCTTCATTGCTGTTCCCGATTCCCCGTGCCGCCAAGTGGGCCGAGCTCGGCCTGAGCGCCGACACGCTACCTTACAAGGGTGTGGATTTCTGGAACTGCTTTGAGTTGTCCTGGCTGTTGCCGTCCGGCAAGCCGGTGGTGGCTATCGGTGAATTCAGCATCCCGGCCGATTCGCCAAACATCATCGAGTCGAAATCGTTCAAGCTCTACCTCAACTCGCTGAATCAGACGGCGTTTGTCGATACGCAAAGCCTTGAGGCTACCTTGCGTACGGACTTGGGCACCGCCGCCGGAAAACCGGTTGGCGTGCGAATCCGAAGCCTTGGCGATGTGGAAGCCGAAGGCGTGGGCAGTCTGCCAGGCGTGTGCATTGATGATCTGGATATCAGCGTCAGCAACTACGAGCATCCGCGTCCGGAACTGTTGCGTTGTGATGAGTCGCGCATTGTGGAAGAGAGCGTTCACAGTCATCTGCTCAAATCCAACTGCCCGGTGACCAGCCAGCCTGATTGGGGCAGCGTGGCGGTGGAGTACCGCGGCGCGGCGTTGGATCACGCCAGCCTGCTGGAATACCTGGTGAGCTTTCGCCAGCATTCGGACTTTCATGAACAGTGTGTGGAACGGATCTTCCTGGATTTGCAGCGCTTGCTGAAACCGGAGAAATTGACGGTGTATGCACGGTATGTGCGTCGGGGTGGGTTGGATATCAATCCGTACCGCAGTACCGAGGCGGTGGAGTTCCAGAACTTGCGTCTGGCCCGCCAGTAACACTGGAAAGCCCCGCTTGATCGCGGGGCTTTTTGTGTCAGATCCCGATATTGCCCAGGGTCAACACGATGTTGCGCAAGGTCCCTGCAATGGCTGGGTGTTCCAGTTCAAAACGTTCTACCGCGAGGTTCACGCCGTCGGCGAGGCTGGGATTCTGGGTGGTATTTTCGAGGTTCAGTTCCAGCTCAATCTGAGCCATCAACTCTTGCAGATTTTCACGCTCGGCTTCCGACAGCGGCGGATTCTGCTCCAATTGCTCGCGCAGGGTATTGAGCTGTTCTTGCAGTTCGCGGGCAGGCATGGCGTTCTTCCTTTTATCGATAGGCATTGGCATAGACCGCGGCACGCCGATAAAGGTCTATGGTCTGGCCTGTAGATTAATCCACTCCCGCGTGCAGTGCATGATCTTGATCAATCTGCCGCTCAGGGTTTCTCGCCCTTGAGCAGCCGCAGGCTGATATCCGCGAGGCAAGTACCCAACTCGCCCAAGTGATCGATTACCGAGTGCACCCCCAGTCCGTAAAGCGCCATCGTTGCCTTGGCGCGTTTGTGCTCGCGCTCCTGCTCGCTCAGCGCCTGCCATTGTGCAGGGGAGAGCCCGCACAGGGAGCCACACGACGCCAGGCCTATGGTCCAGAGCCCGGCGTTGAGCCCCGACTGCAGCAGGCGTGGTTCGCCGCTGACCAGAACGCAACCTTCCAGGCGTTCGATGTTCAAGTCCATCAAGGCTTGCCAGCAGGCGTGGGGTGCGGGCCAGCGGGTGGTAGCGGGCGTCGCTCCTTTAATCCAGCGAGGCAGCACGCCGGCCAGGGGCGTGGCGACGGCTACCGGTAGTTCATCCAGCCAGGCGCAGGGGATGCCTTGTTCTTCTAGGGATTGCAGGATCTTCAAGGCGCCGGGGGTGGCGTGGGTTTCGGTGCCGGGAGCGATGTCGGCGCGGGCCAGGGAACCAAAGTCCACCAGGCAGCCACTCAGGCCAAACAGTACGGCGGTCAAGGACGGGGCGCTGGCGACAACAATCTCGGCGTGGGGCATATCGACGTCCCTGAAATAGCAGTGACGCTATCGGACGTGGGTGACAGGCAGGTTACATCAATTCCAATTGTAGGGATTTTGTACATTTTATGAATGACATTTCCCTAAGGCTGCCTAATCTAACACTTCCGTCATATACTGACGCCTAATTCAGGGCATAGCGCCCGTGACAGATCATTCAAGGAGTTCAAGCTATGCGCTGGAGCCATTGTCTAGCTCAGCTATCCGTGTGTGCCAGTGTCCTGCTGGTTCCTTTTGCCGCCCAGGCCGCGGAAGACGATCCATGGGAAAGCGTCAACCGCCCGATCTTCACCTTCAACGACACCATTGATACTTATGCCCTCAAGCCTTTGGCTCAAGGCTATCAGTGGATCACCCCGCAGTTTGTTGAAGACGGTGTCCACAACTTCTTCCGCAATATCGGCGACGTCGGCAACCTTGCCAATAATGTGCTGCAACTCAAACCCCACGCCGCTGGCGTCGATACCGCCCGTTTGCTGGTGAACACCACGTTCGGCGTGCTGGGCGTCATCGATGTAGGCACTAAAATGGGGCTGCAGCGCAATGACGAAGACTTCGGTCAGACCCTCGGCTACTGGGGCGTCGGCAGCGGTCCGTATGTAATGCTGCCGCTGCTGGGCCCAAGCACCCTGCGTGACGCGCCGTCCAAGTATGTGGACAGCTTCACCGAACCGTACCGCTACATGAATGACATTGGGTGGCGCAACAGCACCATGGGTCTCGACATCGTCGACACCCGTGCCAGCCTGCTGTCTGCTGAAAAGCTTATCAACGGCGACAAATACACTTTCATCCGCAATGCCTACCTGCAGAACCGCGAGTTCAAGGTAAAAGATGGCAAGGTTGTGGACGATTTTTAAGGTTTAAGCCTTAAATGAAAAAGGCGGCCTTCGGGTCGCCTTTTTTGTATGTGCTGATTTCAGTCCATCTTCAGGATCGACAGGCCGAGCTTCTGTTGGCCATCATCCAGTTTCTGTACCCACACCACTTCGGTGTCAGCCTCCAGGCCTTTGAGTGCGGCATGCTCGGAGTCGATGCGTACGCTTACCTTGTCCCCGATCTTGAATAGCTGTGGCGCCTGCACCTGCATTCCCGAGCTGGAAAGGTCCACGCATGTGGCGGCAATGACTTGCCCTGCATGGATAAGAGATACCTCAGCATCCACCCGCATGCGAATGAAATCACGCTTCTCAGCGTAGTCACGCTCGTTTCCGCTCATAGGTTTCATCCTTCCATTGCGTTGTGGTTTTGTCTGTTCTTATAACTCCCGGTGATTTGCGATGTAAAGACGTCTGGCGACCATCGGCATGAGCTTGAAACCCCTGGCGGATGGGAGTACCGTCTGCGCCTTAGAAGGGCACCTCTGCTTTACCTTTGTGCGTGGGTTAAAAACTCATGTTTTTGTAGGACAGAGAGGCTAGAAAGCGAATCCAGTAGTGTGAGCCAGGCCAAAGCCTGTCTGCCTACGCCAACCTAATTCTGGCGCCGTTTGCCCACATGCAGAAAACCAGTGCCACGCTGCTGATAATCGATGACGACGAAGTAGTGCGTGCGAGCCTCGCGGCCTATTTGGAAGACAGTGGCTTCAGCGTCCTGCAGGCCAGCAATGGCCTCCAGGGTCTTCAGGTGTTCGGGCGCGACAAGCCCGACCTTGTGATCTGCGACCTGCGCATGCCTCAGGTGGGCGGTCTCGAACTGATCCGCCAAGTCACCGACCTTTCCCCGCAGACGCCGGTCATTGTCGTGTCGGGTGCTGGCGTGATGAACGATGCTGTCGAGGCCTTGCGCCTGGGCGCCGCCGATTACCTGATCAAACCCCTGGAAGACCTGGCGGTGCTGGAGCACTCGGTGCGCCGTGCGCTTGATCGTTCGCGCCTGCTGCTGGAAAACCAGCGCTACCGCGAAAAGCTGGAAACCGCCAACCGAGAACTCGAAGCCAGCCTGAACCTGCTCCAGGAAGACCAGAACGCCGGTCGCCAGGTGCAGATGAACATGCTGCCGGTCAGCCCGTGGACCATCGACGAGTTCCAGTTTGCCCACCAGATCATCCCGTCGCTGTATCTGTCGGGTGATTTTGTCGACTACTTCCGCGTTGATGAGCGGCGTGTCGCGTTCTACCTGGCTGATGTTTCTGGCCATGGTGCATCTTCTGCGTTCGTGACCGTGTTGTTGAAGTTCATGACCACACGGCTGTTGTTCGAATCCAAGCGCAACGGTACCTTGCCAGAGTTCACTCCTTCGCAAGTGCTGGGCCACATCAACCGAGGCCTGATCAGCTGCAAGCTGGGCAAGCACGTGACGATGGTGGGCGGCGTGATTGATGAAGAAACGGGTCTTCTGACCTACAGCATTGGCGGTCACCTGCCATTGCCGGTTTTGTATACTCCGGACAGTGTTCGTTATCTGGAAGGGCGTGGTTTGCCAGTGGGCTTGTTCAATGAAGCCACCTACGAAGACCACGTATTGGAACTGCCGCCGACCTTCAGCTTGACGCTGATGTCCGATGGCATTCTGGACCTTTTGCCAGAGCCTACACTCAAAGAGAAAGAAGCCGCCTTGCCTCAACGGGTCAGGTCGGCGGGCGGCAGCCTGGATGGCCTGCGGCAGGTTTTTGGATTGGCCACGCTGGGGGAGATGCCGGATGATATCGCCCTACTGGTGTTGAGCAGGAATCTTTGATGAGTACCGGAAGAATCCAGTTCGCCGAGCAAGACGGGACCTTTGTCCTGAAATTTGTCGGTGAAGTGCGTCTGACCTTGTGTTCGGCGCTGGATGCGACGATTGAGCGGATTTTCACTGCCCTGAACTTCTCGGCGATCGTGATCGATCTGACCGAAACCCGCAGCATCGATAGCACCACCCTTGGGCTGTTGGCCAAGTTGTCCATTCTGTCTCGGCAGAAGGTCGGACTGCTGCCGACCGTCGTTACCACCCATGAAGACATCACCCGGCTCTTGCAGTCCATGGGCTTCGATCAAGTGTTCAACATTGTTGATCGCCCGATCCCGTGCACGGAATGCCTGACCGACCTGCCGTCCCAGGATCAATCCGAGGAAGTGGTACGGATCAAGGTGCTGGAAGCTCACAAGATCCTGATGGGCTTGAACGACTCCAATCGCGAGGCGTTCCACGACCTGGTGAATGCGCTGGAGCGGCATTGATCTTATAGAATTGCAGCCACGAAAAAGGGCGGGCCCGCGAGGGTGCCGCCCTTTTTGCCTTCGCTTTTACAGCTTTGCGGTCAACAGCACTTCGAGTTTTTCCTGGTCACGAGCAAACTGACGGATGCCCTCGGCCAGCTTCTCGGTGGCCATCGCATCTTCGTTGGATTCCCAACGGAACTGCGCTTCGGTCATATGCACACGAGCTTCACCGGCATGGCCCGGCGCCAGTTTGCGCTCCAGTTTGCCATTGTCGGCTGCCAGCTTCTCCAGCAGGTCGGGGCTGATGGTCAGGCGATCACAACCGGCCAACTCCTCGATCTGGCTCAGGTTGCGAAAGCTCGCACCCATCACCACGGTCTTGTAACCATTTGCCTTGTAGTAGTTGTAGATGCGCGTTACTGACTGCACGCCCGGATCATCGGTACCGGTGTAGTCGTTGCCATTAGCCTTTTTGTACCAGTCGTAAATACGGCCCACGAATGGCGAAATCAGGAATACGCCCGCTTCAGCACAAGCCACGGCTTGGGCGAAGGAGAACAGCAGAGTCAGGTTGGTCTGGATGCCTTCTTTTTCCAGCTGTTCGGCGGCGCGGATGCCTTCCCAAGTGGACGCGATCTTGATCAGCACGCGGTCACGGCCAATGCCGGCCTTTTCGTACAGGTCAATCAAGCGATGTGCGCGCTTGAGCACCGCATCGGTATCGAACGACAGGCGCGCATCCACCTCGGTGGAAATACGGCCGGGTACTACTTTCAGAATCTCTTGGCCGACGGCTACTGCAAAACGGTCGCTGGCCAGGCCGACGTCGCCATTGCAGTCAGCAACGCACTCGTCCAGCAACTTGGCATAACCCGCAATGGACGCTGCCTTAAGCAGCAGCGAAGGGTTGGTGGTGGCATCCACCGGCTTGACGCGAGCGATAGCTTCGAAGTCGCCGGTATCGGCAACCACAGTGGTCATTTGCTTGAGTTGTTCCAGCTTGGAAGTCATGGGCGTGCTCTGTCCTATGGGTCTGATGACATTACCCGAGCGCCGACAGCCGCTCAAGGGCGCGAATGCGTTCAACGGCCCACAGCGGCAACAACCTGAAAACGGTTGTTTGAATGGCGGGCCTTGCTGGTAAATAAGAGGGCAAAAGGCGGGACAGGTTCAACCCAGCGACGATTCGCCTAAAGGAGTGATTAGCCAGGGATGGCCATGACTCCCCACACAATCTCGGCCAACCCAGCCCTTGTGGCGAGGGAGCTTGCTCCCGTTGGGGTGCGAAGTGCCCCAATTGAGCGACTGCGCTCCGTCAGGCTTCCGGGCTGTTCAGTTACCGCCCCTCCAGCAGCTCCGCCGCCTGATCCAACAAGGCCAGCGGATCGCTGGCCTTGTGAATATCCACCGACAACAACTGCCGAAACTTCCGCGCCCCCGGGAAGCCCGTGCCCAACCCCAGCACGTGACGGGTAATGTGATGCATCGAGCCGCCTATCGCCAGATGCTCTGCTATATAAGGCCGCAACTGCGCCAACGCCTCGGCCCGACTGATCACCGGCGCCGTAGCCCCAAACAGCCGCTGATCCACTTCGGCCAGCACATATGGGTTGTGATAGGCCTCGCGGCCCAGCATTACCCCGTCAAACGTCTGCAAATGCTCCTCACACTCCTCCAGCGTCTTGATCCCACCGTTGAGAATAATCTCAAGCTCGGCAAAATCGCGTTTCAATTGCGCCGCCACGTCATAACGCAACGGTGGGATGTCCCGATTCTCCTTGGGCGACAACCCCTCCAGAATCGCAATCCGCGCATGCACGGTAAAGCTGGTGCAGCCCGCGTCCTTCACTTGCCCGACAAAATCACACAGCTCAGGATAACTGTCCCGGCCATTGATCCCGATCCGATGCTTCACCGTCACCGGGATCGATACCGCATCACGCATCGCTTTCACGCAATCTGCTACCAGAGCCGGGTGAGCCATGAGGCAGGCGCCGATCATGTTGTTTTGTACGCGGTCGCTGGGGCAGCCGACGTTGAGGTTGACCTCATCGTAACCAGCGGCCTGGGCCATGCAAGCGCAGGCAGCTAGGTCCGCCGGGACGCTACCGCCCAGCTGCAAGGCGAGCGGGTGTTCGGCATCGTTATGGCGCAGGAAACGCTCGTGGTCGCCGTGGAGGATGGCGCCGGTAGTGACCATCTCGGTGTAGAGGAGGGCGTGTTTGGAGAGTAGGCGTAGGAAGAAGCGGCAGTGGTGGTCGGTCCAATCCATCATCGGGGCGACGGAGAAGCGACGGGAGAGTGAAGCAGTTTGTAGGGACATTGGGGGATCTGAATCAGAAAGGCGAAGGATCGCAGTTTATCAGGGATGAGGTGGTGGTGTTGGGAGAGGCCTATTGTTCTGGCCCGGTGCATTCTTGGTCCACTGTTCCGCCAGCGTCATCACTTGGAGCGGGGGCGTTGCTGTAGGTCGCCTGTGCTTGGCGCTGTGCTGACTTATGTATAGGGGGAGCCTCTCGGTACGATTGTGCTGAAAGGCCGCTAACTTGTAGCTGTATTACAAGTCAATTCGGGTCCGAAGCGTGCGGTTTGTAGGCGGAGTGGCCCGATGCAAAAAAGATTGAGGAGGGTGGTTGACCGCAGGATTTAATCCTGTATTATTCGCCTCCCGCTAACGAGAGATCGGAAGCGCAAGTGGTTGAAGTTACAAGGGAAACTTTGAAAGCTTCTTAAAATAACCGCTTGACAGCAACAGAGGCTGCTGTAGAATGCGCCGCTCGGTTGAGACGAAAGATCTTAACCAACCGCTCTTTAACAACTGAAT